>NZ_JACIFK010000025.1:0-1114 GCF_014197345.1 Rhizobium sp. BK008 | reverse complement strand
GGTACATTCTATTTCCAAGTGCGACATGCTTATAAAAACAATGGCTTCGCCTTGGAGATATATGCATGTCCCTTTGCTATTCGCAGCTCACCCTGCCTGATCGCAAGCGTCTTTTTCATCTTAGAGAACGCAAGGTTTCCGTCTCGGAGATTGCCCGCCAACTCGGTCGTCATCGTTCGACGATCTATCGCGAGCTTAAACGCAATACGTTCCAGGATCACGAATTTCCGGAATACAGCGGCTATTACAGCGGTATCGCCAACGACATGAGCAAGGAGCGCCGACGACGGCTGCGCAAACTCAGACGCCATCCGCATCTGCGCGATCTCGTCATCGACCGGCTGAAGGCGCATTGGTCACCTGAGCAGATCGCTGGCCGGCTTCTCGCCGATGGCGTCAGTCCTGTGCGCATTTGCCCGGAAACGATTTATCGTTTCATCTATTGCAAGGAAGATTATCCGCTCGGGCTGTATCAGCACCTGCCGGAACGACGGCGCAGGCGTCGGCGCCGCGGCGCACGCAAACCGCGCGACGGCTTAATCCCGCTCGATTACAGAATCTCCCAACGACCTGATTTTATTGATGATCGATCACAGTTCGGGCATTGGGAGGGCGATCTCCTGATCTTCCGGCGTGAACTCGGAGAGACCAACGTCACCTCTCTCGTCGAGCGCAAGAGCCGCTATACGGTGATGATCAAGAACCGCAGCCGTCACTCGCGACCGATCATGGACAAGATCATCCATGCCTTCTCACCATTGCCGTCTTTTGCACGCCGAAGCTTCACCTTTGATCGCGGCACGGAGTTCTCCGCTTTCAGGGCTTTGGAAGATGGGATCGGCGCCAGGAGCTGGTTCTGCGATCCCAATTCGCCTTGGCAGAAAGGCGCTGTCGAGAACACCAACAAGCGCATTCGACGCTTCATGCCTGGCGATACGGATCTGTCCAACGTCGCTCAGAAGCAACTTGTCGACCTCGCCCATCACCTGAATTCGCTGCCAAGAAAGTGCTTGGGCTACAAAACACCGGCCGAGGTCTTCATGGCGCATTTGCGTGAATGCGGCTGATCCCCTACCCTTCAAACGCCCATGTTGCACTTGGTGTAGATTCTCCA
>NZ_JACIFK010000024.1:0-1530 GCF_014197345.1 Rhizobium sp. BK008 | reverse complement strand
CAGACTGCTGACAAACCCCTGGCACCGTCCAGGGGTTTATGATTCACTGGGACATGTTGAAGAAACCTGCCCCCACCCAGACCGCTCTTGAGATGGTGACGCTCGACAGTCTGGTGCCGAAGGATCACCTGCTTCGCAAGATCGACGCGGTGATCGACTTTTCCTTCATCCACGATCGTGTTGCGGGGCTTTATTGCGCCGACAACGGCCGCCCACCGCTCGATCCGACCTTGATGTTCAAGGCGCTGTTCATTGGCTACCTGTTCGGCATCCGCTCGGAGCGTCAGCTGGTGCGCGAGATCGAGGTCAACGTCGCCTATCGCTGGTTTCTGCAGATGAAGCTGACGGATGGTGTGTTTGACGCCTCGACGCTGTCGCAGAACCGCCGCCGGCGCTTCAACGACACGCGCGTGGCGCAGGACATTTTTGACCACATCGTCGAGCAGGCGATCCGTCATGGCCTGGTGGATGGCACGGTGCTTTATACGGATTCAACGCATCTGAAGGCGAATGCCAACAAGGGCAAATATGATCTTGCGATGATCGAAAAGTCGCGCTCCGATTACTGGGCCGATCTCGACCGGGCGATTGAGGCTGAGCGAGCACTCCACGGCCAGAAGCCCTTGAAGGAAAAGGAGCGCGAGCCGCAGGTGAAGGAAACCAAGGTGTCGCGCACCGATCCCGACAGCGGCTACATGGTGCGCGACGGCAAGCCGAAGGGCTTCTTCTACCTCGATCACCGCACGGTGGATGGCAAACTTGCGATCATCACCGATACCCATGTCACGCCCGCCAATGTGCATGACAGTATCGTCTATCTCGAGCGGCTGGACCGCCAGCGTGAGCGGTTCGGCTTCGAGGTCGGTGCTGTCGGGCTGGATGCCGGCTATGCGACATCCGGCATCGCCAAGGGTCTTGAGGACCGCACCATCCTCGGTGTCACCGGCTATCGCAACCCGACCCCGCCCAGAGCCGGCATGATGCGCAAGTCGAAATTCGACTATGAGCCCGAGACAGGCGGTTACCGATGCCCCGAAGGCCAACTGCTCGCCTATGCCACCACCGACCGCAACGGTTATCGCCACTATCGTTCGGATCCTGCCATCTGCTGCGATTGTCCGTTGCTGGCCTCCTGCACCAACAACGCCACGGCGACACGCACCATAACCCGCCATATCTGGGCCGATGCCCGCCAGCGCACCGACGCCAACCGCCTGACCCCTTGGGGCAAGGCAATCTACAAGCGCCGCAAGGAGACGGTCGAGCGATCATTTGCCGATGCCAAGCAGCTTCACGGGCATCGCTATGCCCGCTTCCGAAGTCGCACCCGCGTCGCATGCCAGTGCCTGTTGGCTGCGGCCGCCCAAAACATCAAGAAGATCGCAATGGCCCTGACAAAAGCACCAAAACCGGCCACGGCGTAAGCCGAAACCTCCTTCTTCGCCCTCCGCCAACACGACCGGCAAAGAATCCAATCGCCAAAAAAGCAAAACCCGCCGAAAAAATCGACGGGTTTGTCAGCAGTCTGAG
>NZ_JACIFK010000023.1:0-1800 GCF_014197345.1 Rhizobium sp. BK008 | reverse complement strand
AGCCGGCCTGGTTTCGAAGAAGCGATCACGACCGAGCAATCGGCGCCACAGCGAGGAGTTTCGCAATGCGGCGCTGGATCTGATCCGCGAGCGCTATCTGGATTTCGGCCCGACGCTGGCCCGCGAGAAGCTGATCGAACTGCATCACATCTCGGTGGCCAAGGAGACGTTGCGCCAATGGATGACCGAGGCCGGCATCTGGATCTCGCGGCGCGAACGCAAGAAGCGGGTTTTTCAGCTGCGTGGCCGGCGGGATTGTCTCGGCGAACTCGTCCAGATCGACGGCTCGCATCACTGGTGGTTGTCTAATCGCATTCCATCCGTCAAGCTGATTTGAGCATTCCTCGACGTTGCCGTCTTGCGGGATGGGAAAGACGGCTAGACTGTTTGGATGGATCTGCCCTCATCGGCCGTACCGGCAGAGCTGTCCATTGCTGGGCGCAGGGTTGTCTCCGCGGTCGACAGATGTCGCCGCACAATGGTCTTCGCAGGTGGGATCTTCCTAATGTTCGAGGCGCAGTCTCAACGAGCTGCAGCCACTAGAAGCGGAATGATCCTGCCCACGTCCGCAGCGGGGACGCTCAGCGCCTCTAGTTAGATGACGCGCTGAGGGATGAAGGCTGAGCGCATCGCCTATACAGCGGCACCAGCCGATGCGTTGAACACTTCTCCTGTTCTGAGCATGCTGTGCATGATGACCGCAAGCTTTCGGGCAACCGCCACGGCGGCGCGCTTGAAGCCAAGTCGCTCGCGCAGCTTAAGTCCCCAGCTCTTGAGACTGCTCTCGGCCCTGGCGCTGGTTCTCGTCAAAAGCACTGTCGCCGCTTCATAAAGCAGCCCACGTAAACGATTGTCCCCCCTTCGCGAGATATGGGCGTCATAGTCGACCTCACCTGACTGATAACGTCGCGTTGTCAGCCCAAGCCAGGCGCCGACCGAGCGTGACGTTCGAAAGTTTTCTGGATTTTCAATTGCCGTAACGTAGGACACCGCTGTGACTGCGCCGATTCCCGGGATTGTCATCAATAGCTTCGTGGCTTCGCTTTGACGGGCCACTATAAGCAACTGGCGACCAAGATCGGCGGCGCGCTTGCGGATATCGTGCCACGCGTCCAAAAGAGGCAAGATGATCTTCGCAAGCTCGTTGTTCCCGTCCAAAAGCTTCCGCACATCGCCATCAAACACTCGACCCTTCGCTTTCGGGATGATCAGACCGAAGGTCTTCATCAGGCCGCGGATTTGATTGCCGAGTTGCGTTGAGATGTACAGGAGTTGTTCGCGGGCAGCCACCAATGAGCGGGTCATCATAGCGTCAAACGACTTGACGCGAACCGCTTTGTAAAAACCGGCTTCAGCGAGTTGAGCTAAACCATCCGCATCATTGGCATCGGTTTTGTTGAGCGTCTCGTTCAATACCTTTTGCGCGTGCCGCGCTTCTATACAGATCGCCGGCACTCCCTCGCTCGTCAGCACGTGATAGAACCACGTCGACAACGGTCCCGTCTCGAATACGACGCGCCGAGCGTAAGGGGCATGCTTGCGGATCATCTCCGCCAGAAGTTTTGGATCCGAAGGACATTTCCCCCGCCAGATCCGCTTCCCGTCTTCGCGGATCGAAATTGCCGTATCTTTCAATGAAACATCAAGGCCAATATATTGGTTCATGGTTGCCTCCATCCGATGTTTGGGCCCGGTTCCAATCGAGAGCCCGTTTTTCCATCTTATCGGGGGCAACCACCCTCGCCAGACCAAAAGCCGCAGACGATCGCGCCGCGATTACTCCATGTTCGAGAACCGCGG
>NZ_JACIFK010000022.1:0-4544 GCF_014197345.1 Rhizobium sp. BK008 | reverse complement strand
GTGCTGCTTGCCATCCTCACCTTCTCGCTGTCGCTGATGGGCACCTTCCTGGTGCGCTCCGGCGTGCTGACCTCGGTGCATGCCTTTGCCAGCGACCCCACCCGCGGCGTCTTCATTCTCTGCATCCTGCTGATCTTCATCGGCGGGGCGCTGTCGCTGTTTGCCTTCCGCGCGCCGCGGCTCGCTGCCGGCGGGCTGTTTGCGCCGATCTCGCGTGAGGGCGCGCTCGTCGTCAACAATCTGATCCTGACGGTCGCCTGCGGCACGGTGCTGACAGGCACGCTCTATCCGCTGCTGCTGGAGACGCTGACCGGCGACAAGATCTCCGTCGGACCGCCCTTCTTCAACCTGACCTTCGGCCTGCTGATGGCGCCGCTGATCGTCATCGTGCCCTTCGGGCCGATGCTTTCCTGGAAGCGCGGCGATCTGCTCGGCGCCCTGCAGCGGCTCTATGTCGTCGCGGCTCTCGCCTTCCTGGCCGCCGTGGTCTTCTTCTATGTCCAACATGGCGGACCGGTGCTGTCAGTGCTCGGGCTGGCGGCCGGCCTGTTCCTCATCCTCGGCGCCATCGCCGATCTCTGGTATCGCGCCGGCATCGGCAAGGTTTCCGCCAGTGTCGCCTGGCGCCGGCTTTCCGGCCTGCCACGTTCGGCCTTCGGCACCGCTCTTGCCCATGCCGGGCTCGGCGTCACCGTGCTCGGCATCGTCGCCGTCACGACCTTCCAGAGCGAACACGTCATCGAGATGAAGCCCGGCGAGGTGACCGAGGCCGGCGGTTACAGCCTGCATTTCGACGGCATGCAGCCGGCGACCGGGCCGAACTATACCGAGGAGCGCGGCCACTTCACCATCCGGCGCGCCGGTGTCGCGGTGGCCGATACCTGGTCGGCCAAGCGTCTTTACACCGCCCGGCAGATGCCGACGACGGAGGCCGGCATTCTGACTTTCGGGCTTAGCCAGCTCTATGTCTCGCTCGGCGACGCCACCAAGGACGGCGGCATCGTCGTGCGCATCTGGTGGAAGCCGTTCATTCTCTGCATCTGGGGCGGAACGGTGATCATGGCCTTCGGCGGCCTCGTCTCGCTCACCGACCGCCGCCTGCGCGTCGGCGCCCCGCGTAGGAAGGCGAAAGCCGCGAAGCCTGCTGCTGCAATGGAGCCGGCGGAATGATGCGGCGTCTCTTGCTGGCTTTCGCTTTGCTGCTGATGGCGGCCCCCGCCTTTGCCGTCAATCCGGACGAGGTGCTGGCCGATCCGGCGCTCGAGGCGCGGGCCCGCGCCCTGTCGGCGGAACTGCGCTGCATGGTCTGCCAGAACCAGTCGATCGACGATTCCAATGCCGATCTCGCCAAGGATCTGCGCCTGCTGGTGCGCGAGCGCATCGCCGATGGCGACAGCGACGAGGCGGTGCTGAACTATATCGTCTCGCGCTATGGCGAGTTCGTGCTGCTGAAGCCGCGTATCGGCATGAAGACGGTGCTGCTCTGGGGCGCACCGGTGCTGCTGGTGCTCGCCGGCGGGCTGTCATTGCTGGTCTTTGCGCGCAAGAGGGCCGGCAAGCCGACCGGCAGCAAGCTGACAGCCGACGAACAGGCGAAGCTGAGCGAGCTTCTTGGCGAAGATCGCATTGTTTGACGAAGATCAATGGCGGCTCGACGAGCTCGCATTATCGTCATTCCAGCAACAATTCCTATAAACGAGGCAGGACAATGCAGGCGAAGGACATAATGACCACCAACGTGGTATCGATCGGTCCAGCGGTCGGTATACGCCACGCCGTCGCCGTCATGATGCAAAACAACGTCAGCGGTCTTCCTGTCATTGACGACGAAGGCCGCGTCTGCGGAATGCTGACGGAGGGCGATCTGCTGCTGCGGAAAGAGATCCGATTCTCCCCCCGCGCCGCCCGCGCGCCCGAAATGATATCGGAGATCGATCTTGAGCGATATATTTCCAGGAATGGCTGGTGTGTCGCCGATGTCATGTCTCAGGATGTGATCGTGGCGTGCCCCGACAGCGAGGTATCGGATATCGCCGAAAGCCTCCAGGCGCACCGGATCAAGCGGCTACCGATCGTTGAGGACGGACGTCTTGTCGGGATTGTCAGCCGCAGAGACATCCTCGGCCTGATCATCAATGCCCAGACGGCGCCGCTGCCAAAGGAAGATGAATCGATCAGGCTGGCGGTTCGAACGCGCCTGAGGTCCGAGTTGGGGATAACGCCTCAGAAGGTCCAAGTGACCGTGAAGAACGGCCAGGTGACACTCGATGGCAACGTGGAGTCGGAGTTGAAGCAAAAGGCTGTTCGCACCCTGGTCGAAAGCCTGGGCGTCGGCGCCTATCGGGATCGGCTCCAGATCGCTCGGCTGACCGTAACCGAAAGGGGCTGAAACAGCACGTCCAAGCTAGATCTTTGCCACGGCGTGGAAACAGTTCATCCCGCGCCCCATTTGTTTTCACGCAATTCCGGACGCAAAACCGCGACACACTTTTTGCTGGAATTAGCGGCGCGGCTTCGGCTGTCGCTCTCGGCGTCTCCGCACGGTGCTCATTGGTGAGGGTAATCTGACGCGAGGAGGCTCACTCGGTGTTGCGCCCCAAAACCGAGCGAGCCTCTGTCAAGTTTCCCCCCTTGACACGGGAAAATCCCGACCCGCCAAACCGACATACGCAATAGGCGAGGCCGTTTCTTTGATGGAGGTCAAACACGGCTGGAAGAGGCCCCGCTTATTCGGCGGCGATGATCTTTTCCAGAGCGGGTAGGATATCCGTCGCGAGGCTTTTCTCGTCGATCGGCCCGACATGTCTCAGGAAGATTCGTCCCGCGCGATCGATAACGAATGTTTCCGGGACGCCGTAGACTCCCCAGTCGATCGAACTTCTTCCCGTGGTGTCGATTCCGATTGCCGCGAACGGATTGCCGTTTTCCTGAAGGAAGGCTGCGGCCTTTTCTGGAGCATCCTTATAGTTGATGCCGACCAGCTTTATGCGAGAATCTTTGGCGAGTTTCATCAGCGCCGGGTGTTCGAGCCGACAGGGAACGCACCAGGACGCGAAGATGTTGACGATGGCGATGTGGCCATCAACTGTGTGATCGTTCAGCCCAGGCGCTTGAAGACCGGCAAGCGGCGCGAGATCGACGGCTGGATGTCGGCGTCCCGCCAACGCCGAAGGAATAGCGGCGGGGGAATATCCGTCCACGGATTCGCGATACAGCGTATTGGCGACGGCACCCGCAATCCCGAGAAACGCGACAAGCGGAATCGCAGCGAAGGCGTAGCGTCGCATCCTAGCGGTCTCCGCGAGGCTGCCGACGTCGTGCCAGCGCCTCGATCCGACGGCGGTAGCGTCGTCCTGAGAACCAGACCTTCAACGTCGCCGTGACCATGACCACGAAGGTGAGCAAATACGCCGCAAGAACATAGTGTTCGTGGTTCATTTCAAGTCTCCCGGTGAGCAGCGGCTTTTGCTGCGAGCCTGTCATGCCTGATCAGCTTCCGTCGCCAGATCTCGTTTCTTATCGATGCGACGTAGAGCGTGGCAAACAGCGCTGAGAACGCCACTCCCATGACCAGCAGAGGGCGTAGAAACTCGACGTCGAGGGCGGGGCCGCCCAGCCGCAGCACGCTGGCGGGCTGATGCAGCGTGTTCCACCAATCGACGGAAAACTTGATGATCGGAATATTGACGAAACCCACGACGATCAGGACCGCCGTGACACGGGCGGCGCGAGCCGGATCGTCGATCGCCCGGTAGATCGCCAATATGCCGAGATACATGATGAAGAGCACGAACATCGATGTCAGGCGGGCGTCCCATACCCACCATGTGCCCCACATGGGCTTGCCCCAGATCGCGCCGGTCACGAGCGACACGAAGGTGAAGGCGGCGCCAAGGGGAGCGGCGACGCGCGCCGCAACGTCGGCCAGGGGATGCCGCCAGACCAACGAGCCGATGGCATTGGCGGTCATCGTCGTATAGCAGAGGATGGCCATCCACGCTGCGGGGACGTGGACATACATGATCCTGACGGTTACCCCCTGTTGATAGTCGACGTCGGAGCTGAAGCTCAGATAGAGGCCGATCGCGAAGCAGAATGCGGTCAGGGCGGCAAGTGCAGGAAGCAGGCGTTCGGACAGTTCCAGGAACCTGGCAGGCTGTGCAAGGCCGACGATTGCGTTTTTAAGATGTGGAATTGAGCTCATACCTTCGAGCTTTAATGCCAGACGCCGTTCCGATAATTGATGTTGATCAAACAACCGACCTGTCGGCTGCAACGATTGGAATGACCGGCCGCCGCGATCAGCAGGCGGCTAAGGGACAGTTCGTCGTGGCTGGTCCCGGCGCGTCAGCCGCCCGCCTGGTGCGCGGGCTTCATCCGACTTGATCAAGATCAAATACGCCCAACCCCTCACAATGTATTGCTCGGACCACACAGGGGAGCGTGCATATGGATTTCGAAGCGTTTTTCAAAAACGAGCTGGACGGGCTTCATGCCGAGGGCCGTTACCGCGTTTTTGCCGATCTCGAACGTCACCGCGGCAA
>NZ_JACIFK010000021.1:0-4943 GCF_014197345.1 Rhizobium sp. BK008 | reverse complement strand
AAGTCGCTTGCCCAGCCGGATATAGAGCTCAACCGCTCGAAGTCTGTCTGCGTAGGAATACATGAACTACCTCCTTGGTGGTCCAAGTTTTCGTCAGCACCCCCTTATGCGCCTAACCGGCTCCGTTCCGCGTGAAAACCAACACCCAACGTTCTGCAAGCCCTGAGGCAAGCCAAGAAGATATAGAACTGCTCCCATCCGCCGTGTACGCCTTGAAGGCGCACACCATTGACGCCGAGAGGAGTTTCGCCTATATTTCATTGAGAGATGGAGGCTGACATGCCGAGTATAGCGAACGAGAACAGTGAGCGTATGAGTTTGAGGGTGCCTGCCACGGCCAAGGCTAAGCTCGTGCGCGCTGCGGCACTTCGTAATACCGATCTGACGAATTTCGTAACCCAATCCGCACTGCGAGAAGCAGAAGCTGTGATCGAAGAAGCCGAAACGATCAAAGTGTCAGAGCGCGATCATCTTCGCATTCTTGAGCTTCTGGAAAATCCGCCCAAACCCAACGCCAAGCTGCGCGCGGCGATTGCCGGTTTGCCGGACAGCCTATGACTTTACCTGCATGGCATGAGGAACCGATCGCCAAGTCTCACGGTCGGGCGGCCTTCGATTGCGGCGACGCTCAGATGAACGAGTTCCTGCTCCGCTTTGCTCGACAAAGCCATGAGCAGAATGCCTCGAAGACCTTCTGTGCTATCGACGACGCAGTGCGCGACCGCATTCTTGGGTTCTATACAATCGCGCCTTCGGCAGTCGAGCACGCAACTGTGCCTGATGCAATGACACGCGGTCTTGCCCGCCATGATGTGCCGGGCTTCAAGCTCGCGCGATTGGCTACCGACCGAGCGTTTTCCGGACAGGGATTGGGAGGCCAGCTCCTAGCCGCCGCAGCGCTCCGCTGCCTACGACTTGCAGGAGAGGGCGGGGGACTTCTATTGATCATCGATGCCAAAGGCGAGCGCGCCGCCAACTGGTACGCTTCCTATGGCGCCGAACCGCTGAAGGACAAGCCGCTGACTCTCGTGATGCCGCTCATCACCTTCGCGGCCGACTTGCGGGCTAAACGTCTTCTTTGATCCCCTAAGGCGCGGGGACACGATTGATTTCGCCGAAAGCGAACTGTTGCATCATGGCGATCAGCTTAAGGACTAGCTCTACCACAATTGCCATCTGGAAAGCCGGGAGCCCCAGCAGCCGTCTAGAGAGGAAAGAGGCCGAAGCGGCCTTCAAGGCTCCTGTACGAGGTCCGGCGATCGCTTCTGCTCCCAACCTCAAGTTGGTCGCCGTTGCGGCCACGGGAACCGACGTCGTCGACGTCGCCGCATGCGCACAGCGCGAAGTAACGGTCTCGAACATCCGCAACTACGCGGTCAATACGATTCCCGAACATACCTTCGCTCTAATCCTTGCGCTTCGCCGCAGTCTTCTCGCCTATCGCAACTCGGTACAGGCCGGACGCTGGCAGGAAGCAAACCAGTTCTGCTACTTCGACTTCCCGATCAACGATCTCGCCGGTTCGACGCTCGGTGTCATCGGTGACGGTGCGCTTGGACGCTCGGTGGCGGACATTGGCCGTGCCTTCGGGATGAAGGATCTCTTTTCCGACTACAAGGGCACCAAGGGAATGGGGCCGCTCTATACGCCTTTCGAGGAGGTCCTCGAGGTCAGCGACATCATCACCTTGCACTCGCCGTTGATGCCTTCGACCCGCAACATGATCTCGACCGCGGAGTTCGCACAGATGGCCAGGCGGCCGCTCTTGATCAACACCGCGCGCGGCGGTCTATTTGACGAGGCGGCGCTGGAACACGCATTGAGAACTGGACAGATCAGCGGCGCTGGCTTCGACGTCGTCACCACCGAGCCTCCGGCCCACGATCATCCTCTCATGCGCCTACTCGACCTGCCGAACTTCATCCTGACGCCGCACGTGGCGTGGGCTACCGCGAGGCGGTCCACTCGCTTGTCGATCAGCTGATCGACAACGTCGAGGCGTTCGAGCGCGGCGAACCGACGAACATTGTGGCCGCATGCAGAAATTACGGCTCTGGACCAAGCCAAGAAAACCGGACAGTCTCCGTACCGATTGTCGGTTTCCCGCGATTTTTGTCCGGCTTGTGCCGCCCGCATCGAGCAGCTTGGTGGTACCAGATTCACGATATGCGGAGTGGTGGAAATGATGGAAGGATTTGATGAACAGCAGTTGCTTCAGAGACTTGGACAACTCCCGTCCTATGAGCTAACCGTCCTGGCGACAGCGTGCGCCTCTCGCCAGATCGGCAATGTAATTTGGTATTGTGAAGAGTACGGTCTTGACCGATATCCCTTGGTTTCAAAATGTATCGAAAAACTTTGGGAAGCCCCCGGCGAAAATGGGCACGGCGGCATTTGGGAGGAAGCGCTAGAAAGCATTATGGAGATGATGCCGCCGGACGATCACGTTTGGACGGTTATAGATGCCCTTGCGGAAGATGCTTTCGCATCATTGTGCTATTCGATCAGAACAAAGCTACACGCAACTGCACAAGAAGCCACTTGGGCGCTTCGCCGCGCCTACGAGGCGGCGGACCAAGCGGCTATCCATCTTTCTCGCAAGCAAGCGCATGAACTAAAAGAGCCAGAGATTTTAGCTCATCCAATTGTACAGCGTGAGTTGGTACGGCAGAAAAGGGACTACGAATTGATCTTGCAAGGACGAGTCACCGACGTGATCGCGGCGGCTTCCAGAGAACAACTAATTCAACCAGAGGAGCGAGAGTTCTTTTGACCTGATGTGGTGGACGGCCTCCGCTCCCGGCATCGCAATATGCCAAAGTGTGGCAGTCGAAGCCACATCAGGAGAGGCGTCCATGGAGAAAGTTACCACAATTGGTCTGGATATCGCTAAGCAGGTATTTCAGGTTCACGGAGTCAATGGTGCTGGCGCGATCGTGTGCCGCCGCAGGCTTCGCCGCGACGATGTCGTTGGATTCTTCAAGGCATTGCCGCCGTGCCTGATCGGAATCGAGGCCTGCGCGACCGGACACCACTGGGCTCGGGTTCTCATGGCACTGGGTCACGAGGCTCGGTTGATGCCGGCGTCTTACGTCAAGCCTTACGTGAAGCGGCAGAAGAACGATGCGACCGACGCTGAGGCCATCTGCGAGGCGGTGACGCGGCCAACTATGCGCTTCGTTCCGGTGAAGAGCGAAGAGCAACAGAGTGTGCTGATGCTGCATCGGGTCCGCGAGCTTTTGATCCGGCAGCGGACAATGCTTGTGAACGCCTTGCGCGGCCACTTGGCCGAGTTCGGCGTCGTGACGCGACAAGGCATTGCCGGCGTCGGAAAGCTTATCGCGTTGGTCGAAGATGGTGATCACGATGTCATCCCGCCGCTTGCGCGGTCTGCACTTCTCTTGCTGGTCGGGCAGTTACGGGAGGTGCACGAGAAAGTCAGCGAGATGGATCGCCAAATTCATGCCTGGCATCGCTCGAACGAACTGAGCCGTCGCCTTGAGACGATCCCTGGAATTGGCCCGATCACTGCCAGCGCAATTGCCGCGACAGTGACAGACGCCTCGCTCTTCAAATCCGGCCGACAATTGGCGGCGTGGATAGGCCTCGTACCGCGGCAGAACTCATCGGGTGGCAAAGACCGTCTCGGAAGGATCAGCAAACAAGGCGATCCCTATCTCCGCCGGCTTCTCGTCGTCGGGGCGCACGCGGTCCTCCGCTTCAGCCGGAACGGCAAAACGGCGCCGACGCGTTGGGCTGCCGAGCTTCTGGCGAAGAAGCCGTACAACATCGTCGCTGTTGCTTTGGCAAACAAGATGGCGCGGATCGTCTGGGCGTTGATGGCGACGGGCAGGCGCTTTGAGGCTGCCCCCGCCCTTTGATAACTCGGGACAATTCAGAAGTTGGTGAGGTGCTGATGGTGTGATGGCGAACGGTCGAGCCGGGATTGGAGAAACCCGATCAGTGGGTGTCGCTTGAAAGCGCGTTGACCTGTCTGGGATCCGATCCGCGGACTACATCAGGGCCAGCGGCATGAACACGCCGCAATCAAAGGCCGAATACATGCCTGCACCCGACCAATCCGCCAGAAACACCAACTTGCCCCTTGCCACGCGGAGGCCGTCCATACATGCCACTGAAAGTTCATCAGGCCGAGTCCCGGGGGTTTTGAACCGCTTGTGATCTGAACTTGACGTGCCCCCGTCAAATTAGGCCACTTGGAACTGGAATTTTCCACTTATGATCCCTGTTGGGCAGAAGAGGAGAATTCGATGAAGGCCTCGAAGTTTTCGGAAGCGCTGATCGGCTTTGTTCTGAAGCAGGCGGAGGACGGGACGCCGATCGGTGAGGTCTGCCGCAAGGCAGGAATTTCGGACGCGACCTTCTACAATTGGCGCAGAAAATATGCCGGTCTGATGCCGTCAGAGATGAAGCGGTTGCGGCAGCTCGAGGAGGAGAACGCCAAGCTGAAGCGGATTGTTGCCGACCCGTCGCTGGACAAGGCGATGCTTCAGGACGTGCTGTCAAAAAATGTATGGTCCGCCCTGTCATTGCAAGGGCTTTAGGTTGCGACGATAGCAGTCTGCGTAAATGTATCCGGCCTCTCGCGAGTGGACTGCTGTTGTAGCCAGGCCCTGATGAGATCCGCACATTCTGTTTCCAAATAGCTTCTTCGGGCACGAAGCCCGCTTTCGACCTGGATTTACAGAATGTCGATCAACTGTCTCTCGTCAGTAAGACCGTATGTCCGTCTTCGTAGCTGAGGTGGCTCGCCCTGCACTGGTCTTCCGAGGGTTGCTCGGACAGGCCGAGCCGATCCTCATCACAGGAGGACGAGCCGTGGCAGACTATAGAGAAGTGTTCGTAATCGATGTTGCCAAACTAAAGAATGCGATTGCTGTCGCTGAATCCGGCCGGGAGGGAGAGATTCCATCCGATGCATC
>NZ_JACIFK010000020.1:0-5476 GCF_014197345.1 Rhizobium sp. BK008 | reverse complement strand
CAGGGTGAGCTGCGAATAGCAAAGGGACATGCATATATCTCCAAGGCGAAGCCATTGTTTTTATAAGCATGTCGCACTTGGAAATAGAATGTACCCCGCTACAACAATTTGCGGCATAAGCTGAATTATGGAACTTTCCTGAACTGGCTCCGGTTGGGAGCCGGACCGCTGTCCGGCTCTTTGCGATCTAAGCCGCCAGGACACCGCTCTTCTTTGCCGTCCACGTGGCGATGTAGTCCATCAGACCAGGTGAGAGGCAGTCATAAGGCGCAAGATCCAGTTCGGTGAGACGCTCACGGATTGCATCCATCTTCGAGGGGTCATAGCCAGCCTCGATGATTGAGAATACGAAAGCGGCAAATCCGGGTTCCGCCCATCCTTCTTCTTCGAAACGCTCAGGATGGACGAAGGATAAGCCCTTGAACGGATGATCCCGGTCCACCGGCCCATACATATGGATACCGCACTCCTTGCAGGCGTGTCGCTGGATGAGGGCTGTTGCGTCGACGACCGTGAGCTTATCGCCGTTCTCAACGACTTCCACGGCTTCCGTGGGTACCACTGCAACAATCGAGAAGTTTGCGCCTACCGGTTTCCAGCACTTGGTGCAGCCGCAGGCATGATTATGGGCGATATCGCCGTTGATCTTCACCTTTACAGGGTTCGTCGTGCACTCACATACGAGAGTGCCTCCAGCGAACGGGCCGCCGCCCTTTTTCAATCCCCCATCGACGTAAGGGTGTATGGTTGCCATTGCTTCTTTCCTCCTATTTGGCCAGACAACTGCGCCCGGCTTTCAGATCGGCAGGTGGCCGATCAGCGATTAGGCCGCTCGATTGGAACTCCGCTACAGTTCGACAGCGTAGTAGGTGAAGCCGCCTTCGTCCTTTCCGACACCAGAAATGGCTTCATTGATCCTCTCCAGCGGCCAAACCATCGGTGACATGACCGACATGTCGATGATCCCTGCTGCGACCATCGCCGCAATCTCCACCCCTTCTGCGGCCGTGAACCAAACCGAGCCGATCAATTCCATCTGCTCGTCCATCCACCATTTGACGTCGACGGGCAAAGCCCCAGACGTGCCGCCGATATTGACGACGCGCCCTCCCCGTTTGACGCCACCCATGGCGTCCAGCATGGAGTCGAGCGGCGCCTTGGCGCCGAGCGTATCAAGCATCAAGTCCGCGCCGCTCCCGTTAGTCTGCTCCTTGACGAAAGCTCCCGAGGATCCCTTCACGTTCGAGAACGTGACGATCCGGTCCGGCGCGATCGCTTTCAGCCGCTTAAGCAATGTCTCGCCCCTGGCCACGGCGTAGATTTTGGCAACGCCCATCGCCAATGCGAACAGCGTTGCACCCAAGCCTAGCGTCCCAGTGGCGCCGTTGATGATCAGAGTCTTACCCACGAGCGGACCGCATTTTTTGAGCGCGGCATAGGAGGTGCCGAGATAGCCCATACGGGAACCCTGGACGAACGTCATATTGTCGGGGATTTTGATGACCTGAGCCTGCGGTGCGAGCATGAATTCGCCGAACCCGCCGTAAGGATAACGGGCGAACATATCCATGCTTTTTTGGTTGTAGCCGAAGTAACCGCCAAGCGTCCAATATTCGCAGGCCTGCGGCTTGCCCGAAGAACAATGATGACATGCACCACAGAAGCGGCCGGGATTCACGTACACCCTGTCGCCCGGCTTAATGCTGACCACTTGGGGACCGACCTCGTGAACCACTCCACTTGGATCGAGGCCATGAATCGCGGGCCGTGGCGGCAATGGCATCTGCGGATACCAAGTCTCCCAGTTGGCCAGAACGTTCGCGAGATTCGGAACCATTCCGCAGGCTTTCACGCGGACGATCACGTCACTTCCGGTGGCCTTCGGACGCTCGACCTCATCAATGCTCATCGGCTGACCCACGGCATGAAGCCGGGCGGCACGCATCAGTTCCATTGGTATTCCTCCCAAACTCAAAGATTGCGTCGTATTGACATCCTATATGGATTGTGAATACCGTTTAGTATCTGAAAAGGCAAGCGGGGAATGGCAACTATCCTCGCCGACCCGGCGGAGGCCGGCGTCAAGGAGGAGAAATGGATTTCGTTTTGGTTGACTGGCTCCGCATTCTCTGCGGCGTCTGGTTCATTCCGCATCTCATCGGCAAGGGCCTGCACTATGAGAAAGCCGGGAGTACATTCGAAGCGGCGGGTTTCAAGCCCGGAAGACTTTTCGTGGGCCTTACCATGGTTGCTGAGGGATGTGCCGCAGTGGGCATGACTTTTACTGTCTACCCCAGGGTTGCAGCCGTCGTAGGTGCCTCGGTATTGCTCGGGGCCGGCTACGCGGTCGTGAAGATCAATGGCATGAACTGGCGCTGGCAGAAGATGGGGCCGGAGTATCCGATCTTCTGGGCACTCATTTGTCTGCTAACGGCTCTTGTATGATCACTGCATTTTGAGGTACGCCTCGGTGTCCGGATACGCGAGAACGGGAATTGCGAATGGCACGGCTGACACGTGAGCAAAGTCAGGCTCGAACGAAAGAGAAGCTTCTAGCGTCGGCGTATGAAGTCATGGCACGCTACGGTTACGCTGGGGCTTCGATTGAGCGGATCGCCGAGGAGGCCGGTTATTCGAAAGGAGCGTTCTATTCGAACTTTGCCAACAAGGAAGACATCTTCCTCCAACTCCTCGCCGGCAATGCCGGTGGCGACGTGGTCCAACTGACGGAACTTCTCGGGAAATGTGATGACCCGATGGACCTCATCGACGTTCTCGCAACGTGGGCGAACAATCGCGGAGATGACCGCAAGTGGGGGATGTTGGCGATCGAGCTGCTGCGCATGGCACAGCATGATCACACGCTGGGAGATCGTCACATCAAGCTTTTCCGGGATCAATGGGAAGGCGTAGGTAAGATCCTCATCGACAAGTTGGATCTCGTTATGCAGCCTCCTGCGAGCCCATTCTATATCGGCGGTATCGTTCTCGAGCTCACCTATGGCGGTATTTCGAGCTTCCTCAAGGACGGAGCGCCTGGGGACATGGTCCGGGTCGTCTTGCGAGACATGTACCGCTCGTCGCGGGCAACCACGCCCGGTGTCCCTGCAAAAGCCTGACAGAGGCCATCTGCCGTCGACATGAGAAACGGGCGGCTCTGCCTTAATCGTCCCGCACGCACTTGACCTGTCAACATTCTGTCGATCGTCGAAGCTGCGGCGCAGCGGGGGGAAAGCACCCACATTGCGCCTATAGCAAGCTTGACATCTAAAAATTCAAAGACTAGGTTTCCTTCAAAGTCTATTTGGTATGTGAAAACCATCTGGTATTTAAACTACAGACTGCGTCGACCGCTGTTGAGGAGCATGCGGGCTATGGGGGGGATTATGAGCAAAGGTAAGATGACAGTGAACTGTCGAAGCACGCAAGCCGGAGGCTAAGGCACCGGTTTTGTCGGCGCCGGGTGCACGCGTCAGCGTGCTGGCGCTGCAGGATATACATCTCGCAATTCGGAAGACTTCGCATGTTTGGATTTGGCAACTCCCCGCAGGAGGCGCTGGCCGCGTCCCTGCTCGCCATGGTGCTCGTCGGCATTATCGCGTCGGGCCTGATGCGCTGGCGCCGCCTGATGCGCCCCACTGACCTCCTAATGCCTGCTGCCTTGCTGGCAGCCTATTGGCTCGTCTACAACAAAGTGCCGGCTTTTCCGCCTGTCGGGGCGGTCAACAAGGTATTCTATGTGATTGTTATCGGGACGGCGGTGGGGTTCGCGGTCGAGATCGCCGCCCAACGCGCGGTTCGAGTTGTGTCGCTTTTTCAGCCGGTGGCGGCCGCATTCTATATTGGCCTGCCCCGCTTGGGAGTGGCGACGTGGGACGTGGTGGCTGCTGCAACGGCTGGCGTGGCTATAGTGTGGCTCGTCTTGCGCGGGGCGTCGGTTCGCGTGGAGGATGACGTAAAGCGAGGCGGCGTCGTTGCCGTGCTCGCGCTCGGCTTCGCGCCGATAGCCCTTCTAGGTGCATCGTCCTCTTCGTTTCAGCTCTGTCTGATGCTCGCAGCGGGTTGCTTGGGAATTCTCCTGGTACACATCATCAATCCCGTTTTCCGCTTTGGCGGCGCTTCGGCGACCGGTGCATTGGGTGGACTGATTTCCGTCGCTTACACCGTGATATTGATCACGCGCAAAGCCGATCCCATCGCCATCGCGATCCTCGGCCTCTGCGTTGTGCTGCCAGTGTTCTCGGAGGGTATCTGCCGGCTGCTTGCTGTATCTCGGCAGTTTCCGCGCCTTTTCGTCCATATCGCCCTGGCTGCGCTTCCGGCCGCGTTGGCGGTCGTTGTCGCGTTCCTGGACTATGGATCGAGTTTTCCAGCTTAATATGAGGAGGAGAATGAAAATGAAACACAGACTTGCAGCATTGTTGCTTTCGATGGCGTCGCTCGCCGGAACAGTGTCGCCCGCCTGGGCCACCAAATTCGACATCGACCCGGTCCATTCAGGGATCGCGTTTTACATCGATCACCTCGGCTTCTCGAAAGTGATTGGCGTCGCGCAGGAATTCTCAGGCGCTTTCGAATTCGATGCCACGAAGCCCGAGGGAAGCAGCCTTGATGTCAAAGTCGCGGTCGGTTCGATCTCGACGAACAACAAGCAGCGCGACGGCGACATACAGGGCGCCGATTGGTTCAATGCGACGGAATTTCCGGAAATCACCTTCGTCGGCAAGGAATTCAAGAAAACCTCCGACACCACGGGACAAATTATTGGCGACCTAACCATTGCCGGGGTCACCAAGTCCGCTGCCCTGGATGTCAAGTTCAATAAGGAAGGCCAGAACCCGTGGGACAAAAGCCACGTGGTCGGCTTCAGCGCGACAACCAAGGTGAAGCGGAGCGATTTCGGCATGAAGGCAGCGCTCGGAATGATCGGTGATGAGGTCGAGCTCGTGATTCAGGTGGAAGGCCGCGAGCACCAAGGCTGATCAAACAATCCGGACCGTAGGGTCCCTTACCGAAAGGATACCGTCGCCACAAAGCGGCGGTATTTTTCCGTATGGGCGCAACCCTTATGCCGTCCGGCCTGGGATAGGCAGCCGAGTTGGTTTTTCCGGCTTCTCAGATACTTTTGGGTATGCAAATACGAAATGGTATGTTAACGAGAGATAGCGCTGCTGGAAGGCAGGGATAAAGCCGTTAGCGCGCATCGGGAGGATCTTTACATGCGTTCGTTTGCAGTCCTCGTTTGTGGTGAGGCCGCGCCGCCAAGCTCGACCGTATCCGGAGTGACAACGGCCGATCAAAATCTCCCTCATTCATCTGCGACGTAACACTCGCACTCAGGCCGCGCCGCGGTAAATTTGGTAACAATCGAAAGGAAACCCATGGACGTTCGCGCCGCCGTTGCCGTTCAGGCCGGAAAACCGCTCGAAGTGATGACCGTGCAGCTGGAAGGGCCACGGGCCGGCGAAGTGCTGGT
>NZ_JACIFK010000019.1:2500-5000 GCF_014197345.1 Rhizobium sp. BK008 | reverse complement strand
ACCGCCCCAGTCAAACTACCCACCATACACTGTCCCGGACCCGGATGACGGGCCGCGGTTAGACATCCATGACGATAAGGGTGGTATTTCAAGGATGGCTCCACGGAAACTGGCGTCCCCGCTTCAAAGCCTACCACCTATCCTACACATGCCGACACGAATGCCAGTGTAAAGCTATAGTAAAGGTGCACGGGGTCTTTCCGTCTGACCGCAGGAACCCCGCATCTTCACGGGGAATTCAATTTCACTGAGTCTATGTTGGAGACAGCGGGGAAGTCGTTACGCCATTCGTGCAGGTCGGAACTTACCCGACAAGGAATTTCGCTACCTTAGGACCGTTATAGTTACGGCCGCCGTTTACTGGGGCTTCGATTCAAAGCTTGCACCTCTCCTCTTAACCTTCCAGCACCGGGCAGGCGTCAGACCCTATACGTCGTCTTGCGACTTCGCAGAGCCCTGTGTTTTTGATAAACAGTCGCTACCCCCTGGTCTGTGCCACCCCATCATACTTGCGTAAAATGGGGTCACGCTTCTTCCGAAGTTACGCGTGCAATTTGCCGAGTTCCTTCAACATAGTTCTCTCAAGCGCCTTGGTATACTCTACCTGACCACCTGTGTCGGTTTCGGGTACGGTCTATACGGTGGAGCTATTTCCTGGAACCGCTCCGCTGCCCTGATAATCCAATAAACCAGAACAACTTGTGCAATCCGTCACTACCACCAGGCCCACGAATATTAACGTGGTTCCCATCGACTACGCATTTCTGCCTCGCCTTAGGGGCCGGCTAACCCTGCTCAGATTAACTTTAAGCAGGAACCCTTGGTCTTTCGGCGAGAGGGTCTCTCACCCTCTTTATCGTTACTCATGTCAACATTCGCACTTCCGATACCTCCAGGAGCCCTCACAGGTCTCCCTTCATCAGCTTACGGAACGCTCCGCTACCACTTGCGATTGCTCGCAAATCCTCAGCTTCGGTGCATGGCTTCAGCCCCGTTACATTTTCGGCGCAAAGACCCTTATTTAGACCAGTGAGCTGTTACGCTTTCTTTAAATGATGGCTGCTTCTAAGCCAACATCCTGGTTGTTTTGGGATCCTCACATCCTTTCCCACTTAGCCATGACTTGGGGACCTTAGCTGGAGGTTAGGGTTGTTGCCCTTTTCACGACGGACGTTAGCACCCGCCGTGTGTCTGCCGAGTAGTACTCCCCGGTATTCGGAGTTTGGTTAGGATCAGTAAGACGGTGAGTCCCCATAGCCCATCCAGTGCTCTACCCCCGGGGGTATTCGCTCGACGCTCTACCTAAATAGATTTCGCGGAGAACCAGCTATTTCCGAGTTTGATTGGCCTTTCACCCCTAGCCACAAGTCATCCCAATCTATTGCAACAGATGCGGGTTCGGTCCTCCAGTTGGTGTTACCCAACCTTCAACCTGCTCATGGCTAGATCACTCGGTTTCGGGTCTAATGCAACAAACTAAATCGCCCTATTCAGACTCGCTTTCGCTTCGCCTACACCTACCGGCTTAAGCTTGCTTGTTACACTAAGTCGTTGACCCATTATACAAAAGGTACGCCGTCACCCTTGCGGGCTCCGACTGTTTGTAGGCATCCGGTTTCAGGTTCTATTTCACTCCCCTTGTCGGGGTGCTTTTCACCTTTCCCTCACGGTACTTGTTCGCTATCGGTCATGCACGAGTACTTAGGCTTGGAGAGTGGTCTCCCCATGTTCAGACAGGATTTCTCGTGTCCCGCCCTACTCTAGGACAATCGTGATATCTACGCGTACGGGGCTGTCACCCACTACGGCCGCACTTTCCAGAGCGTTCCACTTTAATCACAATTGCCACTGGCCTGGTCCGCGTTCGCTCGCCACTACTTGCGGAGTCTCGGTTGATGTCCTTTCCTGCAGGTACTTAGATGTTTCAGTTCCCTGCGTTCGCTTCTTACACCCTATGTATTCAGGTGTAGATACCTTATCACAATGCTTGGAAACCACTCGGGTTGCCGGGCCAGAGGCCAAACAACCAGAATGATTTTCCAAGCATTTAAGGTGGGTTGCCCCATTCGGAGATCCATGGATCAAAGCTCATTCGCAGCTCCCCACGGCTTTTCGCAGCGTATCACGTCCTTCATCGCCTGTGCATGCCAAGGCATCCACCAAATGCCCTTACGACACTTAATCGTTCTCATTGCCAATGCTCATCACTTAGCCGACATCCCAAAGGGATGCAGCAGCCAGGGTTACCTTTTACAACCCAGGCCATTCGTTGATGCCATCGACGTGTTCGACAGGTCTGCTTTATTGGAGCTACGCCGAGCAGCCCACTTGCAGCCTGTCTTAAGACCAGCTTCTCGAGATTGGATCCGATACCGCGCGGTCAGGCAACGGTAATCCGATCGTCCGTCAGATGCAGTCCGAAGACTGCAAACAACAACGATCCAGAGCGACAAGCTTCCTTCCTACCTCCAATCCCTCCACCACATCCGGCCGGCTAGGC
>NZ_JACIFK010000018.1:0-22904 GCF_014197345.1 Rhizobium sp. BK008 | reverse complement strand
GTTGCCTTTCTTCCGCTCCGCTCCACGCAAACACTCGCTTTATCGACTTCGCGCGGTTCACGATCGGATCGATTGCCTCGAATTTTCTTTTGAAATAGATCGACCGCCAATCGGATGGGTAATTTGATGAGGCAACCGTGTGGCCCGGTCGGATGTATAGATAGGCGTAGCCGGAAAAACCCGCTTGATGGGCAAGATGGGTCAAAGCGTCCTTGAGAACATTCTCATCGCCCCGAAGCGCGGCAAGGTCGATCAGTTGGCCCAGCCAATGTTGCATATTTTACTCCGTAAATTGTCAGGTGGGACAGATCACGAGGCGATCATTAAAAATTGTACCTGTAGCGTGAAAGCAATCATGGAATGCATTCAGTTTGGGACCTAATAATGCTGGAGCCAACCCTTGCTATGCCGGGAGTGGATTTTCTAAGACCAACCGGCCCGTATTTCTCCGTGAGATCAGGCGGGTCGTCACATAGTTCTGTTCGCTCGACGGATTGCGGTTGTTTCTCCATTGATTATTCCCAATCGCCTGCTGTCACTGACCCTTCGGCTGCTCTCAGGGGGCAGGAGCAGATATGTTTAGCATGGAGAAATCGCCTCGTTGGGCCCTGCATTCTGATCGCCGATCACCTAGTTCGCGAGCCTCGTCAAAAGATTAGTAGCCCGTCAAAATCAAATTTTGCATCGCTTGTACGTTTCGGAAGTCGAGTTCGGATAGCAAGTCGTTGTCGCTGGCAAAGTCCCTGCCATAGCAAGCACTGAGAATCTCCACGCCGCTTCTGTGAAGCGGGACTTCTACATTTGCCAGTTCTGCGAGCCTGATCGCGGGATTCAGGCCGAATGGAACGTCTTCAAGCACATAACGTGTATCGACGTTCTTCGGCCCCATGGGATCTTTACCGCTCTCGACCAGAATGCTGGAAACCTCAGTAACGGTTTCAGCACGAATTCCAAAAGAGTTGGCGAAATGATCGAGGATAGACGGAACCGATTTTCCCAAAGCTGCAGCAATGGCCAGACGCTCGCGATCAAGGGCTTCCACGAGCCTGCCAACGGCGGGTGTCACGTTGGCTCTTTGGCCCCAGCTTTCTCCCCGTTCGATACGTGTGAGGTTGCAAAGAGCGGTCGCGAGGTGGCTTTGCGGGTTGATGTTGCTGAGAACGATCGTGAGGATATCGTCTTTGACTACGAAACGGTCTCCGAATAAATCTTCGCACGTTCCCATGACTTCATCAGCGAAGGACGCAGGGACTGTCCCCATATCGACTTTGCCCCGAAT
Source organism: Rhizobium sp. BK008 (assembly GCF_014197345.1). Taxonomy (NCBI): domain Bacteria; kingdom Pseudomonadati; phylum Pseudomonadota; class Alphaproteobacteria; order Hyphomicrobiales; family Rhizobiaceae; genus Rhizobium; species Rhizobium sp. BK008. The sequence goes on along the minus strand of NZ_JACIFK010000018.1, from coordinate 21,625 downwards.
AGCTCCGACCTGAATTTCGGTATGGGATTGCGCTTTCGATGTGAGAGCGGTGGTGTTCCACGCCACGATGGGGATCTGCATCCCTCGGTCTGCCAGTTTCTTAGAGAGGAAAAGGGCCGAAAACGAAAGATGGGCACTGATGATGACGGTGTGCCGCAGTTCGATGTGGGGGAGCAAAGCGTCCAGAACGAAACGATGTCCATAGGCCGGAAGAGCGAGCATTATCACGTCGCTTTCCGCCAGTTCCTTCGCATCGCGGCAGATCCCGGGACGGAAAGATCCTGAGATCGCCCCACGAACCGTAAGCGAGGCGCCTTCCATCAAGGCTTTCGTTCTCTGGCCAGAGGGAGACCAGACGCTCGCGTCATGACCGCGTTGCAGCAAAAATGCCGCATAACCCATTGCGATTGCACCGGCGCCGGCGATTCCGACTTTCATTTTTGATACAACCCTTTCTGACGACGAGCCAACCACTAGGTCCATTCATTGGCGCATGTCGTGAATTTCATGATTTCGACGAACCCTGTCGCTTGGAACAGGGTGGCATCAGTTCGTATCATCCACCCTGACCAGATGGCCTTCCGATACTTCCCGGTATTGCCTTTTAGGTGGTTCATATCCGATCGGCCTGACCGGGCTCTTCAACTCGTCACCAGCCATGCCTCGGCTGATCCTGCGGCGAACTGGATCAGGCACAGGCACCGCCGCCATCAGCTTTCTGGTGTAGGGGTGCTGCGGGTCTTCAAATATGGCCGCGCGCGGCCCGATTTCGACGATCTCGCCGAGATACATGACCGCCACACGGTGGCTGACGCGCTCGACGACGGCCATATCGTGGGAGATGAAGAGGAAGGCGAGATTGAGGCTCTGCTGCAAATCGAGCAATAGGTTGCAGACCTGGGCCTTGATTGAGACGTCGAGTGCCGAGACCGCTTCATCGGCGACGATCACTTTTGGGTCAAGCATGAGGGCACGCGCGATCGCAATACGCTGACGCTGGCCGCCGGAGAATTCATGAGGAAACCGCCGCATCATATTCGGTGACAGGCCGACCTTTTCCATCAGGGCCGCGGCCTTGTCGCGAGCCTGAGAGCTGCTGCCGAGCCGATGCTGAATAAACGGCTCGACCAGCGCCGATCCGATGCTCAGGCGCGGATTAAGCGAGGCATAAGGGTCCTGAAACACCATCTGGATCGAACGCCGCATTTTCCGCAACGAAGCGTGATTAAGCTTCATCACGTCCTGTCCGTCGACCACTACGTTTCCGCCTGTCGGGTTCACCAGTCGCGTAATCGACCTGCCGGTCGTGGATTTGCCGCAGCCCGATTCTCCCACCAAGGACAGCGTTTCGCCCTGGAAAAGGTTGAAGGACACGTTTTCAACGGCATGTACTGCGCCGGCCTTGCGACCAAACATGCCGGAACGGAGATGGAAGCGCATCGTCAGTTCTTCAACGTCGACGATCGGCGCCTTGTTTCTGACGACAGTGTCCGTGACGTCGGGCAGCAACTGTGGTTCGCCGGTCTTCGCGTCAAGAACCGGAAAGCGCAGCGGCAGCTTCCGATCACCCATGGAACCGAGGCGCGGTACGGCAGAAAGCAGCGCTCGCGTATATGGATGCTTCCCACGGTGAAAGATGTTGGCCGTCGCTCCTGTTTCGACCACATCGCCCCGAAACATGACGATCGTTCGGTCCGCCACTTCCGCAACGACACCCATGTCATGGGTGATGAAGAGGACAGACGTTCCTTCCTCTTCCTGCAAGGTCTTTATCAGGTCAAGAATCTGGCCCTGGATGGTCACATCCAGCGCTGTCGTCGGCTCGTCGGCGATCAGGAGTTTCGGCTTTGACGCGAGCGCCATGGCGATCATCACGCGCTGGCGCATGCCGCCGGAAAACTGATGCGGATATTCGTCGTACCGACCCTTGGCGTTCGGGATGCGGACTTTTTCGAGCAACCTGAGGACTTCGGCCCTGGCGTCGGCTTTGGAAATGTCCTTGTGAACCGTGAGTGCTTCGGCGATCTGCTTGCCGATCGGAATGATCGGGTTGAGTGAGGTCATGGGCTCCTGGAAGATCATCGAGATCTCGTTGCCGCGGATCTGACGCATGTCCTCTTCCGGAAGAGACAGGAGGTCTCTTCCGGACAGTAGCACGTTGCCTTCCACGCGGCTCGAGCGGGGCGCGAGCAGGCGCATGATCGACAGGGAGGTGACGGACTTGCCCGAACCGGACTCTCCAACGATCGCGACCGTCTCACGTGGCGCGATGTCGAATGAAATGTCACGGATGACGGTCTTCCAGCCGTCGTCGACCTTAAACGAGGTCGTGAGGTCGCGAACGGACAGGACGGGAGCCGCAGACACCGGAGCTCCGCTGACGACAGTTTCTTGAATAGGTAACGTCATTGCGCGCTCCTTGTCTTCGGATCGATCGCGTCGCGGAGCGCGTCTCCCAGTATGTTGAGGGCGAGTACGGTCAGAAGGATTGCCAGCGAGGGGAAGACAACCAGCCACCACGCACTCAGGATGTTCTCGAACCCTTCGCGGATCATGCCACCCCATGTTGCGGTCGGCGGCAGGACGCCGAGCCCGATGAACGCCAGGGACGCTTCCGTGCGAATGGCGGACGCCATCCACAGCGAAGCGACGACGACAATATCGGACAGGATGTTCGGCAGGATATGGACGCCCATGATCCGGGGCGGCGAGAACCCAAGCGAGCGGCCCGCCTCGACAAAGTCACGCCGCTTCATGGCGATCGTTGGGGCTCTTGCCACGCGGGCGAATGGAGCAGTCTCGGTGATGGCAATCGCGATGATCAGGTTTTCGAAGCTGGCGCCGAGCATTGCCGCGACCATCAGACCCAACAGCAGGGTTGGAAACGACAGCATGACATCGACGATACCCATAACGATTTGATCGAACACGCCGCCGATATAGCCTGCCAGGATTCCGAGCGCTGATCCGACCACCATGGCGATCAATACGGAGAGGAACCCGATCGACAGCGATATGCGGGCTCCATAGAGAAGACGCGAGAGGACGTCGCGACCGTAGCTGTCTGTGCCAAGCCAGAATTCAGCCGATGGCGGGCTCAGGCGATGAAGAATGTTCTGCTTCAAAGGATCGTAAGGCGCGACAAGCGGCGCGAATACCGCCAACAGAATGATCAGCGTCAGAAGGCCGATGCCGATCCACGAAAATCGATTGCGACGGAATGCCGTCAGGACGGGGTTTGGTTGTCGCAGGGGCGCGGCCTGAGAAACTGTCGCGTCGGTCATTGGGCAAGACTCACTCTGGGATCGACAAGGGCGTAGATGAGATCGGTCACCGTGTTCACGATGATGACGAAGGTCGCGAAGACCACCATCAACCCCTGGAGCATGGTGTAGTCGCGGGACTGCAGCGCGCCTAGAATGAGCTTCCCCAGGCCGGGTCGCGTGAAGACGATCTCGGTGAGAACGGAATTACCGATGAGGGTTCCGAAGTAGAGGCCAACGACCGTTACGATCGGGATGAGCGCGTTACCCAACGCATGCCGCATGATCAGACTGCGCGGACGAACGCCTTTCGCGCGCGCGGTACGGATATAGTCTTCGCCCAATACATCCAACATCGAGGAACGGGTGACGCGCGCGATGTAAGCCGTCATGATCAGGCCCAGGTTGAGCGCTGGCAGCAACAGGTTACGAAGATGATTGACCGGATCGCTTGTGGCCCGGCTCATCACAGGCAGCCATTGCAGCCAGACGGCGAAAGCCAGGAGCATCAGGATTGCCGAGACGAAGCCGGGGAAAGAGAGGCCGACAAGCGAGAGAATGCGGCTGAAATAGTCCGGCCATTGGTCGCGGCGGACGGCGGCGATGACGCCGAGCGGAACCCCGAGCAATGTTCCGATCAGCATTGCCGCGGCGGCAAGCTCCAGCGTATAGGGAAGAACGGTTGCCACCTCTTCCAGGACGGTGCGCCCGCTCACCATCGAGCGGCCGAAGTCGCCCATGAGCATATCTTTGATGAAGTTCAGGTACTGGACGCCGATCGGCTGGTCGAGACCGAGTTGGGTTCGCAGCGCTTGCAGCGTTGCGTCGCTTGCCCGATCGCCAAGCATGGCGACGGCGGCATCTCCCGGCACCAGACGCACCAGGACGAAAACCATCGTCAGCATGGCGATCAATGTCGGGATGGCGAGAAGGAGTCTTCGGATCGCATAACCTATCATGCGGCAACCCTTTCGATAGCGACGCGGCTCGCACGGAAGGCGTCGAGATTGTGATTTGTGTGACCCTCACAGATCAGATCGGCGACAACCCGTCCCACAGAGGGAACCAGCTGGAATCCGTGTCCGGAAAAACCGAAAACATGGATCAGTCCCTCGACCTGCTGCGAGAAACCGATCACGGGGACGTGGTCAGGCGTCATGGCCTCCATGCCGACCCATGTCCTGACCATCCGCACGCCCTGCAGCTCGGGGAAGACCCGGATCGCCGCCTGTACCGAGGGCGCGAGTGCGGCGATATCGACCGTGGCTGATTGCCGGTCAGCCGCCAGCTTTCCTTGAGAGCCGCCGCCGATGAGAAGCGTTCCTTGCGATGTCTGCTTGAGGGACAGTCTGCGGCCGAAGGAACCGACGACGGGCTTGATTCTGGGCGCGACGCGCTCAGTCACGACCATCATCGAAGTTCGGATCGCGTGCTGCAACGGGTCGCCCGCGAGCGCCGAGATATGGTCGGCCCACGCGCCTGCGGCATTGACGATCAGCGGCGCTTCAAAGGGGCCGTGCGTGGTCTCGGCTCGCCAATGGCCGGCGAATCGTGTCAGGCTGGTCACGAGGCATTCTTCGGTAATCTTTACCCCCGCTTTTTTCGCGGAATCGCGAAAAGCCCGAATGGTTCGGTGCGGGTCGGCCGAGCCGTCCCCGGCCACCCATGCCCCTCCCACGCAATGGGGCGATACGCCCGGCAAGAACCCTTGCACGTCGTCGGCATTGACAATTCGCTCATGGTAGAGCCCAATCGCCTCGAGACGGGCAATCCGCTCGGCGATCTTCGTCAGCGCCTGTTCATCCTCAGCGAGCTGCAATTGGCCACACGCGATAAAGCCGCAGTCGTCATCGACGAGCGCCTTCATGTTATGCCAGCTTTCCGCGGCCTCGATGCTGAGGGGTAACTCCACCACGTTCCGTCCGAGCGTGCGGACACCTGCGGCCGTCGCTCCTGACGCATGTCGGCCAACGAAGTGGCGCTCGACGAGTTGGACGGAGGCGCCTCGCCTTGCTGCCTGCAGGGCGGCGGAAAGCCCATGCAGACCGCCGCCGATAATCAGAACGTCGGTACTCATGCCGCGCCCTCCGTATTCTCCAGCGATGCAATTTCACCGAGAGTGATTGGCTTGAGCGGCGGGCGAATATGGAAGAAACTGACATTCCCGACCGGTAGGTTGTGCACCTCCGCGAGAAGCGCCTGAACCGTATATCCGCATTGACGCCCCTGGCATGGCCCCATCCCGCAGCGGGTCGCGGCCTTTACTGCGCTCGGGTCGGGGGGGCTGTTTCGGGCGGCCGACCGAATGGCGCCGGCGGTAACCTCCTCGCAGCGACATGCGATGACGTCGTCTGCAAGAGGAGTTCGAGGCGGAGGATAAACTGCATCGAGGAATGGTCTCAATGCAAGCGCCCGCTTTCGGCGCTTGTCGAGATGCGCGGTCCTGCGCAGGTGCTCGGGATCTGTCGCAATCCCGAGCTGCCCAGCAATTCCGAGTGCTGTGATCTCGCCAGAGACAGTCGCGGCCGTCCATCCACCGATTCCGCCTGCATCGCCGGCGACAAACAGACCTTCACGACTGGTTTGGCCCCAGCCGTCCAGCTTTGGCGCCAGATACCCCTGTTCCTCATTCCAGATATGGTCGCATTTCAGCGCAAGCGTTTCGTGAATGCGGGGGACGACACCCTCGTGAACCAGTAGCACATCGGCCTCTACCCGGTGGCGCTTTCCCGTCGCTTCCCAGGTGAGATGCTCAAGACGTTCTTCGCCTTCCGCTCGCAGATCCGAAAACCCCTTCACCATCATCCCGCTGCGTCTGACTTTACGGAGCCACCGCAATCCCTTGAAGAGGTTACCGAACTCACGCCACGCGCCGGGCAGCAGGACCAAGGCCGAGAGTTTCGGTGTCGTTGAGGTATCGAGGTATCCCGCTATGCGGCCGCCGAGGTTGAGAAGTTGTGTCGCGTAGAGAAGCGGCAGGGGGCCTGCACCGGCAATCCAGATCCGCCCCTCTGGCAACATGCCGCCTGACTTCAGCAGTATCTGCGCTGCGCCGACCGTCATAACGTTTGGCAAGGTCCAGCCGGGGAAGGGGACCGGCCGTTCCTGCGCGCCGTTGGCAAGCAACACAGAGCGAGCGGTGATGCGCCGTGCCGTGCCTCCCGTCGTCAAAAACAGGTTCCATCCGTCCTCGATCTGCCAGACCTGTGTCGACGGCAGGTATTCAGCGCCTGACGCCCTGAAAGCGGCGACAAGGGCGCCCCCTTTCGCGTAGTCTTCGCCAAGCGCCGGGAAAACCGGACTTGCGGCGTTGCGTTCGATACCCCTGAAGACCTGACCGCCAGGCGCGGGCTGCTCATCGATGACGATGACGCAAGCGCCGAGAGCACGTAGGCGCACCGCGGCGGACATGCCGGCCGGACCCGCGCCTACAATCGCGACATCGTAGCTCATGGGGAAATCTCCCGCGGCCCGCGCTGGCTTTCGATCTGCATTCCGGGCCGGACCGGAACCAGGCAACCTTGCGAGGATGCAACCCCGTCCACGATCGCCAGACACTCGAAACAGACACCCATCTGGCAATAGGGAAGCCGCGGTTTCCCGCTGACGGGAGAGCGTCTCCCGGCGTCGGGCACCCGCAGCAGCACGCTGGCCACGGTTTCTCCGTCCCAGGCCGGGGTCTCGACCCCATTCACGAGCACGGTCATGTCGGACGGTACACCCGGCCGCTCAAGCACACTTCTGAACATCGAATCTTCCATTTGAAAAAGCGGCGAGGTCACCAGACAACCTTCCCGAAATCATCGCGGGCGCCACGATCGCGGCATGGGCGGCGGCCAGCGTCACGCCGGAATGACAGGCCGCCGCAAAGAGACCGGGATAGCGCTCGGACTGTGCATAGATCGGCGAGCCGTCCGGGGGCATGACCCGAAAGCCGCTCCATTGACGCACGAGCCGCGCCGCGCTGAGAGCCGGAATAATCCTTGTCGCCCGCAGAGCGAGTTTCGTGGCGGATGCGACGGAGACACCCCGGTCTGTTGCATCTTCCTTCGTCGCACCGATCATGACCGTACCGTCGGCGGTCTGCCGCAACCCGCTTGCCGGATAGGGCAGGATCGGCGCCAACCGTTCCGTGACCAGCAACTGACCACGTTCCGATCTCAGCGGAATTGTAAAACCCAGTGGCTCCGTCAAAATCGGCGTTGCCAAACCTGCAGCAACGACGACCCGCGGTGCCCTGAAGCTGCCGGACATCGCGTTGACGACGAACCCGTGCCCCTCGGGGTTGATCGATCCCACCGTGCTGCGGAAAAGGATCCTGCTTCCCAGCGCAACGATTGCCTGTTGCAGCGCTGCAAGTAGTTGTAGCGGGTTTACATGACCGTCGGCCCGACAATAACTGGCGCCAACCACATCAGGGCCGAAGGTCACCGCCGGCATCATCCGCTCCAGCTCGCGGCGTTCGACCATTGTGGTATCTGCATAAGCAGCCTGATTGTGCATACGCCTGTTCAACGCATCACGCGCTTCGTATTCGCCGTCACTGAGACAGTAAAACAAGCCGCCCGGTCGCGTGTAATCGACGCGCGCCTCACTGGAGCCCGTCAATTCCTGCAGAAATGCCGGCCACAAATCAGCGCTTTGTCGGGTCAGACCATGGTAGGCAGGTGCCGTTGCGCCTTTTCCCTGTACCCAGACGAGCCCGAAATTGGCTCGGGCAGCACGCATGTCGCCGTCCTCGCCGTCGAGTACGAGAACACTTAGCCCCTTCTTTGCAAAGCCGTATGCCAGCGCCGCTCCTACGACACCGCCACCGACAACTATAATATCCGAGTTCACCCTCATTCTCCTTGGTTATTGCCGAGATTAGGAATCGAGGGTAGAAAGTCAAAGTCCTTTATTTCTATGGTGTATTCCCGGAGGTTATAGATGAGGGAGCCAAGCTTGCGTCAGCTTGAGGCGCTGATGGCCGTCGTGGAAGCAGGAACGGTTAGTCGAGCCGCCGAAGTGCTTCGCATCTCGCAGCCCGCCGCAAGTAAACTGATCCAGGACCTTGAGGCCGATACCGGCTTGCAACTGTTCGAGCGAGAAAGTGGGCGGCTGGTTCCGACTGGTCGAGGGATGCGTCTCTACGAAGAAGTGGAGCGCGTGTTTGGGGGTGTTCATCAGCTCGCCCGGGCCGTTGATGCCATCCGCCGGGAAGAACACGGCCACCTGCTGATCGGGACAATGCCGGCGTTATCCGGACCCTTCATCGCCCGGGTGATCACCAACTTCAAAAAGCGTCATCCGGACGTATTCGTGTCGATCGAGGCCCGCAGTTCCCAGTTCCTGACGGAAGCGGTCCTGCTTCGCCGTCTCGACCTGGCGCTTGTGATCAGCGGCCTTGAGCATCCATCAGCGATTGTTGACCCTTTGCGATGTCCTCCTGCGATCGTGGCTCTGCCGCCTGGCCACAGGCTATCTGAAAAACCGGAGCTTAATCCCGATGACTTGAAGGATGAGCCATTTGTGGCGTTTGCTCTCACAGGCACGATGCGCAGCAAGGTGGACGCCGCCTTTGAGCGGTTCGGGCACAGGCCGAAGATCGTCATCGAGGCCACAACCGCGCCGAATGTCGCGGCGCTGGTGGCTGCGGGGCTCGGAGTGACCGTTGCAGATCCAATCGCGCTAGAATCTGCCGGCGATCAAATCACGACAAGGCCTTTTCTGCCGGTCATCGATTTCAACTACGGCATCATTCGACCGGTCCGCGCCCGAAACAGCAAGCTTGTGGAGAATTTCGTTGAGGAAGTGCACGCGGCAGCGTTCTCGCCAAAGCTCAGACTATGAAAAAGCCCCGATCTCAAGCGCGTACACGCTATCGATTGAGGGTTGTCTGTTCCGTGATCGGCGGCGCAAGGTTCAGGGAGCCTTTGAGTTCGTAGCCGTAATTCAACGCCTTGTCGTGTACCCAGACCTGCATCAGGTTGAAAAGGGGAACACCGCAAACCTGATCGTAAATCTTCTTTTGCGCTGCCGACCAGAATTTGAACCTCTCTTCATCCGTCGCGGCTGTCCGCGCTGCGCTGATATCCGCATCCGCGGCGTCGCAATGCGCAAAATTCGTGACTGCGGTCGGTTTACCGATCGCGGCGTCAGATTGATAGAATTGGCTCAGGTAGCTGTCCGCGACCGGATAGCGGGCCGCACCATAGAAGACCAGATCACTGAGATCCTTGCGGATTTGCTCATGGTAGGTCGGATGATCGACGACCTTCATCTGCATGTTGATCCCCGCTTCCGCCAATTGCGCCTGAATGACCTCCATGATCGGCTGCTGGGCTGAACTGGACGAGACCACGGTTGACAAGGTAAGGCCGTTCTTGAATCCGGCTTCGGCCAAAAGTTTCTTGGAGGCCTCTGGATTGTATTTGTAGGTCCAGGTGCAATCCTCGCCGAGATAGTCGTTCGGTACGGACGAGCAGCCCTTGAGAGCGACGCCGGCGCCAACGAACTGGACGATCTGGTCGACATTGATCGCATGCGCGATGGCCTCTCGCACTTTGACATTGTCGAGCGGCTTGCGCGCCATGTTGATGAACACCGTGCGGTATTCACCCGGCGCGAAGATGTCGACTACGGCATTATCCCAGGCCTTGGCCTGATCGACCCAGCGTTGTTCACGCTTGCCGTAGATCAAGTCGAGTTCACCGGAGCGGAACGCCAGTTCCCGACTGGAGTCCGACGGAATGAGATCGACACGAATGTCGTCGATCTTCGGTGCTCCCCGGAAGTAGCGAGAAAAAGCCTTCAGATAAACCGACTGTTGCGTGACAGCCTTGTCGAACATGAATGGGCCTGTCCCGATCGGCGTCGTCTTGAACTTCGCCCCAAGAGCCTCCACCGCCTTCTTGCTCACGATGTTGCCACCATGATAATTGGCGACCAAGCCGAGGAACCCGGGGACGGGTTCGCTGAGCGTGATGCGGACAGTCAATGAATCGACGGCCTCGATCGATTTGAAGGCAGCATAGTCACTCGAAAAGGAAGAGGTGTCGGGGTTCTTGGCGCGCTGCAGCGAAAACACGACATCGTCCGCGGAGACCGTTCCATAATCTCCGTGAAACTTGACATCCTTGCGAAGCTTGAATGTCCAGACCAGGCCGTCAGGAGAGCTTACCCAGCTTTCGGCGATATCCGGTTCAATCTTCGTCGGAGCGGCGCTTCCCGGGGCAAATCGAACGAGACCGTTGAAAATCCACGAGACAATCGCGACGTCCTGCGTGTTGCTTGCCCTGGCAGGATCGAGCGTGGAAATATCGGCGGCGCCCACCGCAACCTTGAGTGTTGCAGCATCGGCAATCCCGGGCGCAATCCATCCCGTCAACATCGAGGCCGCAACCGCGGCGATAATACTCTTCCCGAATTTTTGTGACATGTTCCGCTCCTTAGTTTTATTTTCTGGACGGATTATTTGGTAATCTTCATAAGTGTCAAAGTCGCTATTTTGGGTGGCCTATTCGCAGCGGTTATACCGGCGTACTTTTTCAACCGAAGCGATCGTTTAAGGTACATGGAACCGCGACGAACTCGCGTTTGTACGGTTGAAGATAATGCGATAATGCCCACGTTGTCCGGTAATGCTGTTCGCGTTATCCACTGTGGTAATCCCGAACATCGCAGTTCTCCCGTTTAAGATCGCAGAGCAGTGCAGGTAGATCGAAATGGCCCAGCAAGTAAATCTTCGGCAAATTGAGGCATTCAAAGCAACGATCGAATGTGGTTCGGTAAGCCGGGCAGCCGAGTTGATGGGGATTTCCCAACCTGCGGCAAGCAAGTTACTCGCCCATCTGGAGACCGATATCGGTTTGCAATTGTTTGACAGACAGCGCGGTCGATTGTTGCCGAACAAGCAGGGAATGCGATTTTATGACGAAGTACAGAGGATTTTCGCCGGCGTCAGGCAATTGGAGCGGGCGGCAGAATCCATTCGTCGTGAAGAGCAAGGACGACTGACGATCGGCGTAATGCCAGGGCTTTCCGGCCAGTTCATTCAGCGCGTCATAGCCGACTTTCTCGCGGCACACCCTAAAACATACGTCATCGTAAAGGACGGCGCATCGAGATATATAGCCGACTGGCTGGCAACGAGGCAGATCGATATCGGAATCATCAGTGAGCGTTTCGATAACCCCAATCTGGCATCCAGCCCTTTGCATGACAGTCCCATGGTCTGTGTAATGCCCCCGGGTCATGGATTGTCGGAAAAGACCGAGATCAATCCATCGGACCTCAACCGCGAGAGGTTCGTTTCATTTGCCCCGGAAAGCCAGACGCGGCAACTGGTAGAGGCGGCACTGGAGGCTCACAATGTCAACGTGGACATCGTGATGGAGGCCGGGACCGCGCCGACGGTTTGTGAATTCGTCGCCGCCGGACACGGAATCTCGATCGTTCACCCCTTGCTTGCACATCCGGTCAGGGGTCGTGTCATCACCCGGCCATTCCGACCTGAGATCTCCTACGGGATGGTGCTCAGCCGGTCTCGGGAGACCCGGGATGCCAGACTTGTTGATGCGTTCATCGCACAGGCGCAGTTGGCGACAGCACAAGTGTTCGCGGAAATCGTTGATGGTTAAGCCAGATCTCGTTCACTCGGTCCAAAGTGAATAAAGTCGTCGCCAGGATAATAAGGAAAGGACCCCGGCCGCGGCAGTTGCGACCGGAGTGCGGGGGTATGCGCATCACGCCCCTAGTTTTTCATTGCCATTCTTCGTCCTGTTTCATGACGAAGTGGCCTGCCGACACTTCGCTGTACTGACGGATGGTTGGCACGTAGTCCGCAGGCCTTACGGGGCTCCTTAGCTCGGTATTGGAGATGGAGCGCTTTTGCAGGCGCTGCGCGGGATCTGCGATCGGTACTGCAGCCAGCAACCGCCTGGTGTACGGATGTTGCGGGTTCTGGAAGATCGCCTGGCGCGGTCCAATCTCGACGATCTCGCCGAGATACATGACGGCCACACGGTGGCTTACACGCTCGACCACGGCCATGTCGTGGCTGATAAAGAGATAGGAAAGGCCCATTTCCGCCTGCAGGTCGAGCATCAGGTTCACGACCTGCGCCTTGACGGACACGTCAAGCGCGGAGACCGCCTCGTCAGCGACGATCATGCGTGGCTCGAGAGCAAGCGCCCGGGCGATGCAGATGCGCTGCCGCTGGCCCCCCGAGAATTCGTGCGGGAAGCGGCTGGCCATGTCGGGCTGCAATCCGACGCGGGTCAGCAACTCTGCGACCTTATCCTTTGCCTGCGCGCGTGTTGCGAGCTTGTTGATGATCAAGGGGTCGGCGATGGCGGCGCCAACGTTCTGGCGTGGATTGAGGCTGCCAAAGGGATCCTGAAAGATCATCTGCATGCGCTTGCGCTGCTCAAGCAGTTCGGTCTCGTTGAGTTTGAGTATGTCAACGCCATCCAGCATGACCGATCCTGAGCGCGGCTCGACAAGGCGCAGGATCGACCGCCCGGTTGTTGACTTGCCGCAGCCGGACTCCCCGACAAGAGCGAGCGTCTCGCCGGCCTTGAGGTCGAATGAGACATTCTCGACGGCATGCACTCTACCTTTGACCGAAGAGAATACGCCACCGCGGATATCGAAGCGCGTCGTGAGCCCTTTGACTTCTAGGACAGGCCGCGCGGTTTCCTGAACGGTGTCGGGCACTTCTGCCGGCGCGTCGGATTGGCCGGTGACGCGATCGACGATCGGGAAGCGCATCGGGCGCTTGCGTCCTTCCATCGCGCCAAGTCTTGGCACGGCCGAGAGTAGTGCACGTGTATAGGGATGCTTCGGTTGGGCGAATATCTCGGAGGTAAGCCCCGCTTCCACCGCTTCGCCCTTGTACATTACCACGGTGCGGTCCGCGACCTCGGCAACCACGCCCATGTCATGGGTGATGAAGAGGATAGACATATCCTCTTCCTTCTGCAGCTCCTTGATGAGTTCGAGGATCTGCGCCTGGATTGTTACATCCAGCGCCGTTGTCGGCTCATCAGCAATCAGAAGTTTCGGTTTGCAGGCCAGCGCCATTGCGATCATCACACGCTGACGCATCCCGCCCGACAGTTCAAAGGGATACTGGTCGAGCCGCCGCTCAGGATCCGAGATATGGACCTTGCGCAACATCTCCAGTGCGATCTGCCGCGCTTCACGACGTGAACAGTCCTGGTGTGCCAAAACGGCCTCGGCAATCTGTTGCCCGATCCTGTAGACCGGGTTCAGGCTGGTCATGGGCTCTTGGAAGATCATCGCCATGTCGCCGCCCCGCAGCGAACGAGCCGACTCACCGGAGACACGAGCGAGGTCATGGACCTTGCCGGAGCTGCTGGCGAACCTGATCTTGCCATCAGCGATGCGTGCGACTTTATGTGGGAGCAGGCCCATGATCGACAGGCTGGTCACCGACTTGCCGGAACCCGACTCTCCGACCACGGCGAGCGTCTCACCCCGATTGAGATTGAACGACACGCCATTGACCGCGGCAAACGCACCGGACGGTGTCGCGAACTCGGTCCGAAGACCTTCCACCGAAAGCTGAACGTCCGAAGGCATGGGCGCGGCCGTGTCTTTGGAGACATTGCTCTCGCGCTTCTTATTGGGGAAAGGCTTGAGCTTGGTGGTGCGCGGGTCGAAGACGTCGCGGATCGTGTCGCACAATGCGTTGACGATGAAGATCGTAACGACGAGAGCGACACAGGGCCAGACGAGGCCCATCGGATTCAGTTCGAGATAACTCCGCGCTCCGCGGATCATCAGACCCCAGGACGGCGTGGGCGGCACGATGCCGAGGCCGAGGAAGCTCAGACCGGACTCCACCACGATGGCAGACGCCACGACCAGCGAGAACTGGACGAACAGGGGTGCGGCGATATTGGGAAGGATCGTCTTTCGCATGATGCGCAACGGTCCGGCGCCGAGCGAGCGCATCGCCTCGACATATTCCTTCTCCTTGACGGAACGCACCTCGCCATAGGCGATGCGCGCGAACTCCGGCGCATAGAATACGGAAAGCGTCGCGATGAGGGTGAGTGTACCCGGTCCTGTGAAGGCGATGACGAGGAGAGCCAGCAGGATCGGAGGGAATGACAGCATGAACTCGGCAACACGCACGGTCAGCACTTCGGCCAAGCCGCCGAAATAGCCCCCGGCCAGGCCGGCGGCAATCCCGATGGCAGCCGCTACGAGGCCTGTGGCGATCGCGACGCTGAGCGAGACGCGGGCGCCGTAAAGCAGGCGGCTAAGCACATCGCGGCCGAACTCGTCCTGTCCGAGCCAATGGCTTGCCGAAGGCGCCGCGAGACGCCCGCCTATATCCATGGCGAGCGGATCTGTGGGAGCAATGACCGGTGCTAGAACAGCGACGAGCACGAGCAGACAAAGAGCGGCCGACGGCAAGGCTAGATGACGGAATTTGGCACTGTGCCAGATCAAAGAAAGACGGCTCATGATTTACGCACCCGCGGGTCCAGAAGGGAATAGAGAACGTCCACGATCAGGTTGAGCAGGATAAACAGCGATGCTGTCACCAGAACGATACCTTGGACCTCCGGATAATCCCGGCTCTCGACGGCCCTTACGAGGAAGCCGCTCATTCCGGGCCAGTTGAAGATGTATTCGACAAGGACGGTGCCTCCGAGCATTGTGCCCATTTGCAGCCCGGTCACCGTCAGGACGGGGCCGAGTGCATTGCGCACCACGTGGCGGCGTAGCACCCGTCGCTCTTGCAGTCCCTTGGCACGCGCGGTGCGCACCCAGTCCTGCTGCAGGACATCGAGTACGGTCGATCGGGTCATGCGGATGATCACCGCGGAGAAGCCGACGGCGATGGCAGCCGAGGGCATCAACAACAGGATCAGATGTGTCCGTGGCGAGACGCTGAACGGGACGAACCCGCCAGCGGGCACGAGGCGCAGCATCAGGGCGAAGACCAGCACGAAGACGGTTCCGAGCACGAAGGTCGGGATCGACAGGGCAAAGCTGGTCGCCCCGCCCAGGATGCGGTCGATCCATGTTCCGCGCTTGCGGGCTGCCAGCACGCCCAACGGGATGCCGACGATCAGCGACAGAAGCGTTGCCATTCCGATCAACTCTAGCGTCCTTGGCAATCGTTGTGCGATATTGCCAAGGACGTCCTCGTCGTCCTGGAAGCTCCGGCCGAGATCTCCCCGGCTGAGCCTGGACAGATAGTTCACATATTGCTGGTGCAGTGGCTGGTCGAGACCGAGACGCGACCGCATCTCGGCGACTGCCTGGGGGTCAGGCTCCATACCGTCCGCGGACAGCATGACCTCGACCGGATCTCCCGGAACCACATGCAGGATCATGAAGACCGAAGTGGCGACCAGAAAAATCATTGCGGCCGCCACCGCGCTCCTTCTCACTATATAACTGAGCATCGCGCTCTACCCTTCTGAGCGCGCGCTCACCCGATATAGACTTCGTCGAACGCGATGCCCGACTGGTTGATCAGAAAATCCGGAAGGCTCTTGAAGTCCTTGACACCGTCATGCAGGGCATAGGCCTGCGTACGATAGTTGAGGAACGTAACCGGCGTGATTTCCTGAACGGCACGCTGCAGGTCGGCATAGATCTGAACCCGCTTTGCCTGATCGCTCTCGTAGCGGCCGTGCAGCAGAAGGTCATCCAGCTTCGGATCGGCAAGTCCGACCGAACGGCGATAGGACTCTCCGCCCGAGCCGAGGAGTGATGTCAATTCATCCGGATCGCCAAGTTCCGATGCCCCGCCATTGATCGCGAAATGATAACGGCCTTCATTGCCCTGGCTGACACGCACGCCCCATTCGGGAAGGCTGAGCTTGATGTTCATGCCGATGGACGAAAGCTGCGCCTGGATGATCTCGGCCGGGTCCTTGTGGAAGCTATAGGTGCTGGTGGCGAGAAGCGTTGCTTGAACGTTTTCTGCACCGGCCTCTTTCAGAAGAGCCTTGGCACGGTCGGGATCGTAAGGCCACAGATGTTCGAGTTCCGAGACCCTGTAGGGAGAGCCTTCTGGAAGCGGCACGCCGTCCAGAGCCTTGCCAAAACCTTGGAACGCTCCCTTCACCAGGTCCTCGCGATTGATCGCATGCGCTACGGCTCGGCGAACGAGGGGATTGGTGAACGGTCCCTGCTTCAGATTGAAGACCATGTACATGAAGAGACCGAGGGCCGACTGCATCTGTATGCCAGGCTTTTCGGAAAGGCTTTTCATGCTCTGAGCGGGTACGTACTCAATAATGTCGACGTCACCCGCTTCAAGAGCGGCCACTCGAAGGCTATCGTCGGCGTAGACGACGAACCGGAGGTTCTCTGTCTTCGGAAGGCCTGGTTTGTAAAAATCTGTTCGGGCCTTGAAAACGAGCGATACGCCTTTCTCAGACGACTCAAGCTTATAGGGTCCGGCGCCGATCATCGCCTCGGGCTTGTCCATCTGTTTGGAAAAAACGATAGGAGCGTGAGGGCTGGCAAGGACTGCAATAAACGACGGCGTCGCCCGCTTCAATGTGATACGAACCGTTTTTGGACCGACAGCCTCGATTTTCTCGATCTCCTGGAAATACTGGCGGAGATAAGCGGTCGATTTCTCGGCACGAATTGCGTCAAACGACGCCTTGACGTCATCCGCGGTGACCGGCTCCCCGTTCTGAAACTTTGCATTGGCGCGAAGCTTGAACAGATAGGTGCGCGGGTCGGTCAGTTCCCAGCTCTCGGCAAGTTCCGGCTGGATTTTCCCCTCACTGTTGAAGGTGACTAGCCCCCGAAACAGAAGCATTTTTATAGTTCGCGCCGCAGCGCCGGAATGCTCGAAGGGCCTGAGGTTTGGTGGATAGGCGGAAAGTGCATAGGTCACCGTCCCGGGCGTAGCCGCTCGTGCGGAACGAGCGAGTAGACCTGGAGCGAGCAGTCCCGCTCCAATCGCACCGCTTCCAAGGAGGAAGCTGCGACGGTTTGAAATAAATCTCCCGGTTAGATCAAATAGAGCATGCGACATCGTTCCACTCCTTGTTTTTTGTTTGATTTCTACTCGGCTTCGGCACATAGGCCGACGCTCGGTCAGGTGCACTGCAGGCTGTGCAGCGCTTCTTCTGTCTTCTCCTTGCCGTAGTCGCGCATGGCAGCACCTTCAGAAATCACCCCGTCGCGGAGGTCTTTCGCCAGCTCCGCAGTCGGGCGTTCGGCTGGAAGGCCGAACCCGCCGCCACCTGGCGTCTCGAGACGCATGCTGTCGCCCGCTTTCAGGATAATGTGGGCCACCTTGGAGGGCAGAACCTCCTGATCCTCGCGACCGGGGTTGCGCGTCAGCGTGCCGCGACCTCCCTCGAGACCTCCAAGCGCGCCTTCGGCCCCCTTCTTGTGACTATCGGAGCGCGCGGAAAATATCGTCCCGTCCTGAAAAACCCGGATCTGGCGGGCAATGCCCAATCCGCCCCGATGGCGTCCAGCACCGCCGGAATCGTTCACGAGCCCGTATTCCTCGACTAACAGCGGAAACTCGTTTTCAAGAGCTTCGGTCGGAAGATTAAGGCTGTTGGTGACGTGAACATGGACACCGTCCATTCCATCCCGATCGGCCTTTGCTCCGGCGCCGCCGCCGAGAGCCTCGCCACAGACGTAGAGGTTCTGGCTACCGGCCCGTGTCCCTGAGAAGTTGATGGAGGGGAGAACGTCGTTGCCGGAGGCGATGATCCTGTTCTCGGGGAGAAGGCCCCGGAAGGCGCCAAACACCGCGCCGGCGATCTTCTGGCAGGTGATCGATCTTGCGCCGCAGGCGGCCGGATGGATCGGATTGGCAATGGAGCCTTTCGGAGCCTCGATCGTGATGGCTTCGAACATGCCGCTGTTCGGCATCAGCTCAGGGTCGAGAAGGGCTTTGACGCTGTAATAGACCGTAGCGCGCAGCGCGCTGGTCGAGACGTTCAATGCCCCACGCGCCTGTGGTCCCGTTCCGTCGAGATCGAAGTGAAGCTGGTCGTCCGTGACGGTGACGGTCACCTTGATCGGAACCGGATCTCCGCCGTTTCCATCATCATCGAGTTGCGTCGAGAACGTGTAACGTCCGTGCTTGAGACCGGAAATTCGACGACGCAAGCGCCGATTGGTGTAATCGAGTACGTCGTCGATCGCGCGATCGACCTCATCCAGACCCATCTTGATGAACAGGTTTTTGGCCGCGGCCCCACCCTTCAGGTTGACGGCAACTTGTACGTTGAGATCGAGCTGTCGCTCTTCCGGCAGGCGCGAATTTGTTGCGATCAGGCGGATCAGTTCGTGATCGACCTTTCCGCCGCGCACGATCCTCATCGCCGGAATACGGATACCCTCGGCAAAGATCGTTGCTGATTTCGCCGATGTCGATCCGGGTACCGCGCCGCCGACATCCGAATGGTGCCCGATGTTGGCTGCAAACAGCCTGACCGCTCCGTCGATGAAGATCGGTGTAACCACCGAGATATCGGGAAGATGGGTGCCGCCTGCGAGATAGGGGTCATTGCAGATGAAGGCATCGCCTTCGACCATCTCGGAAACCGGGCAGGCCTCCAGCACGGCCTGCATGCTTCCCATCAGCGACCCCAGATGCAGCGGAATATGCGTGCCTTGGGCAAGAAGGCGGCCACGCGCGTCAAAGAGTCCAACAGAGAAGTCCCGCCGTTCCTTGATCTGCGTCGAGAACGAGGCGCGCATCATGTTGATCGCCATGTTCTCGGTGATCGAGAGCAGGCGGTTCGTGAAGATCTCCATGGCGATCGCATCGAACCTGCGCGCCGGACCGAAAGTGTTGAGAGCCGAAGTCATGGGCAGAGCCTTATGCTTGAACGATGATGTTGCCGGCGGCGTCGACCGCCGCCTGCTGGCCTGGAAGAACGATCGTCGTCGAACTCATCTCATCGATCACCGCGGGGCCGAATAGAGGCGAGTCGACCGGAAGAGCGGCGCGGTCATAAACCGGCGTGTCGAGCCAGCCTTCCTTCCCGAAAAACACGGGGCGATGTCCAATCTGCGCATCGGTGATGGATGTGCCCCCCTGATGCGGCGCGGGTTCGAACTTTGTCGTGACGCCGATCGCCTGAACGCGGCAGTTGACGATCTCGATGTCGCGGCCGGGAATGTCGTAGCCGTATTCGGCCTGATGGGCTTCGCCGAACTTCTTCTGGAAGATATCCAGACCGCTCTCGTTCATATCGTTGACCGGGACGGTGATCTCGAAGTTCTGCCCCCGATAATGGGCATCCACCGCTAGATTGAACCGGCGGTGCTCTTCCGGGACTTTTTCGCCGGCAAGCCAGACCGCGCCGTCTTTTTGCAACTCGCGCAGCAGCGCCCAGACCTGCGTCCAGCTTTTCGCATCGACCATGGCCAAGCATGTTCTTACGAAATCGAGACTGACATCCGAGAGCAAGGCGCCGCGTGCGCACATCGTGCCAGGTTCTTGCGGTATGAGAATGCGCTTGATGCCGCATTCGCGGGCCACTTCCGTCGCATGAAGCGGGCCGGCGCCGCCATAGGCGAACAGCGTCAGATCATCCAGATCGTAACCGCGCTCCGTCGTCACCGCACGGATGGCCCGGCTCATGTTCGCGATCGCCACCTGCAGGATGCCGTAAGCTGCGTCGTCAGTACTCAGCTCTAGCGGATCGGCGACGTTTTCCTTGATCGCCCTAATCGCCAGCTCACGGTTGATGGGCATCCGTCCGCGCAGCAAAGCGACGGGATCGAGCCGATTGAGCGCAATATTGACGTCGGTCAGCGTCGGCATCGTGCCGCCCTTGTCATAGGCGGCTGGACCCGGTGCGGCGCCAGCACTGCGCGGCCCGACCTTCAACGCCGAAGCATCGTCGACACTGGCGATACTCCCGCCGCCCGCACCGATCACGTGAATATCGACCATCGGCAGTTTTACTGGGTGATCGGCGACAAGACGGCCCGAAGTGAACAGCGCGCGACCGTCGAGGATCAGCGCCACGTCGGTGCTCGTCCCTCCGACATCGAAGGTGACGAGATTGGGCATTCCCGCGCGTGCACCGACCATGGCCGCACCAACCACACCCGCCGCTGGCCCCGACAAACAGGTCGCCACCGGCAGGCGGCGAACGCTTTCGAGCGACAACACGCCGCCGTTCGAGTGGATGGTCATCGGTGCGACTGGAATTCCGATGTCCGAGATACCGCCACTCAGGCGGCTGAGATATCGATCCATCTTCGGACCGACATAGGCATTGAGAACTGTTGTTGAGGTCCGCTCGTACTCCCGGAATTCAGGAAGGACCTTCGAAGATATGCTGACATACACATCGGGCATTACGCTCTGGACTACGGCAAGCGCCCGTTCTTCGTGTACGGGATTTCGATAGGAGTGGAGAAAGCAGATTGCTACTGCTTCCACGCCAGACTGCCTCAGGAGCTCTGCCTGACGTCGCAGCTGTTCCTCGTCAAGATGCAAGACGACGTCACCGGTCGCCGAAAGCCGCTCGTCTACCTCAAGCCGGCAATAGCGCTCGACAAGTGGCGATGCCTTGGGAACTGTCGTATCGTAGAGCGACGGGCGGTTCTGTCTTCCGATCGCAAGCACGTCCCTGAAGCCACGCGTCGTGAGGAGGCCAGTCGGAGCGCCTCTCTCCTCGATGATCATGTTGGTTGCGACAGTCGTGCCGTGGCCGATGTAGTCGACTTCACTTGCCGGAAAACCGAACTCTTCCACAATCCGACCGAGACCGTCAAGGATTGCCTGAGACGGGTCGGCGGGGGTTGAGGGCAGCTTGTAATACTGGACTGTCCCGTCGGCCGTATTCTGCACGACGAAATCAGTAAATGTGCCGCCTACGTCTATTCCAATTCTTCGCATTAAAGCCCCTCATTGACCACGACATGGCCATGTTTTTTCATTGCCCCATACTTTTCTCATTCTGGGCCATTAGTCCAAGTCGAAATTTAAGGGCATATATTCTGTGGGGTTATACCGCGTAGGCGGATGACGGCGGAGTTCAGACCGGTTGGACGCTTGCCGCGGGATTCTTAACCGAAAAATCATGATAGAAGACGTGGAGTGAGGGGGGTTCAACGCTTCACAACGACAAGCTACCTATCCCTTATAAAAACCCAGAAAGACAATATCCTGATCTACCAGGACATTGAATTTGTAGCCCGGTCGGATCTGCAACGTCGGCTGCACGTCCATATTCCGCTGGATCGTCCGGTCGGCCACTCGCCCAAAGGTCTCAGCAAAATTTCGCCTTGCTGCGTCGGATGCCGTATCCTGGGTGGCAAGCATCGAGCTCTGGGGAACCGCCATGTCGATGCCGGTCCCGATCAGCGCGATCATAACCGCCGAG
>NZ_JACIFK010000017.1:0-23214 GCF_014197345.1 Rhizobium sp. BK008 | reverse complement strand
GACCGGACGTCTCAGATGATGAAGTCGAGGCGCATTTCGCTGAACGTCGAGCGGCAGCCCGCCTTAACGCGGGTGCGCGCAAATCGTGAAGCTTACCTGGTCTGCCTGCTGCCACGGCTTCAGATCCTACACACGTCGGAAACGCATTCCGGTCAGATCTTCATGCCGCAAGTGAATTCCTTCCTCTTCATCTTCGTCGTCGCGCTCGTTCTATACTTCCGCAATTCCAGCGGCCTGTCCGCCGCATACAGCATCGCCGTCACCGGCGAGATGGTGATCACTTCCGTGCTTCTCTTCGCCGTCATGCTGCGTGGCTGGAACTGGAAGCCCGTTGTCGCAGCGGCTGTGATTGCACCGCTCTTTATCATCGACGTCGGCTTTTTCGCCGCAAACGTCGCCAAATTCGCGGACGGCGGTTGGGTGCCCGTCGCAGTCGCCTGCACGATGGGACTTATCATGCAGACCTGGATGGCTGGGCGTCGCCTGCTTGCGGCCCGCACCAAGATGGACGAGGTTCGGTTGGCGGCGGTCATCGACAAGCTCGCCCAGAAGAGACCGCCGACAGTCCCAGGAACGGCGATCTTCCTCACCAGCGACGTCGAGGGGGCGCCAACCGCGCTGCTGCATAGCCTCAAGCATTATAAGGTGCTGCATGAGCAAAACGTCATTCTCAGCGTCGTGACCGCGACGAAACCCTTCGTCCCGGACAATGAGAAGATCTTTCTGGAAAGCTTCAATCCGCTGTTCAGCCGGCTGATTATCACCTTCGGTTACATGGAAACACCGAACATCCCCCGTGCTCTCGTTCTCGTCCGCAAGCTCGGGCTCAAGTTCGACATCATGTCGACGTCCTTCTTCCTTTCACGCCGTACGATCCTGCCTTCCAAAAAAGGCGGCCTGCCTTTCTGGCAGGACAGGTTGTTTATCACGCTGGCTCAGAACGCCGGCAATGCAACGGACTATTTTGGGCTTCCGACCGGCCGGGTCGTGGAACTCGGACTTCAAACGACGATCTAATGCGTCTCGAGCGCCCGATATGGACCATTTCCTCGAGGCAATCCTTAGCCGTCGGAAATCGGCAGAGCGGGACTTGAAGCGTGACGCAGCCCTGCGGTAGACGCCCCGCCCGAGGATTGGGAGATGACAGACCGGGATCGCCTTCGCTTCTATCTTGCGATCGCCGCGCTTGCGGTGATCGCCATAGTCCAGTTTGCGGTTATCGGCCTTGGCATGGCTGGATGGTTTTCCCATCACTGATATCTCTCGGTTCAATGAAGCGTCGCTGTGGTTGGAGCGTTGACCTTCGTCGCATCCAGTCCGACATATGTCCCGATCAGCATCGTCGCGATATCACCTTCGGAACGATAGCCTTCATTGAAGAGCGCGATCGCAGGTTGCAAAGCACGTCCGAGGCACCATCGTCGTGCTCTAGTTCATAGTAGCGGTACCAGCGCTCGACCGCTCGCGAGAGCATCTTCACTTTCTCGTCATAGGGCTAGCGCTCGCTGCAAATCATCGTGCTCGAACGCACTGGCCATACGGTTGATCTCTGCCGACCGCGCACCGACTGCTTTTGCGGTCTCGCGCCACGTCGCGGTGGAGGTCGCGACTTCCTTGATGATAGCGCGTGCCTGTGCGAGGGTGAGCGCGAAGAATCCGGCAGCTTCTTCCAGCAGATCAAGCGAGCAGGTGCCGTCATCAAGGTCGATGTTAGTCGTCAGGATGCGTGCTTTGACGTCTGTAGGCACCGGGTTGAGGTCATAGGCAGGGGACAACGACCAGCCGCCTTTGCCAAGCCACAGAAAGCCGTGATTTCGCAGGTGGTCGTCGACGTTGGAAATCAGCACATTGAAGGCGACGCGGCGATAGAGCGCTTGGGCATCGGTTTTTCCCTGTGCGCCGTGCTCGGCCAGGGCGTCCACGATCTCCGGGTAGCTGCCACGCTCGCCGTCCATTGCGCCCATCATCGCCATCGCGGAAAGGAATGGAAGGCGGATACCATAATCGCGGTCGAAGCGACGCGAGAGCATGACCTTCTTTCCGCCGACGTCAATGAGTTCGTGTAGGGGAGTGACTATGCCGGCTTGTTCAGCCAGTCGCATAGCAATCTCCTCCCATGTCTCTATGCTGTAATCGTCGGTTTCCTTAGGAAACTTGGCGATCGAGAGATGGCCATGTTGATCGATGACAGAAGCCTTCGGCCGCGCTCCACCAAGCGACGAGCCAGGTGCGAAGATAAGTTGGAGGTCTTCGTCGGTTTCCTCATCGCGCAGGATGCGTTCGGTGATCTGCAGCAGGCGGCCGAGCTCGATGAGGGCGGGGACGCCGGCGCGGGCCGGCGCTTGGAATTGCTCCTCGCCAGCCCAGCGAAAGCGGAGCGCGCCGAGCCGTGTCTCGTCCGCGACGCCAAGCAGATAGTCGCTTTCGGCCAGTGTGCGAACGGCCCGGCCATCACGCTCAGCCGTACGCCGCTCCGAGCGTTGCATGAGGCGCCGACCCCAGGTATCGGGCGCAGAGTCGCCAATGGAGCCAAAGGTTGCAAGGCCGGCAGGTGGCGCGAAAGCGCCCCGGGTCAGGGCTAGCGCGGGCTCAAGCGAGAAGCGGTCAGTGTCCTCAAGCCAGGCTCGGTCATACTCGAACATGATCGTCTCGGCACCACGCACGCGATTACTCCGCGCCAGCCCGATCGGACGGGTGCGGCCGTGTAAGTCGAGATGAACTTCGAAATCAGCCATCACGCGACGATCCCGGCGATCGCTTCGAGTGGGCGTGTTTAGGGAGTTGCGCACTGGCGAGCGACTGACCGACGCTGTCGTTACTGATGTCGGCGACTTGGCTCAGTCCCTCTAGCAAGCCGAGTGCCTGTAGAACGCCTGCGTAGATGCCGATGCTGACATTGGTGTCCCCGGCTTCGATCTTTTGAAGCGTTGAGCGTGAGGTAAAGGCACGCTCGGCCACAACAGCCATAGGCAGGCGGCGACGCCGGCGAGCGTCATGTATGTCTGCACCCAGTTTGCGCAGCGCGCGCCGCACAGCGGCCGGAGGATTATGAGGTGTTGGCATTTGCCACCTTCGCACTACATATCGCACTGGGTATGTAGCACGAAGCTTACAATTGTTCCAGAGGAAGTTCAGGGCACGATCAGATCGCTGCGTCGTGCCTACACCAAGTTGCGCGTTGAGCCCATCCTGGTCCCATTAATGCGGAACCAGAAGCAGCTAATGTTACCTAATAGCGGCTTATGCCACAGAGTTTCAAGCAAATCAGCGCCTTAGGCCAAGTAGGCTTGGGTTCGAAGGTTCTGATCTCATCAAGGCGACCCGTGTCAGATACAACAAAAGTCCCGAGCACTCCTTTCAGTTTGAGGCCAGAGTTGCCGGCACCGGCACAGTGCCGCTCGATTTCGCTAGGCGCACCCCAAAATACACGAGGAGACGAACAGATGTTCGAACCTCTTAGTGACCTTCGATCTCCGCCTCGGCCATATTGAACTGATGAGCCTGTAGCGCCTCCTTTTTGATCCAGAAACGTATTGCCCCCATGTCCCACCATTCGAAACGCGGACCATCGGAATCGCTGCCAAGTTGAAGGAGGAGAACCTCGTCATCATTAATGTCGGATTGTACTCCCTCGTCATTGCCGAATATCCGGTGAGACAAGTAGCCGCTCAGCTCGGCCTGATTGGCCGGATCGCAGGCAGTGACCAACTCTGGTTCCTTCTTGGCGAGATCGGGGAAACTTGTCAAAAGTGACGTAAGGGATGCGCGGAGGGCACTCTGTGGATGGGGTTCGAGTCTGTAACCCCTTGCCTGTTTTGCTAGTTGGGAGTGCATTTCCAACGCATCCGAGACTTTCCCGCGAAGCTCAGGCGAGAGCTTACTTTCCCGGCCCAGGCCATTGAGTTCTCGAGTCAACGCGATAGCTCGTGCTTTCCAATCACGATAACTCTGCAACAAGGCGTCAGAGTATTTCCCCTCCGCGTTGAGAACAGCCTCTATCGGCAACACATTTTCAAACCAATTGTTTCTTGCCTCATTCAGAAGCAAGATGGCGTCTTCTGAATGGTATGGTAGGTCTGCCGATTTCAGAGCGATCTTCGATTGATACCAGTTTCGGCCTTCTTCGGCTCGCAACATCGAAAAGCACTCATATGCCAGGCTTTTGATGTCATCCATTCCCACGGCAATCCCGCTTCCCACTCCGCTCCGTTGTCCGGCCTTGGGAGTTGAGCGAAGTATTTCATCCGCATTTGGTCGAAACGGAAAAATACGCTCCAACAAATTCGCGATGCTTGAGGCAATGCCGCGAGGCGGCTCTTGATGAGTTGGCTTCACAGCAAAAGCATTCTCGAAGGGCCGAAGACTTGGGTCATCCGGCCCTGAAAATCGTGGCATGTCCCACACGTTAATCACAGTGAACCGAACGGCGCATCGCGGAAAGAGCTCGCTGAGGGGGCCGTCGGGATTCCGGTATTTGCTCGCCGGTGTTTGGCCGTAATGCAAATGATCAATCTTCCACCCGGCGTTCTCTGGGGCCGACCGGCTAGGGAGACCTGCGGCATCGCCTGGGTAATAGAGGACGCGCCAGGCATCCGAGCCATATGACCGTAGCGGCTCATTTGATTGCGATAGTGCAAAGAAATAGAGCATGCCGGCGGCTGGGAGTGACGCCCGAGCTTCGATGTTCGGCAGCTCCTCCAAGTTGATCTGCGCCAAGAAGTCTAAAGACGCCGATGATCCGTCCTCGAAATCGATTGTGGGCCAGTCCCACGCCGGTGGAAGATTCGGTTTCCCCCCTAACTGTGAGAACGATCCTACCGTTTCCGTTGGTGGCCAGATCCGATCCAAGCGTATGCTCCTGGAACGGTGAGGGCGCATAAGCGCCGCGGCCTGCTCTATCGTGACTGCGGGTGATGTCCGATTGGCCATTTCATGTTTTTCGGGTTGGTGTGGCAACGGCGCTGAACGCTTGGCGTATTGCCAGTCTAGCAGCGTTTCAGAGTGAACTAGCTGTAGCTCTCTAGTTGAAAAAAACCGTGAATTGTTCGGCCGTCTGCCTGTGAGCGCGTGTGGCATAACGCCGCCGCCGCGTCTATCGCGTCTCAACCCACGGAGCCGGAATATCTCGCCGCAATGACCGGACCCGGCCATGCGCTAAGGGTATTTAGCGGGGACCAGGCTATGTTGCGATGCACCCGACGATTGCAACTAATGCCTGAGCCCGCGGCATATGGCCGCTTTGAAAACTTCGCAACTAATGGCGCAGCTTTCGTAAACTTCTGAACGGGGTTGTAGCTCATGCGGAAGCTTCAACGAAATTTTTGTACCACTCGATATACGCGTCACTTTTGCTCGCAAGGACTGCGGGTTGAGAAAACGATCGATTTGAAAGATGTGAGACGGTGCTTTTTTAGAAATAACTTAACTATGCAACATGCGAAGAACGTTCAATGTTCGATTGGCTAATCGTAGGTATATCAAAGTACTCAATACTAAAGACGTCGATCTTTGGTGCGCTGATCATAATAACACTCTCTCTTCTCGCCGTCCGCATCAGCGGGCGAACGCTAAGAACGTTGTTGGCGGTAATTGTATTAACCGCCATATCCTTGGCGGTGATTGAAGTTTACGCTGGCGTGTTCGGTCCGGAGCGAGGGACATTTCAGTATCAGGTGAATTCATTTATATTCTCAATATTACTAATACCCCCAACAAATATCATTCTAGCTGCTGCGCTCGCGTGGATCGTCACTAGGCCATCAGATACGGTGATCAGGCGCAAATCTATAGTAATTCCGGCAATAGCAATGTCGCTGCTATTTGAGTGGTCGTTTCTTGCAGTGATAAATCTCGCGGACCAACTCCAAAACTGGTAGATACAATGCCATTCGCACCAAACTGTTGGCTTCACAGGCAGGCGACCGGTTTCAATGGCTGGCGGCCGAACAGGAGCATTGAAAACAGACATAATCTGACGGCCGCAGAACGACAGTTAGCGGAGACGGAGGCTGCACGCGCTGCTCTCGAGCGCCAACGCGATGAGGCTCGCGCCGAATATACCCATCAGGTCCTGTCCGCCCTTGCCGACGCCGAGCGGGAAGCGAACGAACAGACAGAAGATCTCGTCAAGGCTGAACGCAAGCTGGCGGAGACCGAGTTACGGGCACCTATCGACGGCGTAGTCCAGCAACTGGCGATCCATACGCTGGGTGGGGTCGTCACACCCGCACAGCAACTGCTTGTCATCGTGCCGGAGCCGGATAGCCGACTTGAGGGCAGGGGGAGTAATGCGCCATCCAGGCCACGCCACTTGGTCACTGTCGACCAATTCGCCAGCCGAAGGCCAACCAATATTCGTTGGGTCTCGAGCACCCGCTGACCAACCGCATCATTCCTTGACGTAACGGCCGCGCCAGGAGCCGAACCGGACAATCGGGCCGTCAATACTCTGCCGGTACCGCATAAACTTCGGCTGATAAATCGGAAAGGAATGAGCGCACAGTCGGTGGTAGCTTGCGCGACGACAGCGGCAGCGGTTCGCAGCGCGAGAGAAGTTCACGCAAGTCCGGTTCGACGCCGACATGCCGCCAGATCATCCGCGACGCATAGGGGAGGTTTTCCTTTCGCCAGGAGACCCCCATTGTTGTCCCGCGCAGATAGACGCGTTGGTACTCGTCGAATGGCAGGAGGATCGTCTGTGACAATATCGGATTGGGGTCTACGACCCGCTCCGTAATGAAGATCCGGTTTCGATAGAAGGCCGCAAGGCCTACATATTTCGTGAACTGCTGGATGCCGTTTCCAGGGTCCCGCAGACGCTCGATTGATTTGACGTGCACAAGCCCGCCCTTCTCCACAATACGGCTACATGAACAGACAACCATTCCCGGCCAGGAGGGTGAGCGATGATATGTTTGGAAATAGCCGATGTGGCGCCGGAGCGCACTCAAATCTCCGGGGAACGCCTTAAACAGTTCGGAACTTTGATTGAGGCCCAGGGTCGCTTTGCGAAGCCGCTCGCGGAAGAGCCTTGGAGCGAGAGCAAAGTCGGCTGCGGCGACATCGAAATAGTTGGCAATGCGCGTCAGGTTATGCGCAGACGGTCTCGTTTCACCGTTGATGTATCGATTGAATTGCTGCCGATTGATATCAATTGCACGGCATACATGCGAAATGGAACGCTGCGTAGCGCAGGCAATTTTGAGGTTCTCGACCAGGTGAGACATCGGTAGCTCCGTATTGAAGACGAATAGCGTAAACTCGCTTAAAGAGGCGTCAAGTCGTGAAATTGCATCAGCCGGGCCGCCCTCTAAGTTTCCACGCACAAAATGGAAAACGAGGGAACTGTTATGACGCAGCCAAACGATCAATCTTCGCAGCTGAAAATCGGCCGCCGCCACTTCCTCGGCGGCGCTGCCGCGCTGGGTGCTTTGCCGGCCCTCGCCTCCGGCCTCCTGATGCCGCGCGATGCCCGGGCGCTGGAAGCCAAACGCGGCGGCCATCTGAAACTCGGCCTCAAGGGCGGCGCCACCAGCGATGTACTTGACCCGGCAGCCTATAGCGCCTCCGTGTTGTTCGTCATTGGCCGCCTCTGGGGCGATACACTCGTCGAATCCGATCCCAAGACCGGCGCGCCCTTGCCGTCACTGGCCTCCTCCTGGACGCCATCAGCGGACGCATCCGTCTGGACTTTCAAGATCAGGAACGACGTGCAGTTTCACGACGGCAGCAAGATGACCCTCGCCGACATCGTCGCGACTCTGAAGCGCCATGCGGACAAAAATTCGCAGTCGGGCGCTCTCGGGCTGATGGCCTCGATCACCGGTATTGCGGAAAAGGCGGGTGACCTTGTCCTGACGCTCTCGGAGGGCAATGCGGACCTGCCTCTCCTCCTGACCGACTACCACCTGATCATCCAGCCGAAGGGTGGCGTTGACAAACCAGGGGCCGCTGTCGGCACCGGCCCCTACGTCTTGAAAAGCTTTGAACCCGGCGTTCGCGCCACCTTTGAGAAGAATCCAAAGGATTGGCGCTCCAACCGAGGCTTTGTCGACAGCGTAGAAATACTCGTCATCAACGACAACACCGCGCGCATTGCTGCCCTTGCCTCCGGTCAGGTTCATTTCGTGAACAATGTCGATCCGAAGACCGTCCCGATGCTGAAGCGAGCACCGAATGTGGATATCGTCCGGAATGCCGGAAAGGGCTTCTACTGCTTTCTGATGCACTGCGACACGGCGCCTTTCGACAACAGCGATCTTCGGCTTGCGCTGAAATATGCCATCGACCGACAGTCGATCCTGGACAAGGTGCTGGGCGGCTACGGAACGATCGGCAATGACTATCCGGTCAATTCCAACTACACCCTCGCGCCGACCGACATCGAGCAGCGACCCTATGATCCCGACAAGGCCGCCTTCCACTTCAAGAAATCGGGCATTGATCGTCCGATTCAGTTGCTTACATCCGATGCAGCCTTTCCGGGCGCCGTGGATGCGGCGATCCTGTTCCAGGAGAGTGCGCGCAGGGCCGGCATCACGCTCGACGTCAAACGCGAGCCGGAAGACGGCTACTGGACCAACGTCTGGAACAAGCAGCCCTTCTGCGCCTCTTTCTGGGGTGGCCGTCCGACACAGGATTCGCGCTATTCCACTTCCTATCTATCGACTGCCGAGTGGAACGACACGCGTTTCAAGCGCCCCGACTTCGACAAGATGGTGCTGCAGGCAAGGTCAGAACTCGATGAGGCAAAACGCAAAGCGCTTTATCGGCAACTGGCTCTGATGGTGCGAGACGACGGAGGTCTGATCCTACCTGTCTTCAACGATTACATCATGGCAGCCACGAAGACGTTGAAGGGATATGTCGACGACATCGGCAATGATATGTCCAATGGCTACATCGGCAGCCGTGTGTGGCTTGATGCCTAAAGCGCCTCTGGATACATGACCATGTCAGACCGCAGCTTCACGACCATCGAAAATCAGTGGATCAGCTTGAAGGACGGCACGCGACTTGCCGCGCGTATCTGGATGCCCGACGGCGCGGAGAAGGATCCCGTGCCGGCGGTCTTCGAATTCCTGCCCTACCGCAAGCGCGACGGGACAAGCCCACGTGATGAATCGACTTATCCGGTGTTTGCAGCGGCCGGGATCGCCGGCGTCCGGGTCGATATTCGTGGCTCGGGTGAATCCGATGGCGTTATCGACGGCGAATATACCGAGCTTGAGCTTGCCAATGCCTGCGAGCTGATCGCCTGGATTGCGGCGCAGCCCTGGTCAAACGGCTCCGTTGGCATGATGGGTATTTCCTGGGGTGGTTTTAACTGCCTGCAGGTCGCGGCTTTGAAGCCGCCCGCGCTCAAGGCGGTGATATCCATCGCCTCCACGGTCGATCGCTACAATGACGACATTCACTACAAGGACGGCTGCCATCTCTCGGCGCAGCTTTCCTGGGCAGCGACCATGCTCGCCTATCAGTCCCGCTCCCCCGATCCCGAGATCGTCGGCGACCGCTGGACGGAAATGTGGTTGGAGCGCCTGGAGAACGAGCCCTTCTTCATGGAGGAATGGCTTCAGCACCAGCGCCGCGACAACTATTGGCGGCATGGCTCGATCTGCGAGAATTTCGCCGAATTCGATGTGCCTGCCTTGGTCGTTGCCGGCTGGGCGGATGGTTATCGCAACACGCCGCTGAAGGCAGTGGAAGGCCTCGGTGACACGGCGAAGGCGCTGATCGGTCCCTGGGTTCACAAATATCCGCATTTTGCCTGGCCGAAGCCACGTACCGATTTCCACGGCGAGGCCATCGCCTGGTGGAACCGCTGGCTGCGCGGCGAACGGAACGGCGCGGAGAGCATGCCCCCGGTACGCGCCTACATTCTCGACGCCATCAAACCCGCGCCGCGCCGCGATTTCGATCCGGGCTTCTGGATCGCCAAGCGCGACTGGCAAGAGCCGGAGATGCAATGCTTTTATGTGGAGCAGTTCGGCACGCTGATGGAAGGCATGCCGATCCCGCATGCGCTGGAACATCCCGTTTATCTGCGCTCACCGCTCGACACTGGTACGGCGTCGGGCGAATGGTTCACGCTGAAGCCCGACGCGGAAATGGCAATCGATCAGCGCGTCGACGATGCCGGGTCGCTGACCTTCCAGACAGCGCCGTTGGTCGAGGATCACGACTATCTCGGCCGCCCCGTCGTCACCTTGACGCTACGGTGCGATGCCGAAACCGCCAACCTCTGCGCCAGGCTCGTCGATATTCATCCGGACGGAACGGCAACGCGCGTTTCCTTCGGCGTGCTCAACCTCGCCCATCGCGATGGCAATGCCGCGCCGGAGCCGCTGATCAACGGCCAGCAGATCCAGGTGACTCTGACACTCGATGCCTGCGGCTATCGTTTCCGCAAGGGGCATCGCATCCGTCTGTCGCTGTCGACAGCCTATTGGCCGATGGTGCTGCCGCCGCCTGAAGATCCGGGGCTGACGATCGATGTCGCCTCCGTCGGCCTTGCTTTGCCCAAGCTCGGCGAGCATGAGCTCATCGACATCAAGCAGCCCGAGAACCCCGATCAGCTGCCGAAATATATCGAACACGCCCCCGCGTCGACAAAACGGCAGGTGGTGCGCGATCTCTCGGCCGGCCTCACCCGCTATGAAATCCATGAGGATACCGGCCTCTCCGAACATCCCGGCACGGGACTTTCCGCACGGCAGCTCCGCCAGGAGGTCTGGTCGATCGCGCCGGGCGATGCGCTGTCGATGACAGGCATCTCGACATGGACCTGCGACATGAGCCGCCCCGGCTGGTTCGTTCGCACGGTGGCGACATCGTCCATATCCTGCACGGCAAAGGACTGGGTGATCAGCGCCTCGGTCGTTGCCTATGAGGATGGGACCGAGATTTTCAGGAGGATATTCGAGGAGAAGCGTATCGCCCGCGACCTGATGTAGGTCAGCGCGACTAAACAAGCCGGCTTGCCGCCGCGCATATGGCAGCAAAGCGGGCCTTCGCTCACCCTTGCCAGATGCCCCCAAAGGGGGAAGCATCATGACGGAATAAGGGGGCGGATCGCCTCGGAATTTGTAGTCACTGCAGGCTTGGCGCCGCTGACCAACCTTCCGCCGGCATGTCAATCAGCACCGAACATTGACCCCTTGGGGGTGCGGACGAAAACTTGGACCACCAAGGAGGTAGTTCATGTATTCCTACGCAGACAGACTTCGAGCGGTTGAGCTCTATATCCGGCTGGGCAAGCGACTTAACTCGACTATTCGCCAGCTGGGGTATCCCACCAAGAATGCGTTGAAGGGCTGGCATCGCGAGTACTAGATCAGCGCTTGGCCTGCCCGGCGCTGGCCGGGGTTGCAGAGGGTAGGCCAAGTGCGGGTGATGATCTTCGTCGGCTTTTAGCTTTGAGAGCGGTTCTTGAAGCGCCAGGACTCGTTGCCGGTCTCGACAATCTCGCAATGATGGGTCAGGCGGTCGAGAAGTGCCGTCGTCATCTTGGCATCGCCGAACACCGTCGGCCATTCACCGAACGCCAGGTTCGTGGTGACAATGATCGACGTGCGCTCGGCAGACCGGGTCAAGATAGTCTGGTGGGATGGGTCAGGGGTCTGCCTTTATTCCAAGCGGCTAGAGAAGGCGCAGTTCTGCTGGCCGCGGATCGGCCACAACCGGGTGCAGCTCAATCATGCTCAGCTTATGGCGCTCGTTGACGGCATGGAAAGAACAGCCTCTTCGCTGGCAGCGACGGCGGCGGAAGGACCTGGGCGACAATCGCCACGCTCCTTCAGACGGCGAAGATGAACAACGTCGATCCACAGGCCTGGCTCACCCAGACCCTCGAGCGCATAGCCAACGGCTGGCCCAGCAGCGATCTCGATGCACTCATGCCGTGGAATTACGCGGGCTGAACGGTCTCAGCTTGCCGCTTACAAAAAACCGTCTATCGTCTCGTCACGGATTTCGAGAGCCGAGTACGTACCGATCAGGGAGAAATCATTGTTTGAAGATTTGCCATTCAGCGTTCCTGTCGATCAAATGGCTTGCAACCTTTCAGGCGAGTTCCGACTGCAACAGGATGTTGAGAAGCTTCGAATATCGAACTGAGATATTGTCCGTACCAAGCGGCCGTCAGCTTTCGACGGGGCGTTATTGCCCATGACATCGCATCACCTTAATGATGGAAACTTGGTTGTCTCAGCAAATCGCACTTCATTTTCGGCTTATGTGGTAACTCGGCCCCCCGAGCTTCAGGTGAAATATGGCGACGCAGAGCGGGCTGATCCTATTGGATTAACTGCCATCGTGCGGACCGTGGACGACCAAATAATTGTCACAGTAAGAAGCCTAACAGCAGATCAGAACCCTGGAGCGCTTTATCTCATTGGCGGGTATGGTGAGCCTTGTGAATACGACTAGACGTAGGCGATGTCGATCAGATCGGCGAGGCTCTGCACCACAGGGATATTCGCCTTCGAAAACCGCAGAGAATCGCCGTGAGCCCCTGGACCGACGTACCCAAAGGAGCGGATGCCCATATGCCTTGCATTGCGCGCGGAGAAGCATCGATCGTCGACAAATGCGCACTCTGACGCCTCAACGTCCAACAACTGTAAAACACGACCGAAATATGCCTTCGAGCGTTTAGTGGTCGCAAGCGCGGCACCCGATATTATGGGGAAATCGAACACAGTTGATAAGCCGACGATTTCCAAGTTCCTGGAAACCTTGCTTTGAGATGCGTCCGTCGCCACGACCGTTTTAACCCCTCTGTCTCGAAACGCGTCTATGCACCTGGCAGCGTCTGGTACGACCGTCAGTTCATTCTCAAACCGACGAGCTCTCTCGGAGTAATATGCCTGCCAAAACTCTGAAGGGAAACTGAACTGAAAATAGCGGCGCAGTATCCGCTCGACTCCTTGCCTCGTTCGCCCCATCAGGCAACTTCGAACGAATTGCCCCGAGATCTTCACGCCTGCCTTTGTAAGCTGTTCCGTCATGACGATCGCCGCAATGTGTTCGGAATCGACCAACACACCGTCGGCGTCAAAGATCATCCATTTAAGCATTTAGCGTCCAAACTGCGGCGAGGCTAGCGCCGCCGCGGTCTCGGCGAGAGACTTTCCTTCGATGATGGCGCTCACAGCTATCGCGGCGGTCCTGATCCCGTCGATCAACAGTCCGATCGCTCTCCATCCACATCTCCTCACAAGGGTGGAAGCCATGGCCATACAATGGACACCGGCGTATAGAAGAGATCTCATCATCAACCTGTCTACGTTCGCCCGTTGTGAGAGATAACTTTCCTTTGTCGCCCGGTCCAAGAACCAGCTAAATAGCAGTTGTAAGTTAGCCGCATGTACGGGGATCTTTGCCGTGAAAAGGCCCTCACACGAGACAATCCCTTTTGACAAGATTTCATATCTAAACGGCATGCAAAGGTCAGCGATATAGAGGTCATGCCACCTCAAGGAACAAATGACTTTGCCGAGATCGTAAGCGATGTCGCCCCCATTGGCGAAACCTCCGGAGTCGACAAACACCGCATTCTGATGCCTGTCGAATAAAGTGTTTCCGAAGTGAGGGTCACCATGGATCCTGCAGACGTCGTCCGCGTCCGCTACAAAAAGCGCGATGTTATCTGCAATGATCCCGCACATTCCCAGGGCGCCCGGATACCAGGTCCCGTTGATCGCAATGGATCCCGAACGGGAGACCTTGCAAAACGCATTGCCAATTTCTGCAGCAGTCCACTCAGATGCTCTTACGCCAGTTCTTACAACACCATTATGAGTCTGCTCCTGTTGCCTGCAAAATTTCTCCAGGCGCGAACGCGGTCGAGAAACCAAGGCGTAGTCAGCAAAATCAACTCCGCTTGCCGGCGCAGACTTCGAGAGGAACCCTTCGGCGAGTTTCATGAGTAACTCCGAGATCAGCGGGCGAGCCAAGGCTTCATCGTAGTGGGCACCGACCAAGCGATCCCTGAGAGTTCCGCCGCTATAAAACGGTGTTTGATAGAACGGATATCTTCCCGAGACGCCCACCTGCGTCACAGGAGCTAAAGGCTGATCATCGATGTGAGCGCGACAATGTGATGAGACTTCAGAACGAAAGGAACCGATATCGGCTAACGCTGTCTTCCGGACATAGGCGACGCCGTCCGCATCGAACAATTCAACTTTAGCATGATCTGTTTGGCTAATCAGCCGGCCAAAGACGCGTTCCGACACCACCGGCGCCTGCTCAGCGCCGTGTTGTTCCATCGACATAGTGGAAGCTCCGCAGATAGTTTCGAGCGTTTCGCCGAGGCCGGCTTTGCAACCTTACGCTCGGACGCGAATACAGAAGTCGCGGCCGAAAAAGGCTCCAATAGCACCGACTCCCGCTTATGAGAGCGGGACTTTTGCCTTTAATTTGAAATAGGAGATAAGTTCGTCCTTGATATTGTTAATTCCGATATCCGAGAACTCATTCGTCATTATGAATTGCACCGCAGCGTATATAGAAACAAGATGCAACGACTGTATTAACAGATTCCCGGATTGAACCTCATCCAATACATCAGTTATTTTTCTCTCGAATACGGCAATACTTTCACTATCATCCGGCCTTCGTCCAAGGCTCTGCTTTAGACCGTAGGCGAGGAAACTCGTCACAATATTTGTGTGGCTGGCGGAATTCGGAGAGGATCTGAGTATGTCGACGAGATAGTCGGGTGTCAGTCCAATTTCCTCTTCCATTTCCCGTCGCGCAGCGGCGAGGTCTGCGGCCCCTCCGATGGAGTCATCAGTGTCGACCGCACCACCGACAAGGCCAAGCATGACACTCTGATGGCCGTGCCTGTATTCTTCGACCATAATAATCATGCCGTCGGATGTGACCGGGACGATGTTAACCCAGTTGGGGTACTCGAGCACATGGTAAGGTGCAACTTTGACGCCGGCCGGAGTTATACAATCATCGCTTCGTAATTTTATCCATTTGTCCTGATACGTTATCCTTGACGAAACTACCCGCCAATCTTTGTTGCTCATACCATCCTCAGAAACGACAACAATTTACTTGCTGCATAATTCATATGCGTAAATAAAAGAACTCTGAAATATAAATGTGAATGCGGTGCGCAGATATTCTCTGGCGCTCCCCAGATGGCACTTTTTATCGCACCTAAAACACACGGTTGTGGCTGTCATAAAACTGTCATAAAAAGTCACGTCCCATTGTTGAGAAAAATAATCTCGATAAAACAAATATTTAAGTCATGCATGTTGCCAGAGCCTGGGATTCATCTCCGAAAAAAAATCAAAAATGTTCACGTGATTTCGGAAATCTCTTGATTAATGCAATTTAAGGGCGCAGGTTTCCAACCCTCAAAGGCCTGCATTCGAAGTCTGCGATTACACAGAGACGACAGAATTAAGCGTAACTATACTCCATTGAAGCACGGAGATTACTATTTTATGCTTTTAGATTCACGTATCGGCATTGGTCCCATGTCAAAAAATACTGTAGATGCTTGCATTCAGCTTTCTGACGCGGGGAAGCCGTGCATGATTATCGCAAGCCGCCGGCAAATTGATTCAAAAGAGCTTGGCGGCGGTTACGTCGAAAGTTGGACAACCCAGGAATTTGCAAGATATGTCAGAGGGCGCGCCCCTGCCGGTCGGCTTGCGCTTTGTCGCGACCATGGAGGACCTTGGCAGCACCCTGCAGAACGAGATTTCTCTCCGGACGAAGCGATGGCGTCCTGTTTAAGTTCGTTTCAGGAAGATATCCTTTGTGGATTTGATCTGCTTCATATCGACACAAGCGCGGAGGGTAAGGGGTTGGCCGAGGAAGCGGTCGCTATCGACCGGCTGGTCGAACTTTACCGGCAATGCCATGCGATAGCACAATCCCAGGGCCGGACGATCGAATTCGAGATAGGCTTCGAAGCTCAAGGCATAGATACTGATCATCCGAGGAAATTTGCTGAAAAGCTTGATGCTGTCTTAGAGCGCCTGGCACGTTTGGATCTGCCGCGCCCCCTCTTCGTAGTCGCACAGACGGGCACTAAAGTTGAAGAGACCCAAAATGTGGGCGCGATCATGTTCGCGTCTGTTGCGGTTCAGTGCGCTAACGAAGGAATGTCGGCGGTCTGCCGTGACAAAGGTGTCGGTCTAAAAGCCCATAACGCTGACTATCTTCCAGCGGACACGATACGGCGCCTGCAACACTCAGGCATCGCCGCTCTCAACGTTGCACCGGAGTTCGGGGTGGTGGAAACCCGCGCAATTTGCGACGGCCTCCGCGACTTCGGGCTGCATCGTGAACTGATCGAATTTAAGAACCTTTCGATCGGTTCCAGGCTTTGGGTAAAATGGATGAAAGAGGACACCAAGGCGACAGATGATGACCGGGCCGAGATAGCGGGCCACTACATTTTTGGAACGGAACATTTCCGAAGAATAAAAGATAAGCTGAAAGCCTTGTGCGCGGCGAAGTCTTTCGACTTGGACGCACACATACAGGCGATGATATCGAGGCATATCACGCGCTATTTCGATAATTTCGCGTGAAATCGTCTAAAGATGGTCAGAAATTCTTAAGTGGTCCTGTCGTTTCTCTAAGGGTGTGCGGGCACCCTCCTTGCCTCGGGGCGTGTGCCGACTAGGTACCGGCCTTGTTCAACGAAAAGAACCTCCATGCCCAAGATACTGTTTTTTATTTCGACAGGGCTCGGTTGGAAAACCGTTGGCCAGCGGATCCATGACGCGATACAGCTACAACAGGACGACCAGCACGAATATGTCTCCTTTTCTGCGTCCAAGCTTGGGCGCCGCGTAATTTGGCACACCGGCTATCATACGCACGCCGGCCTACACGTCCCTATATTCGATCCCTATACCGTTATCTCATGGCAAGCGAACAAGTTCCGGTCGCGAATCCGAGAGTTCGATGCGATCGTTGCAGCAACGCAAGCACAAGCTGCGCCTTTCGTCCGGAATCCACACGGCGTTCCGATATTCACAGTGATAGACTCCACACGCCGTCTTTATAAAACAGAGTTCGGGGGTAGCCATATCCGCGACGCCGCGATTGCGCGCGAGAGAATGCTCTTTCAAGATTCAGAGCATGTAATATCGATCTCGCAGTGGGCTGCGAATGATGTTGTGAATCACTATGGCATATCATCCGACAGGGTAAGTGTCGTCCCAGTCGCATCGCAGCCGTCGACCTATCCGATCACAGCGTTTAAACCGGAAGGCAGATTAAACGTGCTCTTTGTTGGGGGGGACTTTGAACGCAAAGGTGGCAGGGAACTTCTGGAATGGCAGACATCCCACCTGCATCATTTTATCAATTTGCATTTGGTGACGGAGCGGTCGGCCGAGAGGCACGAGGTTCCAAACACGACCTGGTACGGACCTGTGCCCAATGAAAAGGTGGTGCGCGAGCTTCTACCCAATGTTGACGTCTTGATCCATCCGACCCATCGCGACTGCAGTGCGATAGTCGTCGCCGAAGCCGCAATGGCAGGTGTTCCGTCAATCGCTTCGCGTGTCGGGGGAATATCCGAGCTAATTCAAAACGGCGTCACCGGCTACCTTTGCGAGGTCGGCGACCGGCACAGCTTTATCAGATCAGTGGAAGCCCTTTTCCAGGATCGCGACAAACTGCGGGACATGGGGCGTGAAGCGAGGCTGAGAGCCTCCCGTATGCACGAACCCAATATCGTTTATAAGGAAATTGTCAGGATCGTCGAACGATCCTTGGCCGGCAGGGTAAAGGTCGATGGGATGCAGCTTGACCAACCGAGGCCGTTGGTTGGCTAACGTATAGGTATCGACCTTCGTCTTGCATCCTTTATGGCATACACCTCGGGATACGGTAGGCAATTGGAACGTCGTCTGATCACGGCTCAAAGATTCGCTGCGACGAGGCTTTTCCGAAATGAAAGAATTCGATGTTTCATCCTATCCGTCTGATCCTCTCCCGTCCTTCGCTTCTGTTGTTGGCGGTGATGACTTTCATTCATGGCTCAGCGTACGGCTCAACTCTGCCGTATCTCTCGATAACGGCGATTGATGAACTTGGCATCAGCGATCAGGCGTATTCGGTTCTGGTCTTCATAACATCGTTGTCGACCGTTTTGATCAGCGTTTCGTTGGGCGTCGTCTCGGATTCCATCGGAGATCGGCGGAAGATCATGGTGGGATTGGCGTCGATCGGCGTGATCGCCTATGGCGCCATTTTCATTTTTCCTTCTCGGTATGTATTCGTCTGCGCCACGGCGCTTGCGATACCGTTTTTCCAGTCCGTGAGTTCGTTCATTTTTATTAGCGTTCGCGCAGAAACAGTAGATTTGACCAGTCAGGATGCTGCGGCGGTTAACACGACGGTGCGTGCCTTCATGTCCGCTTCCTGGGTCGTGATGCCAGGGGCCGTAGGCTTTGCTTTCGCCAGCTCTGGAAGCATGCGGGGAGCATGGGGAGTGGCGGGACTGTGCGCGCTTGCTATCCTGTTCTGCGCCGCCTTTCTCTTACGCAAACCGCGCGATCAACCGTCGTCAGGAAAGTTAGGCGACGCTTTTTTTGCCGCGCTCAAGGAAATTGCCGCACCCTTGATGCTTGCTCGCATGATCTCTATGGCATCGGTGACAGGCACGATCCGACTGGCGAGCACTCTCTGGCCATTGATCCTTACGATCAAATTAGGTGGCAAGAGCGCTGATGTGGGTATAGTCGCTGGTTTGATTGCCTTCCTCGAGATTCCGTTCATGTTGATCTGGGCTGCGCTTCTCAAACGCCTCAGCCTCCTTGCTATCCTGGTCACTGCCGGCTTGGTCTATGGATGCTACATGGCGGCACTGTCCTTTGCGACTGCACCGTGGCAGATTTATCTCCTAACTCTTCCAGCCGCCGCAGGCGCAGCGGCGCTGCTTTCTATGCCGTTAACGTATTTTCAGGAACTATTTCCCGAGCGACCGGGGTTGGGTACAGCCTTAAATCCAATAAACTCCTGCCTGGCGAACGGTCTGATGGCAATTATGTTTGCCTTCGGCGCGCCCTACTTCGGCTACTCCGGCGCCGCTTGGCTAGGAGTCGCAATGGCTGCTGCTGGTATCGCAGGACTACTCGTGTTGGGAAACGCCAGGAGGTCGTCCTGATAGCGCTTTTCCCTCGGGCATGGTTGACAATCTCGCTACCCCATTTACTTCGGGTCAGGCGGAGGCAAGATGATAAGCTTGCCTGGGGTTGGTTGAAGACCCGTCAGCGTAGCGCGGATATAGCCGCGTCGTACCGTTCAAAGACTGCGGATGACGCCAATAGGCGTCGTCTTGTGCGAGGAATATCCTCCCAACTGAGGGGCGGCTCTTTAGGTCCCGCTGCACGTCCGCTTCAGCAATGAAGCAAAGGACGTGGACTCGTGAAATCAAAGAACCGAATACAAAATCTGAGACGCAAGGCCGCCGAGCGCCAGGGATGGCAATGCTACTGTCAGCAGCCGATGTGGCAGACGGAACCGAATGATAAAGCTGCGCCACAATTGCGCACCAGGCAAGCCTAATCTTCGTCAGGCGCAAAACGGAATCGGCAGTGCATTGACAACGGACATCAGAGCGCTGTTTGCCTCGCACCTTGAGCACTACCGTATTGCCGTTTCGAATAGTATGGCTGTGACAGAGATGCCAGCAATGCGCCGGCACCGGAAGTCGAACTAGCGCCTACGAAAATGGGTCTCGGCGAACCTGGTCAAAACAATCGACGTGAAAATCCAAAGTACGAAATACAGGGGCAGCAGGAGCAGGTAGTATCGGCTCTCAAAAATCGCCCAAAAGAAAGTCGCCTTGGCGAGCAGCAGGAAGCCTAGCCCCGTGAGGCCGTATGTCAGTATGCCGACGATGCCCGGCTTTACATAGTCTTCCCACAATTAGCGGCTCCATGAGTGGCGACAATCCAAGCGCAA
Organism: Rhizobium sp. BK008; assembly: GCF_014197345.1. Lineage (NCBI taxonomy): Bacteria > Pseudomonadati > Pseudomonadota > Alphaproteobacteria > Hyphomicrobiales > Rhizobiaceae > Rhizobium > Rhizobium sp. BK008. The sequence continues at coordinate 3,255 of NZ_JACIFK010000017.1, read as the reverse complement.
AAATCAACTTACACCAAGGCTCGTCGCTTTCCAACGCGGAGGCCCGCTTCGGGCCGACAGGGGACTTCAGCCGTGTGTACGCTCCGGGTAATTCCCGGCATTAGCTCGTCGATCCGGCTCTGCTTATGGCCGTTGACAAGGCGGGTGAGCGTGGCACTCAGGTACGCAAACGGATCGACTGCATTGAGCTTGATGAGGTAATGGCTCCCTCGTCCGGCGCCATAGTGAAAGAGCGGTCGCGATGATCGCTCTAAGGGGAGATGTCGTCCATGTGCGAAGTAACGACGGTCGGGCTTGATCTGGCAAAGCGGGTTTTTCAGGTTCACGGGGCGGATGCAAAAGGCCGCCCTGTTCTTCAGAAGAAGCTTCGCCGCGAGGAGGTGCTCAGCTTCTTCGCCAAGTTGCCGCCTTGTGTTGTCGGCATGGAGGCATGCGCCTCGTCGCATCACTGGGCACGCGAGATTCGTGCTCTTGGCCATGACGCCCGAATGATCCCCGCTTCGTACGTGAAGCCCTACGTCGCGCGGCAAAAGAACGACGCAGCGGACGCTGCGGCCATCTGCGAAGCAGTGACGCGACCGGCGGTTCGCACAGCTCCAATCAAGTCGCTGGCGCAATAGGCGTCGCGCTTCCTTCATCGCACACACGAACTTCTTTCGCGGCAGCGCGTTTCGCTGATCAATGCTGGGTCGAGGAGTAAGCAGAACTTCGCTCAAAGTTGGCTGGGGCGCATTATCGCTCGCAAGCCGATCAAACTCGCGGCCGTTGCCTTGGCAAACAAAATGGCAAGGATCATTTGGGCGGTGATGACGCGCGAGGAGACCTACCGACCGGCATAAGTATCGATCGCCAGGATCAGCCGGGTGCTGGCGGTTGTGGTGCAACGGCGCTGAATGGGAAGATGACGCGACAGTTGATAGACGAGATCGGGACACCCAGTAGACCTGTAGGCGCTTCGAGCGCGTCAGTTTGTTATGGACCCGATCCGCGAATCTCATCTGGGCCGGCGGCGAGATGTGCCGCCTTTATGTAGGCCGGACACATGCAAGCCGCCGACTTTCGCGCATCAGTCAAATAAGCCTCTTGCATCACGGGAGCCATCCACACATGCAGGTCTCGATCAGCGAGGCAATGGTAGCCCAGTTCTCCGCCCCCGCGTCGTGTCCGGCGAAGAGAGCATTCTTGCGATTGAGGGAAATCGGCCTGATGATAGTGTGGCAATCAGCAGTTCTGGCTTATCGAGATCCGCTACAGTCATGCCGCCCGACGCGCCCACTGCGGCAGCTCCGATGATCAGCCAAGGCGCTGCGAACAGCGCCGACCTTTGGCGATAGTGCATGCCCCCCTCCGGATTTTCCGCCAGGCGAGCATGTGGAACGCCTGCACGACGTGCGAGAAGTTAACCACAAGAATTAGGGCCGAGGCTGTGAATGGACGTCATGTTCAGTGGCGATTCCGAACGGGTTAGCCGCCAACGGCAAATTAGGACCGAGGTGACAATAAATGGCGCATTACCAGGTCTATGGAGGCCGACGTTCGATCCGAACGGCAGCCTGCCGAAACATGCAAACTAAACCTTAACTTGTCCACGATAGCAAATCCCGGACACGTTGAGGGTATTTAATGTCCGAGACTTCTCTAGCGCGAATTTTCTTAATAGGTCTCACTGCCTGTGCTTACGCCATTGTCCCAATAATGGCATGGCTAGTCGACCTGAAGGTGGATCCAGCAGCCTTCACGCAATTAACCGCGTTCGGCCTGGTTTTCCTCGTGGGCTTCGGCCTCCTCTGCCATCGGCGTAGAATCTGGTCACTGCTCTGCATTGTTGAGTGCACGGGACTGGGATTGTTACTAACGACCCCGCTTGTGATATCCACCTACGTCGCTTTTGCCCTGAAGATGCCTTTGCAGGATCAACAGCTTCTCCAGTTAGACCGCGTTCTCGGTATTGACTGGCTGAGTCTGATTTCCTTTTTCGATGCACATCCACTGCTCGCAAAGTCATTGATGCTTGCATACCAAGCATTCCACTATCAGCTTTTGTTCCTGCCCGTGGTGCTGAGCCTGTGCGGCGATCGGGCTCGCGCTTATCAGATGGTCGCGACTTACGGCCTTGTTTGCGTCATCGCGAGCGTCATTACCATTTGGTATCCGGCGCTTGGAACCTATACTGACTTCTCCCTACGTCCAGGAGATCTCAAAAACATCAACGGCATGCTCGGCGTTGAATACGTCCCGCAAATCATGGCAGTCAGAGAGAATCCTGATTTCGTCCTACGGTTGGAGCATGCAAGCGGCATCATCTCGTTTCCGTCGGTCCATGCTGCGGTAGCGGTGTTGTGCAGTTGGGGGGCATGGACAGTACGGTGGATCAAGCTCCCGATAATTCTGTTGAACACGCTGATGTTGCTATCCGCCATCACCGAAGGCGGACACTATGTCGTCGACCTGATTGCTGGAATTGGTGTTGCGGGCTTCAGCATTGCATCAGTTTTGTTTATATCCCGCAACGGAAACGTTCTAATCTATCGCAACCAATTTCGCCAAGAAGCGCGACAAACCTAGGCCGATCGGCTCGGGCACTATCCGACAAAGGTCGAGGAATCCACATTGTTGCAGGCGTGGGCTCCATTTTACATCGCGTGAGAGGAACCCTCGGCGAAGCGTTCGGCGGGCATCTTGCCACGCGAAGCGCCCACGCCACTCTAGGTGCTTTGATTCCGTCCAATCCGTCCTCGGTCCGGTCGGATAGCGATATCAGAGACGGTCCGTTCCATGACGGTCTGGTACTCGTCGACCGGTGGTGACAATTATACGAGATAGTCGTAGCAATCTGATCGCCAATGGCGATAAGCTCGGACAGGCCGAGCCGATCCTCATCACAGGAGGACGAGCCGTGGCAGATTATAGAGAAGTGTTCGTAATCGATGTTGCCAAACTAAAGAATGCGATTGCTGTCGCTGAATCCGGCCGGGAGGGAGAGATTCCATCCGATGCATCAACCTCACCCCAGAAGCGGCTGTGGGTGAAATAATTCGAGGCGATCGGAGCAGCCCCGGACGCACTATCGGGAATGCGGTAGCCAATCCGCGCATCAGAGCTTGATCACCGACGTCCTTGAGTTCCGCCTCCACCCATACGCGATCATCATCATGAACAGTCGTTCGTTTGGGCGGGTCGGTTCCTCGCGCCTAAAGCATGGCAATGCGCGTTCGTCCCGGTTCTGATCTAAAAACATAGCTCAATGCCGGGACT
>NZ_JACIFK010000016.1:0-53572 GCF_014197345.1 Rhizobium sp. BK008 | reverse complement strand
CCTGAAGGCCGCAGGTTCAAATCCTGCCCCCGCAACCAAATCCCACACAGACCGCCATACACACTGATACAAAAAGCCCGCCTCGTGCGGGCTTTGGCGTTTCCAGATGGAATTAAGCCAAGGCTTCAGCACTCGCCCCAGAGCCCATGGCAGCGTGGAAACGGAAAAATGTGTCGTGCCGGAACTGTCGGACCGCCTTTCCGCACCATGGCAAAAAGTCCTCAATGCAGACGCGGTCGGCGTCGTTCGCTGAGCTGCCGTCCCCGGTTCCAGCGGGCGATGGTTTCCGGCACGATGTCCGTCTTGCGGGCCGCCGGCTCGGCACATTCGCGAATGCGTTCAAGCGCCGCACTTGCCTTGGCGGCATAATCCAGTGCGGCCGGATCGTCCGAATGCACTCCCTGGATCGCAGCGAAGACGGCTTCTGCTTCAGCCAGCCGTCTGCTGGCAGTAAGGGCGATGCCACGCTTGTAATGCGCCTGGATGAGATGCGGCCCGATCTCGCCGACCTGGCGGAAAGTCTCTGCGGCCTGGTCATATTGATGCAGGGCAAGCTGCGTGTCGCCAAGCCGCATCTGGATCGGTGTCGGATCGGGCGCTCGCTCGGTGAGCGCGTTGTAGGCAGTCAGTGCCTCCGTCAGCTTGCCGCGGTCGAACAGCAGATTGGCAAGGCCGAATTCCGCGCCGGTATGGCCGGGAGCCGATTGCAGGACCTGGTTGAAGGCAATCTCCGCCTTACCGCGGGCGCCGTTGCGGTACATATCGAGCGCCTGTTCATAGACGAAGCGAATGCTGCGCGGGTTGAGCACGCCATGCAGGTTCTGGCCGTTGCGGGTGCGGAACAGGGTGCAACTGATCCGCCGTTCCTCTACCCCGAACATATATTTGTAAGGTTCGTTTCCGCGCAGGAAGTCATAGGTCTTGAAACCGTCCTCGATCGCCCGCCGGATGCAGTAGCCATGCAGGATGAGGCCGGGAGACGGCGTCTTCCAGTTCTCGTCGCGGCCGGTGATATAGAAGAGGATGGCCTTCTTCTGCCGGTCGACGATATTCGCCAGCGCGCCGAGCGGCTGGTCGCCGTACCACAAGACCGGCACGTCGAGATTGCCGCTGTTGAAGCAGTCCATCAGCATCTCGCGCGTGGTGACGATTAGCCGCTCGGTCCGCTCCGCACCCTTGCGGGCGCTCCATTTGATCCGCCAGAGATTGAAGAGGATGTTGAGGTCGCGATCGATGGTCTCGGGGGTTGCCATGGTGATCCGGTAGATATCGTCGCCTTCGACCTTGCGCAGGAACCGCCGGAGCTTCTGGCGTGTCTGGCTGCTCATGCGCTGTTCGAGATAATCGTCGAAGCTTGCCGGCAGCGGGACGATCGGGCAGATCGTGTTGTCGATGTTCTCGCTGTTCATCGGCGAGCTGTCGCGAAACATCACCTCCGGCCCTTGCAGCGCCTCGATCATCTTCTCACGCCGGCCCGCTGGGCCGCTGAAATATTCGATCTTCAGATCGGTCCAGTTCTGATGTTTGATAAACGAAGCAAAACCGGCAATGGCATGATGCTCGTAATCCGGCCTGACGATGAAGCCGGTGTAATCGGCCGCAAAATTCCCGGCCATTATGATTTCGTCGTAGAAGAGCCCGGTCTTCTCGTTCAGATGGGTGATGAGGCGCAGCGGAAAGAAGGCGACATAAGGTGCTGCGGGATCGCGCTCGCGAAGGGCAAGGATGAACCAGCGGCGCCGGCGAGAGAGATAATTCTTCAGCCAGATCCAGGAGAGGAAATGCTGCGCGTCGGGATCTTCCATGAAGACCCGATCCCAGTTGTCGCGTAGCGCCTCGAACCCGGCAATAGTGTCGATAACATCTATGCGCATGTCCGCCCCCCAATACCCCATACGTCACTCGGGAGGTTTCATTCTAATGGGAAACACCGATCTTCAAATAAACCGTCCGGATGATTTGCAGGGCTTAAATATGATTAGTCCTGAGCCGGCGCTTAACCCAAAATCGAAGTCGGTTTTCAGTAAAGATCACATATCAATTCAAAGACATAGAGCGCGATGCCCCTGTCGAATGCGACGCTTCAATCTATCTCGCCCGAAAGTGTGCAACGGTTTTGGAAAGAGATACTCGTAAGAGTTACTCAGAGCTCGCCGGCGATCCTCGGGCTCGCATGGATGAAGGCCCAGAGCGTCCGGCTGATGGCGACGATTTCGGCGATCGACTTTTCCAGAAGGTCGAGCTCGCGCGCGTCCATCTGCTCGATCTTGCCATAGCGGATCTCCTTGTCGTCCTCGACCAGCCGCATCAGCTGCGTGCTGGAGATCTCTCCCTTTTCGTCGAAGGAATAGATGCAGTGATTGTATTTGTTGCGTGTCTTGGATTCCTTCTTCAGCCGCGACATGGCTGAAAGGATCGCCTTCCGGTCGGAAGCTGAGGTCGAAGCGAGCTTGGCAAGCCGTTCGATGAGATCGATCCGGGCGCGCGTCGTATTGAGCGTCAGGAACACCACGATCGCCGCATCCTTTTCGACCCGGAGAAGATGGGCGATGATGTAGATCAGCAGGCTTTCGGTATTCGTCCAGACATAGTTCAGGCGGCCGACCCGCAACAGGACATCGGACATCGCCGCCATGCTCTACCCTTTCTCCCCCTGAGGGGACGACCCATCCCCAAGGGGATGATACGTGCCGACATTATATCAGAACAATGGACGAGGCCGTCATATTGCCGGACCGCTCCCTGCCTGATTGCGAGTGATCAGCGTTCCTTGAAAGCCCGTGACATGCTGTCGGTGATTGGTTTGCTCAGATATTCGAAAAAGGTGCGTTCCGACGTCTGGATCAGCACTTCTGCTGGCATGCCGGGAACGGGATGGAAATTGTGCACTCGGGAAATCTCGGAATCGGGTATTTCGACGCGGACGATATAGACGTCCTTGACCGAGACCCCGGAACTTTCCTCGATCGAGTCGGCCGAAACGTAGAAGACCCTGCCTTGCAGCACCGGCGTCGTGCGCCGGTTGAGCGCCGTCAGGCGGATCGAGGCTGTTTCTCCCTCGTGCAACTGATCGATGGAGGTACGCAGCACCTGCGCCTCCAGGATCAGCGGCACATGCGCCGGCAGGATTTCCATGATCGGCTTGCCGGTCGTGATGACGCCGCCGGCGGTATGAAAATAGGAGCGCACCACTGTGCCCGTCACCGGTGAGCGGATGGTGGTGCGTTCGAGCACGCCGGCAGCCTCGCGCATCTGTTCGCGCACGCTGTCCAGATCGGATTCGGCGGTTTCGAGCGCATCGAGTGCCGCCTGTTTGTTGGAGTTGACGGCGATGATGGCTTCCTGGCGGAATTTGGCGATCTCCGCCTCGCTCTCGTTGAGCTCGCCGTTCAGGCGAGAAATATCGCCCATCGCATCGGCGATCGCCCGTTCGATTGCCAGGAGATCCGTCTTGCGCATATAGCCGACCTTGACCAGGCGCGCCTTGGAATCGCGTTCCTCGGTCAGCAGCGCCAATTGTCTCTCGAAGGATTCGCGTTGGCCTTTATAGCCGCCGAACCGGTATTCCAGCGACTTGATGTTTTTCTCGATCAGATTGAGCTGCTCTTCGAGCTTGATCTGCTTGCTGTGGAAGACGACGTTCTGGCTCTGGATGATCGCGTTGATGTCTGGATCACTTGCTTCCTTCATGACGATATCGGGAACCTGGAATTCCCGCAGGCCCTGCGCTTCGGCACGGAGCCTTGCTACGACGGCTTCCAGGCGCAGGCGCCGAAGCTGCAGCATCCGTTCGTTCGAGCGGGATGCTGTCGGGTCGAGGGTCAGCAGGACGTCGCCTTCCTTCACCGTGTCGCCCTCGCTGACGCGCATCTCCTTGATGATGCCGCCTTCCAGATGCTGGACGATCTTGTTGTTGCCGGTCGCAACGAAGCTCGCCTGGGCAATGACGGCCGAGGCGAGCGGTGCCGTCGCAGCCCAGAAGCCGAACCCGCCGAACGAGGTGAAGAGAACCGTCAGGCCGACGATGCTGTGCACGCGGATCGAGCGCGGCACGTCGCTATACCATTCGAGCTGCGCCGGGCCTGATGTCTCCCGATTTTTGCGTCCCATGTCGTTCACCCTTCGATACGCGGTGCTTGTTGACCGTTATTGCCGTTGTTCTTGGAAAGCGCCTGCAGCACCTCGATCCTTTCCCCGAACATGGCGACAGTGCCCTCCTTGAGCACGAGGATCTTGTCGACGCATTGGAGAAGGGCGGGGCGCTGGGTGATGGTGACCGTGGTGATGCCCTGCTTCTTGGCGTGGATCAGCGCCTTGGCAAGCGCTGCCTCGCCCTGGGTATCGAGGTTCGAATTCGGCTCGTCGAGAACGACGAATTTGGGATTGCCGAAGAAGGCGCGGGCAAGCGCGATGCGCTGCTTCTGGCCGCCCGAAAGCGGAGCGCCGTCTGCCGCCACGATGGTTTCATAGCCCTGCGGGAAGCTTGCGATGAGCTCGTGCACGTCGGCGAGCACTGCTGCCTCGTAGATCTGATGATCGTCGACGTCGTCGCGCATGCGGCAGATATTGGCTTTGATCGTACCGGGAAAGAGCTGCACGTCCTGCGGCAGGTAGCCGATGCTTTCGCCGAACTGACGCTGATCCCAGTTGCGCAGATCCATCAGATCGAGGCGCACATTTCCCGATGTCGGAACGATCGAGCCGACGAGCATCTTGCCGAGCGTCGTCTTGCCCGATCCGGAATTGCCGATGATCGCAAGCGATTCCCCCTTCCTGAGCGAGAAGGAGATGCCGTTGAGAATGACTTTCTTCTGTGGCGGCGGCACGAAGAGAATGCGCTCGACATCGAGCCGGCCTTCCGGATTGGGAAGGCGCAGGCGCGGGAAGTTCAAGGGAGAGTTCAACAGCAGTCCCTTGATCCTGCCATAGGCGGCTGCCGACCGGTTGAACTGGTGCCAGCCTTCGATGGCGCCTTCGATCGGCGCCAGCGCGCGTCCCGAAATGATCGAGGCCGCAATCACCATGCCGCCCGTCAATTCTCCGGCGAGCGACAGATGCGCGCCCCAGCCGAGCAGGGTAACCTGGGTAATCATGCGGCAGGCCTTCGATATGCCCGAGAAGATAATGTTGCGGTCCTGAGCCTCGACTTGCGATTTCAGCGAGCCCGCCGTTTCCCGGCCCCACATCTTCACCGCCTCGGGGATCATCGCCATGGCGTTGATGATTTGCGAATTGCGCGACATGGAATCGAGATGGAAATTCGCCCGGCTGAGATAGCCGTTGGATTCGGCGAATTGCCGGGCGGTGAATTTCTGATTGAGATAGGCGATGAAAAAAAGCACCGCACAGCAGACCATGATGATGATGCCGAGATGCGGATGCACGAAATAGACGACGACCACGAAGAACGGCATCAGCGGCGCATCGAGAAATGCGATCAGCGTGCCTGACGTCACGAAGCCGCGCAGCAGCTGCAGGTCCTGCAGCGTCTGATAATCCTTGCCGCTGCCATGCAGCGACGCCCTCGCCGCAGCGCTGAGGATCGGCGCGCCGAGCTGTACTTCGAGCTCCACCGCGGTGCGCATCAGGATGAAGCGCCGCACCGAATCCATGAAGGCCTGCAGCAGCACGGCGCCGAGCACGGCGATCGAAAGCATGACGAGCGTGTCGATGGAGCGGCTGGTCAGCACCCGGTCGGATATCTGGAAGAGATAGAGCGGGATCGCCAACAGAAGCACGTTGATGGCGATCGTGAACATCATGACCACAGCCATGTTGCGTCGGACCGCCGCCATGCCGCGCGAGAGGCTGGCGGCGAAATTCACAGGCTCACTGCGCTTGTGAAAACCGCCGCCACTTCCCCCGCCCCCGCCCGCGCCGCCACCGGGATCGGAATCCTTGCCGGTTCCGCCGCCGCCGGTGCGCAGCCGTCTGTCATTCTCGCTGATCGGACCGCCCTCGCCTTCGATCGTCTTGCCGAAGGGCATCGTCGGGTTCGATTTGAGCTCGGTCGTCTCTTTCGGCAGTTCAGGCGCCGCCCGCGCTTCGATCTGCGGTTGGGCGGGCGCTTCCGCCGGTTTTGCTGTGGCCGGGGCCTGCACCACCCCGGCGAAAGGCGCCGTTTCCGCGGCCGAAGGTTTCGGCGAGGCTTCCGGCATCACCACCTTTTGCGCAGAGGGTGGCGGCGCTGTGTCTTCGCGCGCCATAGCGGCAGCCTCGCGTACTGCAACTTCGGCCGTCTTCTTGCCGCCTTCGGTCGATGAAGCAGCGGCGCCGCTGAGCCTGCGAAGGTTCTCGACCGCCTCGTCGATCGCAGAGATGCACAGATTGGCCGGCGCCGTTTCCGAAGGGGCAGCGGAGGGAATATTGCCCGACCTCAGATCGAGAGCGCTGCCTGCTGCAAAAACTTGTTTCGAAATCTGGTTCATCGTGGTTCCTTCGCAATACTTAAGGTCACGCGACCATGGCTTGCATTACGTCGGCGGGGTGCGCCGACGACCATGAAAGATCATGCCCGGCATTGATGACGCCATCGGCGGAACAGCCGCCCGTGGGATCGTCGTCATCGAGAAAGGCGATGACTTCGTTGGCGAGCCTGTCGTCGGCTGACTGCGGCTGCGTCGCATCATGCTCCACCAGCCCGCCTTGAATGAGGATGGCGTCTGAATAGAGCTGGCCTGCCAGATAGGTGGTCTGGCCGAAACTGTCGTAGTCGACGATCTCGGCGATGTTGATGACCGCATTGCTGCCAGTGTCGATCGTCACCGTCGCATCGGGATTGTTGCCGAGGAGCGTCGCCGCCGCCTGGGTCACATCGTCGGAATCGCCGAGGATGCTCACCTGCTTTATGATCGTCATGTCGTAGAGATTGCCGGTGATGTAGAGCACGTTGAGGCCGGCATATCCCTGAAAATTCACATCGAACGACAGCCCCTCCGGCATATTGGGATCGCGATCTTCGATCGCCTTCTGCGCTTCGATCATATAGTCCGGCATGGCCTCGAACGGGGTGCCCGTCCCGACATTGTGGATCGAGGCGAAATTCCAGATCAGGTTGTTGCCGGTCTGGATGTCGGCGCCCGGATCGACGCCGTCTTCCGCCCGCACCCAGTCATTGTCGTAGAGCAGCGAGATCTGCGTGATGCTGTTGATGTCGAGCACATTGCCGCCGATGATCACCAGGTCATACTGCATGCCCATCCCGAAAAAGGAGGATAAGTTGATGGAGGTATTGCCACCCGTCAGAACCGTGGCTTCGGATCCCGAGGTGGTGACCGTCATCGTGTCGTTGTCGCTGATGAAGTGATACTGCTCGATCCACTGTACGAAGGAGACGTCGCCATCGATGACGTTGACGCGCCAGCTGTTCGGGAATGTCGGGTCGGCAGCATCGGTGTCGGCGTGGCTCGATGCTGCGAAGGTGCTGTTTTCGAAGACGGCGATATTCTTGGCGATCGTTCCCGCCTCCTCGGCCGAATGGCCGGATGAGCGCAGCGTCGAGGCGATCTCGTCATTGTCGCTGTAGACGAAGGCCTGGGAGACCGCGTCGATCTGGTGGTAATTGCCCATGACAGCGGTGACCGAGGTGATGACGCCGGTATTGATCACCGAGGCGATGTTGACCACGAAATTTGCGCCGGCGGTCACATCAAGGCTGTTGCCGCTGGGATCTGTCTGCTCGACGGATGAATTGCTGTCGTCAGCTTCTTCCTGGAGCTTGGCGAGACCGCGGTCGGGCAGGAAGTCGTCGAGGACGGGGATGTCGGCTTGACGTTCGCCATTGACATAGATGATGGGGTCGTCGCCCACCAGATCGGTGGTGACGAAATGATGCGTCGGGTCGGTGCTGAGCGAGGTTGTTCCGCTGTCCTCGGTATTCTGGGCATTCTGGATATAGGTTTCGATATCCTCGGCAATCTTCAGCGCGCCATCATAGGTATCAATCCGGTGCAGGCTCGAAAAAGGCGTGAAGATCTCGGCTTTGGCGCTGAAATCCGCGAGCCGTTCGATGACGAAACTCGTGTCGCGAGGCGCATGGATGCCATTCGTCATGTCGAGATAGTCGTCGTCGTAGAGAACGTTGACCTGAAGGACATGGCTGATAGCCGAGCCGGGCCCGGCAAAGACGGTCAGTTCCGGCTCATCCGACAGCACGATATCCGTAGGATCGCCGAAATGCGGTAGCGGGATGTCCTTTGCGGCGATCGCCGCCAGCTTCTCAAGGCTTTCTTCGAGGACGCGGCCCACATGGCGCGTCGGACCATATTCGATCTCGTAACTGCCGCTTTGGTAAATGACGCCCGGATCGTAGTCCTTGAGCTGGAAATCGGAAGAAAAGGCGGCGGTAAAGGCATCCTGATCCGGCAGAGCCGGTCCATCCGCGCCGGGTCCTGCCCCTTCGGCATAATTGGTGCGCAACCTCATCTCGTCGATCGTCATCTCGAAGACACCGATGAAATGCGCAATGATTTCCGAAATCTTCTCGATATGCATGGTTCGGCCCTCCCATTCGAAATGACGATCGGCCTTATCAGGCGCCCCTCGTTGGGAGCCGTGGTGTGGTCGTCAAACCGTTTTCAAGCAGTCAAACTGCACCGGCCGGAGCCGGTGCAGTTCGTCTTGGTCGTTGGAGGTCAGTGTCAGGTGCCGGTATCCTCGCCGACGTCGGAGACATGAGAATTGCCGCCGATGACGCTGGAGTCGACTGTATTGCTGAGCAGGTTCGCACCCTGAACGAGCTCGAGGTGGAAGCCGGAATTGGCAAGGACTGCCGAAGCATCGGCCGTGCTCGAGCCGCTGGCATCGTCGCCCGCCTTGAGGTCCCAGCCCTTGCCGTCCATCTCAATGCCTTCGGCACTGTCGGCGTGACCGGCGTCCGCCTTCAGGTGGTTGTCGGCGCCGCCATTGTCCATCTTGATGTTCCAGGCCTGGTCCTGGTCGGCCAGATGGTTTGCCTGGACGGCACTGAAGCCGCTGTCATTGCCCTCGCCGGACAGCGAATTGTTCAGGATGCTGTCGACGTCGAGCGTGAAGGAGAAGTCGTCGCCGAGATTGAAGGTGAGGTCGTGGCCGGCAACGCCGAGGTTGTCGAAGTCCTTGACGTCCTCGATCACGGCGAAGTCGGTGTCCGTCTTGTTGAAGCTGTCGGAGGTGTTGTTGCTGTCGGAGACCGTCTTGGTATCCGTATCCGTGATGGTCTTGATATCGGTGTCGGTCACGGTCTTCGTGTCGGTATCCGTGATCGTCTTGGTGTCGGTGTCGTTGTCGCTGTACGACTTGCTGTCATAGCTCCAGTCGTAATCGGTTTTGGTGTCGGTGTCGGTGATCGTCGTGGTCTTGACGCTCGTATCGTCGTCGGACTTGTAGCTCCAGTCATAGTCGTTGTCACGGTTGTCGCCATTGCTGGCGGAGATTTCGGCCTTAACGTCGACGTCGACGCTGTTGTCCGTATTGTCGCGATTGTCGCCATTGGCGACGCCGACATAACCGGTCGAGCCGTCGTCGACTTCAGTTGAATTGACAGCACTGTTTGCAAAGCCGTCGGCCAGAGCCCCGACCTTCGTGATTTCGGTTTCGTCGCCCGAAGATTTCGGGGGCTTATAGTCGTCAGACATTGCAGTTACTCCAGAAAAAAACCGGAGCAGCTTTTCGAAATCCCTCTCATCTCAAATGGGATTTTGCTCGCGCTCGCTCCGATGCGGTGAACATCGGCAGATGTATTCGATACTAGTCATCTGCGGGTTTGTCGCGACTTGTTGATCAAATCGATAGTATTGGGAACGCACGTACTCAGTACAATGCCGCACATATCCGACTCCCTATCCTGAAGAGGATAAGGAGTATTCAGGTTTTCTTTTAGTTGAGTTGCCATAAATGGAAGTCATGCATCAAAAAGGCATGCAGATACATAGCTCTTCCATGTCACCACTTGGACGACGACCACAGATTGGTGGAAAAAATACGGATCCGATAGATATCAATTCGGGCTAAGGCGGATCTGCCACGTCCGGATAACCCCGTCGCGGGAGCGTTAAGACCTTGTCGGAATCGATGTTGCTGAGCAGCTGGAATGCGGGACGCCCGGCATTCGCGGCTGGGTTGAGAGGCGACTTTCGACACGTCTCTGCCTCATCCCGGTGCATCCCCGCATGACGAAAATATGACAATTTGTACTGAAATATTACATTCAGTCGATCATCTATAGTCACGACAAATATAACCTTGAAGTATCTATCGCAGTGAAAATACAACCAAAGCATTGTAACGTATCGTTTTTCGTCCGCGAAAACTAATCACTTTGGGCCATTTCCTTCCTTCTCAATCCGTATTAACATAATTAAGAAATGTCTAAAAAATAAAGCGGTGACATCAGGGGCCGGCATTTCATACTATTTAATACCCGCCATCGCTCCACGTTTGAGTAAAGTGTAACGCTAGGGGAGGCGTATATGTTCATGACAGGCTCAGGAATGGAGAATGCGGACCAGGGAAGGAAGTTGGGTTCGTCCGGAAATACTATACTAGTGGTGGCCAAGGCGGATCTGTTTTCAGAGTGCATGGTAGAGGCGCTCGCAAAGAAATTTCCGAACTGTGAAGTGACAAGTATAGCGAGTACAAATCCGATGCTGGAAAAAGACACCAGCGATATAAAGCTCGTTTTATTTTACCATATACCCGCCCCGGAGCTTCATGAAGCGCTGCAGGCTGCCCGCGAAAACCACCCCGAAACCTCAATCGGGCTCGTCGTTGAAGCGATCGACATGCTCGAACCCTATGTCAGCCGGCTGGTCGAGGCACGGATCATCGATGGTGTCCTGCCGCTCAATCTCCGGCTCGATGTCTTCATGGCCGCAGTGGATCTGCTGATGAAGGGCGGCGAACATTTTCCGTCAGCGCTTCTCAATCGTCTGACCAACAAGAATGCCCAGCTGGAACCTTCGCTCTATCAGACAAAATCGGTCGATGTGGCGCGCAGCAATGCGCTCAAGCTGAGACGTGACAGCATCTCCGCTTTGACAACCCGGGAGGTTCAGATCCTGGACCTCATTTGCAAGGGGACGCAGAACAAGATCATCGCCGACAAGCTGCATCTTTCCGAAAACACCGTGAAGGTTCACGTCCGCAACATCTACAAGAAGATGAACGTCCGAAACCGCACCGAAGCGGCATCGCGCTTCTTCAATGAGCATCCCGTCGGCGAAGACGACATGTCCGGCCGGTGGCGCAATTGATCTAATGGTTTTATTTCAGATCGAAGGACGCGCAAAGCAGCGCGACTTCTGTCCGAAGCCGCTCGGAGAGCAGATATAAGGCGCTGAGCCGTGATAGGCGACGGTGCGAACCGTTGCCGCAGCCCGGCGCTCGGTCCGGCTTGCCGGATAAGCATAGGCCTTCGAGACACGCGGTGCCTCGACCACGACGACATTCTCTTTCGCGACGACGGCGATATCGTCATCGACGGCCGTACAGGCCGTCGGCCCGGTCGCTAGAAGCGCCATTCCCCAGACAAACATTGTCGAGCGAAGACGCCAGCCTTTCAGCTGCGCTACATCTTGCTTTTTCAACATGGCCAAAACCCCTCGCATATCGCGCTCCCCGATGCAAGACCGGCCGTGCGGTCAAGCGCGGCCAAGCTGCACGCCGTCCGTTCTATATTAGTTTCATTGCGTGAAGCTTAAGCAATGGATGATAGGCGTTGCGGCGGAAAAGTGTCCGGAGTGATTAATCAATTGTTACTTTGAAGAATATTTGCGTAATTATTTTGGATATCTAGAATTTTTAAAGTTGACCTTGTCGGCAATAGACTTATCATTGAAATACTAATTCAGTTATCCGAAGAATAACTCAGGAAGTTATTCAAACTTGATAGTCATAATAATGAATATCAAGGCGGATAAGGGAGATATGACGGGCATACCCAAATCAAAAGACTAAAAACATGGGAAGGAGTTTGTAATGCGTAGTTTCGTTCCCAACGACGGCTATTCTCAAGTGTCAGGCATGCCGGTGCCCCAAGGCGCGCGCACCGTCCTTGTGAATGGTGGGGCCGGCTTCCTCGGCTCTCATCTCTGCGAAAGGCTTCTGCAGCGCGGCCACAAGGTCATATGCCTTGATAATTTTTCGACCGGCCGCCGTGTGAATGTCGATCACCTTCTATCGAATAGCCGCTTCCACATCGTCGAGCACGATGTTCGCCAGCCCTTCGATATCGACGCGTCACTCATCTTCAATTTCGCCTCTCCCGCCTCTCCGCCGGATTATCAGCGGGATCCTGTGGGAACGCTGCTCACCAACGTGCTCGGTGCGGTCAACACCCTGGACTGTGCGCGAAAGACCGGTGCGATTGTCGTTCAGTCGTCGACGTCGGAGGTCTATGGCGACCCGACCCACAGCCCGCAGCACGAATCCTATTGCGGCAACGTCAACCCGATCGGGCCGCGCGGCTGCTACGACGAAGGCAAGCGCAGTGCCGAAACCCTGTTCTTCGACTATCACAGGACTTACGGCGTCGACATCAAGGTTGGCCGCATCTTCAACACCTACGGGCCACGCATGCGCCTGGACGACGGGCGGGTTGTTTCCAATTTCATCGTGCAGGCCCTGCGCAATGCCGACCTGACGATCTATGGCGATGGCGAGCAGACCCGTTCTTTCTGCTATGTCGATGATCTTATCGAGGGTTTCCTGCGTTTTTCGGCTGCCGGCAGCGCCTGCAACGGTCCGATCAACCTCGGCAACCCGACCGAAATCACCGTTCGCCGCCTGGCGGAAATCATTCGGGACCTGACGAATTCCCGTTCGCGGATCGTCCACCTGCCTGCGGTCGCCGACGACCCTCGTCAGCGGCGGCCGGATATTTCCCGGGCCATGGCAGAGCTGGACTGGCAGCCCCGCATCGGGCTCGAAACCGGTCTGGCTCGCAGCGTCGACTATTTCGACGGACTGCTGGCGGGCACAGAGAAGGCGGAGATCGTATGAGATGCCCCGCTACATTCTGGTTACCGGCGGTGCCGGTTTCATAGGCAGTCATATCTGCAAAGCGCTGTCGCGCGCCGGCATGACCCCGGTTACCTACGACAATCTGTCGACGGGACATGCCGACAGTGTCCGCTGGGGCCCCCTCATTCGGGGCGAGCTTGCCGACGCCGCCATGCTGCGCCGGACTCTCGCAGAGTTTTCGCCCGATTGCGTTATCCATTGCGGCGCCAATGCCTATGTCGGCGAATCCGTCGACATGCCGAGGAAATATTACCGCAACAACGTCGTCGGCAGTCTGACGCTGCTCGAGGCGTGCCTCGACCAGGATATCGACCGGATCGTCTTTTCGAGCAGCTGCGCCACCTATGGCGTTCCCGACTCCTTGCCGATACGAGAGGAAAGCCCGCGGTTACCGGTCAATCCCTATGGGCGCACCAAGCTGATCTTCGAGATGGCCCTCGAGGATTTTGCCGCTGCCTATGGCATCCGCTTTGCCGCGCTGCGCTATTTCAATGCGGCCGGAGCCGATCCGGACGGTGAGCTTGCCGAGCGCCACGACCCCGAAACCCATCTCATTCCTCGCGCCCTTCTCGCCGCCGCCGGCAGGCTGGAGCGGCTCGATATTTTCGGCACCGATTATGCGACCGAGGACGGAACCTGTGTTCGCGACTATATTCATGTCAGCGATCTGGCGCAGGCGCATCTCGCCGCCGTCAACCACCTGATGGCGGACGGCGGCTCGCTCAGCGTCAATCTCGGCTCCGGCCGGGGCACCTCGGTGCGCGAGATTCTCGAAGCGATCCGTCGCGCGAGCGGCCGCGAAGTTCCCGTCCGTTATCGCTCCCGCCGCATCGGCGATCCGCCGATCCTCTTTGCCAACACGGCAAGGGCAAAGGCGGAACTCGGCTTCGTGCCGGTTTTCTCGGATATCGATACGATCATCCGCACCGCCGGTCCCACCTTCGGACTGGAGATGACCGCATGAGCGACGCTTCGCAAGTTGGCCACGGCGTCGGCATGGCGAAAGCCGCCACCGCGGCCGATGCATTCGATCCTGTTTTCACCGGCTGGAACCGCGTCGCCTATGGCTTCGGCATCCTCTGCTGGCTGGCGTCGCTCGGCTATTTCTGGATCTGGTGGTGCCAGTCCGCCCATATCATTTCCTGGGCGGCTTTCGTGCTCATCACCCTCGTGCTTGCCTGGATTACGCTGGTGCCGGCCTATTTCATCCTGATCTTCCTCGATGCGAGGACGATCAGCCCGCACGCACGGCTGCCGGAAGGGCGGGTGGCAATGGTCGTCACCAAGGCGCCGTCCGAGCCCTTTGCCGTCGTCCGCGCCACGCTGCAGGCGATGCTCGACCAGGTTGGCGTCGATTTCGATGTCTGGCTGGCCGACGAGGACCCTTCGGAGGAAACCAGGCGCTGGTGTGCGGCGCACGGCGTGCTGATCTCCACCCGAAAGGGCGTGGCGGAGTATCATCGCACCATCTGGCCGCGTCGCACACGTTGCAAGGAAGGCAACCTTGCCTATTTCTACGACCACTTCGGCTATGAGCGCTACGATTTCGTCGCCCAGTTCGATGCCGACCATGTACCGACGCCGACCTATCTCCGTGAAATCCTGTGCCCCTTCACCGATCCTGAGGTCGGTTATGTCTCGGCTCCCAGCATCTGCGATGCCAACGCCGGGGCAAGCTGGGCGGCGCGCGGCAGGCTCTATGCGGAGGCAAGCCTGCATGGTTCGCTGCAGACCGGTTACAACAATGGCTGGGCGCCTCTTTGCATCGGCTCCCACTATGCGGTTCGCACATCAGCCCTTCGTCAGATCGGCGGCCTCGGTCCCGAACTTGCCGAAGACCATTCGACGACGCTGATGATGAATGCCGGCGGTTGGCGCGGCGTGCATGCCGTCGATGCGATCGCCCATGGCGACGGCCCGGCAAACTTCGCCGATCTCGTCGTCCAGGAATTCCAGTGGTCGCGCAGCCTCGTCACCATTCTGCTGCAACATTCCCGCCACCATGTCATGCACCTGCCCTGGCGGCTGCGGTTCCAGTTCGTGTTCTCGCAGCTGTGGTATCCGCTCTTTTCCGCCTTTATGGCCGTAATGTTCCTGCTGCCGGTTGCCGCGCTTCTGACGGGCCATGTCTTCGTCAATGTGACCTATCCGGAATTCCTGCTGCATTTCGTGCCGATCTCGATCGTGCTGACGCTGTTTGCCTTCTTCTGGTGGGCCACGGCGACCTTCCGGCCCTATGATGCGAAACTGTTCGGCTGGGAAGGGCTTGCCTTCATATTCCTGCGCTGGCCATGGTCGCTGGCCGGCAGCCTGGCGGCCGTTCGCGATCATATCTGCGGCTCCTTCGTCGATTTTCGCATCACGCCGAAGGGAAGGCAGCAGCAGCAGTTGCTGCCGCTGCGCGTCATCGCACCCTATATCGCGTTCGCCGGGATGTGCGCTGTCGCGATGGTGCTCGCCAGTGAGGCCGCTGCCGCTCAGGGCTTCTATATTTTCGCGGCGATGAATCTTTCGATCTATCTGTCACTGACGGTGCTGATCGTCATTCGCCACGCAATCGAGAACGATCTGCCATTACGGCCGCAATCACGCGGGCTGTGGCTTGCGACGGCCATGGGGTTTGCGATCTGCATCACCGGCGGCATGCAAGCGGGTACCCATGGTCTGCACAGCCTCGAGGCCCTTTCCCACGGCCAGACGCTCGTCAGTTTTACCCAATCGCAATTTGCCGTGGCCGGGGCCGGCCTCGGCGGCGGCAAGACCAGGATAGTGAAATTCCACTTGAGATGGAATGGTTTCGGCAGAACCGACCGAGACGAACGTGGTGTGTAAGCCGGCGGAACCGGCAAGTGTCGAGTATGGAGGATGTAATGAGTATCGGATCGAGACTATGGGGAGCAGCGCTTGCTCTCAGCCTGTGTCTGCCGGTGGCGGCGCACGGCGCCGAGATCGCCAAAACGAAGGCGCCGACGCCGCTGAGCGCCTATGAGCTCTATCGGATCTACGGCGACAAGACCTGGACCTGGAATACCGGAGGCGGCCGTTTCTTCGACGATGGTCGGCGGTTCGTCGCCTGGAGCAACGACAAGGGGAAACCGTCTTTCGCCGAAGGCAAATGGGTGGTCGACGATCTCGGCCAGCTCTGCATGCGCGCTACCTGGACAAATGCCGAGGGCGCGGCCCGCGCCAGCACCTGTTTCGGGCATCGCAAGGTCGGCAACACGATCTATCAGCGGCGCCAGCCGAGCGGCGAGTGGTACGTCTTCCGCCATGCATCGGTGCGCCAGGACGATGAGTTCGGGAAGCTTGTTGCCGCCGATACCGTAAGCGCGAAGGCAAGCGAACTGAAGCAGATCCTGCTGAGCCAGGAAGTAGCCCGAAAAGGAGGGTGAGCCATGAAGAAGCTAATGAAAAACCACCTCTCGACCGCCGCGATGGCGCTGCTGTTATTGTGTGTCGCGGATCTGCCGAGCCGAAGCGAGGTGCAATATGCCGGCATTGTCCCGAACCCGGCGGCGGCCGTGCGGACGATCATCGACAAACGCCCCGTCCTTCATGCCGACGGCATCAAGTTCGGGGCCTATGATCCGCACGGCGATTTCGGCGCGCAGGCGAATGTCGCGACCGAAGCCTTGTTCCTGCCCTGGGAGGACGTCGACCTCGAAACCTTGCGCGTCGCCGACGCCTATGCGCTGGCCAGAGGCCGCAACCTGCTGATAACAGTGGAGCCCTGGTCCTGGGACGTCGATTGGCGGCTGACCTCCGCTCAGCTTCGCGCAAAGGTCCTGCGCGGCGACTACGATGTCAACATGCGTGCGATCACGCAGATGATATCCCAGCTGAAAAGCCCGGTGATTGTCCGCTGGGGGCAGGAGATGGAAGACAAGTCGGGGCGGTTCTCATGGTCCGGCTGGAGCCCGCAGGACTATATCACGGCCTACAAGCGGATGATGGATATCGTCCGCGAGGAGGCGCCCGGCACACAGATCATGTGGTCGCCGAAGGGACTGCCCGGCCTCGAGGCCTATTATCCCGGCGACGATTATGTCGACCTCGTCGGACTCTCGGTCTTCGGCCTGCAGCGCTATGACGAGCTTGCCCACAATGAGCACCGCACGTTCTCGGAAGCGTTGAAGCAGGGCTATGATCTCGTCGCCGGCTACGGCAAGCCCATCTGGGTGGCGGAACTCGGTTATCAAGGTGGCGACGCCTATATGAAGCCGTGGATCGAAACTGCCACGTTGAAGCAGAGCGCCTTCCCGAATCTGCAGGAGGTGGTCTATTTCAACGATCGGGATGTGCACGCCTGGCCCTTCGATCTCGGCCGGCCGGATTGGCGCGTGGTTGAAAGCCTGGGCAACTGACACCACGCAATTCCAGCAAAAGTGTGTAGCGGTTTTGCGTCCGGAATTGCGTGAAAAAAACTATAGCATTTCTGTGAAAACGGAAATTCTCTAGCATAAAACAGAAAGGCCCGCCGGGGTTTTGCGGGCCTCTCCTCTCATATCCGGCAACAGATCAGCCTTTGATCGTTGCCTTACCCTCTTCGATGAGCCGGGTTGCCGCGTCGGCGGGCGAGACCCGTTCGAAGGCGAGTTCGTCACAGATGGGGCGAAGCACCCGCTGGTCGAATTGGGTTGCGCCCATCGGCACCGGCGGCGGATATTCGCCAACCTGATCCTTGAGCAGGTTTACGTACTTGACCGTTTCCTGCTCCGTCGGGTTGAGTTGCGGCAGGATGGCTTCGCGCACTGTCGTTGACATGGGCACACCGCGTTCCACACCGAGAATCTTGCCGGCTTCGGGATCGTTGACGAAGAAGCTGATGAACTTCGCGGCGGCTTCGCCCTGTTTGCTCGTCGCGCCCACACTCCAGATCAGTGCCGGACGGTAATAATGGCCGGATGGACCGCCCTTCTTTTCGCGCGGCAGCATGGTGATGCCGAGCTTGTTCTTGATGATCAACTGATAGCCGATCATCTGGTTGGAATAGGCCATGCCGATCACCGATTTGCCGAGACCGAGGCAATTGGTATCGATGGTATTCTGATCGAGCGTCTGCACGTCGGCAGCAACGGTGCCGCCCGCCTTGCGCAGCTTCTCCCAGTAGTCGAACCATTCCCTGGCATCGTCGGCCGTGAAGCCGAGCCCAGCGCTTTCCCTGGCAAAGAGGCTTTTGCCGCGCTGGCGCAGCCAGGCGTCGAATACATAGGCGTAGCGCGCCGCATAGGGGCCGCCGCCCTTGCCCGAGGACTTGGCGAGTTCTACGGCGAGCTTGGCATACTCATCCCAGGTGAGGTCGGCCGTCGGCAGCGGGATGCCTGCCTTCTCGAATTCGACCGTGTCGAAGAACATCGAGAAGGAGTTGAGACCGAGGCCGACACCATAGAGCTTGCCGTCGATGGTGGTCAGCTTCAGCATGTCGGCGCCGAAGCTGTCGACCTTCAGCGTCGAGGGGACGAATTCATCGAGCGGCAGGCAGGCGCCGCGCTTAGAATAGTCGGAAATCGTTCCCGGCTCGAGCTGAAAAATGTCGGCGATCGAGCGGCCGGCCATCTGCGTTGCGAGCTTCGTCCAGTAACCGTCGCCCGAAAGCGATTCACCAACAATGGTGACGCCGGGCGTCTTGGATTGATAGAGCTTGGCGACATCGAGCGTGCGCTTGGCGCGGTCGTTGGAACCCCACCACATGGCCCTGAGCTGCGCGTCTTCGGCAAAGGCCGGAATGGCGCTTCCGGCGCCGAAGGCGAGGCCGGCGGCCGCACCGGCTGAACCCATCAGGAATGAACGGCGATTGACCTGCATGATATCCTCCTTGTCCCAATATGCCCCGCTGCCATCCTCCAATGGCCTGTCGGGGCATTTCGGCAAACAGGGTACGCAAAAAAATATTTATTGCAAGAAGTAATCATTTTCTTGCAAATTTGCATAACTTGCATAATGTTTGCCTATGAACGACCAAAAGATCAGACGGCCGCGTCAGGCCGATATAGCCACATTGGCCGGCGTCTCCGTCTCCACGGTGTCGCGCGTGCTTGCCAACGAACCTGGTATCAGCGAAACCGTTCGCCGCCAGATCTTGAAGGTGGCGGCCGAGCACGGCTATCCGGTCAAGCCGGCTTCCGAAGCCGTTGCCGGGGGGCTGGCGCTGATTGCCAGCGACGGCGTCACGGGCGGTCTCAGCGTTTTCTATGAAGCGATCGTCGACGGCTTGCGTGCCGGAGCCGTCGACGCAGGCATGCCGTTCGAGGTCCGGCTGGTCCGGGAGGATCGCACCACGCCGGATGCCGTGCGCGACCATATGCAGGCGGCAGGCGCCGAAGGTCTCTTCCTCGTCGGCATCGATCCGAACGAGATGTTGCGCGGCTGGCTGCAAGCCGGCATGACGCCGACCGTTCTTGTCAACGGCACCGATCCCAGGATGCAGTTCGATGGCGTTTCGCCGGCTAATTTCTTTGGAGCCTATGAGGCGACCAGCCGGTTGACCAAGGCCGGCCATCGCCGCATCCTGCATCTGAGCGGCTCCCACCGCCATACGATCCGGGAGCGCGTGCGCGGTTTCGAGGCGGCGATCGCCGCCGTCCCCGGTGCCGAGGGCCGTTTTGTGTCCATGACGCTGCAGGGCAGCGCCAGCCGCGAGGCCCATGAACACACGGCTGCGATCCTTGCCGAAAATGCCGGTTTCACCGCCGCCTTCTGCATGAATGATTTCATCGCCGTCGGCGTGCTCGAGGCGGTCACCGAAGCCGGTCTGCGCGTGCCGGAAGATTTCGCGATCGTCGGCTTCGATGATCTGCCCTGCGCGCTGATGACCAATCCGCAGCTTTCCACCATGCGCGTCGACCGCGCCGCCCTCGGGCGCGAGGCCGTTTCGCTGATGCTGTCCCGTTTCCGCGACAGGACGGCACCGGCGCGCCACATCTGCCAGGCAGTCGTTCCCGTTCCGGGAGGGACCGTTGTGAACGTCGAACCCCGTGAGTGACGCCGATGACCTATGATCCCGCCAGCGCCAACCCGCTCGCAGGCAATCCGCTCGAAACCCGTGCCGATATGAGCCGCGCCCTCCTTGATCTGTTCGATCCGCTGCTTCCCTGCTTTTCGAAGGACAATGCCCGCGTCAGGTTGAGCGGCACCGCCGCCCATTTCGACCGGGCGGCGGCCGACCTCGAAGGCTTCGCCCGGCCGCTCTGGGGATTGGCGCCGCTTGGTGCCGGCAACGGCGACTTTGCCCATTGGCATCGTTTCGCCGAAGGCCTCGCAAACGGCACCGATCCCGCCCATCCCGAATATTGGGGAACGGTCAATGGCCGCGATCAGCGGATGGTCGAGCTTGCCGCTCTCGGTTTTGCCCTGGCGCTGGTACCGGAAAAGATCTGGGAACCGCTCGATGCGCGTGCCCGCGGCAATGTGATCGCCTATCTCAAGCATGTCAGGCAGTTCGACTATGCCGACAACAACTGGAAATTCTTCCGGATTTTCGTCGACATCGCGCTCGATCGTCTCGGCGCCGATTTCGACCGCAGCCTGACGCGGCAATATCTGCAGGAACTCGAAGGCTTCTATATCGGCGACGGCTGGTATCGCGACGGCAACGTGCGCCGCATCGACCATTACATTCCCTTTGCCATGCATTTCTATGGCCTGATCTATTCGAAGCTCGTCGACGACGATTATGCAAAGCGCTATCGCGAGCGCGCGATCCTTTTTGCCCGGGATTTCCGGCATTGGTTCGCCGCTGACGGGGCGACGATCCCCTTCGGCCGCAGTCTGACCTATCGCTTCGCCTGCGCCGGCTTCTGGTCGGCGCTTGCCTTTGCCGATGTCGAAGCCCTGCCCTGGGGTGAGGTCAAGCATCTCTGCCTGCAGCACCTGCGCTGGTGGAAGGACAAGCCGATTGCCGATCGCGACGGCGTGCTGTCGATCGGTTTCGGCTATCCAAACCTGCTGATGTCGGAAAGCTACAATTCCGCCGGTTCGCCCTATTGGGCCTTCAAGGCCTTCCTGCCGCTGGCGATCGCGGAGGATCATCCGTTCTGGACCGCGACGGAAAAAGCGCCGGAGCAGGCGCCCGAGGTCGTTCCCCAGCGTCATCCCGGCATGGTGATCATGCGGGCGGGCGGCGATGTCGTGGCGCTGTCCTCCGGCCAGGAAAACCTGCAGATGCGGTTCGGCACGGAAAAATACGCCAAGTTCGCCTATTCCGCCCGCTACGGCTTCAGCGTCGAGGCCGATGAACGTGCCTTTGCGCTCGCCGCCTTCGACTCGATGCTGGCCTTCAGCGATGACGGCCTGCACTACCGGGTGCGCGAAACGAACGAGGAGGCCAGGCTCGCAGGCGACGTGCTTTTTGCGAAATGGTCGCCTTTCCCGGATGTCGGCGTCGAAACCTGGCTCGTGCCCGCAGTACCTTGGCATATCCGCCTCCACCGGGTGAGGACAAGCCGGCCGCTGCGGATTGCCGAAGGCGGATTTGCCATCGGTCGCCGGGATTTCGAGCTGGATAGGCTGTCCGCCTCGAATGGGGTTGCCTATGCAATCGGCGAGGCCGATTTCACCGGCATTCTCGATCTCGGCTCTTCGGTGAAACGGTCCGGGCTCGTCCAGAAGGCAATGCCCAACACCAATGTGATCGTTGCGAAAACCCTCGTGCCGCAGCTGCGCGGCCAGATTCCGGCCGGCGAAACCATCCTGGTGACGGCGGTGCTGGGGCTTGACAATCCCGCTGCCGTTTCGTCTGCCTGGACAAGACCGCCGAAAGCGCCTGACATTACGGCGCTGGGGGCCGTGGTGAGGGAAAGGGGCGTGACGGTGAGCGCCATCGAAGCGCCGGGGCAGATGCCATGAGCCATCCGGCGATTGTCCTTGCCATGCAGCCGTCGCGCACCGAGCATGTCTTGCCGGATGAGGTTCTGCGCCGGCTGGACGGCATCGGCCGCCTGCTGGACGCTAAACCGCTGCAGCGTTTCGACGACGAGCGTGCGAGGCGTCTGCTGGCCCAGGCCGAAATCCTGATCACCGGCTGGGGCGGACCCTATGCCGGGACCGAAATGCTTACCGCGGCGCCGCACCTCAAGCTCATCGTTCATGCTGCGGGCACGGTCAAGGGCGTCATCGACGACGCCATCTTCGCGGCCGGTATCCCGGTCAGCCATGCGGCCGAGGCCAACGCCGTGCCGGTTGCCGAATTCACGCTTGCCGCGATCATCTTCGCCGGCAAGCGGGTCTTCCGTTTCCGCGATCTCTATGTCGCCGATCGCAACCGCGACCGGACCCATTCGATGCAGCGTCAGGCGATCGGAAATTACCGCCGCACCGTCGGCATCGTCGGCGCTTCGCGCATCGGTCGGCGCGTCATCGAGCTGTTGAAACCCTTCGACTACAGGCTGCTGCTCTCCGATCCCACGCTCGATGCCGCCGAGGCGGCCTGCCTCGGAGCGGAAAAGGTCGAGCTCGACGAATTGATGCGGCAAGCCGATATCGTTTCCCTGCATGCGCCGTCGCTGCCCTCGACGCAGCATATGATCGATGCGCGAAGGCTGTCGCTGATGAAGGACGGGGCGACACTCATCAACACGGCGCGCGGCATTCTTATCGATGAGGCCGCACTGCTCTCAGTGCTGAAGAGCGGCCGCATCGACGCGGTCATCGACGTCACCGATCCGGAGATCCCTGAGCCCGATTCTGCTTTCTACGATCTGCCGAATGTCTTTCTGACGCCGCATATTGCCGGCGCCGTCGGCCTGGAACGGGCGCGCCTCGGCGAGATGGCGGCTGACGAGGTCGAGCGCTTCGTGGCCGGTCGGCCGCTGCTCTACCAAATCCGCCGGGAGAATCTCGAAAACATCGCCTGACGCGCGCCTCGCCGAGCGAGCTTACACAGCAGGCGTCAGCGTGACGACCTCAGCGAATTCGGCGAACCGTCATTGGCAAGCTCAGGCATCAGCTCGGCGATGTCGACCACCTTGCCGGTGCGCGAGCTCGTCAGCGCGGCAATACCGCAAAGCACGGACATGGCGCCCGCCCGCGTGCCGGCGCGCTGCGCGAGCCTGTCTTCCATATCCGGCTTGAAGATCATGTTGCGCATCCGGTCGTCGCCGCCGTAATGGCCGCCGGTGAAATGCGGAACGACGATGCGCTCCACCGCCTCCTTGCCGTTCGGGAAATTACGGATCAGCAGAATCGTGTCCTGCTTCGGCTCTTCCCAGGGCTGGGCCTCGTATTGGCGAAGCTCGATCCGCCCCTTGGTGCCGTTGAAGGCCAGGTGATGGCCTTCGATCGGCTGGAAAGTGTTCAGCGAATAGGAGACGTGGACGTTGTTGCGGTAACGGAGCGACACCACCATCGTATCGGGAATGTCGATGTCCTCGCGGAAGACGCAGCCGTCGCGGAAGTAGCCGTCGATCTTCGAGGGATCCTCGTAGAGCTGGTCGAGGAAGGGATCGGCTTCAAGATCGAGATAGTAGTCGCATTCCTGCGTGTGCGGACAGAGCTTGCAGCGGGGCCCGCGGAACGGGCCCTTGCGGCCGTAATTCTGCAGGTCGGCAAACGAGGTGACGGACTCCGGATCGCTGTCGAGATACCAGTTCAGCAGATCGAAATGATGCGTTGCCTTGTGGACGAACAGGCTGCCGGAATTTTCCGTATAGGCGTGCCAGCGACGGAAGTAGTCGGCGCCGTGCTTGGTGTTGAGATACCAGTGGAAGTCGACTGAGGTCACCCGGCCGATCTCGCCGGCGTTCAGCAGTTCCTTGATCTTGGCGGCCGTCGGCGCATAGCGATAATTGAAGGAGACGTCGACCCGGCGGCCGGTGCGCTTTTCTGCGTCGAGAATCCGGCGAATTTTCTCGATCGAGGTGGTCATCGGCTTTTCGGTGATGACATCGATGCCGGACTCCAGCGCCCGCACAATGATATCGTCATGCGTATGGTCGGGCGTGCAGACGATGACCAGATCCGGCTTCTGCTCGACGAGCATGGAATCGATATTGTCATAGAGCGGCGCGTTGCTGCCGATCATGTTGCGGGCGCGCTCGCCGCGCAGCGAATTCTTCTCGACGATGGCTGTGAGGTCGACATGTTCGCGCCAGCCGGCCAGCAGATCCTTGCCCCACATGGTGGTGCCGCGGTTCCCGGTGCCGATCAGGGCAAAACGGCGTTTCTCCATCGAATGATCCTCCTGCATGCGTGATGAAACAAATATTGAAAATCAGATCTGGCAGCAGCTCCGGAAGCGTTCGACGCAGGTGGCGATCACCTCGTCGGCCGGGCGTTTCCACCAGGTCTCGGCCGAGAAGATCTCCACCTCCTGCGCGCCGAAGAAGCCGGCGGCCTCGATCATTCGTCTTATGCCTTTGAGGTCGATCACGCCATCGCCCATCATGCCGCGGTCGAGCAGCATATCCCGGGTCGGCACCAGCCAGTCGCAGATGTGATGGGCAAAGATGCGTTTCATGCGGCCCGCTCGAGCAATCTGGTTGGCAAGATCGGGGTCCCACCAGACATGGTAGACATCGATCGCCACCCCGACATCCTCGCCAAGCGGCTCGCACATGTCGAGCGCCTGACCGAGCGTGTTCACGCAGGCGCGGTCGGCGGCATACATCGGATGCAGCGGTTCGATCGCGAGCTTCATGCCGGCCGCCTGCGCATGCGGCAGCACGGCGGCAATGCCGTCGAACACCATCTGACGGGCCGCAACGATATCCTTCGAACTGCCCGGCAGGCCGCCGACGACGAGCACGAGGCAGTCGGCTGAAAATGCGGCCGCCTCGTCGATGGCGCGCCTGTTGTCGTCGAGATTTTTCTGCCAGTCGGCATTATTTGCCGCCGGGAAGAAACCGCCGCGGCAAAGCCCGGTCAGCTTGATGCCGTTCGATTTGACGATGCGCACCGCCTCGTCAAGACCGACCTTGGCGACCTGATCGCGCCAGGGCGCGATCGAGGTGATGCCGTGTTTCAGGCAGATGTCGACGGC
Source organism: Rhizobium sp. BK008 (assembly GCF_014197345.1). Classification (NCBI taxonomy): domain Bacteria; kingdom Pseudomonadati; phylum Pseudomonadota; class Alphaproteobacteria; order Hyphomicrobiales; family Rhizobiaceae; genus Rhizobium; species Rhizobium sp. BK008. Next base: position 28,599 of record NZ_JACIFK010000016.1, on the reverse strand, counting down.
TTCGGCAAAGCCACATTGCTCGCGGATCGTCGCCAGATTGATCGAAAGTCCTTCGACCTGCATGTCATTCTCCTCCCAGCCGGTGTCCCGCTTCAGTTGACGCCGTGGACGGCGAGCACCTGGCGCATGCGGCTTGCGGCGAGTTCGGGGTCGGCCAGCACCCGCGCTTTGTCGGCGAGACGGAAAAGCTCCGCCAGGTGCGCCAGCGAGCGAGTGCTCTGCTGTCCGCCGACCATGACGAAATGATCCTGCAGACCGTTGAGATAGGCGAGGAAGACGACGCCGGTCTTGTAGAAGCGCGTCGGCGCCTTGAAGATGTGGCGCGACAGCGGTACGGTCGGCTCCAGCAGATCGAAGAATTCATGGTTGCTCTTGCGGCCGAGCGCTTCGAGGGCCGCCGAAGCTGCCGGCGCGATCGCATCGAAAATACCGAGCAGCGCGTCGGAATGGCCCGCTTCGTCGCCGGCGATCAGTTCGGCATAGTTGAAATCGTCGCCTGTATACATGCGCACGCCCTTCGGCAGTTGGCGGCGCATCGCCACTTCCTTCTCCTTGGAGAGCAGCGAGATCTTGATGCCGTCGACCTTGTCGGCATGGGCCCTAATCACCTCGAGGCAGGTCTCCATGGCTTTCAGATGGTCGCCATTGCCCCAATACCCCTCGAGCGCCGGATCGAACATTTCGCCGAGCCAATGGATGATGACAGGGTCTTTCACCTGGCGGAGGATGCGGTCGTAGACGCTGACATAGTCGTCCGGCCCCTTGGCGGCGGCGGCAAGTGCCCGGCTCGCCATCAGGATGATGCGGCCGCCGGCCGCCTCCACCGTTTCGATCTGCTCCTCATAGGCCCTGAGAATAGTGTCGACGGTGACGTCGGGGCCAGGCGTCAGATGATCGGTGCCGGCCCCGCAGGCAATCATCGCATCCTTGCGCCCGGCCGCTTCATCAAGCGCCCGGCGGATCAGCTCGCGCGCTTCCGGCCAGCCGAGGCCCATGCCGCGCTGCGCCGTATCCATCGCCTCGGCAACGCCGAGGCCGAGATCCCAGAGCCGGTGGCGGAAGGCAAGCGTCCGCTCCCAGTCGATCGCCGGCGTCAGCCACGGATCGTTGTCGGCAAGCGGATCGGCAACGACATGAGCGGCGGCAAAGGCGATGCGCGGAAAGGCCTTGGCGTCGCGCTTGGCGACCGCGATCGGCGTGCCGGTCAGCGTATAGGGGACGATCTTGCCGTCGAGGGGGAGATTGATCGTCGTCACGGTTCAGAGCTCCAGTGCGGGAACGTCGAGCCAGCGGCGTTCGGCCCAGGATTTCAGGCCGAGCTCGGCGAGCTGCACGCCCTTGGCGCCAGCTTCCAGGCCATAGGGCCACGGCGCATCTTCGACGACATGGCGGATGAACATTTCCCACTGCGCCTTGAAGCCGTTGTCGAAGGCCTGGGTGTCCGGAACCTCGTCCCAGGTCTTGTAGAAGTCGATCGTCTGCGGTTGATCCGGGTTCCAGACCGGCTTCGGCGTGTTGACGCGGTGTTGGCTCCAGCATTTCGTCAGGCCGGCGACGGCCGAACCATGGGTGCCGTCGACCTGGAAGGTGACGAGATCGTCACGACGGACGCGCACCGCCCAGGAGGAATTGATCTGCGCGATCGCGCCGCCCTCGAGCTCGAAGGTCGCATAGGCCGCATCATCCGTATCGCAATCATAGGGCTTGCCCTGTTCGTCGATGCGGCGCGGAATATGCGTCGCGCCAAGACAGGAGACGGCCTTCACTTCGCCGAACAGATTGTCGAGCACGTAACGCCAGTGGCAGAGCATGTCGAGAATGATGCCGCCGCCGTCGCCCTTGCGGTAGTTCCAGGACGGACGCTGGGCGGGCACGCCCCAATCGCCTTCGAAGACCCAGTAGCCGAATTCGCCGCGCACCGAGAGGATCTTGCCGAAGAAGCCGGAATCCCTGAGCAGCGCCAGCTTGCGCAGGCCGGGCAGGAAAAGCTTGTCCTGCACGACGCCGTGCTTGAGGCCCGAGCGGCGCGCCTTGCGGGCAAGGTCGACCGCCACTTGCAGGTCGTCGGAGATCGGCTTTTCGCAATACACGTGCTTGCCGGCATCGAGCGCCTTGGACAGCAGCTCGGCGCGCATCAACGTCGTGCCGGCGTCGAAGAAGATCGTGTCGTCGGGATTGGCGAGCGCGGCGTCGAGATCGGTCGACCAGCGCTTGATGCCGTGCTTCTTCGCCAGCTCTTCCATCTTGGCGCCGTTGCGGCCGACGATGATCGGGTCGATCTCGAGTTTCTCGCCCGATTTCAATGTGATGCCGCCCTGGTCGCGGAAGGCGAGAATCGAGCGCACCAGGTGCTGATTGTAACCCATGCGGCCGGTGACGCCGTGCAAGATGATCCCCAAGCGTGCCATTTTATCCTCCCAGCAATCTTTTGCGGCGGGAGCGGGCATCGTCGCCCGGCCCTCCCGAGCCGGTAACTAAACAGTTACTTGATGGCAGAAGAGCGGCGCGGCTGTCAAGCGTCAAATCCGATTTTTGAAATTCAGCGCTTGATCGAGGCGAGCGTGACGTGGACGATATGCCTTTCCCAGGCATTGAGATGAGTCGGCTCGATCAGGTCGCGGCCGAAGATCGTCGAAAGCGTGTACTGGTTCGACAGGTAGAAATAACCGAGTGAGGCGATTGTCAGGTAGACATGCAGGGGATCGGCGGTTTCGATGAAGACACCCTGTTTCTTTCCCTGCTCGAGCACTTGAGAAAGCTCGCCGATCAGATGCGAATGCAGTTCCTTGAGCCGGACGGACTGGCGCAGCCAGCGGGCGCGATGCAGATTTTCTGTGCCGAGCAGGCTGAGGAATTCCGGGTGCTGGAGAAAATAACGCCAGGTGAACAACGCCAGTTCGCCGATGCCCTCCTCCGGGCTGCGGTCGCCGATATGAAGCGCGCGCTCGGCGGTACGGATGCCGACATAAGCTTCTTCGAGCACGCGGAGATAGAGCTGCTCCTTGTCGCCGAAATAATGATAGAGCATGCGCTTGTTGGTGCCGGCGCGTTCGGCGATTGCGTCGACGCGGGCCCCGCCCATGCCGTTTTCGGCGAATTCCCGGGTTGCCGCCTCAAGGATCGCGGCGCGCGTCCGCTCCGGATCGCGCTGCGTCGTCCGTTCCTGAGGTGGGCGTCGAGACCTTTTCTTCTCCCCATTCTCCCCGCTGTCGTTCATCGCTCCACCTCCGTCTCGCATGTTGCGCTCATAAGCCTTCGGTGCGAAATTGTAAAAACCGAATTTGCAGGGCTCAAACAGCCGGAGCACGATGTCGCCCGAAACCGCTCACACTTTTCGGCACCACGCTCTGGCCGACACCGCTTGACACACTTGCCGCTTTGCTCGTAGCTTGTAACCAATTAGTTATTTATGCAAGGGTAACTAGTTTCGGAAGCGTGTGGAGGCGCTTCCCTTTGGAGGAGGAAAAAATGACCCTACGTGTAAGCAGACGTAATTTCGTTGCGGGAGGGGCCACGCTCCTTTCGCTCTCGGCGCTTGGAACCAGCGCTTTGGCACAGGAAAAGCGCTTGCGTCTCCTGTGGTGGGGCTCGCAGCCGCGCGCAGATCGTACCAACAAGGTATCGCAGCTCTATCAGTCTAAGAATTCGGGCACGTCGATCACCGGCGAATTCCTCGGCTGGGGCGATTACTGGCCGCGCCTTGCGACCCAGGTCGCCGGTCGCAACGCGCCCGACGTGATCCAGATGGATTACCGCTATATCGTTCAGTATGCCCGGCGCGGCGCGCTTGCCCCGCTCGAATCCTATATGCCGGCCAAGCTCAACCTCGACGATTTCGACAAGGCGCAGATCGAAGGCGGCAGCGTCGACGGCCATCTCTATGGCGTCAGCCTCGGCGCGAATTCGGCCGCCACGGTCCTGAACACCACCGCCTTCAAGGAAGCCGGCGTCGATCTGCCGACGCAGGCGACCACTTGGGAAGAGTTCGCCCGCATGGGTGCGGAGATCACCAAGGCCGGTAAACGCAAGGGCATGTTTGGCATGGCCGACGGCAGCGGCGGTGAACCGCTGTTCGAAAACTGGCTGCGCCAGCGCGGCAAGGCGCTTTATACCGCCGACGGCAAGATCGCCTTCGGCGTGGACGACGCCTCGGAATGGTACGACATGTGGGCCAAGTTCCGTGAGGCCGGCGCCTGCGTTCCCGCCGATGTCCAGGCTCTCGACAAGAACGATATCGACACCAACACGGTCTCGCTCGGCAAGTCGGCTGCCGGTTTTGCCCATTCCAACCAGTTCGTCGCCTATCAGGCAATGAACAAGGACAAGCTGGCGCTGACCAACTATATGCGGATCAAGGCGGATTCGAAGGGTGGCCATTATCGCAAGCCTTCGATGTTCTTCTCGGTCTCGGCCCAGTCGCAAGCGGTCGACCTGGCCGTGGACTACGTCAATTTCTTCGTCAAGAACCCCGAGGCAGCGGTCCTCCTGGATGTCGAACGCGGCATTCCGGAATCGAGCGCCATGCGCGAGGTCGTCGCGGCGAAGCTCGATGAGAACGGCAAGGTTCCGCTGGAATATGTCAGCGGCCTTGGCGATCTCGCCGGCAAATTGCCGCCGCCGCCGCCCGCCGGCGCCGGTGAAGGCGAACTGATGCTGCGTAACATCGCCGAGCAGGTGGCCTTCGGACAGCTATCTCCTGCCGATGGCGGCAAACAGCTTGTCACCGAAATCACGCAGATTCTCGCACGAGGCTGATCCCGTATGAGCAATGCGATGCGCACGCCCGCAGGGGCCATAAATGTGGAAAGATATCAGGGGGCCGTGGCCGAAGGACGTTTCAGGCGTCTCTGGAACGCCAATGCTCCCGGCTATCTCTTCCTTCTTCCATGGCTCATCGGCTTTTTCGGGCTGACGCTCGGGCCGGCCCTGATTTCGCTCTACCTCTCCTTCACCGACTTCGACATGCTGCAGTCGCCGAGGTGGGTGGGAATAGCGAATTACGTGCGCATCGCCACGGCGGATCCGAAATTTTCGGCCGCCATGCACGTCACCTTGACCTATGTCGTCTTCTCCGTCCCGTTCAAACTGACCTTCGCCTTGCTGGTCGCCATGGCGCTGAACCGCGGCCTGCGCGGGTTGCCGATCTATCGCGCCATCTTCTATCTCCCCTCGTTGCTGGGCGGCAGCGTGGCGATCGCCGTGCTCTGGCGTCAGCTTTTCGCCAGCGATGGCCTCGTCAATGCCGCGCTCTCGCATTTCGGCATCGAAGGTCCGAGCTGGATCTCGCATCCGAACTATTCGATCTACACGCTGGTGGCACTGTCGGTCTGGCAGTTCGGCTCGCCGATGATTATTTTCCTGGCTGGCCTGCGCCAGATCCCGCAGGACATGTATGAGGCGGCCAGCCTCGACGGCGCCTCGAAATTCCGGCAATTCTACAAGATCACCCTGCCGCTTCTGACGCCGGTGATCTTCTTCAATGCCGTCGTCCAGACGATCGAAGCCTTCAAGGCCTTCACGCCGGCCTTCATCATATCAGGCGGCACGGGCGGCCCGATCAACTCGACGCTGTTCTACACGCTCTACCTCTATCAGGAAGCCTTCGGCAATTTCCGCATGGGCTATGCCTCGGCGCTTGCCTGGATCCTGGTGGTGATCATCGCGATCTTCACCGCTTTCTCCTTCCTGACCTCGCGTTATTGGGTGCACTACGATGACTGAGATGACCGCTTCCGTCACTGCGGCCAGGCCGCCATCGGATATCAACAAACGCAGCCTGCCGGGGTCGCTCATCATCCACGCCCTGCTGATCGCCGCGTCACTTCTCATGCTCTATCCGCTGTTGTGGATGGTTTCGGCATCGGTCAGACCGGAAAACGAGATCTTCTCCTCGACCTCGCTTATCCCGTCGTCGATCGATCTCTCCTCCTATGCGCGCGGCTGGGTCGGCCTCGATGTCAGCTTTGGCCGGTTCTTCTGGAATTCGCTCGTCATCTCGCTGCTGGTGGTGACCGGCAATGTTATCGCCTGTTCGCTGACGGCCTTCGCCTTTGCGCGGCTGCGTTTTGCCGGCCGGAACTTCTGGTTCGCGATCATGCTCGGCACGCTGATGATCCCCTATCACGTGACGCTGATCCCGCAATATGTGCTCTTCCTCAACCTCGGCTGGGTGAACACCATCCTGCCGCTCGTCGTGCCGAAGTTCCTGGCAAGCGATGCCTTCTTCATCTTCCTGATGGTGCAGTTCTTCCGCGGCATCCCGCGCGAACTCGATGAGGCGGCGATGATGGATGGCTGCAGCGCCTGGCGCATCTACTGGAAGATCATGCTGCCGCTGTCGCTGCCGGTGCTGGCGACGGCCGCCATCTTCTCCTTCATCTGGACCTGGGACGATTTCTTCGGTCCGCTGATCTACCTGAACGACATGAACACCTATACGATCCAGCTCGGCCTGCGCACCTTCGTGGATTCCACCAGCGCATCGGATTGGGGTGGCCTGTTCGCCATGTCGACTCTGACGCTGGTGCCGGTCTTCTTCTTCTTCCTGTTCTTCCAGCGCCTTCTGATCGAGGGCATCGCCACGACGGGCATGAAGCGCTGATGGCGGCAACGGGAAAGAACGAGATGAGCATCAGGACGGTCGCGATTGTCGGCTGCGGTATCGGCCGCTCCCATATCGTCGAGGGTTATCTGCCGCATGCAGACAAGTTCAAGGTCGCGGCAATCTGCGACCTGAATGAACAGCGTCTGGCGGCCGTCGGCGACGAGTTCGGCATCGAACGGCGTACCACCTCCTTCGCCGAGCTGCTCGCCGACGACACGATCGACATCATCGATATCTGCACCCCGCCGGGCATCCATCTGGAGCAGGTGGTCGCCGCGCTCGCCGCCGGTAAACATGTCGTTTGCGAAAAGCCGTTGACCGGTTCGCTTGCCGGCGTCGATACCATCATGGAAGCGGAAAGGAACGCCAAAGGCGTGCTGATGCCGATCTTCCAATACCGCTATGGCGACGGTATCCAGAAGGCCAAGCGGATCATCGACGCCGGTATTGCCGGCAAAGCCTATACGGCCTCGGTCGAAACCTTCTGGCTGCGCAAGCCGGAATATTACGCCGTGCCCTGGCGCGGCAAATGGGCGACGGAACTCGGCGGTGTGCTCGTCACCCATGCCCTGCATCTGCACGACATGCTGATGCATCTCATGGGTCCGGCGGCAAGGGTCTTCGGCCGCGTCGCCACCCGCGTCAACGATATCGAGGTCGAGGATTGCGCCTCCGCCAGCCTGCTGATGGAAAACGGTGCCTTCGTCTCGCTGTCCTGCACGCTGGGTTCACAGGAACAGATGAGCCGGCTGAGGCTGCATTTCGAGAATGTCACTTTCGAAAGCACCCACGAGCCCTACACACCAGGCAAGGATCCCTGGAAGATCATCGCCGCGAATGATGACGTGCAGGAAAAGATCGACCGGGTGGTCGGCGACTGGCAGCCGGTCGCGCCGCGCTTCACCACCCAGATGGGCCAGTTCCATGCCTTCCTCAGCGGTCAAGGACCGCTGCCGGTGACAACGACGGACGCGCGCCGCGCGCTGGAACTCGTCACCGCCATCTACCAGTCTTCCGACAGCGGCGCTGAAGTGCCGCTGCCGGTCGGTCCCGACAGTCCGAAATACGCCGATTGGCGCGCAAGAACGAAGTAACCGGCAAAAGAGAGGTTTTGAGAAGATGGCAACCAGTGTCGTTCTTCAGAAGGTCGAGAAGCGCTATGGCTCGCTGGACGTGATCCATGGCATCGACCTGACGATCGATCCCGGCGAATTCGTCGTTTTTGTCGGCCCCTCGGGCTGCGGAAAATCGACCCTTCTGCGCATGATCGCCGGTCTCGAGGAGATCTCGGGCGGCGCGTTGCTGCTCGACAGCGAGCGCATGAACGAAGTGGCGCCGGCCAAGCGCGGCATCGCCATGGTCTTCCAGTCCTACGCGCTCTATCCTCATATGTCGGTCTATAAGAACCTCGCCTTCGGCCTGGAGACGGCGGGTTACAAGAAGGCCGATATTCAGCCGAAAGTGAAGCGGGCCGCCGAGATCCTGCAGATCGAGAAGCTCCTGGAGCGCAAGCCGAAGGCGCTCTCCGGCGGCCAGCGTCAGCGTGTCGCGATCGGCCGCGCCATCGTGCGCGAGCCGCGTATTTTCCTGTTCGACGAGCCGTTGTCGAACCTCGATGCCGAACTGCGCGTGCAGATGCGCGTCGAAATCTCCCGCCTGCACCGCAGCCTCGGCAACACGATGATCTATGTCACCCATGACCAGGTCGAAGCCATGACGATGGCGGACAAGATCGTGGTGTTGAATTCCGGCCGCATCGAGCAGGTCGGCGCGCCGCTCGATCTTTACAACAACCCGGCCAACCGCTTCGTCGCCGGTTTCATCGGCAGCCCGAAGATGAATTTCCTGAAGGCCCGCATCGAGCAGGTCGGTGAGACCGAAACCAGCATCCATGTCTGCGGCAATTCCGTCCATCTGCCGCGCCGGTTGAAAGGCGCGGTCGGACAGGATGTCACCTTCGGCATCCGCCCCGAGCATCTTTCGCTGACCGAAGGCGCTATCACGCTCTCGACCGTCAATGTCGATCTCGTCGAAAACCTGGGCGGCGCCACCATGCTCTACACCACGACGCCGGACAGCCAGCTTCTGACTGTCGCGCTTGATGGCCAGCAGAAGGTGGAACGTGGCACCAATGTGAAGACCTTCTTCGATCCGGCCCGCTGCCACGTCTTCGATGCCGCCGGCAAGACGATCTAAGCGCTGCTTGACATAGGATCCTCCTCTGCCCATCATTTCGGAAGGGGCTGTAGGGGAATAAGCATGACGCCTGAAGATAGGATTCATGCGCTTGGCATCTGGCAGGGCCCGATCGATATTTCGCCGATAGCAGGCGGCATCACCAACAGGAACTACCTGGTCAGCGATGCCGTCGCGCGTTGCGTCGTCAGGCTCGGCACCGATATCCCGATCCATCACATCAGCCGGCAGAACGAGCTTGCCGCAAGCCGTGCGGCGCATGCCGCCGGTATATCGCCTGCCGTCATCCATCATTCGCCGGGCGTTCTGGTGCTCGAATATATCGAGGCGAGAGCGCTTTCGCCTGATGATATCAGGAGGCCGGAAACGCTCGCCCGGGTCGTGCCGCTGGTGCGCGCCTGCCACCGCGACATCGCCCGGCATTTCCGCGGCCAGGCGATGATCTTCTGGGTCTTTCACGTCATCCGCGATTACGCCGCCAATCTGAAGGCCGCGGGCAGTGCCTATCTGCCTCTGCTGCCGGCGCTGGTCGGCCGGGCTGAGGCGCTGGAAGAAGCGGCAGGGCCTTTCGAAATCGCCTTCGGCCACAACGACCTGCTGGCCGCCAATTTTCTCGACGACGGCAAGCGGCTCTGGCTGATCGACTGGGATTATGCCGGCTTCAACACGCCGCTTTTCGATCTCGGCGGATTGGCCTCCAACAATGAGCTCCCGCAAACGGCAGAACACACGATGCTGGAGACCTATTTCGACCGGCCGCTGACCGATGATCTCAGCAGGCGCTATGGCGCGATGAAATGCGCTTCGCTGCTGCGCGAGACGCTCTGGAGCATGATTTCGGAAATCCATTCCAGCATCGATTTCGACTATGCCGCCTATACGGCCGAAAATCTCGCGCGTTTCGAACGCGCCTATCAAGCCTTTGAACAGGATCAATAAATGACGAGGGAATTACCGAAGACGGCGAAAGCCGTGGTCATCGGCGGCGGCATCATCGGCTGTTCGACAGCCTATCATCTCGGCAAGCTCGGCTGGACCGATACCGTCCTGCTGGAGCGCAAGAAGCTCACCTCGGGCACCACCTTCCATGCCGCCGGCCTCGTCGGCCAGCTGCGCACCAGCGCCAACATCACCCAGCTTCTCGGTTATTCCGTCGATCTCTACAAGCGGCTGGAGGAGGAGACCGGCCTCGGCACCGGCTGGAAGATGAATGGCGGCCTGCGCCTTGCCTGCAACGAGGAGCGCTGGACCGAGGTCCGGCGCCAGGCGACCACCGCCCAGTCCTTCGGCCTCGAAATGCAATTGCTGACGCCGCAGGAAGCATTCGATCTCTGGCCGCTGATGACAACGGACGATCTCGTCGGCGCCGCCTTCCTTCCCACGGACGGCCAGGCCAATCCCTCCGACATCACCCAGGCGCTGGCGAAAGGCGCCCGCATGTCAGGCGTTTCGATCTTCGAGGACACCGAAGTCATCGACCTGGAAATCGACAAGGGAAGGATCCGCGCCGTCGTCACCGCTGAGGGACGCATCGAATGCGAGCGCGTCGTCGTCTGCGCCGGCCAGTGGACGCGCGCCTTTGCCGCCCGCTTCGGCGTCAACGTGCCGCTGGTCTCCGTCGAGCATCAATACATCATCACCGAATCCTTCGGCGTGCCCTCCAACCTGCCGACCCTGCGCGATCCCGATCGCCTGACCTACTACAAGGAAGAAGTCGGCGGCATCGTCATGGGCGGCTATGAGCCGAATCCCATTCCCTGGGCGCAAAACGGCATCCCCGACGGCTTCCACTACACGCTGCTGGACAGCAATTTCGATCATTTCGAGCAGATCATGGAACAGGCGCTCGGCCGCGTTCCGGCACTGGAAAATGTCGGCGTCAAGCAGCTGCTGAACGGCCCGGAAAGCTTCACGCCGGATGGCAACTTCATTCTCGGCGAGGCGCCGGAGCTGAAGAATTTCTTCGTCGGCGCCGGCTTCAACGCCTTCGGCATCGCCTCGGCCGGCGGCGCCGGCATGGCGCTTGCCGAATGGGTGACGAAGGGCGAACCGCCCTATGATTTGTGGCCGGTCGATATCCGCCGCTTCGGCCGTCCGCATTTCGATACCGACTGGGTGCGCACCCGCACGCTCGAAGCCTATGGCAAACATTACACCATGGCCTGGCCGTTCGAGGAGCATTCGAGCGGCCGCCCCTGCCGCAAATCGCCGCTTTACGACCGGCTGAAGGCGCAGGGCGCCTGTTTCGGCGAAAAGCTCGGCTGGGAGCGGCCGAACTGGTTTGCCGATCTCTTCGCCAACGAGGAGCCGAAGGATGTCTACAGTTATGCCAGGCAGAACTGGTTCGACGCCGTCGGCCGCGAGCACAAGGCGGTGCGTGAAGCGGCCGTCATCTTCGACCAGACCTCCTTTGCCAAATTCGTGCTGAAGGGCAGGGATGCCGAGGCAGCGCTCTCCTGGATCGCTTCCAACGATGTCGAAAGGCCTGTGGGATCGCTCATCTACACGCAGATGCTCAACGACAAGGGCGGCATTGAATGCGACGTGACGGTCGCCCGCATCGCCGAGAACGAATATTACATCGTCACCGGCACCGGTTTTGCTACCCATGATTTCGACTGGATCGCCCGCAATATACCGGCAAAGATGCATGCCGAGCTGGTCGACGTCACGTCAGCCTATTCGGTGCTGTCGCTAATGGGACCGAATTCGCGCGCCGTGCTGGAAAAGGTGACGGGCAGCGACGTCTCGAATGCGGCCTTCCCCTTCGGCCGGGTCAGGACCATCGGCATATCAGGCTGCCCGGTGCGGGCGCTGCGCATCACCTATGTCGGCGAGCTTGGTTACGAGCTGCATATTCCCGTTGAATATGCGACGACGGTCTATGACGTGCTGATGGCATCAGGTGGCGAATTCGGCCTGGTCAATGCCGGCTACCGCGCCATCGAGAGCTGCCGCCTGGAAAAGGGCTATCGCGCCTGGGGATCGGATATCGGTCCCGACCATACGCCTGTTGAAGCCGGTCTCGGTTGGGCGGTGAAGATGCGCAAGGCCATTCCCTTCCGCGGCCGCGAAGCGATCGAACGGCAGCTTGCAGGCGGGGTGAACAAGCGCCTTGCCTGCTTTGTTCCCGAAAATGCCGATACCGTGTTGCTCGGCCGTGAAACGATATATCGCGACGGCAAGCGCGTCGGCTGGCTTTCGAGCGGCGGCTTCGGCTACACGCTGGGCAAGCCGATCGGCTATGGCTATGTCCGCAGCCCCGAGGGGGTGACCGAGGATTTCGTCCTCTCCGGCACCTATGAGCTCGATGTCGCGCGGGAGCGTATCCCCTGCAAGGTGTCACTGTCGCCGCTCTACGATCCCGATATGGCGCGTATCAAGGCGTAGCGGGGGAGTCTAGAACAGCGGCAACCTATCGTCCTGGATCAGAATCTCCAGCTTGTCGGAGACATCCTGCGTCCACGCCCGGTGTCCTGTCAAAGCCGCCGGGAAAAGTCCAGGAAGGGTGAAGAGTGCCGCCGAAATCGCCAGACCGGTGCGCGGGACATCGGCGATGAGGGCGGCGATCTCAGCCGCACGGGGATCGCGCAACTCGTAGCGCTCGCCGTTGCCGTGTTCGCCGATCGCATAGCGCATCCACGCCGCAACGGCGATCGCATAGGTCTCCGCCCGGTCGCCATGCGAAAGCGCCTCGCATGCCGGTTCCAGCAGCCGCTGCGGCAGTTTCTGCGTGCCGTCCATGGCGATCTGATAGGTGCGATGGGCGATCGCCTTGTTTGCAAAGCGGGCTATCAATTCATTGGCGTAGGCATCGAGATCGATACCGGGCACAGCGTCGAGCGTTCTCGCAGCCGCATGCATGTGGCGGTAGGCGAGGGCCGCCAGGCCGGCATCGTCCATCACGTCGCGGATGAATTCATAGCCGCCGATATAACCGAGATAGGCGAGCAGCGAATGCGCGCCGTTCAGCATCCGCAGCTTCATCTTCTCGTAGGCGGAGACATCTTCGACCATCAGCGCACCGTGCACCTTTTCCCAGGCCGGCCGGCCATTGGCGAAATGGTCTTCGATGACCCATTGCGTAAAGGGTTCGGTCTCGATCGCCGCCATATCCGTGCGGCCCGTCAGCCGCTCTGCATCGGCATAGGTCGCGTCCGTGCTGGCCGGCGTGATACGGTCGACCATCGTGGAGGGGAAGGGTACATTCGCTTCGATCCAGCGATGCAGGTCGGGATCGATGCGGGAGGTGAATTCCAGCACGAGGCGTTTCAGCACGGCGCCGTTGCTCGGCAGGTTGTCGCAGCTCAGCGGCGTAAAGGGCGCTATGCCCTTCTTCCGCCGGCGTGCCAGGCCTTCGACGAGATAGCCGATGACGCCCCGCGGCGCATGCCGGTTGGCAAGGTCGGCGACAATATCGGGATGCTTCAGGTCGAGGCCACCCGTCGCAGGATCGAAGCCATAGGCCTTTTCCGTCACCGTCATGCTGACGATGCGGATATCAGGGTCTTCGAGCCGCGCCAGCAGGCCGGCCGGATCGCGCGGCGCCACATGCGCCTTCAGGATCGGCCCGATCACCTGCGCCGTCGTGCCTGACGTATCGCGGATCAGCATCGTATAGAGGCCATTCTGGGCAGTCAGATTATCCGCGACGTCAGGCGTGCGCAGGCTTGCCACTTCGATGCCCCAGTCACCGCCCGCGGCCGAGAGCGCATCATCCGTGAAGGGCGCGAAATGCGCGCGGAAGAATGCGCCCGGCCCGAGATGCAGGATGCCGCTCTTCAGCCGGCTGCGGTCATAGGCGGGAAGCTTCGCCGTCGGGGCGAGGCCGGAAAGGGTCTGCAGTCGTTCGCTCACAGCTTGTAGGCCTTCTTCGCATTGCCATAGGAGAGTTCGCCCGCGACGATCTCGGCGTCCCGTTTGGAAATCCGGTGCTCGGCGGCGAGCTGGGCGAGGAAGCGGCAGACTTCGCGGCGCCACACATCATGCCGCGCTGGGATCGACAACAGCGCGCGCGTATCATCGTTGAAACCCGCCATATTGGCAAAGCCTGCCGTCTCGACGACCTGGTCGAGATAGCGCCTTATGCCGTTCGGGCTGTCGTGGAACCACCAGGGCGGGCCGATCATCAGGCAGGGCCAATGGCCGACCATCGGCGCCATCTCGCGCGCATAGGTCGTCTCGTCGAGCGTGAAGAGCAGCACCCTGAGCCCCGGCGCATGGCCGTATTTGGAAAGCAGCGCATTCAGGCCGCCGACCCAGTCCGTGCGTGTCGGGATATCAGCGCCCATATTGGGGCCGCGCGCCGCAAAAAGCCCGCTGTCGGTATTGCGTCGGGAGCCGGCATGGATCTGCATCACCATGCCGTCTTCGGCCGAAAGCCCGGCCATCTCCGTCATCATCAGGCCGCGGAAGAGTTCGGCGTCTGCAGGCGAAAGCGGTCCCTTCAAGGCCTTGTCGAGCAGCGCCTGTTTTTCCGCAAGCGGCAGATCCGCGGTAAAGGCGGTGGGCACGCCATGGTCGGTCGCGGTGGCGCCGAACTGGCGGAAATAGGCGCGCCGGCGGCGATGCGCCTCGACCAGGCCGTCCCAGCGCGTTACGTCGGCGCCGGTGATCTCTCCGAACTTGACGAGATTGTCGCGGAAGCCGACGGCGTCGGGATCGGTGATGCTGTCCGGCCTGTAGGTGGTGCGCACCTTGCCGATCCAGCCGTCCGCCGCCATCTTCTGGTGATGCGCCAGCGGGTCGAGCGCGCCTTCGGTCGTCGCGATCGTTTCGATGCCGAATCGCTGATGCAGCGCCCGCGGGCGGAATTCAGGAAGAGCAAGCTGAGCATTGATATGGTCGTAGAGCGCATCGGCATTGTCTGGTGTCAGCGGCTCGGTGCAGCCGAGCACGGCCGACATCGCATGATCGACCCAGATGCTGGAAGGCGTCCCGCGGAAGAGATGGTAATGCGCGGCAAAGCTCCGCCAGATCGCCCGCCCCTCAGCCACCGGCTTGCCGTCGAGCCGCGGCACGCCGAGTTCGTCCAAAGTGACGCCGACGCTGTGCAGCATCCGGAAGAGATAGTGATCGGGAATGACCAGCAGCGAGGCCGCGTCTTCGAAGGGCTTGTCGTCGGCAAACCAGGAGGGTTCGGTATGCCCGTGCGGGCTGACGATCGGAAGGTTGCGCACTGTCTCGTAGAGGTCTCGCGCGATGGTCCGTGTTGCCGGATCAGCCGGAAAAAGCCGGTCCGGATGAAGAAAGCCGTTCCCTGCATCCATCAGTATTCCTCCCTGGTGGATAAGGGCCTACCCCACAACATCAGGCACGGCAAGGTCTTTTAGTAACCAAACGGTTCAGTTTTGCGCATGGCTGCATTGGGCATGGAAAGCATTGACGAGGTGGCCTATTTCCGCTTTGGGAGAACCATCTGTTCTGCCGGTTTCGGCAAAGGAGGATCGATGTCCGACGAGACGAACCGCATCACCCGGCTGGAAGAAATGCTGGCCTACCAGGCAAAGACGATCGAAGAGCTTTCCGATCAGCTCGCCGAGCAATGGAAGACGGTGGAGCAGATGCGCACCAAGCTCGACCGGTTGACCGAACGCTTCCTGTCGCTGGAGGAGCAGTCGCTGGAAGCTCCTGGTATCACCCGTCCGCCGCATTATTGACGACACGCGGCTGAATGCCGCGTGTCCCAGTGCTTCTTGTATCGTAGATGACCCGGATCAGACGCCGCCGATGCAGAGATATTTCATTTCCAGATAATCGTCGGCGCCGTGACGCGAGCCTTCGCGGCCGAGGCCGGATTGCTTGATGCCGCCAAAGGGCGCCGTCTCCGACGACATCAGGCCGGTATTGATGCCGATCATGCCGTATTCCAGCGCTTCCGCCACCCGCCAGACCTTCTTCAGGTCACCGGCATAGAAATAGGCGGCAAGACCGAATTCCGTATCATTGGCCTGGGCGATAACATCCTCGACCGTCTCGAAACGGAAGAGCGGCGCCACCGGCCCGAAGGTTTCCTCGCGCGCCACCTTCATGCCGCGCGCCACACCGGTCAGCACCGTCGGCGCAAAGAACGTGCCGGCGCCGTCGATGCGCTTGCCGCCGATCAGCACCTTGGCGCCCTTGGCAAGCGCGTCGCTGACATGGTCTTCCACCTTGGCAAGGCCCTGCTCGTCGATCAGCGGCCCGATCAAGACACCCGGCTCGAAGCCGTCGCCGACCGGCATCTCGGCGACCTTGGCGGCGAGCTTGGCCGCAAAGGCGTCATAGACGTTCGACTGGACGTAGAGGCGGTTGGCGCAGACGCAGGTCTGACCTGCATTGCGGTATTTGGAGGCGATCGCGCCCTCGACGGCGGCGTCGAGGTCGGCATCGTCGAAGACGATGAACGGCGCGTTGCCGCCGAGCTCCAGGCTCACCTTCTTGATCTGGTCGGCACACTGCCGCATCAGGATGCGGCCGACTTCCGTCGAGCCGGTGAAGCTGATCTTGCGCACCTTTTCATTGCCGCAGAGCTCGCGGCCGATCGCCGGGCCGTCGACGCCGACGATGACGTTGAAGACGCCTGGGGGAATACCGGCCTGCTCGGCGAGCACGGCAAGGGCGATCGCCGTCAGCGGCGTCTGTTCGGCGGGCTTCGACACCGCGGTGCAGCCGACGGCAAGTGCCGGCGCGATCTTGCGGGCAATCATCGCCGCCGGGAAATTCCACGGCGTGATCGTGCCGACGACGCCGACCGGCTGCCTGATGACGATCATGCGCTTGTCTTGGGAAGGCGCGGGAATCGTCTCGCCGTAGATGCGCTTGGCCTCTTCCGCATACCATTCGATATAGGCCGCGGCATAAAGGATCTCGCCGCGCGCTTCCGGGAACGGCTTGCCCATCTCGGCGGTCAGGATCGCCGCGAGCTCGTCGGCATTGGCGACCATCAGGTCGAACCATTTGCGCAGGAGCGCGCTGCGCTCTTTGGCTGGGCGGGCAGCCCAGGTCGGTTGGGCGGCATGCGCTGCATCGATCGCCGTCCGCGTCTCGCCCGCACCCATATCGGGCAGCGAAGCGAGCAACTCGCCGGTTGCCGGGTTGAGCACGTCGAAAGTCTTCGTGGCATCGCCTGATGTCCAGACGCCGTTGATATAGCCGGCATCGCGCAGCAAGGGCGAGGAGAAGGGAACGTGCCTGGTCAGTGCAGTGGTGAAAGCCATGTCATATCCTCCTGGGGAGTGCGGCTGCCGGTGGCCGGCAGCCATTGAAATCCGGTTCCGGTGCGCTTAGCTGGCCGCGCTCGCTTCCAGTATCGAGGCCTCGAGAATGTCGAGCGCCTCGCCGAGGATTTCGTCCCGGATGGTGATCGGCGCCAGGAAGCGGATGACGTTTCCGTGGGTGCCGCAGGTGAGCAGGATCAGCCCCTTGTCGAGCGCGATCAGCCGCACCCGGTTGGCGAAATCAGCACTCGGCAATCCCGTCGTCCGGTCATTGAATTCGACGGCGTTCATGAAGCCCGGCCCGCGGATATCGACGATCTCGGGCACCGTATCGCGCAGCGATTCCAGTCGCTGCTTCAGCCGGCCTCCGAGCTGGTTGGCGCGGTTGCAGAGATCTTCGTCCTTGATGACGTCGAGCACGGCATGGGCGGCTGCGATCCCCAGCGGATTGCCGCCATATGTGCCGCCAAGCCCGCCCGGCCCCGGCGCATCCATGATCGCGGCGCGGCCGGTGACGGCGGCGAGCGGAAATCCGCCGGCCAGGCTCTTTGCCATCGTCGTCAGGTCGGGCGCCACCTCGTGGTGATCCATCGCGAACATCCTGCCGGTGCGGGCAAAACCGGTCTGCACCTCATCGGCGATCAACAGGATGCCGTGTTGGTCGCAGAGTTCGCGCAGCGCCTTCATGAAGGCACCGGGCGCCGGGTAGAAACCGCCTTCACCCTGGACCGGCTCGATGATGATGGCCGCGACGCGCTGCGGATCGACATCGGCGGCGAAGAGTTTCTTCAGGGCTGCCAGCGACTGGTCGACCGTGACGCCGTGCAGCTCGACCGGAAAGGGAACGTGGAAGACATCGCCCGGCATCGCGCCGAAACCGACCTTGTAGGGCACGACCTTGCCGGTCAGCGCCATGCCCATGAAGGTGCGGCCGTGGAAGCCGCCGCCAAAGGCGATGACCGCCGAGCGGCCGGTTGCCGCACGTGCGATCTTGACGGCGTTCTCGACCGCTTCGGCCCCCGTCGTGACAAAGATCGTCTTCTTCTCGAAGTTGCCCGGCACCAGTGCGTTCAGCCGTTCGGCGAGATGCACGTAGCTTTCGTAAGGCACCACCTGATGGCAGGTATGGGTGAAGCGGTCGAGCTGGTCCTTGACCGCGGCGATGACCCGGGGATGGCGGTGGCCGGTGTTGAGAACGGCGATGCCGGCGGCGAAATCGATGTAGCGGTGGCCTTCCTTGTCCCAGATCTCGGCGTTCTCTGCACGATCGGCATAGATCTGGGTCGTCATGCCGACGCCGCGTGAAATGGCTGCGTTCTTCCGGTCCGTAAGGCTTGTCGCGGTCATCGATGCGCTCCTGCGCTGAAAAGGGGCTTGAGAACTATCTTGCATAAATTCTGCAAGACATGTAGAAAACTCCTACATTTTTCCTGCAAGAAAACAAGTGGGATTTTTTGCTTCAAACATCACGCCTTTTGATGAATGCTCGCGGGCGATTGGAATCAGGGATATTTCGGATGGGTGACAACGGACCTGTGCGCTACAAGGTGGCGGAGGCCGCGCGGCTGGCGGGCGTTTCGGCCTCGACCTTGCGCCTCTGGGAAAGCCAGGGTCTGCTGGTTCCCGGCCGTTCGCAAACCGGCCATCGGCAATACAGCGCCGACGATGTGGCGCGGCTGAAGCGCATCTCCTGGTATCGTGTCGAACGTGGCCTCAATCCCGCGGCAATCCGGGAGGCGCTGGAGAGCGAGGAACCTTCCGCCGATGGCGCCGAGGCGAGCCAGGATTCCGGCATCGGCCGCAAGCTGCGCAGCCTGCGCCATGCGAGCGGCAAGACGCTCGATCAGGTCGCCGGCGACATCGGCGTCACCGCGTCGACGCTCTCGACGCTGGAGCGCACCTCGCAGGGCGTGAGCTTCAAGACGCTGCACGATCTCGCCGAATATTACGGCACCACCGTCTCGCGCCTCTCGGGCGAGGAGCGCGCGGACGTGCCGACGCTGGTGCGCGCCGGCGAATGGCGGACATGGCCGGAAACGACGCCCGGCGTCACGGTGCAGCTCCTCGCCGAAGGCCGCAGGATGATGGACTGCCATCGTTTCGTGCTGGCGCCCGGTGCCGCCAGCGAAGGCGCCTATCGCCACGAGGGCGAAGAATTCATGCATGTCCTGTCCGGCCGGCTGGAACTGGTGCTCGACAGCGATCAGTTCTTCGATCTTGGCCAGGGCGATTCACTTTATTTCGAAAGCCGACGTTACCATTCTTGGCGTAATCGCCATGATGGTGAAACCGTGATTCTCTGGATCAACACGCCGCCGACATTCTGACCGCTGCACGAAGCGGAGATTGAAGATCAAAAGAGTAGAGCGTCCTTTGCGCGTCCGAGAGGACGGGAGGGCTCTGCGGCAGGAAAGCGGTTTCGCATTCTGCACCTTTGCGCTATAGCGCTGCTGCATAATTGCTTAAATCGGCATGGATTTAAGGATAAATTATACAGCCATTCAAAGCGCTACAGCGTCCTTTGCGCGTCTGAAAAGACGCACCGCGCTGTAGAGGATGCATTCGAACGAAAGATTGTCTCATGGCGGCTACCATACGTTATCACGAAGGCGATATTTCCGCGGCCGATGCCGCCCGCTACACTGGCGCGGTCGCGATCGACACCGAAACGCTCGGCCTGGTGCCGCGCCGCGATCGGCTCTGCGTCGTCCAGCTTTCGCCGGGTGACGGCACTGCCGACGTTATCCGTATTGCTGCCGGCCAGAAGCAGGCTCCCAATCTCGTCGCTCTGCTCGAAGACCCCACCCATCAGAAGATCTTTCATTACGGCCGTTTCGATATTGCCGTGCTATTCCATACTTTCGGCGTCACGACGAACCCGGTTTTCTGCACCAAGATCGCCTCGCGCCTGAGCCGGACCTATACGGATCGCCACGGCCTCAAGGACAATCTCAAGGAGATGCTCGACGTCGATATCTCCAAGACGCAGCAATCTTCCGATTGGGCGGCCGCGACGCTGTCCCCGGCCCAGCTCGAATATGCCGCTTCCGATGTGCTTTATCTGCACGCGTTGCGCGACAAGCTGACGGAACGCCTGATCCGCGACGGCCGCTTCGACCATGCGACGGCCTGCTTCGCATTCCTGCCGACCCGCGCCAAGCTCGACCTGCTCGGCTGGGAAGAGGCCGATATCTTCGCTCATAGCTGAGCGATTCATTCTTCGACAGGTGACCAAGGACCGTGGGCATGTTTGCCTGCGGCCGTTATCGATTCGTTAACGCCTCTTTCCTAAAATTCCAGTTAATATTTATGCATTCGATGACGCGAGAATGCGTCATGCGGACAGGAGGATCTGCTGGGATGCAAGGGGACCGGATGAGCGCGGTCCTTTTATAGAGCCTGCTTTCATCGTCACTTTGCGAAAGGAGCATGCCATGTTGACTCCCGTTCGTGCAGCGTCCAATGCAAGCTTTTCGTCCCAAGGCCAGACTGCGGCGATCGTCGCCGGTGGTCTCGGTCGTTCAGTGATTGCCCCCGCGCCTGTCAACGCCGTCGAAGCGGCTGATCTCAATTCCGCCATTGCCGGCAAGCTCAATATTCTGCTTCTGGCCGCGCGCGAGCGTATGGTCGAAGCGCTTTTCGATGTCATCGATGCGGCAGGCCGCTCGATCTCGCTGGATCGCGGCGAGGACGAGACCAATCTTGCCTTTGCCTCCCGGCTTGCCGATGCCATCCGGCGGCTGCTGGCTGTCAGGATCGACGAGGTCGAGCGCCAGCTGACCGATGAGGGCCATAGCCTGCCGTTGCGGATGATCGCCGAAGCCCTGAAGAACCCGGCAGGCCCGGAAGCAGCCCGCATCGTCGCCTATCTGGAAATCATCCGCTACAAGGATCGCGACCTCGCCGCCCGCGCCGTCGTCCGCTCTTATGGCCAGAACGACGCTTCGCCGATGCGCGCCGAAACCCGTCCCGAGATCCAGCTGCATGAGGACAGCCTGCCTGCCGCCATGCGCCAGCCTGCGGAAAAGGCGCCTGTGCAAGCCGATCCGCTGATCGAGGCCGCAACTTCGGCGACTGCCGAGGAAGCGGTCATCGCCGAAGCTGTGGAAGCTGCCGATCCGGAAACGCCGCAGGCTGCAAACCGGGCTCAGTCCGCCCCGGCGACGACAAGCGAGGTAGCACCGAAAAAATCGGCGCCGCAGGAGATCGAAGACCGGCAACCGCTGTCGACGAATGCCGCAGCGGCCGACGACGCGCAGGAAACGCCGGCGCCGCCTGCCATCCAACCCCACGCGACATCGGAAAAAGTCGATCCTGTCATTCCGAAGAACTGGACAGGCATTGTCGCCTCCATGACCGGAGAAGCCTCCGAGATGATCGCCACCATCATCCGCGAGCAGGACGTCGAAGCCCTGCTGGAGGATGTCCCCGTCGAGGCGGCGGTGGAGATCGATACGATCCTCGATGACGCCGTGATCAGCGATGCGACCGAGACCTTGACCCGGCAGCCGGCCGAATTCGTCGCTCCCGATGCTCGCCAATCCGCAGCGCTCCACCCCTCGCAGATGGATATCGAGAGCGCGGTCGCGGTCGCCCGTCAGCCGAAAGAAATCGCCGCGCAACCGCAAATCATCCCGATGTCCGAGACCGTCGAGGCTTCCTATATGCCGCTGGCGGCAAAGATGCCGGAGGGGTTTGCCTATGCCCAGCTGCCTTACCAGTTCGCCAAGGATACGCCACCGAACGAGACGGCAGGCGAAACGCATCACCAGCATCAGCACCATCGCGACGACGCGTCCGAGGATCAGCAGCAGGCGCAGTCCGGTGGCGAGGATGCCGAGCCTGATGCCGAAGAAACCGAGGCAGCGCCCGGGCGAAGAACGCCAAGGATGATCGATGCCGAGCCGTCCGTTTATCAGGCAGGCACGGCTGCCGACCCGGTCTATGCGCTCTATCAGCGCATGGTCGGCTGGGAATAAGATTTCTATCGCCTGAAAATGAAGAACCCGCCGGATCGCTCCGGCGGGTTCTTCAATTCAGAGGCGGATGCGAGGCTTATTCGCCGCCGCGGTTCTTCAGGGCTGCGCCCAGGATGTCGCCGAGCGAAGCGCCGCTGTCGGACGAACCGAACTGGGCGACGGCTTCCTTCTCTTCCGCAATCTCCAGAGCCTTGATGGACAGCATGATCTTGCGGTCCTTCTTGGAGAAGTTGGTGACGCGGGCATCGAAGACCTGGCCGACCGAGAAGCGCTCGGGGCGCTGCTCGTCGCGGTCGCGAGCGAGGTCGGCGCGGCGGATGAAGGAAGTGATGTCCTCGTGGTTGACGAGCTTCACTTCGACGCCGCCGTCGTTGACTGCGATGACTTCGCAGGAAACGACTGCATTCTTGCGCAGGTCGCCCGATGCAGCGGCTTCGCCGACCGCATCCTTGCCGAGCTGCTTGATGCCGAGCGAGATGCGTTCCTTCTCGACATCGACGTCGAGAACGACGGCCTTGACGACGTCACCCTTGTTGAACTCCTCGATGACCTGTTCGCCCGGACGGTTCCAGTCGAGGTCGGAGAGGTGCACCATGCCGTCGACATCGCCGTCGAGGCCGATGAACAGGCCGAATTCGGTCTTGTTCTTGACTTCGCCTTCGACTTCAGTGCCGGCCGGATGGCTGCGGGCGAATGCTGCCCACGGATTTTCCAGCGTCTGCTTGAGGCCGAGCGAGATACGGCGCTTGGACGGATCGACTTCGAGAACGACGACTTCGACTTCCTGGCTGGTGGACAGGATCTTGCCGGGGTGAACGTTCTTCTTGGTCCAGGACATTTCCGAGATATGGATCAGGCCTTCGATGCCCGGCTCCAGCTCGACGAATGCACCGTAGTCGGTGATGTTCGTGACGGTACCGGAAATCTTCTTGCCTTCCGGATACTTGGCCTGGATGCCATCCCACGGATCGCTCTCGAGCTGCTTCATGCCGAGCGAGATACGGTGGGTTTCCTGGTTGATGCGGATGATCTGAACCTTGACCTGCTGGCCGATGTTCAGGATTTCCGACGGATGGTTCACACGGCGCCATGCCATGTCGGTGACGTGCAGCAGGCCGTCGATGCCGCCGAGGTCGACGAACGCACCGTAATCGGTGATGTTCTTGACGACGCCGTCGACAACCTGGCCTTCTTCGAGGTTCTGAACGATTTCAGAACGCTGTTCGGCACGGGATTCTTCCAGAACCGTACGGCGCGAAACCACGATGTTGCCGCGGCGCTTGTCCATCTTGAGGATTTCGAAGGGCTGCGGGTTGTGCATCAGCGGAGTGACGTCGCGGATCGGGCGGATATCGACCTGCGAACGCGGCAGGAAGGCGATCGCACCGTCGAGGTCGACCGTGAAGCCGCCCTTGACCTGGTTGAAGATCACGCCTTCGACGCGCTCGCCGGCTTCGAACTTGGCTTCGAGCTTGATCCAGCTTTCTTCGCGGCGAGCCTTCTCGCGCGATAGAACGGCTTCGCCAAGCGCGTTTTCGATGCGCTCGACATAAACTTCGACTTCGTCGCCGACCTTCAGCGAACCGTCCTTGGCGCGTGCGCCGAATTCCTTGAGCGCGATGCGGCCTTCAACCTTGAGGCCGACGTCGACAACGGCGACGTCCTTCTCGATGCCCGTGACGATGCCCTTGGTGACATAGCCTTCGGCCAGGTCGTTCTTGGCAAAGGACTCTTCGAGAAGAGCCGCGAAATCCTCGCGGGAGGGGGTAGCTACTGACATAAAATCTCCTGCGTGCCCTAAACGGAAGCGGACACGTATGCGCCGGTTGGTTTGCGTTGAACGGGCCTGAACCCAGTCCGCCCTCTCTCGAAGGCAATCCGGCGCTTGGACGGAATTTCAGGCTGCTGCATTAGAAGCGATCCGTGCTCAGAGCACGCAAAATCGCTTGAATTTAGGCATTTCGGCTCAAGACCGCATCGATGATCGATTGAGCGGCATGAAACGCGGCCTCTATACTCATTTCCGACGTATCAAGCAAGTGCGCATCGACCGCTGGTTTCAAAGGGCTGTCGGCCCGTCCCATGTCACGTTCGTCGCGCCGCTTGACGTCCTCGAAAATCGCATCGAAATCCGCCGTCGCCCCCTTGCCGAGGATCTCGTCGTAGCGGCGTCTCGCGCGAACCTCGGGCGACGCCGTCACATAGAGCTTCACTGGCGCATCGGGGCAGACGACCGTGCCGATATCGCGCCCGTCGAGCACCGTCCCCGGCGCTTTCGCCGAAAACCGCCGCTGCGCCTCGACCAGCGCCCGGCGCACCGCCGGCATGACGGCAATCTTCGAGGCGGCTTCGCCGATCTCATGTTTGGAAAGTATATCGCGATCCAGTCCGGCGAGTTCAACCTCGCGCGCGATCTTTTCCGCCACCGCCTCGTCGTCGAGCGGCAGGCCGGCGTCGAGCAGCGCCTTGGCCGTGGCGCGATAGGTGAGGCCGGTGTCGAGATGATGGAAGCCATATCGCTCGGCGATAAGGCGCGAAAGCGTACCCTTGCCGGCCGCCGCCGGGCCATCGATGGCGATGATGAAAGTCTTGGTTGTCATGCGATCAATCCTGCGGCAGCGCATGGGAACGGCAAATGAGATCGTCTTTGCGGAAATGCGGGGCGTTGGTCCATCACTGCGGCACCTCCTCGATCTTTGCTCCAAGGCCGGCCATCAGCTGCATGAATTCCGGAAAGCTGGTCGCGATCATCGCCGCGTCGTCGATCGTCACAGCATGCTCCGATGCAAGCCCCAGAACAAGGAAGCTCATGGCGATGCGATGGTCGAGATGCGTGCTGACCTTGCTACCTCCAGCGCTGCCGAGGCCCTTGCCGTCCGGCCGGCCGCGGACGATCAGAAAATCCTTGCCTTCGTCGCAGTCGACGCCATTCAGCTTCAGGCCGTCGGCGACGGCGGAAAGGCGATCGGATTCCTTGACGCGCAGTTCCTCCAGCCCCTTCATCACGGTCGTGCCCTCGGCGAAACAGGCAGCAACCGCGAGGATGGGATATTCGTCGATCATCGACGGCGCCCGTTCTTCGGGAACGGCCACACCCTTCAGCTCGGAATGGCGCACGCGCAAATCCGCCACGTCCTCGCCGCCGGCAAGACGCGCATTCAGCACCTCGATGTCGGCCCCCATCTCCTGCAGTGTCAGGATCAACCCCGTGCGGGTCGGGTTCATCAGCACGTTGACGATGGTGATATCGGAGCCGGGCACGATCAGCGCCGCAACAAGTGGGAAAGCGGTGGAAGACGGATCGCCGGGAACGTCGATCACCTGGCCCGTCAGCCGGCCGCGGCCTTCGAGCCGGATCGTGCGGATGCCGTCCGCGTCGGTCTCGACGGCAAGGGCGGCGCCAAAGCCCTGCAGCATCTTTTCGGTATGGTCGCGCGTCATTACCGGCTCGATGACCGTGGTGATGCCAGGCGTATTGAGACCGGCAAGCAGGACGGCCGATTTCACCTGGGCGGAGGCCATCGGCACGCGATAGAGGATCGGGCTTGGGGTTCCCGGGCCTCGCAGCGTCACCGGCAGCCTGTCGCCCTCCGATGCGCTGACCTGCACGCCCATGTCGCGCAGCGGATTGAGCACGCGGCCCATCGGCCGTTTCGAAAGTGAGGCGTCGCCGATGAAGGTGGAGTGAAAGTCGTAAGTGCCGACGAGGCCCATGGTCAGCCGCACCCCGGTGCCGGCATTGCCGAAATCGAGCGGCGCGTCAGGCGCAAGCAGCGCACCATTGCCGGTGCCCTCGATCACCCACTCTTCGCCTTGCTTGCGAATCCTGGCGCCCATCGCCTGCATCGCCCGGCCGGTATTGATCACATCCTCGCCTTCGAGCAGGCCGGTGATCCGCGTTTGCCCGGAAGCAAGCCCGCCGAACATGAAGGAACGATGCGAGATCGATTTATCGCCCGGAATGCGGACGCGGCCCGTAAGGCCGGCGGATTTGCGGGCGGTGGCGGGCCTGGGCGCAGAGCCGTGAAGCATGGCGCAATCCTTTGCAAACGCAGTCTATTTTTACAGCAGGACACGCTTGGCCGGTCGCAATCCTCGCCCGGTTCTGTGGCTGCCGCGGCTCGTTAACATAAACGCGCCGGGCGGTCATCCGTCGGCGCGGGGAAAACCCCGCAGGGCGTTCATAAAGTTTGGCTTTGACATGGGAAGCCACAGCGATTAAGGGGACCGGCTTATAAATTCCGATGGAACGCCGGCTTGATCGGCATTTGCCGAATCTCGAATTCGGTCATTCTCACGAGGCTTATAGTGGCGAAAGCGGAACTTGGAACCAAGCGTACCGATCCGGAAACCGGCAAGAAGTTTTATGATCTGAACCGGGATCCGATCGTCTCTCCTTATACCGGCAAGTCCTACCCTCTGTCTTTCTTCGAGGAAACCTCGGCGATCGCCGAAGTTGCCGAGGAAGACGAGGTGGCGGAAGTCGATACTGAAAACACCGAAGTCGAACTGGTTTCGCTTGAGGATGCCGATGACGCCGCCTCTGGCGACGACATCCCGGATATCGGCGATGACGATGTTGAAATCGAAGGCGACGACGACGACGATACCTTCCTCACGCCTGACGAAGACGATGACGATGATGACATGAGCGACATCATCGGCGTGACCGGCGACGACGACGAAGTTTGACGATTGCATTTCGGCCCGGCGAGGAAAAAATTCTCCGGGCCGGATTTTTTAGGCTTGCTATCTCCGGAAACCGGAAGTAATAAGCCGCCACTCCGCAGGGCACGCCCTGAGGAGCATCCCAGGACCGGCCCTGCGCCGGACCACCTTGATGGGGCTATAGCTCAGCTGGGAGAGCGCTTGCATGGCATGCAAGAGGTCAGCGGTTCGATCCCGCTTAGCTCCACCAAACTCGTTAGCCAACCGATCTTCAATGTAAAGCTGTGGCCCGTAGGGCTTTGTTCCATTCAACCGAAGGGAACGGACCATCGAACCCTGGATCTAACAGCTAGGCTGCGGCTGACTCCCTTGGCAGGATCGAGGCTCCGGCCGATCGCCGATCTTCACGCGGCCTCTGGGCAGAAGTCCGAGAAGCCGAACATCGACGTCTGCAGTCCGTCGGGAAACAATATGCCGTTGAGGAGAGAGACGGCTTTCTCGCTTCGATGGCTGGCGAGCGAATAATAGATCGTTTGCGATTCGCGGCGCGCCTTGACGACCTGCTGACGTTTCAGCACGTTCAGATGGTGCGATAACGCCGACTGGCTGAGCCCGACACTTGTGGCGAGCTCCGTGGCTGAGATCTCACCCTTGGCCAGCCTCCGCAGCACCGATAAACGGCTGGCATTGGCGAGCGCGGAAAAATAGTCCGCCAGTTCACGGTCATTGACGATCATCGCCTGCCTCCTCTGGACACGAATGTACATTAGCGGCGCGCAAGACAGGCTCATTGACCTAACGCAAATCTCATAGCGAGAAGGCCGCGCTTGGCATGATGTATTCGCGGTATCCTTGGTGCCGTCAAAATGCACTGAGGGTCAGCGCGGCCGAGAACACCAGCAGGGTTGCGGATCCGCATCGCCGGGCCAGCAACGGCATTTCCTTTTCGCTTCCAAGAACAATTCTGCCTGTCGACAGCCAGATCAAGGATGCGAAAAGGACGACGAAGGCGAGCGCCGCGGTGGCGTCTATCCCAGACACCTCCTGCGCGGAGGGCATCATCGTAAGCCCGATGATAAGCGCCTTGGGATTCAACAGCGTCGTGATCGCCAACTGCCGTACTGTCACAACCTCGGTGGGACTGGATCCGGAGCCCCAGAGCCGTAGCGCGAGGTAGAATACCCAGGTTGCTGAGGCAAGCTTGACACCTTGCGCGACCAGAGGGTGCTGGTGGAGAAAAGGACCGGCCAGGCCGGACGCCGGAACGACAATGGCAAGATAGGCGGCGACCACCGTACCAAGCAGCATGATCGCGCGCCCGGCGGTCAGACCCTGAGAGGCCATCGCCAATATCGCGTTGGTCGGCCCAGGCAAAATGAGAAGCGCAAAAACGCCGGCTGCGAAAGGGAAGAGATGCACTGCTTTGGTCCCTCGGTTCCGTCCGCTTTTTGCATGGTCAGCCACGTCAGTCGTTGACAAAGATCAGTCCGCGGCCGGAACATTCTCGTGGCCTGGCCGTTGGCATGAGCTAACTCTGAGGTGCCGCCATGCCTCGCATGATCAGCTTCATACTCACTCGATTGGCCACGGGCTTTGCAATTGGATGCGCCACAGGATTCCTGGTCTGGCAGAACGGTTTTTTGTCCTCCAGCGCCGCGGCAGGCACTCTTGAGAATTACCTTGCCCAAGGGCTGTTCATGTATCTCTTCGCGAGCACAATAAGCATGGGCTACCTGTCCACAGCTCTTCTGCTGGAAGAGGATTAGCCGCTTAATCCCCATCAAAAGACCCCCGGCTTTTGTCGCGGTGTCCGATAGTCGCTGAGGATAGGTCCCCGCTCAGGCAACCATCCGCGCCAATGCACAGCGCGACCAGAGCGAATGCAGCGCCTCGACCAGATGGGCGATATCGGCATCGGAATGCAGCGGGGTCGGCGTGATGCGCAGCCGTTCGG
>NZ_JACIFK010000015.1:0-66354 GCF_014197345.1 Rhizobium sp. BK008 | reverse complement strand
ATCATCGGCGTGGCCGGCGCCGGCCAGGAGATCTCCACCCGGCCGTTCCAGCTGGTCACCGGCCGCAACTGGATGGGCACCGCCTTCGGCGGCGCGCGCGGGCGCACCGACGTGCCGAAGATCGTCGACTGGTACATGCAGGGCAAGATCCAGATCGATCCGATGATCACCCACACCATGCCGCTTGATGACATCAACAAGGGCTTCGAGCTGATGCATGCGGGCAAGTCCATCCGCGGCGTGGTCGTGTACTGAGCCATGAAAACCATCTCAACCGAAAATTCTCATGGCGGCACCCAGGGCGTTTACATCAATCGCTCGGATGTCTGCGACTGCGACATGACCTTTGCGGTATTCCTACCGCCGCAGGCCAAAGTACGGAAGTTGCCGGTTCTATGGTACCTATCCGGTCTGACCTGCACCCATGCGAACGTCATGGAAAAGGGAGAGTATCGGCGTCTTGCCGCAGAACTCGGTATTATCATCGTCTGCCCCGACACCAGTCCGCGGGGCGATACCGTCCCGGACGAGCCGGATAATTGGCAGTTCGGCAAGGGTGCCGGCTTCTACGTCGACGCCACCGAGCCGCCGTTCGCACAGAATTATCGGATGTACAGCTACATCGTCGATGAATTGCCGAAGCTTATCGCGGCCGAGTTTCCGGTCGACATGACGCGGCAGGGAATCTTCGGCCACTCGATGGGGGGACATGGCGCGATCACGATCGCGCTCAAGCACCCCGAACGCTTCGGCAGCTGCTCGGCCTTCGCGCCGATCAGCCATCCCTCGGTCTCCGGCTGGTCAAAGCCGGCATTCCAGAAATACCTCGGATCGGATGAAAGGAACTGGCGGGCCTATGATGCCTGCTCGCTGATCGAAGACGGGCACCGGTTCCCGGAATTCCTCGTCGACCAAGGCACGGCGGATAGCTTCCTGCAGGACGGATTGCGCCCCGAAGAGCTCAGGCAGGCCTGCGAGACGGCCGGCATCAGCCTGCGGCTTCGCATGCAGGACGGGTACGGCCACTCCTACTTCTTCATTTCGACATTCATGGAAGACCATCTGCGCTGGCACGCGCGGAGATTGGGAGACTGATTGCAGAGCTTGGCCGGGCATATCGCAAACGGCCCAGAAGGGGAGGAGAAACCCATGACCAGCATAGCCATACATCCGGCAGTGGATTCAGGCTTTCGGGCGACTGACGCTGCTTTCGCAGGCGGGACGCTCGTCTGCAAATGCGCAAGCAATCCGGTCAAGG
The DNA here is from genome assembly GCF_014197345.1 of Rhizobium sp. BK008. Classification (NCBI taxonomy): domain Bacteria; kingdom Pseudomonadati; phylum Pseudomonadota; class Alphaproteobacteria; order Hyphomicrobiales; family Rhizobiaceae; genus Rhizobium; species Rhizobium sp. BK008. The sequence goes on along the minus strand of NZ_JACIFK010000015.1, from coordinate 65,096 downwards.
TGAAGATCAAGGGCGATATCGCCCATAATCACGCCTGTGGCTGCACCAAGTGCTGGAAGCCCGAGGGCGCCGTCTTCTCGGTCGTGGCGGTCGCTCCGACCGAAAGCGTCGAAGTGCTGGAGAACGGCGATAAGCTCGCCGTCGTCGATTCCGCCGCCTTGATCCAGCGCCACGCCTGCAAGGAATGCGGCGTGCATATGTATGGGCCGGTTGTGCGCGAACATCCGTTCCAGGGATTGTCCTTCGTCCATCCGGAACGCTTCCAGGAAAGCGGCTGGGCGAAGCCGGGCTTTGCGGCCTTCGTGTCGTCGATCATCGAGAGCGGCTTCGACCCCGCGAAGATGGACGCCGTCAGGGCGCAGTTGAGGGCGTCCGGCCTCGAGCCCTACGATTGCCTAAACCCTGGCCTTATGGACTACATGGCCACGTGGACCGCCAAGAAGAGCGGCGTTCTGGCTTCTTAATCGACCCCGGGGAGCGCCGGGCCGGCGCTCCCCGACAAAACCGCCGCCACCGGAAACGAGATATTCCGCAATGGCCGCTCGCCGGGTCGCCGGCGTCCAGGCTTCGAGGCCTGATGACCGACGTCGTATCGACGTCAACTCCAGAGACATTCTCACCGACCTGCCACGATGATCCGCTGGCAAGAACGCCGCGACGGTCGCCGCCGCGGAATGTCGATCATTGTCAGCACGTTAAGCGGCGCCTGACAGGCATCGCGACCATAGCGCTCGGCATCATTGTGTATTCTATAAATACTAATTGTGTACGCAAAGTACACAATTATTGACTCCCTCCGACAAGCGTGCCATTTTCACGGCGTAGAGCAACGACTGGCCGGAGAGCGACGATGGCGAAGACACCCAAGAGCAATCTCTACGAAGACCTGAAACGGCAGATCCTGACGATGGAACTGGACCCGGACGCCGATCTGGACGAAGCCAGTTTGAGTGAAAGATACGGGCTCTCGCGGACGCCGGTTCGCGACATATTTCGGCGCCTTGCCGGCGAGGGCTATATCGACATTCGCGAGAACAGGGGTGCGCGGGTCATCCCGATGAACCATTCCACCCTGCGGAATTTCTTCCTCGTCGCGCCGATGATCTACGCGGCGATCGGCCGTCTCGCCGTGCAGAATTTCAAACCCGCCCAGCTTTCGGACCTGAAGCAGACCCAGGAGCGGTTCCGCGCCGCCAGCGAGAACATGGATCCGCTGGCGATGGTCCTCGAGAACAATCGTTTTCACGAAATTTTCGGCGAGATGTCGGGCAACGTCTATCTGCAGCCGAGCCTCGGCCGGCTGCTGATCGACCACGCGCGCATCGGCCACACCTTCTTCCGGCCGAGAAACGAGGACATGAAGCGGCGGCTTCAGGTGGCCGTCGACCATCATGACAGCTTCATCGATGCGCTCGGCGCCCACGATGAGAATGCCGTCGTCGACCTCGTCTTCGAACACTGGGAATTGTCCCGCGAGAACATGGAGATGTTCATCGCCCCGCAAGGCCTCAAGGCGGACGCCTTCCTCGGCGGCTCCGCCACGCAAATATTGGAGAAGTCATCGTGAAGTTTGAGGGGATCTATACGCCGGCGGTGACGCCGCTCGATCAAAATGGCCAGATCGACAAAGCCGGATTTGCCGCCGTGCTCGAGTCGCTGATCGAGGCCGGCGTCCACGGCATCATCGTCGGCGGCTCGACGGGCGAGTATTACGCGCAGAGCAGCCAGGAGCGCTTCGACCTCGCAGCCTATGCGAGGGACGTCATCGGCACGCGGCTGCCGCTTATTATCGGGACCGGCGCCACGCGCACCGAAGATTCGGTCGAATACGCAAAGGCGGCGAAGGACATCGGCGCGGATGCAATCCTGGTGTCGTCACCGCCCTACGCGCTGCCGACCGAACGCGAGAATGCGGTCCACGCTCTGACCGTCGACCGCGCGGCCAACCTGCCGATCATGCTCTACAACTATCCCGCCCGCATGGGTGTCGTGATGGGCGAAGAATATTTCTCCCGCGTCGGCAAGTCGAAGAACGTGGTCGCCATCAAGGAAAGCTCCGGCGACATGGGCAACCTTCACCTGCTCGCCCGTAAGTTTCCGCATATTGCACTGTCCTGCGGCTGGGACGATCAGGCGCTCGAATTCTTCGCCTGGGGCGCGAAGAGCTGGGTCTGCGCCGGCTCCAACTTCCTGCCGCGCGAACATGTGGCCCTCTATGAGGCCTGCGTCGTCGAAAAGAACTTCGACAAAGGCCGGGCGATCATGACCGCGATGCTGCCGCTGATGGATTTCCTCGAATGCGGCAAATTCGTCCAATCGATCAAGCACGGATGCGAATTGATCGGGCTGAACGTCGGCTCGGTCCGCGCGCCGCTGCGCCCGCTCAACTCCGAGGAAAAACGAACACTTCAGACCGTCGTCGCCACGTTGAAGCGCACGGTCAGCCAGATCACGTCGGGAGCAAACCATGCATGAACCCTTGACCGCAGCCGAATACAAGGCGATCGCCGCCGGTCTTCAACTTCCGACGAATGCCTTCGTCGACGGGGCATTCCGTCCGGCGAACTCCGGCAAGACTTTCACCTCCACGAACCCTGCGACAGGTGAGGCTCTCGCCGAAATCGCAGCCTGCGACGCCACCGACGTCGACGCCGCTGTCGCCAAGGCAAAGCAAGCTTTCGACGACGGCCGCTGGCGGCTGCGTTCGCCGGCCGAACGCAAAGCAGTGCTCCTCAAGCTTGCCAAACTTTTGGAGGACCATCGTCACGAACTCGCCGTCATGGAGAGCCTCGACAGCGGCAAGCCGGTCGGCGAATGCCAGACGGTCGATGTTGCCGATACCATTCATACGCTGCGCTGGCACGCCGAGCTGATCGACAAGCTCTATGACAACACGGCTCCGGTCGGCGCCAACGCGCTGACGATGATCGTGCGCGAGCCTATCGGTGTTGTCGGATGCGTGCTGCCGTGGAATTTCCCGCTGCTGATGCTGGCCTGGAAGATCGGCCCGGCGCTTGCCGCCGGCTGCTCGGTGATCGTCAAGCCGGCGCAGGAAACGACGCTCACCACGCTGCGCGTCGCCGAGCTTGCTCATGAAGCAGGTATCCCGGCGGGCGTCTTCAACGTCGTGACCGGCGGCGGCAAGGAGGTCGGCGAGCCGATCGGCCTGCATATGGATGTCGATATGGTGGCCTTCACCGGATCGACGCCCACCGGCCGCCGCTTCCTGCGCTACGCCGCCGACTCGAACCTCAAGAAGGTGGTGCTCGAATGCGGCGGCAAGAACCCCGCGGTGGTTCTCGACGATGCCGAAGACCTGGACCTCGTTGCCGAGCAGGTCGTCAATGGCGCCTTCTGGAACATGGGCGAGAACTGCTCGGCCACCTCGCGTCTGATCGTTCATGCCAAGATCAAGGACGAACTGCTGAAACGCATCGGCGCCTACATGCGCGAATGGAAGACCGGCGATCCGCTCGACCCGGCAAACCGCATCGGCGCGCTCGTCAGCAAGGCGCATTTCGAAAAGGTGAAGTCTTTCCTCGACGACGCCAAGACGGAGAAGCTCTCGATCGCCCATGGCGGTGAAACCTATAACGGCATCTTCATCGAACCGACGGTGGTCGAGGGCGTGACGCCGGCCAGCCGCCTCTTCCAGGAAGAAATTTTCGGCCCGGTGCTTTCGGTGACGACGTTCAATTCGCTGGCCGAGGCGATCGCCCTTGCCAACGACACGAACTACGGCCTGACGGCGTCCGTCTATACCGGTAGCCTGCGGAACGCCATCAGGCTCTCGCGGGAGATCCGCGCCGGCGTCGTCACCGTCAACTGCTTCGGAGAAGGCGACGCCAGCACGCCGTTCGGCGGCTACAAGGAGTCCGGCTTCGGCGGCCGCGACAAGTCGGTCTTCGCTCACGACAATTACTGCGAACTCAAGACCATCTGGATCGACGTATCCGAACGGTCGGTCGACGAGACGATCCGATGAGCCGCCATGTGATCAAGCACCTGCCGATCGATACCGGCGTTTCGGGATGGGAGGCGATCAGCGAACGCGCCTTTCCCGCAATGGCGCTTGAACACGACATTACCGCGGACTGGCTGATTGTCGGCGCCGGATTTGCCGGCCTGTCGGCGGCCCGCCGCCTCTCGCAGTTGCGCCCTCAGGACAAGATCGTCGTCCTGGAGGCGCGTGAAGTCGCCAAGGGTCCGGCCGGGAGAAATTCCGGCTTCATGATCGACGTGCCGCACAATCTCTCTTCCGGCGAGTATTCGGTGGCCGACGAAGAGGCGACCAAGGACGAGATTCGACAGAACCGTCTGGCGATTTCCTTCGCAGCCGATGTCGCGGCCGAATACGGCCTGTCCAAGGAAACCTTCGATCCGGCGGGCAAGGTGAATGCCGCGGCCTCCGATCGGGGGCTCGGGCTCAACGACAACTACAGGAAGTCGCTCGAAAAGATCGGTGAGCAGCATCGCGTTCTCGATGCCGATCAGATGCGGGAGATGACGGGCTCGCGCTATTATCGCGGTGGGCTCTATACGCCGGGCGCGGTGATGATCCAGCCCGCCGACTATATCCGCGGCCTGGCGCGCGGACTTAGCGCAAAAATCGCCATTCACGAGCACTCGCCGGTGCTGGAGCTTTCCCGCGAGGGAAAGTCCTGGAAGGCGAAGACGGCTCGCGGATCGGTCTCCGCGCCAAAGGTCATTCTGGGCGTGAACGGCCATATTCAAAGCTTCGGTCATTTCCGCGGGCGGCTGATGCACATATTCACCTACGCGTCGATGACATCGGCCTTTTCCCAGAACGAATTCGGCGGCGATGTCACCGGCGCAGACCGTTGGGCGCTGCTGCCGGCCGACCCGATGGGCGCGACGGTGCGCAAGATCACCACAGATGGCCGTTCGAGGATCGTCATCAGGACGCGGTTCACCTACGACCCGAGCCTCCAGGTGTCAGAGAAGCGGGTCGCCGGCGTGGCGGCCGAGCAGCGCCGCTCGTTCGACGCTCGCTTCCCCGGAATGGAAAGCCTGCCGATGGAGTTTAGCTGGGCGGGTGCGCTCTGCCTGAGCCGAAACCATGTGCCGGCATTCGGCGAGGTCGAGGAAGGGCTTTTTTCCGCCTGCTGCGAGAATGGTCTCGGCACCGTCAAGAGCACGCTTGCGGGAATGATGGCGGCCGATCTGGCGACAGGCGCCGCAAGCCCCGAACTCGACAAATACAAGAACCAGCCGGAACCGGTGAGATTGCCGCCCGAGCCCATCGCGTGGCTCGGCGTCAACTCGGTCATCCGCCTGCAGGAATTGCGTGCTGGCCGCGAGGGATGATCCTTCGGCCCGCGCAATGTGAAGCTGCCCGCTCGCAGACTTCAATGAGAATGGGAACGTAAAACAGGAGTAAGAACAATGAAAAATTTGTGGAAGGCGCTTTGCGCCGCTGCAATGATCGGGGTCAGCATCCTTCCTGCTCGCGCGGAAGAAAAGACGATCACCATGGGCACGATGTCGTGGGAAGATCTGACGCCCATCACCGGTATCACCAAGAAGGTTCTCGAAGACGCGGGCTACACCGTCAAGGTGACCGAGTTCTCCGAGTGGGGCATCGCCTATGCCGCTCTCGCCAAGGGTGACATCCAGGTTCTCACCTCGCAGACGGACTATGTCGCGCAGGACTACTGGGACAAGAACAAGAACCGCCTCGAAAAGATCTCGCCGGTTTCGCACGGCCTCTATCAGGGTGTTGCGGTTCCCAAATATGTCCCGATCGACTCGCTGGAACAGCTCAATGAAAACGCCGACAAGTTCGGCGGCAAGATCATCGGTATCGAACCGGGCGCCGGCCTGATGCGCGATACCTCGAATGCGGTCAAGGACTACGGCCTCAAGCTCCAGCTCGTCGAGGGCAGCACCGCCGCGATGACGGCGGCGCTGAAGTCCGCCTATGATCGCAAGGAGTGGATCGCGGTGACGATCTGGGAGCCGTCATGGATGGTCCAGAAGTACGAGGTCAAGTACCTCAAGGATCCGAAGGGCATCTTCCCGCCGCCGCAGAGCTACTACTGGATCGGCCATAAGGGCTTCTCCGCAGAGAACCCGCATGCGCGGGAAGTGATGGCCAGCGTCTATGTGCCGCTCGCCGACATCACCGCCATCAACGGCGCGGTCAATGAAGGCAAGACCATGGACCAGGCCGTGCAGGATTGGATCGGCGCCCATGCCGACCTGATCAAGCGCTGGGAAAACATCAAGAAGAACTAACCGCGTCGTGGCCGTCCGATCCGTCGGGCGGCCATCCTACAGCGCCGCGCGTCCCTTTTAGACGCGCAAAGGACGCTGGGAGATTCAACGAGAGAAGCCAGCGCCGATTGGCTCAAGGGGATCGCTATGAAAACCGTAACTGCCGATATCAATGATGTCCTGATCGACTGCCAGTCCCTCTGGAAAGTCTTCGGTGACAAGTCCGCTGCGGCAATGAAGTCGATCAAGGAGCGCGGCCTCGGCAAAAAAGAGGTCTTGAAGGAATACAACTGCGTCGTCGGCGTGTCCGAGGCGAGCCTCCAGGTGCGGCGCGGCGAAATCTTCTGCATCATGGGCTTGTCGGGAAGCGGAAAATCCACGCTCATCCGCCTGCTCAACAAATTGATCACGCCGAGCGCCGGCAAGGTCCTCGTCAAGGGGCGCGACCTCGCCGCCCTGTCTCCGGTCGATCTCCGGCAGATGCGCGCCAGGAACATCGGCATGGTGTTTCAGAGCGTCGCTCTGTTGCCGCACCGCACAGTCCTGGAAAATGCGGCCTTCGGCCTCGAGGTGCAGGGAATAACCAAGCCGGAGCGGAACAAGACCGCCGTTGCCGCGCTCGAGAAGGTCGGCCTCGCCGACTGGGTGAACCGGTATCCGGGCGAGCTCTCGGGCGGCATGCAGCAACGCGTCGGTCTCGCTCGCGCGCTCGCTTCCGACCCCGAGATCATTCTGATGGACGAGCCCTTCAGCGCGCTCGATCCGCTCATCCGGCGCCAGCTTCAGGACGAATTCCGGCAGCTGACGAAAGCCTTGGGCAAGTCCGCGGTCTTCATCACCCATGATCTCGACGAGGCGATCCGGATCGGCGACCGCATTGCGATCATGAAGGACGGCGTCATCATCCAGACCGGCACGGCCGAGGAGATCATCCTCAACCCGGCGGATGCCTATGTCGCCGAATTCGTCGCCGGCATATCCCGTCTCCATCTGATCAAGGCGCATTCCGTCATGCGCAGTGTCGCCGAATTCCAGCAAAGCGCGCCGAATTCCGACATCGCGTCGCTGGCGCGCACGACGCCGGACGCCGACATCGACGAACTCATCACATTGACGATGCAGTCGGAGCGCGACGCCATCGCCGTCGTGGACAATGGTCAGATTGTCGGCGTGGTCACGCCGCGCAGCCTGCTGATGGGCGTCAAGGGACCATCCGCCCACGATCTGCCGGCGGCGTCCACCAACTGGAGCTGATTGACATGGATAGTTCAGGCTTCATCGATCTTTTTGACGAATGGACCGATTCCGCGCTCGAATGGGTGAGCGACAATGGCGAGTTCCTTTTCGATTCCATCAGGCAGGTTCTCGAAGGGCTCTATGCCGGGATCCTCTGGCTCCTGGAACTTCCGCCATTCTATCTGATCGCGCTGATCGTGGCGCTCGTCGGCTGGCGGCTGGTCAATGTCTGGTTCGCCCTGCTGAGCGGCGTCGCGCTGGCGCTTTGTTTTTCCATGGGACTCTGGCCGGAGACGATGAGCACGCTGGCGCTGGTCTTGACCGCAACCACGCTCGCCCTGGTGATCGGCATCCCGATCGGCATTATGGCCGGCTTCTTTCCCGCCCTCGATCGTTTCATGGAGCCCGGCCTGGACCTGATCCAGACGCTTCCGCCATACATCTACCTGCTGCCGGCGATCGCTCTGCTCGGCTATGGACCGGCGACGGCATTGATCGCGACCGTGATCGTCGCCGTGCCGCCGGCAATCCGCCTGACGTCTCTCGGTATCCGGATGACGCCCAAGGAGTTCATCGAACTCGGAGAGGCGCTTGGGATGACGCCGGCGAAGATGTTCTTCAAGATCCGCCTTCCCTTCGCGCTGCCGAGCATCATGGCGGGCATCAACCAGAGCCTGATGATGGCCTTCGGCATGGTCGTCATCGCAGGCATCGTCGGTTCCGGCGGGCTTGGCGAGACGATCTACGGCGCGATCAGAACGCTCGACATCGCGACCTCGATCAATGGAGCGATCGCCATCGTGGTTCTGACCATGGTGCTTGATCGCATAACCCAGAGTGCTGCTCGTCTGGGAACGGGGAGGAAGTCATGAATCCGTCCATCCTGCAGTTTTCGCCCGGCGCTTTCCTGGCGCCAACCGTCGATTGGCTCAACACCAACTTTCATCCGCTGTTTGCGGCGATCAGCTATCTGGTCGAAGCGGTGCTTTCCGGATTCGAAGCGGCACTGCTCTTCGTGCCGCCCTATGGGCTCATCGCGATCGTCGTCGTTCTGGCATTCGTCGCCGTCGGTCTGCGCGCCGCGATCCTGGCCGGTCTTTGCCTGGGCTTCTGTCTCCTCATGGGGCTGTGGACGGCATCGATGCAGACCCTGTCTCTGGTCACCGTCGCGGTCCTGATCTCCGTGCTCATCGCCTTCCCGATCGGCGTCCTGTGCTCGCGCTACAAGACATTGGAGGCGATGGTTCGCCCGGTTCTCGATGTGATGCAGACCGTGCCGCCGTGGGTCTATCTCATTCCTGCGGTGATGATCTTCAGCCTTGGACGCGTGCCGGCAATCATCGCCACCATCGTCTATGGCATTCCGCCGATGCTCCGACTGACCACGCTGGCATTCAACCAGGTGCCGAAGGAATTCATCGAACTCGGCAGCGCCATCGGCGCGCCGCCTCGCTCGGTGCTTTGGAAGATCGAGATCCCCTTGGCCAAGCAGACGCTCCTGGTCGGGCTCAACCAGTGCATCCTTCTGTCGCTGGCCATGGTCGTGCTGGCCGGGCTCGTCGGTGCCGGCGGTCTCGGTGCTGAGGTGACGCGCGGCTTGACGCGCATGGAGATGGGGCTTGGTCTCAGGGCAGGCCTGGCGATCGTCGCTGTCGCCCTTCTGCTCGACCGGCTGTCCCGCGGCCTGCTCGACCGCGACAGGCTGCCGAAGGCGAAATGAGCAAGGACATAGAGAGATGAGAAACAGCTTCTTCTGCATCGATGCGCATACTTGCGGCAATCCCGTCCGCTTGGTCGCCGGAGGCGGTCCACTGCTTGCCCATGCACCGATCAGCGAGCGCCGGGAGATTTTCGTCCGCGACCATGACTGGGTGCGCAAGGCGCTGATGTTCGAGCCGAGGGGGCACGACATCATGTCAGGGGCGATCATCTATCCTGCCTATCGGCAGGACTGCGATTTCGCCGTGCTGTTCATCGAAGTGAGCGGCTGCCTGCCGATGTGCGGCGCCGGCACCATCGGCACCGTGACCGCCGCGATCGAGGAGGGGCTGGTCAAGTCGCGCGAACCCGGACGGGTCGCCATCGAGACGCCTGCGGGGAGGGTTGACGTGACCTACGAGGAGAAGGACGGATATGTCGATTCCGTTCGTCTCCACAATGTGGCGAGCTATCTCCATGAGGCTGATGTCGAGGTGGATGTGCCGGGAATGGGCCGTCTGCGCGTCGATATATCCTATGGCGGCAACTATTATGCGGTCGTCGAACCACAGGATAACTGGAGCGGCCTCGACGGCATGACCGCATCCGACATTGTCGGCTGCAGCCAGAGACTGAGGTCGGCCCTTGCCGGTATCTGCGATCCTGTCCATCCCGACGACCCGAGGATTCGCGGTGTGCATCACGCCATCTGGTGCGACCGCCCGGTGAATGACGTCTCGGATGGACGCTGCGCCGTCTTCTATGGCGAGAAGGCCATCGATCGCTCGCCGGGCGGCACCGGCACCTCCGCCCGCATGGCCCAGCTCTATGGGAAGGGACGGCTTACCATCGGGTCGAGATACCGGCATGAAAGCCTGATCGGAACCATCTTCGAGGGCCGGGTCGAAGCCGAGGCGAGCATTGGACCCTATAGCGGCATTCTTCCCAGCATCGGAGGCTGGGCGCGCGTCATCGGACATAACACCATTTTCGTTGACGATCGTGATCCGCTGGCGCATGGCTTTCAGATCCGATGAGCGCGTTTTCGGCAGGGAGATGACGATGCGACCCGATCAGCAACGCCAAGCAGACGACGCCGCAAGATCGGCTGGCCGGCTCAAAGTCGGGTTCGTTCTGGCGCGCTCGTTCACGCTGTCGGCCTTCGCACTCTTCGTGGATACGCTGCGGCTGGCGAGCGACGAGCAGGATCGCTCCGGAAGGCTTCTTGCCGACTGGCAGGTGATCGGCAGCACGAGGCACCTGATCACCGCGAGCTGCGGCGTCCAGGTTGCGCCGACCTCCGATTTCGTCGATCCTGCGAAGTTCGACTACATCGTGGTCGTCGGCGGCCTTCTGACGGTGGAGAACCCCGTCGACCAGCAGACCATCGCCTTTCTCAAGCAGGCGGATGCCAAGAAGGTGCCGTTGATCGGCGTGTGCACGGGTTCATTCATCCTTGCTGAGGCCGGCCTGATGAAGCGGCACGAAACCTGCGTGAGCTGGCTGCATTACAAGGAATTTCGCGAGCGCTTTCCCGAGCTCAGCGTTCGTTCCGACCGGCTCTTCAATCTCGATCGCCAGCGCGGCTCTTGCGCAGGCGGCAGCAGTTCCGCCGACATGGCGGCATTGCTGGTCAGGAAACGCATCAGCCGCGACGCCGAGCGAAACGCGCTTGAAGTGCTTCAGATCGAAAAGGCCCGGACGTCGGCGGATATACAGCCGCGGCGACCGCTCTACGACGAGTATGAAGACGCCCGCGTCAAGGCGGCGATGATTGCGATGGAACAGTTCGTCGACGGCAGCATGTCGATTCAGAAGCTTGCCGCCATGGTTGGCCTGTCAAGGCGGCAACTGGAGAGGATCTTCATCGACAAGACCGGAATGTCTCCCGCCAAGGCCTATAATCGTGTTCGCATGGAGCGGGCGAAATCGATCCTTGCCCAGTCGAAGGCGCCGCTGATCGAGATCGCGCTCGATGTCGGCTTTGAAAACGCCTCGCAGTTCACGAGAACCTTCAAGCGCACATTCGGGCAGACGCCGTCGCAGCATCGCGCAGCCGCTTTGAGAGCGCACTGAGTTTACTCAGATCTCTTCCCACGGAAACGTGTCCAGCCGCTCGGCGCCCCTGGCCGTGATCAGAGCCTGGGTTTCCAGCTTGATGCTCTCGGATCCGGCTTCGGCGATCAGGCTTTCGACGTTGAGCACCATGCCCTCCTCGAAGGCGCCGCTGAAATCCGGGTCGAAATCCGGATGCAGAAGGATCCCCGGCCACTCGTCCGCCATTCCGGTTCCGTGCAGAGCAAGCGTGTATCGATAAGGCTGGTATTTCTCCGGAATCCGCCACGACTGCGTGTTGAATTCTGCGAACGTCATGCCGGGCTTCAGGATTGCGAGATTGTGCTCGATCTGATCCCTGGCCGCCGCGTAAAGTTCCTTCTGCTTGGTGGTCATGGCGACATGCCCTGCGGTCCACGACCGCGAGAGGTCGGCGCAATAGCCGTAGGGTCCGATCATATCGGTGTCGAAGGATATCATTTCCCCGCGCTTGATGACGTAGTCCGAACACTCCTGATACCAGGGGTTCGTTCTCGGGCCAGCAGTCAAGAGCTTGGTCTCCAGCCACTCGCCGCCGCTGCGGGCGTTTTCGAAGTGAAGCTCGGCCCAGATTTCTCTTTCGGTGCGGCCGGGCTCTGACATCTCGTACATCCGCGCCATGCCGGCTTCGCAGACACGGATCGTCCATCGCATTAGCTCGATTTCGTCGGCGCTCTTGATCGATCGCGCCCGCTCCGCCAGTTCCTGGCCGTCGACAAGCGTGAAGCCGCGTTCGCGCAGTTCGAAGGCGCCGGCGGGTTCGAGCCTGTCCACCGCAACGCGCCTGTTGCTGCCATGGCTGCTCACGAGGTCCGCGACCTCGTCCGCCCAGGCTTTCAAGCGGGGTTCCATCAGGTTGCCCGCCGTGAAGAATATCCATGACTTCGCCGGCCGGATCTCGTCGATGCCGGCAAGCCCGTCATTGACGTGCTCGGCGCCTTCGAATTCGAACAGTATCGCCGGACCATCGGCGAGGACCAGAGCGTAGCGCGAGGCGTTGTGCATCGTCCAAATGCTCATATTCGATGAATCGAAGGCATATCGGATGTTGACGGGGTCGTAGAGCAGCAGGGCGCCGCAGTCCCATTCGCGCATCGTCGTGCGCAGGCGCTCCAGACGATAGCGGCGAGCCCGATCGAGCGTCGTGGCCGGCACAGGACTGATAAGAGGCCGATCAGCTCCCTCAGGATTGAGATATGCCTGCTTCCGCTCATCCTTGAAGACCGTCGAGCCGGTCGGCTCAGCGGAATCGCTTTGGTCTCGCAGCATCGAAGTCAGTCCTTGTCGTCGGTGAATGGCGCGACGTTACCGGGCGCTCAGCGCTCAATGACGAGATCGCTGAGCGGCTTCGAGCAGCAGGGCAGGAAGAAGCCGGCGTCGATTTCCCTTTGGCGAATTCCGCCATTGTGGTTCATGTCGACCGTCCCGGAGGCGAGCTTCGACTTGCAGGTGCCGCAGACGCCGTTCGCACAGGATGACGGTATCCTGACGCCCGCCTTCTTCGCGCATGAGAGCACACTCTGCTCGCCTGTCACCGCGATGCTTCGGGCCTGTTTCGAGAAGGTGACCTGGAAAACCTTGGCAGCCGCCTCCTGAACCGCGGGAATTTCGGGTTCGTCGATGACAGCGGCGTCGAAACTTTCCTCCAGGTAGTTCGAGCCGGCGACGCCGAGTTCGGCGGCAATGCCGCGCGCAGCCGCCATGAACGGGGCGGGACCGCAGCACATCACGGTTCGCTCAGTGATATCGGGAACGGCAAGCCCGATATATTCTTTCGAAATGCGACCGGTCAGGCCGGGCCAGGACGGCTCGCCGGCAACGGTCTCCGGGAGAAAGTGGAGGCGAAGACCTTTCAGCCTGCGGGCGATGCAGGCGAGTTCGTCGCGAAAGATCAGATCCTGGGGCGTCCGGCCGGCATGCATGAAGACGACGTCGGCCGGTTCGCAACTGTCGGCGATCTCACGCAGAATGGACATGACGGGCGTAATGCCGGAGCCGCCGGACAAAAGCAGAAGCTTACGTCCCGCCGTCTGGGGCCTGACGAAGTGACCGAGCGGACCGCTCGCCTTGACGGCTGCCCCGGGAGCCAGCGTGTCATGAAGCCAGTTGGAGATCTTGCCGCCGGGAACGCGCTTCACCGTCACGGAGAAGGCATTCGTCCGATGCGGCGAAGACGAGATGCTGTAGCACCTGTTTTCCGCCTCTCCATTGTGCTCGAGATCGAACAGAAAATACTGTCCCGCCTTGAAGGCGAACCGCTTGCCCTCGCGCGATGCGAAGGTGAATGTCTTGACGTCGTGGGTCTCCTGCTGAACGTCGAGGCAAACGAGCGTGTCGTCTTCTTCCGGGTTCCAGGCGTCGTCAAGAGCGGCCCTGGCTGCGGGCGCCTGCGGGCTCCTAGTATCCATGGGCGCGCATCCGGTCGATGTACCAGGTGGCGAACTTGTCGAGGTTCGTCTCGGAGAAGCGGGAGTAGGGGCCTGGCTGATAGGCCGGGTCGAGAGCGCCTGCATGGGAGCGCGCCACCAGATCGGCGTCCTGGTCGGTCGTTGCCACCCAGACATCCGTCAGCTTGTCGAGATCGTAATCCACGCCTTCGACGGCGTCCTTGTGGACCAGCCACTTGGTTCTGACCAGCGTCTTGCCCGCCGACAGCGGGATGACGGTTGCCACCACCGCATGGTCGCCCATGAAGTGGTTCCAGCTGTTGTGGCCCCAAAGATGCATGTCGCCGAGATCCTTGCGGGTCATGTGCCCGAGCAGCTTGGAGGATGCGGCGGTGGCATCGTGGGTCTGGGATTCACCAGCGCCTGCGATGATCAGCCGCTGGGTGCGGAAATTTGTGGCGCAGTCGGCGAGTTGCTCGACGGCAGCCGAGGGAAAGCCGTCAGCCTCCCACGCCTTCGTCCGCTCTTCATACAGCCTGAAATGCTCCTCGGCCTGTTCGCGATCCTCCGGGCTCAGCGTCTCGGGGTCGAAGCCGAAGTCGAGATCGACGAAGGAGACGCAAAGCTCCGGATGGTTCGCGGAGCAATGGTAGCACTCGCGATTGTTCTCCATCGTGAGCTTCCAGTTGCCGTCCTCGATGACGTCCGTCTGGTGAGCGATCTTGGCATTGCGGATGTCGTAGGGAGCGAGGCGCTCGACCATGGCCTGTTCGAGGAGAGCGATGTCCTCGGGCGGATTGTCGGAGAGGCAGACGTAGATCAGCCCGCCGATCGACTTGAAGGTGACGGGCTTGAGGCTCCGACACTCCTTGTCGAAGTCCTTGCCCATGTGCGGGGCGTAGCTGAGCTCGCCCGTCAGTTCATATGTCCAGGTGTGATAGGGACAGACGAGTTTTGAGACGATCGTCTTGCCCGGATCGAGAAGGCGGGAGCCGCGATGGCGGCAGACATTGTGCAGGACGCGAATTTCTCCGTCGTCGTCGCGCAGGAGGATCAGGCTCGTCTTGCCGATGTCGATCACCGTGGCGTCGCCGGGTTCGGGAACGTCACAGTCGAGGCCGACACAGATCCAGTGATTGTGGAAGAAGACGTCGATGTCTGCTTCGAACACATCTTCTCTGACATACAGCCCGGCCGGCAGCGAGTGACCGTTGGCACGAGCGTCGAGAAGGGCTGAAATGGAAGAAGGAAGTCTGTTTAGCATGAGAACCTCTTATGCGAGAGTTTCCCTAGATTGCCCTTGCACTACCGGCATTTCAACGGCATAAAAAATCACGTTCGCATAAGTTTTTATCATGCGATGAGAGGTTTGCGATGCATTTCCGAAGACGGCTCCCGTCGCTGACGGCGCTGGTGACCCTGGAGGCGGTGTTGAGACGGAAAAGCTTCACCACGGCTGCGACCGAACTCGGTGTCACCCAGGCAGCGGTCAGCCGGCAGATTGCCTTGCTGGAGGAGGAACTCGGCCAGCCCCTATTCGTGCGCAAGCATCGAGCGGTCGAGCCGACAACGGCATGCATCAACCTTGGCGCCACGCTGGCCAAGAGCCTTGCCGATATCGCCGAGAGCGTGGAAGCGATCCAGTCGCGCAGCCAGGACGTCGTGACGATAGGCGCGACCGTCGCCTTCTCTTCTTTCTGGCTACTGCCGCGGCTGGCCGAATTCCGCCGGGCAAACCCTGGCATTCTGGTGCGGGTGATTTCCCAGGACAGCCCGATTGCCCTCGACGATGGAGAAGTCGACGTGGCAATTCGATACGGTGTGCCTCCCTTCAGCGATGGAACCGTCATCGCCTCGCGCGGCGACGTCATTTGCCCCGTCTGCTCTCCCGATTACCTCAGGCGCCGGGCAGATGGTCCGCTGGGCTCCGGTGACGAATTCATCGAAACCGATGTTCTCGATCGTTCCTGGTATAGCTGGGCGCAGTGGTTTTCGCTGACCGGTGCCAATCTCGAGATAAAGCCGTCGCTGCGGTTCAATCACTATACCGAGACCATCGCAGCCGCGCGCGCGGGCCAGGGGATGGCATTGGGATGGCGGATGCTGGTCGGCACCTTTCTGGAGGATGGAACCTTGGTGCAAGCCGATGGCGGCGAACTTGCCGCCGAGGATCGTTACAACGTCATCGTGCCGGTCAAAGCCAAGCGCAGCAATGCGCGCGACCTTGCCGCCGCCTGGCTGACAGCATCACTGCACGGTTGATCGAAAACTATCGTCACAAACCCAGTCCCACAGTTGCCGTTCGGTGGACGCCTTTCGGGACGAAGGCGAAGCGATCCGCCAGGCCGAGGAAATCGGCGGCCAGGTGAATGACGGAAAGCCACATTTCCGTCCCCTGCAAGCCCGTTTCGCCGCCATCGGCAAACGGGAATCCCTCACCATCCCGCCATCGACCCAGAGCCTTCGATATGAGATTGCGGGCGATCGCTTCGCCATCGGCCCGCCTGTAGTCGGTCTGCCGGGCAATCAGCAGCAGGGGGTGAATCGTATCGAGCAGGTTGCAGGCATTGTATTTCGCGCCGACGAAGCCCTTATGGTTGCGATAATTGAGGTGAACCGTTTCGAGCAAGGCGTGCGGGTGCGGAAGCGCTGCGCCAAACTGGGCGTAGGTGCCGCGTGTCAGCCGATAAAAACCGTTCACCGGTTGGAGCCATCCTTCCGGCGCAGTCGGCTCGCCCCATAGGCCGGAGACGCTGTTGGCATTGCGGCTCAGCCACTCGAAAAGTTCCTGCCGTGAATGCCGGATGCCGAAATACTTCGCATTGAAGTACATGGCGGTTCCGATCGCATCGACCACGCTGCCGGCATGCCACGCCCGGGTCGACCAGGGCAGGGCGCGCAGCCATTCATCGAGTTCGTCAGCGCCAAGCTCGACCGCGTGGACCGGTTGTCGCGGGCTGGAGCCAAGCAGTTCAAGCGCATAGCCAACCGCAAGGACGTTATAGAGCGCCTTTGGATCATCCCTGAGCGCCTTGCCATGCATGCGCGAATGCTCTTCCGGGAAAAGCCCGGTCTCCCGTTCCTGCAGGCCTTGCAGAAGCTGGACGGTCTCGGATGGATCGAGGTCGGGTGGCAGGTGACCGAAGCCGGCGGCGATCTCGATTGCATCGCATAAATGCCGGATCGCCGGTCTGCGGACGCCGTCCGCTTCCAGCGATTCATAGGTTCCCTGCGTTTTCCAGCGTGCAAGGATATCGGGCCATTGGTCTTTCGCTTTTTGGCCGAGCCTGACCAACTGATCTTCGATGTCTCCCGTGCCGGATTTCCTGGGCGCCGAGCCTCGGCTCCGCAGCACCCGGGCCGGCACGCCGCCGGCAACCGACATGGCGGGAATGTCGCCCGTGACGACCGCTCCGGCGGCGATCACCGCACCATTTCCAATCGTGGCGCCATCGAGGATCACGCAATTGGCGCCGATCCAGACGTCGTCACCGATCACTATGCCGACGCTGACGACACCCTGGCGGTGGATGGGAATGGCCGGATCGTCGAAGCCATGATTGAAGCCGACGATCGAGGCATGCGAGGCAATCCGCACGCCATTGCCGCAGGTCACCGTGCCGGACACACAGGCATAGGGATTGATGGTGCAATCGTCGCCGAGGATCACATGGCCGCGGACGAGTGCGTGCCCGGCGATCCATGAGCGCTCGCCCATCGTCAGGCTCTCGGTGAAGATCGCGGCATGCTCGGCGATATAGGACGTCTCAGCCAGCTCCGCATCGCATGATCGCCGGAGTTCCGCCTTGCGGGCCAGGTGGGCCGGATGACGGAGGTCCGACGCAATGTGTTCCCAGGTCAGGTATTGAAGCCTGCGCGCTTCCCGCTCTTCGCTCGCCGATATGTGATGGCTGTTGGCGTGATCCATCCTGCTCCTCATTCTCAGGTTCAGCCGCTGAATATTCGTCTGCCTTCAGCGATCCATTGCCTCGCTGCATCAGACTGCCTGATCCGTCTAAAAGCAAGACATCCGACACGCGCCGATCATCGGCAACGTGCGGAGCAACCGGAAACCGTGAGATCGAGTTATGCCGCGCTCAGAAGTTCAGCGCTAACCGGCATTCCCATATGAAAGCCCTGGACACGGTCGATGCGAAGATCCTTGAGAAGGGAAAATTGTGCTGCAGTTTCGACGCCTTCCACCAGGATCGTATTCCCACGATTGCGGATGAGAGCAATCATGTCCTGAAGCATCATCAAACCGCGTGGGTTCGAGCTGTCGTGCAGGAAGGTTCTATCGACCTTGACCGTCTGAAACTCGATTGCCCTCAGCCAGGAGAGGCCCGCGAAGCCGCAGCCGAAGTCATCAAGCCAGATTTCGACGCCGAGTGCCCGCAGATCGGCAATGCATTTAAGCACCTCCGACTGCATATCCATGTCCAGGCCCTCAGTGACTTCCAAGGCCAGTCGCGACCCGCAGACCCCGCACCGAGCAAGGATATCAGCGACACTGGCAGCAAAGCCGGGGGAACGCAGTTGTATTGGCGACACGTTGACGCTGACGGTAGCCATCCGATCGGTCATCAGTATATCACGGCATGCCGTCTCGATCGCCCACCGGCCCAATTCGAGGATGGCGCCACTTCGTTCTGCAACGGGAATGAATGTCTTCGGCGAAACCGCGGTGCCGTCCGGCATCCTGAGGCGCATCAAAGCCTCGACAGCTCTTGGTTTCTCGTTCGTCACGTCGAAGATCGGTTGGTACACCAGCGAGACCAGTTTGCGATCAATGGCGGCCGCCAGCAGCGGGACGAGTTTACCAGCATAGTCGTCGGGGCGAGGCAACAACGGATCAAAACTACGAATGCAGTTTCGGCCACTTGCTTTGGCATTGTAGAGAGCGAGGTCGGCTTCACGGACTATTCGTTCAACTTTCTCTCCAAGTTTCTCGCGGGTGAAGGCGATGCCGATGCTGACGGTTACGATCGACATATCATCTGGTCGCTCGTCGTGAGCAATCGCAAGAGACTCGACTTCCATTCTGATCTTCTCGGCGAGAACCATCGCGACCTTGGGGAGGGCAGCCGGCACGACCACGATAAATTCCTCGCCACCATACCTGCCGATCATGCCATCGGAGGACTCGACAAGTGCCTTCAGCGCATTGGCGATAACAGTCAGGCATCGGTCTCCTTCCTGATGTCCGTAGCGATCATTGAAGCGTTTGAAAAAGTCGACGTCGATCAGGAACACGGAGAAGTCGCGGCGTTCGTCTTTCCAAGCGGCCCAGCATTCGTCGAGTCGCCGATCCAGCGCGCGTCTGTTGCTTATGCCTGTCAGGTAGTCAGTATGTGAAAGCTCGAGCAGTGACCTTCCGCGCTCGGACGCTTCCCAGTGCTGGTGGCGCGCCTCCGCCGCGTTCAGCAACACGTTTCGACGCTCCACGTTCAAGCGCCAATTGACGAAAGACGTGAAGACAAAGCACGAAATGTAGAACAACCCGAAGGCAAGCTTGTAGGTTTGGCTTGAAGGAAAAAATTCCTCGATCGTAACGAAAAATGCGCATAGAACGAGGCTCGAGGTGATCACCGAAAGCCGAAACGGGAAACTGAAAAAGAGGTTGGCGCCCATCATGAAGATGGCGCCGAATATCATGTAGTATGACATGGCGGTGACGTCGCGGGTGGCAATCGCCGGGTACAGCCAGCCCACATAGCCCACAAGCAGCGCAGCGGCACATGTGATGTCAAGCCAGACGGTTTTCGCATTTGCCAGTCGCAAGATTTCGAAAGCCAGCAGAGCGACCGTTGCAACGACGAATCGCGCGGCGATCGTCACAGGGGCAACATCGGGGATCAGCCATCGGTCTGGAAGTGCGAAGGCCACATAAACGGCGACCGCCATCCAAAGACCATGCCGTGAGCTCTGCCTTCGGACAGCATCATTTTCAGATTTCAGAGACTTGAGGGCCTCGGCAAATGAAAAGCTGGCGGTTGGTTCGTCGCGCTGGACGTTAGCGCAAGCCGCGATCATGCAACAACACCGGTCTGACAACGATCTAAAGTAAGTTGAAAAGTAAGCCATACTTCGGCGCCCTCCAAAATCACGTTCGGCAACCTGCAACCGGTTTGTCTTATTGCTTAGCTTTGTTAGAGGGGTGGCATCTGACCCGCAATAGTAGAAATACCCTTATCCCGTGTAGATTCTAGTCGCATCCTATTTCGAGGTTGATTATGCTTAATGCTATGTCAAAGAGGTCTCGAAATGGTACAAAGCCTGGTCTTGGACGGTGAAAGTCTTGTCGCGCCAGGTGAAATTCGTCGGGCGGCAAGGAGGCTTGCTGCCCCAGATCCCGGCCACCTTATCGTTGCGAGTGCCGAGCTTGCCCTCAGCCTTGACGTGTCGATCCGTCAGTTCAAATCCGGCGTCGAGCCTCATGCGATCATCGAGCGTCTGACCGCCGCCTTGCATCAGATACGGCGGCGCTTTCATCCGGAGGTATGGGACGTCATCGTTCCGATCGCGCAATCTCATCCAGTTGCTCACTATCTTCATCAAGATCCATTGACCCGCTGGTCGTTCGAAAAGCCGCGCGGCTATTCTGGCGACGCACGCCTTCTCGACTTCATCTACGGCAGACCTGAGATTGAGGACGCTGTCTTATCGGCCAGCAACTTGGGCCGTTCGATCTACGCCTACACTCGAAATGCTTCGTCATCCCTAGCGGTAAGGGAGCGTCGAGACATTCTGGCTCGCCGCGTTGACGAAATCGCTTCGGCGCGGCCTGGTTCCACCGAAGTCCTCGCCATCGCGGCGGGGCATCTTCGTGAGGGGCCTTTGTCGCACGCTCTCGGTGCCGGCGCGATCAAACGCTGGGTGGCTTTGGATCAAGACCCGATGAGCGTTGGAACCGTAGCCCGCGATTTCGCCGGCACATCCGTCGAGGCGATGAGCGGTTCGGTCAAATCCCTGATCGGTGGAAGACATGCGCTGGGAATGTTCGATTTCGTCTATGCCGCGGGTCTCTACGACTATTTGCCGGACCCGGTCGCCGTAAAGCTGACCAAGAAGTGCATCAGCATGCTCAAGCCTGGCGGCACATTCCTGTTCGCCAATTTCTCTCCGGAGACGGAGGTCGATGGCTATATGGAGACATTTATGAACTGGGCGCTGCTGTTGCGGTCAGAACGGGAGATGGGCTTGATCGCCGGTGAAAGCGTGACGGGGACGGATATGAAGGTGTCTGTTTGGTCCGGCTCAAACCGCAGCATTGTCTACTGTGAAATTCAAAGACCGCATTAGGCCCCACGTTGGCTCGACGGCTTGCCGAACTTCAGCGCCTGCTCGGCCGCCAAGGTCGCGCTGCGCTGGACAACGGGCGCAACATGCTGCGCCCCTTGCTCATCGACGGTTGCCGAGGACTGTTACCGAGCGCTGTCGATGATTGCGCCGCCGTCGGGGGTAAGGCTGTAGCCCGTGATGAACTGCGAATCCTTGCTGGCCAAGAACAGCACCACCGGCGCAATGTCGTCTTCCGGCGAGCCGAAACGCGCGAGCGCGCTCATCGGCGGAGGAACCTCCTTTTCCGCAGCCCCCCAGGTGTCGGCGATCGGCAGGACGTTGTTGACGGTGATCTTGTCCGCACCCCATTCGCGCGCCGCCGTGCGGGTCAGGGCGCGCACCGCCTCCTTGGCCATGTTGTACGGACCATAACCAGCCAACCCGCTGGTGCCGGCCATCGAGCCGAAATTGATGATCCGGCCTTCTCCGCTTTCCCTCAGATGAGGATAGCAAGCCTGCATGAAGCGCAGATAGGCGATCGGCCCAGTGTCGAAGTTGCGTTGCAGTTGTTCGACTGAGAGGTCGATGACCGACGACAAGACCGCGGAGCCATCGAAAGCATTGTTCACGAGAATGTCGATGCGGCCGTAGGCAGCGACAACCTTGTCCACCGCGGCCGTGATCTGATCGGCCTCTCCGACGTCGCAGACGGTGCCGAGTGCTGCGCCGCCCGCTTCGACGATTTCAGCGACAACGCGTTCGACGCTTTCGGATGTCCGCGAAAGAATTGCGACCTTCGCGCCTTCGGCCGCAAACAACTTTGCCGTGGCACGGCCAATGCCGCGGCTTGCGCCTGTGACGATGGCAATTTTTCCATTGAGTCGACCCATTTCTATCTCCTTGATTTGGGTTGGGATTATCGGACCTCAGTGCGCAGTGGCCTGGACGTAAGGGGAGGGGACGTCGCGGGCGTCGTTCTGCGTCATGAATGAGGTGACCAGCAGCGCCAGGCCGACCGCCGCTGGCAGAGCGCCGGCGGGTTTTCGAACGCCGACATGGGCGAGGCCCGACAGCAGCAGGTGAAAGAAGATGCCGGCATAGGCGAGATCGCTGAGCGGCACGCTGACGCGGGAAAGGATCGCGGCCGGGCCGAGAACCTTGATGATGATCATGAACGGAATGAGATAGGAAGCTTGGAATCCGAGTTCCGCCAGAACCTGGCGAACCCAGTCTCGCTTGGTGACATAGATGGCGGCTGAGGCGAGGTAGAGCACGGATAGAAGCGCCGTGCTGATCCAGTACACGTAAAATTCAGGCATGAGTTCATCCCTGTCGCTGCCCACGCAGCAACATTCCTCTCGTCGAGTCTGTCGGTTTGTTTTTGGGAGGCGCCTTTCTGCGCTCCCTTGTGCACGCAGAGAAATGTCGTCTAAGATTCATATTTGCAAGTAGGATGAATTACTTGCTGTTAGTATGGAAAAGCAGACCATGGTTGAAGAAGAAGGCAATATGCATGAGGAGATGCGTCGCGCATTCGCGTTGCTTTCGGGAAAATGGAAGCTGGAAATCATGTGGCTGCTCAATCAGCGGGTCTATCGGTTTGGCGAATTGAGGAAGGCTATTCCCGGCATCACCCAGCACATGCTGACGGCGCAACTTCGTGAGCTCGAAGCAGACGGCCTCGTGTCCCGCACCATCTTTGCGGAGGTTCCTCCGCGCGTCGAATATGAGATCACACAAAAGGCGCGGGGCCTCGGCCCCACCATGGAAGCTTTGACGGCATGGTGGAACGAGTACGGCAAGAGCGTGCCGGTGAAGCCGAGCGCACGCGGCCGGAAAGCCAGGGCATGATGCTAAAAAGTGCGCGCGGTCTTGAACTGCGCCGGGCCGGTCGCCGGCAATAGGTTCACGAAAGACTCGAACCGAACTTGTCCCAGCCTTCCTTGATTGTCTCCATCGCGACATTGGTCGATGTGTTGGCAACGTGGGGCAACGTCGAGATGCGCTCGCCGAGGACGCGGCGGTAGCGGCCGATATCGCGTGTGCGGATCTTGAGCAGATAGTCGAACCTGCCGGCGATCATGTGGCACTCTTCGACTTCCCTGATCTTCTTGATGGCGTCGTTGAAGCTTTTCAGCGCATCTTCGCGGGTATCGGAAAGCTTCACCTCGACGAAAGCGATATGGTCGAGCTGCATTTTCGATGGATTGAGGACGGCCTTGAAGCCCTCGATATAGCCGTCGCTGATGAGCCGCTTGAAGCGGATCTGGCACGGCGTCTTCGAGAGGCCGACACGCGCCGCGAGATCGGTGATCGACAGTCTGCCGTCCTCGGCAAGAGCCGCGAGGATTTTTCTGTCGAACTGGTCCAATTCACTAAAGATGTCAGGTTCAGTAGCCATTTTAACCCTCAAGAATGCTTTAATAAGTTCATACAGGCTGAAAGCTGCGAAAATCAAGTGAGATCGCGATCGGCGATCTGTGATACCTTATGCATCGGCAATGGGATGGAAGGCGCAGGCGCTCGACGCATCGTCGGGATCGCATCGGCGCCGCAGGAAAAATGGGGTCACGCATGCGTAGGGAAGAACCGGATGACGATCAGAAGCTGGACCTGCTCGCTCACTACCGGCCGGTGGCGATAAGAGCGGTTGCAGCGGCGCTCACCCTCAAGCGCAACAGGCCGGATGCGCGTCCGCTTCGCGAGACGGAATATTCCGGCCCTGTTGTCTCGGACGACGCTGACTGGGACGATGAACCCGGCGTCTCATTCATCCGTTAAAACCAGATATCGACCGATAGGGACCTTCATGTTGAACGCAGCGATCGACACTCCTCCATCCAAAGACCCCGCCGACGGAGCGCCGTTCTCGGCCTTTGCGCCACCGATCCGGCCGCAATCCGACCTTCGCCAGGCGATCACGGCAGCCTATCGCCGGCCGGAAACCGAATGCCTGCCGCCGCTGGTCGCCGCCGCGCGCGTCTCCGAGGCGAAACGCTATGACATCCGCAGCACGGGCCGCAGCC
This sequence comes from Rhizobium sp. BK008, assembly GCF_014197345.1. Lineage (NCBI taxonomy): Bacteria > Pseudomonadati > Pseudomonadota > Alphaproteobacteria > Hyphomicrobiales > Rhizobiaceae > Rhizobium > Rhizobium sp. BK008. The sequence continues at coordinate 41,137 of NZ_JACIFK010000015.1, read as the reverse complement.
TGATCGAGGCCTTGCGCGCCAAGCACAAGGGCACCGGTGTCGAAGGGCTGGTGCAGGAATATTCGCTCTCCAGCCAGGAAGGCGTGGCGCTCATGTGTCTTGCCGAAGCGCTGTTGCGCATTCCCGATACCGACACGCGGGACGCGCTGATCCGCGACAAGATTGCCGAAGGCAACTGGACCTCCCATATCGGCGGCGGAAAATCCCTGTTCGTCAACGCCGCCACCTGGGGTCTCGTCGTCACCGGCAAACTGACATCGACGGTCAACGACCGGAGCCTGTCGGCAGCCCTGACGCGGCTGATCGCGCGCGCCGGCGAGCCGGTTATCCGTCGCGGCGTCGATATGGCGATGCGCATGATGGGCGAGCAGTTCGTCACCGGCGAGACGATCGCAGAGGCGCTGAAACGCGCTCGGCCGCTCGAAGCGCGCGGCTTCCGCTATTCCTACGACATGCTGGGCGAAGCCGCGACGACTGCCGCGGACGCCGAGCGTTATTTCAAGGATTATGAAAAGGCGATCCACGCCATCGGCAAGGCGTCGGACGGGCGCGGCATCTATGACGGCCCAGGCATCTCGATCAAGCTTTCGGCCCTGCATCCGCGCTACGTGAGGTCGCAGGCCGACCGGGTGATGGGAGAGCTGCTGCCGAAAGTCAAGGCGCTGGCCGTTCTCGCCAAGACTTATGATATCGGCCTCAATATCGATGCGGAGGAGGCTGATCGGCTGGAGCTTTCGCTAGACCTCCTCGAAGAGCTTTGCTTTGCCCCGGAGCTTGCCGGATGGAACGGGCTGGGCTTCGTCGTGCAGGCCTATGGCAAGCGCTGCCCCTTCGTCCTCGACTACATCATCGATCTGGCACGCCGGTCCGGGCGCCGGATCATGGTCCGTCTCGTCAAGGGCGCCTATTGGGATGCGGAGATCAAGCGCGCCCAGCTGGACGGTCTCGACGACTATCCGGTCTATACCCGCAAGATTTACACCGACGTCGCCTATGTCGCCTGCGCGCGCAAGCTGCTGAACGCGCCCGATGCGGTGTTCCCGCAATTCGCCACGCATAATGCGCAGACGCTTGCCACGATCTATCACCTGGCCGGTCCCGACTTCGCGGTCGGCAAATATGAGTTCCAATGCCTGCATGGCATGGGCGAACCGCTCTATGACGAGGTCGTCGGCAAGGAAAAACTCGACCGGCCCTGCCGCATCTATGCGCCTGTCGGAACGCATGAGACGCTGCTCGCCTATCTGGTGCGGCGCCTTCTCGAAAACGGCGCCAATTCCTCCTTCGTGCACCGCATCTCCGATCCGAATGTCTCGGTCGAGGCCCTGGTCGCCGATCCTGCCGAGATCGTCGCAGCCATGCCCGTCGTTGGCCTTCCGCACATCCAGATCGCCTCGCCAAAGGCTCTTTACGGCAGTGCCCGCGCCAATTCCGACGGCCTGGATCTCTCGAATGAGGCCACCCTCCTGGACCTGTCGCAGGCGCTCGCCTCTACCGCGGCTGCCCCATGGCGTGCGCTTCCCCTCCTTGCCGACGGCTCGACGGATGGGGTGACGCGCGAGGTTCTCAATCCTGCCGATCACCGGGACGTCGTCGGCACGGTCACGGAAGTGAAGGTCGAGGAGGCAGCCCGTATCGTTGCGATGGCCGCGGAACATGCGCCGCAATGGGCGGCCGTGCCGCCGGCCGAGCGTGCGGCCTGCCTGGATCGGGCGGCCGACATCATGCAGGCCCGCATCAAGACGCTGATGGGCATCGTCATGCGCGAAGCCGGCAAATCCGCGGCCAATGCCGTCGGCGAGGTGCGCGAGGCGATCGACTTCCTGCGCTACTATGCCGATCAGGCACGCAAGACCCTCGGGCCGTCGCATGCGCCGCTCGGCCCGATCGTCTGTATCAGCCCGTGGAATTTTCCGCTGGCGATTTTCACCGGACAGGTCGCCGCAGCCTTGGTGGCCGGCAATCCCGTGCTTGCCAAACCTGCCGGCGTCACGCCGATCATCGCCTCGGAGAGTGTGAAGATCCTCCACGAGGCGGGTGTGCCGGTGGGTGTCCTGCAGTTCGTGCCCGGCAGCGGCCGCCTCGGCGCCGGCATGGTCGGGGCTCCGGAAACGGCAGGCGTCATGTTTACCGGGTCGACCGAAGTGGCTCGCATGATCCAGGCGCAGCTGGCAGAACGGCTGTCGGCGACCGGCAAGCCGATTCCGCTGATCGCCGAGACGGGCGGTCAGAACGGTATGATCGTCGACTCCTCGGCATTGGCCGAGCAAGTGGTGGCCGACGTCATTGCCTCGGCTTTCGACAGCGCCGGCCAGCGCTGCTCTGCGCTTCGCGTTCTCTGCCTTCAGGACGATGTGGCCGACAGGACCCTCAATATGCTGAAGGGCGCCTTCCGGGAACTGACGATCGGCCGCACCGATCGGCTGAGCATCGATGTCGGCCCTGTCATCAATGACGGCGCAAAGGCGGAGATCGACCAGCATATCGAGAAGATGCGCGGCGCCGGCCGCAAGGTGGATCAGCTGCCGCTGCCCGAAAGTGCCGCGGCGGGGACGTTCGTTCCGCCGACGATCATCGAAATCAAGTCCTTGTCGGACCTGACGAGAGAGATCTTCGGACCGGTTCTGCATGTCGTCCGCTTCAAGCGAAACGGGCTCGACCGCTTGATCGACGACATCAACGCATCGGGTTACGGCCTCACATTCGGACTTCACACTCGGCTTGATGAAACGATCGCGCATGTGACCAGTCGCATCAAGGCCGGAAACCTCTACGTCAACCGCAACATCATCGGCGCGGTCGTCGGCGTGCAGCCTTTCGGTGGTCGCGGCTTGTCAGGCACAGGGCCGAAGGCCGGTGGTCCGCTCTATATCGGCCGGCTGGTGCAGCGTGCGCCCGTGCCGCCGCAGCAGGACTCCGTTCACACGGATCTCGCCCTTCGCGACTATATTGTCTGGCTCGACAAGAAGGGCTTGCCGGGTGAGGGGGAAGCGGCGCGTGGATATGCGAGCCGTTCGGCACTCGGGCTCGAACGCGAGCTCACCGGTCCGGTCGGCGAGCGCAATCTCTACGCGCTCCATCCCCGCGGCCGTATTCTTATCGTGCCGCAGACGGAAGGCGGGCTTCATCGACAGATCGCCGCAGCCCTTTCAACCGGCAACCGCATCGTCGTGGATGCGGGTTCCCTATCCAAATCGGTCCTGGCGGACCTTCCGGCGGCTGTCGCCGGCCGGATTTCCTGGACATCGGATTGGGAAAAGGACGGGCCGTTCTCGGGTGCGCTCGTGGAAGGCGATCGCGAAAGGGTTCTGGCCGTCAATCAGAAGATCGCTCACCTGCCCGGTCCGCTTCTGCTGGTCCAGGCGGCGACAACCGAGGAACTGGCAAGCGACCCCGAGGCCTATTGCCTGAATTGGCTGCTGGAGGAGGTGTCGACGTCGATCAACACGGCGGCTGCCGGCGGCAATGCAAGTCTGATGGCCATTGGCTGAGCAGCAAGGCGAGCGCGCGGAAAATGCGCCCTCGTCCGCATATCGCAGGTCTCGATTAGACTCGAGACGGAAAAGAGGTCCTCTTCCCGGGATTCAATCTCGATGCCTCGGTCTATAAGGGCAACGGGCGGCGATCCTGTGCCGACACGGATTGGTAATGTGAGGAAAGAGATTGGAAAGGTAGTTTTAGGAAGCCTCGCCGCCTTCATCTGTGACCACGGGATTCGCACTGGTGACCCAATGATGCTGCTAAGAGATTGGTGTTCACTGCCTCGTCTGGAGCGACCGTCGCCGGGCTCGAGGTCGTACTTACAGGCCGTTATCGGTGACCGCTGCTCAAGCGCAGCGAGGAGTTGCTTGCAGGTCCGCGGGGAGCACGATCTCCTTTCCCATACCGGCGGGCCTTACTGCGATTCACGTCATGCCGGTGGAGGGAGATTCAGTCGAAGAAGCCCGCATCCTCTTCCCCGAGATATCTCCTGGCCGCTTCGGCGTCGATATCCAGCCCCAGCCCCGGCGCTTCCAGTAGGTCCACCATGCTGTCCTTCACGATCTGCGGCGGCAAGCCGACGACCAGATCCTCCCACCAGGGGTCGGAGGCGGTCGGATATTCGAACGCGATGTAGTTTGCCGGCAAGGTGGCGCAGACATTGATCAACGCGCCGAGCCCCAACAGGCCGTTGGCGGTGCCGTGCGGTGCCATCAGGATCGAGTGCATGTAGGCGTGTTCGGCGACCCATTTGAGTTCGGCAATACCGCCAATATCGGCTGGATCGGGGCCGATGACGCGCACCGCCTGCGTCTCGATCAGCTCCTTGAAATTGTGTCGCAGGTAGATCTGCTCGCCAGTGTGGATTGGCGTCGAGGTGGAGGTGGTCAGTTCCCGATAGGCCTGCGGATTGACCCACGGTACATAGTCGCCAGTCAGCATGTCCTCGAGCCACATCAAATTGTACTTCTCGACCGCGCGAGCGAATTTGATCGCATCGGGCAGCATCCAGCCCGGACCGCAGTCGAGCGCCAGGCTGACCTTGTCGCCCAGCACTTCCTTCATCGCGATCACGCAGTCGAGCATGTGATTGAAACCGCGCTCGCTGATCACGCCCTGATCCATGGCGCCGTGATAGCCGGCCTTCTGCTGCGTCACGCCGTAGTGGAAGCCGTCAATGGTGTCCTTCATGTTGGAGTGAAACGAGATTCCTTGCTTGATCATGAAGAAGTTCTGCGGCTGCTCCATCATCCATTTGACGTCAGCGGCGTAATCTTCCGGCCGGTCGCCCGTGCGTTTCCGGCGGATCGAGCCGTTGTAGACGCGTACCTTGTCGCGCACCTTCCCGCCGAGCAGTTTATAGGCGGGCACGCCCGCGGCCTTGCCGGCAATGTCCCACAGCGCATGCTCGATAGCGCTCACCGCCGCGCCGTACGGCTTGAACGAGCCGCGTTGGCGGATCTTCAGCATCACTCTCTCGACGTCGGTCGGGTCCTCGCCGATCAGCGCCTCACGGAAGTGCAGCACCCAGGGCTTGAGGTAGGACTTGGTGAACTCGACTTCGCCCAAGCCATAGAGACCCTCGTCCGTGACGATGCGAACGATCGGGTGTTTGCCGATAACGGCGCATCGCAGATCGGTGATCTTCATCTTGGTTCCTTTTCGCCTCAGCTCCAGGTGCGATCCCAGGAATATTCATCGTCCCAGTGATCCGTGGGCTGCCAGATGCCGGTGACACCCGGCTGTAGATGCTGCGAGATCACCTCGTCGACGACGTCGTCAATTCCCAGGCCCGGCTTGTCCGGAACAGTGATAAAGCCGTCCTTCACGAGCGGCTTGGGAAGGCCGGTGACGATATCGTCCCACCAGTCGACATCGACAGAGTGGTATTCGAGCGCCATGAAATTTTCGGTCGCGGTCGCCACATGTGCGGCAGCCATTGCGGCGATCGGACTTTCCGCCATGTGGATAGCCATGGCGACACCATGGTCCTGCGCCATATCGCCGATCTTCTTGGTCTCGAGGATGCCCCCGCTGGTGAGCAGGTCCGGATGGATAACGGAGAGGCCGCTGCTTTTGAGCAGAGGCTCGAAGCCCTCCTTGAGGTATATGTCCTCGCCGGTGCAGATCGGCACCGTGGTTGCGTCCTGCAACTGTCGGTACTGCTCGGTGTACTGCCACGGGATCACATCCTCGAGCCAGGCTGGCACGTATTTTTCGATACGCCTGGCGAGGCGAATGCCGTTCTGCACTGAGATGTGGCCGATGTGGTCGATGGCAAGCGGAATATCCATGCCGATGACCTCACGAACCTCGGCAATGTATTGCTCAAGGAAGTCGAGGCCCTTGTCGGAAAAGTGGAGGCCGGTAAACGGGTGCGGGACGTTATGCACATCGTATGCCGCGTTGCGGATGCGGCGCTCTTCAATGGTCTTCAGCGGGCCGCGGCCGGGGTGGTCACGGTATCCTTCAAGCGAGCCGGCAGGAGACACGACCGCACCGGGCACATCCGCAATCTGCATCAGCCCCAGATCCATCTTGAGGAAGGTGAACCCCAGCTCCATGCGTTGCTTGAGGCGCCTGCCGGTCTCTGTGCCGCTCGGCACGGTGGCGTCGGTGTCGCAATAGACGCGCACTTTCTCCCGAAACCGGCCGCCGAGCATCTGGTAGATGGGGACGCCATAGGCCTTGCCGGCAAGATCCCACAAGGCGATTTCAACCGCCGATACGCCGCCGCCTTGCCGCCCGTGCCCGCCGAACTGCTTGATCCGGCGAAACAGGCGGTCGATGTTGCAAGGATTCTCGCCAAGCAACCGGCTCTTCAGCATCAGCGCGTAGGTGGCGCTGGCACCGTCGCGCACCTCGCCAAGCCCGACGATGCCCTGGTTGGTGTAGATCTTGAGCAGCACTGAGGTGAACGGCGCGCCGACAATTTCGGCTACCCGCATATCGGTAATGCGAAGGTCGGACGGCTTGGAATGCGTATTCACCCGATTGAGCGCTTCGTCGGCTTCATCTGCCTCTGGCATGATTTATCCTCGTTCTGTCGGCGGGTTCGCCGCGCACGGCTGCGCGGCGTAGAGCGTTGTTAATCCAGCTCTATCTCGTGGCTTTGAAGGTAATCGCGGTTCATTTCGACGCCGAGACCAGGTCTCGGCGTAAGCTTGAGGCTGCCGTTCGAAACATCGAGTGGCCTGTCGATGAGGTGATCGTATTTGCCCAGGTTCCACTCCGAGGTTTCGAGTTTGTAGAAGTTGGGAACGGTCATCATCACCTGTGCTCCTGCAACCACGTTGATCGGTCCTGCGGCGTCGTGCGGCGAGACCGGGATGTAGTAGGCTTCGCACAGGGCAGAAATCTTCTTGAGTTCGGTAATGCCGCCGGTCCAGGTGACGTCAGGCATGATGTAGTCGGCGAGCTTGTTTTCGAGCACCGGCACGAAATCCCACTTCGTGTGGCCGCGCTCGCCCCACGAGATCGCGGCACTGACCTTCTCCCGGACCTGCTTGAGGGCGTTGAGGCTCTCGGGCGGGCAGGGCTCCTCGAACCAGTCGATCTGACCGGCTTCCTCGAGGCTCCGACAGAGGCGAATGGCGGTGGGAACGTCGAAGCGGCCATGCGCATCGATGAGAATGTCGACATCAGAGCCCGCCGTTTCGCGGATGAGTGACGTGAGTTCGGCGGCCTCGCGCTCGTCCTTGCGGGTCATGCTGCCATCAAGGTAGCCGTCCCGCTGTTCGCGGGACTGGCCATCGGCGGTGCGGCCCTGGTGGGGAAAAGGATCGAACTTGAGCGCCGTGTGGCCGGACTCGACGATGTCTCTAATTTCGCGGACCACAGCCTCCTTGCTGGTAAATTTGGCCTGGTTGGGATGGGTGTAGAGCGCGATTTCATCGCGTACCGGTCCGCCCAACAGCTCGTAAATCGGCTTACCAAGAACTTTGCCTCGGATGTCCCAAAGGGCGATGTCGATGGCGCTTACGCATTCGACTGCGGCGCCGCGACTGCCCATATAGGTGAAGCTGCGGAATATCTTGTGCCAAAGATATTCGATACGCGCCGGGTCCTCGCCTGTTACCGCGGCACCGATCTGCCGCAGCATCGTGCAGAGGGCGCGGTTGGCGAGCCTTGTCGTGGTGGTGATCTCTCCCCAGCCGCTCACCCCCTCGTCGGTTGTCACTTCGACGAACAGAAACTCTCCCCAATAAGAAGCATCGGATCTGATTAACCACGGCCGAACGCTGGTGATTTTCATCTCAATTGCCTTTGTCTGAATTGGCCGGGAGAACGATATTCCCGGGCCCTGTAGTCTATCCTGCCCGAGCCGCGTTCCGCGCCCGCATGTGTTCGAGGATGTGCCGGCCGGAGCCTTCGACATGGCGTGCAATGAGTTCGCCTGCCTCGTTGGCGTTTCCCGCTTTTACATGCGCAATGAGTTCGCGATGCTCGCTCAGGATCGCGGCACGCCGGGCGAGCGTGAAGTTGAAACGCCGGCTCACGGCTCGAAGCACTTCGCGATGCTTCCACCAAAGCTCGGCGGCGTGGCGGTTGTAGTGCCTTTGGTACATTATGGTGTGAAAGGCGGTGTCCAGCTCGCTGTGCCTCAATGTGTCGGCGAAGTCGTTGTCTTCAATCAGGCCTTGGATGCGTTCGAGTTCGGCAATGTCCTCGACGGTGGCCATATTCACGAACCATCGCGTCAGGGCCGGCTCGATCAAGACGCCGATCTCGTAGATGTCCCGAACAAAATCCTGATCGATGGGCCGGACGCGCGCTCCGCGGTTGGGAACGAAGGTGACGAAGCCCTCTCCGCGCAACAGTTGCAGAGCCTCGCGCACGGGGTTGGTCGAAGTGCCGTGGCGCCGAGCGAGATCGGTGACCACAAGCCGTTCGTTGGCAGCGAGCCGCCCCTCGATGATGTCTTCCCTGATCAGTTGATAAAGCGAGGCACCCTCGCTGGAGGCCCCGATAGCGTCAATCCCTTCGGGCGGCTGCGCTTTAAAATCGCTTGTTTCGGCCAAGGCTGTCCCCAATAAATACACATATTGCTCGGATATCACGCGATCTTTCCATAAACAATGTACGATTTCGCTAGTTGACAGGCAATCTATGATCTGAAAACGTATGATAAGCTCGAAAGGATACATTTGGCCGTAAATGTCCCGCGGCCGCGAGCAAAGACCGCTCGCCTCGACGCAGAGCGGCATGGGAGAGAACCTGGAGGATACCTATGACGAGGATTTCACTCGGCGGTGCCGTCCTGCGCGGCACTGTCTCTACTGCTTTGATGGTATCGTTGATGTCCGCGTCTGCGCTGGGTGCGCCGGTCGACTTGAGCAAGTGGTCGCCGGAATATGTGCGCTCCATTGCCGGCACGCAGGATTTTGACACGGCGGGCGATTGCGCCAAGGTCACCCCGCTCGACTACAAGGGGCGACTGACTTTCTGGTATCAGGGCGTGTTCGAGGGCGACCCCGACCTCCTGCGCCAGTATTACAAGGAGTTCTTCGAGACCTTCCGCAAAACCTATCCAAATATCCAGCTTGAGGAACAAGCCCTCACCTATAACGACCTTCTGGACAAGTTCCGGACCGCGCTCCTTGGTAATGCAGCGCCCATGGCGGTCCGCCTGCAAATCCTGGGCGGCACCGAGTTCGCCTCAAAAGGCTATCTGCAGCCGCTCAAACCCGAGGATGTCGGGTATTCGACCGAGGACTTCTGGCCGGGCGCAATGAAGGCCGTGACCTGGGAGGACGTGACCTACGGCATTCCCACCAACAACGAGACGATGGCGTTCATCTGGAACGCCGATATCTTCAAGCGGGCAGGCCTCGATCCGGACAAGGCTCCGGCAACGTGGGACGATGTCGTCAAGTATTCCAAACAGATCCACGACAAGCTCGGCATTGCCGGTTACGGCCTCGTGGCTCGCAAGAATGCCGGCAATACGCCGTATCGCTTCATGCCGCAGCTGTGGGCCTATGGCGGCGGCGTCTTCGACGAAGCCACCGCGAGCCCGACCTATAAGCAGGTCGAGCTCAATAGCCCGCAGAGCAAGGCGGCGCTGCAAGCCTCCTACGATATGTATGTTCGCGACAAGTCGGTTCCGGTTTCGGCACTCACCAACCAGCAGGCAGATAACCAGCCCCTCTTCCTCGCTGGCCAGCTCGGCATGATGATCTCGCACCCGTCCGACTACAACGTCATGCTCGACCTGCAGAAAAAAGCGACGGCTACCGACAAGGACAAGGCGCAGACCGTCATCGACAACATGCGCTACGGCCTGATCCCGACCGGCCCCGATGGCAAGCGTGCCGTCGTGTTTGGCGGCTCGAACATTCACATCCTGAAGCCCGAATATGTCGAGGGCGGCAAGGTGGACGAGCCGGCTGCAAAGGCGATCATCTGCATGTGGACGAGCCCCGAATGGTCGCTGAAGATGGCCTATGCCGGCTCGAACCCGGGAAACCTCAACGGCTTCAAGACCAAATGGATGAAGGAACGTCTTGATAACATCAAGTTCCTCGATGTCACGACCTCGATGCTGCCATACGGCATCCCGTTCCCGGCGCTGCCACAGTCCCCCGAGATCATGAATATCATTGTCCCGGACATGCTGCAGAATGCCCTGACCGGAGCCATGACCGTCGACCAGGCAGCGGACGACGCGGCCAAGAAGGTAAAAGAGCTGATGGACGGCGGACTCTAGTCCAGGCCTGACCACGACCTGACCGGCTGCGCCGAGAGTGCAGCCGGTTGTTCCCAAGAATAAGGGCACGCCACAGTGACGATCTTGATCGGCAAGGCAGAGGCTCGCCGAAGACTTCAACCCGATAGGTCCGGCATCCTGCGAAAGATTTGGGAGCATCGCGCTGACTACGCGTACGTGCTTCCTGCAATCGCCGTGATGCTCATCGTCATAGCCTATCCGATCTACTACACGATTGAGCTGTCGTTCTTCAATACACCGCCCGGCCTGCAGCTCCGCGACAAGATTTTTATCGGCTTCGACAATTACACCGCCATCCTCACAAGTCCGGTGTTCTGGAAGGTCACCTCCAACACTCTAATCTGGACACTGGGATCCACCTTCATCGCATTTGTCCTGGGGTTTGCCTGCGCCCTGGCGCTCCATCGGGATTTTGTCGGCCGCGGCATCCTGCGCGCCATCCTGATCATTCCCTGGGTCATCAGCGCGGTCGCCGCGTCCTATATCTGGAAGTGGATCTACCATTCGGACTTCGGGATCATCGGCGCGGTGCTGGTCGGCCTCGGATGGGCCGATCGGCCGCCGAATTTCATCGACAGCGTCAGCACGGTGCTGCCCTCGCTGATCGTCGTCAATATCTGGCGGGAGTTTCCGTTTGCCATGATCATGATGATGGCTGGCCTGCAGACGGTTCCCGACCAGTTGCTGCGCGCCGCAAAGGTCGACGGAGCCAATGCATGGCAGCGATTCTGGCACGTCACTTTTCCGCACTTGAGAAACGTCTCGACGGTGACGATCCTTCTGCTGGCCGTGGCCAACTTCAATTCTTTCATCATCCCCTGGATCATGACCGGCGGCGGGCCGTCGAACGCATCGCATATCTGGATCACCCACATCTATGAGCTCGCCTTCGGACGTCAGCGCTGGGGGGTGGCATCAGCCTATTCGGTGCTGCTGTTCCTGATCCTGATGTCGCTCGGCTACTTCTATGTCCGGGCGCTGAGCGGCAATGAGCAGAAGGACGCGAGCCAATGAGCACAATTGCGCAGACTGCTCGTCAAGGCCAGGCGCGTCGCCATAGGCGCTTCGATGGGTGGCGGTGGGGCGGACGCATCTTCCTGGTGTTCATGCTGCTTTACACCGCATTGCCAATGATCTGGATGCTGATCACCTCGATCAAGTCCGGCTTCGCGGCCATGCAATTCCCGCCACAGTGGTGGCCGGACCAGCCCACGCTGGCAAGCTACCAGAAGCTGCTCGACCCGCAAAACAGCGTCGGCCAGGACTTCCTGCGTTTCTTCTGGAACAGCCTTTTCGTCTCCATGGCTACGACCATCCTTTCGGTGATCGTGGCGGTTCCTGCGGCCTATGCGTTTTCGCGCTTCACCTTCCCGGGCCGGAACTTTCTGTTCTTCGCCGTCCTGCTTCGCAACATGTTCCCCGCGGTGATCTTTCTCGTACCGCTCTTCATCCTGATGCGGGCGATCGGGCTGGTGAACACGCATGGGTCGCTCGTTCTCACCTACCTCACATTCGGCCTGCCGCTGGCAATCTGGCTCCTCAAGGGCTTCTACGACAACATCCCGGTGCAGCTCGAGCAGGCGGCGCGCATCGATGGAGCGACGCGGTTCCAGGCCTTTCTCCTGATCGTGATGCCGCTCTCGGCGCCGGGAATCATCGCCACGGCGATCTACTCCTTCATCGGCGCTTGGAACGAGTACATCTACGCCTACACGTTCCTCTCCAAGAACGAGCAGTTGACCTTGCCGGTCGGCATCCAGCGCTTCTTCTCCGAAAATACGACGGACTTTCCGGGCCTGATGGCCGCCAGCTTCATGATGAGCGTGCCCGTCGTGGTGCTGTTCCTCGTCCTGCAACGATACTTCGTACGCGCCCTCACGGAAGGTGCAGTCAAGCACTAGGGAGTTGCCGGTGGCCCACGTGGTCCTCAAAGATCTTGTCAAGACCTATGGCAGCTTCAAAGCTGTCAACGACGTTTCGCTGACGGTCAACGACGGCGAATTCGTTGCGCTCGTCGGCCCTTCAGGCTGCGGCAAAACAACCACGCTCAATCTTGTAGCGGGGCTGATCCCCATCACATCGGGCGACATCGTCATCGGCGACCGGGTGGTCAATGACCTGGACCCCAAGGACCGGGACATCGCAATGGTGTTCCAGAACTACGCGCTCTATCCGCAAAAATCGGTCTATAAAAATCTGGCGTTCCCGCTGCAGATGCGCAAACTGCCAAGGGACGAGATCGACAGGAAGGTCAAGGAAGCAGCGCGAGTGCTCGACATGACGCAGCTGCTCGAGCGCAAGCCGCGCGAACTTTCGGGCGGACAACAGCAGCGCGTGGCCCTGGGCCGCGCTCTCGTTCGCGATCCGGCGGTATTCCTGATGGATGAACCACTCTCCAACCTCGATGCAAAGCTGCGCGTGCAGATGCGGTCGGAGATCAAGCGCTTCCATCAGGACCTCAAGGCAACGATCATTTATGTGACGCACGACCAACTCGAAGCCGTGACCATGGCGGACAGGATGGCGGTGATGAACGGCGGCTACCTGCAGCAATACGATTCACCGGCGCAGGTCTTTGCCCATCCGGTGAACATGTTCGTCGCCAGCTTCGTCGGCAGCCCGGCGATGAGCCTTGTTCCGCTGGAGGCATCCACGGTGGGCGGCAATACTGTGTTGACCAGCGCGGAGGGCTGGAGCCTCGAGCTCTCGCCACACAATGCCCAGAAGGTCGCGAGGGCGACCACCAAGAAGGTCGTGCTCGGCGCACGTCACTCGACGATCAAACTGCACAAGAGTGCAGTGCCTGGAAGCATACCCGCCAAGGCCTACACGGTGGAGCCAACGGGAGACGTCACCTTCGTACAAGCGTTCCTGTCCGGCGCAATCGTCAACGTCAGCGTGCCGCCGACCATTGCCGTCGCGCCGGACGAAATGATTTGGCTCGAGTTCGACCAGGAGCGAATGCATTTGTTCGACGGCGAAACAGAAATGGCCCTCAAGGCCCACTGAGACAGAGTCGATACGTCCGGAATGAGGGTGTGGATGACCACGAAGCTTAAAATCACCGCTATCAAGCCCTATCCAGTATGGGTGGGAACACGCAACCAGATGCTCGTCAAGGTCGAGACCGACGAGGGCGTCTTCGGATGGGGCGAGAGCGGCTTGAGCGGTCGCGAGAAGGCCGTGGTTGGCGCGATCGAGCACTATCGGGAGTTTCTCATCGGCCGCGATCCGATGCAGATTGGTCGGATCTGGCAAGAAGCCTATCGCAGCCAATATTTCGAAGGCGGGCGCGTTCTGCAGGCGGCGATTTCCGCCATCGACATCGCCCTTCACGACATCAAGGGCAAGGCGCTGGGGGTGCCGGCCTACGAACTGCTGGGCGGCAAGCAGCGCGACCGAATTCCTACCTTCGCCTCGACCGGTGACGAGGCTGAGGGCGTCGTTGCGATCGAACGAGCCCGCGAACTACGCGCACAGGGGTGGCAGGCGATCCGCTTCTTTCCCATCGGGCAAAACAGTAAGGACATCTTCGAGCCGCGCGAATCGATCGGCGTTACCGCAACGATGCTGAACAAGGCGCGCGAGGCGCTGGGCGACGACGTCGTCCTCGGCATCGACTATCACCACCGGTTGTCGGTGGCAGAGGCGGCGAGCTTCTGCAACAAACTCGGCCGTGGCGTGCTTGATTTCCTCGAGGAGCCGATACGGGACGAGACACCGGAGGCCTACGAATCCCTGCGCACGATGACCGACATCCCGTTCGCCATCGGCGAGGAATTTGCCAGCAAGTGGCAGTTCCTGCCCTACATCGAGCGCGGCATCCATCAGTTCAACCGGCTCGATGTTTGCAATGTTGGCGGGCTCACCGAAGCGATGAAGGTGGCTGGCTGGAGCGAGGCGCATTATGTGGACCTGATGCCGCACAATCCTCTTGGCCCAGTCTGCACGGCCGCGACCATCCATCTCGCCGCCGCGGTGCCGAATTTCGCTTGGCTTGAGACCAGGGTGCCCGAAACAAAGCTGGGCTTCGACAATTCCGACTTCTTCCCCGTGCAGCCACGGCTCGACGGACCTGACTATCCGGTCAGCGATCTGCCGGGGCTCGGCGTCGAGGTCAACGAAGAGGCGGTCAAGGCGGAGAGCTTTCGTTTCTGGGAAGCGCCTCACCTGAAGCGCCGCGACGGTTCGGTTACGAACTGGTAGTTTCATCCAGCGGAGATTGAAATGACGCATACTCCCGACATTACCCGTCCGCCCAAAGAGCTGATCGACGCACTGAAGGAAATCGGCGCCGCGACGGTTGCCGGCACGCTTGGCCACATGGGTTTCCGCAATCCGCACATGGTGGGTCCCGTGGCGCAGAACCACGGGAAGTCGATCGTCGGGCCGGCGCTGACGCTCCAGTTCATGCCGCAGCGGCCGGACCTCTTCACCGAGGGAGAATATGCCGATCCGGAGACGCAGTTGCACCGGCACGTGCTCTATCACGCGCAGGAGGGCGATGTGGTCGTGGTCGACGCGCGCGGCGACATGAGTTCGGGGGTCTTTGGCGATATGATGTCGACGTATTTCAAAGGCAGGGGCGGCGCTGGCATCGTAATCGACGGGTGCATGCGCGATCGGCCCAATGTCGAGAAGCTAGACCTCCCCCTATGGCTGCGTGGCTGGACTCCCAACTACCATGTGCAGACCAGCATCTATCCCAATGCCGTCAACGTTCCGATTGCCTGCGGCGGTGTCACGGTAATCCCCGGCGACATCATCGTCGCCGACGATGACGGGGTGGTGGTGCTTCCCGTCGCAATGGCCTCGAAGGTCATCGAAGAGTCGCAAAAGCATCACGATTGGGAGGAGTTCTCACGCGTGAAGCTTATGGAGGGAGGGTCGTTGCAGCGCTACTATCCTCTGCATGACGATGCCCGCGGAGAATACGAAGAGTGGCGCAAAACAAATCGCTTGGAGAACCGGAGTTAGTCTAACCTCTTCAAGGGTGGCGTGAGCGACGACGGCTTCCGGCGGCAATGCAAGCCCGAAGGCCATCGGCTGAGCGGCAAGACGGGAGCGCGGAAAATGCGCCCTCGTCCGCATATCGCAGGCTTCGATTAAACTCGACACCATTGACCATTTTTTTAACAGTTGTGACTACTGTGATGGCCTGGCGCGATCAACGACTGCTGCAGGCCAAGGGGAGGGGTCGCGCCGGAGAATGAGCCAATTTACTGGGGCGGGGGCTAGTTTATGGCGCTGATTGATCGACTGTTGCAGCGTATGCGGATCGTGACCAAGGTCCTCTTCTTCGTGGTGCCTCTGGTCATCCTCATCGCCGGCATCGGTCTTTTCGGTTATTTCACCGCCGGTACGCTCAATGGCCAGATGACCCTGACCCGGCAGACGATCGAAACCCTTTCCAGTTTTCAACAGCTGCGATCCTCTCTGACGGCCTTTACCGATCTCCCGATATCGGCCACGCGCGAACGATTGATCGCCAGCATCTCCGAGCAGCAGAAGGGAGCGGCGACGCTTGATGCCATGTTGATCGATCCGGCGCAGAAGCAGCAGATCGCTGTGGTTCGCGAACTCGGGGCTAAGATGCAAGGCGGCGCCGATGCGCTTTGGGCCGTGTCACAGGAGCGTGTGAATACCGAACAGGCGATCGACGACGCGGTGGCCGGGCTGTTCAAGGAAAGCCAGACGGCGCGCAAACAGCTCGACGTTCTCCAGGATCAGGCGAATGGCAAGGAGACCTTCGTCCGGGCGCTTCTTCTCGATGCTTCAGTCTACAAGAATCTCGCGCAACGCATTGCAAAGTTGCGCAAGGCGACCGCGCAGGCCACTGCCCCCGCGGATATCACCGGCGCTCTCGGCAGCCTCCTGCCGCCGCTCGTCAAGGAGGCCGGCGGCAGCGCCGCGCTCGCCTCCGACAAGGCCAAAAGCCAGCTTGTCGCGCTTAAGCCGGTATTGGACAAGCTCGCCGCGATAGCCAAGGACAGCGCCAGCCTTACGCTCGACAGCTACGCTCCTGTCGACCAGGAGCTGCAGGGCTTCGAGGAGAAGTTTGGAAAGCTTGCCTCTGGGAATGCGGATACTGCGATCGAGCGTTTTGCCGGCATGGATGCGAGCATCGCCACCCTTCGCTCGATGGTGGCGATCGTCAATACCGCATTCAAATCGATTGACGATCTGCGCCTGCACTTAAGCGAACTGAACAGGCGAGTCGATGCCGAGGCGCGGGATGCCGTTCTCGCCGATCTCAAGGCGCTGCGTGAAAGCGCTGCTCAGCTCGTACCCTTGAGCGGGAAAAACGCTGCACTGCAGGATCTTGCCAAGAAGATCGAGCCGTCCCTTGCCTCGATCGAAAAGGATAGTTCGCTTCTGATATCGATCGCCGACCGGTGGCGCGCGGACAAGGAGGCGGCGACCGCACTAGTGGCCGATGCGAGTCACACGCTCGAGCAGTTCGTCAGCACGGCACAGGAGAGCGGCAAGGAAATCAGCCAGCGTTCGGCGACAATGTCACTTGCGGCAATGATTGTGGGCACGGTGCTTGCGATCATCGGCGGCCTCATGCTGATCGAAACGCTGCGCGGGCCGCTGAAGCGGATCACCCAGACGATGATGAGACTTGCCGACGGCGATCTGAACATCTCCATCGGTGACGGCAAGCGCGGCGACGAGATCGGCGACATGATCCGGTCCGTGACTGTCTTCCGCGACCAGGCCCTGGAGAAGACCAGGCTGGAAGAGCTTGCCGAAGCAAACAGGGCGCGGGACGAATTGGAGCAGGCCCGCCGCGCCGCCGAACAGGCGCGCATCGAGGCGGAACAGAGCGAGGCTTTGAACGCTCTGTCCGATATGCTCGGCAAGCTCGCCAATGGCAATCTCGCCGCAGAGATGAGCGAGGATCTGGCCGCCGATTATGTCGCCATGGCCCGCACCTACAATCACGCCATCGACGCGTTGCGCCTGACGGTCGCCGAGGTTCGCAACTCGACCTACGAGATCGCCGAGGGCAGCACCAATCTTTCCGGCGCCGCCGACGATCTGGCCCGCCGCACGGAACAGCAGGCGGCCTCCCTCGAGGAGAGTTCGCGGGTGCTCGGCGAACTCACAGCCAGCGTGCGGACGACAGCCGAAAACGCGCGCCAGACGTCGCTTTCGGTCGCCGAGGCGCACCGCCAGGCGGAGCATTCCGCGGCCGTCGTCGCCAAGGCCGTCGATGCCATGGGCGCTATCAACCGGTCCTCCGAAAAAGTCAGCAGCATCATCGGCGTGATCGACGAGATCGCCTTCCAGACCAATCTCCTTGCCCTCAATGCCGGCGTCGAGGCGGCACGCGCAGGAGAGGCCGGCAGAGGCTTTGCCGTGGTTGCTCAGGAAGTGCGCGAGCTTGCTCAGCGTTGCGCCAAGGCTGCCCGCGAGATCAAGGATCTCATCTCCACCAGCGCATCACAGGTCGGCGCGGGCGTCACGCTCGTCGAGGAGACCGGCCAGGCGCTGTCGGCCATCATGGAACACTTCACCTCGATCAACGGGCTTGTGCAGGTCATCTCGGCTTCCACGACCACGCAAAACAAGGGCATCGACGAGGTCAACAATGCCGTTCGCGACGTCGAGCATATCACCCAGCACAATGCTGCGATGGTGGAGGAAAACACCGCGGAGATTCACCGGCTTCGGCAACAGGTCGAAGTCTTGAACGAAAGAATTTCGCACTTTCAGACCGCCGATGGCCGCAGGACATCGCCCGCAGTCCGCCGGCCGATGTCGCTGGTCTCGTGAGGGATGACTTCGGGAATCTCGCCGGAGGTGATTGCCCAAGCGTAACGCGTGCCTGCCATCGCCGCTTTCAGGCCAATGGTTATGGTTCCTGTATATGCTGCGATCCGGACAGGGATGATTTCTGCCACCGCCGAGGTCCGAGCCGGGGTGGCCGAGCCGTTTAGAAATCGGCCACTTTGCCCCAGGCGGATCCCCCGAAGCGGTCGGGATGGTAGGGCCTGGGATCGACGATCGGCTCGTCGCCTGTGACGATATCGGCAATCAGATGGCCGGCGCCCGGCCCGATGCCGAAGCCGTGGCCGCTGAAGCCCGCAGCAAGGATGAAGCCGGGCAAGCTGGCGATCTCGCCGATCCCCGGCACGCCGTCCGGCGTGCTGTCGATATAGCCCGCCCAGGCCGCTGCGATCTTGGTCTCCTTCAAAGCAGGCAGAAGCTCAAGCGCCCGTGCATGCGTCAGCGCAACGGTCGCCTCGTCGACCACTGGATCGAGGATGCGCATGCGCTCCATCGGCGTCGGTCTGTCGAGCCGCCAGCGTGCCAGAGATTCGTGACCCGAGCGAAAGCCCTCCAACCCGCCTGGTTTGAGACTGCGCCAGCGCCGGGCGAACATCGGCACGAACTGCCGCGCGAAGCGGAACTGCTGCGGCGTCGGATCGACGCGGGCGCGGCCGCTGATCGCCAGCGTATGGCCGCCATCGCGGCGTCGCGTCACCGACACCGCTGATGTATGCAGGGCATCCGGCAGCCCGCTAGCGCCCGGGGATACGGAGAGGATCGAGGAGCGTATCGAGGCTTGCGGAAATCGAATGCCGAGTTGGCGGCAGAAGGAGGAGGCCCAAGCGCCGCCGGCCAGGATCGCGATTTTCGTCCGGATCGTGCCATGCTCAGTGACGACGCCGGAAAGCCTGCCGCCTTCGACGTCGAGGCCGCGGGCCGCACAGGACTGATGCACCGTGCCGCCGAGTTTCAGGATCGCACGCGCGACGGCCGGCGCAGCGCTCGCCGGATCGGCCGTGCCGTCGGTCGGCGAAAACACTCCGCCTTTCCATGAGACGCCGGTGGCACGCCCGCGTTCGCTCGCCTCGGCGCTGCTCAGCATGTGCGTTGTGACGCCGACCGAGCGGGCGAAATCGCGCCAGCGTGCCCAGCCGGACAGTTCCTCGTCGTTATTGCTCAGATAGAAGAGGCCGCAGCGACGGAAGCCCGTCTCCTCCCCGGTCTCAGTGGCGAAGCGCTCCCACAGGTCGAGGCTCTTGGTCGACATCGGCAATTCTCGGGCGTCGCGGTTCTGCTGGCGGCACCAGCCCCAGTTGCGGCTCGATTGTTCGGCGCCGATAAGGCCCTTCTCGACGAGGGCGACCTTCAATCCCCGCCGGGCGAGATAATAGGCCGCGAAAACGCCGACGATGCCGCCGCCGATTACCACCGCATCGGCAGCAGCGGGCAGTTCCGGCGTGGTGTCGACGCGATTGAGCGGTGCGGGCATGGGATGGTCTCCACTTCATGCATTAAAGCGCCGCGCTTCTTTTCAGACGCGCAAAGGACGCTCTATCACCTGGATCTGCGCATAATCTTTTCCGAAATTCGGAATCGATTTTCGGGGTTATGCGCTAGTCTAGCGGATCCGACGCCACGCCTTTGCCGGAGATCAGCCGGCGACAGCAGAAGATTCCGTCTTGTGGGGAGACCCGCAGCCGTTTGTGCTTCGGCCTGTCCCGCAACATGGTCGACAGCTCTTCCCTATGTGTTAAGGTCGGTGTTGAAAGTCGCGGCATAATCTGCTGCGTCGTTGGCGATCTCAAGCAGCGAAGGCGTGCGATGAAACTCGACCGGATCGACGTAAAAATTCTCTACGAGCTGCAGAAAAATGGCCGCGTCACCAATGTGGAACTCGCCGAACTGGTCAATTTGTCGCCGAGCCCCTGCCTGATGCGGGTGAAGAAGCTGCAGTCGGAAGGCTATATCGAAGGCTATTCGGCCCAGATCAACGTCAGCAAACTGGGGCAGACGCTGACTGTTTTCACCGAGATCACCCTGAAGAACCACCGGCAGATCGACTTTGCCCGCTTCCTGGCGGCGATCGAGAAGGTCGATCAGGTGATCGAATGCCATCTGGTTTCAGGCGGCTACGACTATCTCTTGAAATTCGTCACCGCCGGGATCGACGAATACCAGACGATCATGGAGCGCCTCACCGACATGGACGTCGGCATCGACAAATATTTCAGCTTCGTCGTGCTGAAGTCACCGATCATCAAAGCCCACATGCCGCTCACCACTTTGTTTCCGCTTTAGCCGGCGAGAAGGACCGCGGCGGAGCTATGCTCCTGAATGACGACTGCATGTTCTGTGGTTCGCAAACTCCCCTTGGCCGAGTGTCCCAACGCAATCTTTCAGGGTTCCGGACCGACCTCACACAACTGCATCATCTATCCGATCCATCGGTCCTGCGCAGCTGCCGAGTCTCTCTGTCGCAGGTTGTTCTCCCCATAATGAAAAGCTTCATACTGGTTGGAAGGACTTGCGACAGAATTTCGGGCTTGGTTTCCAAAGCCATATTCGCTGCCACTTGCAGATCTCGTGCCTTGGATCCCAGGCGTTTCAACACGACCTGACCGGGTGGGCGCTGGATGTGGCCGGCACGTCCTCTCGAAGCAGAATCGGCGCTCAGTGCCGGCAATAGGCACGCACCAGTTCCGGATCCTGCTGAAGCCCGTCGAGCCAGGCCGGATCGAGCGTCGGCACCGATGAGAAGAGCAGTTGCGAATAGGGATGTTGCGGCGCGTTCACTGTTGAGGACGTGATTTGCTCGACCTTCCGGCCTCCATACATCACGACGATCTCGTCGCAGATCGCCTCCACCACCGAGAGATCGTGGCTGATGAAGATGTAGGAAAGGCCGAGTTCGCGCTGCAACTCCTTGAGCAGGTCGATGACCGCGGCGGCGACCACCGTGTCGAGCGCCGAGGTGATCTCGTCGCAGAGGATCAGCTTCGGATCGGCGGCAAGCGCCCGGGCGAAGTTGACGCGCTGCTTCTGCCCGCCCGAAAGTTCTCCCGGCCGGCGATGGCGCAGATTGCGGGGCAGGCGCACCATGTCGAGCAATTGATCGATGCGGGCGTGTCGCGCTTGTCGATCCATGCGGTGGTAAAAGACCAGCGGCCGGGCAAGGATGTCCTCCACCGATTTTGCCGGGTTGAGGGCGGTATCGGCATATTGGAAGACGATCTGCATCTCGCGCAACTGATCGCGTGAGCGCTCGCGGGCGTTGCGGCGCAGCTCCGTGCCGTCGAAGACGATCTTGCCGACCGCGGCCGGCAGGATGCCGGCGATGGTGCGGGCGAGCGTCGACTTGCCGCAACCGGATTCTCCGATGATGCCGAGATTGCGGCCTTTCTCCACCTTCAAGCTCACATGCTCGACCGCACGAACGAGCGGGAGGCCATCGGCCTGGCGCTGCCCGTAGCCCGCGACGAGATCTTCGATCTTCAGAAGCGGCGCCGTCTCGCGCTCGACGGGGGCTGCTGCGGCGCGCAGTTTCGGTTCGAAGGCTGCGAGCAGCTCTCTGGTATAGGGGTGCTTCGCATGGTTGAGGATCTCTTCGGTGGTGCCGGTTTCCTGGGTCTCCCCGCCTTTCAAGACCACGATGCGGTCGGCGATCTGGGCGACGACGGCAAGGTCGTGCGAGACATAGACGCCCGATATGCCGCCCTTTTTCATCACCGATTTGAACGCGCGCAGCACTTCGATCTGGGTGGTCACGTCGAGCGCCGTCGTCGGCTCGTCGAAGATGACGAGGGTCGGGTCGCCGATCAGCGCCATGGCGGCGGCCAGACGCTGCAGCTGGCCGCCGGAAACCTGGTGCGGGTAACGGCTGCCGATCGTTTCGGGTTCCGGCAGCGACAGCGCCCGGAAGAGCTCGACGGCCCGGGCACGCGCCTCGTCCGGCGACATCAGCTGATGAATACGCGTGACTTCGATCACCTGATCCATGATCGTCGTGGCTGGGTTGAAGGCGGCCGCGGCCGATTGCGGGACATAGGCGACTTCGGTGCCGCGCACCTTGGCGCGCTGCTTTTCGCTGAGCCTGACCATATCCTTGCCGCCGACCGAAACGCTGCCGCCGGAGATGCGACAGCCCGCGCGGGTATGGCCCATCAGGGTGAGCGCGATGGTTGTCTTGCCCGAGCCGCTCTCGCCGATCAGCGCGACGATCTCACCCTCGGCAACGTCGAGGCTGACACCCTTGATGATCTCGACGCGCCGGCCGGAATCGGTGGTGGCCTCGACTTTCAGGTCACGGATTTCGATGAAATTGCTCATGACGCACTCCGGTCGCGGATCTTCTGCGGCAGGTTGTCGATCAGCAGGTTGATGCTGATCGTCAGGCTGGCGATGGCAAGCGAGGGAAACATCACCGCCGGCGCACCGAAGGGCAGGCCGCCGATGTTTTCGCGCACGAGAGCGCCCCAATCGGCATAGGGCGGCTGGACGCCGAGGCCGAGGAAGGAAAGCCCGGAGAGCAGCAGAACGATGAAGACGAAGCGGATGCCGAGATCGGCAAGCACCGGCCCGACAATGTTGGGCAGGATTTCGGAGCGAATGAGATAGAGGGTGCTTTCGCCGCGGATGCGCGCGACGGTGATGAAATCCATCGCATTGATGTTGACGGCGAGCGCCCGGGCGAAGCGGTAGGCGCCGGGGATGTAGATCACCGACAGCGTCAGGATCAGAACCGGGACCGAAGAGCCGACGGCAGCAACGACCACCAGGCCGAACAGCTTGCTCGGAATGGAATTGAGGGCGTCGAGGAAGCGGCTGAGGATCGTGTCGAGCCAGCCGCCGGCGACCGCTGCGATCATGCCGAGCACCACGCCGCTGAAACAGGCGATCGTGACCGCCGCCAGCGAGATGCCGACCGTATAACGCGCGCCCATCAGGATCCGCGAGAGCATGTCGCGGCCGAGATAATCGGAGCCGAGCCAGAGTTCCCGGCTCATCGGGCCGAAATAGTCGAGATCGACGATCTCGCCGACCGGGTAGGGGATGATCCAAGGCGCGAAGATCGCGACGAGCGCCCAGGAAAGGATCACGGTCAGGCCGATCGCGCCGACGATGTTGAAGCGATAGCCAAGCCGGGTTCCGGACAGCCGGTCGGACGTGGTCTCGGAGCTGGTCATTGTCATCGGAGCCTCGGGTTGGAAAGGATGGCGATGATATCGGCGATGGTGATCAAGAGCAGATAGCCAAGGCAGAAGATCATCGCGCAGCTTTGGATCAGCGGCAGGTCGCGGGTGGCTACGCCATCCAGCATCAGCTTGGCGATGCCGGGATAATTGAAAATGGTCTCGACGATGATGACGCCTCCAAGCAGATAGGACAGCGAAAGTGCGACGGCATTGACGATCGGGCCGAGCGCATTCGGCAGTGCATGGCGAAAGACGATGCGCGGCCGCGAAGCGCCCTTGAGCAGTGCCATCTCGACATAGGGCGTGGCGAGCGTCTCGATCACAGCGGCGCGGGTCATGCGGATCATCTGGGCTGAGACGACGAAGGTCAGTGTGATCACCGGCATGGCATAGACGCGCAAGATGTCGCTCAGGCTATGGACCTCATTGGCCAGGGAGAGCGCCGGCAGCCATTTCAGATAGACGGCGAAGATCAGCGCGGCAGAGGTCGCGACCATGAACTCCGGCACGGAGATGACGCCGATGGTGATCACCGTGACGATCCGGTCGTAAACCGTACCGCGCAGCATGGCTGAGGTAATCCCGAGCGTGAGCGCGATCGGCACGGAGAAGAGCGCGGTGACGCCGGCAAGTTTCAGCGTGTTGACGAAGCGGCCGGCAATGAGCGCAGTAACCGGCATTTCGTTGGCGTAGGACGTGCCGAGATCGCCTTGCAGCAACCCGACGACCCAGCGCAGGAAGCGGAAGAGGGCCGGCTCGTCGAGATGCATGGCCTTGCGCAGGCCTTCGACGGCTTCCGGCGTGGCGGCCTGACCGAGCAGGATGGTCGCCGTATCTCCGGGCAACAGCGTTGTCGCGAAGAAGACGGCGAAGGAGACGATCACCAGGGTGATCAGGGCGATGAGCAATCGGCTCAGCACCAGGGACAAGACCTGGTTGTTCACGGACGCCTCCTTGTTGCGTTTCGAGTTCAGTTCCGGAAGAACCGGGGCTTGGGCTGCAGCCCCGGTTCCTTCATTTTATCAGGCTTCGAGCCAGACGTATTCCGCGAAGGCGTATCCCATCTGGCCGCCGAGCGGGTTGGGCTCCAGACCCTTGAGCTTGGCGGCGGTGGCATCGACGTTCGAGAGATAGGCCGGGATGATCGTGCCGGCTTCGTTGGCAATCATCACCTGCATCTCGTCGTAGATCGCCCGGCGCTTCTCCTGGTCGAGCGAGCCTCGCGCTTCGATCAGCATCTTGTCGAACTTCTCCGACTTGTACTGGCTCTCGTTCCAGGGGGCCTGAGAGGAGTAGAGCAGCGAGAACAGGATGTCCGGCGTCGGACGAGGATTGATATTGCCGAAGTGGATCGGCGCCTTGAGCCAGTAATTGTCCCAGTAGCCGTCGGAGGGAACGCGCTGGACATCGAGCTTCAGTCCGATCTCGGCGCCTGAAGCCTGAATGATCATCGCCATGTCGATCGAGGAGTTGGCCGCCTCGGAAGCGATCACCGGAATGGACTGACCAAGGACGCCGGCCTTGTCGAAATGGAACTTCGCCTTGTCGGGATCGAAGGCCCGCGGCTTCAGGTCGGCATTGCGGTAGAAGTTGGCGGGGGAGACCGGCTGGTCGTTGCCGACTTCACCGAGGCCGCGCAGCACCGACTTGACGATCTGCTCGCGGTTGACGAGGTACTTCATGCCCTCGACGAAGTCGCGCTTGCTGCCGGGATCCATGTCCAGCCGCATGTTGAGGTTGGTATAGTTGCCCGAGGTGGTTTTCGACAGGAAGAAGCCCTCTCCCTGGGCCTCGACGAGCCGCATAGAGCGCGGATTGATCGACGCTGCAAGGTGGATGTCGCCCGACAGCAGCGCGTTGACGCGGGCATTGTCGTCGCTGATCGCGAAATATTCGAAGGAATCGACGTTCGGGCCGGATTTCCAGTAGTTCTTGTTCTTGATCCCGACCGAGCGAACGCCCGGCTCGAACACTTCCTTGACAAAAGCGCCGGTGCCGTTGGCCTTGGTGAAATCGGTCGTGCCGTCGGAAACGATCATGAAGTGATGCATCGACAGGATGGTCGGCAGGTCGGCATTCGGATCTGCAAGGGTGATCTCGACGGTCTGTTTGTCCACGACCTTGAAGCCGGTCATCTGGGCGGCGATCTTGGCGACCTTCGAGCCGACGGATGGGTCGAGATGACGCTTCAGCGAGAAGACCACGTCGTCGGCAGTCAGCGGCTTGCCGTCGTGGAAGGTGACGCCCTTCTTCAGCTTGACCGTCCAGGTCTTCGCATCCTTGGATTCGATCGCTTCGGCAAGCTCCATCTGCGGCGTGCCTGATCTGTCGAGGAAAGTCAGGCGGTTATAGAAGGAGCAGCACCGGACATAATCGGTGGAGAGCGACGCCTTGGCGGGGTCGAGCGTATCGGCCGTGGAGGACGACCAGCCGGCCGCCTTGAGTGAGCCGCCGGAAACGGGCGTGGCGGCGAGCGCCTTGCCGGCGCGGCCAAGCACGAGCCCGCCGGCTGACATGGCCACGCCGCCCGCGAGCATCATATGCAGCAGCTCGCGGCGGGTCGCGCCACGACGGATGGCGGTCTCGATCATGGCGTCGTCGGATCTGGTCCAATTGGTGATCTTGTCGTTCATCTCATTCCCCTTTTCTTGTGTGGCGGGCTGCCCGTTGCGGGCAGGCCCGATCTGCTTTCAAAGTTAGGCGCGCGCGGCGGCCACGGCATCGGCAAGGCCTGCCATGGACGTGAAATGGTAATCGGGTTTGGTGAACTCGGCCGGCTCGATCGTGCCGCCATAACCCTTCTCGGCATGGCGCCGCTCGATCCAGCAATTGGTCAGCCCGAGTTTCCGGGAAATCCCGATATCGTGGTATTGGCTCTGGGCGACATGCAGGATGTCGTCCTTCGAATGTCCTTCCGAGGCGACGTAGGCGAATACCTTCTCGAAGAATTCGGGATCGGGTTTCTCGGTCCCCGTATCATCCGCGGTGAAGGCGGCATAAAAAGGATTGCCGAGTTCCTTCTCGAAGAAATCGAATGCCCAGCGCCGGGCGTTGGTCATCGCCACGAGGCGATAATCATTCGAAAGTTTTGCCAGCGCAGCGGCGCTGTCTGCGAAACCTTTCCAGCCCTTGGCCGAGTCCCGCAGCCGTTCGCCGTATTTCTTGTCGGCGGGCAGGCCGAGCTTCGGCGCGATCGCGAGGTAGACGCGCACGAGGTCGTCGGGAAAGAGGTCGGCATTCTCGGAGTAGCGGGCCGCGCGGTAGAGGCTGAGCGCCTGCTCGCCGTCGACTGCGCCTCCCACCTCAGCCGCAATCTCGGCGAAGCAGGTCTTGAGACCGCCTTCGAAGTCGATGAGCGTGCCGACGACGTCGAAGGTCATATATTTGAATTCCGGAAGGCTCTTGCTCACGTGAATTCCCCAGTGTTCGGCTCCGGTGGGAGCGCGGCTTGTCGAAGAAGAATATTCTGTTCCCGTCGGCGGGATCGTTGTCCCGCTCTTGTGTCGAAGGCCCGTATTGCCGGGATCCGGGCCTTTCGTTGATTTCAGTGTGTCACCTGCACCGCGCCGGATTCTCCGAAAAGGCGTCATGAGGCGGCAGAAAATACCGAATCTGACCGTTTCGCGATATTCTCAGGCCTGCAGCACCCGGCGCACATCCGGGTCCTCCAGCGTCTCGTCCAGCGTGACGCGAGTGCGCTCGACGATCGCGTCTATCTCCGTTTCGGTGCAGCAGAGCGGCGGCGCATAGCCCAGCACGCCATTGCCGAAGGCGCGGATGACGAGGCCGTTCTCCCAGGCGCGGTCGAAGATGCGGCGGGCCGGTTCGGCGGATGCCGGCAACGGCGTCTTGTTCACCTTGTCGACCACCAGTTCGACGGCGGCCAGCATGCCGCGGCCGCGGACGTCGCCGACGAGCGGATGATCCCTCAGCGACTCCAGGCCCTGCATCAGCCGTGCGCCGGCCCTGACGCCGTTTTCGAGAAGGCCGTTTTCGTAAAGCTTCAGGACTTCGAGCCCGACCGCGGCGCTGACGGGATGGGCCGAATAAGTGTAGCCGTGGCCGACGGCGGCAGCGCCCGCGCCCTCGGCAATCGTTTCATAGACGTGATCGGACATGAAGACGGCGCCCATGGGGACGTAGCCGGAGGTGAGGCCCTTGGCGGTCGTCATGAAATCGGGAACAATCCCATCCTCGCTACAGGCAAAAAGCGGGCCGGTGCGGCCAAAGCCGGTGATCACCTCGTCCGCCACGAACAGGATGTCGTGCTGGCGGCAGAATTCGCGCATGGCCTTCATCCAGCCTTTCGGCGGCACCAGCACGCCGCCCGAGCCCTGGATCGGCTCGACATAGAAGGCGGCGACGCGGTCCGGCCCGATCGCCTCGACCTTGCTTCTCAGCGCGGCAAGCGAGGCGTCGATGATTGCCTGCGGACTGTCGCCCGCCGGGTTGCGATAGGCGTAGTGAGACGGAATTTTATGCTGCCAGTCGAAGGGAAGACCGAAGCCGGCATGGAAGGCGGGCAGCGCGGTCAAACCCGCGCCGACCGTCGAGGAGCCGTGATAGCCCTGTTCGACCGAGATGAACTGATCGCGCTGAGGCTGTCCTCGGGCATTCCAATAGTAGCGGATGAAGCGGACCGTGCTGTCCACCGCATCGGAGCCGCCGAGCGTGAAATAGACATGGTTGAGATCGCCCGGCGCGCGGTCGGCGAGTTCACCGGCAAGCCGGATCGCGGGCTCGGAGCCGAGGCCGAAATAGGCCGTCGCATAGGGAAGCTCGCGCATCTGCCGGGCCGCCGCCTCGACGATGCTTTCGTGGCCGTAACCGGCATTGACGCACCAGAGGCCGGCGAAGCCGTCGATCAGCTGCTTGCCCGATGCGTCGGTGACCGTGGCGCCCTTGGCCGAAGCCAGCACGCGCACGCCAAGCTTTTCATGGCCGCGATAGGAAGCGACCGGATGAATGAGGTGGGCGCGATCGAGTTCGATGAGGGAATTGCTGTACATGAAGATCTCCGGATCAGCCGAGTGCCTGGCTGGCGAGGGCAAAGGTGGTGGCGGTTGGATCGGCGGCGTCTTTGGCCAACGGCTGCCTCATTGTGATGCCGCCGCCGACATGGACCAGCCCCTGTTCGGCGAGCCATGGGGAGAGCCCGGTCTCGTCAGTGGTGTCGACCCTGAGGAACCGTCCGGGCCGCCTGGCGATGAAATGTTCGATGAGTGTCTTGGCTTTGCTAAGGTCGGCGGCCACCACGGGTCCGATCACTTCGCCGCGGCCGAAAGGACGCAGGCAGGCGAAGCCGGAAATGCGGCCGCCGCTGCGAATGACGGCGAATTCGCCGATCCCGGCAAGATAAGAGAGCAGTCCTTCTCGATCGGCGCCAAAGGCCAGGCGATCGAGTGTCGCGATGGCAGGGAGATCGGCGGCGGTGGCTGCTTCCGTTTCCGCCGGGGCAGCGATTTCTCCGGCAAGGCCTTGGTGCTGCAGCACGGTTCCCGTCTCGCGGAAGCCAAGCTTCTGGTAAAGCGGCAGGCCTGCCGTCGTCGCCACCAGCCTCAGCGGTCGGCCACCGGCGGTCAGCAGTGCGGCGTCCATCAGTCTGCGGCCAAGGCCGCGGCCGCGCATCGTCTCATCGACGATGACCATGTTGATGGTTGCACAATCGCCCTTGTATGGCGTGACGAGCACGGTGCCGACGACCTTGCCGTCCTCGATCGCCACCATCCCCTTGCTCAGGGCGAGCGCCAGCTGCCAGTCTTCCGTCCGGTGCGGCCAGCCCGCCTGTCGGGAAAGCGCGACGGCGGCTTCCAGATGGTCGGGGCCGAATGGGACGATTTCGATCTGACTTGCTTGCATGGGGGCGTCCTTCATGTCGTGCCCGCCAGTCTGCCGGAGCGCCGGCGGGCAGATCGTCTGAAGGCCATGGTTCAAGCAGTATCTTATGGCTTTGCTGCCATGGACCACCGCATCTTATGCTAGAGCCGATCGATATTTGTCGACCCCAGATCCCGTCAGTGCATCATCGCCAGCGCTGCCGTAAAGAAATCTTCGCCTCCGAAGTTTCCTGATTTCAACGCCAGAAGCATATCGCCCTGGGCATTGCCGACCGTGCGCAACACCGGCACGCCGGGCGCAATCTCGGGGCCGATCAGAAATGCCGGAATGGCGAGCCTGTCGACGGCGGCGCCTGAGGTTTCGCCGCCTGCGACGACAAGGCGCTTTACACCTCTCTCCACCAGTTCGGCTGCGATAATCGACGTCGCGGTCTCGATCGCGTGGCCGGAGGCCTCCCGTCCATAGAGCGATTGCAGCCGGGACACGGTTTCAGGCGCGGCACTCGCGGCGACCACGACCGGGCCGGCGGAGATCCGGTCTCCGGCCCAGGAGATTGCCGCGGCGATCTCGTCCGGACCGGCAAGCAGCCGCTCCGGGTCGAGCCGCAGCACCGGCATCGAGCGCTCGGCGACGTCGAGCTGATGCAGCGTCGCCTTGGAACAACTGCCGGCAACGATCGCGGAAAGCCCGCCGACGGGGCGAATGGCGTCCGCCGTCGTTGCGCCGCCCGACGATATCCGGCCGGAGCGGACGAGGGCGCGGGCAAGGCCGAGGCCGAGGCCGGACGCCCCGGTCGACACCGGTGTTTCCAGCGCGACCTCGCCGAGCGTTTCAAGATCCCGTTCGAAAATCGCATCGGCGATAACGGCGGTGACGCCTGCTGTACGCAGGGCGTCGAGCTTCGCTTTGACGGCGCCAGGCCCGGCCGCGATGGCTGTGAGATCGACCAGTCCTACGGCATTACGCGATTGCCGGGTGAGGACCCGCACGAGATTGGCGTCATGCATCGGATTGAGGGGGTGGTCCTTGAGCGGGCTTTCGTTCAACGGCTGGCCGCCGACGAAGAGATGGCCGAGATAGACGGTGCGTCCGGTTTCCGGAAAGGCGGGCGTCACCAGCACGGAGCCGCCGCCGGCCGCCTCGCTCAATGCCTCGGTGACCGGGCCGATATTGCCGGCATCGGTGGAATCGAAGGTCGAGCAGATCTTGTAAAGCACATGGCCGGCGCCCCGCTGGCGCAGCCATCGCTCAGCGCTGGTCGCGGCCGTCACGGCGTCCGGGGCGGGGACGGAGCGGATCTTCAGGGAAACGACCACGGCGTCGACATCCGGCAGCGCGAGTGCCGGATCGGGGATGCCGACCGTCTGCACCGTGCGCAGGCCGTTCTTCGTCAGCGTGTTGGCGAGGTCGGAGGCGCCCGTATAGTCGTCGGCGATTGATCCGAGCAGAATAGCCATCATCTAGCTCCGTGCAAAAGGTTTGAACCAGCCAAGACCGTCCAGCGTGTGGCCGCGCGGGATATATTCGCAGCCGATGAACCCGGCATAACCCAGGCGGTCGATTTCGCCGAACAGATAGGGATAGTTCAGTTCCTCCCCGTCCGGCTCGTTGCGGGACGGCACGCTGGCGATCTGGATATGGCCGGTGATCGGCAGCAGCCGCCGCAACGCCATGACGACGTCGCCATGAATGATCTGCCGGTGATAGATGTCGAACTGGAGCTTCAGGTTCGGCAGGCCGGATTCGGCAATCAGCCGCTCGGCCGCGCCGAAGTCGTTGAGGAAATATCCCGGCATGTTGCGGCCGTTGATCGGCTCGAGCAGGAGATCGATGCCCTTTTCGGCAAGCCGTTCGGCGGTGTAGGTGACGGAGCGCCGATAAGAGGAAGAGGCGTCTTGGTCATCAGGGCCGGCAATGCCGGCCATCAAGTGCAACCGTCTGACGCCGGTCGCCGCCGCATAATCCAATGCCCGCTCGACATCGGCTTTCAGCGCATCGGACCGTCCGGAAAGGGCGGCGATGCCACGCTCGCCGGCTGCCCAGTCGCCCGGCGGCAGGTTGAACAAGGCCTGCTGCAGATTGTTGCGGGCAAGCCGCTCGGCGATTGCCTCCGGCGCGGCTTCATAGGGGAAGAGGTATTCGACGGCGGTAAAGCCGGCATCGGCTGCGGCGTCGAAGCGGTCGAGGAATGCCCATTCGTTGAACATCATCGTCAGGTTGGCGGCGAAAACCGGCATGTCTAGTGTTCCCTCTACAGGCTCTGCGGTTCTTTGGCGGAGCCGGGCAATTCAGCACCGGAAAGTTGGGCATAGAGCCGCGCCAGCGAGGAATCGTCGTCACGGCCCATGCCGGCGCCTGCGGCGGCCAGATACATCTGCAAGGCCGCTGCCGCGAGCGGTACCGGGTAGCGCTCGGAGCGGGCCATGTCCTGGACGATACCGAGATCCTTGACGAAAATCTCGATGCTGCTCAGCGGAGTATAGTCTCCGGCCAGCACATGCGGCACGCGGTTTTCGAACATCCATGAATTGCCGGCCGAAGCCGTGATCACCTCATAGACTTTGTCGAGGTCGAGGCCCTGCTTGGCGGCGAAGGTAATGGCCTCGCAGGCGGCGGCGATGTGCACGCCGGCGAGAAGCTGGTTGATCATCTTGAAGGCAGCACCTTTCCCGGCCGCATCGCCTAGCTCGTAGACCTTGCCGGCCATGGCCTCGAGTCCGGGGCGCGCCGTGTCGAAGGCCTGTCTGGAGCCGGAAGCCATGATCGTCAGTGCGCCTTGCGCCGCCTTGGCGGCGCCGCCCGAAATCGGCGCGTCGAGATAATGCAGGCCGAGAGCCTCCACCCTTTGCGCCAGGTTGCGTGCAATGGCGGGATCCATGGTGGCCGACGAGATGAAGACCGCACCGGCCTTCATCGCATGCGCGACACCTTCTGGTCCGAACAGTACGGCCTCGGTCTGCGCGCCGTTGACGACCACGGAGACGACAATGTCGGCGCCCTTTGCCGCATCGGCGGGGGTCGCCGCGCCGCGCCCGCCCTCGGCGATGAAGCGGTCCACCGCCGCCGGCGTGATGTCATATCCAATGACGTCGAGACCTGCGCGCTTCATCGACCGGGCCATTCCGAGCCCCATGGAACCAAGACCGATGACGGCTGCGACAACGGCGGAGCCCGGATTTTCAGCAAGCGGTGACATGAGGAGGTTCTCCATCTCCTGAGGAAGGTCTGTGCCCTCCGGGTAGCGTCCCGGAGGGGCTCTAGAGCGCCGTGCGTCTACAAGACGCGCTAATGACGCTCTAACATTTTGAATTTGCGCATAATCCTTTCCGAAAATCGATTCCGATTTTCGGGGTTGTGCGCGAGTTCAGCGATTGACGGTTTTCGCCGGAACCGTCAACACGGCCAGCGAACCAATGACCAGCGCGGCCGCCAGCAGATACATGCCGGCGCTGTTGGTGCCGGTGAAGTCTTTGAGATAGCCGACCAGAAACGGCCCGAGAAACCCGGCGAGGTTGCCGACCGAATTGATCCAGGCGATGCCGGCCGCAGCGCGGGTGCCGGCAAGAAAAGCTGTCGGAAGCGACCAGAAGAGCGGCGCGCAGCTGATCGCGCCCGCTGCCGCCAGCGAGAGGCAGACAATCGACACCGTCGTGCTCGTCGCCATGGTCGCCGCGACAAAGCCACCGGCGGCAATCAGAGCGGGGACGACGAGGTGCCAGCGGCGTTCACGCAGCCTGTCGGCGGAACGTCCGAGTGCCAGCATCGCGACGAATGTGCAGATATAGGGGATCGCCGAAATCAGGCCAATATTCAGGTTTCCGCTGACGCCCGAGGCCTTGACGATGGTCGGCATCCAGAAATTCAGCCCATATTGCCCGAGCACGAAGCAGAAATAGATCAGGCACATCAGCCAGACGCGACGGTCGGTCAGCGTTGCACCGATACTGTGCGGGCTTGCCGTCTTGCCCCGGTTCTCCGCCTCGATATTGGCCGTCAGCACGCGCTTTTCCTCATCGTTCAGCCATTTCGCGCCCTGGATCGTATCATCAAGATAGAAGAACGTCGCGACACCGAAAAGAATGGCCGGAATGGCTTCGATCAGGAACATCCACTGCCAGCCGGAAAGACCATGCGTGCCGTGAAAGCTGTCCATCAGGAGACCCGAAAGCGGATTGCCGAAAATGGCGGATATCGGGATCGCCGACATGAAGGTGGTGATAATCCTGGCGCGGCGGTGGGCCGGATACCACGCGGTCAGATAAAGAATGATGCCGGGGAAAAATCCGGCTTCGGCCACGCCCAGCAGGAAACGCAGGACATAGAAGACGGTTTCCGACGAGGTGAACATGAAGGCGGCGGAAATGATACCCCAGGTGACCATGATGCGGGCGATCCACACCCGCGCGCCGACCTTGTTCATGATGATATTGCTCGGCACTTCAAACAGAAAATAGCCGATGAAGAAAATGCCTGCACCGATGCCGTAGGCGGCTTCCGAAAGGCCGAGTTCACTCGACATTTGCAGCTTGGCGAAGCCGACATTGACGCGGTCGAGATAGGCGACCACGTAGCACAGCATCAAAAAGGGTACGATGCGCCAGAAGACCTTGCCATAGGCACGGTCTTCCGCGGCTTCAGCGGTATATGCGCCAGCGATTGGCGCCTGCGTCTGCAGCGTCATGATTTTCTCCTCCGATTGTTGCCGCGGTCCCTGTCGATCCTCCCGCGGCACGCCGAGCCATTTTTGGCAGCGCTGCCATTTTCATTAATCCATTTTGGCAGCGCTGCCAACAGCAAATTGGTAGCGCTGCCAAAAAAACCTTGCTTCTTGGCGGGAGCAGTGAAAAATGGGGATAACGCGGGTCATCGGCCGACAGGCTGAACGACCACCTCGAAAGCCGGGTTCAAACGTAACGATGGAATTCAAACATCAGGCGACGGTCACGCTTGCCGAGGTCGCGGAGGCGGCCGGTGTCGGCGAGAGCACGGTGTCGCGCGTGCTGCGCAACCATGGTTCGTTTTCCGGCAAGACGCGGGAGCGGGTGATGGCCGCCGTCGAGCGGCTGGGTTATGTGCCGAACCGGATCGCCGGAACGCTCGCCTCCACCGGGTCGCGTCTTGTCGCGTTCGTCATTCCGTCGCTCTCCAACATCGTCTTTCCCGATGTGCTGCGCGGCGCCAGCGCCGTTCTGGAGGAGAACCGGTACCAGGCGGTTTTCTCCGTGACCGATTATGATCCGGGCAAGGAGGAGGCGCTCGCCGCCGCGATGCTTGCCTGGCGGCCGGCGGCGGTCATGCTGGCGGGATACGAGCATACCGAGGGCACGGTGAAGATGCTGCGCGCCAGCGGCTGCCGGATCGTGGAACTGCTCGATCTGGATGGCGATGCTCTCGATATCGCCGTCGGTTTCTCGAACCGCGCGGCCGGGCGGGAGAGTGCGGCCTTCCTGCTGAGGCGGGGTTACCGCCGGATCGGCTATGTCGGTCACGACCTCAACCGCGATACCCGTGCCGGCAAGCGGTTTTCCAGCTTTTGCGAGACGCTCGATGCGCATGACGCACCGCTCGTCGCCCGTGAAATTCTCGCCGGCGCCTCGTCCGTGGAAAACGGCAGGCTGGGATTGGAGCGGCTGCTTGCCCGGACGACCGATCTCGATGCGGTTTATTTCTCCAACGACGACATGGCGCTGGGTGGTTATTTTCACTGTCTGGCTCAAGGGATCGCGATCCCCTCGAAGCTCGCCATTTTCGGCTATAACGGCCTCGATATCGGCCGGGTAACACCGCAACCACTGTCGACCATCCGAACGCCGCGCGTGGCGACGGGACAGATAGCCGCCCAGATGGTCGTCGCCAACGCGCCGCCGCAGGCCGTCGATCTCGGCTTTGAACTGATCGAAGGGGCAACTGCGTAATATTGGAGGAACTGTCATGTCCGACGCGCGCCTGCGTGAGGAAATCTGCCGATACGGCCGCTCGCTGTTCGAGCGCGGGCTGACGCCCGGCTCGTCGGGCAACATATCGTTGCGGCTTGAGGACGGCGGCTGGCTGGTCACGCCGACCAATGCCTCGCTCGGCTTTCTCGACCCGGCACGGATCTCCAGGCTCGATGCCGAAGGCCGGCTCCTGTCCGGCGACAAGCCGACCAAGGAAATCCCGCTGCACACGGCCCTCTACGACACGCGCGGCAGCGCCCGCGCCATCGTCCATCTTCACTCCACCCATGCGGTGGCGCTGACCATGCTGCCGGAGATCAATCCGCGCGCCGCCCTGCCGCCGATGACGCCATATTATCTGATGCGCGCCGGCGAAACCGCGCTGGTGCCCTATTATCGTCCGGGCGATCCTGATGTGGCCGATGCCATCCGCGGGCTGGCGGGCAAGTATTCGTCGGTGCTTCTGGCCAATCACGGACCTGTTGTCGCCGGCGACAGCCTGGAAGCGGCGGTCTTCGCCACTGAGGAACTGGAGGAAACCGCAAAGCTCTATCTGCTGTTGCGCAACCTCAATCCCCGTTTCCTCAGCCCGGCTCAGGTGGCCGATCTCGTCAAAACCTTCGGCCTCGACCTTCCGTCGCATCACGATCATGATCACGACGGTGATTGAAGGCGTCACTCCGCCGGCCGTTGACTGCGGGCGAATGCGCGCAACCTTCTGCCAAACCCCGCTTTCGATACGATAGATTCTGCTTCCGATGCTGCCAATTCAGGCGAGCTGCGGGGGAAGCGGTGCTTATGATTGTGACACGTCCCCAGTTCCGGTCATTCAAGGATACGCAGATGACGACGTTCCGTCCGAAATACATCACCTTCGACTGCTACGGCACGCTGACCAACTTTCAGATGGCGGAAGCGGCCCGTGATCTCTACGGCGAAGAGCTCGACGAGCGGCGCATGGCGGAGTTCATCAAGAATTTCGCCGCCTATCGGCTCGACGAGATCCTGGGCGACTGGAAACCCTATGCCGAGGTGGTGCACAATTCACTCGAGCGGACATGCAAGCGCAATGGCGTGAGCTTTCGCGATGAAGCGGCAAAGATGATCTATGAGCGGGTTCCGACCTGGGGGCCGCATCCGGACGTGCCGGCCGGGCTCGCCAAGGTCGCCAAGGAAATCCCTTTGGTGATCCTCTCCAACGCGATGAATTCGCAGATCATGTCGAACGTTGAAAAACTCGGCGCGCCCTTCCATGCGGTCTATACCGCCGAGCAGGCGCAGTCCTATAAGCCGCGCTTCAAGGGCTTTGAATATATGCTTGATATGCTCGGCTGCGGGCCGGAAGACGTGCTGCACTGCTCGTCCTCCTTCCGCTACGACCTGATGTCGGCCCACGATCTCGGCATCAAGAACAAGGTCTGGGTCAATCGCGGCCACGAGCCGGCCAATCCCTATTACGGCTATGTCGAAATTCCTGACATCTCGGGCCTGCCTGGCGTCGTCGGGCTCTGACGGAGGCACGCGGATGCAGTTCGAATCCTACTGGCACGACACGGCACCAGCCTTTGCCGGCGGCGCACAAGGCCCCGTCGAAGGACATTACGATGTCGCCGTCATCGGCGCCGGCTTTACCGGGCTTGCCGCGGCGCGCCAGCTTGCAAGGGCCGGCGTCAAGGTCGTGGTGCTGGAGGCCGAACGGGTCGGCTGGGGGGCATCGGGACGCAATGGTGGACACCTCAACAATGGGCTCGCCCACAGTTTCCTCTCCGCCAAGTCAGCACTCGGCGCGGAGCGAGCTGTCGCGCTTTACAGGGCACTCGACGATTCCATTGACACGATCGAGGCTGTTATCGCCGAGGAGGGGATCGACTGCAATTTCCGCCGCGCCGGCAAGCTGAAGCTTGCTTCCAAGCCGCAGCATTTCGATGCCATTGCCCGCAATTTCGAGGCTGTCCACAAAGAGGTCGATCAGGATACCGCACTTCTGACCGCCAATGAGCTGAAAAGCGAGGTCGGCTCGCCCTTCCATGGCGCCATGCTCTCGAAGAAGAGCGCGATGATGCATATGGGCCGCTATGTCGCCGGGCTCGCCACCGCCGCTGCCCGCCACGGCGCCACCATTTTCGAAAAGGCGGCGGTGACGGCACATCGGCAGGGCAACGGCCGCCACAGCCTTACGACTGCACGCGGCACCGTCACCGCCGACCACGTGCTGGTCGCGACAGGCGCCTATACGCCGTCGCTCTTCAGTTATTTCCGCCGCCGGATCGTTTCCGTCGGCAGCTTCCTGATCGCCACCCGTCCGCTGACCGACGCCGAAATTGCCGCGACGATGCCGGGCAACCGCACCTGCGTGACGTCGATGAACATCGGCAATTATTTCCGGTTGTCGCCGGACAATCGGCTGATCTTCGGCGGTCGCGCCCGCTTTTCCGCCACGTCGGATCAGCGATCGGACGCAAGGAGCGGCGATATTCTGCGCGCCAGCCTGGCTGAGATCTTTCCGCAGCTTGCCGGCGTCGAGATCGACTATTGCTGGGGCGGGCTCGTCGACATGACCAAGGACCGCTATCCGCGCGCCGGCTATGTCGACGGTGTCTGGTATGCCATGGGCTATTCCGGCCACGGCGCCCAACTCTCCACCCATCTCGGCATGATCATGGCCGACGCCATCCTCGGCAAGGCCGACCGTAACCCAATCAAGGGTCTCGACTGGCCTGCCGTTCCCGGTCACTTCGGCAAACCGTGGTTCCTGCCGCTGGTCGGGCTTTACTACAAGACGCTCGACCGCTTCCAGTAACGGGCCGGATCAGTCCGATTGCAGCCGCTGTTCCAACCGAAGCGGCGCGATGGGGCAGGATTGAGATAAGCACCTGCGCGGCGGTCAATTATCTGGCTTCGCTGACTGGATAGATCCTGAGAATCCCAAGGCGGTTATCAGTGGTGATCGCTGCAATACCGGCTTCATATGCGGCGCGGACGATTGCCTCATGCAATTTCTCGGGTTCGCTCTCTCCGGTAAGGACCTCCAAACAGATTCTCACCGCCGTGAGGAATTCCTCACCATCGTCGGTGGGCCATTCCTTCAGCAACAGTTGGGCAGCCTCGCGAGCGGTACGGATCACCCGGCGATCTTTCCCTTCGGCAAAAACAAGAATTATTGTTGGGAAGCTTCTCAACATATCGAATCTCATTGCGCCTGAACTCCGCGGGGCGGCCAGTGCCAATGCCGGGCCATGGTTTCGGACCGAGATCGACCACACATTCTCGTCAACCATCAGCTAGCCAGATTGGCTTTCAGCTCACGGGCTGCCGCCTCAAGGAGTCGCTTGAATTCTTCGGAGGTCACTCCATCGGCGCGCATCACCATGGCGATCAGTGGATCGCAAAGAGCTTCGGATATCGTCAGATCATCGTTCTTTCCTGCGGTTGCGCCAACGGAGCAGCAATATCCCGACAAAGATAGTGTGTTCATGGACATACCTTGCATTCGGGGTGTTCGCAGCGAGAACGTAGCTCGGCCTGATTGCTTTTGAGGTCCAATATCCATCGGCGTCCCCGTGCGGCCGAGTGTCTCGAAAGGCATTTTTGGGCAACCCGCGACACGGCAAGGCCGGCGATAAATGCGTTCTCGGCAGCGGCCGGTGGAGCGAGAAAGCCGTCGTCGGTTGCGACCTGGGCGGCGCAATGGCAGACGGGACAGGCGTCCTCATGCACTGCGACCGAGGGACCTGCGATGCCATAGGCTTCGGAGCGGCCGACATGCAGATGGGGCGGCAGGCCGGCTTTCGATGCGTGGCAGGCCGTCAGGAACTCTTGGGCCGGATGAGAATCGTCGCCGGCAAGAACAACGAACGGATTGTGGGCGTAATCTGCGATCAATCGGAGCGCTGCGGCCCCTGCCGCAAATTCCGGCAAAGCGAAGACCTTGGCCGAGAAACACGCGGCCAGACAGGTCGCCAGCTTGTCCGTCTTCAACCGGCCGAGATCAGCTTCGCTCGCCCATGGGACATGGTTCAAGTTGTTCTCGTCGATACGATCCGCATCCACGAGAAAGAAATGGCGCGCGCCGTGGGCCGCAAGCTGGATGGCAATCTGCGAGCCCAAGCCGCCGCATCCGATAATCACGAAGTCGATTTCGCGAAAACCTGAGAAGTCGCGTTGACGATGGCGAAGAGGCGTGAGGAAGGCGTCGTCGTGATCCATTGCGGTGGAGACATATTCGTCCTCATCCGGCATATTGGAACCGTCCAAAGAGACGCCGAACGCAGGTCTTGTAACATTGGGGCTCCGTTCCTCGACAGGATCAGCACTATTGCCGATGAACAGAGCCCCTCTGCCGCCCCACCCCAGCCTATGGGTGAAGAAGTTCGGGAAATCGACGGGCGCGCTAGCGGCCGCCGGTAGTCGTTGAGACCGATAGTTGACCATCAGATCGCCTCCATCTCTCTGGGCGCGATCCCGCGGATCGTCGCGGCGTAGTGTCCGTAATCCTCGCCCATCGCGTGGTCGGGGGTCTTCGCAATCACGTGGAATTTGCCGTCATACCAGAGGCTGACATTGTCGCCGCTGTCATCGATCTCGCGCCGGCCCATCCGAGGATCGATCGGCTCCTTGCCGCGCAGCAGCATCTGTCCAATATCCCAGGCTTGCCGATCGAGAATGCGCTGGCGCTCGGCAAGATGCGCCTGGCGGTGCGCAATGGGCTCTTCGGCAAGCAACTGGCTCACGAGGAACAAGATCCGACTGCTCCAGGAAGGAATGGCGGCGATGTCTGGGAGGTCGAGGAGGACATCGCCGCCGAGACGTTCGATACCTTTCCGAGCGATATCGATGAGCGGGACTTGCCGTGCGGCATAGGCAATTATGAATGCCGTCTTCCCGGCGCAGCGCTCAGGATCCGTCTCGGTGGATAGGCATGCCATGCGCAAGGCGCATTCCCAGGGAATGGTGTAGGCCGTATGCAGGATGCTTTCGAACGTCTGTAGGTCCTTCTTGTATGGGGAAACATATTGGAACTCGCCAGGCAGGGATGCCGCCGCCGAGGTCGTATAAAACCCGAGCAGGATATTCCCCGCCTCATGAAGCAGTTGGGCCGCTGTCGCGGCATGATCGCCGGCGCGCAATCTCTCCCTGGAAAGGACGATGAGCGCGCTGCCCGGCAATTCGTTCGAACTCGAAAAGGAGCAGTGCGGTTCGCGCCGCACGCCAACGTAAAGCGTGTGCAGCCCGGCGATCAGACGTTGATGGCCGTACTCGTCCAAGTCCGCGATTAATGCGAAGGCCTTCTCCAGATGGTCGGCGATGCGATCCAATTCCGCATCGTCCGTGATCGCATAGCCGGGCCGGGGATAGTCCGGCATGCATTGGCGGAGGAGGGCTTGCATGATACGGCTTCGCGCTGGACTTTCGATGTGCACGAGGCCGATGCCGCAGGCGAGCCGGCACGCTGGCTGACGTTCGAGTTCAACATCCGATGCGATCAGATCCGGCTGCAGATAGCGGCCGACGACCTGCACATCGGGGCGGGCCGCCTGCCATTCGAGACTGCGCGCGAGCGCACCCATCCAGGCTGCAAGTACGGATGAACGGTAAGGGTCGGCGCCGACCGGTCCGGCAACTGCTGGCGGAAGCTCCGGCAGGCGAGTGTATCCGCCATCTGCAAGGTCGGGGAAATAACCTGACAATGCCTCTACTCCAGCCGAACAACCTGCGAGCTTCGAAGCCGCCGCAAGCGTGCGGCCATATTGGAGGCGTCGCTTCAAAAGGTTGCGTGTTGCCACACGCTGCAGGGAGACGGTACTTGCCATCAGGGGATTGCGCTTGAGCAGGCGGCGCGCCTCATCTGCCAACTCTTGTATGCGGGACGCGGACATCGGCAGCCTCCGTGAGTTTGTCTTCGGGCGGATCAAGGTTGCATCTCGGGCAAAAATGCCGGAGTTCGGGACGACTTCGTGCGACATCGGAACGTTGTGCGTCGTCGGTTGAGAGGCACTATTCCCCAAGGGCGTCATTCGCCCGCCAGTTCGGCGTTAAAAATCCGTAAAAACGACGTCAACAAAGAAAAAGCCTCCTCGATCGAGGAGGCTCAGACTGCTGACAAACCCGTCGATTTTTTCGGCGGGTTTTGCTTTTTTGGCGATTGGATTCTTTGCCGGTCGTGTTGGCGGAGGGCGAAGAAG
>NZ_JACIFK010000014.1:0-100347 GCF_014197345.1 Rhizobium sp. BK008 | reverse complement strand
CCGAACGGCTGCGCATCACGCCGACCCCGCTGCATTCCGATGCCGATATCGCCCATCTGGTCGAGGCGCTGCATTCGCTCTGGTCGCGCTGTGCACTCGCAAGGCACGTAGCCTGATCTTTCGATGATCGTTCGGCCGTAACGCGGCGCCTCCATTGGAGGCGCTGACAGCGGCCTGTTTCGGCGATCATCAGGCGCAGCAACAAACCTGTCTTCGCAAGGACAGGGCGATCCAGCTCCATCGCATTTCCTCCAACCCTTACATCATCCGGCAATCCGGCCCCGCCGATGCGCGCCCGGTCTTGCTCGCGCCATCCCTATTATTCCGCCACTGCACTTGCTGACTGGACGCTCGGCGGGAAAGAGAAAACCTTTTCTCACTTGACATGCGAGTTGGTAAAAGCTTTTCTCAGCTCACTTCAGAAGGAGGAAGGTCTGAACATATCGGGAGGAAAAAGGGGCAGGATTACCATCCACGAGGTGGCGGCGGCTGCCGCGGTGAGCATCTCGACGGCGTCGAAAGCGCTCAACGATACCGGCCGGATGGGGTCGGAAACGCGTGAACGGGTGAAGCGGATCGCCGCCGAAATCGGCTACCGGCCGAATGCGCTGGCAAGAGGTCTTCTCAGCAAGCGCAGTTTCACCGTCGGGCTGCTGACGAACGATACCTACGGCCGTTTCACGCTGCCTGTCATGGCGGGTATTTCGGACGCGCTCGTCGATCACGGCGTTTCGGTCTTCCTGTGCGCCATCGAAGACGATCCGGCCCTTGCGCAGATCCATGTCGATGCGATGTTGGACAAACAGGTCGAC
Source organism: Rhizobium sp. BK008 (assembly GCF_014197345.1). NCBI lineage: Bacteria > Pseudomonadati > Pseudomonadota > Alphaproteobacteria > Hyphomicrobiales > Rhizobiaceae > Rhizobium > Rhizobium sp. BK008. Next base: position 99,535 of record NZ_JACIFK010000014.1, on the reverse strand, counting down.
GGCATCATCGCGACGGGGAAGCGCCTGGATCGGCGCCTGCCCGTCGATCTGTCGAATTTGCATGTGCCTGTTGTCTACGCCTTCACGGAGGGGACGCAGAACAGCGTTACCTTCCGGTCGGACGACGAGCAGGGTGCGCGGCTGGCGGTGGAATGGCTCGTGAAGATCGGGCGGCGGCGGATTGCCCATATCACCGGGCCGGAGGACTTCTTCTCGGTGCGGGAACGCGCCGGCGCCTATCACGAGGTGGCCGGTCACCGCGAACCGGTGCTCTACGGCGTCTGGTCGGAAAGCTGGGGCCATGACGCGGTCGAACAGCTGTGGAAGAGGCCGGGAGAAAAACCGGATGCGCTCTTCTGCGGCAATGACCAGATCGCCCGCGGCGCTGTGGATGCGTTGCGCGAGCGCGGCGTCAAGGTGCCGCAGGACGTCTCGGTCATCGGCTTCGACAATTGGGAGATTGTCGCGGCCCAGACGCGGCCGCCGCTGACGACGGTGGACATGGAATTGAAGGAACTCGGACGGCAGGCCGGATTGACGGTGCTGGCGCTCGCGGAAGGACGGCCTGTCGAGCCGGGCGTGAGGAAATTGCCCTGCCGGCTGATCGTCCGGCAGTCATGCGGGAGCAAAGCTTCCACGGAATGAGAACAAGGGAATGAGCAAAGGCGCAGGGAGATGCGCCATATCGGGAGGAGTGTCATGATCAAGCGTTTATTGGTGGCGACCAGCATCGCTACCCTATGTCTGGTATCGGCCGCGTCGGCTGCCGAAAATGTCGAGATGTGGGTTCGCTCGGGGATCGGCGATGCCTTCAAGAAGGTCGTCGAAGCCTATAATTCCGGTCACGAGAACAAGGTCGTGATGACCGAGGTGCCGTTCTCCGAGTTGGTGCAGAAATATGCGACGGCGATCGCCGGCGGACAGGCGCCGGACGCCCTGTCGATGGATCTGATTTATAACCCTGCCTTTGCCGCGGCCGGCCAGCTGGAAGACCTGACGGACTGGGCGAAGTCGCTTCCCTATTTCAATTCGCTTTCGCCGTCGCATGTTCGCCTCGGCACCTATCAGGATCGGATCTACGGCCTGCCGCTTTCGGTCGAAACCTCGGTCTTTGCCTGGAACAAGGACCTCTACAAGAAGGCCGGTCTCGACCCGGAGAAAGCACCGGTGAATTGGGACGAAATCACCGCCAATGCCGAGAAGATCCGGGCGCTGGGTGACGATACCTACGGCTTCTATTTCTCCGGCGGCGGCTGCGGCGGCTGCATGATCTTCACCTTCACGCCGCTGGTCTGGGGCGCCGGCGTCGATATCCTGTCGGCCGACAGCAAGACGGCGACGCTGGATACGCCTCAGATGCGCAAGGCGGTCGATATCTACCGCAACATGGTCAAGAAGGACCTCGTGCCGGCGGGTGCTGCCAGCGACAACGGCGCCAACTTCCTGACCTTCACCAACGGCAAGATCGGACAGCAAAGCCTCGGCGCCTTTGCCATCGGCACGCTGGTGACCGAACATCCCGATATCAACTTCGGCGTGACCCTCATTCCCGGTGTCGACGGCAAGCCTTCGTCCTTTGCCGGCGGCGACAATTTCGTCATCACCAAGGGCACGAAGAAGATCGATGCGGTGAAGGAGTTCCTCGAATACGTCTATTCGATGGACGGCCAGAAGATCATGGCGAAATATGGCAGCCTGCCGACGCGCGGTGATATCGCCGACAAGGTGCTGGAGGGTCTCGACCCGCGCATGCAGGTTGGCTTGAAGGCGATCGCCGTCGCCAAGACGCCCTATACGCTGCAGTTCAACGATCTGATCAACAGCGCCAACGGGCCTTGGGCAAGCTTCACCAACGCCGCGATCTTCGGCGAGGACGTCGACGGCGCGTTTTCGAGCGCCCAGTCGGAAATGCAATCGATCATCGATAGCGGCCAATAACTCTCCCTCGGCCGCGGCCGGGGAGCGGTGGCAGCTTCCCGGCCAATTTCAATTGACAGATGCGGAGCGTTTGATGACCGGTTTCGGTTCGGAGATCCTGTTGCCTCGACGCAGACGACGGCGCAAATCGAACTGGCGCGGCCTCGTCTACATCGCGCCTGCTATGGCGCTGGTCATCGTCTTCTTCATCATGCCGGTTCTCTTCACTGGATGGATGAGCCTTCACAACTGGCCGCTGATGGGGGCGTCGCGCTGGATCGGCTTCAACAATTACGTTCGCATGGCCAACGACAGCCGCTTCATGACGGCGCTGAATTTCACGGCCTATTATACGGTGATCGTCACTGTCGCGATCTTCGCGATCGCCTTTCCGCTGGCGATCTTCGTCGAAAAGGAACGGCAGTTCGTCAGCGCCTACCGCACGATCATCTTCCTGCCCGTCGTGGTCGGCCTTGCCACGGCCTCGCTGCTTTGGGTCTGGCTTGCCAATGTCGATAGCGGCTTCATCGGTCCCGCCTTGAAGGCGCTCGGTCTTCTGGAAAAGAGCCCCAATCTTCTCGCGACCTTCGACACCGCCTTTCTGACGATCGTGGTGATGGTCGTCTGGAAGATCGCGGGCTTCACCATGATCATTCTTCTAACCGGGCTCCAGGCCATTCCGTCCGAGCTGACGGAGGCCGCCCGCATCGACGGCGCCGGCCGCTGGCAGCGGTTCAGGCATCTGACCTTGCCGCTGATGCGCAAGACGATCGCGCTGGCGCTGATCGTCTCCGTCACCGGTTCGATCCTCGCCTTCGACCAGTTCTACATCATGACCGCAGGCGGACCGCAGAACAAGATGATCTCGGTGGTCTACTACATCTTCAATCAGTCCTTCGTGTCGTTCAATCTCGGTTATGGCGCAGCACTCTCGATCGTGCTTCTCGCCATCCTGGTGGCGATCAGCATCGTGCAGCTCTGGCTGCTTCGCGTCGGGGAGGAGCGTCCATGACCACCTCAAAAGAGCGCCGCACGCGCAAGGCGATCCGGACGAAATCGGTCTATCACCTGACCGGCATCGCCATATCGATCTTCTTTCTCGCCCCTTTCGCGATCACGCTCTTGTCGTCCTTCCGACATGGCACGGAGGCCAGCCTGCCGCCCTTGCCGCCGTGGCCGACCTCCGGCGTCAGCATCGATTCCTATGCGCTGCTCGATACGTTCGGCGCCGGCATATGGCGGCACATGATCAATTCGCTGTTCGTTTCGGTCGCCACCGTGGTGCTCACCGTCGCCGTCAGCCTGCTCGCCGGCTACGGCTTCTCGCGCTACCGGTTCCCGATGAAGAATGCGCTCTTCGTGTTGATCATCGCGACGCTGATGATCCCGTTCCAATCGATCTTGACGCCGCTCTTCATCATCCTGGCAAAGCTCGGCCTCAACAATTCGCTGCTTGGGCTGACGCTCGTCTATGTGACGCTGCAACTGCCCTTCTCGGTCTTCATGATGCGCAACGCCTTCGACGCCGTGCCGAAGGAGATCGAAGAGGCGGCGCGCATCGACGGCGCGCGCGACCTCAGGCTCTTGGTCCGGGTTCTTCTGCCGCTGGTGCTTCCCGGTGTGGCGACGGTCGCGATCTTTGCTTTCCTCAACGCCTGGAACGAGTTTCTCGCGGCGCTCGTGCTGCTCTCCAGCAATGAGAAATACACCCTGCCGGTGCTGATGACGGCGGTTCGCGCCGGACGGCTCGGCGCCATCAACTGGGGAGCGGTCCAAGCCGGTGTCGTCGTCATGACGATCCCCTGCCTGATCGTCTTCCTGCTTTTGCAACGCTACTACATGCGCGGGCTGATGGCCGGCGCGGTGAAATGATTTGAGAGAAAGTGGAGCCATGACCAAAGCAAGCAACGATCGCCAGTTTCGTCCCGTCGCCGTTCCCGATGTCGAGCTCGGCGGCTTCTGGGGCAAATGGCAGGACGCCGTCTGCAATTCCACCGCCGAGACCCTGCTCGACCGCTGCGTCGAGGCCGGCATGCTCAAGGCGGTCGATGTCAGCCAGCCGAGCCCCGGGGTCGTCATTCCCATTCAGCCTTGGGGCGGGACGACGCAGATGTTCTGGGATTCCGACCTCGGCAAGTCGATCGAGACCATCGCCTATTCGCTTTATCGCCGGCCGAACCCGAAGCTCGAGGCGCGCGCCGACGAAATCATCGACATGTATGAGAAACTGCAGGACGAGGACGGTTATCTGAACGCCTGGTTCCAGCGCGTCGAACCGAACCGCCGCTGGACCAATCTGCGCGACCATCATGAGCTCTATTGCGCCGGCCATCTCATGGAAGCCGCGGTCGCCTATTACCAGGCGACCGGCAAACGCAAGCTGCTCGACATCATGTGCCGCTATGCCGATTACATGATCAAGATTTTTGGCCACGGCGAAGGCCAGATATCAGGCTATTGCGGCCATGAGGAAGTCGAGCTGGCACTGGTCAAGCTCGCCCGCGTGACCGGCGAGAAGAAATATCTCGACCTGTCGAAATATTTCATCGACGAACGCGGCACCGAGCCGCATTTCTTCACCGCCGAGGCAAGCCGCGACGGCCGCAATGTCTCCGAATACCACCAGAAGACCTATGAATATGCGCAGGCGCACCAGCCGGTGCGTGCGCAGACGAAGGTCGTCGGCCATGCGGTGCGCGCCATGTACCTCTATTCGGGCATGGCCGACATCGCCACCGAATACAAGGACGACAGCCTGACGGCGGCGCTGGAAACGCTCTGGGACGATCTGACCACCAAGCAGATGTACATTACCGGCGGCATCGGCCCGGCAGCCTCCAACGAAGGCTTCACCGACTATTACGACCTGCCCAATGCCACCGCCTATGCCGAGACCTGCGCTTCGGTCGGCCTGGTGTTCTGGGCAAGCCGAATGCTCGGCCGCGGTCCGGATCGGCGCTATGCCGATATCATGGAGCAGGCGCTTTACAACGGCGCGCTGCCGGGGCTTTCGACAGACGGCAAGACGTTCTTCTATGACAATCCGCTCGAAAGTGCCGGCAAGCACCACCGCTGGAAGTGGCACCATTGCCCCTGCTGCCCGCCCAACATTGCCCGGCTGGTGACCTCGATCGGCTCCTATATGTACGCCGTTGCCGACAACGAGATCGCCGTGCATCTCTATGGCGAGAGCACCGCGCGGCTGAAGCTTGCCAACGGCGCCAACGTGGAGCTCGAGCAGGTGACCAACTACCCGTGGGAGGGCGCGGTCGCCTTTACCACCCGGCTGGAGAGGCCGGCGCGCTTCGCGCTGTCGCTGCGCATCCCGGACTGGGCGGAGGGCGCCACCCTCAGCATCAACGGAACGATGCTCGATCTCAACGCCAATATGCAGGACGGATATATCAGGATCGATCGTGAATGGGCCGACGGCGATCGTGTCGCCCTCTACCTGCCGCTTTCGCTTCGCCCGCAATATGCCAATCCGAAGGTGCGTCAGGATGCCGGCCGGGTCGCATTGATGCGCGGCCCGCTCGTCTATTGCGTCGAAACCACAGACAATGGCGAAGACCTCAACGCCATCGTCCTGCCCCGCGAGCTTCCGGCCGCCGAAACCGTGGTGCTGAAGGATCTCAACGATGCCGTCGCCCTCGATCTCCAGGTAGAGCGCGAGGAAACATCGAATTGGGGAACGCCGCTCTACCGCAAAGCGCCGGCCGAAAGGCAGGTCGCCACCGCGCGTTTCGTGCCCTATCATCTTTGGGACAACCGCGCGCCCGGAGAGATGCTCGTCTGGGTCCAGTCGGACAAATAGGCCGTTTGGGGATGACGAAGGATATGGGTAACAAGAGCGTCGTGCTCCAGGACGTGCGAAAAAGCTATGGCAGTCTGCAGGTGGTTCACGGCATCGACCTGACGATCGCCGAGGGCGAATTCGTCGTCTTCGTCGGGCCGTCCGGCTGCGGAAAATCGACGCTTCTTCGCATGATCGCCGGCTTGGAAGACGTGACCGACGGGGAGGTCGAAATCAAGGGACGTGTTGTCACCGATCTCGATCCATCCGAGCGCGGCATCGCCATGGTCTTCCAGTCCTACGCGCTCTATCCGCATATGAGCGTGCGGGAGAATCTGGCCTTCGGCTTGAAGATGGCGCGCACGCAAGCCGCCGAGATAGAGACGCGTGTCAAGGCCGCGTCCGCGATCCTGAAGATCGATCATCTTCTCGACCGGCGGCCGGGACAGCTTTCCGGCGGTCAGCGGCAGCGCGTGGCGATCGGCCGTGCGATCGTGCGCAAGCCCGATGTCTTCCTGTTCGACGAACCGCTGTCCAATCTCGATGCGGAACTGCGCGTTTCGATGCGCATCGAGATCGCCCGCCTTCACCGCGAACTCGGCAACACGATGATCTATGTCACGCACGACCAGACCGAGGCGATGACGCTCGCCGACAAGATCGTCGTGCTGCGTGACGGCCGTGTCGAACAGGCCGGGACGCCCCGGGAAATCTACGAAAATCCCTCGAATACCTTCGTCGCGGGCTTCATCGGCTCGCCTCGGATGAACCTTTTGAACGCCCGCTGGGGTGAGGGCGGTCTGGTCGAAGTCGCAGGCCGGCGCATCGGCAGCGGCTTGCCGCCGGCAGACAGGCCGGTTGGCGCCGCGGTGACGCTCGGCCTGCGGCCGGAGCATCTGAAGGTGGCATCCGACCTTTCGGGCAGCCTGACGGCCAGGGTCGATTTTTCGGAGTATCTCGGCGGAACGCAATATCTCTATTGCCAGCTTGCCGATGGCCAGTCGCTCACCGTCGAGCATCGGTCACCGGTCAGCATCGCGGCGGGTGAGCAGGTGAGCCTGCTGTTCGAACCGTCGGATTGCAGATTGTTCGACGAGGGCGGCAACCGGTTGCGGTAATGGCGGCCGCCAGGGATAAGCGGGCGGCCTCTCGGCGAACGGCCCGTGGGCATTTCACACGGCGATCGCCGGCGTCATGAGCTCCGCCGCTCTCTGCCGGGCCTGCCTGTCGGCGGCGAAGACATCGTCCATGCCGGCAGCCGGCGGCAGGCCGGCGAGATCGTCCATGACCCTCTCGGTGATCTCGGCCATGGCAAGGAAGGGCAGCCGCCCCTCGATGAAGGCTTCAAGCGCCACTTCCTTGGCGCCGTTCAGCACCGCACCCTGAACGCCGCCGCGCGTCATCGCCAGGCGCGCCAGCCGCAACGCGGGAAACCGCACCTCATCCGGCGCCTCGAAATCCAGCCTGGCGAGCTTGGCGAAATCCAGCCGCTCGATCGGCAGGTTCGGCCGGCGCGGAAAGGACAGGGCATAACCGATGGCGGTGCGCATATCCGGTGCGCCGAGCTGCGCCAGCACCGACCCGTCCGTATAGCCGACCATGGAATGGATGATCGATTGCGGATGGAGGATGACTTCGATCTGTTCGGGCCTGAGACCGAAAAGGTGCCGGGCTTCGATCATCTCCAGCGCCTTGTTGAACATCGAGGCGCTGTCGATCGAGATCTTCAACCCCATCGACCAGTTCGGGTGGGCGCGCGCGCTTTCCACCGTCACATCGGCCATCTGCCGCAGCGAGGCGGTGCGGAAGGGACCACCCGACGCCGTCAGGATGACGCGCTCGACGGCGTGGCGCTGGGTTTCCTCCAGCACCTGGAAGATGGCATTGTGCTCGCTGTCGACAGGAAGCAGCCTGCCGCCGCCCTGGCGAACGGCTGCGATAAAGAGATCGCCCGCCGATACCAGGCATTCCTTGTTGGCAAGGGCGATATCGGCGCCGCGGCGCGTAGCCGCAAGCGTCGGCGCCAGGCCTGCGGTGCCGACGATTGCCGCCATCACCCAGTCGGCTTCGCGCTCAGCCGCTTCCATCAGGCCGGATCTTCCCGAGGCGACGGCGATGCCGCTGCCGGAAAGTTCGCTTTTCAGTGATTCGTAGTGCCGGTCGTTCGCCGTTACCGCCAGCCGCGCGCCGGATGATTTCGCCTGCCGGGCCAGCAATTCTATATTGCCGTTGCCGGTCAGCACGGAGATTTCGAAATTCTCCCGTCCGCCCAGGTGCTCGACGACATTGAGTGTATTCTGGCCGATCGAACCCGTCGAACCGAAGATGCTGAGGCGCCGCGGCGCGCTTTTGCCGGTCATCATGTGAAATTTCGCGAAAATTTCTCTCGTAGGCTCAGGCTCTACTAGGGTTTGGAAGGGGCGGCAAGTGTGCGGTGCAGCAGATTTCAGCCCGTAAGGGGTTTACAGAGCCGCAGGTAGATGTGATCCTTCTAACATTGCTGGCGGAATCGCGATTCCGCTGCGGCCGGTCACGGTCGCATGGCAATTCGGGGCGCTGCGGCGTCCATCGAAGAACTGGCACGCGTGCCGCCGGCCTTTTCGGCCAACATTAAATCGAGGATGAAACCGGGATGGACGGCTTGCCGTGATCCCCCATCGCGTTCGGCTGCGAGCGCTTCATGTCCGCTGTTGGGTCGGTTTCGGCACGGCGGCCCTGTGTTAGGTCAAAACGTTCTTAACTTGATGACGACATTCAAAATAGCATGCATTCTTTTCGCCATCCTGCTCTCGCTCACCGTTGCAGCGAGAGCTGATGATCTGGTGATCTGGTCGCCGGCCAAGCTTTCGGACCGGTCCTACAAGGCGACCTTGGGTTTTCGCCTGCCGGCGGAATGGGAAACGAGCGCCGGCGCCGACATAGCCCTTGCCTCGACCAAAGGCGGGGCGCCGCTGCCCGATTCCGAACAGGCAATGCTCTGGGGCAGGATCGTAAAGACGGCCGTCACGCCAGCGGGCCAATCGCAGCAGGGCGCGAAGGTCAGTGTCGATACGCTGCGCGGCAGCGGTGCGCTGACGCTGAGCCGCTCGCGCAGCTGGATCCTGTCCGATTCGCTCGATATGCAATCGAGCCGGTCCATCAGCGTTCAATTTGATGCGGTCGATATCAGGCAGGCCTCGGTGACGGCATCGCAGGCGCTGAAACTGATCCATCCCTGGACGGGAACGTCGCTTTCGGCGGGCACAGGCGTCAGCAATGCCAGCGGCGACTTCTCGAGCACGGTGGCGGTCAACCAGGCCATCCTGCCGAACCTCAATCTCGATGCCTCGGTGAGCAACCCGTTTTCGGGAGGTGAGACCGGCAGCATCAATCTCCGCTATCGCGTGCAGTGGTAGCGGCGCTGAAACCAACTCCGTCGAACGGCGTTTGCTAAGCAGGTTTCACGGAGGAATGGATCATGGTTTTCAAGGAGCAGACATTTCACGGGCTCGAGCCCGAGATGGAAGCGGAAATCGCCAATCGTGCATCTGTTGAGGCGGATGTCGCCAATGCGCTGGCGATTGCCGGCGGGATCGATGCGTCTGATGTCGAGGTGACGATGGAAAACGACCACATCGTGCTCACCGGCACTGTCGGCACGGTCGGCGAGATCGAACGGGCAACCGTGGTCGCCAAGGCGGTCGAGGGCGTGCATTCGGTGCAGAACCGAATCCTGCTTGGCGGCCCGCTTGGTGGATTGTCACTTGACGGCACGCATTAAACCGAAAGCTCGCTCCGGGGCCAAACATCCCGGACGAGGACTATCACGTCGTCACCGGTAGGGCCGCGCTCAGCTGGTCAACCGGCGAAGCGTTCGACGAGGAAGGACGAGCCGGCCAGACGATCCGTCTTCTGCATGGCGCCCGACCCCTGCGGCTGGTAGGCGATGGCCAGCAGCACGGCGCTGACGGCGACATAGGCGATGGCCAAAAGAATCATCTTGATACGCATGATGAACACTCCCGTTTCGCAATAAACGCGGCTGATATTGCGAAAGTTCCTCATCTGCGAGATCGAGGCGAGATCAGATGAAAAGCCCGGCTGCGAAGATCAGCCGGGCTTTCCCGTAGGGATTTGCCTTATCGGCAGATTCGGGTTTCCTTGACGACCGTATGGCCGTGACGGCGGATTTTTTCCGTCTTGGTGAAGCAATCCTGGGAGACGTGGCGCGGCCTCATGTGATGGCGGTAATAGGGCCGTTCCGCATGACGGTAGGTGGGACGCGCGTCGTCCGTGGTGATGGTTACACTTGCCGCCTGGGACGGCATTGCGGAAAAGATAGATGCTGCGGCGAGCGTGCAGGCAAGGATAATCTGTTTCATGACAAGTCTCTCTTTCTGAGTTGGTCATTCTGGGTTGGTCAGGGCATCAACTCGCCGGAAGCGCCGTCGGTTCAATCACATAGCGTTACCGATTGTGTCGAAGGCAGAAACCTTTACGGCCGCGGATCGTTAGCGCAGGGGACAGCCGGAGGCATCAATCATGGGTCCGATTGCAAGAATCATCGCTATTGTCGCCGGGCTTGCCGGCGGCACGGTGTTTTCGCAGGCGCCGGAATTTGCGCAGCAATACCGCCAGCGGATCGGCGGGGCGATCGACGAATTGCGCGTCATCGTCGAGGATTTCAATGCCCAGGCGGCCGAACACCATCTCGATCGCCAGCAAGCGCTGAACGCCTATGCGCAATCGTCCGATGATTTCCTGCGCGACCGCGGCGTCTCGATGCGCAGCACGATCACGCGCTACGAAACGCTGCTGTCGCAGCAGCTCCACCTCGGTACCGCCGCACCCGTCGCCAAGCCCTTCGTGCTGCTGGGCAATGCCGATGACGTCGTCTTCGCCAATACCTGGCGTGATTTCGTGCCCGGCGTGCCGGTCAGTTTTGCCGGGCTTGTCTGGGGCGCGATCGGTTTTATCGGTGGCTGGATCGTGGCGGCGCTGCTGGGATTAGGCGCGCGGCAGGCGGTGAGGACGCGGCGGGTCCATCGTGAGGTGCGGTAACCAACGACGGCGAAGCGGCTTGGCGCGAGCTTGTCTCGAGGAGGAAATTAAGAATTTTGCGAGCGGGCTGGGCTTTGCGCTCGAATTCCCCCGCCAAACGTCGGCGGGGGATTGTTGATATCGATCGGAACAGGTTCGTCCAATTGCCGGCTTGATGATCGGGCCGGAGAACCTTGTTACGCGGAAGCGGCCGCTTCCTTGGTGACGCCGCCTGACAGCAAGCGCCAGATACCGAACGCCACCACGCCCATGGCCAGGAAGATCAAAAAGATCAGGAAGTTGTAGTAGATCATCGCCGCCAGCGCGACGAGCGCAAGCCCAAGGGCAATGGCCGGGACAACGGGATAGCCCCATGCCTTGAACGGTCGGGCAAGCTCCGGCTCGGTCCGACGAAGTTTGAACAGCGATGCCATGGAGACGATGTACATGATGATCGCGCCAAACACCGACATCGTGACGATATTGGCAGTCAGCGGCAAGCCGCCAATCTGGATCAGGTTGTCGGAGAAGATCGCCGCAATGCCGACAACGCCGCCTGCGAGGATAGCAAGGTAGGGCGTGCGGAATTTCGGATGGATCTTCGCGAGAACTTCCGGCAGGTAGCCGGCGCGACCCAGCGCGAAAATCTGCCTGGAATAGCCCATGATGATGCCATGGAACGATGCGATCAGGCCGAACAGGCCGATCCAGACGAGCATGTGCAGCCAGCCGGAGGATTCGCCGACGACAGCCTTCATCGCTTGCGGCAACGGATCGTTGATGTTGGACAGCATACGCCAGTCGCCAACGCCTCCCGCGAAGATCATCGTGCCGAAAGCAAGGAATACGAGGGTGAGAATCCCTGCGATATAGGCGATCGGCACGGTGCGGGTGGGGTTCTTGGTTTCCTCGGCAGCCATGGCCGCGCCTTCGATCGCCAGGAAGAACCAGATGGCGAACGGAATGGCGGCAAAGATGCCTCCAATGGCACCGACCGAGAATTCAGGAGCGCCAGCCCAGCCATTGGCCGCAAAGTTGGCGACGGAGAAGCCGGGCAGAACGACGCCCATAAACACCAGGAGTTCGATAATGGCGAGGATGGTAATGAAGAGCTCGAATGTCGCGGCGATGGTGACGCCGACGATATTGAGCGCCATGAAGATGATATAGGCGCCGACGGCCGCAAGTTTCGGATCGAGCCCCGGGAACTGCACATTGAGATAGGCGCCGATCGCAAGCGCGATGGCCGGAGGGGCGAAGACGAATTCCACCAGTGTTGCAAAACCCGCAGCGAAGCCGCCGAGCGGGCCGAAGGCCCTGAGCGCATAGGCAAACGGCCCACCCGCATGCGGAATAGCCGTTGTCAACTCCGTGAAGGAGAAAATGAAGGTGGTGTACATGACGGCGATCAGAATCGTGGTGATCAAGAAGCCGAGTGTGCCGGCCGCCGCCCAGCCATAGCTCCAGCCGAAATATTCGCCGGAGATGACGAGGCCGACTGCAAGTCCCCATAAGTGCAGCCCGGTCAGGCTCTTGGCGAGCGTCGGTTGAGAATTTGACATGATTGTTCCCCTGTTTTGTAGATTGAACTTTATGCTTCTTGGTGTGGCAGCGCTTCTATGGCGCCTTCGGCATTTTCCTTGAGATCGACACCGGTCAGCTGCAGTCGCAGCGCCTCCCGGACGATCCAAACGATCTTGTCGGCCGCGACCTCGTAGCTGAGCCCGTCGGCATGAATATTGGAAATACAGTTGCGCTCGCTGTCGCGCCGTCCCGATTGCGGTCGGAAGGTGATGTAGGCGCCGAGGCTGTCAGGCACGCTTAGTCCCGGCCTCTCGCCGATCAGCACGATGGCAACTTCCGCACCAAACGCCGCCGCCGCTTCATCGCCAAATGCCACCCGCGCCTGCTCGCCCAATATCACCGGGGCGACGCTGAAGGCCCCGAGACGCTTCATGCATGCGTTAAACAGCGGCACCGCGTGGTGCTCGACCGCCGAGGCCGAAAGTCCGTCGGCAATGATGAAGGCGATATCATAACGATCGCCTGGGCTCGGGAGATCGGCTGCGTTGGTCTGACGGCCGAGATCCGGGCGCGCCAGATAGATCGTCCGGTCTTTGGCGCGAGACCGAATCCGGATCGTCGGCACGGGAGCAAGCTGCTTGGCAAGGGCGACAAAATCCACTTGCCCATGCACGGCATCCCGCGCCCGGGCATGGGCAAGCTGGAAGTCGAGAATTGCCGATGTCGGCAAGGCGTCGCCTGCTCTTCCAAGCCCAATGCGGGCGCGTGTGGCGTTGCGGAACCGCGCAAACGGATCGCGTTCGAAGGGAGTCATGCGGATGCCCTGTAGCTCAAGAGATTGCGGGAGAAGGCGCCCGAGGCGCTGGCAGGCGCAAGACGACCCGTGTGATCAAGCATGCCCATGCGATGAAGCCAGGCTTCGAACTCCGGAGCCGGCGGACGATTGAACTGGTGCCTGAGGCCGACAATATCGTGGTAGGAAAGGCTCTGATAATTGAGCATGACGTCGTCGGCGCCGGGCACCGCGATCAGAAAGCTGACACCCGCGACAGTCAGCAGCACCATCAGATTGTCCATATCGTCCTGGTCGGCTTCCGCATGGTTCGTGTAGCAAACGTCGACCCCCATCGGCACGCCAAGCAGTTTGCCGCAGAAATGGTCTTCGAGCCCGGCGCGGATAATTTGCTTGGCGTCGAAAAGATATTCGGGGCCAATGAAGCCGACCACGGTATTGACGAGCAACGGATCGAGCTCACGTGCAACGGCATAGGCCCGCGCCTCCACCGTCTGTTCGTCCACGCCATGATGGGCGTCGGCCGAGAGGGCGCTGCCCTGGCCGGTCTCCAGATACATGACATTGTTGCCGACCGTGCCGCGCTTCATGGAAAGTGCCGCCTGCTGGCCTTCCCTCAGGAGGGCGAGGTCGATGCCGAAACCCTTATTGGCGGCTTCCGAGCCGGCGATTGACTGGAACACCAGATCGAGCGGCGCTCCAGCCTCGATCGCCTTGATTGACGTGGTGACATGGGTCAACACGCAGGATTGGGTCGGGATATCGAACTGTTCGCGCAGCCGGTCGAAAAGAACCATCAATCTTGTGCATGCCTCGAGATTGTCGGTAGCCGGGTTGATGCCGATCACCGCATCGCCGATCCCATAAAGAAGTCCGTCGAGCGTCGAGCCGGCGACACCTTCAGGATCATCGGTGGGATGATTGGGCTGAAGCCGGCTCGACAGCCGGCCGGGCAGACCGATCGTGGAACGAAAGGCCGTGACCACCCTGCATTTGCCGGCGACGGTGATCAGATCATGGTTGCGCATGATCTTGGAGACCGCCGCGACCATCTCGGGGGTGAGGCCCGGTGCAATGGCAAGCAGTCTTTCGGCGGTCGCGTCATAGGAGAGAAGCCAATCGCGAAACTCGCCGACCGTCATATGAGATATCGGCGCGAATGCCGTCCAATCATGGCGGTCGACGATCAGTCGGCTGACCTCGTCGATCTCGTATGGGATGACGAGATCCTCCAGGAAGGTTTTGAGAGGCATATCCGCAAGCAGATAGCGGGCGGCCACCCGCCGCTCGTTGCTTGACGCGGCGATCCCGGCCAGCACGTCACCTGATTTCAATGGCGAAGCGCAAGCCAATACCGATTTCAGATCCTGAAAGACATGGCGTTCGCGTCCTAGAACGATCGAATATGTTGTCATCTGCTCCTGGCCGTCGATCAGCCTATTCTCGATGTCCGGGAACTCGTCCACCTTCCGATTGTGGGCATTCGCGGGCTTCCGCCGAATATGCTCGGCACTACGCCAAACAACGCAAGAAGCGTGCCATTCTTTACGGGCTGGGATGCCGAGGCAGCCGTGCCAAGGACTTCGCATGGCTGACCATCAGGGCCGACGCTGCGCGCGGTTATTGCAGAGACTGTTTTCAGTTTAGGACGGCTAATTCGCTAGCGTGGTTGTATCCACTTTGCGATAGCATGCTCCGATGTGCGCAGATTTGCGACCGGCTCAACACTGATTGCGAATATATTCGTTGATCGTCCTGATCCAGCGGTTCTAGCCGGAGTGTTTTTTCGATGGGGCAGTCTGTGCTGAGACGCGATCGTGCATTTTGAGTTGACTGACCGTAGATCGACGCCGATGTTGAAAAACTAGCCAGTTGAACGAATCCAATCGATCGCCAATTTCTGCATCCGAAGAGTTCGGTCGTGCGGCCTCAACGCGACACTTGGCCTGGCTATTACCGATCAAAGGCCGGTTTCTCATGACATCATTATTGCGTTCTTGCATGTCCGCAGGAACGTGCGTTCTTTCAAGGGAGATAAGCATCTGATTGACTGGTGATCCCGGCGCGATTCGAACGCGCGACCCCCAGATTAGGAATCTGGTGCTCTATCCTGCTGAGCTACGGGACCACTTGAGTGCCATGCATACAAAAGGCTTGGCGGGAAGCCAAGCCTTAATTGTTGCTAAGCGCCGAGGCGTTGTTCGGCGAGGCGGACCCAATAGGAGATGCCGTGGGCGATGGCTTCGTCGTTGAAGTCGTAGGCCGGGTTGTGGAGGCCGGCGCTGTCGCCATTGCCGATGAAGATGAAGGCGCCGGGGCGGGCGTTCAGCATGTAGGAGAAATCCTCGCCGCCCATCATCGGATCGATCTCGGCGTTGACATTGCCTTCACCAGCGATGGCACTGGCGGTGGCGACCGCATGCTCTGTCTCGTCGGGGTGGTTGACAGTAACCGGATAATTGCGGTGGAAGCTGATGTCGGCCTCGGCGCCGTGGGCTGCGACCAGGCCCTCGACGATCTGCCGGAACCGTGTCTCGGCGAGTGTGCGCACCTCGGGGTCGAGGGTGCGGACCGTCCCGGCGAAGGTGGCATCGTTCGGAATGACGTTATGGGCAAAACCGGCGTTGAACTTGGTCACCGAGACGACCACAGAGCGCAGCGGATCGGCGCTGCGTGAGGCGATCATCTGCAGGTTGGCGACGATCTGGGCACCGATGGCGATCGGGTCGATCGTCCGGTGCGGCTGGGCGGCGTGGCCGCCGCGGCCCTTGATGGTGACGGTGAATTCGTCGGTCGCCGCCATGATCGCGCCCTTGCGGATGGCGAACTGGCCGACGGGCAGGCCCGGCAGATTGTGCATGCCATAGACCTCTTCAATCGCGAAGCGCTCCATCATGCCGTCCTTGACCATCAGATTGCCGCCGCCGCCGCCTTCTTCGGCGGGCTGGAAGATGACGGCGACATTGCCGTTGAAGTTGCGGGTCTCGGCCAGGTATTTCGCAGCGCCGAGCAGCATGGCGGTGTGGCCGTCATGGCCGCAGGCATGCATCTTGCCCGGCGTCTTCGAGGCCCAGGGTTTTCCGGTGATCTCGGTCAGCGGCAAGGCGTCCATGTCGGCGCGCAGGCCGACCGTGCGGCGGCCTTCACCCTTGCCCTTGATCAGGCCGACGACGCCGGTGCGGCCGATGCCGGTGACGATCTCGTCGACGCCGAATTCCTTGAGTTTTTCGGCGACGAAGGCGGCCGTGTTTTCCACCGCGAAGAGGAGTTCGGGCCGGGCGTGGATGTGGCGGCGCCATTCGGCGACTTCGTCCTGCAACTCCGCGGCTCTGTTCAAAATCGGCATATTCGCGTTCCTGTTATGAAATCCCGACAATCTTTCACCGCATCACAACGGTGTGAAGCTGGGGTGTGAGGCTTTTGGAAATTACTTAGTCAATGACCTTTGCCATGTCATAGCCATATAGGCTAAATAGGGGAAGGTTTCGAGATTTTCCTGATATCCGAAGGACGAACTGTGTCGACGAGCCACTTCCGTTTGTTTGCAGCGCTGCGACCGTTGAGCTTCATCGTCGCTGCGACAACTAGCTTTCTTGCCTTCGTTCCGCTTGCCCAGGCCAATCCGCATATTCTCGTCGACGTGCAGACCGGCCGCGTGCTCGAGCATGAAGAAGCCTTCCGCAAGTGGTATCCAGCCTCGCTGACCAAACTGATGACCGTCTATACCGTGTTCGACGCGATCCGCGCCGGTCAGATCAGCCTCGATACGCCTATCGTCATGAGCAAGCGCGCCGCCGCGCAGCCGGCTGCCAAGATGTATTTCAAGCCGGGCCAGAAGCTGACGCTCGACAGCGCGCTGAAGATCCTGATGGTGAAATCGGCCAACGACATCGCCGTCGCGGTCGCGGAAGCCATCGGCGGTACGCAGGAAGGCTTCGTGACGCGGATGAACGGCGAGGCGCTGAAGCTCGGCATGACGGATTCGCATTTCGTCAATCCGAACGGCCTGCCCGGCAAGGGCCAATATACGACGGCGCGCGACCTCGCGGTGCTGACCGTGGCGTTGCGCCGCGATTTTCCGCAATATGCCGGTTATTTCTCGCTGGAGGGCTTCACCACCGGCCAGCAGAATGTACCGAGCCTCAACATGCTGATCGGCCGCTTCGCCGGCGCCGATGGCATGAAGACCGGCTTCATTTGCGCCTCGGGCTTCAACCAGATCGGTTCGGCGACGCGTAACGGCCGCACTCTCGTCTCCGTCGTGCTCGGCACCGACAGTCTTGCGGCGCGCGCCGATGCGACGGCGAACCTTTTGCAGAAGGGATTCACCGCGCAGTTTCCCGGCAATGACACGCTGGGTTCGCTGCGGCCCTACGGCCCGGGACAGGATCAGGTTACCGACATCACCGCCGATATCTGCAGCGCCAAGGGCGCCAAGGTGCGCAGCGAAACGCGCGACGAGGTCGGCCGGATGAGGGTGCAGTCGCCCTATATCCTGGAAATGGACCACGATCCGCGATTCGTCTTCGCCGGCCTCATTCCGGGCCAGGACCCTCAGCCGGCCGCGCAGCCGGAAAAGATGGCGCGGGGCGATACCGCAAGCGCGATCGCCAACGTGCCGGTGCCGATGCCGCGCCCGACATCCTTTTAAGCTTCAAGGTAAAATGACATGAGCGCGCTCAACGACAGGATTCCGGTCACCATCCTGACCGGCTTTCTCGGCGCCGGCAAATCGACGCTGCTCAACCGTATCCTCAAAGACCCGGTGATGAAGGATGCGGCCGTCATCATCAACGAATTCGGCGATGTCGGTATCGACCATCTCCTGGTCGAAAGCTCCGGCGATTCGATCATCGAACTGTCCGATGGCTGCCTGTGCTGCACCGTGCGCGGCGAGCTGGTGGATACGCTGGCGAACCTGATGGATGCCGTGCAGACGGGCCGCGTCAAGCCGGTGAAACGCGTCGTCATCGAGACGACGGGCCTTGCCGATCCCGCACCCGTCATGCAGGCGATCATGGGAAATCCGGTCATCGCTACAAATTTCGAACTCGATGGCGTCGTGACCGTCGTGGATGCCGTGAATGGCCTGCAGACGCTCGACAATCATGAGGAAGCGCGCAAGCAGGCAGCGGTCGCCGACCGGCTGATCGTCTCGAAAAAGGCGATGGCCGAGGCAACCGACGGGCTGGAAAAGCGCCTGCGGGCGCTCAATCCTCGGGCGGCGATTATGGATGCCGACAGTGCCGAGGCGGGCAGTGCCGCAGTGCTGGTGAACGGGCTTTACGATCCGGCGACGAAGATCGCCGATGTCGGCCGCTGGCTGCAGGACGAGGATGCGCATGAGGCGCATCATCATCACAATCACGATGACAATCGTGATGGCGATCAGGATCATGATGGCGATCACCATGGGCACCACCACCATCATCATCACGGGCATGCGGATCAGGACCCGCACGACGTCAATCGTCACGATGCCTCGATCCGCTCTTTCTCGATCATCGAGGAGAAGCCGATCGATCCGATGGCGCTCGACATGTTCATCGATCTCCTGCGTTCGGCCCATGGCGAGAAGCTTTTGAGGATGAAGGCGATCGTGTCGGTCTCCGACCGGCCGGATCGGCCGCTGGTGCTGCATGGGGTGCAGAGCATCTTCCATCCGCCGGTGCGGCTGCCTGCCTGGCCGGGAGAAGACCGGCGCACGCGCATGGTGCTGATCACCCGGGATCTGCCGGAAGCCTTCGTGAAGGACCTCTTCGACGCCTTCCTAGGCAAGCCGCGCATCGACATGCCCGACCGCGCGGCGCTGTCCGACAATCCGCTTGCTATCCCCGGCATGCGAATTTAGAGCATGTCGCGAAAAACTCGGCAGCGGTGTTGCGATAACGACGCGTTTTAGCGCTTGCGGATCAGGAAGCGATGGCCGCTTTCGGTCTTTTCCGTCTCGACCAGCTCGTGGCCTTCCTCATTGCAGAAATGCGGCATGTCGATCACAGCCAGCGGATCTGTCGTGTCGACGCGAATGAGTGCACCGCTTGCCATGGCGGCAAGCTTCTTGCGTGTCTTGATCACGGGGAATGGGCATTTCAGGCCGCGAAGATCGTAGAGAACGGGGTTCAAGCCGTTCAGTTCCTCGCCCAGAATTTCCAGAACGGCTTCTTTGCCGCGGCGTCTGCCGTTTCTTGCGGTTCGGGCGCGGTAAAGGCCAGCGGATTCTGCATCGGCACCGGCACGACCGCCGGTGTGGCGGCAGCGATGGCCGTTTCCTGCGGCTGGGCGGAGATTGCCTGCGGCCCGGCAGGCGCTGCCGGCGTGGCGCCCGGCGCGCTCTTGGCGGCAAGGCCCTGCGCGGTGCGCTTGGCCATCAGGTCTTCGAGTTCGGCGACCTTGACCATGCGGCCGGCTTCCAGCGAGGTGCCGGTCGGGGCGTAAGCGAGTTCGCGGCCCTTACGCAGCTTGGCGACCACGGCCTTGCGCTCGGCTTCCGTGGGATCGTACCAGGCCATGCCGTCATATTTGCTCATCGCCTTGGCATAGTCGGCATCATAGGTCTTGCCGTAGGAGGCAAGGGCCGCCGTCAGCGCCGGCGGTGTCGACATAGCAGGGCACTTGCCGGCGGCATTGAAGGCGCTGCCGTCGGTTGCCTGCTGATTGAAGACGTATTTCTTCTCGCAGACGTTCACCTCAGGCGGGCGCTTGGTGACTTCGAAATTGTCGTAGCCGACCTTCAGCATCTTCCAGAAGTCGTAATTGCTGTCGAGGCGATGCTTGACCATGTTTTCCGCGGTCATGCGGAAGGGGAAGGCCTGCAGTTGCACCGTTGCCTGGCCGCCCTTGAAGGCGTCGCGGGCGAAGGCGTAGATCTCCAGCACCTGCTGGTCGGTCATCGAATAGCAGCCGGAGGACGAGCAGGCGCCGTGGATCATCAGATCGGAGCCGCTGCGGCCGTTCGCCGCGTCGTAGCGGTTCGGGAAGCCGGTGTTGATCGCCAGATAATATTTCGAATTGGGGTTCAGGTTGGCGCGCGTCAGCTCGTAGAAACCTTCCGGCGCCTGCCGGTCGCCGGTCTTTACCTTCGGGCCGAGACGGCCGGACCAGGCGCAGATCTTGTAATCGGCGACCTTGTCGAAACGGTTGTCGGTCTTCGCCTTCCAGATCTCCATGGCACCTTCTTCCTTGAAGATGCGGATCATGATCGGCGAATTGCGGTCCATGCCCTTGGCGGCCATGGCGGTGAGGATATGTGGGGGAAGCGGCTGCTCCACCTTGTTCTTGACCTTGGAAAGATCGACCTGCGCGGTTTCCAACGCGTCATTGCAGCCGGACAGAGCCAGCGCCATGAGGGAAATATAGGCAAAATGACGTATGCGCATCCAAACTAGCCCATAAAGATAGTGCGATCCGGTCCCGCCTATGGAGTCCGGGCATTGGAAGGAATCATAGGCGGCTTATACTTTATAAATCCCTACCAGCCTATGACTTGCCACGAACATCCCCGCAAGCGCGAAAGTTACAGATAACATCAATGTGGCCAAGATTTGGCCCCAATCGGTGAAGAGCCGAAGTTGAGTTAGAGATTGCGGCCCATGGCGAGGAATTTCTGGCGACGATCGTTGCGCAACTGCTCGCCGGAGCGCGACGCCATTTCGGCCAGAGCATTGGCGATCACATCGCCGGTCGCGGCAATGACGCTGTCGGGATCACGATGCGCGCCGCCGAGCGGCTCGGAAATGATGCCGTCGATGACGCCGAGCGATTTCAGGTCTTCGGCGGTGATCTTCATGTTGGTCGCCGCTTCCCGGGCGCGGGTGGAATCGCGCCAGAGGATCGAGGCGGCGCCTTCCGGCGAGATGACGCTGTAGATCGAATGCTCGAGCATATAGACGCGGTTGCCGGTGGCGATGGCAATCGCGCCGCCCGAGCCGCCTTCGCCGATGACGACGGAAACGAGCGGAACCTTGACGCCGAGGCACATTTCCGTCGAGCGGGCGATCGCCTCGGCCTGGCCGCGTTCTTCGGCGCCGACGCCGGGATAGGCGCCTGCCGTATCCACCAGCGAAATCACCGGCAGGCCGAAACGATCGGCCATTTCAAGGATGCGGATCGCCTTGCGGTAGCCTTCCGGACGGGGGCTGCCGAAATTGTGCTTGATGCGGCTCTTGGTGTCGTTGCCCTTTTCCTGGCCGATGACGGCGACCGGCTGGCCGCGGAAACGGGCAAGGCCCGCCTGGATCGCGGCATCTTCGGAAAACTTGCGGTCGCCGGCAAGCGGTGTGAATTCCTGG
The DNA here is from genome assembly GCF_014197345.1 of Rhizobium sp. BK008. Classification (NCBI taxonomy): domain Bacteria; kingdom Pseudomonadati; phylum Pseudomonadota; class Alphaproteobacteria; order Hyphomicrobiales; family Rhizobiaceae; genus Rhizobium; species Rhizobium sp. BK008. The sequence goes on along the minus strand of NZ_JACIFK010000014.1, from coordinate 78,201 downwards.
AACAGCGTCTTGGCATAATCGACGAAATGCGGGCGCTGCGGATGGCGGGCAACCTGTGTCTTCTGCCAGGCGTTGAGCTTGGAGTAGATTTCGACGATCGCCTCACGGACGCGAACCTCCAGCCTGCCGATTTCATCGGTGGTGTCGATGCTCTCGTCTTCCGTTGCGAGCTTCTTCAGCTCGATGATCTTGCCTTCGAGGTCGGAGATCGGCTTTTCGAAGTCGAGATAATTGTGCATGAGGTGCGTTTCCGTTCCTTGTGCCCGGGGCGTTTTCCTGGCTCCGCCCCATGTCGCCGGTCCTATTCGTGCTTTTTCGCCTGTTTGGCAAGGGGGTGATGCGTCTGGACGAGCTGCTGCAGCCTCTCTTCCAGGACATGTGTGTAGATCTGCGTAGTCGAAATGTCCGAATGGCCGAGCAGTTCCTGCACGACGCGCAGATCGGCGCCGTTGGCCAGCAGGTGGCTGGCAAAGGCGTGGCGCATGACATGCGGCGAGATCAGTGACGGCGTCAGGCCGGCGCGGATCGCCAGGTTCTTGAGGTCGCGGGCGAAAACCTGGCGCGGCAGGTATCCCTCCTTCGAGGCGGCGGGAAACAGCCAGGCGCTTTCCTGCGGCTCCTTTGCCGCGGCGTTTTCGGTCGCCAACAGGCGCCCATAGGATTTCAAGGCTGTGATTGCCGATTGCGACAGCGGCACCAGCCGCTCCTTGTTGCCCTTGCCGCGGATCATCAGGAACCGGCCTTCCTGATCGAGCACGCGGGCAGGAAGCGAAACGAGTTCGCTGACGCGCATGCCGGTGGCATAGAGAAGCTCCAGCAGCGCCAGCATGCGCAGGCGCTGCAGCTGGCCCGGAGCCGGATCTTCCGCCTCGGTCTCGGCCTGGGAAAGCAGCCTGCCGACCTCCTCGACGCCCATCGTCTTCGGCAGCGGACGGCCTTTCTTCGGCGCGTCGAGAATGCCGGTGGGGTCGTCGGTCCTCAGGCCCTCGGCATAGAGAAACTTGTAGAATTGCCGCATGGCGGCAAGCCGGCGCGCCTGGGAAGAGGGCTTGAAGCCCTTTTGGGCGAGCGAGGAGAGATAGGCGGCGAGATCGGCGGAGGCGGCTTCGGTCAGCCGCACGCTGCGGCCGTTCAGGAAGGAGCTGACGTCATCGAGGTCGCGCTCATAGGATTGCAGCGTATTGGCGGCGGCACCCCGCTCGGCGCTCATCATCTCCAGGAAGGATTCCACGTGGACGCGGCCGAAATCCACCATGTCGGTCACTTCCTGGTCGTGTCGATGGCGCCCGTGGCGGGCGGATTGACCCGCTCGGACGGAATGCGGATCGTCACGTCGCGCTGCTGCGGCTCCACGAAGGTCACAAGCGCCAGCATCGCTCCGTAGACCGTCCCGGCGAGGATCGCGCAGACGAACAGGAAACGGAACAGGGTCGGCATCCGGCAACTCCTTCATGCTCTGCTTCTGTTATAGGAAGCCTGTCTGCAAGTGCAAGAAGCGGTATTCAAGCCATGATTCCCTTGTCCGCGACTTGACGCTCCATCTGCATTTGTCGATACCGTTTGCAAACAAAGTGTGAATGGACCGATGAGTGAACCACTGCTGACCGTTGCTGACAGCCTGAAAGACAGAGCTCGCGCCGCGCTCGGTTCACGTAATCTGATCCTTGTCGGGCTGATGGGCGCCGGCAAATCCGCCGTCGGGCGCATCGTCGCCAGCCAGCTGGCCATTCCCTTCGTCGACAGCGACCTCGAGATCGAGCGTGTGTCGCGGATGACGATCCCCGAACTTTTCGCCGCCTATGGCGAGGAAGAGTTCCGGGCGCTGGAAACGCGGGTGATGAAGCGGCTGCTGAAAAGCGGGCCGCGTGTCGTCTCTACCGGCGGCGGCGCCTTCATTAACGAGCGGACGCGCAAACATATCAAGAAGGGCGGCCTATCGGTCTGGCTGAAGGCGGATCTCGACGTGTTGTGGGAGCGGGTCAACAAACGCGACACGCGGCCGCTGCTGAAGACCGAAAATCCCAAGCAGACGCTCGAAAACCTGATGAATGCGCGTTATCCGATCTACGCGCAGGCAGATATCACCGTGCTTTCGCGCGACGTGCGCAAGGAAATCATGGCCGACGAGGTGCTGAAGGCCATGATCGAAGCTCAGAAGGAAAGTGCAGCGTCATGAATGCGATACCCTCCGCCTCCACGATCCGAACGGTGCATGTGCCGCTCGGCGAGCGCGCCTACGACATCCTGATCGGGCCGGGGCTGATTGCACGGGCAGGCGCCGAGATCGCCTCTCGCCTCAAGGGCCGCAAGGCGGCTGTCGTCACTGACGAAAATGTCGCTCCGCTCTATCTCGAGGCTCTCGTCGCAAGCCTGAATCAAGCGGGCATCGTGTCGGCTGAGGTCGTCCTGCCAGCCGGCGAGAAGACCAAGAGCTTCGAACATCTCATCACGGCCTGCGACAAGGTGCTGGAGGCTCGCGTCGAACGTAACGATTGCGTCATCGCGCTCGGCGGCGGCGTCATCGGCGATCTCTCGGGATTTGCCGCCGGCATCGTCCGGCGCGGCGTGCGCTTCGTCCAGGTGCCGACCTCGCTGCTGTCGCAGGTCGATTCCTCGGTCGGCGGCAAGACCGGCATCAATTCCCGCCATGGCAAGAATCTGATCGGGGTCTTCCACCAGCCGGATCTGGTGCTGGCCGATACCGATGTGCTGGATACGCTGAGCGAGCGCGAATTCCGCGCAGGTTACGCCGAAGTGGCGAAATACGGGCTGATCGACAAGCCGGATTTCTTCGCCTGGCTGGAAGCGAACTGGACGTCGGTTTTTACAGGCGGCCCCGCGCGTATCGAGGCGATTGCCAAGAGCTGCCAGGCGAAGGCCGATGTCGTCGTTGCCGACGAGCGCGAGAACGGTCAACGGGCGCTGCTCAATCTCGGCCATACTTTCGGCCATGCGCTCGAAGCGGCGACCGCCTATGACAGCTCGCGCCTCGTGCACGGCGAGGGTGTTTCGATCGGCATGGTGCTGGCGCACGAATTCTCCGCACGCATGAACCTTGCAAGCCCGGACGACGCCCGGCGCGTCGAACGGCATCTGAAGGAGGTCGGCTTGCCGACCCGCATGTCCGATATTCCGGGCGACCTGCCGCCGGCGGAATCGCTGATGGATGCGATTGCGCAGGACAAGAAAGTCAAAAGCGGCAAGCTCACCTTCATCCTGACACGGGGCATCGGCCAGTCCTTCGTCGCCGACGATGTTCCGGCGTCCGAAGTGATCAGCTTTCTCCGGGAAAAGCATCCCTGATGTCGGTCGAAGGCGCTCTGGCATTTCTCGCGACATATTGGCCGGAGATCCTTTCGATCACGGCGCTCGTGCTCATGTCCGCCTTCTTTTCCGGCTCGGAGACCGCGCTGACCGCCGTTTCGCGCAGCCGTATCCATACGCTTGAAGTCAATGGCGACGAACGCGCCGGCCTTGTCCGGCAGCTGATCGAGCGGCGCGACCGGCTGATCGGGGCGCTGCTCATCGGCAACAATCTCGCCAACATCCTGTCATCCTCGATCGCCACCAGCCTCTTTCTCGGGCTGTTCGGCAGTTCCGGCGTGGCGCTGGCGACGCTGGCGATGACCGTTATCCTGGTCATCTTCGCCGAAGTGCTGCCGAAGAGCTGGGCGATTTCGACGCCCGACCGCTTCGCACTCGCCATCGCTATCCCGGCCAGGCTCTTCGTCATCGTCGTCGGCCCGGCTTCCTCCTTCGTCAATGCGATCGTTCGCCGGATTCTTTCGCTGTTCGGTATCAATCTGTCACGAGAGACCTCGATGCTGACGGCCCATGAGGAACTGCGCGGCGCCGTCGACCTGTTGCACCGCGAGGGATCGGTGGTGAAGGCCGACCGTGACCGCCTCGGTGGCGTGCTCGATCTCAGCGAGCTCGAACTGTCCGACATCATGGTCCACCGCACGGCGATGCGGGCGATCAATGCCGACGATCCGCCGGAAGCGGTGGTGCGCGCCATTCTCGAAAGCCCCTATACGCGCATGCCGTTGTGGCGCGGCACGATCGACAACATCATCGGTGTCGTGCACGCCAAGGATCTGCTGCGGGCGCTTGCTGAGCCGAACATGGAGCCGCAGAACCTCGATATCGTGAAAATCGCGCAGAAGCCGTGGTTCGTGCCCGACAGCACCAACCTCGAGGATCAGCTCAACGCTTTCCTGCGCCGCAAGCAGCATTTCGCCGTCGTCGTCGACGAATATGGCGAGGTGCAGGGCATCGTCACGCTGGAGGACATTCTCGAGGAAATCGTCGGCGACATTTCCGATGAGCACGATATCGAAATACAGGGCGTGCGTCAGGAGGCCGACGGTTCCGTCGTCGTCGACGGCGGCGTACCGATTCGCGACTTGAACCGCGCGCTCGACTGGAACCTGCCCGACGAGGAGGCAACGACGATCGCCGGCCTCGTCATCCACGAATCGATGACCATCCCGGAGGAGCGCCAGGCCTTCACCTTTCATGGCAAGCGTTTCATCGTCATGAAGCGGGAGAAGAACCGCATCACCAAGCTGCGTATCCGCCCGGCCGGGGAAGACGGCGCAAAACCAGCCTGATCCATTCAAATTGCTACAGGATCCCTTGCGCATCTGAAAAGATGCGCGGCGCTGTAGGATTGCCGGCCGCCAATGCCTATATAAGCTTTGCTGCCGCTACCAGCGGGTCGGTTCGTCAGGTGCTGCCGGTTCTACGGCCAGCGCGTGCAGTCCGGCATCCAGCTCCGGTTTCAACAGGTCGGTGATTGCCCGGTGGCGCGCCAGCCGCGACATGCCGGTAAATTTGGCCGAAACGATTCTCACCCGCATATGGGTTTCGCCGGTGCCCGTGATATCAGGCTGATGGCCGGCATGCAGATGGCTTTCGTCGATGACGCTCAGGCGTTCGGGCGCGAAGGCTTCGACTAGTTTTTCTTCAATGCGGGTTCGCAGGGTCATCATCCGGTCTTGCAGCTTCGCGAAAAGGGTTCCCACCAAGCCAGTAACATTCCCATTTGTCAATTCTTGTTGTCGCTTCGCGGCAGGACCATAATTAGCGCCGTCATGAGACTTGATTCCAAATATTTCGATCGCATCCGAACACGCCGCAAACGGGAGCCGGAGCCAGAGCAGGCACCGCCTACCTGTCAGTGGGACGGCTGCGACAAGAAAGGCACGCATCGCGCTCCTGTCGGACGCAATGCGGAAGGCCAGTTCTTTTTGTTCTGCTTCGAGCACGTCAAGGACTACAACAAAGGCTACAATTATTTCTCCGGTCTTTCCGACGGTGAGATCGCGCGATATCAGAAAGAGGCGATCACCGGCCACCGGCCGACATGGACCGTCGGCGTCAACAAGGCGGCGAAGGACAGTCCGCTGCATTCGGAGGTCCGCTCCGGCGCCTATACCCGTGTTCGCGATCCCTTTGGCTTCGTCAAGGAAGGCGGCGGCAAGGGCAGCGGACCGCGTTTTCCCCAGGCCCGCAAACTGAAATCGCTGGAAAGCAAAGCCTTCGAAACGATGGGCCTCGACGCCAATGCGACGTCGGCGGAGATCAAGAGCCGCTACAAGGAACTGGTCAAGAAACACCATCCGGATGCCAATGGCGGCGACCGCGGGTCGGAGGAGCGTTTCCGCGCCGTCATCCAGGCCTATCAATTGTTGAAGCAGAACGGTTTTTGTTAATTCCCATCCTTGCTCTTGGGCTTCAATCGGGTATGGTCCAAATCGGCTGAGGCCGCAGGCAAACGCGGCTCATATTTGTGCGTTTTCCCGACATCGCCTCCGCCGACCTTCCGGACGCGGCGTTTCTTGTCCGGGACTCTTTCAAGAATGCTCGCACGCGGTCATCATCCCGCCGAGGTTTCGTTTCAGTCCCGGAGAAGTATCGCCGACGTTCCGACCTGGACGGGCGTGGAATAAAATCGCGGCGTCCGGGTTGCGACATGGCCTGAGACAGTATGGCCGGGTGGCATCACCCGCCTTGGAGACATGATGAGCAAGATCGACCTGGATATATCAGAACTGCCCGATACCACCGTTTCGGTCCGCGAGGCCTACGGTATCGATTCCGACATCCGCGTTCCCGCCTACAGCAAGGGCGACGCCTATGTGCCGGACCTCGACCCCGACTACCTGTTCGACCGCGACACGACGCTCGCCATTCTCGCAGGCTTCGCGCATAACCGCCGCGTGATGATCTCCGGCTATCACGGCACGGGCAAGTCCTCGCATATCGAGCAGGTGGCGGCGCGCCTCAACTGGCCCTGCGTGCGCATCAATCTCGACAGCCATGTCAGCCGTATCGATCTCGTCGGCAAGGATGCGATCGTCGTCAAGGACGGGCTGCAGGTCACCGAATTCAAGGACGGCATCCTGCCCTGGGCCTATCAGCACAATGTCGCACTCGTCTTCGACGAATATGATGCCGGCCGTCCCGACGTGATGTTCGTCATCCAGCGCGTGCTCGAATCCTCCGGCCGCCTGACGCTGCTCGACCAGAGCCGCGTCATTCGGCCGCACCCTGCCTTCCGCCTGTTTGCGACGGCGAACACGATCGGCCTTGGCGACACGACCGGCCTCTATCACGGCACGCAGCAGATCAACCAGGCGCAGATGGACCGCTGGTCGATCGTGACGACGCTGAACTACCTGCCGCATGATCACGAAGTGAATATCGTTGCGGCCAAGGTGAAGAGCTTCGGCAAGGACAAGAACGGCCGCGAGACGGTTTCGAAGATGGTTCGGGTTGCCGATCTGACGCGCGCCGCCTTCATGAACGGCGATCTCTCCACCGTCATGAGCCCGCGCACGGTCATCACCTGGGCTGAAAACGCCGAGATCTTCGGCGATCTCGCCTTCGCCTTCCGCGTCACCTTCCTCAACAAGTGCGACGAGCTGGAGCGGCCGCTGGTCGCCGAGCACTATCAGCGCGCCTTCGGCGTCGAGCTGAAGGAAAGTGCCGCCAATATCGTTCTCGGAGCTTGAGATCGACCGATCATGGCAGCTCGCGGTGACAATTCGAAAGCAAAACCCGGCGCGCCTGTCGACGTCGAGCCATTGCGCCGGGCGATAACCGGCTGCGTGCGCTCGATCGCCGGCGACGGCGATGTCGAGGTGACCTTCGCCAACGAACGGCCGGGGATGACCGGCGAGCGAATCCGGCTGCCGGAGCTTTCCAAGCGGCCGACGGCGCATGAGCTGGCGGTCACCCGCGGGCTCGGCGATTCCATGGCGCTGCGCCTCGCCTGCCATGACGAGAAGGTGCATGCGACGATGGCGCCGCAGGGCTCGGACGCCCGGGCGATCTTCGATGCGGTCGAGCAGGCGCGCGTCGAATCGATCGGCGCGCTGCGCATGGAGGGCGTGGCGTCGAACCTGCGCTCGATGACCGAGGAGAAATATTCCAAGGCGAATTTTACCGGCATCGAGCGTCAGGAAGACGCACCGGTCGGCGAAGCCGTGGCGATGATGGTGCGCGAGAAGCTGACCGGCCAGCGCCCGCCGGCCTCTGCCGGCAAGGTGCTCGATCTCTGGCGCGGCTTCATCGAGGACAAGGCAGGGACCGAGCTCGACAACCTGTCGAACTCGATCAACGACCAGCAGGCCTTCGCCAAGGTCATCCGCAACATGCTGTCGGCCATGGAAATGGCCGAGGAGTATGGCGACGACGACAGCGAAGCCGACAATGACGACCAGTCGGAGCAGGAAGACCAGCCGAACGGCGACGAGCAGGATCAGGACGAGGTCGACGAGGATGCCGGCACCGATGCCGCCCCCGTCGAGGACAGCGAAGTCGCCGACGAGCAGATGGAGGACGGCGAGACCGAAGGCGCCGAGATTTCCGACGACGACATGATGGAAGAGGGCGAGGACGATTCGGAAACGCCGGGCGAAACCCGCCGTCCGAACACGCCTTTTGCCGATTTCAACGAGAAGGTCGATTATCACGTCTATACCGAAGAGTTCGACGAGATCATCACCGCCGAGGAGCTCTGCGATGCCGCCGAGCTGGAGCGCCTGCGCGCTTTCCTCGACAAGCAACTGGCGCATCTGCAGGGCGCGGTCGGGCGGCTTGCCAACCGGCTGCAGCGCCGGCTGATGGCGCAGCAGAACCGTTCCTGGGATTTCGATCTGGAAGAGGGCTATCTCGATCCGGCCCGGCTGCAGCGCATCATCATCGACCCGATGCAAGCGCTTTCCTTCAAGATGGAGCGCGACACGCAGTTCCGCGACACCGTCGTCACCCTGCTCATCGACAATTCAGGCTCGATGCGCGGCCGGCCGATCACGGTTGCCGCCACCTGCGCCGATATTCTTGCCCGCACGCTGGAGCGCTGCGGCGTCAAGGTCGAGATCCTGGGCTTTACGACGAAGGCCTGGAAGGGCGGGCAGGCGCGTGAAAGCTGGCTTGCCGGCGGCAAGCCGCAGACGCCGGGCCGCCTCAACGACCTGCGCCACATCATCTACAAGTCGGCCGACGCGCCGTGGCGGCGCGCCCGCGCCAATCTCGGGCTGATGATGCGCGAGGGTCTGCTCAAGGAAAATATCGACGGCGAGGCGCTGATCTGGGCACACAATCGCCTGCTCGCACGCCGCGAGCAGCGCCGCATCCTGATGATGATCTCGGACGGGGCGCCGGTGGACGATTCGACGCTGTCGGTCAATCCGGGCAATTATCTGGAGCGGCACCTGCGCGCCGTCATCGAACGGATCGAGACGCGCTCGCCTGTGGAATTGCTGGCGATCGGCATCGGTCACGACGTGACGCGCTACTATCGCCGCGCCGTGACGATCGTCGATGCGGACGAGCTTGCCGGTGCAATGACCGAGCAGCTTGCCTCGCTATTCGAAGATCAATCCGTCCAGCCGCGTGGCGGCCGGCTGCGCCGTGCCGGCTGATGTCGCTCAAAGGAAATACCCGGCATGACGATCAAGCGTCTCTGCGGTGCGGCGTCGATTGCCCTCTGTATCGCCACAGGCGCCTTCCCGTCCTGGGCTGCTGACGAGGTGCCGGTCATTAGCCGGCAAATATCGGACTTCAGGATCGGCTCTTCAGAGACGAAATTCGGATCGATGGAATTTCTCGGCGGGCTGGAGATGGTGTCCAGCCGAGCGCTGTTCGGTTCGCTCTCCTCCATCCGTTTCCGGCCGGACCAAAAACATTTCGTCGTCGTGCTCGATACCGGCCAATGGCTGACCGGCAGCATCGAGCGCGACGTCAAGGGCAGGCTTTCCGGCCTTTTGGATGTCGAGATCACGCCGATGAAGAACAGCGCCGGGCTGAGCTTCGAGGGCAAGGGATATATGGATGCCGAGGGCCTGGCGCTGGACGGTGACCGGATTCTGGTCTCCTTCGAGCAGCGCCATCGCGTCGATGTCTATCCCGACCCCGGCTTCGCCGATTCGAGCGCGATCGCCACTTTGCCGATCCTTATCCCGCGGAAGATGTTGAGCGACAATCGCGGCATCGAGACCATCACGGTGGCGCCGGCATCGAGCCCGCTGAAGGGCGGCGTGGTCATCGTCTCCGAGCGCGGTCTCGACAGCGACGGCAACCGGCTGGCGGCCATTCTCAGCGGGCCGCTGAAAGGGCGTTTCTCGGTCGAGCGGGATGGCAGCTTCGACGTCACCGACGGCGCCTTCCTGCCGAACGGCGACCTGCTGCTGCTGGAACGCCGCTTCAACATGGCCGAAGGCATCGGCATGCGCCTTCGGCGCATCAAGGGCGCCGATATCAAGCCCGGCGCCGTCGTCAGCGGCGACTTGCTGCTGGAAGGCAATTTCAACTCGCAGATCGACAATATGGAAGGGCTCGATGCCTTTCAGGCGGCCGACGGCACGACCCATATCATCCTGGTGTCGGACGACAATCATTCGATCCTGCAGCGCAACCTGATGCTGGAATTCCGGCTTTCGGAAGAAGCCGCGTGGGTAGCGCCGAGTTCCCAGAAGCGGAATTGATCCTAGCCACCGGCCCGAAATCGGAATCGATTTTCGGAAAGCGCGATGCGAGGATTGAAAATGCTAGAGCGTCAGACTGATGTCATATGCCTCGGCTATCCCGCGCAATCGGGAATCCGTCTTCGGAGGGAGATTCATGGTGCATATTCATGTCATGGGCGCGTCCGGTTCCGGTACGACATCGCTCGGCCGTGCGCTTGCCGAAAGGCTCGATATCGCCCATCTCGACACCGACGATTTCTTCTGGATGCCGACCGATCCGCCGTTCACGACGCCGAGGAATGCCGACGAGCGTATCCGGCTGCTCCTTGATGAAACCGCACGGCATGACGGCTGGGTTCTCTCCGGATCGGCGCTGAAATGGGGCGGGCCACTGGAGCCGCTTTACGAGCTGATCGTATTTCTCAGGATCGAGCCGGAACTGCGGATAGCGCGAATCCATGCGCGGGAGATTGCCCGGTATGGAAACAGGATCGGGCCCGGTGGCGACATGGAAGTTAAAAGCGGGGAATTCCTGCAGTGGGCGGCGAGTTACGACACAGCCGGTCCGGAACGCCGCAGTCTTGCGGCGCATGAGCAATGGCTGGAAACGCAGACAGCGCCGGTGTTGCGGCTCGATTCGTCACGAGATATCGACGATCTGGTTGCAGAGGCTCTGCTGCATCCGGCGATCGCCGCCGGTGCGGTCCGGCGGCGGCGTTGACACGGTCGTCGGTTTAGCTGGCGCGGGCGGCCTGCATCGGCCGCAGCACGTTCATCAGCGCGCCATAGGGCAGCAGCATGACGAGGCCGACGATCATCTTCACGGCGAAATCGCCGATCGCCCAGGAAATCCAGCGTGGAGCCTCCGTGGCGAAGACGCCCAGGACGGGAGCTGCTTCCAGCGCGAAAGGATCGTTCGGGCCGAGGAGGACGAAGAACGCGGCGAAGGACAGCGAGAAGAACATCACCGTATCGAGCGCCGAGCCGATCAGCGAGCCGACCAGCGGCGCGCGCCACCAGGCCTGGCGGCGAAGGCGGTTGAAGACGGCGATATCGAGCAACTGGCCGGCGAGATAGGCCGAGCCGGAGGCGATGGCGATGCGCGGAACCGAGGTGAAGAAGGAGAGTGTCACGCCAACGACGAAGCCGGCAAAGACGACCTTGCGGGCGGCCTGTGGGCCGAACTGGCGGTTGGTCAGATCGGTGATCAGGAAGGCGATCGGATAGGAGAAGGCGCCCCAGGTCAGGATGTCGGCAAGGTTGATGCCGGCGACTTCGGCGTTCAGCGGAAACTGGACGAGGAAGTTGGAGGCGACGACGACGAGCGTCATCAGCGCGACATAGGCGATGGTATAGCGGGTCTTCAGCATTTTTTTATCCTGGGTGATGCCACCAGTTGGAGGAGTAAACCGACAAAGCAAAAGGCTTGTCCGGTATTATCCGTTCAAGCCTTTTGAAGCCGTATGAAAGAAAGGCAGAAGCTTACGCAGCAGCGGCTTCGGCGGTCTTCTTGACGATCTGACGGCGCAGCAGGCGCGCGCGCATCGAGAGTTCGTTTTCGCCGGCCTTCAGCAGGAAGGCATCGAGGCCGCCACGATGCTCGACGGAGCGAAGAGCAGCAGCCGAAACGCGAAGACGATAACGCTGGTTGAGAGCGTCGGATATCAGCGTGACCTGGCACAGGTTCGGCAGGAACCGGCGCTTGGTCTTGTTGTTGGCATGGCTGACATTGTTACCAGTCAGGACGGCCTTGCCGGTCAATTCGCACACGCGGGACATGGAACACCTATTCTTGTTTTTGTCGGGCCATCGAATTGACATTCCCGGCAAAACCAGGCGCGCAATCCAACAGGCATGATTGGAAAGTTGCGGTTCTATAGTCAGACAGGCTGCTTGCGTCAAGCCAAACCTTGGCCTTTCCCGCAATTCTGTCAAAAAGCTGCTGTTTTCTTCCCTTCACGGCAGGAGTATAGAGCGCTTAACAAGGGCTGCCAGCGCGCGCCAAGACAAGGCTTGATTCATGGCTCATTCGGGCAGACGGATTTTCATTTCGGCCATCGCCGCGCTGCTTGCCATACCGGCATCGGCGGCCGAAATCCAACATCGGACGGAATACCGGGTGACGCTCGCCGGCTTGCCGATCGCGCGCGCCGCCTTCCTGACGCAGATCGAGGACGATCACAGCTACAAGATCGCCGGCAGCATCAATTCCGCCGGCCTTGCCGATCTCGTCACGACGATTTCGGCCAAGACCAGCGTGAGCGGTGTCGTGCGCAATGATAGATTGCAGGCGCAGAAATATTCGCTCTACTACAAGAGCGGCAAGAAGGCCCGCGTCTACGAGGTCAGTTACCGCGACGGCAACATCGTCTCGGCGACGACAACACCGGCGCCGAAGCGTCCGAAGAACTGGATCGATGTCACACCACGCGACATGCGATCGGTGCTCGATCCGATCTCCGGCCTGGTCTTCACCGGCGATACCAAGGTCTGCTCGCAGACGCTGCCGATCTTCGACGGCGAGACGCGCATGGATCTGGTGCTTTCGCCGAAGGGCGACGAGGATTTTTCGACCAACGGCTTCAAAGGCAAGGCGGTTGTCTGCGGCGTGCGCTTCGTGCCGCGCTCCGGCTACAAGAAGGGCCGCAAGGACATCGACTATCTCAGCAAAAGCAACCGCATGGAAATCTGGTTTGCCAAGTCGGACACGGCAAATGTATACGCTCCCGTCTATGTGCGTATTCCAACCGAATATGGAATGGTGACGATCACTGCCGTCAAATACGGCAGCGACAGCTGACGGAGCTTCTGTCTCCGTGAAGGGGGATGGGTGAGGCTTCGCGCGACATTGATCGGTTTTACGGCCATCCTGATGTGGTCGTTCCTGGCGCTATTCACGGCCGCCTCCGGCAAGATGCCGCCGTTCCAGCTTGCGGCCATCTGCTTTGCGATCGGCAGCATCCCCGGCCTCGCGGTGCTTGTCCTCAACCCCGCGCGGCTGGCGCTGTTGAAGCAGCCGGCCAAGGTCTGGATAACGGGTATTGCAGGGCTGTTCGGTTATCACTTCCTCTATTTCACCGCGCTCCGCAACGCACCGGCGGTGGAGGCGGGGCTGGTCGCCTATCTCTGGCCGCTGTTGATCGTCGTCGGTTCGGCGCTGCTGCCGGGCGAACGGCTGCGCTGGTATCATCTGGCGGGTGCGCTTGCCGGGCTTTGCGGCACCTTCCTGATCGTTGGCCGCAACGGCATCGATTTCGACGGCGCCTATGCCGTCGGCTACGGGGCCGCCTTTCTCTGCGCCTTCACATGGTCCGGCTATTCGCTGCTGACGCGGCGTTTCGATGCCGTCTCCACGGATGTCGTCACCGGCTTTTGCCTTGCGACATCCATCCTGTCGTTCTTCTGCCATCTCGGCCTGGAGACGACCGTCTGGCCGGCCACGGGTTTCGAATGGGTTGCCGTCGCCGGGCTCGGGCTTTTTCCGGTCGGTGCTGCCTTCTATGCATGGGATCACGGCGTCAAGAACGGCGACATTCAGATCCTCGGCGCGGCAAGTTATGCCGCGCCTCTGCTTTCGACGCTGATCCTGCTGCTGTTCGGATTTGCCGAGCCGAGCTGGCGCGTTGCTCTTGCCTGCCTGCTCGTTACCGGCGGGGCGGTGCTGGCCGCCCAGGACATGTTCCGCCGCAAGGTTCCGGCGCAGTCTGCGGCAGAGTAGGCCTTAAAACAGGATCCAGATTTTACGCCCGGTTGGCCTAAATTCTGAATCCTGTTCTAAATTATATAGTTAGAGCATGATGTCGTCCGAAAGCCGCTCACACTTTTCGGCATCATGCTCTAGCGCCGGGCTTCCAATCGGGTGGCGCCATCTCGAAGCTCGAAAATTCGAAGCCGGGCGAGACGGTGCAGCCGACCAGGGTGAAATCGCCGAGGGTTTCGGCCGATTGCCAGCAATTGGCGGGAACGATCGCCTGCGGCCGCTCGCCGGCGGACAGGTTCGTCCCGAGCGTCAGGGTCTCGCTTGCGGTTCCGTCTTCCGAACGATGCAGGAAGAGCGGCGCGCCGGCGTAATAATGCCAGACCTCAACCGCGTCATGGACGCGATGCCAGTGCGAGCGCTGTCCCCTGGTCAGCAGATAATAGATCGCCGTCGAGTGGCCGCGTTCTCCGCCCGCCGTATCGCGGAACGTCTGCGCATACCAGCCACCCTCGGGATGCGGCTGCATGCCGAGTTCGCGGATGATGTCCTGAGGCGACATCAGAAATTGTCCTTGCGCTTGCGGATCTCGGCAAAGACCTCCTCGTTGGTCTTGCCTTCCATGATCAGATTGCGGCGGATCGCCGGATCGGCGGCGCGCAGGAACGGGTTGGTCTCCTTTTCCAGCCCCAGCGTCGTCGGAATGGTGAATTTGCCGTCGGCACGAAGGGCCTCGACCTCGGCGGCGCGGCTCTTCAGGCGCTCGTTGTCCGGATCGATCGTCAGCGCGAAGCGGGCATTGGACAAGGTGTATTCATGGCCGAAATAGACGGCAGTCTCATCGGGCAGCACGGCGAGCTTCTGCAGGGAATGCCACATGTCGGCGGCCGGGCGTTCGAACAGCCGGCCGCAGCCGAGCGCAAACAACGTGTCGGCGGCAAAGAGCAGCTTGTCGTCGACGAAGTGATAGCAGATATGGCCGGCGGTGTGGCCGGGAGTCTCGATGACCTTGACCGTGTGATCGCCGAAAAGGAAGCTGTCGCCATCGGCCATCGTCCGGTCGAGGCCGGGAATGGCGACGGCCTCGTTGATCGGGCCGATGATCTCGCAGCCGAACTGCTCCTTCAGCGCCAGGTTGGCACTAACATGGTCGGTGTGGTGGTGGGTGGTGAAGATATGGCTGATTTTCCAGCCGCGGCGAGTCGCCGCTTCCAGGATCGGCGCCTCCTCCGGCGCATCGATCGCCGCGGTCAAGCCTGTCTCCGGATCGTGCACGAGAACGCCGAAATTGTCGGTGCGGCAGAGAAAAACGTCTAATTCCAAAGGTTTCATCGTTCAATAATCCCTTGTCTCAGGAGTCTCGCGGGAATGTAGAGGTTCCGGCCTTGAAGTCCAACCGCCCGCTGATAACATTTGTCGCAATGCACGCCGATATCGTCGACCTACGCCAGTTCTACCATTCCGAGCTCGGACGTCTTGCCGAGCAGTCGATCGCCATGGCGCTATCCTCGCTCTGGGTGCGGCTGCCGCAGGAGCGTCTGGTCGGTCTCGGCTATGCCGTGCCCTTCCTCGACCGTTTCCAGGCCGATACCGAGCGCACCTTCGCCTTCATGCCGGCCGGGCAGGGCGCGGTGAACTGGCCGATGGGCTCGCTCTCGTCGACGACGCTTGTCTTCGACGAGGAGTTGCCGCTGCCGGATTCCTCGATCGACCGGGTGCTGATGGTGCATTCGCTGGAATTCGCCGAAAGTCCGCGCGAGACGCTGAAGGAGCTCTGGCGGGTGCTGGCGCCAGGCGGACGGCTTGTTATCGTCGTGCCGAACCGGCGCGGCGTCTGGGCGCGCATGGAGCATACACCCTTCGGTTCGGGCCGGCCCTATTCGCGCGGCCAGCTGACGCATCTGCTGCGCGAGACCAATTTCACGCCGGGCGCGACGGCCGAAGCGCTGTTCTTCCCACCTTCGAAGCTCAGGACCATTCTGCGCCTTCGCCGTGCCTTCGAGCGGATCGGCCGAACGCTGTGGCCGGCCTTCTCGGGCGTCATCATCGTCGAGGCGCAGAAGCGGCTTTATCAGGGGCTGCCGGTTGCAGCGCGGGCTTCCCGCCGCGTCTTCGTGCCGGTTCTCGCACCGCATGGCGTGCCGACCACACGCAACCGCTGACGCCGCTCTCAGCCTTCTCAGGCTGCTTGCGTCACGCCCATACCTCTCGACAACAATCGCATTCCGCTTTAATGCCACTTGGTGTTTTTCAGCCCGGATTTCCGGCAATTCCAAGGTCGACCCATGAGCGTTGAGATGAGCAAGCCCGTTCCGCGTCCCGGTATTCTCGATATCGCAGCCTATGTGCCGGGTAAGGAACATGCGCCGGGCGTTGCCCGCGTCTACAAGCTTTCGTCCAACGAAACGCCGCTCGGCGCCAGCCCGAAGGCAATCGAGGCGTTCAAGGCGGCCGCCGACACTCTGGCGCGTTATCCCGACGGGCAGGCGGTCGAGCTGCGCGAGGCGATCGCCGCCGTGCATGGTCTCAATCCGGCAAACATCCTTTGCGGCAACGGTTCGGACGAATTGCTCGGCCTGCTCTGCCATGTCTATCTCGGCGCCGGCGACGAGGGCATCATCACCGAGCACGGGTTCCTCGTCTACAAGATCCAGATCCTGGGCGCGGGTGCCGTGCCTGTCGTCGTCAGGGAAAAGGACTGTACCGTCGATGTCGATGCGATCCTTGCCGCGGTGACGGAGAAGACGAAGATCGTCTTCATCGCCAATCCCGGCAATCCCACAGGCACCTATGTTCCCGTCAGCGAGATCCGCCGCCTGCAGGCCGGGCTGCCGAAACATGTCGTCCTCGTGCTCGATGCTGCCTATGCCGAATATGTGCGCCGCAACGATTATGAAGCCGGCATCGAGGTCGTGTCCTCCAATGCCAACGTGGTGATGACCCGCACCTTCTCGAAGGCCTATGGTCTTGCGGCGCTGCGTGTCGGCTGGATGTATGCGCCCGCCGAGATCGTCGACGCGCTGAACCGCGTGCGCGGGCCGTTCAATTTGAACGCGCCGGCAATCGCCGCCGGCGCCGCGGCCATCCGCGACCAAGCCTTCGTCCAGCAGGCCGTCTCCTTCAATCAGATGTGGGTGGAGACGCTCACCCGGGCGCTCGAAGCGATCGGGCTGAAGGTGACGCCGTCGGTCGCCAATTTCGTCCTCATCCATTTCCCCGAGATCGACGGCAAGCGCGCCGCCGATGCCGACGAGTTCCTGACGAGCCGCGGCTACATCCTGCGTGCCGTGCGCGGCTATGGCTTCGCCAATGCGTTGCGCATGAGCATCGGTCCCGAAGAGGCCAACCGCGGCGTCATTGCCGCGCTCAGCGAATTTATGGGACATCAGTCATGAGCGTGCAGTTCGATCGGATCGCGCTGATCGGCATCGGCCTGATCGGCTCTTCGCTTGCCTACGATATCAGACGGCTCGGCCTTGCAAGGGAGATCGTCGTCGCCACCCGCAGCGCCGATACGCTGAAGCGTGCGGAAGAACTCGGCCTTGGCGACCGCTACACGACGTCGTCGCAGGATGCCGTCAAGGATGCCGATCTGGTGATCGTCTCGGTGCCGGTCGGCGCTTCGGAAAGCGTGGCGAAGGAGATCGCGGGAAGCCTGAAGCCCGGGGCTGTCGTCACCGATGTCGGCTCCACCAAGGCCTCGGTCATCGCACAGATGCTGCCGCATATGCCTGATAATGTGCATTTCATCCCCGGCCATCCGCTGGCCGGTACCGAAAAATCCGGCCCGGATGCCGGCTTTCCCGGCCTCTTCGAAGGCCGCTGGTGCATCTTCACGCCGGTCGCCGGTACCGACGAGGTGGCGCTGAAGCGGCTGCGCAGCTTCTGGGAAGCGCTGGGCTCGAAGGTCGATGAGATGGATGCCGAGCATCACGACAAGGTGCTCGCCATCGTTTCGCACCTGCCGCATATCATCGCCTATAATATCGTCGGCACTGCCGACGATCTGGAGACGGTGACGGAGTCCGAGGTCATCAAATATTCCGCCTCGGGCTTTCGTGATTTCACCCGCCTTGCCGCCTCCGACCCGACCATGTGGCGCGACGTCTGCCTGCACAATCGCGATGCGATCCTCGAAATGCTGGCGCGTTTCTCGGAGGATCTCGCCTATCTGCAGCGCGCCATCCGCTGGGGCGAGGGCGACAAGATTTTCGAACTCTTCACCCGCACGCGCGCCATCCGCCGCTCGATCGTCCAGGCCGGCCAGGATGTCGACGCGCCTGATTTCGGCCGCCCCCACGCGCTGGATAAGAAGTAGCCGCCGCGATGGTGGAAGTGGCAAATGCGAGCCAGGCGGATACCGATTGGCTGGTTCGTGAAGATGCCAGTTCCGGTGAAGCATGGGTATCGCGCTGCGTGACGCTCGGAGAATACCTCGTTGCCAAGGAGGGCAGCGAGATCGTCGGCTTTCTGCGCTTCTCCCGCTTCTGGGGCAGGGTTCCCTATATGGAAATGATCCGCGTCCTGCCCGGCCATCGCCGGTCGGGCGTCGGCACCGCGCTGTTTCTCGCCTGGGAAGAGGCTATGCGCGGTGAGGGCGCCCGTCTGCTGATGACGTCGAGCGAATGCGATGAAAGCCGGCCTCAGGACTGGCATCGCCGCAACGGATTTACCGAAACCGGCGCGATCGAACTGCCAGGCCTGCAATCGGTGCCGGAGGTCTTCTTCATCAAGCCGACAGCCTGAAAGGCGAGATAGGTCAGATCGGCGGAATCCGGCCGAGCGGGATGAAGCCGCTGACGGTGGCGTTGCCGCGATCGACGACGAGATCGACCGAGACCTTGTCGCTGCCGGCGGCAAGCGCCTTCAAGAGCTTCGTCGCCGTGTTGACGGTCGAGGCGAGGTCGGGAAAGGCCTGCTTCAGGCTGTCGCCCCAGGGGCCGAGCTGTTCGATCTCCAGCTTGAATTTTCCCGAGAGGAAGCCCTGCTCGTCGAAGGAGAAGGGGCCGGTGAGCGTCATCACCTTGCCGTCGCCGATGTCGGCGACGATGCGGCGCAGTTCACCGGTGGCGCCATTGAGGCCATTTGGGTCGCTGCCGTCGATCAGGCCGGCCTTGCCGGCGACGGTCAGGTCAATGCTGGCCGACAGTTTCGGGAAGATCTGCGGCCAATCCTTGATCGCCGTGTTCGCATCCTGCACGGAGATCGCGCCGTCGAGATCGGCGCCGTTCTGGCGCAGATGGATTTCGGTGCGAGCGGCATCAAAGCTGATGGTCTGGCCGGTGAAAGAGGAGACTGCCATCGCTTTCAGACCCTCGATGACGGTCGAGCTGCGGTCGATGCCCCTGAGCCTGGTCGCAAGGCTCGATTGCAGGTTCGTCCATTGGGCCGAGATCGAAAGGCCGTTGCCGGTGCGGATCTCGGCCGGCGAATCGAGCTCCCAGACGATATTGCCGGGCGCATAGACCTGGGCTGCCGAGCGCAGCGCGCCGAAGGTGGCGGAGACACCGTTGACGTTGTCGTCGACGTCGATCCTGGAGCAGAACAGGCCGATGCGGAAGGGATAACCGCGGAATTCGATATCGGAGCATTCGCCGCTGACGCCAGCCTCTCCGCGCGGCGCGATCGCCTTCAACACCGTGGTCTTCAGCGCCGACGCTGCATAGAACCAGCCGCCGGTATAAAGCGCGATCGCCAGGAGGACGCCTCCACCCAGCAACCAGAATTTCTTGCCGCTGCCGGATTGGCTGCTGCCGGATCGGCTTGACGCTGCCATGATGTTCTCCAATGGTGAATCGCGAATGTGATTCCCGGTCTTGGCGTGCGATATGGACGAATTTTGGGTATTTGGCTACGGTTCACTGATGTGGAATCCGGGCTTCGAGTTCATGGAGCGGGCAGAGGCTCTGGTCTATGGCTACAGGCGTTCACTCTGTGTCCGTTCCTTTGTCCATCGCGGCACACGCGACAATCCTGGCCTGGTTCTCGGCCTCGACAGGGGTGGCGCCTGCCGCGGCATGGCTTTCCGCATTTCCGCGGAAAAATGGGATGAGGTGATCGATTATCTCCGCGCCCGCGAGCTGGTCACCAATGTCTACCTGGAGCGCCGGGTGCGGCTGCAGCTTGCCGGCCGGCGCCGGGTGGAAGCGGTCGCCTACATCATCGACCGCGACCATGAGCAATATGCTGGCGCCCTCGATGCGCTTGCCGCGGCACGGGTGGTGAACGAAGCAAAAGGCCAGTCCGGTCCGAATGATGCCTATGTCTTCAATACGCTGACGCATCTGAAGCAGATGGGCATTCGCGACCATTGGCTGGAGCAGGTCGTCCACGAGGTGGAACGGTTGCGCGCCGCCTGATCTTAATCTAGACGGTCGCGGCGTTCAGTTTGCGCAGCTCCGCCAGCCTTTTGATCGCCGTCGGCGGCAGCGGCAGATGCGGATTTCGTTCGACGGTTTCGAGCAGAAGCTCATCGCTTGCCCGCTCCGATACCTCGATCAGCTGGGCGAAAAAGGCGTCCGGATCCATTCCCGGCATGATCGGCGGCAGGATCCTCACCTTGAAATGGCCGGGATAACGACGAATGCTGCGCCGCGGCCAGAAGAGACCGGGATGCATGGCGACCGGAACGACCGGGATGCCGAGATCGCGGTACATGCGGGCGACGCCGTATTTGTAGACCGGTTCGGCGCCTGGCGGGCGGCGAGTGCCCTCGGGATAGATGATCAGCTGCCGGCCGGTGGAAAGCTCGTCCTTGGTGCGTTTCAGCACTTCCACCATCACCTTGCCGCGGGCGCCGCGATCGACCGGGATCATGCGCTGTTTCTTCGCATACCAGCCGAAGAGCGGAATCCACATCAGTTCGCGCTTCAGGATATAGACCGGGTCCTTGAGCCAGGGCAGCAGCGCGTAGGTATCCCAGAAGGACTGGTGCTTCGGCGCCAGGATGTAACTGTCACCCGGCAGGTTCTCCAGCCCCTCGATCTCGAAGGTCGTGCCGACGATCACCCGCATCAGCCAGTGGTTGGAGCGGGCCCAGTTCTTCGGGATCGCATAGGCGATCTTGCGCGGCACCACGAAATAATATGGCGAGAGCACGATCATCCGGATGATGAGGTTGGCGTAGAAGATCGTATTGAAGAGAACGGAACGCAGGGCGATCATGGAACTTTCCCGAGGCATGCTCACGCGACCGGCCTACACGATATTGTCCGTCATAAAAAGCGTTTGATGACGCCCTCATGCAAAAGGCTCGTGCATGTCGCCCAAAACTGCGCAGCGGTTTTGGGACAACGACTCGCATAAAACAGGGCTTAAAGCGCGTCGCGCGAATTCGGCTCGACGCGTGGCGCGTCTATTGCGGGCCGGACGCATTTGCCGAGCGCAGCCCGGTGTGACGGCCAAAGCCGGTGATGTTGCGGGCGCCGGTCAGCAGCACTTTCACATATTCGGCAAGCATGACGCGCATCGCATTCGGGTCGGTGAACCAGTTGCGGCTCTTCAAATCCGAATTGACCACGGGATAAGCGATGAAGTCGATGTCGGGATCGACATAGGAGAGCTCGGCGAGGCTTCGCGGCATGTGGTAGTTGTTGGTGACGATCAAAACGCTCCGGTATCCCTTGGCATGGATCCAGTTCGAAGCTTCCTCGGCATTGCCGATCGTGTCGATCGCATCATAGCCGATATCGACGCAGCAGGAGAAGAGATCGGCCGAGCCTTGGGTCATCCTGCGGATCTGCGCCGGCGTCGTGGTCGGGTGGACGCCGGAAATGAGCAAGCGCTTGCCGGCACCCTTCTGCAGCAGTTCCACGGCCTGGTCGATACGCTGGTAGCCACCGGTCAGGACGACGATCGCATCCGCCTTCGGCTCGGCCGGCGGCTTCAGCGTCGTCACGGAATCGGCAAAACGCAGGAAACCGCCGAACACCAGGGCCATTGCCAACACGCAGGCAAAGCCGCCCCAGCGCAGCAGGCGGCGGATCGGCCCGCGCCGCGGCGGCACACCCGCCGGGCGGTCAAGCTCCGGGTCCTGCTGAATCGGGTTGGGTGTCGTATGTCCCATGGTCATGAATCGTGATTATACGCTGATTGCGGCGCAGAACAGACGCTTTCGTGGTAAAACGGCATGGTCACGATCAACTTGCGATGCCGTCGGTGCGTGTCGGGTCCGAGCGCAGTGTATCGATTTCGTAGATCGTCCGCATGACGGTCAGGCGAGCGGTGAAAGTGGTCAGGAGCGCGATGACGATCATCGTCGCGAAGATGCCGGCATAACCAAGCACACCGACCGAGAAGGTGCCGAAGAGCGCGGTCGCCTGGTCGGTTTCCGGGGTGGCAAGGGTGCGGCTCTGCCAGAACCCGGCGCTGGCAAAGAACAGCGCGGCAAGCGCGCTGCCGATTGCCGAGCCCTTGAGGCTGATCTTCAGGAAATGCTTCTGGAATTCGGTGGCGACGAAGGAGCTTTCGGCGCCGACGAAATGCAGCACTTCGACGACGTGACGGTTACCCGACAGCGCGCCACGCGTGGCGAAGACGACGGTGAGCACCATCGCCGTGAAGACCAGGAGCAGGATGCCGGTGCCGATCATGACAGTCGTGTGGGCCATGGACACCAGCCGGTCGACCCAGGTGCGGTGGTCGTCGAGGGTGGCCTGCGGGATGCTGTCCTTCAGCAGCGACCGCATCGAATCGAAATCCGGTGGATTGCTCTCGTCGATGGTGATGATGACGAGGCGAGGGACGGGCAGATCCTTGAGATCGAGGCCGGGGCCGAGCCAGGGCTCGAGCAGGCGGGCGGTCGCCGCCTCGTCGACGATCTGGCCGCTCTTGGTGCCGACGAAAGTCAGCGCCAGGTCGCGCGCCTGGGTCAGCGCCTTTTCCATGTCGAGATTGTCGTCCGGCTTGATCTGGATGGTGATCTCGCGGGAGATCTGGCTCTCCCAGCTTGCCGCCGTCGAGCGCACCATGCTGACGCCGCCGAGCGTCAGGCAGGCGAGAAAGGCCATGATCGATATCACCACCATCAACGCGCTGCCCTGGATGTTGGATGGCGGCAGGATCGGCGCGGTCGGGCGCACGCGCATTTCCGGTCGCTTCTGCTCCGCCTTACCAGGCGCCTTGTCTCGGTTTCCGGATGGGGGCTCAGTCATAGATATCGAGATGCCCCCCCGAGAGGATCATGCGGCGGGCCTCCACCTGCTCCATCAGCGCCAGGTCATGGGTGGCTATCACGACCGCGGTGCCGAGGCGGTTCAGCTCGAGGAAAAGATTGAGCAGGCGCTTGGCCATGGGCGGGTCGACATTGCCGGTGGGTTCGTCGGCAAGCAGCACCTCCGGCCGGTCCATCAGCGCCCGGGCGATGGCGGCGCGCTGCTTCTCGCCGCCGGAGAGCACGGGCGGCAGCACGTTGATGCGTTCGCCAAGACCGACCCATTTCAACAGTTCCAGGACGTCGGTCTTGTAGGAGCTCTCATCCTTGCCGCGCACCCGTAATGGCAAAG
The DNA here is from genome assembly GCF_014197345.1 of Rhizobium sp. BK008. NCBI lineage: Bacteria > Pseudomonadati > Pseudomonadota > Alphaproteobacteria > Hyphomicrobiales > Rhizobiaceae > Rhizobium > Rhizobium sp. BK008. The sequence continues at coordinate 55,024 of NZ_JACIFK010000014.1, read as the reverse complement.
CGACATTCTCATAGGTGGTGAGATGATCGAGGAGGCGGAAATCCTGGAAGACGATGCCGACGCGACGGCGCAACAACGGCAGCTCGGGCCGGGGGATTTCGGAAATGTCGCGCCCGAACATGCGGATCAGGCCGCGTGTCGGCTGCAGCGACATGAAGAGCAGCCGCAGCAGCGAGGTCTTGCCGGCGCCCGATGGCCCCGTCAGAAACTGGAAGGATTTCTTCGGAATGTCGAAGGTCAGGTCCCGGAGGATTTCCGGGCCCATGCCATAGCGCAAACCGACATTCTCGAAGTGGATCAACGGGCAGCTCAGTCTGTTGTGGGTTTCACCGCGTGACTTGTTAACCAACACCGTTAACAGCCGGTAAATTTTGCCGGAAAGACGCCCGTTTGATGGCAATCTTTGCGAAGCATTAACCATTAAAATTTACGACTGAGCGGGATTCGTTTCAATGCCAAGATTTCCCCTGGCATCGAAACCATGTGGACATCTGCGAGGCAGCCACCATGGAAGCATCCTCCTTCAGCCGCCGGACACCGAGCCAGGCCTATGATTTCCTGCCGCCCGAACCCGCCAGCCGCCAGTACCGCTCGGCGCGTGCTGCCGATATCTCCGACGCCGAATTCGTCACCCTCGGCAAAGTGCGGCCTCGGGAATACACTGCCAGGACCCATAACGACAACCGCAAACGCATGGCTGCGGCACAGGCCGCACAGCCGCCGCTCCTGCCGGCGATGGCCGCTTCCGTTCTGCAGACAGTGGAATCCTGGCTGCAGCGCGCGTCGATGCGCAGCTTCGCAGCACTGGTGCTGGGGCTCATCGTGCTCGTCTTCGGGCTCGCGGGCGGTTTTTCCGGCCTTTCCGGCGAGCGAGCCTATTCCGGCGTGCCGCTGCATTTCAGCCATGTCACGGTGACGCCGCGTGATGCGAACGGCATGCGGGTGCTCGTCATCAACGGCATCATCGAAAACGACAGCGGCACGACGCAGACGGTGCAGCCGATCCGTGCCGACCTCGTGACCGACGAGCGGCTGACCGCAAGCGTTGTCATCAACCCGCCGGCCGATGTCATCTATAGCGGCCAAAGCCGGGGCTTCTCGGCGCGCGTCCAGCATGCCGGCGGAAAGATGCCGGAGGTCCGGCTGTCCTTCCTGCCATAGAGCGCGTCGGGGCACGGAATGGCCGGTTTTCTTGCCACAGGTGGCGCCAATCCCGTTAATTTCATGGCTGGCGAGGCTGTTTCAGGTCCGCATATGTGCTAACGGCTTACCCTTCTTTTCATGGAGCAAGCCTTATGCCTGTCGTGCGCGGAAAAAACATCGAGCCGCTTTTCACCGCCGAGCAGATCGCCGAGCGCAATCATTCGATGGCGCGCGAGATCGCCGACGGCCCGACCAAGGACCTGCTGGTCATCGCCGTGCTCAAGGGGTCCTTCATCTTTGCCGCCGACCTGATCCGAGCCCTGCATGACACCGGGCTTGCCCCGGAGGTCGAGTTCATCACGCTGTCGAGCTACGGCATCGGTACGGTTTCGCAGGGCGTGCGCATCGTCAAGGATATCGACAGCGACGTGCATGGCCGCGATGTCCTGCTGATCGACGATATCCTCGAATCCGGCCGGACGTTGCTCTTTGCCAAGGAATTGCTCTTCGAGCGCGGGGCGCGCAACGTCACCATCGCCGTGCTGCTCGACAAGCGCGTGAAGCGCAAGGAAAAGCTGGAGGCCGATTATGTCGGCTTCGAATGCCCTGACTATTTTGTCGTCGGCTATGGCATGGATGTCGCCTATGCCTTTCGCGAACTGCCCTTCGTCGGCGTGGTCACCGGGGACGCCTGAGCGACAGCTAGAGCCTTTCCGAGTTAGATTGCAGCATTCGGTTGGCTCAAGCGGAGTCGGATGGCCGGTCGATCAGCCGGCCCGCCTCAGCCAACCCGAAGGGCCGGGCATCTTTGCGCCAGGATCAGAGGCGATCGGCTCGGACGTACCTTGGGGTATGCCCGTCGCCAATCGCCTCTGCCCTGACAAAAACCTGCTCCGGCAGAATGCTGCAAGCTAACCCGGAAAGGTTCTAAATGTTGCAGCGCTTTTGCGCGCCCCGTGGTGCTATCTTACTGTTCGAGACGGGTTGTTAACCATCTCGTCCATCGCTTCGTCATCTTTACCGATCGAAAAGGAAAGTCTGGTGATTTCCGTCGCGGGGCTGACACGGAGCGATGCACATATGGCAAGAATTCTGATCACGGAAGACGAGGATTCCCTGCGGTCTTTCGTAGCCCGGGCCCTGCGGCTTGATGGCCACGAGACCGATGAGGCGGCCGACGGGGCCGAGGGCCTGGAAAAGCTCAAGGATGGGGTCTACGATCTGCTGCTTTCAGATATCCGCATGCCTGTGATGGACGGTATTGAACTCGCCCATCAGGCGAAAGACGCTTTTCCCAGCCTGAAGATCCTGCTGATGACCGGTTATGCCGAACAGCGCGAACGGGCCGACGATCTTGCCGAAAAGATCATCGATGTCGTCGCCAAACCGTTCGCGCTTCCCGATATCCGCAAGGCGGTCGCCCGGGCGCTCGTCGCGTAGAGGACGATGCTGGAAGGCGTGAGCGGTTTTCGAACGGTATCCCGCTCTATTTGTTGATAGATCCGGATTCAGATTTTAGGCCGGTCCGGCCTAAAATCATTCTATCCATAACCCGGTGGCGTCAGGCCTACTGGATATCCAGCAGCCGTTCGAGGTACCGCCGTTCCATTTCCTGCGGCGGATTGTTGCCAAGCTTTTCGCGAATTGCGTCGAGGATTTCTCGCGCCCGCTGAACGTCGATTTCGTCGGGCACCTTCACGCTGTTATCGCCGAATTCCGGTCCCTGGGGCCGGCGCGGCCGGCCGAGCGGGTCGCGGCCATTCTGGTCGCCCTGGCCCACCTGGCCGTTCGGACCCTGACCCTGCTGGCCCTGCTGCGCCTGCATCATCTGGTTCATCATGTCGCGGGCGCCCTGACGAAGCGCTTCCAGCGCGCGGCCCTGGCCCTCGATGGCCGGCTGGCCGCGGCCCTGGCCGAGTTCACGGCCGGCGCCTTCCATTTCGCGCTGCGCCTGGCCGAAGCCGGGGCCGGGCTTCATGCCCATCTCGCCGAGTCTTTTCTGCAATTCGCCGAGCTGCCTGCCCAGTGCATCCTGGTGGGCGCGCAGCTGCTTCAGCGCCTCGCGTAGCTGTTCGGCCGTCATCTGGTCGGAGGGCTGCTGGCCTTCCTTACCTTGCTGGCCCTGCTGCTGATCCTGCGGCTCGCCGTTGTCTCCGGGGTTCATCTCGTCGAGCAGCGGATCGCTCTCGCCCATGTCAGGCTCGCCGCGCTGCATGCGGTCCCTGAGCTGCTGGTCGAGCCGGAAGGTCTGTTCCATCAGCTTCTGCTGGTCGCGCAGGATCTCGCCGAGCTTGTCGATCTGCTTGCGGGCTTCGCTGTTTTCCTGGCTCTGCTGGCCGCGCTGCGGTCGGCCCGCCTGCAGGTTGTTCATCATCCGCTGCAATTCCGACAGCATCTGCTGGGCCGCGTCACGATTGCCGGAGCGGGCGAGATTCTCGATCTGATCCATCATCCGTTCCAGATCCTGCTGGCGCAGGATGTTCTGCGCATTCTGGTTCGGCTGCATCGGCGCGTTCTGCATGCGTTGGGCGAGCTCACTCATATAGTCCTGCATCGCCTTGCGCAGCTCGTCCATCAGCTTCTTGATCTCGGCATCCGGGGCGTTGCGGTCCAACGCGTCGGCGAGGTTCTGCTGGGCTTCGCGCAGCTTGCGCTCGGCAAGCGAAAGATCGCCGTCCTCCATGCCCAGCGCAATCTCCCAGAGATATTGGGCGGTATCTTTCAGCGCATCCTCGCCCTTTGCGAGCTTCATGCGCGTCAAGGCGGATTCGAGCAGCAGGTAGTTGGTAAGCTTGGGGATGGTCTCCTCGGGACGGATGGTCAGCGCCTCGTTCAGCGCGATCGCCTGCGGCATCTTGCGGGTGTCGAGGGCGAAAACCTGCCGTTCTTCGGCGACGGCGGCGGCGAGCGGCTCGTTAAAGCGCCGCGACGGCATTATCATCTCATGCGGCGGGCTGCGGCCGGTCTGGCCGGCGGCATCCTTGGCGACGAGCGTGATGCGCACGCGTTTGCCGGCAAGCGGATGTTCGCTCAGGTTCCGGCTGGTTACGCCCTTGGCGTCGCGGGCGTTGCGGCGGGGGATATCCAGCCGGTATTCCGGCAGCGGATAGAGCGGCGTCGCCGTCGGATCGGTGTCGACGGGAACGATTTCCGCATGCGCTTCCTGGACGCCGTAATCGTCCTTGACGGTGAAACCGATTTCAAGCGCGCCATTGACGCTGGGCTTCGGCAAGCCGTCGAAGGCGATTTCCGGGGCCTTGTCGGGAAGCACGTCGAAGCTCCAGCGGCGGCCGTTGACTTCGAGTGCGCCATTCTCCTCGAGCTTCATCACATGCGTCTGCGCGACGAGTGCCTGGCTGGCTGGGGCCTGGCTGGCGGGTGCGGCATTCGGCTGCTCGCCGCCTGCTGCCGCCGCTTGCTGAGGCTTGCTATCCGCCTGCACTGATATATCCCGCGCCTCGCCATTGGCCTTGCGGAACACCACTTTTTCGGCCGTCTTTCCGCCGCTGACGCGGACGGTGAGGCCTGAAAACTGCGGAATGCCGATCGGCGCCTGCTCGCTGCCATCGGCCGTCAGATAGATCGGCGCACGGCCGGTATAAGACGGCGGCGTCACCCAGGCGTCGATGCGCACCGCCGGATCGCTGACCACCTGCTCGGGTGCCGCCTGCAATGCGTCGCTGATCGAGCCGCCGTTGATCGACAGCGAATAACCGAAGGCAGTGACCAGCAGCAGCGCCGGGATGGCGCGCAGGGCGAAACGGTCATGCGCGGCGATATCAGGTCGCGGCAGGCCGGCATCGAGCGCTGCGATCTTTTCGGCCATGCGCGTCTGGTGCTCGCGCCAGAGCGCCCGGGCGAAGGGCGTATCGAAGGCGGGCTCGTCTTCCTGGACGGTGACCGGCTGGTGCGGCAGGCCGTTGCGTTCCTCCAGCAGGCGATCGGCTTCGGCGACCTTCGGCCAGCGCAGGGTGCGGAAGGGGATGAGCGAGGCGAGAAAGGCGGCGGCAAAGGCGATCAGCAGCAGGATGCGCAGCCAGTCCGGCACGCTGCGGAAAACGCCGAACCAGGAGGCGCAGAGATAAAAGGCAACGACCGCCAGGACCGGCATCAAAGGCGGCAGCAACTGCTCGAAAAACAGCACCACGCGCGCCAGCAGACGTTTGGTCGTCACCAGCCGGGCAAGCGAAGGACGGAGCGCAAACGCACCTTTCTTCTGCCTTGAGGGGCTTGTCATCGGTCCGGTCTCCGCGATCTGGCGTTCTGAAACAGAGGGCGCTTCCGGCGATTGCGGGGCAATACGCTCATGAACGAAAGGATAACACTCTTTGTGGCGAAGGCGAGGGCGAGCGGCCGGTAATACCGGCTTTTCACGTTTATTCGCCAAAAAGTGATGGCTGCTCAAAGCGCGTCGCGATCTTTCAGATCGCTCCTGGCGCTTTAAGTCTTTGTTTCACGCATGTCGTGATCGCAAACCGCTGCGCACTTTTGCGCGACATGCTTTAGAGCGCCGTGCGTCCTTTCGGACGCACAAAGGACGCTCTAGCATTTTGAATCTACGCTTCGTGCTTTCCGAAAATCGATTCCGATTTTCGGGCCGACGCGTTAATCCAGCCAGGCCGGGACGGAGTCGAGGCCGATCAGCTCGGCGTAGGTTCTGCGCGGGCGAATCGTATGGAAATCGCTGCCCTTGACCAGAACTTCGGGCACCAGCAGGCGGCTGTTATAGGTGCCGGCCTGGACTGCGCCATAGGCGCCGGCAGTGCTGACGGCCATCAGGTCGCCGGGCTTCGGCATCGCCATTTCGCGGTCGAGCGCCAGATAGTCGCCGGTCTCGCAGACCGGACCGACGACGTCGGCGCGAATGCGCGGAGCGTTGGCCGCCGAAATCGTCACCGGGCGGATCTCGTGATAGGCTTCGTAGAGCGTCGGGCGGATGAGATCGTTCATGGCGCCGTCGACGATGACGAAGGTCTTCTCGCCGCCATCCTTCACATAGAGGACTTCGGTCACCAGGATACCGGCATTGCCGACGATCAGCCGGCCGGGTTCGGTGATGATCTTGCAGTCCAGGCCGCGCAGCTGGTTCTTGACGATTGCCGCATAGGCATCCGGCAGCGGCGGCGGATTGTTGTCGTCCTTATAGGGGATGCCGAGACCGCCGCCGATATCGACGTGGTGGATCGTGTGGCCGTCGGCGCGCAGCGTCGCGACAAGGTCGTGCAGCAGCTTGAAGGCGTCGTCGAAGGGCTGGAGCTCGGTGATCTGGCTGCCGATATGCATGTCGATGCCGGTGACCTCGATGCCCGGCAGCCTGGCGGCATGGGCATAGATGGCGCGGGCGCGCTCCCAGGAGATGCCGAACTTGTTTTCCTTCTTGCCGGTCGAGATCTTGGAATGCGTCTTCGCATCGACATCCGGGTTGATGCGGAAGGAAACCGGCGCTTTCTTGCCTGCGCTGACGGCGCGCTGGTTGAGGATTTCGAGCTCAGGCTCGGATTCGACGTTGAAGCAGTAGATGCCGGCCTCAAGCGCGAAATCCATCTCGGACGGAGTCTTGCCGACCCCTGAGAACATGATGCGGTTTGCCGGAATGTCGGCGGCAAGCGCGCGGCGCAGCTCGCCCTCGGAGACGACGTCGATGCCGGCGCCGAGACGGCCCAGCGTCTTCAGCACCGCCTGGTTCGAATTCGCCTTCATCGCATAGCAGACCATGGAGTCCATGTCGGCGAAGGCTTCCGAAAAGACGCGGTAATGGCGCTCGAGCGTCGCGGTGGAATAGATGTAAAACGGCGTGCCGACCGCCTTGGCGATCTCGGGAACGGAGACATTCTCGGCATGAAGGACGCCGTCACGGTATTCGAAATGGTTCACGAGCTTATGCCTTAAAGAAGGGGGTCGAGAAGGAATGGCTTATCAACAGTTCCCGGCTTTTTCGTCGGCTTGGAAACGTCGCCTTCCTTGGTTGCCGCAGCGCTCGGCGGATCGAGGTCGCCCTTGCGCCCGCATCCGGCAACGGCAAGGCCGATGACGGCGAGAACCACCGTCAGGCGGACGAGGTGCGGCAAGCTCTTCTGCATGGATATCCTCTTCTGCGGCATGTGCTGGCGTCATTCATCTCGAATGATGGACATCTTCATAGCGAAGTTTATCCGCCTTGTGCACCCTGATTGTTGGAGGTCTTTCCGCGCCTGAAGGAGGGGCGTGGCGGCTTTTCGGCCCGCCCTTTGCTCTTCAGTTGCGGGCGCGCCAGAAGGCGATCTGCCTGCGCACTTCAGACGGCGCAGTGCCGCCGAAGCTCTTGCGGCTGGCGACCGAGGCCTCGACGGTCAGCACGTCATAGACCTTGTCGGTGATCGCGGAATGGATCGCCTGCAGATCGGCGAGCGGCAGTTCGGCAAGATCGCAGCCCTTGCTTTCGGCAAGCGCCACGGCGCGGCCGGTGACATGATGGGCGTCGCGGAAGGGCAGGCCCGCTTCTCGCACCAGCCAGTCGGCAAGATCGGTCGCCGTCGAATAGCCGGAGCCGGCCGCCGCCTTCATGCGCGCAGTGTTGACGGTCAGGTCGCGCACCATGCCGGTCATGGCGGCGATTGCCAGTTCCAGGCTCTCGGCTGCGTCGAAGACCTGTTCCTTGTCTTCCTGCATGTCCTTGGAATAGGCGAGCGGCAGGCCCTTCATGATCGTCAGCAGCGCCACCAGCGAGCCGTTGATGCGGCCGGTCTTGGCGCGCACCAGTTCGGCTGCATCGGGGTTCTTTTTCTGCGGCATGATCGACGAGCCGGTCGAAAACGCGTCGGAGAGACGGACAAAACCGAATTGCGGGGTCGACCAGATGACGATCTCCTCCGCCAGACGCGACAGGTGCATGCCTGTTATCGCTGCGATCGACAGGAATTCGATGGCGAAATCGCGGTCGGAGACCGTATCGATGGAGTTGCGGGTCGGCTCGCGGAAACCGAGTGCCCGGGCCGTCATGTGGCGGTCGATCGGATAGCCGGTGCCGGCAAGGGCGGCAGCACCGATCGGGCTTTCGTCCAGATGCTCGATGGCGTGGCGCACGCGGGAGCGATCGCGGCCGAACATTTCGACATAGGCCATGCAGTGATGGCCGAAGGTAACGGGCTGGGCGGTCTGCAAGTGGGTGAAGCCGGGCATGACGCTTTCGGCATGCTCTTCGGCGCGGTCGAGGAAGGCGGCAATCAGACCGGTCAACATCTTCTCGGTCTTCTCAAGCTCTTCCTTCACCCAGAGACGGAAGTCGAGCGCCACCTGATCGTTGCGCGAGCGGGCGGTGTGCAGCCGGCCGGCCGCCGGTCCGATCAGCGTCGCCAGGCGTGCCTCGACATTCATATGGATGTCTTCGAGCTGGCGCGAGAATTCGAAATTGCCGCTTTCGATTTCTGACAGGATCGTGTTTAGCCCGTGAACGATCTTGTCCTTATCGTCTGATGAAATAATCCCCTGATGGGCGAGCATCGTCGCGTGGGCGATCGAACCGCGGATATCCTGCGCGAATAGCTTCTTGTCGAAACCGATCGAGGCATTTATCTCCTCCATGATCGCGTCCGGGCCGGAGGCGAAGCGACCGCCCCACATCTGGTTGGAGGATTTGGTGTCCGTGGTGTCGTCGGCCATGAGGTGTCCGCCTTGAGGATGCATGTCCAGGAGAATGAAATGACGACAAGAAAACCCCTCGGGCTGCCATCCCTGAAATGGATCGCGATGGCCGCCGTTGCGGGTGTCGTTGCCGGTGCGGCAGCGGTATACGTGAAGGAGACGGGGATTGGCAATGGCGGTGGTGAAACCGCTTCTGCGGAATGCAAGTCTGCCAGGGACCGCGCAGCCAGCCTCACACCGCTGATGAAGGGGCAGGTGGCCGCCATGGTTGCCGCCACCGAGCCGCGCAAGCTGACGGCGGTTTCCTTCAACGGGCCGGATGGTAAGCCGCTGACGCTCGATCATTTCGCCGGCAAGACCGTGCTTCTCAATCTCTGGGCCACCTGGTGCGTGCCCTGCCGCGAGGAAATGCCGGCGCTGAACGCACTCGAAAAGGAGATGGGCAGCGACAAATTCCAAGTCGTGCCGGTCAATATCGACACCGGCGACGATGAGAAGCCGAAGACCTTCCTGACTGAAACCGGCGTCGATGCGCTGCAGCTCTACCGCGACAATACGATCGGCGTCTTCAACAGCCTGAAGAAGGAAGGGCTTGCCTTCGGCCTTCCGGTGACGCTGCTGCTCAACGACAAGGGCTGCCTGATCTCCGCCATGAACGGCCCGGCCGCGTGGGATAGCGAAGACGCGAAGGCGCTAATCAAGGGTGCGATCGGGTCGTAACGACGTTGATCAGGAGTCCCCATCTCCTCTCATGAGAAAGACGCCGGCGATTCCGATAAGGACGCAGCATTGCAGCAGGAACATGGGTGTTTCGGTCGACATGGCGTTTCCTCCCGTTCCCGGCAAGGAAAGCATTTAGCGGGCGCTCGGTCTATTCGCCCTTTCTGGTGATGGCCGCTTAACGCGTCGGGACCGGCACTTCGCCACGATAGTCATAGAAGCCGCGGCCGGATTTGCGTCCGAGCCAGCCGGCCTCGACATATTTCACCAGCAACGGGCAGGGACGATATTTCGAGTCCGCCAGACCGTCATGCAGCACCTGCATGATCGACAGGCAGGTGTCGAGACCGATGAAATCGGCAAGCTGCAGCGGCCCCATCGGATGGTTGGCGCCGAGCTTCATCGCCGTATCGATGGCGTCGACCGTACCGACGCCTTCATAGAGCGTGTAGATGGCCTCGTTGATCATCGGCAGCAGGATGCGGTTGACGATGAAGGCCGGAAAATCCTCGGCAACGGTGATGGTCTTTTCCAGCGTGCCGACGAATTCCTTGGCGGCGGAGAAGGTCTTTTCATCGGTTGCGATGCCGCGCACCAGTTCGACCAGCTTCATCACCGGCACCGGGTTCATGAAATGTATGCCCATGAAGCGTTCGGGGCGGTCGGTGGCGGCAGCAAGCCGGGTGATGGAAAGGGAAGAGGTGTTGGTGGCAAGCAGCGCTTCCGGCTTCAGGACCGGACAGACCTGCGCATAGATCTTGCGCTTGACGGTTTCATCCTCGGTGGCGGCTTCGATGACGAGATCGGACGGGGCGAGATCATTGACGTCGGACGAGCCGGATATCAACGACAAGGTCGACTTGCGTTCCTCTTCGGTCATCTTGCCGTTGGTCACCAGGCGGGCGAGGTTGCCGTTAATGGTGGCGAGGCCGGATTCGATGCGGTCCTGGGAGAGGTCGTAGATGTGAACCCTGTAACCTGCGGCGGCCGAAACATGCGCGATGCCACAGCCCATCTGGCCGGCACCGATGATACCAATATTCTTCAACACCGCATTCATCTCCAAACCCCCGCACGGCATCCGCCCCCGCGCTGCCGCATTTTTCTAGCAATACTGCCGGACGAAGGATCGCCCGGCAGCAGTAGTAGACCGATAAAAGATAATTTTCCAGTCATTCGCACGTGCGAAAGAAAAGCATTTGACGCGCTCAGAGCGCCTTTTGCAATTCCGGCAGGACGTCGAAGAGATCGGCGACCAGTCCGTAGTCGGCGACCTGGAAGATCGGCGCCTCCTCATCCTTGTTGATGGCGACGATCACCTTACTATCCTTCATCCCGGCCAGATGCTGGATGGCGCCTGATATGCCGCAGGCGATATAGAGCTGCGGCGCCACCACCTTGCCGGTCTGGCCGACCTGCCAGTCGTTCGGCGCATAACCGGCATCGACGGCCGCACGGCTTGCCCCGACGGCAGCCCCGAGCTTGTCGGCGAGCGGCAGGATGACCTCCCGGAATTTTTCCGCCGAACCCAGCGCCCGGCCGCCTGAGATGATGATCTTCGCCGAGGTCAGCTCCGGACGATCGGAGGCCGACAGCGCATCGGCGACGAAGCGCGACAGAGCGGGATCGGAAACCGCTGCAACCGTCTCGATCGGCGCGGAGCCGCCTTCGGCTGCAGAGGCGAAGGAGGCGGTGCGCACGGTGATGACCTTCGTGGCATCGGTTGCCTGCACCGTCTGGATGGCATTGCCGGCATAGATCGGCCGTTTGAAGGTATCGGCAGAGATCACCTCGATGATCTCGGAGAGCTGGGCGACATCGAGCAGGGCAGCCACCCGCGGCAGCACATTCTTGCCGACCGACGTCGCAGCCGAGAGGATCGTGTCATAGCTGCCGGCCAGCGAGACGATCAGGTCGGCCAGCGGTTCGGCCAGATTGTTGGCCAGCGCATCGCTTTCGGCCAGCAGCACCTTGGAGACGCCGGCAAGCTTGGCCGCCGCATCGGCAGCGGGCTTGGCGCCCTTGCCGGCGACCAGCACATGCACGTCGCCGCCGATCTTGGTTGCGGCCGTCAGCGCCTTGGCGGTCTGGTCGGAAAGGCTTGCATTGTCGTGGTCAGCCAGAAGAAGAATGGTCATGATGAGGGCTCCCTGGTTCTGGCTTAAAGCACGCCGGCTTCGTTCTTGAGCTTGTCGACCAGCTCGGCGACCGACTTGACCTTGACGCCAGCCTTGCGGCCGGACGGCTCCTCGGTCTTCAACACTTTCAACCGCGGCGCTGTGGAGACGCCAAAGTCGGCAGGAGACTTCTTGTCGAGCGGCTTCTTCTTCGCCTTCATGATATTCGGCAGCGAGGCATAACGCGGTTCGTTCAGGCGCAGGTCCGAGGTGACCACTGCCGGCAGCTTGATCTCGATCGTCTGCAGGCCGCCATCGACCTCGCGGGTGACGGTCGCCTTGCCATCGTCAATCTCGATCTTCGAGGCGAAGGTCGCCTGGGCAAACCCAAGCAGTGCCGCCAGCATCTGGCCGGTCTGGTTCGAATCGTCGTCGATCGCCTGCTTGCCGACGATAACAAGGCCGGGCTGTTCGGCATCGGCGACAGCCTTGAGGATCTTGGCAACGGCCAGCGGCTCGACCGCATCGTCGGTCTCGACCAGGATTGCCCGGTCGGCGCCCATGGCGAGTGCCGTCCTCAGCGTCTCCTCGGCCTTGGCAGGACCAATCGACACCACGACCACCTCTTCGGCCTTGCCGGCATCCTTCAGCCGCAGCGCCTCTTCCACCGAGATCTCGTCGAACGGGTTCATCGACATCTTCACATTGGCAAGCTCGACACCCGTGCCATCCGGACGAACCCGGATCTTCACGTTGTAGTCGACAACCCGTTTGACTGGCACGAGTATCTTCATGGGGTCCTTCCTTCAGGAGAAACTGGCTTCAGAGGCTTTTTTAGAAAATGCGCGCTTGGGCGCCGCTCCGATTGTCGAATGGCGACATGGATACGCGTTTTTCCTCCAAATTCAACGCTTCCATGACGCCGGCAGGCAATTTGCCTTGGCAATATATGGACGTTTACGTTCACGTCAATATAGCTATCAGCGTCGGCCCCAGGGAAAGCGCTGCGCCGTTTGCCCGTCCGTACCGGCCGTGATGGCCGGACCGGCACTGCGGTCGTTTCTCACGGCGCGGGGCGTGACGATCTGCCGGTCGAAGAGCGGTACACCCGGCCGGCGCAACACCAGGATCAGAAGAGCGCCGGCAAGGATGCCGCCGACATGCGCTCCCCAGGACACGTCGCCGTCAGGGGCGATCGCCAGCATGAAGAACTGCTGCCCGATCCACAAAAGCAGCGGAATGAAGGCCGGCAGGGGCAATGGCACACGGAAGAACACCAGCACCCAGACCCTGACGCGCGGATGCAGCATGACATAGGCGGCAACGACGCCGGAGATCGCCCCCGAGGCGCCGACCAGCGGCGCTTGGGAGGTCATGGTCAGCAGGCCGTGGCAGAGCGCGCCGGCGGCCGCGCAGAGGAGGTAGAAAATCAGGAAACGCAGATGCCCCATGGCATCCTCGACATTGTCGCCGAAGACCCAGAGGAAGATCATGTTGGAGGCCAGATGCCAGAAGCCGGCATGGACGAAGGCATAGGTGAGATAGGTCAGCGGTTCCGGCACGATTTCCAAGCCCGGCGCCAGCACAGCGTCGCCGAAGGCGATCGCCGGGATATAGCCGAGCCCGACAGTCGTCGCCTGGGCTGCCTGTTCGCTCTCCAGGCTGGTCAAAAGCCAGACCGCGATATTCAGTGCGATCAGTGAGAGTGTCACCCACTGGACCTTGATATGTTTCAGCGTATTGGCGTCGTGAAGTGGTATGAACATAAGGCCCCCCGGCGATCGTGCGGCAAGCCTATCTGTTTTTTCCCGGAACCCAAAGCACATCCGCATGGCCGCGGGCATTGGCATGGCGTGCGGCGACGAAGAGAAAATCGGAGAGCCGGTTGACATATTTCATCGCCGCCTCGCTGACGATTTCGCCATCGGTGCGGGCAAGCGCCACCATCAGACGTTCGGCGCGCCGTGCAATCGTCCGGGCAAGATGCAGATGTGCGGCGGCCGGGCTGCCGCCCGGCAGGATGAAGGATTTCAGCGGTTCCAGACCGGCGTTCAACTGGTCGATATCGCGCTCGACGCGGTCGACCTGCGTCTCGACGATCCGCAGCGGCTCATAGGCCGGCGGCTCACCGGTGTCAGGGGTGGCGAGATCGGCGCCGAGATCGAAGAGATCATTCTGGATCGACATCAGCATGGCGTCGAGTTCGGGCAGGCCTGAAGTGTGCAGCCGCGCCAGGCCGATCGCGGAATTGGCCTCGTCGATCGTGCCATAGGCCTCGACGCGCAGATCGTCCTTTGTCCGGCGGGGGCCGGAAACCAGCCCGGTCGTGCCGTCGTCACCTGTCTTGGTGTAGATCTTGTTGAGTTTGACCACGGTTCCCCCTCAAAGCCCCGTCAGGTCGGGCGGCCGCCGCCGGTCAGCCAGAGCGTTATCATGATCAGGACGACGGCGATCGCCTGCAACAGGACGCGAAGCTGCATCAGCTTGTTGGAGCGGTTGGCATCGCCGCCCTTCATCATGTTGAAGAGACCGCGGATCAGCACCAGGGCGACGGCGCCCATAACGATGATCGCGAGGACATAGGTGAACGTGGACATGGCACTCAGCTTTCTCAGTCAGTCCGTCCAGCGCATCAGGCGGTAGAAGAGGTCTGCCGGAAGCAGCCGCTTCAGGAACATGCCCTGCTTAGCCGGAGTCGTTACGGGATAATGTGGTCTTGGATTTTTCGAGTTCAATGCGTGTTTCAATACGGAATAGACCGCCTCCGGGCCGAGTTTATGGCGGTTGACCGGCCCCGATCCGTCGAGCCTTGCCAGTTGTCTGCTGTAATCGACCGCGTGCGGCGAATTGTCGAGGTCGATATTCTCCTTGATCTTTGCAAGCGCGTTGGCGGTGAAACGGGTGGCGATCGGTCCCGGCTCGATCAGGCTCACATGGATGCCGCTGCCCTGCAACTCCATGCGCAGTGTGATGCTGAGGCCTTCGAGCGCGAATTTGGACGCGGTGTAGGCGCCGCGATAGCGATAGGGCACGACGCCGAGGATCGACGAGCATTGGACGATCCGCCCCTCTCCGCGTTTGCGCATCGGCGGAATGACCTGCCGCGTCAGTTCGTGCCAGCCGAAGAAGTTCGCCTCGAACTGGGCGCGCAGCACTGCCGTCGAAAGATCCTCGACGGCGCCCGGCTGGCCGTAGGCGCCGTTGTTGAAGAGCGCGTCGATGCGGCCGCCGCTGCGTTCGAGAACCGCGCCGACCAGGTCGGAAATCGTCTCGGGCCTGGTATAGTCCATCAGGAAGGTCTCTATGCCGTCTGCTTCCAACCCCTTGAGGTCGTCCGGCTTGCGCACCGTCGCGAAGACACGCCAGCCATCGGCTTTCAGCGCCCGCGCGCAATGAGCGCCGATCCCGGACGAACATCCGGTGACGACGATGATGCGCTCTCCCGCCATGGAATGATTCCTGTACAAAATGGGACTCGTTTCCCATATTCGGCCAGAGGATACAATCTGGAAAGCCGGAGACGGAATGCCGAAGGTGCTGCGCACGATCTACGACGTGGTCTATGACGCGATCTGTCACATGATCGAGGATGACGGCTTCGCCATGGCAAGTCACGTGGCGCTGTCGAGCCTGCTTGCGGTTTTCCCGTTCCTGATCTTCGGCACCGCGCTTGCAAGCTTCCTCGGCGCCGATCAGTTCTCCTCGACCGCCATCCACCTGATCTTCGACACCTGGCCCGAGGCGATCGCCAAGCCGCTGGCCGACCAGGTGCTGCAGGTGCTGACCATTCCGCGCGGCGGGCTGCTGACGATCTCGGTGCTGGCGGCCGCCTATTTCGCTTCGAACGGCGTCGAGGCGTTGCGCATCTCGCTCAACCGCGCCTACCGGGTGCAGGAGACGCGGCCCTGGTATTTCACCCGTCTCTTCAGCCTCGGCTACGTGTTGATCGCGGTCATCATCTTTGCGGCGATCAGCATTCTGCTCGTCGCCCTGCCGCTGGCGCTCGATTATTCCAGGAAATGGTTCCCACTGTTTGCCGATACGCTCGACATCGTCTTCAGCTGGCGCATCTACGGCACGCTGGTGGTTCTGACGGTTGGACTGCTGGTCATGCATCTCTGGCTGCCGGCCGGCAAACGACGAGTCTTCGACGTTATTCCGGGCGTTTTGCTGACACTGCTTCTGTGGCTCGCCGGCGCACTGATCTTTGCCTACTACCTGGCGACCTTCGCCAATTATACGGCAACTTATGCCGGTCTGGCCTCCGTCATGATCGTGTTGATCTTCCTCTACATGGTCGGCGTCATCTTCATCATCGGGGCGGAGATCAATGCGGCGCTGATCAAGTTCCGCGTCTTCCGGATGTTTTCCCATACGCTTTCGATCGTCGGCAGAGAGCGTGTCGAAAGGCCATCAGAGCCCGACAAGACGGCGAATATCCGCTCCTGACATGCCTTGGGCGCGCAATTCGCCAAGCCCGGTGTCGCCTTCGCTTTTCGAAAGTTTGCGGCCGTCGGCGCCGAGAATGAGGCGATGATGGTGATAGACCGGCTGCGGTAGCCCGAGCAGCACCTGCAGCAGCCTGTGCACCGATGTCGCATGGAAGAGGTCGAGCCCCCGAACGACATGGGTGACGCCCTGCAGCGCATCGTCAACGACAACGGAAAGATGATAGCTCGATGGCGCATCCGAGCGCGACAAGATGACATCGCCCCAGACGCCGGGCTCGGCGGCGATTTCGCCAGTCCTACCGTCGCCGGTTTCAGTCCAGAACAGCAGCTGACCGATCAGGTCGAGCGCCTTGCGCATATCGAGCCGCCAGGCATGTTTCCTCCCCGCGGTCAGCATTTCCTGCCATTCGTCTTTCGGCCGGTCGCGGTCACCTGCCGGATAATGCGGAGTGCCGTCTGGATCGCGTGGCCAGGATTCTCCCGCCGCCTCGTAGGCCGCGACGCGCGCCTTCACCTCGCCGCGCGTCAGGAAGGCCGGGTAGACCAGACCGCGCTCGATCAGCGCATGCAATGCTGCCTGATATTCGGGGAAATGTTCCGACTGGCGCCGCACCGGGCTTTCCCAGCGGATATCAAGCCAGTCGAGATCTCTGTGGATGCCGGCATCGAACTCGGGCGTACAGCGTGTCTGGTCGATATCCTCGATGCGGAGCAGCAGGCGGCCTTGTTCAGCCCGCGCCATGTCGTGGTTCAGCAGCGCCGAGAGGGCATGGCCGAGATGCAACGCCCCGTTGGGACTCGGCGCAAAACGAAAGACGGGTTTTTGACGCTCACTCGTGGTCATGCTTTCTTCTGCCATGGATTCGGCTTTTGAACCACTGCGAGGCAATGTGCAGATCATCCGCAACGAAGACGACGTCAGGCAGGGGCTCGAAGCATTGCTTCGCCTCGATCCGCGCCTTGCGCCGATCGCAGCGGACGCCGGACCCGTTCCGCTGCGATTGCGCGAACCCGGCTTTGCCGGGCTTGCCCATATCATCGTCTCGCAGATGGTGTCGCGCGCCAGCGCCGACGCGATCTGGCGGCGCATGCTGCCGGCGGATGGTCTTTTGACTGCCGAAGGCTACATGCTGCTTCACGCAGAGGCATGGCGCGAATTCGGCCTGTCGCGCGCCAAGGCCGAGACTCTGTCGCGGATCGCCGAAGCGGTTGCCTCCGGCCGCCTCGATCTCTCCGGCCTCTGCCTGAAGCCGCCGGGCGAGGCGCTTGGCGAACTCACCGCGCTGAAGGGTATCGGCCCGTGGACGGCGGAGGTCTATCTAATGTTTTGCGGCGGCCATGCCGATGTTTTCCCCGCCGGCGATGTCGCACTGCAGAATGCCGTCGGTGCGGCATTCGGCCTTGCGGCACGGCCTCAGGCGAAGGTGCTTGCCGAGCTTTCGGAAGTCTGGTCGCCGTGGCGCTCGGTGGCTGCACGGCTTTTCTGGGCCTATTACGCCACGAAAATGCGCCGCGACATAGTGCCGATCGGCTGATCGGCAACACTCTTCATTTTGCCTTTATCCTCTGAATTTATTGGACTTCACAATCCTGTAACAACCGGCCTAATATACAGGTGCAGATGCCGAATCGATCAGGAGAGTCCCTTGACGATTGCAGTCTCCCCGCAGGCCCTGCCGGCGCTCGTCCTGAACGCTGACTACCGGCCGCTGAGTTATTATCCCTTGTCGCTATGGTCCTGGCAGGACGCGATCAAGGCGGTATTTCTCGACCGTGTGAATATCATCGCAGAGTATGAACATTCGGTTTCCTCACCGAGCTTCTCGATGCGGCTTCCGAGTGTCGTGTGCCTCAAGACTTACGTTCAGCCGTCCCGCAATCCCGCTTTCACCCGGTTCAACGTCTTTTTGCGTGACCGGTTCGAATGCCAGTATTGCGGCGCCCATGACGACCTGACCTTCGATCACGTCATCCCGCGCGCCCATGGCGGCGAGACGACCTGGGAGAATGTCGTGGCTGCCTGTTCGCCTTGCAATCTGCGCAAGGGCAGCAAGCTTCCCAAGCAGGCCGGCATGTTCCCGGCGCAGAAGCCCTACCAGCCGACGGTGCAGGATCTGCACAATAACGGCCGGCTGTTCCCGCCGAACTATCTGCATGACAGCTGGCTCGATTATCTCTACTGGGATACCGAACTGCAGCCTTGATCGCGTTGCTTGCAGCACGGCGCGTTCTTCGGAGGCGCAGAGAACGGCTGACTTAAGGGATTATGCAGAGGCAGCCTTGCGAACGCCTACAAAGGCGAAGGCTGCGAGCAGGATTCCGGCAATCACGTTCCAGCCTGCAAAAGACAGGCCGAGCACCCGCAGCGCTGCATCGGTGCAGGACGGGCCTTTGATGGTGTTGAGTTCGCCGAGCAGATCGCCGGCATTGGTCGTCATGCTGCTTGCCGTGGTCGAGCAGGTGGCCGGCCCCGGCCAGAAATGCCATTCGACGCCAGCGTGATAGACACCCATGCCTGCCGTGACCAGCATCAGGATGCCGGCCGCCAGGATGAGCGCGCGGGTGATCCAGTTCGGCAGGCCGACGAGTTCGGAGATTGCGGCGAGAATCGCGATCGGGATGGCGTAATAATAAGGCTGGCGCTGCAGCAGGCAGAGCGCGCAGGGAATATAGCCGCCGATATATTGGAAGCCCAGCGCCGTGCCGACGACGGCCGCCATGCCGATCGCGAGCAGCAGGGAATAGGTAAAGCCGGGGCGGGTGAGCGGCGAGGAAATGGCAGTCATGGCGGAACTCCGCAAAGTTGGTAAAGCCTGAGATGCGGATTCAGATTTTAGGCCTGTTCGGCCGAAAATCATCCTGTTCTAGTGAGCGAGATAGCGGTAGGCGGGATATAACACGATCGCGGCGGCGGCACCGACGCTGACGATCTGGCCGAGGCGCTTCTCGATGAAATGGCGGATCGGTTCTCCGTAACGGCGCAGCAGCCAGGCGAGGAAGAGGAAACGCGCGCCGCGCGCGACGATCGCCGAGACGACGAAAAGCCCCAGATTGACGTGGATGACGCCGGACAAAATCGTGACAATCTTGATCGGCGGCAGATGCGCGAGACCCGAAGTGACGAGCAGCAGCAGGATCCACTCGTAGGTGACATAGGCCTTCATCTGCTCGAAGGCGTCGAGTTTGCCGTAGAATTCGAGAATCGGCCGCGCAACCGTCTCATAGGCGTAAAAGCCGAGCGCCCAGCCGGCGATGCCGCCGAGCACGGAGGCGACGGTTGCAATCAGCGCATAGCGGTAGGAGCGTTCCGGCCTCGAAAGCGCCATTGGCAGGAAGAGCACATCGGCGGGGACGAGAAAGACGGAGCTTTCGACGAAGGCGATGACGGCGAGCCAGACTTCGGCCGATTTGCGCGAGGCCAAAGACATGGTCCAGTCGTAAAGTCTGCGGAGCATTCCGTTTCCTTCCTGTTGCGGTGCAAAAGCTTTAGGGGCCGTGCGCGGTGCTGTAAATGCTCGCCCGTGTCCTTCCTGCCACCGCCGTCCAAAAATTTTCGTGATGCGGCGCATCGGCGCCTCTCTCGAGATTTCATGGGATTGCGAATCGGCCATTCTGCGGCAAGCTGTATCAGAGCATAGGGTCGACGTGCAGGGTGGCATGAGAATGTTCAAAGTGATCGAAGGCGGCCGTGGGCAGGCCGTGCAAATGGATGACCGGTCCGAAAAGGGGCGCGGACCGAGCAGAGACGATGTACGCCAGGAGGCTGCGCGGCGGCTGAGCGCCAGCGGCTATCATCTGTCCCGCATCCGGGAGTTTGCGACCGGCGCGCCGATGCTGGCGTCTCTCAAATACCTGTCGCTACAGATCGATTTCGCGGCCGAGACATTGTCGAGCCTCGATCCGATCCCGGAGGATTTCCGTGCTGATGGCTATTGGCCGGCGGTCTAAAGCGCGTCGCAATCCTCAGTTTCGCTTGCGATTTAGATCTTTGCTTTTACGCATGTCGGAATTGCAAAACCGCTGCTCAGTTTTGCGCGACCTACTCTAGGCAATCACGCTATCGCGCTCCCGCGAGAAATGCGGCGGTGTTTGCTCAGGACAGGTCCATCGACTTTTCCCATTGCTGGCGCAGGACGTTCATCTCCGTGCGCTTCTGGGCCATTTCGCTGACGGCGGCGCGCAGGTTGGGATGGTGTGACATGAACATGTTAAAGTCGCGCCGCTCGAGCACCTCGAACTGGCAGAAATCGACGGCAATGACGTCGGCGGTGCGTCGTCCGCCGGTGAGAAGCGCCATTTCGCCAAAAAAGGCGCCCGGTTCCAGGCGGATCGCACCGCTGGCGAGCCGCACCTCCACCGCTCCCGAAGAGATGAAATACATGCTGTCGCCGCGGTCGCCGCGGCGAATGACGCGTTCGCCGGGAGGGGCGGACTTTGCCTTGAAGAGCAGCAGCAGCTCCTCTTGCGCGTCCTCGCTGACCTCGGAGAATAACGGGAAAGTTTCGATCAGCTGCTGCATCTTCAACTGATGCTGACGCTCGCGCTCCTCGCTGAGCGCCCTGATCTTTTCCAGTTCCTTGCCGAGCGCTTTCTGCCTCTTTCTGCCGTAATTTTCCCAAAGGGAGGGCCATGTCGAATGGATATATTTCTTCAGTCCGTCGGTCGCCAGGATCACGATCGGGTTCAGCGTGATCGACAGGATTGCGGCGGCAAGGATCAGATCCTGGCCCTCATGCGGCAGAAGCCCGAGCGACACGCCGAGACCGGCGAGGATGAAGGAGAATTC
Organism: Rhizobium sp. BK008; assembly: GCF_014197345.1. Lineage (NCBI taxonomy): Bacteria > Pseudomonadati > Pseudomonadota > Alphaproteobacteria > Hyphomicrobiales > Rhizobiaceae > Rhizobium > Rhizobium sp. BK008. The sequence continues at coordinate 34,187 of NZ_JACIFK010000014.1, read as the reverse complement.
GCCGATCTGGGCGAGGCCGCCGGCCAATGTCAGCCCCAGGCCGATTGGATATCTGAGCAGGATGACGATGAAGAAGGTGATGATGCCCTTGCCGAGGATGACCAGCGCGAGCGCGCCGATCACGGCCAGCGGCTGGCGCACCAGGATCGAGGGGTCGAAGAGCATGCCGACCGAGACGAAAAACAGCACGGAGAAGGCATTCTGCAGCGGCAGCGAATCGGCGGCCGCCCTGTGGCTGAGCTGGGATTCGCTCATGACGACACCGGCAAAAAATGCGCCGAGCGCAAATGAGACGCCGAAGATCGCCGCCGAGCCGAAGGCGATGCCGAGCGCGATCGCCAGGACTGTCAGCGTGAACAGCTCACGCGAGCCGGTGCGGGCGATCATCGTCAGCAGCCAGGGCACGATGCGAGGGCCGAGGAAGATCGCCATGGCGGCGAAGGCCGCCACCTTCAACAGCGTCAGGCCGATCGTCAGCACCAGCGGCAGGTCGCCGAGGCCGTGGTTGGTCGTATCGGCGGCGTTGCCACCCAGAAGCTCTGCGAGCGCCGGCAGCAGCACCAGCGCCAGCACCATCACCAGATCCTCGACGATCAGCCAGCCGACGGCGACGCGTCCGCTTGGCGCGTTGACGAGATTGCGCTCCTCCAGCGCCTTCAAGAGAACGACGGTGCTCGCCACCGACAGGCTGAGGCCGAGGACGATGCCGGCGCCGAGGCTCCAGCCCCAGAGTTGGCAAAGGCCGACGCCGAGCAGGGTGGCGAGAATGATCCGTCCGATCGCGCCCGGCACGGCGATGCCGCGCACGGCGAGCAAGTCGGAGGCGGAAAAATGCAGGCCGACGCCGAACATCAAAAGGATGACGCCCATTTCGGCGAGCTGACCGGCAAGGGCGGTGTCGGCGACGAAGCCCGGGGTGAACGGCCCCATCAGGATGCCGGCCATCAGGTAGCCGACGAGCGGCGGCAGCCGGAGCCGATCGGCGCCGTAGCCCAGGATCGCGGCGAAAACAAAACTGACGGCAACCGTCGCGATGAGTCCTACTTCCTGATGCACGTCCGCCCTCTCTATTTGTAGCGGCGGCCACTTTGGACGAAGCGCAAGCAAAATTAAACAAGTGATTTGAGCGGCGAGGCCCCCTCACTCATAGTTCTGGCCCGCCAGATGCAGACGTTGTCTGCGGCACGGCCGGGCCGTCACAATGTTGGAACCACTTGCGGCTTTCCTCGTTGCCCTTTCATCAAGAAAGGAGAACGACATGCGGAAGATTATCCTGAACTGTACTGTGGCGGCCCTTGCCGCCTGCTCGTTTGCAGCGCCTGTTCTTGCCGATAGCGTCTATGTCAGGGAGCGTTCCTATGATGACGGCTATCGTCACGAGCGGGTAAGACCTGGAATTACCATCAGCGAGCGGGGCGTCACTTTTGGTGCCGTGCGCGAACGTGAGCACCGCCGCTACCGCGATAGTGGCTGCGAAACCAGGAGCGTCACACGCCAGACCGATGAAGGCGAGGTCACCAAGACGGTCCGACGCTGCAATTAACGAGACATACGCTGCAAGGGCGAAGCCCGGTTCCCACGAACCGGGTTTTCGCCTTTTGTGGCGCGATTATCTGAATGGGTGGTGGAAGTGGTCCGTCGGTGTTATGAGCACGCCTTTGGTAAAAGCGCGTTCCCAGCGCAAATACCTCCCGCACAGGATTTTTACTATGATTGAGCTTACCCCGTCCCAGATCGCCGCACTCAAACTCGCCAGGGATGGAGATCTCTATCCTCAGCCAGCCAACAAATGGACGCACCAGAACGCGCAGGTGACTTACGCAAAAACCGACCGCTGGAAAGAGCGGCCGCAGAAAATCAAATCAGTCACTGCCAAGACGCTGGGTGAATTGAAGGAGCCGGGTTTCCTCGAGCGGCGGCATCTGGACGACGACGTCTCAAAAGACGTCTACGGCATCACCATGGCCGGCAAAATGTGGCTGTTGAAGAACAAGTAGGCTTCACCCGCAGGCTAATTTTGCTCCGTAGTCCCGTATCAGGTCTCCTGAGGCAGGGCTACGCGAAGCGATTTGAGATGATGGTGCAGCCAGCCGGAGCATTGTCGAACCAGTCCGCCTTCGTTCCTGACGGAGCTACGGCGCGACAACCCTTCGCTTAGCTGCTCTTCGGCCTGCCGAGCCGAAGTTCGCAGAGCGTAGGTGGTGCCCCATGCCGGGGTCGAACCAGCACTTCTTTCGAAACTCGATTTTGAGTCGAGCGCGTCTACCAATTCCGCCAATGGGGCAACGGATACGAACGGGCGGCTGTCTAACATGCGAGCGCCTGCGCGCGCAAGACGGGCAAGCGAAGTTATCAGACCGATCCGGTGGAGAGACCCGGCCTCGTTTCGGGGCCGGGTCCGGTCGATATCAATGGGCTGCAGCGGGGGCCGGGCTGCTGAGGCCGGACTTCTTCAATGTGATCGCCAGGATCGAGGCCAGCAGGCAGAAGGCGCCGGCGATGAAGAAGGCGGGCAGATAGCTCGAAAGCTCCGTGCGCGAGAGGCCAGCGCCATAGGCGGCGGTGGCGGCTCCCAGCTGATGGCCGGCAAAGACCCAGCCGAAAACGAGGCCGACCTTTTCGCGGCCGAAGCGGTCGGCGGCGATCTTGACGGTCGGCGGCACGGTGGCGATCCAGTCAAGGCCGTAAAAGATGGCAAAGATGGAAAGGCCGTAGAAGCTGAAATCGCTGAAGGGCAGGTAGAGCAGCGAGAGGCCGCGCAGGCCGTAATACCAGAATAGCAGCCAGCGATTGTCGAACCGGTCGGAGAGCCAGCCGGAGCCGATCGTGCCGAAGAAATCGAAGATGCCCATGACGGCGAGCACGCTGGCGGCGGCAACCGGCACGATGCCGAAATCGCCGCAGAGGGTGACGAAATGGGTCTGGATCAGGCCGTTGGTGCTGAGGCCGCAGATGAAGAAGGTGGCGAAGAGGATCCAGAAGGTCGAGGTCTTCGAGATTTCCCTGAGGACGGTGATCGGCGTCATCAGCGCGACGCCGAGCGAGGTGGCTGCCGGCGGCGGCGTCACCTGCGTTTCGCCGAGAGCCGGCAAGTTGAGGTCGGCCGGGCGGTCGCGCATGAAGGCGAGTACGGCAAGGGCTGCGACCATGATCATGGCGCAGACGAAAAACACTGTCGAGCGCCAGCCGTAGCGTTCTGTCAGTTCGGCCATCAGCGGCAGAAAGACGAGCTGGCCGGTGGCCGAGCTTGCCGAAAGCATGCCGACGACGAGGCCGCGATGCCTGGTGAACCAGCGGGAGGAGATCGTCGCGGCGAGCACCATGGCTGTCAGACCGGTGCCGAAGCCAACGACGATGCCCCACAGCAGCAGCAACTGCCACAGCGTCGTCATGAACAGCGAACCGATGAAGCCGGCGCCGATCAGGGCGAGCGCGAAGACGATGACCTTGCGCACGCCGAAATAATTCATGAAGGCGGCGGCGAACGGACCCATGAAACCGAACAGGATCAGACGGATCGCCAGCGCCGAGGAAATCTGCGAGGTCTCCCAGCCGAACTCGTCCTGCAGCGGCTTGATGAGAACGCCGGGTGCGCCCATGGCGCCGGCGGTGACCAGCATGGTGAGGAAGGTCGCGGCAACGACGACCCAGCCGTAATGGATGTTGCGCCGGGCAAGGGTGGAGGCGAGGGCTGTGGAAACCATGGGCAAGATTCCGTTCGAATTCAGGTTCGCGAAAGTACAGGACCGATTTACATGATGGTCATCATATTTCTTGCGTATTGATGATGGACGTCATATATTTTGTCAAGCGACTATTTCTGGAGACGAAAAATGCGGGTCAGCCGCGAGAAATTTGCCGAAAACCGCGAAAAGATCCTGAGCGTTGCGGGCGTGCTTTTCCGCGAGAACGGTTTCGACGGGGTCGGCGTTGCTGACATCATGAAGGCGGCGGGGCTGACGCATGGCGGCTTCTACGGTCATTTCAGTTCGAAGGACGATCTGGCGCTCGAGGTCAGCCGCAAGCTGATCGACAGAGTGGAAACGCGGTGGAAAGAGCACATCGCCGAATCGCCGGACCGGCCGCTGGCAGCACTTCTCGACCATTATATTCACTGGCGCACGGTCGACGATCCGGGTGGCAGCTGCGTCTTCGCAACGCTGATCCAGGAGGTGAGCCGCAGCCGGGGGGCTGTCCGCGCGGTCTTCAGCGACGGGCTGTCCGTGCTGGTCGACACGCTCGCCGATATCGTTCCCGGCGAGACTGAAGAAGAACGCCGGGCCAATGCCGCGACGACGCTCTCGTCGATGATGGGCGCCGTCATTCTTGCCCGCGCGGTCGAGGATAGGGCGCTTGCCGAGCAATTTCTGGTGACGATGCGCCGGCAGCTCGACCCCGGCAGCCGGATGTAAGATCGGTCGTGGAATAGTCATAATGCCGATCTCCCTCTCCGCGCGGGCGCGGAGAGGGATCTGCCTCGCTCATGCCTGCTGAGAAGCCGGCCGGCTGACTACTTGAAGCCGGCGACGGCGTGCGGGATGTAGGGTGCTTCCAGTGCCGCGATTTCCTCGGGGGTAAGCTTGACCAAGAGCGAGGCAACGGCGTCCTGCAAATGGTTCGGCTTGGAGGCACCGATGATCGGCGCGGTCACCGCGCTCTTCTGCAGGATCCAGGCGGTTGCGACCTGGGCGCGGGAGATGTTGCGGGTCCTGGCGATCTCGGCCACCGCCTCGACGATTCTGCGGTCGGCATCGATGGACTGGGTGTAGAGCGTCTTGCCGAATTCGTCGGTTTCGCTGCGTGCCGTCGTCTCGTCCCAGTCGCGGGTCAGGCGGCCGCGGGCCAGCGGGCTCCAGGGGATGACGGCGATCTTCTGATCCTCGCAGAGCGGCAGCATTTCGCGCTCTTCCTCGCGGTAGAGCAGGTTCAGGTGGTCCTGCATGCTGACGAATTCGGTCCAGCCGTTCAGCCTGGAGACGTAGAGCGCCTTGGCGAACTGCCAGGCATACATGGAGGAAGCGCCGATATAACGCGCCTTGCCCGATTTGACCACGTCGTGCAGCGCTTCCAGCGTTTCCTCGATCGGCGTCGTATAGTCGAACCGGTGGATCTGGTAGAGATCGACATAGTCGGTGCCGAGGCGACGCAGACTGTTGTCGATCTCGTCGAAGATCGCCTTGCGTGACAGGCCGGCGCCGTTCGGGCCCGGCCGCATGCGATTGAACACCTTGGTCGCCAGCACGATATCCTCGCGTTTGGCGAAATCTTTGATGGCGCGGCCGACGATCTCCTCCGAGGAACCGTTGGAATAGGTGTTGGCGGTGTCGAGGAAATTGATGCCGAGGTCGATTGCCTGCCTGATCATCGTCCGGCTTTCGTCTTCCCTGAGGCTCCAGGCATGATTGCCGCGGCCGGGATCGCCGAAGGTCATGCAGCCCAGGCAGATTTTCGACACTTCCAGTCCGGTCTTCCCAAATTTTGCGTATTCCATGAAACGGCTCCGTGATGAATTGGTGGCCCCCAGGCGGCTTTCCATGATCTAGTGCGAAAGCCGGCAAAGTCGCAGGGCACCTGGCGAAGAATCCGTTCTGCCATGCGTGCAACTATGCGTGATGGCTTTGAAGCCGGGCAGTCATCGCCGCCCGGACCGGCCGCTTGCGCAATTGCAGCACAAGGTGTTAGCTGGTGCAACATTCACCGGATTTTGCCTATGAAACTGCCGCCCCATGATCGCTACGACGATCTCTATCGCGATTTTTTGTGGCGGATTCCCGAAGATTTCAATATCGGCCGCGCCGTCAGCGACGACTGGGCCGCGAGAGATCCGGAGCGCGTCTGTCTCGAGCATTTCAGCCCGGATGGCCATCACCGCGCGATGACCTATCGCGCCCTCGCCGACCAGTCCTCGGCCTTCGCCAATGCGCTCGTTTCGCTTGGGGTGGAGCGCGGCGATCGTGTCGCGCTGCTCTTGCCGCAATCCTTCGAGACGGTGATCGCACATGTGGCGATCTACAAGACCGGCGCGGTCGCGCTGCCGCTGGCGCTGCTCTTCGGCGTCGAGGCGCTGGAATACCGGCTGAAGGCAGCAGGTGTTGCAGCAATCGTCACCAATGGTTTCGGTCTCGAGCGCATCCGGCAGATCCGCGATCGCCTGCCGATGCTGAAACATGTCGTCAGCATCGACCGAGCGGATGTCGATGCGGTTGCCTTTGGCGATCTGGTGAACGGCCATCCCATTGTCTTCGACGTCGCCAGGACCGGTCCGGACGATCCGGCGCTGATGATCTTCACCTCGGGAACGACGGGGCCGCCCAAGGGCGCGCTGCATGGCCATCGCGTTCTGCCCGGCCATATTCCGGGTATGCAGTTTGCCCATGAGGGCTTTCCGAAAGTGGGCGACAAGGTCTGGACGCCGTCCGACTGGGCCTGGGCGGGCGGTCTGCTCAATGCGCTGTTGCCGAGCCTGCTGCTCGGCGTTCCCGTAGTCTCGTCGCCGGCGCAGAAATTCGATGCCGACATGGCCTATCGCATCATGGCGGAGATGAAGGTGCGCAATGCCTTCATTCCGCCGACGGCGCTGCGGTTGATGCGATCCGTTGCCGATCCGCGCTCGAAATATGATCTGGTGCTGCGCACCATCGGCTCGGCCGGGGAATCACTCGGGCGCGAGACCTATGAATGGGCGCGGCGGACGCTCGGCATTACCGTCAACGAATTTTATGGCCAGACGGAGTGCAATTTCGTGCTCTCGTCGAGCGCTGCCCATGGCGTCACCAAGGCTGGAGCCATCGGACGGGCGGTCCCGGGGCATCGCGTTGCCATCGTCAGCGAAGTGGGTGACGAATTGCCGGCCGGCGAACCGGGCCAGATCGCCATTGCCAGTCCCGACCCCGTCATGTTCCTCGGCTACTGGAACGATGCGGCGGCGACCGAGCGGAAGTTCGCCAAAGGCTGGCTGCTCACCGGCGATATCGGCCGTCAGGACGCCGAGGGTTATGTCACCTTCGAAGGCCGCGACGACGACGTCATCACCTCGTCGGGATATCGCATCGGCCCGGCCGAGATCGAGGATTGTCTGATCGGCCATCCCGCCGTGCAGCTTGCCGCCGCCGTCGGCAAACCCGATGCCGTGCGCACCGAGATCGTCAAGGCCTATATCGTGCTGTCACCGGGCCATCATCCAAGCGAAGCGCTGGCCGCCGATATCAGGGAATGGGTGAAGACGCGGCTTTCGATGCACGAATATCCGCGCGAGGTGGAATTCATCGACGCCTTGCCGCTGACGACCACCGGCAAGGTGATCCGCCGGCTGCTGCGCGAAAGGGCGGCGGCCGAAAATTAGCCCCGGCCGGCAAGCGACATGATCTTCTCGCGCAGCATCTTCGCCATGTTGCGGGTGCTGCGGTACATATGGAGCTGAGCCGAGACCTGGCGCATGTCGCGGTCGCCGTTCTGCGTCAGGCCGATCACCAGCGTTCCCATCTCCTCGCGCTCCTGCCAGAAGCGGCTCATGATCGGATGATCGGAGACGGCACAGGAATCGGAACGCACGATATTGGCGTCGTCGAGATGCCATTCGGTGAGCTCGCTCATCAAGAGCTTGCCCGGCGAATAGCGGGCATAGTTCTCGTCATAGGCGGTCTTCCACGTATAGGCTTCGCCGCCCATCATCAGGACGACGATGGCGGCAATCGCCTTGCCATTGAGATCGATCGTGTGAATACGCACGGCATCGACGGCGGCAAGGTTCGACACCGCCTCGCGGGCAAAGGCCGTGTGATAGCGATCGGTGACGAGAGCGCTTCGCCGCTTGCCCTTCCAGCCACCGGCTTCCATCGCCAGGAATTCCTCGAAGCGGATATGGATTTCGCGCGGCTGGCGGGCGACGGCATAGACCGCCGTTCCCTGTTCCTCCAGCAGGCGCCACTGACGGCGCATTTCGCGCATATGCGAGGAGGAGATGGTTTTGCCGAGATAGGCCGGCGCCTCTTCGTCGCTCTGCAGCATCGGGCGCTGGTAAGGATTGGTGACGGTGACGGGAAGGTTGCGGCTGAGCGCCACAGCCTTGAGCATGCGCACGAAGATGCCGTTCAGCCGCAGATCCGGCAGAACCAGAATGCCGGGCAGATTGAGATCGCGCACGGTCAGTGCCTCGAAGAGATTGTCGAGGGTCTCGGCAGCATCCTCGGCATCGACGAGCGGCGTGCCGAGCGGGCCGAAACTGTTCGACCAGCCGCGGATGATCGACGGGCCGACGGCAAAACCGGGCCGGTCGACCGAAAACGGCATCAGGAAGCGCATGCGGCTGCGGCCGGCATTGTGGTCGCGGATCAGGGCGAAGTTCACCTGCCGGTCCTCAAGCCGCGGCATAGCGGGGGCGAGGAAGCGGCCGGAGAAGAAGACGTTCGGTTCCATCGCCCGGTTGGAGAGGAAGTCGAGCTCATCCTGAAGTTCATAGCCGAGTTTGCCGGGATAGAGGCAGAGCTCGCGCCCCGGCCGGCCGATCTCGGCGCGGGCCTCGGCCTGCGGCGCTTCGAAATGCAGCGCGGCGAGATCATGCACCATGCGGTTGGCGGCGCTGTTGGTGCTTTCGGTAACGGGGGGAACACGCACCATCTATCGAACTCTCATTTCTGGCGTTGCGGCGGAGGGGCTGGCGAAGGCGAACAGGACGATACCGAGCGTGCGGCGCACGGCGAGATGCAGCAGGATCGCCTCGACCGCCATGGCCGAGGCCGTGGCAATCGCCGTGCCCTCGATGCCATAATGCGGGATCAAAGCGAGGTTGAGGCCGACATTGGCCGTCAGTGCGCCGGCATAGAGTGCGACGCAGAGGTTCTGCTTGCCTGCCATCATCAACAACGTTTCGGCGGGGCCGACCAGCGACTTGGCGAGGATGCCGGCGAGCAGGATCGCCATGACCAGATAGCCTGATGTGAAGGCGCCGCCGAAGAGCGATAGCAGCAGATGGCCGGCCGCAAGCACGGCAAGGCCGACACCGAGCGCCGGCCAGAAGGTCCAGCGGGCGGCGTCGATGGCAGCGGTCGCCAGCTGTCCGTGGTCGCCTTCGGCGATGATCGAGGAGAAGCGCGGGCCGGAGGCTGCCTTGACCGAGAAATTGATGAAATGCACCAGCGCCATCGTCTTGGCGGCGGCGAAATAGATGGCGACATCGTGCGGTTCGAGGAAGATGCCGACGACGACGACATCGGAATTGGTGAGCAGGAAGCTCACGCCCTCGATCAGGAAAATCGGAAAGGCGACGCTGAACCAGGCGAGGAAATCGACCTTGCGCGGGCCTTCGTCATAGTGCCGGCGAAGGCGGTAGAGCGTTGCGGCATACTGGCCAAGCGCAGTGACGAAGGTGGCGACGAGCGCTGCCTGCATCGCGGTTACGGCGGTGTGCGCGGCGCCGACGGCAATGGCGATGAGCATGAAGAGGATGATGAGGATCGGGCGGACGATATAGACCGGGCTCAGCGCCATCACCGGCCAGTGGTTGGCCCGCGACGTGCCTTCCAGAATGTCGCCGAGCGCGATCATCGGCATGGCAAGCAGGCCGATGAAGATCGGGACGAGATAATAGACCTGGATCATGTCGCCGAAGAAATGCAGACCGAGCGTGCCGGCGGCGAGCACCGCCGTGCCGGAAAGCAGCGCAAAGATGCGCGCCGTCCCGGTCAGGCCGCGGATTTCCTCGAAAGCGCCCGCTGCCCTGTACTGCGGCAGGAAGCGGATGATCGCCGTGTGGAAGCCGAGACATGAGAGATCGCCGAAGACGACGACCAGCACCCAGACGAAAACGAAGATGCCGTATTCATATTCGCCCATCAGCCGGGCGAGCACGATCTGGGAGACGAAGGCGAGAGCCGCGCTGAGGATACGGATCGAAAAGGCCGTCAGCGCCATGCGCTGGGCGGCCGCCTTCTCGCCGCGTTCCGTGAGCACGGCCGCAAGCATGCGCAGCGTTCGGCCGCCGATCGGGCGCAGGCCCGCGGGCAGCATCTTCTCCGCTGTTTCTATGACCGCCATGATGAACACGCAAAACTCTAAGGTCAGGCAAATCGCGCCTGAAGTCTTGACAGAACAGGGTTAAGAAACGGTTCCGGATCGGGCTTGCTGCCCGACGCTGAGTTACAATCGCGAGACGTTGCCGGAGAAAAGAAAATGCCGCCCGAAGGCGGCATTTTCAGGATCGTTGCGGCTTGCCTCAGACCTGCTCGAAGGCGCCGTGGCAATGCTTGTATTTCTTGCCGGAACCACAGGGGCAGGTCTCGTTACGGCCGACCTTGCCCCAGGTGGCCGGGTCATCCGGGTTGCGGTTTTCGGGAGAAACGATGACTTCCGATGCCTGGTAGATCGCTGGGGCGAAATCGTCTTCGCCGGTCGTCGGATCCAGGTGATGGGCCTGCATCAGCGGCGGTTCGGGCTCGGCGGGCGCCTGCTGCACCAGCTCGACGCGCATCAGCTGGGCGGTGACGGCCTCGCGCAGATTGTTGAGCAGCGCCGTGAAGAGCTCGAAGGCTTCCGACTTGTATTCCTGCAGCGGATCGCGTTGGGCATAGCCGCGGAAGCCGATGACGGAGCGCAGATGGTCGAGATTGACGATATGCTCGCGCCAGAGATGATCGAGCGTCTGCATGACGATCGAGCGCTCGACATAATGCATGATGTCGTCGCCGAAACGCTCGGCTTTTTCCGTGAAGGCGGCATTGGTGGCTTGCGTCAGCCGCTCGCGGATATCGTCTTCGCCGATACCTTCTTCCTTCACCCAGTCCTCGATCGGCAGATCGAGATTGAGGATGTTCAAAGCACCGGTCTTCAGGCCGGCAGCATCCCATTGTTCGGCATAGGCGCGCTCGGGGATATGCTTTTCGACCATGTCCTCGATTACCTCGCGGCGCATGTCGGAGACCATTTCGGAAATATTGGCCGCTTCCATCAGCTCGAGGCGCTGTTCGAAAATTACCTTGCGCTGGTCGTTGAGAACGTCGTCATATTTCAGAAGGTTCTTGCGGATATCGAAGTTGCGGGCTTCGACCTTCTTCTGGGCGCGCTCCAGGGCCTTGTTGATCCAGGGATGGACAATCGCCTCGCCCTCCTTGAGGCCGAGCTTGGTCAGCATGCTGTCCATGCGGTCGGAGCCGAAGATGCGCATCAGATCGTCCTGAAGCGACAGGTAGAACTTCGAGCGGCCGGGGTCGCCCTGACGGCCGGAACGGCCGCGCAGCTGGTTGTCGATGCGACGGCTTTCATGGCGTTCGGTGGCGATGACGTAGAGACCGCCGGCGGCGAGCGCCTTCTGCTTGAGTTCCTTGATCTCCTCGACGATCGCCTGGATCCGGGCGTCACGCTCCGGACCGGCTTCGACATCGCCGAGTTCGCGCTCGATGCGCATGTCGAGGTTGCCGCCGAGCTGGATGTCGGTGCCGCGGCCGGCCATGTTGGTGGCGATGGTGACGGCACCCGGCACGCCGGCCTGGGCGACGATATAGGCTTCCTGCTCGTGGTAGCGGGCGTTCAGCACCTGGAAGTCGTTGAAGCCTTGCTTGCGCAAGCGCTCGGCAAGCAGCTCCGACTTCTCGATCGAGGTGGTGCCGACCAGCACCGGCTGGCCACGCTTATGGGCATCGAGGATTTCCTCGATGATCGCCTTGAACTTCTCGTCGAAGGTCCGGTAGACCTCGTCGTCCTCGTCGATGCGCTTGATCGGCAGGTTGGTCGGAACCTCGATGACATCGAGATTGTAGATATTCCCAAATTCTTCCGCTTCCGTCTGCGCCGTACCGGTCATGCCGGCGAGCTTGCCGTACATGCGGAAGTAGTTCTGGAAGGTGATCGAGGCCAGCGTCTGGTTTTCCGGCTGGATCTGCACCTTTTCCTTGGCTTCCAGCGCCTGGTGCTGGCCTTCCGAATAACGGCGGCCCGGCATCATGCGGCCGGTGAACTCGTCGATGATGACGACTTCGTCGTTGCGGACGATATAGTCCTTGTCGCGCTGGAAGAGCTTGTGGGCCTTCAGCGCATTGTTGATGTGGTGGACGATCGCGACATTCTCGATGTCGTAGAGCGCGTTGCCCTTCAGGAGGCCGGCCTGGCGGAGCAGGTTTTCCAGCTTCTCAGTGCCTTCTTCGGAGAAGTTGGCGGAGCGCTGCTTCTCGTCGATCTCGTAGTCGCTGGGCGCCAGCAGCGGAATGAAGGCGTCGATCGTATTATAGAGTTCGGAGCGGTCGTCGAGCGGACCGGAGATGATCAGCGGCGTGCGCGCCTCGTCGACCAGGATCGAGTCCACTTCGTCGACGATCGCGAAGTTATGGCCGCGCTGGACCATCTGGTTCTTCTCGTACTTCATGTTATCGCGCAGATAATCGAAGCCGAGTTCGTTGTTGGTGGCATAGGTGATGTCGCAGGCATAGGCCGCGCGACGCTCCTCGTCGGAGAGGCCGTGGACAATGACGCCGGTGGTCATGCCGAGGAAGCCGTAGACTCGGCCCATGGTGGCGGCGTCGCGCTGGGCGAGGTAATCGTTGACGGTGACGACGTGCACGCCCTTGCCGGAAAGCGCGTTCAGATAGACCGGTAGGGTGGCGACGAGGGTTTTGCCTTCGCCGGTCTTCATCTCGGCGATCGCATTCGAATGCAGGATCATGCCGCCGACCAGCTGTACGTCAAAAGGTCGCAGGCCGAGAACGCGGCGCGAGGCTTCGCGCACGACGGCAAAGGCCGGGATCAGAATGTCGTCGAGGGTCTTGCCCTCGGCGAGCAGGGCGCGAAACTCCACGGTCTTTGCCGCGAGCTGCTCGTCCGTCAGGGCCTTCGTCTTCTCTTCGATAGAGTTGATGGCAGTGACGTTCGGCTGGAAGGACCGCACGCGGCGGTCATTGGAAGAACCAAATAACTTGCGGGCTATACCGCCAAAGCTGACCATATGACTGGTCCTTTCTCAATATTCATCCCCGACGTTTCTTATTCGCGGCCCAGCCGAAAATCAGGCGCGCGCCTTAAAACGCCCGGAAACTGTTCTGGACGCGAGGTTGCGTGACAGATAAGAGGGGGGTCGAATGATGTCAACGGATTTGGCGGATACAGAAAGGCCACAATCCGGTGTTGATGGCTATTTTGGGCTGGATTCAGGCGATGCTGAAACCGGCGATGTAACTGTGAAGGGTATTTCATGTTGAGCACCAACAAACTTGCCGTTCTGGCGTTCGCAACTTTTGTTGCGCTCCAGGCCCCGGCCTATGCCGATGACGCCGTCATCGCCAAGGTCGGCAATCTGGAGATCCACCAGTCGGAACTCGACCTTGCCGTCGCCAATCTCGACCCGCAGCTGGCGCAGCTCCCCGATGACCAGAAGAAGGTCGCAGCCCTTTCCGCCGCCATCGACGTGAAGCTGCTCGCCGCCGACGCTGCGGCCGAGAAGCTCGATCAGACCGACGAATTCAAGAGGCGCATGCAGTATCTCACCGATCGCGAGCTGCACAACGCCTATTTCAAGAAGCATGTCGTCGACATCGTGACGCCTGAGGAAGTCAAGGCCCGCTACGACAAGGAAGTCGCTGCCCTGCCGAAGCAGGAAGAAGTCCACGCCCGTCACATCCTCGTCAAGACCGAGGACGAAGCCAAGGACATCATCAAGCAGCTCGACGCCGGCAAGGATTTTGCCGAACTCGCCAAGGAAAAGTCCACCGATCCGAACAAGTCGGAAGGCGGCGATCTCGGCTATTTCTCGCGCGGCCGCATGGTCAAGGAATTCGAGGACGCAGCCTTCGCGTTGGAGAAGGGCACCTATTCCAAGACACCCGTCAAGACCGATTTCGGCTTCCACGTCATCAAGGTCGAGGACAAGCGCGACGCTCCGCCGCCGCCCTTCGAGCAGGTGCAGGATCAGGTTCGTCAGCTCGTCATGCGCGACAAGTATCTTGAGCTTCTGAACAGGGCGAAGGCCTCCGCCAAGATCGAGATCTCGGACGAGACGCTGCGCAAGGGTTACGACCAGGCCAACAAGCAGCCGGAGCCGGGCAGCGAGCCCGTCGCGCCGGCGCCGCAGCAGTAATCATCGCATCGGGGCCCGGTTCTTCCGGGCCCTTCCAAATCAAAAAGCAGAGCATGATGTCGTCGAAAAACGCCGACACTTTCGGCATCATGCTCCGGCATCGTTTGTTGTCGCATTTCCGGACGGCGAACCGGTTTCCAATTCGCCTGGAAATGCTCATTGGCAGGTCTTATCATGTCCGGTTCCGTCTCTCCGCTCGCTCCGAAATCCTTCGTCTCGATGCCGCCGTTGCGCGGCGTGCGCATGGCGACGGCGTCCGCCGGCATCAAGTACAAGAACCGCACCGACGTGCTGATGATGGTCTTCGACAGGCCGGCGGCCGTTGCGGGCGTCTTCACCCGCTCGAAGTGCCCGTCGGCGCCGGTCGATTTCTGCCGGGCCAATCTTCCCCATGGCAGCGCCCGCGCCGTCGTCGTCAATTCCGGCAATGCCAATGCGTTTACCGGGCTGAAGGGCCGCCAGGCGACCGCGCTGACGGCGCAGTCGGCTGCCGCTGCCGTTGGCTGCGCTGAAAACGAGATCTATCTGGCCTCGACCGGCGTCATCGGCGAGCCGCTCGATGCCACCAAATTCGCAGGCGTTCTGGATCGGATGCAGGTCGAAGCGACCGGCGATTTCTGGTTCGAGGCCGCCAAGGCGATCATGACGACCGACACCTACCCGAAGGTTTCGACCCGCAGCGCCGAGATCGGCGGCGTGGCCGTGACGATCAACGGCATCGCCAAGGGCGCCGGCATGATCGCGCCTGATATGGCGACCATGCTCTCCTTCGTCGTCACCGATGCCGACATTGCACCGGCCGCGCTGCAGGCGCTTCTGTCCGACGGTGTCGGCCCGACCTTCAATTCCATGACTGTCGACAGCGACACTTCCACCTCCGATACGCTGATGCTGTTTGCGACGGGTGCGGCGGCCGAGGACGGCCAGGCCCGTATCGAACGCGCCGATGATCCGCGCCTTGCCACCTTCCGCGCTGCACTCAACGAAGTGCTGAAGGATCTGTCGCTGCAGGTGGTGCGTGACGGCGAAGGTGCCACCAAGATGCTCGAGATCACAGTGATGGGCGCCGAGAGCGATACCGCCGCCAAGCGCATCGCACTGTCGATCGCCAATTCGCCGCTGGTCAAGACGGCGGCCGCCGGCGAAGACGCCAATTGGGGCCGTATCGTCATGGCGGTCGGCAAATCCGGCGAGATGGCCGATCGCGACCGGCTCGCCATCTGGTTCGGCGACATCAGGGTCGCCGTCAATGGCGAGCGTGACCCGGATTATTCCGAGGAGGCCGCCTCTGATGTCATGAAGGCGCAGGATATCCCCGTCAAAGTCGATATCGGGCTCGGTGCCGGCACGGCTACGGTCTGGACCTGCGACCTCACCAAGGAATATGTTGCGATCAATGGCGACTATCGGAGCTGATCGGTCATTGGCGCAGGCATCCATTTCCTCACACAATCTGCCGCTGGTCCGCAGGCTGGAGGCTGTCGGCTTCCGCGCCTGGCCGGCGGCGTCCGTGCAATATGACGGCAGCTGGCAGGTGCGGCTGACGGCCGGCCACCCGTCCAACCGGTTGAATTCGATCGTGCCGCTCGATCCTTCGGATCATCGCGACGTCGAAATCCGCCTGGAAAAGGCGAGCCGAAAGTTCGAGGCCTATGGCCGCGCCGTCGTGGTCCGCCAGACGCCGCTTGCCTCGCCGGTGCTGATCGACCTTCTGCGCCAGCAGAACTGGATGCAGTTCGACGAGACTGTCGTGATGACCTGCGACTTGGCCGAGGCGGAATTGCCGGACACGCTCGATCACCTGCCGACCCATGATGTCGGCCGTTTCGTCGATGCCAATCTCGCCGTCGAGCGGGCGCCGCCGACGCTGAAGCCGGCGCTTGCCGAAATCATTACGGCGATCAAGCCGCCATCCGGCCTGTTCATGATCGAGAATGCAACGGATGGCCCGCTTGCGACCGTGCTCTGCGTTCAGGACAACGATCTTGCCGGCATCATGTCGCTTTCGGTCTCCGAGGCGCGGCGGCGCGAGGGGCTTGGCACCGAGATCCTGACCTCGGCGCTGCGCTGGGCACGCATGCGCAGCGCCCGTTCGGCCTGGCTGCAGGTGAAGCTTTCCAACCGTCCGGCGATCGCCCTCTATGAGCGCCTCGGTTTTCGCGACGCCTATCATTATTGCTATTGGCAGCGGGAGCCGAAATGATCGAGGCAGGCCGGAAGATATTGCTGGTCGCCGCCTGCGCGCTGATCGATACCGACGGGCGTATCCTATTGGCACAGCGTCCCGAGGGGAAGTCGCTTGCGGGGCTCTGGGAGTTTCCCGGCGGCAAGGTCGAACCTGGCGAGACGCCGGAAGAAACGCTGGTGCGCGAGCTCGAGGAAGAGCTCGGCATCAAGACCAAGATCGCCTGCCTGGCGCCGCTCACCTTCGCCAGCCATTCCTACGAGACCTTCCACCTTTTGATGCCGCTTTATATCTGCCGGCGCTATGAGGGCATTCCCCAGGGCCGCGAGGGCCAGGCGCTGAAATGGGTGCGTCCGCAGGCGTTGCGCGATTATCCGATGCCGCCGGCCGACGAGCCGCTCATCCCGATGCTGCAGGATTTACTTTAGCGTTACCTGATTATTATCGCGCCGTGTCGTTTTCGGCTGTGGATATTAATGGATCGTTTAACACCTTCTGCCAAAGATCGGCCTCAATCAAGCATCTGGCGTGCGTGTATTAAAAGGCTTGACGTCATGGACGATGATTTCTGGAAAGCTGTCCGGGAAAAGGAACGGGCTTCGTCTGCCTCGCGCAGGACGGGTGCGCTCAATATCGCCCTTCTGTTCGGTACGGCGGTGGTTGCGCTGACGCTCATCCTGACGCCGATGCTTGCGGATTCCTCGAAAAAGAGTGTCTTTGCCAGCGCTCCCCTTGAATTTGATACGATGACAACAGGATCGATTCCGAAGGCCGAAAGCGGCAAGCGTTATACGATTCGCCGCAGCGTCCTCCAGGATACACCCGGCTCGGTCTGCGTCGTCCAGGGCTATGGCGTCGGCGCCGGTTGCTGAAAAATGTCGGCCATCACCTGATGGTCGTGGAATTGGTCGTTTGCTGTCCGTTCGCGCTAAGGGTTGGGTGATGCATTTTTTGAAGGCATTTCTTGCAGATAATAGAGGTGCGACGGCGGTCGAGTATGGGCTGATCGCCGCCGTCATCGGTGGCGCAATTGTCTCTGCTCTCGGTATCTTCTCCGGCAGACTGCAGGATATTTTCAACGCGATCGGCAACAATCTGCCTGGGAATTGAAGAGGCAGCCGGCCATTACTGCCTGAGCTTGTGCTCGTCCACTTTCAGCGCATCGGCGAGGCGAGCCTTGGCCGAACCGGGCTTCAGCGGCTTTTGCTGGCTCTCGTGCGCAGCCCATCCCGAGACATAGATGATCGAGAAGGTGGCGCGGATGCGCCCGTCGGGATCGGAATAGCGTTCGGCGTAGATCTCCGCTGCGCGCAGGAAGAAGGCGCGTGTCAGCGGCATCCGGCCGCGGGCTGCAAGCGGATTGCTCATGCCCATCGCTCGCAGATCCCGCATCAGCGGGAAGAGCGAATCATAGCGCACCGTGTAGTTCTCCGTGTCGATCACCGGCAGCGTGAAGCCGGCGCGCTGCATCAGGCCGCCAACATCGCGCACATCGGCGAAGGGAATGACACGCGGGCTTGCGCCGCCGGTCATCTCGACCTCGGCGGCCAGCAGCACCTCGCGCAGTTCCTGGAGGGTCCCGGCGCCGGGGATCGCAGCGAGAAACAGCCCGTCCGGCTTCAGGGCTCGGCGAATCTGGATGAAAACGCCAGGCGTATCGTTGGTCAGATGCAGGCTGAGCGGCGCAAGGATGAGATTGGCCGATTGCGGTTCGAGCGGCACATCTTCGAGCGGCGCCTCGATCAAGGTTTCGCCCGGCCCGGCATAGGCCTTCTCGCTTTCGACGCGGATGATCGTGCCGATCTTGCCCGTCGCCAGCGCCGCACGGGCGGCAGCCCCGGTTGCGCCGTGCAGCTCGACGGCGGTCTCGAAGGTCCGCTCGACGACGGCAAGCCTCTCGGCCATTTCCTCAGCGGCGATGTCGAGCAGGAAGGCGGCTTTCGGGTCGTTGCTGGCAAGCGCACGATGGCGGTGTGCGGCGATCAGGGCCTTGTCGAAGATCGTTTCCATGGCGATGTCCTTAGTCCCGCGTCGTTTAGGCGGCAAGACGATTTTCGTTTCGCGCAGAACGCGCCAGAGCCTTTCTTGGCCAGATTGAAGCATTCTGCCGGAGCAGGTTTTCATCAGGGCAAAGGCGATTGGCGACGGACATACCCCTTGGTACGTCCGAGCCGATCGCCTCTGTCCTGGCGTAGAGATGCCCGGCCCACCGGCCGCACTGCTTCGCCATGCGAAGCAATAGGTGCGTCCGGCGATTCTAAAGTCCCGCAGATTTGCCTAGCAAATCTGCGGGAGGGTTGGCTGAAACGGGCCGGCTGATCGACCGGCCGGCTTGGCCGTAGAACTGGGCTACGACGCGCGCCGGCCGGTCGACCATCCGACTCCGTTTGAGCCAACAGAATGCTTCAATCTGACCAGGAAAGGCTCTAGTCTTAGCCGCATGGGCTCGATCGATTTCGAAAGACCGGCAGAGTTTTTGCGGGCGCATCTCTTGCGGCCGTTGTCGGCGCTTGCCGATTTCTTCTATCCGCCCGCCTGCTCCGTCTGCGGTATTTCCACAGGCGACCATCGCGGGCTCTGCCCAAAATGCTGGTCCGGCATCCGCTTCATCGAACGGCCCTATTGCGAGGTGCTCGGCATTCCCTTCTCGCACGATCTCGGTGCCGGCATCCTCAGTGCCGAGGCGATTGCTGACCCGCCGCCCTTCGACCGGCTGCGGTCGGCTGCGACCCACGACCATGCGGTCCGCGATCTCGTGCATGGGCTGAAATATCGCGACCGTACCGATCTGGCGCCGATGATGGCCGCCTGGATGCTGCGCGCTTCCGACGGGGCGGTCGAAAGCTGCGATGCGCTGATCCCGGTGCCGCTGCATCGCACCCGCATGCTGGCGCGCAAGTTCAACCAGGCAGCCGAGCTTGCCCGCCATATGGCAAGGCTTTCGGGCAAGCCGCTGCTTGCAGCCACGCTTATTCGCGTCAAGCGCACCAGCCAGCAGGTTGGCCTTGGCGCGAAGGCGCGCGAGGACAATGTCAGGGGCGCTTTCGCGATTGCCAAGGGTTGCGAAAACGACATTTTCGGCAAGCGCATCGTCCTCGTCGACGACGTCTATACAACGGGGGCGACGGTTGCTGCGGCAAGCCGGACATTGCGCAAGGCAGGTGCGGCCGAGATAACGGTTTTAACCTTTGCAAGGGCTCTCTCCGAGCCTATATGACAGAAATACCCGGCATCGGTCTGGAGAGATTATGGTACCCGTCACGATCTATACACGGCAGTTCTGCGGCTATTGCAGCCGCGCCAAGTCCCTTCTCGAAGAAAAGGGCGTCGACTACGTCGAACACGACGCAACCTTTTCGCCGGATCTTCGCCAGGAGATGATCGGCAAGTCGAACGGCCGCACCACCTTTCCGCAGATCTTCATCGGTGCCGATCATGTCGGCGGTTGCGACGATCTCTTCGCGCTCGATCGGGCCGGCAAGCTCGATCCGATGCTGGCGGCCTGAGGACAAATCGATGAGCTTCAAGGCCGCCGCCATCCAGATGTGTTCCGGGGTCGATCCGGTGAAAAACGCCGCAGCCATGGCGCGGCTGGTGCGCGAGGCCGCCGCAGAGGGCGCGATCTATGTGCAGACGCCGGAGATGACCGGCATGTTGCAGCGCGATCGCGCGGCGGCGCGCGCCGTGCTTGCCGACGAGGCGCATGACATCATCGTCAAGACCGGCTCGGAGCTCGCCGCCGAACTCGGCATCCACGTGCATGTCGGCTCGACGGCAATCGCCCTTGCCGACGGCAAAATCGCCAATCGCGGTTTCCTCTTCGGTCCCGACGGCCGAATCCTCAATCGCTACGACAAGATCCATATGTTCGACGTCGACCTCGACAATGGCGAGAGCTGGCGTGAAAGTGCCGCCTATACGGCCGGCTCGGAGGCCCGTGTTCTGTCGCTGCCCTTTGCCGAAATAGGTTTTACGATCTGCTACGACGTGCGGTTTCCCACGCTCTTCCGCGCCCAGGCGATTGCCGGCGCCGAGGTGATGACGGTTCCCGCCGCCTTCACCAAACAGACCGGCGAGGCGCATTGGGAGATTCTGCTCAGGGCACGCGCGATCGAGAACGGTGTCTTCGTCATCGCCGCCGCACAGGCCGGCCGGCATGAGGACGGCCGCGAGACTTTTGGCCATTCGATGATCATCGATCCCTGGGGCACGGTGCTGGCGTCGGCCGGCGCCACCGGCGAGGCCATTATCGTTGCCGAGATCGATCCCAGTGCGGTCAAAACCGCGCATGACAAGATCCCGAACCTGAGGAATGGCCGGGAATTCTCGGTCGAGAAGATTGCGGGGGCAGTCGCAGGAGGCGTCGCCGCTTGATCCGCTATTCTCTCACCTGTGACAATGCCCATGAATTCGAAGGCTGGTTTTCCGAAAGCGCCGATTTCGACCGTCAGGTCGCGACCGGCTTCCTGACCTGCCCCGTCTGTCATTCCGCTGCTATTTCCAAGCTGTTGATGGCGCCTTCGGTGTCGACGGCGCGGAAGAAGGACGAGATCCAGACATTGGCGATGGATGCCATGCGCCAGGAGGCCCTGCGGAAGCTGAAAGAGGCGGTCGCGGCCGTCAAGGCCAATTCCGAGGATGTCGGCACGCAGTTTCCCGAGGAAGCCCGCAAGATCCATTATGGCGAGGCGGATGCTCGCGGCATCATCGGCCAGGCGACTTTCGACGAGGCGCAGGCACTCCTCGAAGAGGGCATCGAGATCGCAGCCATTCCGGTTTTGCCGGAAGACGTGAACTGACGCAGTCCGCGCGGCCTGCTGCAATGGCTACCTGCATGTGGCGCCTGCCCTGGACTTACGCCGGCCGCTTTGCCAGCAGCATATAATTGACGTCCATATCGTTGGACAGGTTCCATTGGTTCGACAGTGGGTTGAAGAAGACGCCGGTGCGGTCGGTGATCTCGAGGCCGCTTGCCGCCAGCGGCTTTTCCAGCTCTTCCGGGCGCACCAGCTTTTCATATTGATGCGTGCCGCGCGGCAGCCAGCGCAGAATGTTTTCGGCGGCGAAGATGGCGAGCGCGGCCGCCTTCATCGTGCGGTTGATGGTGGCAACGAAAATCAGACCGCCGGGGCGGACCATTTTCGCGCAGGTCGTCATGAAAAATTCGACGTCGGCGACGTGTTCGACCACTTCCATGTTCAAGACGATATCGAAGGTCTCGCCGGCGTCGGCGAGCTCCTCGGCAGTGACGGCGCGATAATCGACCGAAACGCCTGATGCCTTGGCATGGGTAGAGGCGATGCCGATATTCTTCTCGGACGGATCGGCGCCGGTGACGGAGGCGCCCATGCGGGCGACAGGTTCGGACAGGAGGCCGCCGCCGCAGCCGATATCGAGCACCCGCAGGCCTTCGAGCGGGCGGGCGCTTTTCGGATCACGGCCGAAATTCTCGCAGGCCTTGTCTCTTATGTAGGTAAGCCGGACGGGATTGAACTTGTGTAGCGGCCTGAACTTACCGGTCGGGCTCCACCATTCCGCCGCCATCGCCGAGAAGCGGTCCACTTCGCCCTGGTCGATCGTGCTTCTGGCGCCTTCCGTCATCGTCCACTCCTTCATTCGCTCAATGTGAAGTCGGACGATCGACGGCATAAGTCAAGGGGCGTGGATCAGCGGACTGACGAGCGCGGAGCCGCCCGCCAACAGCTTTTATCGCGTGCGCTTGCCTACCCCCGCCAAACTCGCTAAGAGACGCCGCAACTTGGGGCCTTTTGGGGCCTGGGCTTTTAGAGCGGTTCCAGAAGTTGGGAATCCGGCTCTTTGGCCAGGCGGTCCGCCCCAGAGCTTTCGTGATGCCGGGTTCGGTTTTCCGCTGTCCCGGCGCCAGTCGTGGTAGAGGCATATGGCACGCATCGTAATGAAATTCGGCGGCACATCCGTCGCTGACCTGGACCGCATCAAGAACGTTGCCCGCCACGTAAAACGCGAAGTCGATGCCGGGCACGAGGTGGCGGTGGTCGTCTCGGCCATGTCCGGCAAGACCAATGAACTGGTCGGCTGGGTGCAAGGCACGCCGAAGGTGATCGGTGCCAATTCTCCGTTTTACGATGCGCGGGAATATGATGCGGTGGTCGCATCCGGCGAGCAGGTGACCTCCGGGCTGCTGGCGATCGCATTGCAGGCGATGGATATCAATGCGCGGTCCTGGCAGGGATGGCAGATCCCGATCCACACCGACAACGCCCATGGCGCGGCGCGGATCATGGAGATTGACGGCTCCGACATCGTCAAGCGGATGGGCGAGGGGCAGGTTGCCGTCATCGCCGGTTTCCAGGGGTTGGGACCCGACAACCGTATCGCGACGCTCGGGCGCGGCGGATCGGACACGTCCGCCGTCGCGATCGCGGCAGCTGTCAAAGCGGATCGCTGCGATATCTATACCGATGTCGACGGCGTCTACACCACCGACCCGCGTATCGTGCCGAAGGCGCGCAGGCTGAAGAAGATCGCCTTCGAAGAAATGCTGGAAATGGCCTCGCTCGGCGCCAAGGTGCTGCAGGTGCGCTCGGTCGAGCTTGCCATGGTGCATAAGGTGCGCACCTTCGTGCGCTCGTCATTCGAAGATCCCGATGCTCCGGGCATGGGCGATCTGTTGAACCCGCCCGGAACGCTGATTTGTGACGAGGATGAAATCGTGGAACAGGAAGTAGTCACCGGCATCGCCTATGCCAAGGATGAGGCTCAGATCTCGCTTCGCCGTCTTGCCGACCGGCCGGGCGTTTCCGCAGCGATCTTCGGACCGCTCGCCGAATCCCATATCAATGTCGACATGATCGTCCAGAATATCTCCGAGGACGGGTCGAAGACCGACATGACCTTCACCGTCCCTTCAGGCGACGTCGAGAAGGCGATCAAGGTGCTCGGCGACCATAAGGAGAAGATCGGCTACGATGTCGTGCAGAACGAATCGGGGCTGGTGAAAGTATCGGTCATCGGCATCGGCATGCGCAGCCACGCGGGCGTTGCCGCGACCGCATTTCGTGCACTTGCCGAAAAAGGCATCAACATCAAGGCGATCACGACCTCCGAGATCAAGATTTCCATCCTGATCGACGGTCCCTATGCAGAACTCGCTGTCAGGACTTTGCATTCCTGCTACGGTCTGGATAAGAATTGATTCCCAGTGGGCGGCCTGCCCCTTCAGGTTGAGGAGACGAGGGCCGGCCCGCCGGGACTGAGTGCGTTGTTTCGGGAGCTTGAGACGCCATGAGAGACCTTTCCGGCGGTCCACGCGTGCTGCTCAGGCGGCTGCGCGAGTTGATGGCGGAGCCGCTGGAGCCGCAGGATCGTCTTGACCGGATCGTCCGCCAGATCGCCGGCAACATGGTGGCGGAAGTCTGCTCTGTCTACGTGCTGCGCGCCGACGGCGTCCTCGAACTCTATGCAACCGAAGGTCTCAACCGCGAGGCCGTGCATCTGGCGCAACTGAAGATGGGGCAGGGCCTCGTCGGCACGATCGCAGCCTCGGCCCAGCCGCTGAACCTTTCCGACGCGCAGTCACACCCTGCTTTCCGTTACCTGCCGGAAACGGGCGAAGAGATCTACCATTCCTTCCTTGGTGTGCCGATTCTCCGAACCGGGCGCTCGCTCGGCGTTCTCGTCGTCCAGAACAAGGCGAGCCGCAACTATCGCGAGGAAGAGCTGGAAGCGCTCGAGACGACGGCGATGGTGCTGGCCGAGATGATCGCCACCGGCGAGCTCAAGAAGATCACCAAGCCGGGCCTCGAACTCGACCTGACGCGTTCGGTGACCGTCGACGGCGACACCTATAATGACGGCATCGGCCTCGGTTACGTCGTGCTGCACGAGCCGCGCATCGTCGTCACCAACCTGCTCAACGAGGATGCCGAGAAGGAAATCCGACGGCTGGCCGAAGCCATGGGCTCGCTCCGGATCTCGATCGACGACATGCTGTCGCGTCGCGACGTGTCGATGGAAGGCGAACACCGCGAGGTGCTCGAAACCTATCGTATGTTCGCGCATGATCAGGGCTGGGTGCGCAAGCTCGAGGAGGCGATCCGCAACGGCCTGACGGCGGAAGCGGCGGTCGAGAAGGTGCAGAGCGATACCAAGGCGCGGATGATGCGCCTGACGGATCCGTATCTGCGCGAACGCATGCACGATTTCGAGGATCTGGCGAACCGGCTGCTCAGACAGTTGACGGGTTATACCGGGCGGACGACGGCCGAGGGTTTCCCCAGCGACGCGGTCATTCTGGCGCGCGCCATGGGGGCGGCCGAATTGCTCGATTATCCACGTGCCAATGTGCGCGGGCTGGTGCTGGAAGAAGGCGCGGTGACGAGCCATGTGGTGATCGTCGCGCGCGCCATGGGCATTCCGGTCATCGGCCAGGCAGCCGGCGTCGTGGCGCTCGCCGAGAACGGCGATGCCGTGATCATCGATGCCGACGAGGGGCATGTGCATCTGCGGCCGATGGCCGATCATCGGCGTTCCTACGAGGAAAAGGTCCGCTTCCGTGCCAGACGGCAGGAGCAGTTCCGGGCGCTGCGCGCCGTCGAGCCGGTGACGAAGGATGGGCAGCGGATAGCGCTGATGATGAATGCGGGGCTGCTGGTCGACCTGCCGCAGCTTTCGGAATCGGGCGCCGAGGGCATCGGCCTCTTCCGCACCGAACTGCAGTTCATGATCGCCTCCACCATGCCGAAGGCGGATGAGCAGGAGCAGTTCTATCGCAATGTGATAAAACAGGCGGCGGGCCGCCCCGTCACCTTCCGCACGCTCGATATCGGCGGCGACAAGGTCGTGCCCTATTTCCGCGGCCATGAGGAAGAAAATCCCGCCCTCGGCTGGCGCGCCATCCGGCTATCGCTCGATCGGCCGGGACTATTGCGCACCCAGCTGCGCGCCCTATTGAAGGCGTCGGCCGACACCGAACTGAAGCTGATGGTGCCGATGGTGACCGAGGTTTCGGAGCTGAAGATCGTGCGCGAGCTGTTGCAGAAGGAAGTGCAGCACCTCTCGCGCTTCGGTCACGGGCTGCCGCGCAAGCTGCAATTCGGAGCGATGCTGGAGGTGCCTGCACTGCTCTGGCAGCTTGACGAACTGATGGAGGCGGTGGATTTCGTTTCGGTCGGTTCGAACGACCTCTTCCAGTTCTCGATGGCGGTCGATCGCGGCAATGCGCGGGTCTCGGATCGCTTCGATCCGCTCGGCAAACCATTCTTGCGCATCCTGCGCGATATCGTGCGCGGGGCGGATCGGAACAAGACGCCGGTGACGCTATGCGGCGAACTCGCCAGCAAACCGATCTCGGCGATGGCGCTGCTCGGTATCGGCTTCCGCTCGATCTCGATGTCGCCGGCCTCGATCGGACCGGTGAAGGCGATGCTGCTCGGGCTCGATGTCGGGGCGCTGGCCAAGGTGATGGACGAGGTGCTGGACGATCACCACGCCGTGATGCCGATGCGCGAGGTGCTTGCCCGCTTCGCCGAGAGCCACAATATTCCCCTTTAGACAGAGATTAAGAAGAATCGGAGTGAAGGGTGGCGAAGCTTCCCGTTGAAAAAATGCGCGAGCTGGAGCGCCGTTTCGGCGAGATCGAGGCGCGCATGTCGGCTGGCCCGGCTGCCGATGTCTATGTGAAGCTCGCATCCGAATATTCCGAGCTGCAGGCCGTCGTGACGCAGATCCGCGCCTATGAGAAGGCGGTCGCCGAGCTTGCCGATCTCGAAACGCTGCTGGCGGATAAATCGGTCGACCGCGAGATGCGCGACCTCGCCGAGCTGGAACTGCCGGAGGTGAAAGAGCAGATCGAGACGCTCGAACAGGACATGCAGATCCTGCTTTTGCCGAAGGATGCAGCGGACGAAAAGAGTGCGATCCTCGAAATCCGCGCCGGCACCGGCGGCTCGGAAGCGGCCCTTTTTGCCGGCGATCTCTTTCGCATGTACGAGCGTTTCGCCGCGGAAAAGGGCTGGAAGGTGGAAGTTCTCTCGGCAAGCGAGGGCGAAGCCGGCGGCTATAAGGAAATCATCGCGACGATCACCGGCAGGGGCGTTTTCGCCAAACTGAAATTCGAATCCGGCGTACATCGCGTGCAGCGCGTGCCGGAAACCGAGGCGGGCGGACGCATCCATACGTCGGCGGCAACGGTTGCGGTGTTGCCGGAGGCCGAGGAGATCGACATCGAGATCCGGCCGGAGGATATCCGCATCGATACGATGCGCTCTTCGGGTGCGGGCGGCCAGCACGTCAATACGACGGACTCGGCGGTGCGCATCACCCACCTGCCGAGCGGCATCGTCGTCACCAGCTCGGAAAAGTCGCAACACCAGAACCGCGCCAAGGCGATGCAGGTGCTGCGCTCCAGGCTCTACGATGCCGAGCGGCAGCGGGCTGACAGCGAGCGCTCTGCCGATCGCAAGAGCCAGGTCGGCTCCGGCGACCGCTCGGAACGCATCCGCACCTATAATTTCCCGCAGGGTCGGGTGACGGACCATCGCATCAACCTGACACTCTACAAGCTCGACCGGATGATGGAAGGCGAGATCGAGGAGGTCGTCGATGCGCTGATGGCCGATTACCAGGCAAGCCAGCTGGCACAGCTCGGCGAACAGCAATGAGCTCGACGATCGCCGATATGCTTGCCGAAGCGCGCCGTCGCTTCACCGAAGCAGGTATCGTCGATCCGGCGACCGATGCGCGGCTGCTGGTCGCGGGCCTTCTGAAATTGTCGCCGACCGAGCTGTTGACGCGATCGGCCGAGAGACTTTCTCCCGAGCGGTCCGAGCTGATCTTCAAGGCGGTGGAGCGGCGGCTCGGCCATGAGCCGGTGCATCGCATTCTCGGCGAGCGGGAGTTCTACGGCTTGCCGCTTCGGCTCTCGGCGGAAACGCTGGAGCCGCGGCCGGATACAGAAATCCTGGTCGATACGGTGCTCGGCTATCTCCGCAACCTTGCAAAAGCTGAAGGCGGTCTCCATATCCTTGATCTAGGAACCGGGACCGGGGCAATATGCCTTGCGCTTTTGAGCGAGTGTCCTGATGCGTCAGGTGTCGGCAGCGACATATCGGCGGATGCGCTTTTGACGGCAAGATCGAATGCAGAAAGAAACGGATTGCTGGATCGGTTTCAGGCCATACAGTCGAGATGGTTCGAGAGCATCGAAGGGTCCTTTCACGCGATTGTCTCAAATCCGCCCTATATTGCGTCCAATGTTATTCACGATCTCGCTCCCGAAGTGACGAAATTTGATCCACTTGCGGCCCTGGATGGCGGCCCGGATGGGCTTGACGCCTACAAAGCCATAGCCAAGGATGCGGCAAGGTTCATGAGACCCGATGGGTTCGTCGGACTGGAGATCGGCTACGATCAGCGAAACGATGTGACGGCGATCTTTGAAGCGAAAGGCTTCAAGTGCCTCAAATCCGTGAAAGATTATGGTCAGAACGACAGGGTGCTCGTGTTCGCGCTCGCGTGACAGGCGATAATTGCTGCACTGGACAGGACATTATTGTTATTGCGAAGAAAAGGCTTGGATTTCCCAGGGAAGCAATATAGGTTGCGGTTACGTGTTGGGCAGATAGGAATGAACGAGATTCGTTCGGTACTTGGTTTGCCTCGGGGGTCCGCTCTTTTAAATGAGAGTTTCAACGGTTGAACACGACCCAATGCGTGAATCAGTCAAACTGACTTGAGAACCAAGCGGCAGGTCGGCGCAAAGGCGCAGTATGCTCGCGGCACAAAGGTCCTGACCCGGTTTTCCGGTCATGGCGGTTGGTGCCATGTATCCATCACAAACAGAGAATTCAGGTGAACGATCTATGAGGCCAGGACAGCAGAACAAGCGCGGTCGAGGGCGTGGTAACAACAATAATAACAACGGCGGCGGTGGAAATAACAATAACAACAATTTCAACCGCAAGGGCGGCAATCCGCTGACCCGGACCTATGACAGCTCCGGCCCCGATGTGAAGATTCGCGGTACTGCGCAGCATATCGCCGAAAAATACGCGCAACTCGCCCGCGACGCGCAAAGTTCCGGCGACCGCGTGATTGCCGAGAACTATCTCCAGCACGCCGAACATTACAATCGTATCATCGCCAGCGCCCAGGCGCAGATGCAGGAGCGCTTCCAGCGCGACGATCGCGGCGATTACAATGATCGCGACGGTGCGGACCGCGACGGCGACGATATGGATAACAACGACAATGACGGTGACGACGTCGTTATCGTCCAGCCGCCGCAGAGCAGGCAGCATCAGCCGCGGCCGCAGCCTGAGTCCCAGCCCCAGCCGACTCCTGCTCCGGCGCCGGTAGTGTCCCAGGCCGAGGTCATCGATGGAACCGGCCCGCAGCCGGAGATCGAAGGTATACCGGCCGAAGTCGCCATGGACGAGGAAGGTTCGGGCGGCCAGCCGCGCGAACGCCAGCCTCGCCGTCGCAGCACCGGCAACCGTCCCCGTCGCCCGCGTCGCGGCGCAGAAGGGGAAGCCGCCGCTGAAGGCGAGGGTGCCTCTGCCGAGGCGCCGGTGCTGGCTGACGTCGCATCGGAATGAGGATTTCGCTTCTCCTTCAGGGGAGAGCGTGAGGCTCGTGCCATCTGTTCGAATTGCCTTTAAAATCCCCGGTCTCGCGCCGGGGATTTTCGTTTTATGGGCTTTAAACTCGCAGAACAGGCTACCATATTCTCCTCGAACTGCTTCGCCCGAAATCCCAGACGGGCAAAGCGCGGCCTGCCTTTTCAGGGGGTCGATCTCAATCATCGGTCTGCGCCTCGTCAGGGCAGGGCGATCCATGGAGGTAGAATATGAATATCGAGAAATATTCCGAGCGGGTGCGCGGTTTCATCCAGTCCGCCCAGACTTATGCGCTGGCGCAAGGTCACCAGCAATTCACGCCCGAACATGTGCTGAAAGTCCTGCTCGACGACGATCAGGGCATGGCGGCCTCGCTGATCGAGCGCGCCGGCGGCGATGCCAAGGCGGCCCGCCTTGCCAACGACGCGGCTTTGGCCAAGCTGCCGAAAATTTCCGGCGGCAACGGCAACATCTATCTGGCGCAGCCGCTCGCCAAGGTGCTTTCAACAGCCGAAGAGGCGGCGAAGAAGGCCGGTGACAGCTTCGTCACCGTCGAGCGCCTGCTGCAGGCGCTGGCGATCGAATCCTCGGCCTCGACCTTTTCGACGCTGAAGAACGCAGGCGTGACGGCCCAGGGCCTCAACCAGGTCATCAACGACATCCGCAAGGGGCGGACGGCGGATTCCTCCAATGCCGAGCAGGGTTTCGATTCGCTGAAGAAGTTCGCACGCGATCTCACCGCCGAAGCCCGCGAGGGCAGGCTCGACCCGGTGATCGGTCGCGACGACGAAATCCGCCGCACCATCCAGGTGCTTTCGCGCCGCACCAAGAACAATCCTGTGCTGATCGGCGAACCCGGTGTCGGCAAGACGGCGATCGTCGAAGGCCTGGCGCTGCGCATCGTCAATGGCGACGTGCCGGAATCGCTCAAGGACAAGAAGCTGATGGCGCTCGACATGGGCGCGCTGATTGCCGGTGCGAAATACCGCGGCGAATTCGAGGAGCGGCTGAAGGCCGTACTCAACGAAGTGCAGGCGGAGAACGGCGAGATCATCCTGTTCATCGACGAGATGCACACGCTGGTGGGCGCCGGCAAGGCGGATGGGGCGATGGACGCCTCCAACCTCTTGAAGCCCGCCCTTGCCCGCGGTGAGCTGCATTGCGTCGGCGCGACCACGCTTGATGAATATCGCAAACATGTCGAGAAGGATCCGGCCCTTGCCCGCCGCTTCCAACCCGTCGTCGTTGACGAACCGACGGTCGAAGACACGATCTCGATCCTGCGCGGCCTGAAGGAAAAATACGAGCAGCATCACAAGGTGCGCATCGCCGATGCGGCGCTAGTGGCCGCGGCGACACTTTCCAACCGCTATATAACCGACCGTTTCCTGCCCGACAAGGCAATCGACCTGATGGACGAAGCGGCAGCGCGGCTGCGCATGCAGGTGGATTCCAAGCCGGAAGAGCTCGATGAACTCGACCGCCGCATTATCCAGCTGAAGATCGAACGCGAGGCCCTGAAGAAGGAAACCGACGTTGCCTCGGCCGACCGGCTGAAGCGGCTGGAGACCGAACTCACCGACCTCGAAGAAGAGGCCGATGCGCTGACGGCCCGCTGGCAGGCGGAAAAGCAGAAGCTCGGCCTTGCCGCCGATCTCAAGAAGCAGCTCGACGATGCCCGTAACGAACTGGCGATCGCCCAGCGCAAAGGCGAGTTCCAGCGTGCCGGCGAGCTGACTTACGGCGTCATTCCGGATCTAGAAAAGCAGCTCGTCGATGCCGAGAAGCAGGATGGCGATCGCGGCGCGATGGTGCAGGAGGTGGTAAGCCCCGACAATATCGCTCACGTCGTTTCCCGCTGGACCGGCATTCCGGTCGACAGGATGCTGGAGGGCGAACGCGACAAGCTGCTGCGGATGGAAGACGAATTGGCGAAATCGGTGATCGGCCAGGGTGATGCGGTTCAGGCCGTGTCGCGCGCCGTCCGCCGCGCGCGCGCCGGCCTGCAGGATCCGAACCGGCCGATCGGCTCGTTCATCTTCCTCGGTCCGACCGGCGTCGGCAAGACGGAGCTCACCAAGGCGCTCGCCCGCTTCCTCTTCGACGACGAAACGGCGATGGTGCGCATGGATATGTCGGAATATATGGAGAAACACTCCGTTGCCCGTCTGATCGGCGCGCCTCCCGGCTATGTCGGTTATGACGAAGGCGGAGCGCTGACGGAAGCCGTGCGCCGCAGGCCCTATCAGGTCGTGCTGTTCGACGAGATCGAAAAGGCGCATCCCGACGTCTTCAACATCCTGCTGCAGGTGCTGGACGACGGACGCCTGACGGACGGCCAGGGCCGGACCGTCGATTTCCGCAACACGATGATCATCATGACCTCGAACCTCGGTGCCGAATATCTGACGCAGCTGAGGGACGGCGACGACAGCGATACGGTTCGCGAGCAGGTGATGGAGGTCGTGCGCGGGCATTTCCGGCCGGAATTCCTGAACCGCATCGACGAGATCATCCTCTTCCATCGCCTGAAACGTGAGGAGATGGGCGCGATCGTCGATATCCAGCTGAAACGGCTGGTGGCTCTGCTTTCCGAGCGCAAGATCGTCATCGATCTCGACGAAGACGCCCGCCATTGGCTGGCGAACAAGGGTTATGATCCGGTCTACGGCGCAAGGCCGCTGAAGCGGGTGATCCAGAAGTTCGTGCAGGATCCGCTCGCCGAGCAGATCCTGTCCGGCCAGGTGCCGGACGGATCGACGGTGAAGGTGACGAGCGGTTCGGACCGGCTGCAGTTCAAGACGCGGCAGACGGTGAGCGAAGCGGCGTAAACCGGTTTGCGGATGAATGAGGAATGGCGGCTTCGGCCGCCATTTTTCGTCTGGGGTGCGATCGGCGACCGGGATGATCAGCGTGTAGGCAGTTCAAAGGACGCTGTCGGAGATTATTTGCTGGCCACCTGGTCTGACGTCTGGTTGTTCAGCAGCGTATCGATGCGCTTGCGCTCGTCCTCGAATTTCGCCAGCGCCTCGCCTTGCAGCGATTTGCCGCCCGGCAGACGGATGCGCAGCGGGTCGACCTTCGTGCCGTTGACGATCAATTCGTAATGCAGGTGCGGGCCGGTGGATTCGCCTGTGGTGCCGACCCAGCCGATCACCTGGCCCTGGCGGATCTTGGCGCCGGGGACGACGCCCTTGGCGATGGCGCTCTGGTGGTTGTAGGAGGATTCATAGCCGTTGGCATGGCGGATAATCGTCTGGTTGCCGTAACCGCCGGAATCCCAGCCGGCTTTCTCGACCGTGCCGTTGCCGGCGGCGATGATCGCCGTGCCGCGCGGCGCTGCCCAATCGACACCTGTGTGCATGCGGGCGAAACCGAGGATCGGGTGACGGCGCATGCCGAAGCCCGATTTGAAGATGCCGTTCGGAACCGGGTTGCGCAGCAGGAACTGGCGGATGCTCTTGCCGTTCTCGTCGAAATAATCGACCGTGCCGTCATCGGGATCCTGGAAGCGATAGAAGCGCGTCTGCGTATCGCCGAAACGGGCGTTGACGTAGAGCAGTTCGGAATCCTCGGTCGCCTGGCCGGCGCTGTCGGCGACGGAGAAGAAGGCCTCGAGACTGTCGGTCGTCCTTAGCTGCGCCTGGAAATCGACGTTGCTGGCGAGCAGCTTGATGATCAGCGCCGTCATATCCTTGGTCATGCCGTAGGAAAGGGCAGCGCGATAGATGCCGTCATAGACGCGCGGCAGGTTCTGGCCGGGAGGCGGCGCGAAGGAATTATCATCGAAAGCGGTGGCGATGGCATCCAGCATCGGCGGCTCGCTGCCGGGCACGTATCTGCCCTTGTCGTCGACGGCCACGGTGACGAGATGGCGCGTGCCGCGATAGACGCTGGCGCGGATGATCTTGGCCTGTTCGCCCTTCTGAATGATGCCGATGCGCAGCACGTCGCCCTTATCGAGATCGGTGGACCCCAGTTGCTGCGAGATAAAGCCGGCAATGCCATCGGCATATTGCTGCGGATAGCCTGAATCCGTCAGCGCCTTGGCGATCGGCGTGTCGATGCGCACCGGCAGGATGTCGTCGGCGAACTCTTCGGTCTGCGGTGTGATCGATTCCGATGCGGAGACCGTCATGTTCTGTTCGAGCACACGGGCGGACAGGCCGGCGGTCAGATCGACATCGGCATCCTCGTTGGAGAAACGGCGCGGATCGACGTAATAAAGCGCTGCGAGCTGCGTGTTGCCGTCGGTCAGCACCGAGCCGTTGGAGCGTACGTTCTCTTCGACCTCTTCGAGCGACAGGCCGGACGCCATCTGCATGCTGGTCTTGCCGGTCGGGAAGGGAATGGTCTTCAGACTGACTTCGGATTCGACGTCGGAGCCGTAAAGCGCGCCGGTGCGGCTTTGCGGGGCGGGTTGCGGCTCGTCGGCGGAAAAGATCGCCAGGGGATCGAAGTCCGGATAGTCCTCGGTCGCCACGTGGTTGGCGGCCAGCGTCATCTTCACATGCGCGAAGGGCTGGCGGCGCACGACTTCCTTTTCGCCGTCATGGACGACGGTCGAAACTTCCATGATGGCACGGTCGGACGGTTTTGCGGCGATGGCGGGCGCGATCAGCCGGCCGCCGCGGACCACTGTCGTATCCTCATGCGCGTCTGTCGCGGCACTTGCATAGGCTTCGGCGGGGATCGCCAGCTGCTGGCGCCCGTCAAGGGCGGCAAAAAGGGCGACACCCATGAGCACGGACGATGTGATGCCGGTGAGGAACGTGCCCGAGAGCCAGCGCAGGGAAACTTCGCGCCGGTCAGGCGCGCGTCTGCCGTCGGCCAGAAGCGGAGGCTCGTTGCCCAACGAGCGGATCATCATTTTCTCCGTCATCATGGCAGTCGGGTCCGCGTCCTTACATCAGGCGTCTCAGAGAGCATTTCTTAGCCATCCTGGCTGGGGCGAAAGATGTGCATATTTTAAGCATGGAAGTCAAATCACCCGGGAAAAGGCAGTCTGCCTGCATTTGCCTGTGTGAATCGTGTGTCTCTTAAGACCAGCAGATTGTGATGATGTCGGGGCGCAGGAGACAAAAGAGCGTTCTTTCCACGAAAAGTCGAAAGACGTTCATCTTTTCCTGAGGGTTTAAGGCCGATCGGAATCCGGGAAATGACCGCATCTGGGTATCTCCTGGAATTTGATCTGAAAAAACAATGACATGAAAGAAATATCACTTTTTTCGAAATGGCCTGTTGACTGCTTGGGAGGGTTAGTTCTATAAGCCCCCTCACTGAACGAGGGCGGCGGCGCTGCTGGCGACGAAGTCTTTCGTTCTAAAGAACCTCAAGCGGATTGGCGGAT
>NZ_JACIFK010000013.1:0-102143 GCF_014197345.1 Rhizobium sp. BK008 | reverse complement strand
GACCGGACGTCTCAGATGATGAAGTCGAGGCGCATTTCGCTGAACGTCGAGCGGCAGCCCGCCTTAACGCGGGTGCGCGCAAATCGTGAAGCTTATCTGGTCTGCGTTCGCGTTATCGGATCGCGACGCCATTTTCACATACATAGAAGCAGAAAATCCGTCAGCCGCCATACTGGTCGACGAACGGATCGTTGCTGCCGTCCGTCGGTTGGTAGATTTTCCCGCGAGCGGTCGTGTTGGCAGAATTGCTGGCACCCGCGAACTGGCAATTAACGGCATGCCGTACGTCGCGGCGTATGCAATTACCGAAACAGCGGTTCGTATTCTTCGCGTCCTCCATGGCGCGCAGGAATGGCCGGACACTTTGCCAACGCGCTAGGCTTTGTTCTCGATGGTGAGTCTCAACGGGTCGGTGGTTCGAATCTTTTCAAGGCGGCCAAGCCGAAGGGGCCGACCGGGGTGACAATTTCGCGCCGGCTCGCCGAGCAGACGCTCGGTAAAACTTGATTTTCAAGTTTTTCCGCGAGTGAGGATTATCACCAGCGTCCACGAAATTTCGCCATTCATTGTCTTTTCGAGGAAAAGTCTGTGCAAGCGACGCTGGAACTAACGGCCGATGGTCATGTTATCCATTCGTGCTCCATCGCGACAAGGGCGCTCCATCAAGAGCTTGATGATGCTGCGAGCGATCACGCCTTGGAGGATAGTACGATGGACGATAATGAGAAAAAAGAAGGCACTGCGGGCGTTCAGTCGCACCAGTCGTTCCGCCGCTTCGGGCTCGACGTCCTGGCGAGGCGTGGGTGTCTTGTCCACCGCGCCGCTGAACACGACTTTCAGGCCGCGCTCGGCCAGCAGCTCTTTCAGTCTGCCTTTGGCGATCAGCGCGAGCTTCCGTTCCTTGAGGCATTTCGCGTGCGATCCAATCTCCGGCGTATCAATTGCCCGAGACGAATGGAACACCTTCCCCCAGCAGTCGCATGTTCTGCCCGTCGCATTTGACGGTATCGCCGTCGATGGCCGTCGTGGCGCAGACAATGAGTTCAGCGATCATCCTTGCTTCCTCGCCGTCCGTTGTGCCGCATCAGTCTGTGGTAATATTCCTCGACCTTTCGCATAGCCTCGCGGGGTTCGGCTTCGAATCCTTGATGTGGCACCACCCGCTGCCTTACCTGCGGGCCAAGGCCGCTCCATTGCCATTCGCCACCCTTCGGGCCGCCGCTCTCAAATCGAATCCTCCCGATGATAACCGCACCGTCATAGCCCAGCCAGTCGAGATCCGTCGGCCGGTCGGTCTCGTCAATCTTCGTGCCGCGCCATTTGTAGAGGGGTTTGTATCGGGGAGACATGTTGGGGAACATCGCCCGAGCCGGCCTAATAATCAATCTGGGTGAGTTGCTTTTAAGCTTTGTTGCTGACTGCATTCGGAAATCGTCGAGACGTCAGTCGATTAGATCGGCACCCTATGATGGACAGTGAGGGGCTTCAGACCAATAGGAGGCGTCCTCGTCAGCACACTCTTGAGGGCTCCAGCCTTCTGCATGGAGCGATAGCCAGTAAGCCCGCGCAACGGTCCGCGCATATTCAGAGGGTTCCTTGCCAAACGGCCAGCCTTTTTCGGACGAGAGCTCCCAAATCCGCTTTGTGAAAAGGACGGTGAATTCGTCTTCGTCCAGCATCTGCAAAAAACAGAACCTCCGCAGCCGCCTTGTTGAGGATGGTGCAGAGTGCAAGGCAGGCGTCCAGCCCTCTGCGCTATCGGCATTAGATAACAGCCGATGAGCGACGATGGTTCCGGTACGCTTTCGTCCACAAAAAAGGCCCCGCGAGATTGCGGGGCGAGTTAGTGCGCATGGAAACTAGTGTGAGCGTGCGTGGATCCAAGTCAATAACCAATCTTGATCAATTGCTTTTTAAGGCATTGCTGATGAACTGCCGGCATGACAACGCCGCCCCGCAAGTCTTCGAAGCCGCTGCTTCGTGAAGCAGACGCGCCACTCCGCAGCCGGCCGCGCCGACAGCGCGACCCCGCGCAGCCAAACCTTCCTCTCGATCCCATGCCACCACGCATCGAGCCGTGCCTTGCGCTGCTGAAGGCAAAGCCGCCGAGGGGTGACGACTGGGTTTATGAAATCAAATGGGATGGCTACCGCCTGGCGGTTCATGTCGAGTCGACAGGCATCCGCATTCTGACGCGCGGTGGCCACGACTGGACGGATCGTTTCCCGGCGATCAAACAAGCGGCCTTGTGGCTTCCTGTTGGCACGGCAATCCTTGACGGCGAGGCCGTGGTTCTTGATAAGCAGGGCCGGTCGGACTTCGGCCTGCTGCAACAATCGCTCGGCGGCTGCGGCGGCAAGGAGAGCTCAAGCGACGCCATCTTCATGGCTTTCGATCTGCTCTATTTCGACGGGCATGATCTCAGAGATTCCGAGCTCAGCATGCGCCGGCATCTCCTTGAGGATCTGGTGCCGGCCGGCGAGCAGGGTGATATCCGGCTCTCCGAGGAGATCGAAGCCGACGGCGAACAGTTGCTTGCCAGTGCGTGCCAGCATGGTCTTGAGGGCATTATCGCCAAGCGCCGGGATGCACCCTATCGATCCGGCCGCCTCGGCGACTGGCTGAAGATCAAATGCATCCGGAGCAATGGATTCGTGATCGTTGGCTATGAGAAGTCGACGGCATCCTTCGGTGGCATCGGACGCCTTCTCCTTGCCGCGCGCAAGGGAGATGAGCTCGTCTATGTCGGGGGAGTAGGGACCGGTTTTAACGAACGTTCAGCCACCGAGCTCCGCAAGCAGATGGACAAGCTGATCATCGGCAAGCCCGTTGTCGATACCGGGAGAAAGCGGAATGCCGTCTTCATCGATCCCAAGCTTGTTGCCGAGATCGAATATCGAGCATGGACGCATGACGGGAAGCTGCGCCACCCCTCATATAAGGGCCAGAGGGAGGAGCAGGACAGCGCGGCAGTTTACGAGCTGGAATAGCCGCGCTGTCGCACCTTAACCCTTGTTGGAGGGCCGGAGCTCGCAGCCAATCGTCATCCCGAGCGTCTGAAACTCTTCCCATTAAAATGCGTTTTCATTGCCTCGGTGAGGGCAACCGACGATGTCTCGCCGGCAATTACTTGACCGACTGCGAAACGCAGCGCCTCCCGGCCCAATTCGCATTCCAGCGGGACATGGTGAGCCTTGCACCAATCTACATAACGCAGCTCCCCAGATTAGGCGGGAGCACGATTATCTCTCAGCGGTCGCAGCCGAAATCTTGGGACCGATGGCACCTATGTGGTCGGCGCCGCGGGTGCCGGCCCGTCGCCCGTCTGAGTATCGCTCGCCCCAGCAAACCTTTTGTCCGGTTTGGCGTTGTCGCACGAGAGTAGGTCGGCGGAGCAACTTATGACAACATTCTTTTTCTCGATCAAAGATGCCGATGGCGAGTTCCATGTCGACAATGGTCGGTGTTCTTCCACGAGCGGGGCGAGATCCGCGACCGGTCGTTCGAGAGCCAAGCGTTCCGCGCCTCTGGTCTCAACCTCGTCCTCAGTGCGATCGTCCACTGGAATACAGTCTATCTCGACCGTGCAATCACACAGCTAAAGCGAGCGGGTCGAGATATTCCTGATACTCTGTTGAAGCGCATCTCGCCGCTCAGTTGGGAGCATATCAACCTTACCGGCATCTACACATGGGATACCGAACATCAGTTACCGAACGGATTTCGATCGCTTCGTCTGCCAGCCGGGCTGCGGCGGGTCGCATAAGTTCTCATTCTGTTCGACCTTAGCGTACGATTTCGGACTACTCTTGTTCTGACCTCGTGTTCGAGGTCGCTCTCGCCGCGAGACCCGCAAGCTGCAAGCCGCGGGATCGCTGGCTGGCCGAGGACAGGGCCAAGACAGCTGCTGCGGCCCATCGACTAGCGCCTCGAAGTGTTGCGCTTGAGGCGAGGCGACAAGTTTGCTCCCGGCCCGTCGTCTTCGCGCTTGCTGCGGCTCGCCCGACGCGCTTTGCAAGCCCTCAGCCCGAGCAGCCTCCTTCGATCCACGTGGCGAGTTTCATTCGGAGCACAGAGGCCACCGCCCCCGACTTCGGTTGCTGTCGACGCTCAAAATGTTTCGCAGAGCGAGGAACCCGTTCAAGCCTTTCGAGGTTTAGTGCGGCGCGGTTGGCGAGGCAGGTGAAGCCGGATGTGGTTCGGAAATTAGTCTCGCTTGAAGCACTGTGATTAGAGGACCAGGGACGATGACCGGTAACGCTGACGAATGGATCGCAACGCGAGCTTATGCCTTGTGGGAACTGGCGGGCCGCCCGTTCGGGGGGGATGGAGTACACTGGCAGCAGGCCGTGCTGGAGCGGCGACTCCTGGAGGAGACCAAGGCCTCTTGCGATGGGCAGGAAGTGATTGATCGCACGCAGGCCGAACCGTTGAAGGCCCAAAGCGGTTCAAACGTTCTGGTCGTTGAGGACGAACCTATACTTCGCTACGATACGGTCGATATTCTCGAGCGGGCTGGGCACCGGGTTCTCGAGGCTGCGAACGCGGACGAGGCTTTGGTCTTCCTCAGACGGAACGACATCGACACGCTGCTCACTGACATCGATATGCCAGGTTCCATGGATGGCCTAGGCCTTGTCAAGAAAGTCAGGGCGGACTGGCCGTCTACCAAGGTCATTGTCACTTCCGGCCTTATC
Organism: Rhizobium sp. BK008; assembly: GCF_014197345.1. Classification (NCBI taxonomy): domain Bacteria; kingdom Pseudomonadati; phylum Pseudomonadota; class Alphaproteobacteria; order Hyphomicrobiales; family Rhizobiaceae; genus Rhizobium; species Rhizobium sp. BK008. The sequence goes on along the minus strand of NZ_JACIFK010000013.1, from coordinate 97,446 downwards.
GCGCTGTCTCATGACGACCTTGAAACGGGCGTCGCCTTTATCTCAAAACCCGCATCGCGGTTGGAGTTGTTGAGGCTTATCGCCTGAGGGACGCTGCTCGATAACTCGCTTGCGGCGTAGAGTAGGCCCGCTTGAAAGGTGTCCAGTCGGTCCGTACGGTGCAAGACCAACAGGAAACCTTATCGGGTATTTGAGGTTCGCTTACCAGGGAATGATCCCTGAGTAAGGAGAAATAGAATGGCAAACCAAAGTGGAAACCAGTCCGGCGGCGATACGTCCAAGCGCGGCTTCGCATCGATGGATGATGAAAAGCAGAAGGAGATTGCCAGCAAAGGCGGTCAAGCATCGGGCGGCAACTTCAAGAACGATCCGGAGCGCGCTTCCGAAGCCGGCAAAAAGGGCGGCGAAAACTCCGGTGGCGGCAATCGCTGATTAGCCTGTTCGTGGCGTATGCCACGATTCCGGGGGGCCGGGCTTTGCCCGGCCCTTTTTTATACGCGTCGGTAATGATCGCTCTTACCAGTTTCAGTGCGGAGATGACGCGAGCGCCAGCCGAAGATTTTCGATGCATCGAGGGTTGTTTTTAGCGGATGTGGAACCATTGTTGGCCATGTCGTCAAACACTGGCGAAATCCCGGCTGGAGCAGCAGGATGCAGAATGGCATTGACGACGAACGCATTTGAAGACGAAGTGAATGATTGCGTGGTCATTGGAGGTGGTCCGGCTGGCCTCACCGCGGCGATTTATCTGGCCCGCTTCCATCTTTCGGTAACGGTCTTCCACGATGACTCCAGTTGAGCTTCCATGATCCCTATGTCGCACAACCACGCCGGATTCCCGGACGGCATCAGCGGCATCGAGCTGCTAGCGAGAATGAAGGCCAAGCGGTACGGGCAGCCATTCGAAGCCGGACGATCACGACGCTGCGCAAGGTCGACAACATGTTTGCGGCGAATTTGAGAATGGCAGCATCCGCTCTCGGACAGTTCTTTGGCAACCGGCGTCGTCAACCGCCGGCCCGCTATGCCACAGGCAACCCATGACGCCGTGGCTCGCGGCCTCATACGTTACTGTCCCGTCTGTGACGGCTTTGAGTTCACCGACAAGTCCGTTGGCGTTATTGGAACTGGAGGAAAAGGGTTCAGGGAGGCCATTTTCCTGCGAAGTTACACAAGGGACCTGACGCTAGTATCGTCCAACAGCGTACATGATTTGTCCGAAACCGAGGCGCTGTCGCTGGCCGAACATGGAATAATAGTTGTGGCAGGTCCCGTTGCGGGATCGAGCCGGACAATGATACGATCCGCATTACTACGCCGACGGCAACCTACCCATTCGCGTCCATATATCCGGCTCTCGGATCCGACACATGTTCGACCTTGGCATCCCCTATCGGAGCGAGGCTCTCAGACGAAGGATGTGTTCGCGTTGATGGTCATCAAAGAACCACGGTGTCGGGATTTTTCGCCGCTGGAGACGTCGTTGCCGGTCTTGACCAGATCAGCCATGCCATGGGGCAGGCAGGGGTTGCTGCCACGACAATTCGGAACGAACTTGGCGAGCGAGCGACCCTGGTGCGTTGATGACCATCGGAACGTCGCTGCTCAGGGGATTTAATCAACACAGACGGGGCGGCGGCGATTTCGCGCCGCTGTCAGTCCGACTTTTAAATTGATGGGCGATCACTACCCTGCGTACCTGCCTTGACCGCGTCGACTCAGCGACGACACGGTCCTTAACGGCGTCGTGGGCGTCTGACGCGACTTCAGCGGCCTTTTCGTAGAACTCCGTCGCCGTCTCTTTGCCTTGGTCGATAAGGTCCAGCGCGCGAGCGCCGAGTTCGTCCGTGGTGGAATAGAGACCTCGCCAAGCAACTCATCTTCGACGTCGGTATGCGGCAACGCTGCGCCGATAGCCGCGCCCACGGCAAAAGCCAGGGCACCCCCAACCAGCGGCTGATTGCCCAGTCACAGCAATCACCGCGCCGCGTTGCAGGCAACATCGAGTGGCGTCGTACGGACGCCAAAGACTTGGATGCGATCAGCAATCGTGTCGCCCCGTTTGCTGCCGAACTGCTGACGTCGCGAGACCGACGCCGTCCCGTGCGTGCCTGCCAGGGTCCCAATTGTGGCTGGCTGTTTCTGGACCGATCTCGCGGCGGTCACAGGCGATGGTGCTCTGACAAAACCTGCGGATCGCATGCGAGAGTGCGCAAGTTCCGAGCTGTCAAGGCCGACTGAAGTTGAGTTGCATCATGGGAAAGCGACATGGTGGCGGCTCGCCGGTCTTCCAGGCGCGCGTTACCCAAGTCGTGGAAGTGTTTCCCACGTGGGCGGGATACGAACTGATGTGCTTCGCCCGGGAACGGCGCCGGGCAATCCCTGGACCGCGCCGATATTCCGTGGTGCCGGGTGAAAAGCACACAAAGATGGCAAGGATAGAATCGAGAGACGGGTGCCCGCCTCAAACCAGCATCATCGCGGCCGATAATGTTGAGGCCCATCGGCTCTGTCAGCGAGACTTCTTGCATAGCTTCTCTGCGATCTCGAACATTCCTCCGGCGCGTTGTCCGGCGTGAGTGCTGAGGGGACGCCGACGAGCTGCCGGATCTTGCCGCCGTCCCACACGCCATCGACGACTTCGAGCTTATCCGAGAATCACCTGGGCTGCAGCGCTGGCTGGGGACTGAAATGCCTGTCCGTTCGATAACGTACGGCAACGATTAGAATGGCAGGAGCTTTCCCTTCATCTCAGGAAAGAAAAAATGACAATTTTATCAGCTCAAAACCATGCGCCCAAAACTAGAAAGCCCCCTGCCGACCAAGCCGCGACGATCGAAGCCGAGATCGTCGAGCTCACACCAAGGTTGCGCGCCTTCGCCCGAAGGTTTCTGCGCAGCGATGACGACATCGATGATCTGGTGCAGGAAACCTTGGTGAAGGCGTTGAATTCCCTTCACCTCTATCACCCCGGCACCTCCCTGAAATCCTGGCTGTTCACCATTCTCCGAAACACGTTCTGCACCGATTATCGTAGACGGAAACGGGAGCCGGTTGGAACGGAGGCTGCGGTCGAACAGCTCTCGGTAGCGCCGGCCCAGGAGTGGGCGCTCAGGGAGCGCGAGGTACAACGGGCGTTGACGCGGCTTTCCGATGACATGCGCCGCGCCCTGACGCTAGTCGCAGCCGGAGCCAGTTACGAAGACGCAGCGAGAATTTGCGGTTGCCGGCTAGGCACCTTGAAAAGCCGCGTCAACCGCGCCCGTCAGTCTTTGAGCTTATTGCTAGAAAACCGGTCGATCGACTGATTGTGCTTCTGGCGGGGCCTTCCATCGGTTCGCGCGAAGTCGCACCCTTCGAGCGATAAATCGCCCCGGTTGGATCGAAATGTTCGATGAACGGCCGCGGTCGGATGTTTCGGTGTTGCGGATCTAGAGCTTCGATTTCCTCAGAGGTCCGATCAGCCGCTCGTATTCCTCCTCGGCCTTTCCGTAGGCATCGGCTGCGAACTCCTCCAGGCCGGCGCGATCTCTGACAATCACCAAGCCGCGGACGGAGCGGATGAAAAGATTGCCTTCAAGCACATGCAAGGCCGTGGTGACGCTCGGCCGCCTGACTGCAAGCATCACGGAGATGAACTCGTGCGTGAGGGCGAGCTTGTCGCCGTCGATCCTGTCGTGGCACATCAAAATCCAGCGCGCCAGCCGCTCATCAACCTCGTGGACCGCGTTGGAGAGGGCGGTAAATCCCGCTTGGACTGCCAGCACATGCACACTCTTGTGGAGCAGGCTGGCAAAGACAGGCTGAGTTTTCATCAGATCCAGCAATTTCCCTTGCGGCAGCCGGTAGGCGAAACCCGGCACCTGAACAGTGACCTCGGTGATGCTGATACCCGCACCGATCGCCGCCGCGGTCGGTGCAAATCCGTCCCGGCCGAACAAGCCGCCTTCGACACGATTGCCCTCGGGTGAAATGTTAATGACCGAACCCACTCCCGAGCACGGAAAATACGCATGATCGATCGGCGCACACGCTTTAACGATAATAAAGCCGTGAGGGGTTTGGCAGGGTTCAAGTTGGGAAGCGACAGCCGCGTACTCGTTCTGCGGCAAGAGCGCCAGCAGATGGTTCTCGCTCGGCTGTATGGTTATCTCTGCCATCCTGCACTCCGAACTGGGCAGCATGTCACAGCCCGGCTCACCATCGCAACTCGCAAGACGCCCTTTGGTTCCCGCGCCCGGTCCGGCAGCAAAAGCGGACAGCTCAGTGAATATATGGCCGGCCCGGGCCGAACAGTGTTGCCACGATGGGTTTCATATCGGAGGAAAGTCCGCTCAGCACAAAGCCGCCAGGCGCCGCTTGCGACCGTCGATTACGGGCAAAGATGAAAGGGATCCGCCGTGCCTCCAGCCATTCGTTCATCCAGAGCATGGCCTCGTCGGGCATTGTAACGTCGATGATTACGGCGTCGAACAACTGCTCCTCCGTCAAGCGCTGAATCGCGCTGGAGACAACGATTGGCCCGATCACCGCTGCCTTAAGCGCAGCGAGCGCATTTCTCGCGTCCGCCGGAAGGAAGTCAGCCTCACCGACAATTAGGATCGTTTTGCCGGCGATCCGGCTGAGCAAATTCATGAGGGCGCCTAAATAAGATTTGAAGGTGATCATGCTATCCTGGCAATTCGGTCGGGCGGCCCGCGCCTAGGCGGTGGGTATCATGGTTCAGGTACCGCGCGCGAGTGGGTTTCCTGTCGAAACTGGAGCACGCTGGGTTGGTTCCCTTATCCATTCGATCGCCATCCTTTTCGGGGTTGGTACGCTTTCGAACCACCCATTGAAATCGGAAATCCGAGGTTTAGGATCGGGCGCAGTAGGGGAGGAATGCCAATGATCCAGCATTCGGGAATCACGAAACCTGCGATCCGGCCTGATGACTTGGCGATGTTGACGGATGTCCTGGAGGGATGGTGCCATGAAAAATCATGCGAGATTGCCAGTCCGGCAGCGAAGTATGTAGCCAGGGAGCTGGTGTCTTGGTTTGAATGCGGCATCCGCGACAGGCAGAAGCTGGCCGGCCTGATGCGATATGCACATCTGGAAGTGGACAAGCCGGGGATCGTAACCGATGCGTCGTCGGGCTCGCCTCAGGCTTCTTCTCAAAATTAGCGAAGTTGCAATGATGGGCCGGACGCGAAGAGAAGCCGAGGGCGCATTGGCGACAAAGGGTCGAAGACCCAGAGCGCCAACGGGAACAGCAAGAGCAGCAGCGATCGCCGACTATCTGTTTGACGCAATTACAAGAAGAGTCGCGCCTCGCCTATGAAAAACCAGAGCTATTTCATCGTCGTGCTCCCGACGTCGAACCCAACGAAGGAGGACAGGAGAATTGCCAGCAAGAAACAGCGGCAAAGGTGGAACGTAACAGGCGAGGGGAAGTTCAGTCATCAGAGGAGAACCCCGATGCTCACCGATGCGCGGCCCGGTTTTACGGATGCGGAACTGCTTGAGAATATGCCTGCCCTCAGAAATTTCGCCAGGCGCTTCCACAACTCGGCGAATGATATCGATGATCTCGTTCAGGAAACCCTTGCCAACGATCGCCCATTCCGGTGATTTTCAGCGCGGCACCCAGCTGCGCTCTTGGCTGTTTACAATCATGCGCAACAGGTTCTGCACCAAAATCAAAATGTCCAAGCGAGAGCATGTCGGTGAGATCGACGATTTGGCCGCTTGGGTTTCGTTGCCACCATCGCAGATCTGGGAGGTGCGCGGGCGCGAGCTGGAGGTCGCGATTTCAACTTTGCCAGACAACTTTCGAATTGCTGTCGACCTAGTGTTTATTCAGGGTGTCAGTTACGAGGCCGCTGCAGACCAGTGCGGCGTTCCGATCGGGACAATCAAGAGCCAGGTAAACCGAGCCCGCCATCATCGCTAAACGGTTATGAGGCCCTGATCGGGACGGGAGAAGCCGCATGAAGAACGCCCACGTCATCGATGAAGCACGGCTCGGCATCATGCTCAACGAACTTCGGCTACCGACAATCAAGACGCTGTGGCCACGATTGCCGAGCAGGCGGACCGGGAAGGATGCCATGACGCTCGCAGCGGTCGATCGGCTCGTACACCATGCCACGATCTTCGAGATGAACTCTGCGGCAGGCAGATATTCGCCGAGCGGTTTGGCGATGTGCTACCTCCCTACGCCAGACGAACCGGGCGTCTCGAGCATCTCTGGCAATAGCAAGGCTGTACCAGCAGTCTCGGTAGGCCGCAGAGGCGGCCCCATGGACCGAAGTCAGCCTCGCTGTTCGATGGGCTTTTACGTTGATTTAGGCGATCGATCGCCTAACCGCCTTAGTCGAGCTGTATTTTCCGCAAGGCTACCATCAACTCCTTCATTCCCCTTGTGACCTGCCGGTCATTCCGCATAACTATTGCAAGTTCTCTTGAAAGTGGAGGATCTAGGGAACACACCGTAAACTGACTTCGAGATTTTTTGATCGACATTCCGGGCAGTATCGCGCAGCCAAGCCCTTCCTTGACGAGTTCCTTGATCGCCTCAACCGAGCCAAGTGACATGATCGGTGAAAATGGGGAGCGCTTTGACCAATCATCCACCAACCTCCGTGTGTTTCCGGATTCTTCGAAAGCTAATATCGGGAAGCGGGCAAGGTCGGACGGAGTAATACGACCCGGGCTCTCAAATCCTTTTGGCGCCACGAACACCAGGGTTTCAGTCGAAACTACCTCGGTATAAAGGGCCCTTCCTCCAACTGGCATAGTGACCAAAGCCAAATCCAGTAGGTTTTCCTCGATCGCTCTGACGATATCCGGAGCGTTTCCAGTCGTCACCGAAACCTCCCACTTGGGAAACCGCATTTTCAAGGTTCCGAGGATTGAAGGGAGTAAGTAAATACAGGCCGTAGCGCCTGTTCCGATCCGGACCCTACCAGCATCAGCGCCGAGGGTATGATTTACCGCTTGCACCGCCTCGTCGACGGCGCGCAAAACGTGGGGCGCTTGGCGCACCAATTCTTTTCCGGCAAGCGTGGGCGTTACTCTTTTGCCGACACGCTCAATAAGCCGGGCACCAATCCAATCTTCAAGCTGCCTTACGTGAAGGCTGATCGCGGGCTGACTTAGCGATTTCCGCTCCGCGGCAGCCGAAAAGCTGCCAAGCGTAATCACATCAATAAACGAGGCGAGGTGGTCGAGATTAATGGGCCGAGGCAAAATTTTGCTCATACTGTGCATGAGTACTCAAATGTTTCCTTATCATAATTCGCGCTGCAGTATGCCGTTGTCAACAGGATGATTTTTCATGCTGGGGCCATTTATCGCAGCGCGGAATCTGGTGGCGGAGATAGCTCTCTATTTCTGCGTCTCTTTACATTCCAGATGCACCAGCACGACGTGTTATATCAGCTAGACGAACGCCTTTTGCGTGATATCGGGTTTAAACCCGACGATCCTCCGCACTCCGCCAAAACGGATAGCTCCAATTTTCCCAGGAGGCAGAATAGCATTCATGACCAATCCCTACTTACACTCCATTGAAGAAGTATCGGTGCGCGATGCCGGAGAAAGTGACATGTTCGAGGTGTCAGCGATTTACGCGCATTTCGTTACCAGCGGCCTAGCGACGTTTGAAGAGTCGCCGCCAGATTTCCCCGAGATGTGCCGGAGGCTGGCGTCCATCAGGGAGTGCAAGGCGCCATATCTTGTTGCCGAGACTGCTGGAAAAATCGTCGGATACTGTTACGCAGCTCCTTACCGTCCTCGACCTGCCTACCGCTTTACTATCGAAGACTCCGTATATGTCGATAAGGATTGGTCCGGCAATGGGATAGGCGAATTGCTTCTTCGCCATCTCATCGACCAGGCGGAGAAAGGACCGTGGCGGCAAATGATCGCTGTGATCGGCCATAGTGAGAACAGCGGCTCTATCGCTCTTCATAGAAAGCTGGGCTTTGAACATACCGGGACGTTTACGGGAGTCGGGTTCAAACTGGGCCAGTGGGTCGATACCGTCCTTATGCAACGCGCGATCGGCCCCGGCTGCACCGCCCCGCCGGGCGGCATCCTCGGGTTTCACAAGTGATTTGCTGATACGTCCAAGGGCTGGGACCAACTGAGAGAGCGCTCGGTGACGCATCCGGGCGGGTTGCTGGGCTATGCTGAGGTGGCAGCAGAGATCAATCGTTTAGCGGGGACTGACAAAGCGCTGGTCAACGACATCCTGCTTGGCGTCGGGTCGGGCGAATTTAAGGGTGACCTTTTTGTCGGCAGATCCTGCTCGCGACACATGTGCACGGATCAAGAAGCCGTCGTCGTTGCAGACCTGGCTTCGAGGACTGTCTAGCTTGCTTGGATGCCGTCCGGGCAGAAGATCAAGGTGAATCCCGACGTGAAAGCATGGCCTGAAAAGGCGAAGGCTGAACTCCGCCAGTGGGCAGCGAAATGGAAATGATGGGATAGTTCGGTCAAGCGATATTCGATTACCGCTGGACGATCACCTGGGTCCCCGGCTGGACCATCTCGTAAAGCTCCTCGACGTCCTGACGGTACATCCGAAAGCAGCCGCTCGATGCATTAGTGCCGATGGAGGAGGGGTCGTTGGTGCCGTGGATACGAAGCAGTCCGTCGGCAAGGTAGATCGCCCGGGTTCCGAGCGGATTTGCGGGACCGGGTTTCACGACTGCCGGAAGCCGTGGGTTCTTCTGCCGCATGCTGGCCGTCGGTCGCCATTCGGGATGCTCTCGTTTTGATACCACCCGTGTTGATCCGTACCATCGTTTGCCTTCGCGACCGACAGCGATGGGGTAGGCGAACTGCTCGCCCTGTGCCGTCGTGTAAATAAGAGTGTGCTCACGAGTGGCGATGACGATAGTTCCCCTTCCAATTCGCGTCGATGGCTTCCGACGTTCTTGCAAAGGTTCCCGATAGTCAGGTTCTGGCTCGTAGTAGGGAGGAGGGGGATACGGGCTGTAAGGGTCATCATAGTCGTAGCCGTCGTATTCATCGTATCCATCATATGGCGCGTAAACTTGGGCTTGGGCATGCACCTCTGTCAGAAAGAGGGCCGCAGCAAGGAGAACCAGCAATCTCATTCTTCGCCATCCGCTTGTTATACAGGCATGATTGGGCGGAATTCTGTGGCGGCACTATGGCAGGGAAGCATGAGCGGTCATTGTGCCAGTCCCAGTTTCACTTAGACTAACTCCATTGATCGGTTCGAAATCGAGGTAATGATGACTTGCATGGAAGGCCCAAGCTTGCGGCTACGGCCCGCTTCGCCTGATGATGCCGCAGCCCGATTTTCGCTGGGAAACAACCCCGACGTTGTGAGGATGTTCGGCGTGAGCCATTCCGACACGAAACCTATGACAATGGATGCGGCGGAAGCGTGGGCTCACGGCCACGCGACCAACCCTTACGCTTGGATTATTGAAGTTGCGGGACGGCTGATAGGAGAAATCAAACTCCACGGCATTAATGCTCAGGATCGCCGAGCATCAATGGCAATCGCAATCTATGACCCCATGCAGCTTGGAAAAGGACATGGAAGCGAGGCGATCCGCCTGCTTTTGCACCACGCCTTCACGGAGCTGAATTTCCACCGCATTGGCATAAGGGTTCTTGCTTTCAATGAGCGAGCAATCAGGGCCTACCAGAAGTGTGGCTTCGTGATTGAGGGACGGGAGCGAGAAACCGCCTTCGTAGACGGTGTATGGCATGACGACCTGATGATGGGCATACTTTCCAAAGAATTTCAGGCGTAGTCGTCGCCGAAGGTGTCGGCGTCGTGCCGAACCCTGTCTTCGAGCACCTCTGAATTATGCCGAGCTTTCGATCCTGGAACTGGAAATATCAGGCTTTAGCGAACGGGCTCGGCATAGTATCGGGGATCGGGATGAATCCCCGACCTTCGTATCGATCAGCTCCAGGTGAGGACCCAACCTCCATTCGAAAGAATGCGAACACAAGGGCCAGACTGCAGCCCCCGACTGCGGATCAATTTCCGCCATCGAGAAAAGTGCGCTGAATTGCTGCCCATTCATCTGGATAGGGCTCGTGATCTTGCAGATATTCCGCCACGTATTCGCCCCAGCCTTGAATATTCCGATATTTGGTCATGGCGTCGAAATGGCTATGTCCCGTCAGTTCGGCGGCCTTTACCGCTCCTGGCTTAAGGAGTGCCCTGAACCCATCACCCATGGGGCCAGCAAGACAAAGGCCAGGAAGCATCTGACCATCACGTTCGGGATCAGCCAGATTTCGTGGATAAGCTCGTTTTTCATTGGAACGTGCTACTTCGAGAGCTGTCTGGTGACAAGATTTTGTGCTCCGAATGCCTGAAGATTTACCGCTCTTCCGAGCGAGGGGAGTGAATTCGCTTATGGCACCCCGGTAGGCCGGATTCCCGGGAACCTTCCGGCCAAGGAATGAAGTCGCGGGACATATTAATACGCTTATGCCGAATTCGGCATAACGGAATTTATCCAGAGCCCGATACTATGCCGAGCCCATTCCCTAAAAGCCCGAGATTTCCGGTAACCCAGGATCGAAAACTCGGAATAGTTTGAAAGCGTTGGAAGACCGGGTTCGGCCGACTTTGCCTCGCTAATGATAATAGGGCCGAAGGAAAATGAGGTAGATTAAAATTGGGATCGCAACGAAAGCGCTGTGCTTCCACATTTGCCTGCGGAGATGGAAATACTCGTCTCTGATCGCTTGCGGGCACTCTGGCGATCCCCAGGCGATCCCTGTGTGGATTGTGAACGGTGTCGTGTAGGTAATCTCACCGAACTTCGATGCCTTTGAAGCAAGACGCTCGTTCAAGATGAAATAATACGTGCCAACGGCGATGAAGATTGCAACGTCTATGCCAAGCACAATCCTAATGAAAAGATTGATGCTGTCATGTGAGAAGCTCAGCAATGATCCCAACATGACAGGAACTTTACAGACTATTCGGCCCGCCAGAAATGAAGCGCGTAGCTTCCTCATTATAGCGTAAAGAAACACTAAAGCGATGTGGCTGTTGGCGGAAATCGTTGAAAAGCCCGTCACTCGTCGCGCCGGACACCTTTGTCGATCTTATTCCGCTGGGCGATGATCCGATCAACGCGCGTTTGCGACTTCACATCTTGCCATATCGCCTACAGCGCTAGGCCAATAAATAGTAGGCAGAGCAGGCGGAACATCCAACCTGCCCCAGTATGGCTACCAGCATTGCAGACCGCCATGACGAGCTTACATCGTCGATCAGCAAGAGGGCCGCCACCAAGGTAGCAACGACTATAATGCCGATGAATCTCGGGTTGCATAAGTCTCTCATCACACCATAATTCACATGAACTACTGTCCATCAAGTAAACATGTCGATGCTGCTGTTAAAATAATTGTCTTCGGCGTGGTTTTTCCGGTCCGCCTTCCTAGCGCTCGGAACCGTTCTTTCCGGGTCTGGCTGGGCCAGCGCAGCATATTTATGGAACGGAGGATCGACCTGCGGGCCTGCAAGCGGTACCCAGCAGTAGGTTAACTGCCTTTTGTTGCGGACGGCAGGCTGGCAACCGCCCTGTTCGGCGCCACCCACTACCAACCAGGGGAAAAGACGGAGGCTATCGTCAGCGGCGATTTGGCGTTGGTCAATCATTTGCGACTTACATCCGGCCGAGTGGGCTTGGACTGCAATCCTGGCTGTTTGCTTCCCCGGCTCGACATCAGGCTATCGGGACCAGCGATCACCAGATGGGATTTGCTGAACAATGTTGACCTGACACTATCCAAGATCAACCAGCCAGAGCTTGAGGTGAACATCAAGGCAGCGGGAATTCCTCTGCGACGGGAATTGCAGACGCATCAAGCTCAACATTTCCGGCTCTGGCGAAGCCCAATTCGAAGGCCTGATTGCAAAATCGGCAACGGTGACAATCCGAGGGAGCGGCAATGCAAAGATGACCGCCCAGGTAGACGCGGATGGTTCGATTTCGGGCAACGGAAATGTTGAATTGTCGGGGCATCCAGCGATGCGACGTGCAGAGATCGGGGGTAACGGCCGCATTGTGCAAGTCCCTTGAACCACGAGGGCGAGGGGGCGGCAAGGGAGCGCGGCTTTTGAAGCGGAACTTTGCATCAATTGCGGTCGCTCCTATTTTTTCGTAGACCGCGCCCATTGGTGCAGAAGTTACAGGACATCCTATGGGTACTTGGGGCAAAGACGTTTTCGAAAATGATGCTGCGAGTGATTGGATGGCACTGTTCGACCGGCTGGGATTTCTTGCTGTGACTACCCCGCTTGCAGAAATTGCTGAGTATTCGGATTTAGGGAAACCTATTCCGGCGGAGACAGAACAAACCTTCTGGGCGATGTGTGAGGTTGTGGCAATCGCGGGAGGATTTCCAACTCCTCCATCCATCGACGATCACAAACTAGCGATTAGGCGCGATGCCGGGAAAATATTAAAAATCCCAAATCTCAGACAGCGGATCATGGTGGCGTTGGAACGATTGGACGCTTCGGAAACGGAGCTGAAAACACTTTGGACGAGCGCTGGTGAAGGCGGTGATTTTGAAGCTGACTGTAAGCGTTTGCGAGATTCCGTGCTCCAGGTGCTCGCTCAACAATGAATCAACCAGCGTCTTATACATTCGATTGCTGGTCGCGCCAGGTTTCGGAGGGTCGTTATCTCTTTGCCAACACTGAAGACCTGCGCCTCCTAGCCTCCTCATGCATGTTGACGGGTGTAGTCGCGAGAACGCGCGTAACCAAAGATGTCAGAAAACGGGCGGGCGAGAGTTCATCGGGGGTTCGCTCTTCGAGGATCGATACCTTGGGCAGGGCCTTGACGATGCTCTCGACCGTGCTTTCCGCAAGGTGCGCGATCTCAGCCTCTGCCGGATCCGTTATCGGCTGCGGGCCTGGTTCTAATATGCCGTCGGTTGGTTCTTCCTCGTCGGCCGCCGGTAGTACTGGATCAGATGAGTATTCCATCAACACCAGGCAGGTGGAGTGGTACGCATCGTCCTCACGGCCAAGTTTAGCCAAGAGATCGAACAACCACTCGGCCGTCTTGGGCTCCTTTTCCAGGATGTCAGACCGTAGGCCAAACAAGAACCCTAGAGCCGCCAGCGGGTGGCGTAAGCGAAGGTTCTTGGCATCGCCGTAGGACTCCTCGATGCGGTTCGGCGCATTCTTCCCATAGGAGGAATCCATGCGCTTCGTTGAAATCAGCAATTCGGGGCCGGTGACCCAGTCGGTGATGATGACATCCACCTGTTTCAGGTAGTTTTTCCCCAGAATGGATGCCGAGGAGGAGGTGACCCCGGGGATGGACGTCCTCGATAGCAAATAGGATTCCGCGTTGGCTCGAACGGCCACGGGAAGTGACTTGACGAATGCCGCTACGGGCGCGGGGAGGACGCGTGGGTTCGCTGGCCTTGGCCAGACTTGGTCCGTGCCGAAACCGGCCCTGCGAAGTTCGTAGCTGAGCCAGACATCGAGAGCGAGGGCAGGAACTCCTGTTTGGGTTCCCGCTTTCAGGTGCAGCGGAACACCGAGCAATAGCGCAAGGGTGTCGTAATCGGGCTTGATGAACGGCTGGCCGTCAGTTCCAAGAACCCATGGATTGTTGTGTTCCCCGCTGGGTGCGGCAGCTTCGACGATATGATCGAATATTTCCCAGGCTTCTGCTTTCGAACTTGGTTTAGCGGCCACTTGCTGACCTCAAATTGCGACGGTTCGCCAGTTCCGCGCGTGCATTCCGGACGGCTGCCATTTGTGTCGCGGAAACCTCGCCGTCCACCAGCAGTACCTCGTCAACCAGATTAACGGCATCGAGCAGCCGCCCTTTGTCCAGCAGCTTTGCAACGCTTCGCTTGACCTTGCGAAGCTCATCGGCGCGAGAGGCGACCAGGGTCGGGGACGGCATGGCCCAAACGTCTGCCTCCTTTGGCTCGATCTTCAGTATCCCGCCTCCATAGGCGCGGCCGACCATTTCGGCATGCAACAAGGTGATTGAGTTCAAGCTGGCGACAGGAAGGAGCTCGCGGCCCAAGGCAGTATATGCCTCGTTCAGGTAAACCCCATGCACCGAATTAAGATGACGGGCCTTGGCGGCATTTTCGGTGATCCGGGGGGTGTCCGCATTCATGCATGTCAGCAAGAGGTCCGCGGGTGAAACGAGCGGCACCCGATACCAGGTCTTGCGGACCCGGCATTTATAGGCGGTGTCGACGCCTGTCCTGTGGCCGTCGGCGATATATGCCGCGGCAGCCTTGGAAGGCGGTTCATTTGGATAGAACAGGTGGATCGCGCTGCCCTCTTCACCAAGTTTCTTAAGCTGGGCACTCGAGAGCGAGAGGCCTCGCAAATGCGAGCTTCCTGGTGGCGAAAGGCTGAGCAACTCGTCTGGGCGCAGTCCGAGCTCTGCTGCGCGCTGGGGGGAAAGCGTGAAGTATTTGTTGTTTCCGGTTACCATTCCGAGCGTCGTGTCGCCCCAGGTCTCCAGGTTCGTGTATAGGCCGGTTCCAGTGAGGGCCTGCAAAAGATGCACCGCGTCGGCAGCAACGAGACTGCTGGTCCATTTGGCCGCAGGGTCGACCGGTGTCCAGCTCAGTCCCGGGCCTAAAGTGTCGAGCGTTGCAGCGTTCTTGGTTTGCCGGATCGTTGCAAAATCCGCCGGCCCCTCCAGGTAGCCGTCAGCGAGGAGAAGCACTACGTCCGCTTCCGCCTCCGGGAACACTTGCTCATCGAACAATACGAGCTGCACGTCGCGGAATCGACTGAACAGGAACTTGCGGACGGGCGCGGCATAGTTCACCGAGAGCAGTTCGGCGGGCAAGACGAAGGCCAGGCGGCCACCATTCTTCAGGAACAACGCCGAGTGCACGGTGAACGCAGCCCAACTGGACGCGAGCCCTGTTAAGGAAATGCCGCCCCTGATGGCCGCTTCTCGGGCACGAGTGCGGGCTTCGCCGGTGAAATCCTGATATCGAATATAAGGAGGATTTCCGATAACGGCGTCGAACGCTGGATTAGGCGTGACGGCAAAGAAGTCGGACAATTGGATATCGGCCTCGCCCCCCACGTCAGCGACCCGCTTGCGGGCAACGGCTGCGCTGTGCGCATGGATCTCCACGCCATGAACAATCGGGCACGAGCGCCTGCGTGGACCCAGTTCACGAAGCCGCTCGACCGCCGAAACCAAGAATGCGGCATCGCCAGCCGCGGGCTCGAGCACGCGATCTTCAGACGCGCGGATGGCCCATTTGGAAATAAAACGGGTAATCGCCGGAGGCGTGAAGAACGCGCCTCTCTCCTTGCGGAGGACGGGAGTGTCGATAGGGTCGCGATGGGTAACGAAAGTCACTGCTAGCTCCCGAATCGTGCACGCATGGGTTCGCTGTCTTTGCCGCCTACCTATCCTATACAGATGAATTTCTGTCTACTCTTTGTTCTTTTTTCAATCTGCCGATCCTGCGGAAAAATTGCGGCAAGCCGTTGCGTAACAATGGCCTGCTTCCAGCCCAGAACGACAATGCGCCTTTAGGGGTCGGTACGGCCCATCACATTTAATTCAGGTGCTTACCGCTCCGCGGGTCGCTGGTTCGATTCCTATGAAGAGCGTCGTATGCAACCGCGGACTGCGGCCTGGACAAGATTAGTGCATAGACGCAATCCGCTCTGCCCGCGTCCAACCTTCGCCTGAAATACCGACCGAGTTGCCCGTTTTCCTTCCTCAATTTGCAAAGCATAAAGGCACCGATACAGCGTTTTTGCGTTCTGAAGTCGTACACTAGTATTTCATGGCTTGAATAGCGCTGAATATGGTCAGAACATCAAAGAAAAATCAAATTGAGTCGCCGACGTTCCCACGATCACAATCTCTATGATCGTGGGAACGTCGTTAAAGTGAGTAAATTTAGTTCTATTGTTGGCGTACCAGTTAGGCGAGCGACTGGATCTACTTTGGCTACGACTATTTTGAACTCGGCCGCCCAGGTATATGGCTTAAGATTGACTGTGAGAAGCCGCCGTCGACGCAGAGGTCCTGACCGGTTATGAAACCCGCAAGTGGACTGATCAAGAACTCAATGGCATTCGCAATGTCTCTTGGGTCGCCGATCCTCGAAAGCGGGATCAAATCCTCTCTTGCCTTCTTGATCGCTGGATCGGCGTACATTTTTTCAGTCATCGGCGTGTGGGTCATTCCCGGCGAAACGATGTTTGCACGAATGCCGTCTGGCGCCCATTCCAAGGCGAGCGTTTTCGCAAGCATCGTCAGAGCCGCTTTCGTCGGGCTATATGCACCTGATCCGGCATGGGGCATTTGTCCAGACATTGAAGATGTGAAGCATGCCGCGCCTCGGCTCTGTTTTAAATGCGGGTAGGAATGTTTAGCCAGAAGCCATGCACCGCGAAGGTTAACTTCGAACATCTTGTCCCACTCGGCGACGGACAAATCACAGATGCTTCCTGGGCTTGCTACGCCGGCATTCGCTACAAGAGCGTCAAGACCGCCGAATTCCGATACCGCTGCCTCTACTAGGTTTGCAGCTACATCAACGTTGCTCAAGTCGCCTGACAACGCAATGGCATCGCCTCCCAGCGCACGCACCGAACGTGCAACTTCCTCTTGGGGCTCAGATGACGCAAGGCCACACACTGCGATTTGAGCACGCTCGCCTCTCGATACGGCGGCTTCGGCGATACGGATACAAACTGCGGCGCCAATCCCACGACTTCCCCCGCTCACTAAAACCCTCATAGCTGCTTTCTCCAATTTTCCGCCGGGTTTAAGATATGGAATTGAATTCCAAATCGCAACTTTATTCTAATGTATGCGCACCGTGTCTCCGCGTCTCTTTGGACTATCTCTGCCAATCCTCACGAACAGAGCGTCGCGGTACGTCCATGCATACGCAGAGTGAGTTCCACTGGGGCTTCATCACCCAATGGTCCAGCCCCTTTTTTTGAGCTCCTGCAGGCCTTTTTGAATTTCCAACAGCGGCTCTTGCTCGCGAATGATCTCGAGAACCACACGGTCGATACTGAAGACTGAATCAATGGCACGACCCAGACCCTCAAAGTCTATGATCCCCGTACCGATGGGGTCGTGACCCCACACGTCCGTCCCCGTATCCGAGATATGCACGAGACCTATATGCTTGTGATGCGATAGAAGACTGGCTACCGGATCTTCGCTTATATAAGCCGCGTTCGCGACGTCATAAACGATGCTGAGGTTTTCGCTTTTGATCTCCTCGACGACACCCACCAGTTCACCGATCGTCGGCCTGAAGCAATATGGGGTATTCTCCATGAGCAGCCGTACGCCGGCTTGCTTCGCAACCGGCAGAAGCACGTCAAGACTTTCATATAGCCAGCCAAAAGTTTGTGGGATGGAGGGGGAGATCATCGGGCGTCGCGTTCCTGGAGAGATAACAACGTCGGTTACCCCCCAGTCGACCGCAAGATGGATGACATCTTTGATATGGTCCGAGCTCTTGCGCCGCATATTCGCCGCGGGGCTGGCGAGATTGATATCGTATCCGCCAGCATTCAGTGATCTGACACTCGCCCCGTGGTCCTGCAGTTGCTTCCTCGCTTCCGATCGCATGCCTGTCGACATCTCGTCCGGCCAGCAGTGTGGGGAACTCACAGGCACTTCGAATACCTTGAAGCCGTGGCCGATGAGTTTAGACATCGCTTCGATCGCAGTGGATTTCCAGAGATAGGAAAAGGTATTGATAATCATTGATGTCTCCCTGCCGCCTTGGCGGTCTGTAATGTTGGTCATGGTCTGGTTTCAGAAGCGCCGAACGGTCGTCGCAAAATTAAAGTTGAGATCTGGGCGATCGACGGTCCCGAGCGGAAAGGTTCGTTAGCGTAGAAGACTTGCAGTCGCCCTCCTCTCGGCAACTCTCGTGGTGCTCGCCCGAAAAGCGCCCGTGATGGGTCAGTTCGATGGCGCCAAATCCCGCACCTAAAGAGATCGAACCGCGAAATTTAGTAGAACCTGTTCGCCGAGGTTGATCGACACGTCGCCGGGATCTGTAATTTCGATTGCGCCACACAAGCTACCCGTCGTGACGATCGAACCTGCTCTAAGTGCCGCGGCAGGCCTGAATGGATTGTTGGCGTAGTCACAGAGCCAGGTAAGCGCGTCTTTCGTCGGATGTTGTCCAGCAGCGTCAAAGGCGACCTGGTTGTTCAGCAGAAGCCGAAGGGGGAAAGTCGAACCAGGCTCAAGGACTGCCAACGGAAGCGCCGGCCCTCTGACATAGCCCATGTTCCCAAGGCGATCCGCGAGAAAGGCGAGGAAGGAAATACTGCCGCCTTCCGAAATGCCGCTCCAAACCAGCTCTGCGCCAAGATAAGCCTCAGAAATTGCGGCCTCAACGTCGTCTCGATCGTAGGCCCTATCCGTTCGAACAGGAAGATCCTGGCGAAGCTTCACCGCAATCTCCACCTCGATTTTCATGCCTTTTCGCCAAGCGATTATCGGATCTGACGGATTATCCAAGTAGGGATGAACTGGTGCGGCGACCGGGGTACCATCGGACGACTTTGCCACTTTCCAAGCCGAGGCGTTTACCCCTTCAAGCTTCGACAACTGGCTCTGCACTTCCATTGCGTCCTGATACACCAAAGGCACAGACACAAGCTGATCTGTTAGGACCCGGCTTCCGTCATGACGAAGGCTGCTAAGTTGATGAGCCAACGCAATTATATCGGCTCTGGCTAGCATGGGAGTCATTCTGCCTCTCGGGTCATCTGAAAAGCGTAGCTCTTAAATGACAGTTTCGGGATCGTGGACGATGACCGTATTGGACGGCGGCGGGCTCACGGGATATTTCCCGTTCTTGAGGGCGTGGTCCCTTTACCCCGCCCTTTCCGACCGTGACTGCTTGCTAGACCACCTGCTTGATCCGCTCGCGAAATTCTGCGGTCCCTTGCTGGATATGGTCGAGCAGATCCATCACGGCCCAATGCCGCTCGGCAATGTCATAATCTGTGACACGCGAATGGACGCTCTCAAACGTGCCAAGGCGCTTGTGCCAAACCTTGGCAAGACCCGGATAGCCCATCGGCTCTGCCATCGCTGATAGTGCCAGGAAGATTTCAAGTTCGCGGCGCAGATCGCTGTCGTCTGACGCATGCCTGAAAAGCCAAGCATACAGGTCGGGGTGAACATTGGTGAAGACGCCAGAAAAGCCCTTCGAACCTGCGCGCATAGCGGCTGCGGCGATGGCTGCGTTGGCGTTGACGATCGCAAAACCGGAATCACCTGAGAGCTCGACCCGTCGCTTTACCGTTTCGAGGTCGCAGGAAACATCCTTCAACGTTACAAAGCGGCCGGTGTCGCGGCACAGCTTGAACTCGTCGTCGCTTAAAAGACGGCGATAGGGAGCCGGGCATTCGTAGAGACCGAGAGCAAGGTCGCTCGGGAGCCAACTCAAGATGGCATCCAGGCTGGAACGAAAAGCTTCGGCTCCGGCATTGCTTGTGTCCAGCCTGTTGCTCACCAAGACAAGTGCGTCGATGCCTGTCTCAGCCATCGCTACCAGTTCGGCGCGCTGGTCATCGCGGCTCTCACTGATGTGCCCAGATGAGATCACCGGCAGGCGCCCGGCCGCCAACGAGACAACCTTCTTGGAAAGCTCAACTCGCTCTGCCAGGGACAACTTCTGCATCTCGCTCGACTGGCAGACAGCGAAGAGCGTATCGGCACCATTGGCGATATACCACTCCACAAGTCGCTCGAGGCCTTTCCAATCGATCCGGTTATCCGGGGTGAATGGAGTAAGCATAACGGGGACGATCCCCTGGGCTTTGACATTCATGATATAATCTTTCGCTGTTTTCTTGACTGTTAGAGCGCAGTTCCTGCCGGCAGGCCTGCCGCGAAACCTGCCATCAAGCGGATCTGCGCGAGCAGCATGTCATTCCCATCAGACACCGTTGCGCCGGCTCCCTTGGCAGCGCGCAGTAGGGGCGTCTCGCTTCTTAAGCTGGCGATATCGGCGATGAGCATTTCGGGCCGTATTGCTGCGGCAGGCATAGGGAATATGCTGTCTCCCTTCACGCCGATCGGAGAGGCGTTGATGACGATATCGTAGTCCCACCCAGCCGACCCATCGGCAGCTCTTGCGCATTCTTCACCGCGGTAGGAATTGACCATATCCGATGTGAAAGCGACGGATTCAGGCGAGAGATCCATCAGATCGATCTTCCCTACGCCTTCCTCAGCGAGCGCAAATGCTATCGCGCGACCTGCTCCGCCTGCTCCCACAATTAGCGCGCGGGCGCCGCGCAGGCGCGATTTCGCCTGTCCAAGTCCTTCCACGAAGCCCACACCATCAAAGAGCGCGCCGTTCATCTGTCCGTCCTCCCCACGCTGGATGCAGTTGACGGCACCGACTGCCTTCGCTGTCGGCGTGAGGGTCGAGCAACGCTTTGCCGCGGCCACTTTGTGAGGGATTGTGGTGCTGATACCGCAGAGGTTGGGAATGGCGGAGAATGTATCCCACGCCGCCGTGAAATGTTCTGCGCTAATCAGGAATGGCACGGCGTAGATGTTAACTTCGGCGGCGGCAAAGATCGGGTTGATCAGGCGCGGCGTCTGGACCTGGTGGATTGGATCGCCAAACACAGCGTAGACACGCGAGTTGCCATCAAGGTTGGGAATACTCACTCGCATAGTTTTATTCCTTGCTGAACAAGCCACGGCAGCGATCGAGCGCAATGTCCATCACCTCTGCAGGGTCGCGAGCCCACCAGTCGGTGGAGAAGATCTCTACCTCCACCGCGCCATCGTAGCCGGCATCTCGCATCATCGAGTGGATGCCGCGCAGATCTATGATCCCATCCCCCATCATGCCTCGATCGGTCAGAAGGTGGCGCGTAGGAATCAGCCAATCGTTGACATGAAAACCGAAGAGCCGGCCAGCCCTGCCCGCACCCTCGATTTCGGCCGCCAGTCGCTCGTCCCACCAGCAATGATAAACATCGACGACCACGCCGATGCCCGGCCCTAACGCTTCGCACAAAGAATTTGCATGGGAGAGACTGGAGATGACCGTGCGGTCGCCTGTAAGCATAGGATGAAGCGGCTCGATGGCCAACTTCACACCAATATTGCGTGCGCGCTCAAGGACACTGCCAACCAGATCCTCGATCCGCCGTCTTGCGCAACTCAAATCCTTTTCATTCTCACGCAAGCCTCCTGTAAACAGAAAAACATGGTCAGCTTTGAATCTGGCGGCCCGCTCAAGCTCTGCCTCAGCCCGGTCAAGTGCATCCGCCGCTAATGGCCCGACCCGATTATAGCCTGAGACTGTCATCCCGAAATCATTTAAGACAGAAAGAGCGTCTGTCTCACCGACCTTGGCAATTTCGTCTCCCCAGATGGAAACGGTCTGGAGCCCCCGCTCGGAGCAAAGCCGAAGAAAGGTCAACATATCCGCTCGCTCGCGCACCGTGGCGTGGTTGAAGACAATGTCTGTCATCGGCCCCTCTGAATGTTTGAATATGAATGGTTCTGTGACCATGGCTCGGTCGCGGTAACGGCGTCAGGATCGTTTCGGTCGATTGGCAAGACCTTTTTCTCTGACACCGAAGCCCGGTCGCAGTCGGTTTTCACTCAGGCGGCCTTCCCCGGATGGCGACGAACCTCTGGCGCGAGCCACGGAGAAACATAGCCACGGTCGGCTTCTTCGATGAGTGATCCCGGCGGAACAAGCGCGTCAATTTGGTCAAGCGTCGCGGACTGGAGAACAGTCTCAAAACCCGCTTCCATGCTCTTGAACTGCTCAAGCGTTCGAGGGCCGAGGATCACAGACGTCACTGCGGCGTGCGCAAGTGGGAACGACTGAGCCATGTGCATAAGGGACAAACCCGCGTCGGTCGCAACGCGCTCAAGTTCTGGAAGCAGTTCCAGTTTGCGCCTGTTACCCTCGCGCTGCATATCGAAGCGTGTCTGTAGGATGGGGTAATGCTGTCCCCATTGACCTTTTACACGCTCAGCCCTGGATCCTGATGGCGCTGTCCCATCGGCTTTGTACTTGCCGGTCAACCAGCCGCCGTTGAGGGGACTCCAGGCGGTAAATCCCATGCGGTAGTGCTGAACCGCCGGAAGGGTTTCTCTCTCTGCCGCCCGTTGAAAGATGGAATAGGGCGAGCTTTCGTTGACAAATCGCGCCGTCTTGTTCAATCGGCTTACGGATTGTGTCTCTGCCAGATACCAACTCGGCAATGTCGAGCAGCCGATATACCGAACCTTACCCTGAGCCACGAGGTCGTTGAGGGCCCCAAGTGTTTCATCAAGATCGGTCTGAAGGTCGGGCCGATGCATCTGGTAGAGATCGATGTGATCAGTGTTCAACCTTCGCAGGCTGTTTTCGACCTGCTTCATAATCCAGTAGCGGGACCCGCCCTGCTCGTTGCGTCCTTCACCGGCCGCCAAGCGGAACTTGGTTGCCAGCACCACTTTGTCTCGGCGTCCTTCAATCGCTTTGCCAACAATCTCTTCGGATTCACCATGAGAGTAGGTGTCGGCAGTGTCGATGAAGTTGATGCCGCGGTCCAAGGCACAGTGCACGATGTCCATGCACTCTTTTTTGTCGGTATTCCCATCTGATCCATAGCTCATGGTTCCCAGCATGTACTCGCTGACCTGAACTCCGGTTCTCCCAAGGTAACGATATCTCATCGGGTGCCTCTCTTTGTTCGCGTGTGGCTCGGTCCAGGCAAGGATCGGCCACGATCTACGGTCGCATGGGCGCAACGATGCCGTCGGCTTTTCGATCGGAGAAAAGCGAGAGCTCGGAAACCGAGACCACCATTCGAGCGTCGCCATTTTAACGACGTTCATGGATGGCCGTGTGGTGACAGGGGCTGGATGGATCGAACAGGCCGGACCCATCCAGCGTCTTACTTCAAGTCGAGCTTATTACTGCGCCTTTGCGAGTGCCTCGTCATACCGCTTGATCAGCTCATCGTAGGCATCTGCCGGCGATCCGTCTTTGAGGATCATTCGCTGGAAAGCCTCCCCCAAGATGGTGTGATACGTGGAGAGAATAGGGGTATAGGTCACGGTTTGGCCACGCTGGCCTACCAGATCAGCCCACTGCTTTTGATCCTTACCGGCGTCGGTCTGGAAGTATGGTGCGGTGTATGCCGATTTCCGCGAAACAACCTCACCGCCCTCGGCAGCGAAAGCTTGCGCCTCCGGCGACACCATGAACTTCACGAATGTCCAAGCGGCATCCTGATTGGCTGTCTTCTTGTTGATCGCAATATTGTAGCTGTAGACCGTCTGCTTGTCGTTTGCCGTGTACCCCGGCGCCGGAGCCCAGGCCAGGTCATCACCGCCGCCCTGGTTCTTCACCGTCTTGTAGCGATAAACGCCAAACACTGCCGTCGCTGCACTGCCTGACCGGAGCGCGTCGTGCAACTCGTTAAACCCCATCTGTGCGCTGCGCAGCGGAGTCACCTTGCACTTCGTATAGAAGTCTTTGATCGTTTGCGCCGCCTTGATGAACGACTCTTTGGAAAACGCGATCTTGCCATCAGCGGTGAAGTACTGACCACCGTTTCCAGGTAGCATCGTACTCAGGAAGAATTCTCCGAGGCTCTGAGCGCCACCAAGCCCGCCGGTCGCTCCGAGTGGAACGGCGAACGTGATCGTGTCCGACTGGCCGAACTTGGCTCCAAGTGCACACACTTCATCCCAGGTCGTTGGCGGCTTTACCCCGGCCTTCTCCAACATGCTCTTGCGATAGAAGAGGATCGGAATACGGAAGTCTTGGGGGAGGGCATAAAGCTTTCCGCCAACCTTCGTGCCGGAAAGCGGCAGGAGCCAATCTTCATCCGGAATGCCGTCCTTCTTCACCAAATCATCGAGCTGGAGAAGATTTCCAGTGGCAGCGAATTCCGAAACCGCAAAGCCGACGACACGGATCACGTCTGGTGTCTGGGCGCCCGACTTGATGGCGCGTGCGGCGGCTCCTCCGGTCGGATCGACTAGAAGTTTGACCGTGATGTTAGGATTTTTTGACTGAAATGCCTCGATCATTTTCGTCTGAGCGGCAGACCGGGGATCCTTTGAATTGTTTGGATCCAGGAACGTCTGGTAGATGATTTCCGTGCTTTGGGCAAAGGCTTGCGGAGCAAGGAAAGTCAGGGCGGCGGTACTGATTCCGAGCGCTGCCACCGCTTTGATGAGGTGGCGTTTTGATGTGATTTGCATGTATCTTCCTCCCAGGTTGAACAAAGTGTGTGGATGTTTTGTGTACGTCATCAGCCTTTGACGGCGCCTGCCGTGAGGCCGGAGATGAACCACTTCTGAACGAAGCCGAACATGAGGATAACCGGTGATGATGCGACCATCACAAAGGCCATCATGTAGGACCACGAAATGCCGACAGCGTCGAAAACCTGATTGACAAGAGCGACCTGCAGGGTCCGTTTTGCTACCTCGGGCGCGAACACTGCCACCGTGATGTAGTCGTTCCAGGTGGTCACAATGCCGATCGTCGCGACGGCCGCTATGCCCGGACGTATCAGCGGTAAAATCAGAGCCCAGATAATTTGGAACCGGGATGCGCCATCAATCATGGCGGAATCCTCGATCTCAATCGGAACGGCTTCGACGAAATTCGCGATGAACCATACAGTCTGTGGGATAATCCGCGCGCAAAGGATGATCGTCACCACGATGCCGCTGTTGAGCAAACCAACGGTTTCCAGCAAGTAATACGTGGGAACCAGCAAAGCGACTCCTGGCACCATCGAGGTTCCAAGTATCACCAGCATCAAAGTTCTTTTGCCTCTGAAAGAAAAGCGAGCAGCGGCATAGCCTCCAGGAATTCCGACGAGGAGAGCTATGATCACGGCACCGACGGAGTAGGCAACAGAGTTCCAAAGGTCGGTCAAGAAAGCCGGGTCATGGAAGACCTTGGCGTAGTTCTCCAGAGTGGGTGAATTGGGCCATAGGGTCGGGGGCACAACCACCGCTTCTACTTCTGTCTTGAAAGATGTCGCAAAGGCCCAAAGTACCGGCCCGAGAACAATAATCCCGATGACCAAGGATCCCATGATCGCGGGCATCTGTCCGCTTGTGCGATTCGAGAGAGCGCTACTCATATCAGAAAATCCTATCCGGTAACGCGGCCGGTTAGCCGGGTGTAAAGAGCACCAAGGGCGACATTGATAATGAGGACGACGATCGAGACGACAGCAGTCGGCCCAATGTTGACCGCCTGAACGGTTCCACGAAACGCTTCGAAACTCAGCGTGGTCGTCGATCCCAGTGGTCCCCCGCCAGTCATGACAATGATCAGCGTCATCAAGGTCAGGTACATGATGGAGAGAGTCAGCGCAGTGCTGCCCAGGGTCGGAAGGATTTCGGTGAACGTGACGTAACGGAACTTCACGAACGCGCCCCCTCCATCGATCTCTACCGCTTCGTAGAGTTCTTTCGGAATGGATTGCATGGCTGCTGTCGCCATCACCATCACATATGGGAACGACCACCAAGCTGTGACGATTATGAGGAGGGGCAATGCCATTCCCGGATCCCCCAACATAAGTCCGGGATCGATACCCAGCTTTTGGATTACATATGGTATGGGCCCAAACGAGGGGTTGAGGAGCCAAAGCCAGATGCTGCCGACGACCGACATGGACAGCGTCCAAGGAAAAAGGATGAAAACGCGCAGTGCGGAACCTGTCACGCCCGCCCGGTTCAAAACCAGCGCTGAGGCCATTCCAAGTATTGTGGCACCCGCTAGAGATCCGCCGACATAGGTCAGGGAAATTGCCGTCGTGTCCCAGAACTCGGACGAGTTCAGAACTTCGACGTAATTGGCGAGACCCGCAAAGCCAACGAGATCGTAGTATTTCGTTTTCTGGAAGCTCAACCAGATCACGAAGATCGTCGGATAGAGTGTTACAAGAAACAGGATCAAGATTGCGGGGGTAAACCACAGAAATGGAGCCCAACTAAAGCGGTTTGCGCTGTCAGTGGTATCCACGACGTCGCTCGCGAGGTTCGTCCCGCTTTGGTTGGTGCTGACTTGGAGCGGAGGTGTCGACATTCGATTTCCCATCCCGTGTGGGCGTCTCGGGCAGAGTTGAGGGCGTTGCCTGCTCAGGACAGGCGACGGCCGGTGCTCTCGCTGAAGAGATGAACGCGTGAAAGATCAGGGGCTACGGTGATGGTCTCGCCGACCTTCGGCAGAACTCGATCACGGAAGATGCAGACAATGGTCTGAGAGCCATGCCGGGCGATGATCTGCGTTTCAGACCCTGTGGGTTCGACGACCGTGACGGTGAGGGGCAGTCCCTCGTCACTGAGAATGAGATGCTCAGGACGAACACCGTAAATCAACTTCTCCGATGTACCGGATACCCCCGCAGGCAGAGGAAGCATGTGCCCGTCCTCAAGAACGAACCGGCCGTGCTCGACTTTGCCTTTGAGGAAGTTCATCGACGGCGATCCGATGAAACCGGCGACGAAGACGTTGGCGGGGTAATCATAAAGCTCGAGCGGCGCGCCGACTTGTTCAACATGACCGTCGTGCATGACAACGATCTTGTCGGCCATAGTCATCGCCTCGACCTGGTCATGGGTCACGTAAACGGTAGTGGTTTTGAGCCGCTGATGCAGTTCCTTGATCTCAGCGCGCATCTGCACGCGCAACTTTGCATCGAGGTTCGAAAGGGGCTCATCGAACAGGAACACCTGCGGATCGCGAACAATCGCTCTGCCCATCGCCACACGCTGACGTTGCCCGCCCGAAAGTTCGCGAGGGTAGCGGTCAAGGAGTTTCGTGAGGCTAAGGATCTCAGCTGCTCGTTGAACGCGCGTCGCCCGCTCCTCGCGGGGCGCCTTTTTCAGCTTCAAGGAGAAGCCCATGTTTTCCGCAACGGTCATATGCGGATAAAGCGCATAGTTCTGGAAGACCATCGCGATATCTCTGGCCTTGGGAGGAACATCGTTGACGGTGCGCCCGCCAATCTGGATCTCGCCGCCTGAGATGTTTTCCAGGCCTGCAATCATCCTCAACAGAGTTGATTTTCCGCAGCCCGAGGGCCCGACCAGGGTTACAAATTCCCCCTCATTGATGTCGACCGACACGCCATGAAGCACGGGTACGGCGCCGTAGGCTTTGCGAACGGACTTGAGCTCAACACTGGCCAACTGTTTCCTCCTGCCAGCCACCGAAGTGGCCACCTAATCCTGACGCGATCTCCCCGATCGCTATCGGAACGTTATTCCATTAAGAAACGCGGGTGTCAACAGGCCTCAGTGGTGCACGGGGCACTCTGATTAATTAAATGGCTAATTAGATAATATTTCCAACAACTTGGGAAGTCCGCGAAGCGTTGGTTTGCGGGCTAGGGGAGGCAATCCGATACGGCCAAAGTTGCGAAAGTTCCTCGGCAGTGGCCTTTACCTGTGCCGCTAACTGCGGGAGTACGAGCGGGGAAAAGTGGTGGATTGGTCCTGCAATGCTCACCGTTCCAACAACCTGGCTTCCAACGCGAATGACAGCAGCAACAGCGGCGACGCCGGGCTCAGCTTCCTCGATCGCTGTGGCCCATCCCCGTTCTTCAGTCTCATCCAAAGCTGCAGAAAATGTCTGCTTTGACATGATAACACGCGGACCGCCCAGGTCTGTTCGTCCCAACCCACTGGCAACGGCCCTGGCCAACGCCTCCTCCCGATCCAGCGTCGCTAGCCAGGCTTTTCCGTTGGCGGTCGTGTGCAACGGGACCTTTGCAACGAGTTCCGGCTGGTAAATCAGGCCGGACCGCATTCCTTGCGAATGAGAGATCCACGTCAAACCATCTGGATCCAGGATCGCAATCCTGCCAAGTCCCTTGGTATTGCTGGCCAATCGGTCCAGAATCGGTTGGCAGATATCGGGGATTCTTGTCCCGGCCAGCAGGCGCTGGCCCATCACGGCGAGGCGCAATGAAAGCCGGTAGAAACCGTTCTCGGGGTCCTGTTCGGCCCAACCTAGGTCACACAGACTGTTGAGCAAGCGATGCGCTGCGCTCTTTGGGACGTCCAGCCGACGGCTGATTTCGCCCAACGATAGTCCAGTGGCGTTCTCACTCAACAGCGTGATGACGTCGAAACAACGGTCTAGAAGGGATTTGACAAGGCGCATGGTACCACGATATTCGGTTTATCGGAACGCTATTCCAATAGCATTGCGAGAGGCGTTTCACAAGGAGCCGGGTGAACGGCGGTTAGAACATCAATTCGCGCATCGCTGGATTTCACCGGCCAACGCACTTGATCTGTTTAATCATGGCTCCTCACCTTGATAAACCCGCAATAAACGGAGTCGAGATGAAGATTGCAGTATTCGACGTCAGCCACTGGCATTTTCCGCTCTACATTCCTGCGCTGAAGGATCCGGGTATCGAGGTAATCGGCATTTCGGACAGCGCTTCATTTGCTGGGGATCGTTTTTCCGATCTGCTCAACTGCAAGCTTTATGGTTCCAATGATGAGCTCATCAGTCAGGACTTCGACTTCGCGCTCGTATTTAGCCGTCATTCCGACATGGCTGAACTCGCTGAGCTGCTGATCGCCAAAGGCAAGCCCTTCCTCATAGAGAAGCCATGCGGGGCAAATCTCGAGGAAGTTCGTCATATCCGCAAACTTTCTGAGAAACATGGCGTCTTTGTAAGCGTGCCTCTCATTATGCGCGTGAGCGACCTGGGCGATCGCCTCTCGCCGGCTGCAGGATTCACGCCGGAAGGATTCCAGCATCTCTCCTTCAGGTTTATTGTAGGGTCGGTGGCTCGTTATGAGCGAAACGGATGCGGTTGGATGCTTGACAAGGCGCTCGCGGGAGGTGGGTCGATGCTGAACGTTGGCGTTCACTTCATCGACATGATTGCAAACTTGACGCAATCCCCGATCACTCATGTCTCAGGCCAAGTCCAGATTTACCGACCTGATGTAACTGTCGACGAACAGGCTGTGTTCACCTGCCGCAATGGTTCAGGACAGATCAGCGTAGTCGAGACTGGCTATTTGTATCCCTCCACAGCCGAGGATCAGCGAGATTTTGCGTTCTCGATCTCGCATCGTCAAATTTACATTCGCGGTTACGCTGACCAGTTCTATGCGAAGTCGCGTGAAACCGAGAAGGCTAGCTCGACGACTATCGAATACAATACGGACGAGTATTACCCGGTTTTCCTTCGCCGCAGCTGGGCGGATCTCGCAAATGGTCGCCCTCCCGTTGCAGGCCTGCTCGAAGCGGAACGCGCACTGGCCGTCATCGAAGCGGGGTACCGTTCGGCGGCAAACGGGGGAGCCCCTGAACAGGTCGATCCTAATACCTAGTTCGGTGCTTAACAGTTGTCCGGCGGCGCGATGACTCTCGTCTCGTGCTGGATAGTCAGCCGCGGCGCTTCAGGCTGCCCACAAACCTTCATTCAACGGTGGAAGGCATCCTGGAAATGAACAAGCGTGTAGACAAGCCGCGGATCGGCGTGATCGGGGTGGGTTGGATCGGGTATCGTCATGCGAAATATTGCGGCTCATACTCCAGCTGCGAACTGGTCGGCGTGAGCGATCCTGGACCAGTTGCTGCGAAAGTCGGGGCTGAACTTAGTGTCCCCTGCTTTGCGTCAGTTGACGAGCTGCTTGATCGCGTCAAGCCCGACGGTGTGATCATTGCAACGCCGACGCAACTCCATCTTGAGACAGCCGGGAATGCGCTCGAGCGGGGCGTTGCGGTTCTGATTGAAAAGCCTATAGCCGACACGGTCGCTAACGCTCGGATGTTGGTTGACCTTGCGAAGCGAAAGAATACCCCAATCCTGATCGGGCATCATCGGCGCCATAACTCAGCGGTAAAGGAGGCACGAAGGCTGCTGATCGAAGGTGACATCGGTCGATTGCTCGCGGTAAACGTGCTCTGGGCTGTCAAAAAGCCAGACGATTACTTCGACGTGTCCTGGCGGAAGGAAAAAGGCGCAGGCCCCGTCCTGATTAATCTGATCCATGAAATCGACCTGCTTCGACATCTCTGCGGGGAGATTGAAACAGTCTCTGCGATCGTCACCAGCGAGGGGCGGGGAAATTCGGTCGAGGACACTGTGGTCGCCATGTTTAAGTTCAATAGCGGCGCAGTTGGAACGATTACTGCCTCCGATGCTACTCCTGCGCCTTGGTCGTGGGATTCAGCCACAGGGGAAAACCCGGCGATTTACCAGGGCCGGGAAAATGCTTTTCGTTTTCTAGGATCAAAAGGCTCACTCGAATTTCCAGACCTTTTTATCTGGCGATACGTCGACCAGGAAAAACCAGGCTGGCTATCGCCGATCTCCCGTGAATCGCGCGTTATTCAGCAGAACGAGGCTTATATCGCTCAACTAGAGCATTTCTGCCGCGTTATCCGACGTGAAGAAGCGCCACTGATCGATGGTGAAGATGGTCTGCGCACGCTCACGGCAACTCTAGCAATCCACGAATCCGCAGAAACCGGAATGCCCGTCACCACTGCAATGGATTAGAAACGAGCTGGCGGCAGAGAGGCAAACTGGCCGCATAGTTGGCGACGTTGTTCCGAAGCCCAGGTGCTTTCATCGAAACGCTGGCTTTGAGGACCGTGTGCCAGAGTCGCGGCCTTGGCTCCGACGTCCCAGTCGTTGAGTTTGAGGGGCGGCGGGTGAGATAATGCGAGATTTCCTGCGAGGCCGGATGGCCCGCGAGAACGGCATGCTGACGGGTAGGGTATGCCGGCAGCTAGGCCCAAAGCTCACAGATATGGTCGACGGTGAGGTCGGCTTGTCCGGTGATCATGTGCATGCCGGAATGGGTTTCGACACCCTTTGCTGCAGCCAGTGCGAGAAGTCTGGTGGTCTCGGGTTGGGCAATGACTTCGGCGAAGGTCATTCCGGGCTGCAGGAGATCCGGATTAAGCGGGAGCGCGTCTGTATCCTGAAGACCGAGCGATGTGGCGTTGACGACGAGCTGGCCTGCTGCCGGCTCGGGTTTGCCTGCCTTGGCAACCTTCCTACCAAAGTCAGCATTCACCGTCTCCGCCAGCGCTTCGGCTTTGTCAAAGGTACGATTCGACACTGTGATACTGTTGGCACCTGCCTCGACGAGTGCGAACGCTATAGCGACCGAAGCACCACCGGCTCCGACGATGAGCGCGTCGCGACCCTCAATCGCGATCCCCTTGGATTGGAGGCCACGCACAAAGCCTTTGCCATCGAACTGGTAGCCTCGAAAGCTGCCGTCGCGTTCACGCCGGACGAAATTGACGGCGCCGACCCGGGTAGCCACCGGGTCGAGACTGTCGCAAAGATCGATCGCTGTCTGTTTATGAGGTAGGGTGATGCCGAACCCCACGAGGTTCGGCATCGCCTTCAGACCGGCCCAGATGGTAGTCAGGTCCTTTGCGGGTACATGGAGCGGGACAGATACGATATCTGCTCCGCGCGCCGCAAAGAGCGGATTGACCGCCGCCGGCGACTTGGCTTGGGCGATCGGGTCGCCGATGATGCCGACCAGCCTGGTTGTGCCTCGAATGTTGACACTACTCACCACGACAGTTCCTCGCGTTTGAGCCAGACGATGCTGCCGTCCTCGATCCCGACAATGATATCAAGATTCCCACGGCCGGCCCAATCGACGACTTCCGGGGAGGCGACATGCATCGCCATCTGAATGGTCTCGTCGCGGTGCTTGATGGGGATTGGCAAGGCAAACCGCGGCTCTTCTGGTGTTCCGACATTGCGGGAGTAGAAGAGGCCCGCCTGCTTCGTTGTATTGCGTGGCGCGCCGGTCGTTGGATCCGGTGGTACGCAGGCGCGGGCATGGGTACCAAAAATAAGGTCCGTGCGACCTGTGCCTTCCCAATCGCAGAAGCACAGCTTTATGCGCCCGCGCCCGCCGCCGACATCGACCGTAAAGCGAATAGCTTCGCCGTCTTCCCAACGTAGGAAACGTTTGTCGACGAGTTCCGTGTCGGACGCCTTCCTCCAGTCGCTGAGGACTCCGTCCTCATCCAATGCAACATAATGGAGGTCGTTGTCCTTGAGCCAGTCGACGACTGCCGGCCGAACCCGCCAGACCGTCTTCAACAGCTTGCCCTTGAAGGTTAGGAACTCCTCCTCGCCGAAGCGTGGCGGCAGGACCTTTTCGCCGGTGTTGCGGAATAGCCGGTGACGGCCCGTGACGTCGCTGACCAATATGTCCATGCTGCCATTGCCGGTCCAATCGGCAAGGGTCGGGCAGGAATAGCCGAACATCTTTTCCGACGGTCCCTGGATAGAGCCCGTCAATCCGGCTGCAAGCCGGATCGGAGCGTCGCCGCCCTTCAGCATGACTTCCTTGTCGAGATAAATGATCCCGTCCTTTTCCCGGCTCTGGTAGAAGAGAAGTTCGCCTGTGCTGTTTCCGACGACAAGATCGTAGTGGCCGTCACCGCTGAAGTCATAGGCTGCGGGGCTTGGCAGGATACCCGCGTGAATCAATGGCTTCGTGGTCTCGATGCGGCCGCGCTGCTCGAAACGTGGAAGTCCGTCTTCGCCATCTCCGACGTTCTTGAGGAAGCTGATGTAGCCATCCTCGGCGCCGTAAACGATATCTTCGCGACCGTCGCCATCCCAATCGACGACGCAGGGGAGGTGGATGCACTGTTGAAGTTCCAGAACCTTGTCGTCGACATCGCGGATAAGACTGGTCGGCTCGAAGGTTCCGTCTTCGCGCTGTCGGGCAATATGCAGGATATTCCAGAACTCGCCTGCGATGACGTGTTGCTGCTTAGTCCCGAACTTGCCGAATGCAGGCGCCAGCTGCCCATAGACCTCAAGTGGCGTTTCGCCGGCAATGAGTGCATGACCTTTTTCCAGCACGGGAGCTGCGAGTGAACCTTTGTTCTTGAATGCATAGAGGAAGCCACGCAGCGGACCGCCGAGCCAACGGCCCGCGTCGTCATAACCGCGATAACCTTCGTCGTTCCATTCGAGACCGTTCGGCCAGTAGTCATTCCAGTAGTCGCTACCGACAATCAGTTCCGGCACTCCGTCACCATCGATATCGTGGAACCGGGCCATGTGGAAATATTCGTTACCCTTAACCCAGTCGGCATTGAGGTCGAGGCGGACGGGATCGCCAAATTCAGGCGCGCCTTTTTTACCAACGTTGGGAAACACATAAATCTGCCTGCGCAGCCGCGACGCGGAGACAAGATGGAAGATATCCCCATCCTTGACGGCCGTCACGTAGCCGCGGACGCCTTCGACAAGCTCTTCTTCACCCAGAATGGGTGTGCCGTCAGGATTGGTGCCGATCTGGCGACGCAGGAAGACGCGACCGTCATAGCATGCGTCCCACGCAGAAATCAGCATATCCTTCGTACCCGTACCGCTCCAATCGACGATCTCGACACAGGTGATGATCCGGCCTGCGACTGCGGCGGATTTGACGTCTGGGTGGTATTTCAAAGCCTCCGAGCCATAATCCGGACCGTGCCAAAGAGTTGCGTCGTCCTCCCATCGCTTTACGCTCATCGCAAATCCTCTCTACTTGCAGACTTAATTGGAAATGATTTCTAAAACGAAACAGTCTTTCAAATCCAGTGAAAAATTGGGTTGAGTGCGTCTCGGGTGCAGAACATCGGGAACCGCAATATAATTGGAGGCGGAGAGTGAATATCGGCAGAGACCAGAGGTTAAACGGGAATGTACTCCCAAACAGCTTGCCTCGCAGCCGACCCCCGGTGGACAAAACGGCCCTAGCGAGGGCGCGGGAGGCGCAGAGCCTCCTGCGTGATGGCATATGATGATGTCTGCAATGCCAGAGCTCGGCGATCCTTTGCAGCGATTCACGCCAGCCGTGATTGTACTTCAAAGTAAAACTGTAGACGCCAGCTACCGGACTGCGCCGGTGGCGACGATCAGTGGCGTCAGGGTTCGCTGACGAACTCGCAGAGGCCAGATATCGCTCAGTTCTGCCGCTGCCTTATTGAGAGAACGGACGAGGTCGGGCCAACGATCTTCGGTTATGCGCATAAGAGGTCCCGCAACGGAGATCGTTCCAGCGACCGGTGCTTCAGCGTCAGAACTCGTTCGAAAGGGAACCGCAACCGCTGCGGTGCCAGCTTCACCCTCTTCGACAGAGGTTGCAAAGCCCCGCTCCCGGGTTTCATTCAGTCGGACTCTGAGTTCATCAATTGATCGAGCAGAATTGGGACCAAGCGTTCGTTTTGCCGTGAAACCGCGAGAATAGACGATCTCCAACGCGCGTTCTTCGGGCAGAGTGGAAAGCCACGCCTTTCCATTCGCCGTTGCGTGAAGAACAATTTCTTGTCCCATGTCCGGATCATATCGGAGGCCGGCTGTCGCACCTTGTGCCCGTGCCACCCATATCAGATCCTCATTTTCCAGGATTGCGAGACGGCAATATTCTTTCGTTTCCGCGGCCAGCCGATTCAGAACAGATTGGACCACGTCGGGGACATTCCGAGCATCAAGGTTCCGGAACGCCAAGGCGCTCAATCGAAGAGAAAGGGCATAGTTTTGGCTCGCAGCGTCTTGGGTGACCCAACCGTGGCTAATCAGCGTAGTCAAAAGGCGATGCACTGCACTCGCTGGCATATCAAGACGTCCAGCTAGGTCGGATAACTCGACGGATCCTGCTTCTCCAGCCAGCACCTCCAAAAGGGTCAAGCACCGTGATACGGCTGCGACAGTCAAACTTGAGATCTCCTTTTTTATGCAGCCTATAAGGTTTGTTTCCATTTTGGAATAGGCTTCCACAAATTCTAGATCGGGTCGTCGGCAGACAGGGAACGTTCGCTATAGGGCTCCAATCCTCACCACGCTTGCTGAAAATAGAAATCGATTCTAAAGTAAAAAACAATTTCAGGAGAGTGTTGATTATGGAGTTCCGGTGATGATATTCAGATGACCGACGACGATCCCATTGACAGGGCGGGTCATCAGGGAACCGAACGTTTTCGCGCAGCCGTCCAAAAGTAAGCTGAGGATTGGTACCCTATGATCGTCACGTTTGGATCAATCAATGTTGACCTCATCTACCTGGTCGACGAAATACCTCAGGCGGGTCAGACCGTCTTAGCCCGCGGATCGCGAACCGAGGCCGGAGGGAAGGGAGCCAACCAAGCGTTGGCGGCTGCGCGGGATGGCGCAAAAGTCATCATGACGGGGGCGGTGGGTGACGACGCCATGGCCCCCATCGCCCTTCAGAATTTGGAGGGCGAGGTCGATATCAGCCGCGTGGTTCGATCGAGCGAACCCACTGGCTCCGCCGCGATAATGATCGATGCCAATGGCCGCAACATGATTGCGGTTGCAGCCGGCGCCAACCTCGTCGCGCAGTCTGATGGTGTTGAAGATGAGCTGCTTGGAAATGCAGGTTACGTCCTGATGCAGATGGAAAACGACGCTACCCAGATCGAAAATCTAGTCAGACGGGTTTCCAACCATCCCGCAAAATCGATTCTCAACCTCGCGCCGGCCTACCGGCTGGATCGCGACCTTCTCTCTCTCGTCGATATCGTAATCGTGAACGAAGACGAGGCCGAAGCCCTTGCCGGTTGGCTTGGTTGCGAGCCGAGCGCGAGATCCTTGTCTGATGTTCTCAACACCGGTGTCCTACGCACAATGGGAGGAGAGGGAGCAGAAGCGTTTATCAACGGCGAGAACGCAAGGGTTCCGGCGCTGCGCGTTGATGTCGTGGATACGACTGCAGCTGGCGACTGTTTTGTAGGCGTCCTCGCGTCAGCTCTGGATCGAGGCCTCTCGCTCGACGCGGCAATGCGACGAGCCGCAAAGGCGGCTGCGATTGCCTGCTCGCGTCCGGGAAGCCAGTCGAGCATTCCTCACAACGACGAGACAGATAGTTGGACCTGAGAGAAGCCAAGGGCAAGCACCTGCCTGTACCCCCATCGAAATTGACTGAAGACCCTACCACTACAGACGACCTGCAATGAGCTATCCAGCATTTATCTCGGCGGTGTTCATTCTCCTCTTGAGCCCCGGGCCGACCAATACGCTGATGGGGTTGGCATCGGCACGCAACAGTTTTTGGCTCGTTCCGAAACTACTCCCTGCCGAACTGCTCGGTTACCTCACTATGATCGTGCCCCTAACGTGGCTTGGGGGAGCGCTGATCAGCCGTTGGCCGGAAACCGCCCTGATTTTGAAGGCCGCAGCGGCGATTTGGGTTATGTATCTCGCAACAAAGCTTTGGGTGGCGGAAAACAAAGATATCACGGACCGCAGCGTGACCGCGGGACGCATATATGTGACGACGACGCTTAACCCCAAGGCCCTCGTCTTCGGACTTGTTCTTCTACCTTCGCCGACCGCGCCGGACTTGCTGCCAAAGCTAGGGATTTTTGTCGCGCTGGCAAGCATCGTTGCCGCGATTTGGGGTTTGATCGGCAGCTTGACGCAGGTCGGTGCGCGAACCCAGAGGCGCCTAATGATACTTCAGCGGGCGGCGTCCATCTGGCTCGTTATCGTATCCTGCACGGTGGCCGCGGGGCTCTTTCCAGCCTAATACCATGCATATGATCGGTCTAGCTCGCATCTGAGCACCCTGCAATACTGACGCTGCAAGATCGAATTCCTCAGCCCGGTCTGGACGACCGCGCGATGACAGCTTGCTTAGGGCACCTCGCGCTCATCCGCATCGTCAGCAGATCCATCGACCACGAAGTCGTCACTCTGGCAACGCCACGCCTACTCGTTGAACCCGCCTTGGCATTCAGGCGGCACCGTCGCCCCGAGCTATCCGCCGGATTTCTGCTGCCGCGGCACTGAGAATGCCTTTCGACAAAGTCTCATCCTCTGCGATCCGCGACAGCGTGACGGGGCCTACCATGAGAGAAAGTATCGCCATGGCCCTGCTACTACCTTGTCCGGAGGCCTTAGCGTCCTCGATTATTTCCTTCAGCACTTCGATGTGAGCGCGGATACCGTCTTCAAATGGCCGCCTTACCTCTTGAAGACGACAGCGGCCATTCAAATGTCGTCGTCTGGCCCATGTTATTCGAGCGCCGTCGGCGCGTCGTGTTGGGATCGAGCATGATGGCGATCAATGGTCGGATCCAGCGGGGAGGGGAGGTCGTGCACCTCTTCGCCCAACAGCCTTTTGATCTGTCGGGTGAAAGCGATGCCGTTTGTAGTTGACCGGTTTCAGGTTCATGGCGGCCAGCTAATAGCGAACGCCTTCAAGGAAAGTTAATCTGACATCACCAGGGGCGGTCGGCCTTGGGTCGTTCTCCAAGAGCCATCGCCTATACAAGTTCACGTGCTATAAGGTTGCATTGTCAGCGAAAAAGAAAAGAACTCGCTGGCGTAAGCGCTCGCCTTGAATTTTTACATGGAGATTGCATGCTCTCGCAGCCGCAGCCTTTATACGAACAAATCAAACTCCATGTGCTAAACCGAATCGCGGATGGCACATTCCGGCCCGGCGCGAAAATACCAAGCGAAAACCAGCTTGCCGCCGAGTTGGGATCATCTCGATTGACCGCCCATCGCGCGCTGCGTGAGTTGACCGTGAGCGGTGTGCTGCAGAGGATTGCCGGCGTTGGAACGTTTGTTGCTCCGCCCCGAGCTTCGTCTACTTTCGTGTTGTTGCACAACATTGCGGACGACATACGAAACCGCGGAGAAGTTCTATCGATTCGCGTGCACGCCGTCGAGCAGACAAGTGTCCCGCCCGACGTTGCTCAGCGAATGGGAACAAGAGCTCGGGTTCCCATCTTCCACTCGCTTATCGTCTACTGCGCAAACGGCAGCCCGGTGCAACTAGAAGACCGATTTGTGTCTCCTGGCTTCGCTCCCGGCTATCTCAACCAGAACTTCACCAGTTATTCCACGACAGATTATCTCCAGTCGATCGCGCTTCCAACGCGCACCGAGAACGAGATCCAGGCCGTCCTTCCAACTGCCAGAGAAGCACAACTTCTCGAACTGAACGAGAGTGATCCTTGCCTTGTTGTCACGAGAAAGACTTGGGTCGGTGATGATGTCACAACATTCACACGGTTCATCCATCCCGGGACCCGCCATACTTTCATCACTCAAGATAGCCGCTGATGACCGGCGCGAAGGCGGCAGCTTTGATCTTGGAACGAGCGCTGCTGGCCATCCACATCCCAGCATTGGCGCATCGACCGGGGGAAACCTGGCGTCCGTGGTAGCGCATTTGATGCAGCTTGTGGCGCGTCTTTAAGCGCCACCATCCTCCAATCGCACATTTTATGTGCAATGCACCACAAAGGCTAAAAACTGGCCTTGCCCGGTTGCGTGCCCCTCACTTTTATGTAACCTATATATACAAGTACATATAGGTATGGTGAGCCAGGTTGATCACTTTCGAAAATGTGACGAAGCGCTATCACGGCGATGTTGTGGCGGTGAACGAACTGTCGTTCACGGCGCCGACCGGTAAATTGACGGTGCTTGTCGGGCCGTCCGGATGTGGCAAGACCACATCGCTTCGCATGATCAATCGCCTCGTGGCTCCGAGCTCCGGTACGATCCGGCTGGGCGACGAACCGACATCGCGGATGGACGAAGCGGTGCTTCG
Source organism: Rhizobium sp. BK008 (assembly GCF_014197345.1). Lineage (NCBI taxonomy): Bacteria > Pseudomonadati > Pseudomonadota > Alphaproteobacteria > Hyphomicrobiales > Rhizobiaceae > Rhizobium > Rhizobium sp. BK008. The sequence continues at coordinate 58,825 of NZ_JACIFK010000013.1, read as the reverse complement.
GCGTCGGATCGGCTATGTCATCCAGCATGCCGGCCTCTTCCCGCACCGGACGATCATCGACAATGTTGCGACGACCGCCCGCCTGAACGGCACGCCGAAGAAGCAGGCCCGCGCGATCGCGCTGGAGCTGCTCGAGCGTGTCGGTCTCTCGGAAAGCTTTGCGGACCGTTATCCCTGGCAGCTTTCGGGCGGCCAGCAGCAGCGCGTCGGCGTGGCGCGCGCGCTCGCCTCCAATCCCAAGTTCATGCTGATGGACGAGCCCTTCAGCGCGGTCGATCCCATCGTCCGCACACAGCTTCAGGACGAGTTCCTGCGTCTTCAGCGAGAAATGGGCAAGACCATCATCATGGTCACCCATGATATCGACGAGGCGCTGAAGCTCGGCGACCAGGTCGCCGTCCTGCGCGTCGGCGGCGAGCTCGCGCAGATCGCGACGCCGCAGGAGCTGCTGACGAAACCGGCCGATGCCTTCGTCGCCAATTTCGTCGGCCGCGACCGAGGCTATCGTTTCCTGGGTTTCGTCGGCGCCCATGGACGACTGGCTGTCAAGACCGAGCCGACCGTGCGCCTCGGCGATACGCCGGAAGCAGCGCGAGGTGCTACCAAGGATCGATGGCTGCTTGTCACCAACGAGCGCGGAGAGCCGCTTGGCTGGACGGAACCGGCAAGCCTGCAGGGACCAGTCCGGATGGGCGACCTCAATCTCAGTGGCACGCTCGCTTCGGCTGACGGCTCGCTACGACAGCTTCTCGACGCGGCTTTGAGCTCGCCCAGCCGCCGCGGTGTCGTCGTCGACGACAAGGGCCAGCTGATGGGCTCCATCGGGGTTGCGGATCTGGTTGCGCTGCTGGATGGATCGGAAGATCCGGCGGCTTCGGTGAAGGGAGCGGACCATGCGGTTTGACTGGCTGCTACGTGAGTCCGGAAATATTGCCAACCTGTTCTGGTGGCATGTCGGTCTTTCCGTTATTCCCGTCATCGCCGCTCTCATTCTTTCGCTGCCGCTTGGATGGCTGGCGCATAAGAGCGGGCTGTTCAAGTCGGCGATCCTCGGGGTCGCGGGCCTGCTCTACACCATTCCGTCGCTCGCGCTCTTCGTTCTTCTGCCTCTGGTGCTGCACACGAAAATCCTCGATCCGCTCAACGTGGTTGTGGCACTGACGGTCTATTCACTGGCCCTGCTTGTCCGCACCGTCAGCGATGGCCTCGGCGCCGTGCCCCCGGATACGCTGCAGGCCGCCACCGCCATGGGATACCGGCCCTTGCAGCGGTTCTTCATGGTCGAGCTGCCGATTGCCGTGCCCGTTATCGCCGCCGGTCTGCGCGTGGCGCTCGTCTCCAATGTGAGCATCGTTTCCGTCGCTGCCTTGATTGGGACACCGCAGCTCGGGCTGCTGTTCACGCAAGGTCTTCAGCTTCGGTTCGTCACGCCGCTGATCGCCGGCATCGTGCTCTGCCTGTTGCTTGCCGTCGTCCTCGACGGTCTCGTCATCCTGCTCAATCGCTGGCTGACGCCCTGGCGGCCGAGAAAGGTGTGAGCTCATGATCGAATGGTTTCTCAATCCAGCGCAATGGCAGGGCTCGGAGGGCATCCCGAACCTTCTTGCCCAGCACCTGCAATATAGTTTCATCTCGCTTTTCATCGCGGCGCTCATCGGCCTGCCTGCCGGCCTCTATGTCGGGCATACCGGCAAGGGGACTTTCCTGATCGCCGGCCTTGCGAACGCCACGCGCGCCTTGCCGAGCCTCGGCCTGATCGTCCTGCTCGTCATTCTCGTCGGGCCTTACTTCAAATCGGACCTGGCCTATCTGGTGCCGAGTATCGCCGTTCTGGTGCTGATCGCGGTGCCGCCGATCATGATGGGCGCCTATTCCGGAATCACCTCGGTGGATCCGGCGGCTGTCGATGCGGCCAGAGGCATGGGATACAGACCACTCGCCTTGCTGCTCACCGTCGAGTTTCCCTGTGCATTGCCGCTGATCTTTTCGGGCTTCCGCAGTGCGGCCTTGCAGGTGATTTCGACAGCGACAATCGCTGCCTACGTCTCGCTTGGTGGCCTCGGCCGGCTCATCATCGATGGCCGCGCCCAAAACGACTACATGCAGATGGCCTCTGGCGCCGTTCTCGTGGGTGTTCTCGCCCTGATCGTCGACCTGTTCTTCGGCCTCGCATCCAGGATCGCAGTCTCGCCCGGCTTGACGCGCCGGACTGTGAAAGGCGTCGCCAGCCGACGCCAGCTTGCAAACGAAAAACAACGGAACAGCTAGGAAGAACGATGATGATAAAGCGAAACATGCTTGCAATCGGCGCTATTGCCATTTCTGCCCTTCTCACGGTCGCTCCGCTCGCGCGGGCTGAAGACCCCTTGTCCTCGAGCACGCCACGCTCGGATGCCGATACGATCATCGTCGGATCCGCGGACTTCCCGGAAAGCCAGCTTCTTGCCAAGATTTATGCCCTGGCGCTCGCTGCCAAGGGCATGAAGGTGGACACGAAGCTCAATATCGGCAGCCGTGAAGTCTACATGCCGGCGCTGCTCGACGGCTCGATCGACCTTCTTCCCGAATATGCCGGCGCGACGCTGAGCTACCTCGACAAGAGCGCCACCGCGCATGCCCCGAAGGATGTCGTCGAGGCGCTCGGCAAGGTGCTGCCGAAGGGCGTGTCGATGCTGACCGCATCCGATGCCCAGGATTCGGACGTGCTTGCCGTCACCGAAGAAACCGCCAAGAAATACTCCCTGACATCGATCGAGGATCTGAAGCCGGTCGCCGGCGAATTCATCCTCGGCGGTCCGCCGGAATGGAAGACGCGCAAGGAAGGCGTCGTCGGTCTGAAGGACGTCTATGGCCTGGTATTCAAGGATTTCAAAACCCTTGACGTGGCCGGTCCGCTGACCCTTTCGGCTCTGATCAATGGTCAGGTTCATGCCGCTGATATGACCTCGACCGATCCGGCGATGAAGGCGAGCAAGCTCGTCGCGCTGAAGGATACGAAGAACCTGTTCCCGGCGCAGAACATCCTGCCGATAATCGCCACTAGCAAGGTCAGCGACAAGGTCACCGCGACGCTCAATGCCGTCTCCGCCGCGCTCACAACCGAGGACCTGATCGAGATGAACGGCCGCCTCGCCAATCAGGAAAGCTTCGACACCGTTGCCGGCGATTGGCTGGCGAAGAACAAGCTGAATTAATCGATATCACGGCGGCCGAGCCATGTTCGGCCGCCGTCCCTGGACAGAGGGAAGTAGAGAGGCCGCTTGTCTCCGGACGGGGAAAGCCGGCGTCCGCCCAAGGAAACCGGAATGCCACACAGCAGCAAACGTTCACAGAACTCCGCGACCGTTCGGCTCGGCGCGTCGCCGACCACGATCAAGGATATCGCGGACATCGCAGCCGGAGCAAAAGTGACCCTTTGCCCCGATGCAGTAGACGGCATGAGCAAAGTTCAGACTCTTCTGCTTCAAGCCATTGAGGCAAACAGGCCGATATATGGCCTGACGACGGGAGTCGGCGACCTCTACACCGTGAAGCTTGAGCCCGAGGATATTTCCCGTGCGCAGCTCAATATGCTGCTCAGCCACGCGAGCGGCATGGGCACGCCGCTTGATCCGCCGGCCGTGCGCGCCATCATGGCGACGATGATCAAGGCGCTCTTGCAGGGCTGCAGCGGCGTCAGCGCCGGGCTTGTCGAGACCATGAGCGAGATGCTCAACCGCGGCGTCATCCCCTGGTCGCCTGCGAAAGGTTCGGTCGGCTATCTGATCGCCACCTCGCATATCGGTCTCGTCATTTTCGGCGAGGGACGCGCCTGGTACGAAGGCGAGCTGCTTTCGGGACGTGAGGCGATGGCCCGCGCCGGCATTGCCATCAAGGCGCCCGGTCCGCGAGAAGGGCATGCGCTGATCAGCGGCACCTATGAAATTACCGGCATGGGCGCACTCGCCGTCCATCAGGCTGAGCAGTTGGTGGCGATTGCCGATGTCGCCGGCGCCATGAGCCTGGAAGCGCTGAAAGGCAACAGCCGCGGCTATGACGAGCGCCTTCAGCGGATGCGGCCGCATCCTGGACAGGTCGAGACGGCGAGCCGGCTGCGAAGCCTGTTGTCGGATAGCGAGGTACTGGCGAAGCACCGCGATCATCGCCTTCAGGATGCGCTCAGCCTGCGCTGCATTCCGCAGGTCCATGGCAGCGTGCGCGATGCGCTCGCCTATTGCCGCGATGTCCTGACCATCGAGATCAATTCGGTGACTGACAACCCCGTTTTCGTCATCGAAGACGAGGAGCTCGTGCCTTTGCCCGGCGGCAACGGCCATGGCGCGCCAACGGCGCTGGCGCTGGATGTGCTGGCGATCGCAATCGCCCATGTGAGCACCATGTCGCAGGCAAGGTCTGACCGCCTGACCAATGGCCATATCAGCGAGCTGCCACCTTTCCTCATGGGCGCGAGCGGCGCCAATTCCGGGTTCATGATCCCGCCTTATGCGGCCGCTGCCATTGCCGGCGACAATCGCAGCCTTGCGGCGCCGGCTTCGGTCCACACGGTGAGCACCTGCGCCAACCAGGAGGACCATGTGAGCATGGGCGTCTCCGCCGCAATGCAGGCGCGTGCAGCGGCCGACAATCTCGCCGATATCCTGACGATCGAGCTCATCTGTGCCGCCCAGGGGCTGGAATTTCACCGGCCTTTGCGGCCGGGGAGGGGTACGGGTGCGGCGTATGACGCGATCCGGCATGTCGTTCCGCCACGCGACGGCGACCGCGCCATGTACCCAGAACTACAGGCCGTTCGCGACCTCATCGACAACGGCACCATCGCCGGGGCCGTCGACCGTGCCCTCGCAGTCAACGTTTAAGAGCTTGGAGACTTCCGTGACCGAAGCAACGCAGGCCGTACGGCCGCTCGATGGAATAAAGGTGCTGGATCTGGCGCGCGTGCTTGCGGGGCCTCTGTGCTCGGCCATGCTCGGCGATCTCGGCGCGACGGTGACTAAGATCGAAATCCCCGATCATGGCGACGATTCCCGCGCCTTCTCCCCGCATGTTGGCGGCGAGAGCAGCTATTTCATGCTGGTCAATCGCGGCAAGAAGAGCGTCACGCTCGATCTGAAATCGGACGAGGGCCGCGAACTGCTGCTCGGATTGATCAAGCAGGCCGATATTCTCGTCGAAAATTTCCGGCCGGGCGTCACAGCGCGTTTGGGCATCGACTACGAGGCCGTAAAAGCACTCAATCCGCGCCTGATCTATGTCAGTATTTCCGGCTTCGGCCAGGACGGGCCACTTGCCCACCGTGCCGCCTACGATCATGTCGTCCAGGCAATGGGCGGCATCATGACCGTCACCGGCTGGCCGGATGGGCCGCCGACCCGCGTGGGCGATGCGATCGGCGATGTTGTCGCCGGCATCTACGGCTCCTGGGGCGCGCTTGCGGCGCTGTTTCAGCGCGATCGGACCGGCAAGGGTCAGCATGTCGATGTCGCTATGCTCGATTCTATCATGTCCCTGCAAATGGTCTCGCTGTCGCAGATCACAGGCGGCAAGGGCGGCGCTCCCGGCCGCGTCGGCAACGCACATCCGATCAGTGCGCCGATGGATTCCTATCAGGCGATCGATGGCTATGTTGTCATCGCCGTTGCCAACGATGCGCTCTTTGCCCGACTGGCGCGCGCGCTCGGCAATCCGAGTCTGACCGAGGATCCCCGCTTCAAGACGGATCCGGATCGGCAGGGCCATCAGGAGGAGCTGCGAGCCCTCATCGAGGCTTGGACGCGTACCCGCTCGACGGAGGAGGTGACGCAGCTCCTCGATGAGGCGGGTGTCCCGGCCGCGCCGATCTACAATCTCGCCCAGGCGCTCGCTACGCCGCATGCGCAGCACCGCCAGCTATTGCATACCGTGGAGCATCGCAATGCCGGTGAATTCCAGGTCATGCCGCAGCCGGTTCGCTTCAGCGGCATTACCTCGGGCGGGGATTATGTCGCGCCGACCTTGGGTCAACATACTGATGCAGTCTTGAGCGATGAGTTGGGGTTGGCCGGCCCCGATATCGAAAATCTCCGGTTGCGGGGAGTCATCTGACCATGGCGCAGGACATCAACGACAAGACCCGCACCGGGCCGAAGGTCGCCGTCCTCGGCGCGGGCACGATGGGTGCCGGCATCGCCGGCGTGTTTGCAGCACAAGGCTATCCCGTCGCCGTCTATTCCCGCAGCTCGGAGACGCTTGACAAGGCGCGGAGCCGGATCGTCGCCATCGCTGGCGAAGCGGCGGTCACGTACACGACCTCGATGGAGGATTGCGTTGCCGGCGCCGGCATCGTCAGTGAGAATCTCGCGGAAGACGTTACGCTGAAGCAGCGCGTCTTCGGCGAGATCGAAGCCATGGCGCCGGTCGATTGCCTTTTGACAACGAATACTTCCAGCGTTCCGATCACCCTGATCGCGGCGGGGCTTGCCTGGCCGGAGCGGGTTGTCGGCATTCACTGGTTCAATCCGCCGGCTGTCATGCCGCTTGTCGAAATCGTGCGCGGCGAGAAAACCTCGGATGAGGTCGTCCAACACGCCCGCGCGCTCTGCGCCGATATCGGCAAGGAAGTGATCGAGGTGAAGACCGATATAGCGGGTTTCGTCGTCAATCGGCTGCAATACGCGATCCTGCGCGAGGCGCTCCATCTCGTCGAAGTAGGCGCCGCCTCCATCGAGGATGTCGACCGGGCGGTCGAAACGACGCTTGCGCCGCGGTGGTCTGCGGCAGGGCCGCTGCGGCTGATGGATCTGGCCGGTCTCGACACGGTCGAGAAAGTGTCGCGCATTCTGATGCCGGCGCTCGATCGCAGCGAAGGCATCCCCTCCCTGGTTCGCCGGCTGTGTGAGGAAGGTGCTTTCGGAACGAAGAGCGGCCACGGCTTTTACGACTGGACGGCTGAAGAGATCGCGGCTGCAATCGCGCGCCGCGACGATACCGTCCGCCTGCTGACGGAAAGGCGCAAACCATGACATCATCTCTCGTCAAAACGGAGAAGCAACGCGGCTTCGCGCGCGTCATCCTCGACCGGCCAGCCAAGCGAAACGCGCTTAACCTCGAGATGCTGACCGGGCTTGTCGATGCGCTGCGCGACTGCCAGGCGGATCACTCCGTGCGGGCGATCGTCATTAGCGGCAGCGAGCGCGGCTTTGCCGCCGGCGCCGATATCGGGTCGCTAGCCGCCGCCACTCCCATCGAGCTTTATACCAGCGGCTTCAGCGAGAAATGGGACGAGGTGGCGGCCATCACCAAGCCGCTCATCGCTGCGATCTCGAGCTATGCCCTTGGCGGCGGTCTTGAGCTGGCGCTGATCTGCGACATCGTCGTCGCCGATCGCACGGCGGTGCTCGGCCTTCCGGAAACCGCAATCGGCACCATACCCGGCGCCGGCGGAACCCAGCGCCTCGTGCGCGCCGTCGGTAAGTCCATGGCGATGGAGATGGTCCTGGCGGGGCGAAAGCTCGACGCGGAGGAGGCAAGGGCCTGCGGCCTGATCAGCAGCATCGCCGTCGATGGCGAGACGGTGGCCGATCTAGCCTGCGCGATCGCCGAGCGTATCGCTCAAGCTGCCCCCATCGCAGTCACCATGGCCAAGGCCGCTGTTCTCGAAAGTTTCGAGACTCCGCTGTCCGCTGGCATTCGTTACGAGCGTTCGCTGTCCGCATTGATTGCGGCAAGCGACGACCGGGCGGAGGGGATGCGTGCCTTTGCCGCAAAGGAACGGCCGCAGTTCAAGGGACGGTAAGCCGTGGAAACGCCGCGCGGGCAGGATAACCGCATAAGCGGTCCAAATCCGGCAGGAAGGTTACGAACCTACAAGGACGTTAAACAATTTATTCTTGCGTGCATCCGTACCGGAAAATGGCCGCCACACCACCGTGTGCCGTCCGAAAATCAACTCGTGGTATCGTATGGAGTCAGCAAGACCACCGCTGAGCGCGCGTTGTACGAACTTGCAAGCGAAGGCGTACTGCGGCGGATACCCGGAATCGGTTCGTTCGTAGCCAAACCAAAATGCTTCCCGGCGGTCCTCGATATGCTCGATATTGCTGAAGATATTCGCCAGGGTGGAGAAATTCATACGGCCAATGTTATCACATTGGCTGAGAATCCAGCCAGTTTCGAGATCGGCAATGAACTCGGGGTTGAGGTCGGCTCCACAGTTTTTCATTCCGTGATCCTGCATCACAAAGACAATGTTCCGGTGCAGTTGGAAGATCGCTTCGTACTTCCAAGCGCCGTTCCTGCCTACCTCGCGCAGGATTTCACCGAGCGAACGCCTACTTCTTATCTCCTAGAGGCGGCGCAGGGTGCCAGAAACGAATATTCCATAAAAGCGGTTTCGCCAGAGGGATGGGAACAGACGCTCCTTGCGATCCTTCCGACCAAGCCGTGTTTGTCCATCCACGTGCGCCTCACTTCAAACCGGAATGTAATCTCGGTTGCTCGCTTGGTTTCTCCGGCTGGTCGGTATCGACTTGAAGCGATCCGTTGACATGCCGCGCAAGCCGACTAAGTTCCATAATAGCGGCTTATGCCAAAAGAGTTTGTAGCCGCTATTTAGTAATGCGACAGTTGGGCCAGTTAGAGATGCGACAGTCTCGCCTCTCGACGTGCTGGTCAATGCCAACGTTGGGAGCAAGGATGACGACCTTCAGCCTGGTCGAGACCATGAGCGGTCGGAGTCGTCATATCCTGTTTGATCACCATGTCGCAGAAAGAATTGCATCGCCTCGAAGTTATTGAGAAGATCCGTGATCAGCGCCTTAGCGTCGGCCAGGCCGCTGAGCTGCTTGGGCTCAGCCGAAGTCAGGTGCACAGGCTGCTGCAGGCCTATGACCGTTCCGGTGCTGCCGGGCTGGTTTCGAAGAAGCGATCACGGCCATGCAATCGGCGCCACAGCGAGGAGTTTCGCAATGCGGCGCTAGACCTGATCCGCGAACGCTATCTCGATTTTGGCCCGACGCTGGCGCGCGAGAAGTTGATCGAACTGCATCACATCTCGCTCGCCAAGGAGACGTTACGCCAATGGAGAGGACGCCTCCTATTGGCCTGAAGCCCCTCGCTGTCCAATATAGGGCGCCGATCTATTCGAGTGACGTCTCGACGATCGACGAGACCGACCGGCCGACGGAAGACATCCGAACTGCAATGCCTCGAACCCTTTAATTGGAGATGCAGTATGGATAACAGAACAGGCCCGGTGAGGCTCTCAGGCTTCCTACGCTGCGCATCGATGGAGAATGTCGAATCGTCAAGCGCCATCTCCCCCAATCACCTTCGCCTGACCTGAGCGGAACCGGGTTGCCTCTCCTTTGAGGTGTCGCAAACGGATGATCCGCAACGGATGATCCTTTGTTGTGGCGTGTAGAAAGAGCTTTTTGTAGACCGGGCCGCCTTCGATTTTCATCAGCCACGCACCCGCGTCCGAGTGGTTAACCGCTACGTCCACCATCGCGCGTGACTACAATATCTCCGGACCTGAACAGAATTAACGAGAGTCAGCGTGGGGCCGAATGCCACCCCTCCGCTGGTAGTGTCTGCTCCCGAACTCCGGAAACATCTGTGGACCAAGCGACCACCGTTGCGGTCTGACGCGACATACCTTGGCGAATCTGACCTGCTTCAAAGCTATTGAGCCACGCGCCCACTTTCAGCCTCTGGACTGCTTTTCCCTCGACCTTGGAATGGAATTCCGCTCTCCTCTATTATCCTATTGGAAGTGTATACCTGTCCGAACGGGATAAGCCATTTAAAAATTCTGTCGACGCGGAACAATAGACGTTGTGTGTAAATCTATGGGCCGGCTGAGATTTGTCATACCACAGCCACTCGACACTTCGATGTGAGACCCACCGCAACATTTAGCCCCGCTTGCAAGCGGGGTCTTTTTTTGGCATTGTCAGCCGGCAATACTATTACTAGCCAGAATTGTACCGGAACTATTGTCACACGAACGTGTTACTTGGCTCGGAATGGATCGCGAAGAGGAGTCTCCTGTCTCCAGCAACACCCCCTTGCAATCTTCGCGATCCGTTCCTCTCCTGCCGGCCTTGGAGCCATTAATTTGTCCAGACCGCAGGGAACTTTTCCGGGCTATCTACTGTTAGGCCACAAGGATCGCACAGGCGCCCCATCGTGGGGCGGTCCGCTTCCCTATCTTCCTGTGCGGTCCGTACTCTCCAGCCCTCACTTGCCCCGCTTGGCGGGGCTCCTCTTTGATCCCCGGCGAGTAAAGCTGCTGTGCGGGCGCGTTGCCCGCTTGCTGGACATGTTTGGAGCCAGCGCTAAATTTTGCTTCGACTCGGGGGCCGCCACCTTGGAGGATGGGATGTTCGTGAAGTTGACCGACGGCACGATAACGCGCTGGATCAATATGGACGCTGTTATCCAGATGCGGTTCGATGACGACAAACATCAGACGGAATTATTCTTGCTTAGAGAGAACGCTGGGCCAACTTTTGTTGATGAGTCTCCGGAAGAAGTCCGAACGCTGATGGACGTCGAACTCGAGCGGCTGTCCCAAATTGCAAAATGGACCATGGGCAGGCAAAGATGATCGTTGCAAGACGATGAGCCGTTAAACTCTTGACGCACTAGTCGCTAGTCGACGGAACTAGCGCGGAGGAGTGTCTGATGCGTATAGTTTCGGTAAAGATTGATGGAAAAGTCGCGAGGGGTGCTATATCCCGGTTTTACTCGAACTGATTTGGAATAAGCATGCTGCCTGAAGCGACCACCGACACCGTGGTGGACGACCGTTACCGCATTCTCGTCGATGGGATCACCGACTACGCGATCTACATGCTGGATGCCAACGGCTATGTCAGTAGTTGGAATGCGGGCGCGCAGCGGTTCAAGGGCTATGGCAAGGACGAGATCCTCGGAGCCCATTTCTCCCGCTTTTACACCGAAGAAGACCGCAAGCGGGGTCTGCCGCAGCGCGCGCTCGACACCGCCACAAAGGAAGGCAAGTTCGAGAACGAAGGCTGGCGCGTCCGCAAGGATGGCGAACACTTTTGGGCGCATGTGATTATCGATGCGATCCGGGACGGGACCGGCACCCTGATAGGATTTGCAAAGATCACCCGCGATCTGACGGAGCGTAAGCAGGCGGAGGACGAACTGCGGCGGAGCCAGGAGCAGCTAAGGCTGCTCGTGCAAGGCGTAACCGACTACGCTATCTATATGCTCGACCCCGAAGGCAAAGTCTCGAGCTGGAACCAGGGCGCGCAGCGGATCAAGGGCTATACTCCTGAGGAGATTATCGGCGAGCACTTCTCCCGCTTCTACACCGACGAGGACCGCGCCGATGGCCTGCCGACGCAGGCACTGAAGATCGCATCGACCGAGGGACGCTTCGAGCACGAGGGCTGGCGTGTCCGCAAGGACGGCACCCGCTTCTGGGCCAGCGTCATCATTGACCCGATCAGGGCCGAAGACGGCACGCATATCGGCTTCGCCAAGGTGACCCGCGACGTCAGCGAGAAGCGCGCGGCGCAGGAAGCGCTTATTCAAGCCCAGAAGATGGAAGCGCTCGGCCAGCTCACAGGCGGCATGGCGCATGACTTCAACAACCTGCTGACCGTCGTGATCGCAAGCCTCGAGATGGCCCGCAAACGCGCAATAAAGGGGAAGGACGTCGTCAGTCTACTCGACAACGCACTTCAGGGCGCGCTGCGAGGCGCGGCGCTCACCCAGCGCCTCCTCGCGTTCTCCAGGACGCAGGAACTGTCCTTCGAAGCCGTTGACGTCAATGATCTTGTAAGAGGCATGGCCGATCTTCTTCAGCGCGCGGTCGGACCTGAGACGGTCATCCAGACCCAGTTCCCGCTCTCGCTCCCGAAGGTAAAGTCAGACCCCAACCAGTTTGAAAGCGCACTGCTGAACTTGTGCGTCAACGCTCGCGATGCCATGTCCGGAGGCGGCACGATAACAATTTCTGGAGAGCGTGCGTCCATCTCGACGCAGAAGACCCCCGACGATCTCGCACCAGGAGATTACGTTCGCCTTTCTGTGAAAGACGAAGGCGAGGGTATGGACGAAAAAACCCTTGCCAGCGCTCTGGAGCCGTTCTTCACGACCAAAGGCGTCGGAAAGGGGACGGGCCTCGGCCTTCCAATGGTGCAGGGACTTATGGCGCAGACCGGTGGCAAGCTGGTTCTCCGGTCTCGGAAAGGCGAGGGTACCACGGCCGAACTCTGGCTGCCGGCAGCCGAAATGCAGGACGATGGGGCCGTAGTATCGCCGCCAACGGAGCCGGTGCTTGAAACTGCTGCAGAGTCACTCAGCGTACTTGCCGTCGATGACGACGTACTGGTCCTCATGAACACCGTGCTCATGCTCGAGGACCTCGGCCACAAAACGGCGCAAGCGGCCTCGGGAGTAGAAGCCCTCCAGTATCTTGAAGACGGTTTCGTCCCGGACGTCGTCGTCACCGATCACGCCATGCCAGGCATGACGGGGTCGGAACTCGTCTCCAAGATAAGGCAGCAGTATCCACACATCCCGGTCATTCTCGCGACAGGCTACGCCGAACTGCCTCAGGGTGCCGATCCAGATGTTCTCCGCCTGCCCAAGCCGTTCAACCAGACGCAGTTAACTGGTGCGCTCCAGCAGGCCGTCGAAGGGCCTCCCAGGATAGCGACATCCCTTCGTCCTCTGCGAAGAAATTAGAGGTATAGCTCGCCAAAATTCTGATCGCCCGGAACTCCAGCCGGACCTGCAAGTTAAAGTCGAAATCGGAATTGCGGAATTGAAGGATGGCCTTGAAAATACTTGTCGTTGAAGACGAACCCGTTCTCCTGATGGCAGCAGTGGACCTCGTCGAGGACGCCGGATTCGAGGCACTGCGCACAACGCGGATGAGGCGATCGTCCTTCTCGAGACCGATCCAGACATCGCTGTGCTCTGGACGGATATTGACATGCCCGGCTCGATGGACGGGCTCAAGCTTGCCGCAGCTGTGCGGGATCGTTGGCCCCCGGTTGAAATTCTGATCGTGTCCGGAATGCGGCGGCCGGCGGACAGTGAGATTCGTGGGCTGCCGATCCGTCCTGATCGGCATCGATCCGCATGAACGAAACAACCCAATCGGCAGGCATGGCACCGGGAACGTCGTCGGCCACAATGATCGATAAGATTTCCTCGACCGTGTCGACACCGCTGCGGGTCGACCGGCCTTCGCGTTCCAGCGTCCAGAGGTGGCGTGTCGTCAGGTCCCGGACTTAAGCCGACGGTCGGCCCCGCACAAGGCTGTCTCGACGGCTTCCACAAGCTGCTCAGGCGAGGTCGGCTTCATCAGAACATGACCTTCTGCGAACGCGGGTTCCAGCTCGGAAACGGATTCGGTCTCGCCCGAATAGACAATGAACGGAATGTCGCAATTGACGAGATGCCGCGCGACGGCAGAGCAGACCCCGTCCGAGAGGCGAGGGTCGACGATTGCCGCAGACGGCGAGTTCTCCTTCAGCCAGGAAACGGCGTCTGAACCGGTCGAGAGCGTTACGAAGCTGCGCTGGCCACATTCCTCCAGAACCGTCTCGATATCGAGCGCGATAAACGGTTCGTCTTCAAGGATGAGGATCGTAGGCATATTTCTCCTTCTGGGGTAGCGCAAGAGTATCGAAAACGACCGTGCCTGTCACTTCCGACTGAAGTCCGAATAAGATCCGTGCGGAGTGGCCGTCAATCAAAACATCGTGGGCGTCCACTGCTTTATTTAGCATTTTCTTATCTATCCGTCGTTGACTTTCCTTGCCGCTGAATCAGTCCGATGCATAGGTAGGAGAGGTGGCTTCATGCAGAAAGCAGTCCTGGTAGTGGAGGATGAAGCGCTCATTCGCTTCGTCGCGGTCGACGTTCCTCGAAGACGACGGTTATGTAGTCTATGAGGCGGGCTCCGTCCTCGAAGCCTCATGCCCGCGGGCATCGCCCGTCGCGTAACAGAACTTGATCTTTTCGTGCACAAGCCACGCGCTTGCGACTCTCGCTCGTTCTCTATACGTTCCAGACGGAACAAGGAGAAATGATATGGGCCTAGAGGGCGAAGTCTTTCTTGTGACAGGCGCAAGCCGAGGGATTGGTCGCGGCGTGGCTTTGGCACTTCTCGAGGCAGGAGCCACCGTACATGTCACCGGGCGAACTCGGACTGAAGCAGAGGCATTGGTGCATCCGCAAGGATCTGGCTCGCTTGAGGGCCTCCGCGAGGAAGCGGAGAGCTCGCCCGGTCGATTGAGCATACATTATTGCGATCATGCCGTGGACCGCCAAACCGAAGCTGTCATTGCCGACGTTTTGGACCGGCACGGTAAGATCGACGTTCTCGTCAACAACGCCTGGCCAGGTTACGAGAACATGGTTGAAAGCGATGAATTCACGTGGGCGCGCCCATTCTGGGAGCAGCCGATGTGGCGTTGGGAGGCCATGATCGGGGTCGCGCTACGCACTGCTTTCGTTGCGTCCCGCTTGGCAGCGCCCGCCATGGTCGCTAAGCGTCGTGGATTGGTCATCAATATCTCGTTCTGGGCAGCGGAGTTCTTCGAAGGGAACGCGATTTACGGCGTCGCCAAAGCTGGCGCCAACAAATTAGCCGCCGACTGCGCGCACGATTTGCGGCCACATGGCGTAGCTGCCCTGGCGCTTTACCCCGGACTCGTGCGCACTGAGGCGGTGTTGCGCGCCGCCGAGTACCTTGATCTTTCGAACTCGGAGTCACCGCGCTTCATTGGCCGCGTGGTAGAAGGGCTCTGGCGGGATCCGCAGTTGATGGCCAAATCAGGATCGGTCCATGTGGCCGCGAGCCTGGCGGAAGAGTATGGGATCGTCGACATCGACGGCACGCGGGCCCGGCCACTCGTGAGAGGTGACTTCACAGATCATTGACGAGATAACCGAGTCTCGATCCAAGATGGGTCAGGTAGATGTCGTCGGCCTTGTTCGGCTATGGCCGTCAGAGGCCTGCAGGCCAACTAAGCGAGCCCTCTTGCAGGCCTGCGTCGCCTTCATGTAGCCCTGCGATCAGAGGCTCGACGCCATTCACCTTGACCCGGCCGGCGCCGCGCCGCGCAGCAAGAACTCGGTTGGGTCGACCCGCTTTCAGGACGACGGCACTGAGGGCGACCTCATGTCTGTGGCAATCCAGCGGCCAACTGCGTCGCCACTGCGAGGCGCGCCTGTTGAAGGTCGCTTGTCGCTAGAACGATGACCTCCATATCGCAACCTCGTTCATATCGATCGGTTCGATGACAGGAGGCTTCCTGCTGAAGAGCGCGCGCAGCCGAACGACATGACGTCGGCGGAACGGTTGGCGTCGCGGATCGTCCGACGAGCCGTGTCGTTCGCAACGTGTATTCGGAGGTTCCGCAGCCAACGCGAGGAGGCAGATGCCGGCGTTCGTCACGATCCCGGCAAGTGGCTGGTTAAGTTCATGTGAATGATTTTCAATGACCTACGACCTGATGCGGGCCAGTTCTTCGCCCCGTCCGGGACTGATGAGATGCCGCGCTGAGATCATAGAGCCTGCGTTTCCGGCCTAATCTGAAAATTGCCAGCTTCATCGGAACCGTCCGAGGCCTTACGGATTACCATTGACGTTGCCTGCCATCACACAGGAAGCGCTGGCGCAGCGCCATGAGGAGCGACATGACAGAGAGCGACGCACTCCGCGAGGAAATCTCCCGGCTTGCCGCAGCGGCCGAAGCCGACCCAAAAACAACGTCGAATTTAAAGTCGCTCGCCGTCCAGCTCTGGGCAAACTTCAACGACTTTGCGGTCGAGGATCTGGAAGATATCCTGAGGGACGAATGGAGGGCTCGTGGCCTGCCGTTCAACGACAACGCGGAAATATAGGGATTGCGCAAGATCGTCTTTCGCGGCGAGGTGAATCGGCCTGAGGCAAGATCGAGATCCGCTGCACGGTACGAAATCGGGGAAACCAGCGCGTGACTGACGCCAAGGGTCACCTTCCGGTCGGCGAGAGCATCATCACAGGCTACCTTACAGCGGAGCTGCACATCGACACTTGAAAGTGAAGAGCCGAAACTTCCACTGATCTAAGGAAGTCGTCGGCTTTCCCGAACTTGCTAGCCTTCCGAGGACGATGGGTGCGGCTGCAGTTTTGAAAGCTATGGATCCCATGACACGATCCGCGAGACATGTCTCCACGATGTGAACCGCTGTTCGCAGTCGGAGTATATTCGGGCGTGCAAGGAACTAAATCTCGGCTATGCAGTTGCTTGCTCACGGTCGTGTGATCGCGGCCGAACCGAAAAAGGTATTTTTAAATCAAGCATGACTATGCCGCGACGCAGCCACCGCTCGTCGCCCGATGCCTTCGCCCAATGACCGCTTCAACTGAGCCTTGACGTGGCCACGCATCCCATCATCGATAAACCAAGGATCTCCATCATGGCCAAAGAGCCCAAGACACTCGACATTCTCTTTCACGACACGTTGAAGGACGTCTATTTCGCCGAGCATAAGATCGTCGCCACGCTTCCAAAGATGAACGCCGCCGCCCAGAACAAGCAGCTCAAGGACGCCTTCATCAAGCATCTGGCCGAAACCAAGGTGCACGTTGAGCGCCTTGAGGAAGTCTTCAAGATCATAGGCAAGAAGCCGGAACAGAAGACCTGCGACGCCATGATGGGCATCGTCAAGGAGGGCTCGGAGATCATGGAAGAGTATGCGGGCACGCCCGCCCTCGACGCCGGCCTGCTCGCCGCCGCGCAGGCTGTCGAACATTACGAGATGTCGCGCTATGGAACGCTGCGCACCTGGGCGCTCGAGCTTGGCATGAAGGACGCCGCGAAGCTCTTGCAGACGACGCTCGACGAGGAACAAGCAACCGACATCGCCCTGACGTCGATCGCGACGAAAGTCGTTAACCAGAACGCCGAGAAGGCTGCCTAACCATTCGTCCGGCCGGCTCGCCTGGCCGGACATCTTCTCTCTTAGACACCCCCGTCTGCCAGCAAGGGTTTCCATGACGAACAGAACGATGGCCGCGACATCCAACCAAGCGACTGGACGAAGCTTCGCGTGACGACGGAGACCGGGTCATGCTTCCTGCGGCTGTCCGCAGGCAGTTAATCCGCACTCGGCCGATACGCTCGCCGACTGCCCATGCTATAAGATGCGTCCGGCCCGGCTGAAAGCGGGCCGTTGATGAACATGGTTCTCAACTTGTCTGCCGAGGCGCCTGGCTACTGGCCCGACGAGTTCACGGATGCGTGGAAACAACCCCCACCCGCAATGATGCGGCAGGCTGTCGTGGAACGCAGCAAGCTCACCTCGACTTGCATGGCATTCGAACTTCACGGGCAGCTCGACCAATTGAACGAGGTGATATCGGCGACCAACGACGTCTGTCGCCTCGGCACCGAGCAAGTCGCGCTTAACCAGGACGGCGAACTCAGAGACTTGAAGGCCAAGCTGAGATACGACTGAGCATCTACGAATAAGATGTGCGCCTCCATCCAGGTCGAGCGCAAAAGTTTTCCTTTGAAGATAGGGTGCGGGCGGTGAGCGGAGCGGAACTTTCAAAGACGACCACGAAGGGGCCGACCGGCGAACCCTATCGACTCGCAGAGGGCGAGCTTCGCAGCAAGCTGTCGGGCAGCACAATATTGATTCTCATTGGAGTGGCCGTCGTCCTCCGGCTGGGTCAGGAGATCTTCGTTCCCCTCGCGCTGTCGCTTCTCCTTGCGTTCACGCTTGCCCCGATCGTCTCTTTCCTTCGCAAGCGATCCGTTCCAAAGATCGCCGCTGTTCTTCTCGCCGTTGTGTCAGCGTTTTGCGCGATCGCCGTATTCAGCATGGTCGTGGCGACACAGGTGACGAATCTTGCGGAGAACATCCCTACCTATCAGAGAAATCTGGTCGACAAGGTTCATTCCCTCGCCCAAGCGGGCGCCGGAAACGGCGTCATCGACCATCTGAGCAGGGCGGTCGAACGCGTCGGCGCCGAGATCCAGACGCGGGCCGTCGAAAGCAAGAGCCCGACGGCCCAGACCCCCACGACTCGCGAACCGATGCCAGTCGAGATCGTGACACGTTCGGATCCGATCCAGACACTGGGCAACCTTCTTCTGCCGCTCATTAGCCCGTTCGCGACCGCTGGTCTCGTGGTCGTGCTGGTGATCTTCATGCTCCTCGAGCGAGAAGAACTGCGCGACCGTTTCATCCGGTTAGTTGGTTTGGGAGACCTTCACCGGACGACCGCGGCTCTCCAGGACGCAGGCAAGCGGGTCGGGCGATACCTGCTGATGCAGCTGGTGGTGAATACGCTCTATGCCGTGCCGATCTCCATCGGCCTGTGGGCGCTCGGCATTCCGAACGCCATCCTCTGGGGGCTACTCACACTTGTTCTGCGGTTCGTGCCATATATCGGCGCGATTATCGGCATGATCCTTCCGTTGTTTCTGGCCCTCGCGATCGCGCCTGGCTGGTCGCTCGTGGTCTGGGTCGGCGCTCTCTATCTGACGACAGAACTGATTAGCAATAACGTGCTCGAGCCATGGCTTTACGGGGCCAACACCGGTCTTTCGCCGCTGGCGATCATTATTTCGGCGATCTTTTGGTCGTGGCTGTGGGGGCCGCTGGGACTGATGCTCTCGACGCCTTTGACTGTTTGTCTGGTCGTGCTCGGAAGACATGTCCCCCAGTTCGGCGTCCTCGATGTCCTGCTTGGCAACGAGCCGGTTCTGGAGCCTCACGAGAAGCTCTATCAGCGTCTCCTCGCGGGCGATCCGAACGAAGCCTCCGATAACGCCGAGGAGTTCCTGCAAGAGGAATATCTCGTCGACTATTACGACAACGTGGGCCTTCCTGCGCTCCTGCTTGGCGAGACCGACCGTCAGCGCGGCGTATTGTCGGAAAACCAGATCATGCTGGTGGCGTCCAGCTCGCTGTCTTTGGTGGAGAACCTGTCGGACATTGCGGAGGAGGAGGAGAACGAGGGCGAGACCGCATCGGACGCAGGTGTCGAAACGGGTTCCGAGCGGGAACTTCCCGAAGGCCAGGGCCGCTCCTTATTGTGCATCGGAGGCCGCGGCGGTTTGGACGACGCCGCCGCCGCGATGCTTTCGCAGGTGCTGGAGGTCCAGGGAGCAAAGTCAACGACGTCATCATATTCCGATCATGCCGCGCGAGGCTCTCTCGCTTTTCCCGTCGAAGGGGTCGACACGGCGATCGTCATATATCTAAACGGCAATTCGAAGTCTCGCGCCCGTCAGATCGTTCGACGACTGAAGCGACTTAAGCCTGACCTGCGCGTAGGGCTTCTCATGCCGACGGCGAATGGCCTGGACTATGCGCCGATCGACCCGTCCGAGATCGATGCCGACTTCGTCGAGACGTCGATAGCGCAGGCGGCCCGATCCGGCCTAGTCATGTCGACGCCCGTAAGTCTCAAAACCGTAGTTCGGAAGATTGCGCGGCGCGGACTGCCCTCCGGCAGGCCATCCGCTGCATCGAATTGAAAATCGGTCCTCCTTCGCCGCTCGTATTCCTTGACGGTGGTGGTGCTTTCGTTTCCCGCCGCCCAGAAAGAGTCGCCTTCAGCCCATCAGAAATCAACGGACCGACGATGCCGAGATAACTTCGGAAGTACATGCTCGCCAGGAAGGCGGCACAGAGGGCAGATAGAGAAGTGCGCATCAATTCCTCGCGAGAAAACCACGCGCCGTGGCCGGGCTTGAGGTTTAGGTCTAGCTTATCGCGAGGTCTTCGATCCTCAAGGAACTGCTCTGCCCTTTGCCGGGTCGGAGCCAAGTTTCGCGGCGCTTGATCCACAGTTCGTACGTGGGCGTCAGGGGCGTCGGAGCCTCGGTCAAACCGCCTAGCTTGATTTCGGCCTCATGGCAGTCGGCCGAGAACCTCCACATCCGGGACAGAACCGGCGACCATCATAGTCGCTCGTCTCACCTACCCGCTTTCTTGCCTGCAGTCCGTGCAATGGCAGTTGCCAACAGGCTCAGCGGGCCTCGGACGGCAATTCGAACGTCCCCGCACTTGCAAGATCCGGTCAGCGTCGTCCTCTCGTCGAACCCTTGGCGTCATCATCCACGACCTCGGTATCCGGCCGGTCGCCGCCATCCACGTGCTCCGTCTGCCAGCTCCCATCGGCGACTTGATAGGATATCTCGGCGTCGCGGCCTTCGAGGTGCTGCCGGTCCGCCGCAGATTTGGCGGCTCTGAGCGCCGTGTCATGATCAGGAAAGGTCTCGGACCAAACGTCGCCGAGCCTGTATCCAAAACCGCCGTCATGCTCGCCGACATGATATGAGAGCTTCGTCATGCAAATTCCTCCGTTGGAGGGACGTATCTAGTGCGGGCGGAGGGACGGTCCAATCCTTCGGTGGCAGGTTGAAGCTCTTTTTCGCAGTCCTACTTGTTGGAGGATGGAAGGAGTACTTGAATGAAGAATGAGCCCGACAAGCCCGACTTTAAGACGATGTCCGAAGCCGTGCAGGCTTGGTACCGCTTCTACGAGGTGGATCCGAAAGACGGCCTTTCCGACGTACTTTGCCAGGCGGCGATTGACTTCTACCAGGATGGGCATCGCACTTCTGACGATATCGCGACGGCGCTCATCGGAACTTACGTCGGTATCCACGCCACGCGAGTGAACGCGCCGACCTCTGCCGCGTTGCACTGATCCCAGACGGGGGACCGCTTTGTTTCAAACAGCCTCCAACCTCAAAATCCTTCGCGAGGAACTTTCAGATCACATGGAGCTTCCCGAATATTTTTTGGGAATGCACGCCTTTTTCGATGGAGAGGTCGTGTTCGCCCGCGACGTCGTCCAGGTGAACTTCGATCTGTCGCCGTTCCCCGCGGATTTCGACAGCGTCTGGAGCTGGTTTAAGGAACAGCTTCGCGGTCAGACCGAGCAGGAGACGTTCGCGTACGAACTCGCTTTTGCGATCGACGGCGAAGATGACCCGGCGATGGTGAAGCTCATGGAGATTACTCGAGGATCGGGCATGACAATCTGGATGATCGATCTCGCGCATCAGGACACGCCGACGGATGGCAAGCGATACGTCGTAGTCTGCGTGCCGGACAAGAAGCGTTCGAAAGAGTTTCGGGAAACCTTCCATGGAAAGAACGCCCTGGCTGCGTCGTAGTCCACCGAGTCGCGGCGTTTGGGGTCGGGGCGGACTCCGGTTTTGTTGGAACCGCTTTGGCCACCAGGGGTTAGCCTACGAGGAACAACCGCGGAGAAGACCCATGTCGTTCAACGTACTGATTGTCGAAGATCAGCCCCTGATCGCTCTCAATTTACAGGATACTGTCGAAGAGCTCGTAGGTATCGCCAGCAACATGTATCAGGCCTTGATGTTCTCTGGCGACGTGGACATGGCGTTTGTCGACGTCAACCTCGAAGACGGGCCGACCGGGCCAATCGTGGGCCGTACTTTGGCAGACGCGAACGTGTCTGTGCTCTTCATGACCAGCGATCGGGCGCGATCCGAGGCGGCGTGCCCGGTACGCTAGGCGTCATCCAGAAACCGGTCCTCGATCTCGAGCTGGTCGAAGCGATCCAATACGTCGCCTATTCGTCCCTGGGTCACCACCACAAACGGTGAAGATCCACGAGTGGAGAGGGTCAAATTCGATGAACAAATTGTTCCTTCGTTCCTCGGTTGCTCAAAGAACTCAACTCTTGACCCGCCAGCGTACGGTGCCTGATGGGGACATAGGTGGAATGACAGGGGAATCGCGGGCCTTGGAAATAGGCCCGCGATGCTTTCAATTTATTGGACGACCTCAATCACGGTGCGGGTCTTCGGATTGACGAGCACACGTTTTTTGTTGACGACTACATAACCGTAATCAGGTTGGTCGGGGATTGTGTGGATCTCGACCGTGTCAGGAAGCGCCGTGCCGACTGCGACGTCACCTTCAAAGGTGACGGATGGCGTTTCCTGTTTTTGGACATAGGTCTTGACCTCGCCAGGAACGACGACCGTCGTTGTCTGTGCCACCGCCGCTCCTCCCAGTGATAGAAACAGCGATGCGGCAGAGATGACCAGTATTTTCATAATATCCTCCGATGTTTTTGAGTGTCCCGGTAAACTCCATCGATGAGATTTAGTTCCTGCTCTACACGGAATGCCTGCGGGCCAATAGGAGACGATAGACTCTCCATCATGCTGCAGGAGCTCATCACGAATACGACAAAAAAAGCAGCTCCGTTGACCGGAATAATTGAACGGAAGGCGCTGAGCATGGTACCGCGAGTGCGCTGGTTCGGCGGAGCCGGTTAGCGGTTCGTTCCCTTTCAGGGGCTCAAACGCGAGCGGTATCCTATTTCAGAGCCGGCGTTCGCCCTCGACACGTCAGGGTGGCCCGCTATCCGCTCCAAGAGGAATATGCGACGCCCGGGATCGGGCGTGAAGCATGGGGGATACCTCGAAAGAGCGGAAGACGGACGAGACGATTCGGCGCTCTCTCTCGACCGGACGGGCTCAAACCCGCCCCCGGCCTATCTCTCACTCTTGCGCGGTCGGCGCCCGTTCCATTGCTCTGGCTTCCGGCGGAGGCGATGAGACGCCTTTTCATGACAATCATCCCCAGGCTTTGATGAGTACGACCATGCAACATCCTGCTGTGATGGTCATCGCACAAGGGTGCGAGGCCAGTTGAACCGAACGAGGTCTCCGATCAGGATATCGTCACGGCCATGCTTCTCCAGCCACGTATGGCGTGGAATCTTAGTACCACAGTGACCACGAGTCCGCCCAGACCGCAGGCAATATTGACGGCCGTGAGCTAGTTCTGCGCCGGCGGTCCGAGCCATGCCAGGAGCAGCTGCATCAGGAAGCTCGCAAAGCCCGGCAGGATGACCGGCAGCGTTATCCGGCGCGAATAGGATCGGTGGTAGGCGGCATAGTCATCAACGACCTTTCGCGAATAGCGGATAGATGACGAGCTGGGCGAACCAGAGCTACGCCGATGACAAGGTGGCGACCGCGAAGGCCGCGACGGCTAAAGCCTGGGACGCTGTCATTGACCGTCCTCCGGACCCGGCTTCTGCGCCCGGCTGCCGAGCGTGATTTGGCCGGCGTCCTTCAGGCTGATGCCCCGGGCGAGGGGGTCGGCATGGCGATGCGCCAGTAGCCAGCGGCCGGCGTCGCGCCGGAAAACGAGCGTCACGCGCAGTGTCCAGTCCTGCGCGGGCAGCGAACCTACTGCGACATGCGCGGATTCGTTCGCGACGAGAACGATCATGTCATCCGATCGGTAAGAGGCGACCAGATCGAAGCGGGCGTCGCGCCCGCCTTGGAAAAAGCGACCTATCTGCTCCCAATGGGCGTCGGACTTGGGAGAGCCGGTAGGAGCGCCGCCGAAGGGGTCCATGAGAATGAAGTCCGCAGCGATGTGTATCGTGCGGCGATAGGCGGCGATGTCGCCGCGCATGAGGTGCGCATGGGCTTCGGCAGCTTGGGCAGCGACAGCCTCGATCTCCCGCGCTTCGTCGCTCGCGGAAGCATTGGGGGTCTCGGAAGTGAGCGCGAGCGCTGCCAGCAGGCTCAGGCCAAGGGTGGATATCATGTCAGGGTCCTTTCGCTGGAAAGCGGTCAAGCGCGACCGCCTAGCGAAGACAATGCCGCTTGGAGCGTGGTGAATAAAGTGATATGATTTCATTAATATGTTGCACGAAATCGATCTCTCTCGCGCTGACCTCAATCTGCTGGTGCTGTTCGAAGCCGTCTACGCCGAGCGTCACGTCGGCCGGGCTGCGGCCCGGCTGAACCTCTCGACCTCGGCGGTCAGCCATGGGCTGGGCCGGCTGCGTCGCCTGCTCAACGACCCGCTGTTCCTGAAGACGCCCAAGGGCGTCGTGCCGACCGAGCGCGCCGAAGCGCTTGCGCCCGGCATCAACGAAGCCTTGCGCCAGGTCCGTTCGGTCGTGGCCCGCGCCGAGCCGTTCGATCCCGCGACGACGCGGCGGCGCATGGTGATCGGGGCGCCCGATGGGGTCTCCGCGGTCTTCCTGGACCACTTGGTGCTCGACATTGCTCGCTATGCGCCGGGTCTCGACCTCGGCATCCGCCAACTGTTGCCGCTCGCCGAAGACGAAACGGGAAGCCCTTGGCGCGGCGCGTTTCGCGAACTCGAAACCCGCGCGGTCGACATCGCCGTCATTCCTTCCGAAAAGGGGCCGTTGCGTTTCGAAAGCCGTGTGCTCTACGAGGAGGATTTCGTGCTGGTGCTGCGGCGAGACCATCCCTTCCTCGCGCGTCCGACGATCGAGGGTTATTGCGTGAGCGGCCATCTCGTCGTGTCGCACAGCGGCGATCCGCATGGCTTCGTCGATACGCTTCTCGCGCGCCATGGTCTGGCACGGCGCGTGGCGCTGACAGTGCCAAACTTTATGTTCGCCTGCGCCATCGTCGGCGAGACCGACCTGATCTGCGCCGTGCCCAGGCGCTTTGCCGAACGGTTCGCGCCCGGCCTCGGGGTCGCCATGACGGAGCCGCCGTTGTCGCTAGGTGAATTCCGGCTCACCGCCTTTGTACCGCGCTCCGCGATGGCCGACGCCGGGCTGACATGGATGCTCGACAAGCTCGGGGCCGCTGCGCGAGGATCATCATTTGTCATGGCGACGTCGGACCCGGCGTAACCTGTATGACGCAACTCTTCATGGAACGGTGCCAGTCAGCAGAACCGCCCAACCGGTTTCGCCCGGGTCAACGGTGAGTGGGAGGTGTCCGTCCGGTAATGGTGGGCTGCGAAATCGAGCGTGAAATCACTAATTCCGCCTGAGTAACTGTGCTTCCGCCAGCGTCAGAATTATATCCGCGCGTCCGATTCAGAATTGTGCACGAAGCCGATCACCTTGGGCATGTGCACCACGACGTTGGTCACGCGGCGGAGTCCGATCTGGTTGCCCTCGATCGTGTCGCGAACGTCGCCGGCAGGCAGACCACCCCGTACCAGCATCTCCAGAGCAGCAGCCGTCTTTGCACGGCGCTTTATGGGAGCCGTGACGGCGAAGATCACGGTCTGCCCATCGGGTACGACCCCAGTCAGGGCGACTTTCAGGCCGCTGACCAATCGCAGAACCGATTTGTCAAATAGCAGGCGAATCTGGGCGGCAAGGATGCTCTCTATGATCTTCTCCTCGATCATGGAAGTATTGATCGCCGACGATCCTTCATTCATGCCAACGTTTCCTACGTACAAGAGATTGTAGCGCAACGATCGGGAAAGGGCAGTAGCGGCGATCTTGATGTTGCGGTCGCACGATCAAATGTTCATCGCGAATTTCCCTCGCGATGCGGTCGGCGAGCCAGCGGCCGGTGCTGCTCCATTAGAGGGTCCGGCCGGTGGAAAGGTCGAGGACATGGGCACCGCCGGAGATGCAATCGATGACGGGCTCCGAGGCAATGTTCGTCCATTGGAATCCCCAGCGACCGGTTAGGCCGAAAGCCTCGGCGCAGCGTGTCACGAAGGTGATCGCGAGCTGCTGGTCGGCTGTGCCGGGGCCCTCAAGCTCCTCCAGACCCTCACTGAGGTGTCTCGAGGAAAGCCTGGAAGAGCGAGTTTGCGACAGCAATGGTCGAGGACAACCATTCGCCCATGGTCATGCTGCCTCCCGCTGGCACTTTAGAGCCGGGAAAAGGCACTCCACTTGCGTTAGTAAACCAATCGAGCCCGTATCGTTCCTTGGATCTGGCGGAGTGCATCAAGTATGTCATTTGCGGTTTGGCCAACGCCTTCGACTTCAACAACCACGTAACCCGTTTCGCCGTGCGTCTGCAGGAACTCGCCCACAATATTAAGTCCACGAGACGAAAAAATCGTATTCAGATTGTTGAGAATGCCAGGGCGATTTTCATGAACATGGATGAAACGCGTGCCGTTTGGACGTGGCGGCAGTTGAACCTGGGGAAAGTTGACAGCGCCTAGCGTCGAACCGATGTCCGAATATTCAACAAGCTTCCTCGGGACTTCTCTTCCAATGCGCTCTTGGGCTTCTTCGGTCGACCCTCCAATATGCGGGGTCAGAATGACATTATCCAAACCTTGCAGCGGGGTTTCAAAACGCTCTTTGTTTGATGCCGGTTCCCTCGGGAACACGTCCACAGCCGCGCCTGCGAGATGTCCTTCCTTCAAAACCTTCGCGAGCGCTTCAAGATCCACCACGGTTCCGCGGGCGTTGTTGATGAAAATGGCTCCCTTTTTCATCCTGCGCAGTTCAGCTTCAGTTATCATGTTTTGTGTCGAGCTGGTCTCTGGAACATGCATCGTCACAAAATCTGAGATTTCGAGGAGCTCGCCGAGCGTTGCCATCGATTCTGAATTGCCGTGGCGAAGCTTGTCCGAAGGATCAAAATAGCGAACGTTCATACCCATGCTTTCGGCGAGAACGCTTAGCTGCGAACCGATATTGCCATATCCCACGATGCCCAGCGTTTTCCCACGCACCTCACGACTACCTTCGGCGGTTTTGTCCCATCCGCCTCCATGAGCGGAAGCCGAACGCGGGAAAATCCGCCTGGTCAGCATTATGATCTCGCCGATCACAAGCTCGGCGACAGAGCGCGTATTCGAATAGGGGGCGTTGAATACCGGGATCCCGCGTCGACGGGCCGCATCCAGGTCGACCTGATTTGTCCCCACAGAGAAACAACCGACGGCCATCAGCTTCTTGGCGGAGCTGAAAATCTCCTCGGTCAGTTGGGTGCGTGAACGAATTCCGACAATATGGGCCTCGGCTATATGACTTTTGAGATCTTTGTCATCCAGGGCCTTCGGCAAATAGGTCAGGTTGACGTAGCCGGATAAAGCGAAGTAGTCCACCGCGCTCTGACTGATCCCTTCCATCAGAAGCACGGAAATTCGATCGCGAGGAAGAGAAAGTTGTTCGGTCATTGAAGTGCCTCGGAGTCTCGAATTCTATCTGGCCGAAGAGCGTCCGACACAAGGACGCACTGCTGTGGCAGCGTGACTTAGCGACCATCCGATGAGCAGCGCAAGAACAAACTCAACTTCGTCGGAGGGCAGTATGCCTTTCCCGCATCGCCGCCGATGATCATTTCCGGTTCGACGGCATATATTTCCATTTGAGCGGATATCCTCTCGTGGTCGCTGCTTTATTCGGCACGGGTGGCGACAGCACGGGGACTGGGCTTGAAGGGGTTCCCACTCTCATCTGCTCCAGGAACCGGTTGCAGTCGCTCAATTGGTGGCCGAGATCTCGCAATGCTAACGAATGCTCGTCGATCATCGCTATTTCGCCGTCGAGCAGGCTTGTTGGAATTACAGCATCTCGAACGAAGCTTGACGCAGAAATTCACGAAGAGCCTCCGCAGACATCGGGGCGCCCAAGAGGCTTCCTTGCAGCCGGTCGCATCGTTTTCTGCGGAGCCAGGACGCTTGGCCGATAGTCTCGACACCCTCCGCAGTGACTTGCATCCCCAATCCATGCGCAAGGCTGATGATGAAGCGCACGATCGTCTGACTCTTCGGGTTTGTTTCGACGTCCTTGATGAAGTGCTTATCGATCTTGATCGTGTCGAATGGGAAGTTCTGCAGGTAGCTCAGGGATGAATAGCGGGTGCCAAAGTCGTCGAGGGCAATCCGGATGCCCAAGACCTCGAGAGTGTGGAGGATGTCGAGATTGTCGGTCGTGCGCTCGAGCAGGACGGTCTCGGTTATTTCGAGCTCCAGCCTCTCGGCCGGGTACCCGACCTCATCGAGGATTTCGGTTATGCGGTCGGTGAAGCCGGCGAGCAGGAACTCCGCCGGCGAAAGGTTGACCGCCACGATGAAATGCGAGGGCCATCTCGATGCCTCGCGGCAGGCCTGTTCGAGCACCCACGCTCCAATATCGCCCATCAGTCCGTCCGCTTCGGCCATGGGAATGAAAAGACTGGGCGGAACAACGCCAGCATAAGGATGATGCCAGCGCAGCAGGGCCTCGAATCCGATGATCCCCTCCGCAATCTCGATGAGAGGCTGATACTCAATGAAGAACTGTTGTTCCTGCAGGGCCACACGCAAACTGCGCCGCAGCATTTCACGCTGTTCGAGCATGATCATCATCGAGCGGTTGAACGTCCTTGCGCGGCCGCGACCATCGTTCTTCGCAGCATAGAGGGCGATGTCGGCCGCCTTCATCAGCTGTTCGCCGTCGTCGCCGTCACTGGGCGCAATGGCTATTCCGACACTTGCGCCTACGAACACGGCTATCCCGTCGATGGTAAATGGATCTTTGAAAGCACGGACCAAGGATTCGGCCAGCCGTTCTGCTGCAGCCGGCTGATCGCCAGAGTTTTGAATCACCGCAAATTCATCGCCAGCGAGCCTGTAAGCCCTCGCGTCGTCGCCAAGCACGGCCTGGATCCGCTCCGCCGTCATCTTGAGTACGATATCGCCGGCTCCATGACCAAGGGTGTCGTTGACTGGCTTGAAGTCATCGAGATCGATCTGCATGAGCGCAAGCTTGCGAACCCCGGATACAGGTAAGTTAGCCTCGAGGTCGGTGCTGAACTGCCGACGGTTCGCGAGTCCCGTCAGTGCATCATGCCGAGCTTGATGGAGAAGCAGGGCCCGATCGGAATCTTCAATCGGCGAAAGAGCACTCCCGGTTCGCGTTTCGATGACGCCAAGCCCCCGTTCGGTGGAGAAGAGGAGAAGACTGCGTCTGGCGTTCGACGGGCCTGGGTCAATCGAAATATTGCGGGGAA
The DNA here is from genome assembly GCF_014197345.1 of Rhizobium sp. BK008. Classification (NCBI taxonomy): domain Bacteria; kingdom Pseudomonadati; phylum Pseudomonadota; class Alphaproteobacteria; order Hyphomicrobiales; family Rhizobiaceae; genus Rhizobium; species Rhizobium sp. BK008. The sequence goes on along the minus strand of NZ_JACIFK010000013.1, from coordinate 30,092 downwards.
GGCCGCCGGCCAGCACGGATTCAACAGACGCCCTGCTGCTGGTTTTTTGAAGCTCCGGATATACCTGCCATAGAGTTACGTCCCCCGAAGCTACGACGCTCTGGTAGGCCTCGGCGACCTTTCCTGAGCATTTGACCAGTTTCAGGCTATTTCCATAAAAGGAAACAAATTCTGCTCGATCGTGCATGGACGCAGCCAGTTGGAATCTTTCATTCCCTCGGATGACGAGGAATTGCTAGTATGGCGACAGACCCTTCAATCATGTCTCGCCTGTTGTCAAAAGACAACTAAGGAGGGCTTTTTGAAGGAAAGCAATCCGCGACCATGAGCGCCACGAGCAGACCATCCGAAGGCTTCAGACCGTTGATCGAGACCAGCCCTTCATCAATGCGGACCGCGATCTGAATTTATTACGGCTTCCCGTTTGTTCAGCGGTACATCTTTTACCCTTCCGCTTCTGCTGTCGGCAATTTATCGACCGGAGACCAACTCCGCCTGTTGCACGGCTCGGGAAGCGATTGCGACCACTTCTTCCAGAGTGCGACGGTCGGGCGTCCCAAGCCAGGCGGCAACAAAGTGAAGATCCGGAAGACTTGGAGCGATATCGAGTTCCACCAGTCTTCCCGAGTTGAGTTCGAGCGCGACGATGGCCGGCGGAATAACGGCAATGCCCAAACTGTCCAATGCCATGCGGATCAGCGTGGCGAGCGACGAACTCGCGTAGATTCTGGGCGTCGGCAGGGCGGGATTGGAAAACAGTTCAGTTACCTGCACATAGGGCTGCGTGTTGCGCGCGAAGGTGAGGATGGGCCAACGCGCGATCTCCTCCAGCGAACCGTCCTTGAGATCGGCCTTGATCTTCGGACTGGCGACAAAACTCACCGGAAACCGGCACAGTTGGCGTTGAATGACGGCAGGAGCGCTCAATGGCCCGACGAGAAACGCCAGATCGATTTTCTGCTGGAGCAACCGCTCGCGCAGATTTGTCGAAATATCGACCTCGATCTCCAGCGCAAGCTTGGGGTAGGTGCTGCTCACCTGTTCGAGAAAGCTCGGAAGCCACGTATGGACGATTGTCTCTGCTACTCCCAGCTTGAATGTGCCGCTGAGATGGGTTCGGTCGGCGACCGCGTGGAGCATTTCGGCCCGGAGCCGGAGGAGCCGGTCGGCATAAGTCAAAACCTGTCGTCCAGCGGGCGTGACCGACAATGTCCGGCTGGACCGATCGAAAAGCTGGGTCCCGAGTTCCTCCTCCAACTGCGCCACCCGAACGGAAATAGCCGGCTGGGTCGTGTTTAGCTTCTCAGCCGCCGCTCGGAAGCTCTCGAGCTGCGCGATCCACAACACCGTTTCAAGCGCCTTGAAATCCACCATCCATCAGCCTCCGATAAATAGAATTTATCGAGAATTATGAAAAATGACAATTTGAAATTATCTGGTTTTTTGCGGATGCTCGTGTCCAAAGAAACGAGGTGTCACCATGAACATAGTATCGAACCTTCAGGGGCAGGATCTCTCCAACCCGCTCGCCGTGCGGACCGCCTGCAGGAACGGCAGTTGGGTCAAGGAAACAAGCGGCACCGCCCCCGGCTATGTCCAAGCCAATCTCGCCATCCTGCCGAGCGCGCTGGCGGATGATTTCCTGCGCTTTTGCGTGCGCAATCCCAAGGCATGTCCGGTCGTCGGCATATCAGAAAAAGGCTCGCCGCGCATTCCGGAACTGGGTCTGGATCTCGACATCCGGACGGACGCACCGAGATACCGCGTCTGGGAAGGTGGCGAACTTATCGGCGAACCTGCCGACATCAGCGACCTCTGGAGCGACGATCTTGTCGTCTTCGCTATCGGCTGTTCGTTCTCCTTCGAGGAAGCGCTGATTGCAAATGGCATCGGGCTTCGCCACGTCGCCGAGGGGCACAACGTGGCCATGTACCGGACGAATATCGAATGTGTCCCCGCGGGGCCGTTCTCCGGCCCGATGGTCGTCTCCATGCGGCCGCTCGCCCCAGCCGAGGTCATCCGGGCGGTCCAGATCACTTCGAAAATGCCGGCCGTCCACGGCGCACCCATTCACATTGGCTTGCCGGCGTCCATCGGGATCGAGAACCTCGACCGACCGGACTACGGCGATCCGACCCGCATCATGCCCGACGAAATGCCGGTCTTCTGGGCATGCGGGGTAACACCGCAAGCCGTCATCCAGACCGCCCGCCCGAAGTTCGCGATCACGCATGCGCCCGGCTGCATGCTGGTGACGGATAAGCCGAACGCGGCTCTCATCGCCTTCTAGCCGAGGCAATCACGCTCCGCCAATAAGAACTGGGAAAATTGCGGGGCCATGGCAAACTCAACAACGAAAAGGGGAATGACATGACAGACAATTACGCCGTCTCAACGCGAGCCGAGCCGCGAAGCTGGTATGGTGAATTGACGCAGCCAGGCAAACGCACGTTCTGGGCGTGTTTTTCCGGATACGCGCTGGATGCGTTCGATGTCCAGATCTACAGCCTCGCGATACCGGCGATCATTGCCACGCTTGCCATTTCCAACACCGATGTCGGGATCATCGCCACGGTGACGCTTCTCGCCTCCGCACTCGGCGGCTGGTTTGCCGGCATCCTCGCCGACCGCTTCGGGCGCGTTCGCACCTTGCAGATCACGGTTATCTGGTTCGCCGTATTCACCTTCCTCAGCGGCTTTGCCCAAAATTTCGAACAACTTCTCGTATGCCGTGCGTTGATGGGGCTTGGTTTCGGTGGCGAATGGTCGGCCGGCGCGGTACTGATGGCCGAGGTTATCGCAGCCACGCACCGTGGAAAAGCGGTCGGCATGGTGCAGAGTGCCTGGTCTGTCGGCTGGGGTGCAGCCGTTTTGCTGTCCACCATCCTGTTCAGCCTGATGCCGCAGGAAGAGGCGTGGCGCGGGCTCTTCTGGGCTGGGCTCGCGCCCGCCATTCTCGCCATCATCGTGCGCCGGTTCATCCGGGAACCTGAGGTCTACACCGCTTCGCAGAAGAAGCTGAAAGCCTCCGGCGAGGTCGTCCGCATCACCGAGATATTCGCACCCTCGATGCTCGGCCGCACCATGCTGTTGTCGTTGATGACCACCGGTGCGCAAGGTGGCTATTATGCAATCGCCACCTGGCTGCCGAGCTTCCTCAAGACGGAAAAGCATTTGAGCGTTATCGGCAGCGGCGGCTACCTCGCCGTCATCATCATCGGCTCGTTCTTCGGCTATGTCACCGGCGCTTATCTGTCCGACATCATCGGCCGCCGCAAGAAGTTCATGCTGTTTGCGATCGGTGCGATGGTGACCGTCGTGATCTATACCTACCTGCCGATCAACAACACGCTGATGCTGTTTCTCGGCTTCCCGTTGGGCTTCTTCGCTTCCGGCATCTTCGCGGGAATGGGCGCCTTTCTGACCGAGAATTTCCCGACCCGCACGCGTGCGGCAGGGCAGGGCTTCACCTATAATTTCGGCCGCGGCGTCGCTGCCCTTAACCCGACGCTGGTGGGCATTGCAACGGCCGCCATGCCGCTTGGTAAGGCAATCGCCATATTCGCCGTCATCGCCTACCTGCTGGTCATCGTTGCCGCTTTCATCCTGCCCGAGACAAAGGGCAAGGAATTGGCAGCCGACTGACACTCCCCGGATTGCGGTGACGCGCTGCAATCCGCCTCTTTTCCAAATCGACGAAACAAGGACCGTGCCTTTCCGCGCGGATGGACAAGTCATGAGTGAATCACATTGGAATTTCTGGATCGATCGCGGCGGTACGTTCACCGATGTCATTGGACGCGACCCCGAAGGCCACCTGCATGCCCGCAAAATGCTGTCCGAAAATCCCAGCGCCTATCGGGATGCGGCCGTTGCCGGCATAAGGGCATTGATGGGCCTTGATGCGAGCGAGCCGATACCCGCCGGCGCCATCGGCGAGGTACGCATGGGAACCACGGTTGCGACCAACGCTCTCCTGGAGCGCAAAGGCGAGCCGACTGCCCTGATCACCACGCGCGGCTTCCGCGATGCCTTGGAGATCGGCTACCAGGCGCGGCCCGATATTTTCGCCAAGCACGTCGTCAAACCGGAGTTGCTCTATGGCTTCGTCGCCGAGATCGACGAGCGCGTTTTGGCCGATGGCGAAGTCGAGAAGGAATTGAACGAAGCGGAAGTCCGCAAAGCCTTGGAGGAGATCAGCGCGCGCGGCTTCAAGTCTATCGCCATCGTGCTGATGCATGCTTACCGCTATCCAAGCCATGAACAGGCGATTGCCGCGATCGCTCGCGGGATGGGCTTTCCGCAGGTTTCCGTCAGCCACGAAGTGTCGCCGCTCGTGAAGTTCGTCGGTCGCGGCGACACGACGGTCGTGGATGCCTATCTTTCGCCGATCCTGCGCCGCTATGTGGCGCAGGTGACGGAAGAACTGGATATCGAACGGACCGGAGCCCGGTTGACCTTCATGACCTCATCGGGCGGATTGACTGCCGCCAGCCTGTTCCAGGGAAAGGATGCCATTTTGTCTGGGCCCGCGGGCGGTGTGGTCGCTCTTGCGCAGACCGGCGCAGAAGCCGGTTTTGCAAAAGTGATCGGCTTCGACATGGGCGGCACCTCGACGGATGTTGCACATTTTGACGGAGAATATGAGCGGACATTCGAAACCCAGGTCGCCGGCGTCCGCATGCGCGCGCCGATGATGCAGATCCATACGGTCGCGGCCGGCGGTGGATCGCTCCTGCGCTATGACGGCGCGCGTTTCCGCGTCGGCCCGGAATCCGCCGGTGCCAATCCCGGTCCCAAGGGTTATCGCAGGGATGGGCCACTCGCAGTTACCGATGCCAATATCATGGTCGGCAAGCTGATACCCGACATGTTCCCACCGATCTTCGGCGAAAGCCAGGACCAGCCTCTCGACTATTTCGCGGTCAAGGCCGCCTTCGACGCGCTCGCCGAGGAGATTGGTGACGGGCGGAGCGGTGAAGAGGTGGCCGACGGCTTTCTCAAGATCGCCGTCGCCAATATGGCGGAAGCCGTGAAGAAGATCTCGATCGCACGGGGATACGATGTCAGCACCTATGCCTTGAACGCGTTTGGCGGGGCGAGTGGCCAGCACGCCTGCATGGTGGCAGATGCGCTCGGGATGACGAAAGTCCTCGTCCATCCATTCTCAGGCCTGCTGTCCGCCTATGGCATGGGGCTTGCTGACATCCACGCCATGCGCCAGGCATCGCTCGATTTGCCTCTCGCTGCCGATAGCATTCCGGCAATCGTCAGGGCAGCGCAGCCCTTGTCCGAAGAGGCGTTCCGCGAGGTCAGCGAACAGGGCATCGAGACCGCAAAGATCACCGTTCATCTGCGACTGCATATCCGCTATGCTGGCGCGGACACCGCACTGGAAGCCACCGCTACCCGGATCACCGCGACGGAAGCCAGCATTGCGCCAGGCCATTTTGACGTCGATGCGCTGAAACAGAGCTTCGAAGCCGCGCACAAATCCCGCTTCGGTTTTGTCGACCATGACAAACCGCTGATCGTTGAGACGCTGGCCGTCGAGGCGGTCGGAGGAGGGCGGCGGGTTGAGCCGGCCGTAAACGCAGTCACCATTGATGTCAGTCTCGATGCCGCCGCCCGAACGCGCTTCTTTTCCGCGGGGCAGTGGCACGAGGCGCCGGTCTATCGCCGCGAGCAACTTTCCTCCGGAAATGTTCTCGAGGGTCCGGCCCTGCTGATCGAGCCCAACCAGACTATCGTGATCGAAGATGGCTGGACAGGCACGCTGACTGCCAGGGATCACGTCGTCCTCGAACGCAAAACCGCCCGATCGCGGTCGCTGGCGCTCGGCACCGCGGCCGATCCAGTCATGCTCGAAATATTCAACAACCTCTTCATGTCCATCGCCGAGCAGATGGGCTTCACGCTGCAAAACACGGCATCGTCGGTCAACATCAAGGAGCGGCTCGACTTTTCCTGCGCGATCTTCGATCGTCATGGCGCGCTTGTCGCCAATGCCCCGCATGTCCCGGTGCATCTAGGGTCGATGGACCGCTCGGTGGAGGCGATCATCGCCGGCAATCCGGTCATCCATGCAGGCGATGTCTTCGCCATCAACGCACCCTATAACGGCGGCACACATTTGCCTGACATCACGGTCTGCACCCCGATTTTCGACGCCGAAGACAACGAAATATTGTTCTGGGTGGCATCCCGCGGCCATCATGCCGACATCGGCGGCATCGCTCCGGGGTCGATGACGCCGAATGCCCGCACCATCGACGAAGAGGGCGTTTATATCGATAACTTCAAGCTCTTGGACCGGGGCCGTTTTCGGGAGGTTGAACTTGCTGAACTGCTGACGGGAGCACTCCACCCGGTCCGCAATCTCGGCCAGAACATCGCGGACATCAAGGCGCAGATCGCCGCTAACCAGAAGGGCGCCGACGAACTCAGAAAGATGGTCGATCAGTTCGGGCTCGACGTCGTCGAAGCCTATATGGCGCATGTGCAGGACAATGCGGCAGAAAGTGTCCGCCGCCTTATTGCCCGCCTTGACGATGCCGAATTCACCTATCCGATGGACCAGGGATGCGAGATTAAGGTGCACATCAGCATCGACCGCACGAAAGGCGAGGCGACGGTCGACTTTACCGGAACATCGCCACAGCAGCCGGACAACTTCAATGCTCCGGAACCGATTACGCGCGCGGCAGTTCTTTATGTCTTCCGTGTCCTCGTCGAAGACCATATCCCGATGAATGCCGGCTGCCTGCGGCCGATCAGAATCATCGTCCCGGGAGGATCGATGCTTGCACCCCGCCGCCCGGCGGCAGTCGTCGCTGGAAACGTCGAGGTGAGCCAGGCCGTCACCAATTGTCTCTTTGGGGCGCTCGGTAAGCTGTCGTCGTCGCAAGGGACGATGAACAATCTGACCTTCGGAAATGAAACACACCAATATTACGAAACGCTATGCTCGGGCGCTCCGGCAGGTGAGGGGTTTTCAGGCGTTGCCGGTGTTCAGTCCCACATGACGAATTCGCGCCTGACCGATCCGGAGATCCTCGAACTGCGCTTTCCCGTCGTACTCGAGGATTTCCACATACGCGAAGGTTCGGGCGGCAAAGGGCACTGGAACGGTGGCGACGGCACTAGCCGCACGATCCGTTTCCGGCGCTCGATGGATTGCGCGATTCTCTCCGGGCACCGCACCGTCAGGCCGTTTGGCCTCGCCGGCGGCGAAGCTGGCGAAACCGGGAAAAACCTCGTGCGCCGCCTTAACCAGAAAATCGAAGTGCTGCCAGGCTGTGCGCAGACGCGGCTTGATGAAGGCGAGGCGATCACCATCGTCACCCCGACCGGCGGCGGCTATGGCGCTCGTCTGTAGGTTCTCCACTGAATGATTTGAACTCACGTTGCCGGATCGCATGTCGATGGTGGACAATGCTCTCAAGGTCTCCGGCACTGACGGCCTTCGTGTCGGCGACTATTCGACTATGCCCCGGATAACCACCGGCAACACGATGGCGCTTTGCTTCGTTATCGGAGAGGGGGCCGCCGGATCTAACCGAGCATCTCACTGCCTTATGGCTTGAGTGGGCGCTTTTCTTGATCTGTCCATGGGGGATTAACAAATGCCCTGCGGCACTCGCGTGGAGTGCCGCAGGGCTTCTAGCGGCCAGCGTGCCCAGACCTCCAAGCCTTTATCCATGACAAAGGACATCATGGATTCAGCGCCGGAAATTGACAGGCCGCGGGATCGTATCCCTTCAAGAGCAGAGACCTCCGTTTCTGTCTAACCCTAAAACGATGAAAATCTCGCAGCCGCTATATCTGCGCGCTGCAAAAGTTGGGGGAAGCCCCGCCCACGTCAATGATAAGCTGCGGGTCGGCATTGTCCATGATTGTGAGCTTTAGAACGCTGCAGTCGTCGTGCTCTCCATTCGCCTCGACTTCACGGCCATGGATTACGGCAAGTTGCTCGTGTGCTGACAGCTCGGCCCAAAAGCCATCCGTGGTGAGTAAATGGACGCCAGGCAAACCGTCCGTTTCCAGGATTTCTGGTGTCATATACTCACGTGAACGAAAGCTCCTGGTGAGAAGATGTCTGGCCGGTGTCTTCGATAGCTCGTCGACTGCGACATATCCAAGCGCATTGGCAAGCGTGTGAGGCTGAGTTTGCCATTGAATTCTGTCGCCTCGATCAATTTGGCCTAGAAGACAGTCGCCGGCATGGATAACTGTCATTCGTGTTCTTGGGCTAACGTGCATAATAGCAAAACTGGCTGAGCCCCGAGGATAACGCGCGCGCAAATCGATATGGATTGCGCGCAGCTGTTTCGAAAAGTTATCGACATCAAGCGCACCTTGTAGACCGCTGAACCAGTCGATCACTCCCCGCACAATCGCTTCGGCATATTCTCCACTGTTCTCGCCTGCGGTAGAGCTATCGGCAATGATGGCCATCACGCCGGTGGTATTTGTTCCAATCCCTGCATGGTCGCGATTGTCTGTGGTCATGGTGCCTTTGCGGGCTATACCAGCTTGCTTCAATGCGCATGGGCGCCACCGTCTGCGCAATGACTTATGGCAACGTAGCGCTCGCGCACGATAGCCACGCGGCCGGGCTGCCCACGCAAATTTCCCTCAAGGAACTCGTCAAAGTCGCGATGCTTGAGGAGCGCCTGGAATTGTTCAGCGACGTATGTCTTGACGTCGAGATCAGCATTCGCCAGTTCTTGAACAAGTTCCTCTCTCCCATCAAGGACGAGAAGTATGTCCTCGGCGTCCCTGCTGGAGAAAGGGTCACCACCGCCTCTGCCGGCGAATGCTTCCAGCTTCGTCGCTATAAAGAGGGCGGGCGTGAGGAGCCGGATGGTGAGAGTTTCAGTGAGTTGGTGAATCTCAGCGGTTTCGATACCTTTTGCGTACCAGCGGTTGCTAAAGCCAAGGATCGCTTCATCATCCGGCATGAAATCGACTTTGAGCGGGCCGAGCCGCATTCGGCAGATGATGTCGTCATCCGAGGACTCTTTGAACCCCCTTTCTCTCAGCTGTTCCAATAGTTGGCCCCATTCGGCAAGCCCCGCGAGATCGACAATAAGGTCGATATCGTCGGTGGCCCTGACATCTTCGAGGGTCACCGGGTCTGTGATGAAAAGTGCGGTCGTACATCCTCCGACGAACACAAGGCGATCGCGCAAATCCTGCTCCAGCGCCGTTGCTACGACTTTCAACATTTCGAGCAGCTGGCCGCGGACAGTCGTCATTTACCGAGTATCCTTTTCGAGAGCCGATCGCTTGCCAAACCCACTTCTCGTTGGTTTCCAAGGCGGATCGCGTCGCAGAGTGCCAGATATTCGTAGAGGCGCACGTCCTTTTGGACTGCTTCCGGTACACTCTTGAATAGCGGTTCGACAGACTGGCCCATTTCGCGGGCGCTTGGGTGGGGCCAGACGTAAATATAGTTGCCAGCGCTGACCAGAAGGCCCTCGAGCATAGGTGCCGCAAAAGCGGTTGGAATGCCTCGCTGCATTGATCCGGGTTTTGCCGGAAAGGTGAATTTCAGGCCGTGCACGATGAAATTGAATAGGTTCCTCCGGCTCGGCTTGGGTCGGCCAAGGTCGCGATCTTTGCTGGCAATGCCAGACGCTAGGCTCCTCTTGATCGACTCATTGACCTCGGTCTTGCTTATACCGAGGGATGCCTCCAAATTTCGGACGGAATATGGGTCATCGCCTTGCGCCTCTAGGCGCTCGCGTTCGCCCCCTTGCTCTTGTTCCTGCTCCTGGAGGCTGATGAGTTTGAGCAGTATGACGATGTCCTGGCTTTTCATAAATCGTCCTGACTGGCGTCCTCTGTCCTAGGACCAAGGACAGAAAAGCACGCCGAATCACTGTTGTCAAAGCCTGCGCTGCCTTTCCAACCTTTGTGGGCATCGTCTCTGACCTGATGTCCGGAGCGAGAACAAAGGGCCAGGTCACCGGGGTTGCGATAGATCCGCGGTCCTTCTGAGTCTGAGTGTCTGCCTCGACCGCGAAGGCCCCGGTGGAGAAGATCACGATATTCTGCGGGGCACGAGCCCGGGTAAATCGTCTTTCAGGGGAGCCGATGTCACTCGCGACTTAATCCTCAATGTTGCACGCTTCGGCTGCAGCGGCAAGCCGCCAGGTGGAGACCCTGTTTTGCCGTCTGGTGGCGATCATGTGATTGAGATTGAGCCGGGTGGGGATCGGTTCGTCGACGATGGGATCGAAGGCGCGATGCAGAATTGTGCGTTGGGAGTTGTAGGCGGAAAATCGGATGGCGACCTCCGGGTGCTTTTCGAGATAAGCGGACACTTCGTCCCTGCGTGCAGCTTCGAGGCGGCCGTCAATAAGGCGTGCAGATCGTCTTCGGTGATTGGCCTGTCTGTCATTTCACTCTCCGCAGATGCGAGCCAGCTCTAGCGCCCCTGGCGGGACTTTCCAAGATCTGCCGCAGGCGCTCACGTGCGCGCGACAGTCGCGACATCACGGTTCCGATCGGGATCGCCAGGACTTCGGCGACCTGGGCGTAACTAAGGTCTTCGACCGATACCAGCAGCAGCACGCTACGCTGCTCTTCCGGAAGGGAATATTATCGATTACTGCAAGAGGTCCGTGAATATGGAAACTGGGAAGCTTGGCTAGACTTCTTCCTGACAGGTGTAGCCGACACCGCCAACCAAGCATTTGAAGCTGCCACTCGGATTGTCGAATCAGATCGTTCAAATGACAGGCCTTTCCGCGCCGACTGTCAATGCAGCGCTCGCTGACTTGGAGCGGTTGGGGATTGCCGACGAGGTGACAGGTCGCAAGCGTGGCCGTGTTTTCAGCTACCGTAGGTATCTCGCAATCCTAAGCGAAGGCACTGATCCCCTGCCTGCTACGTGACTAAATCACGGGTCGCAAGCCTGATCCAGAAGCCAGGCTATGGCGATCTGGGCGGCGGTGGCGCCGTGCTTTTCACCGATCCTGGCGAGCACGGGATCTTTTGCGGCACGGCCTTGCGCAAGTGGCGCGTAGGCGGTCACGGTGATCGCGTCCAACATGGTGCTCATGTTCATGTTCGTCGACGGCCAATGGACGAGGAAGAGATCGATATGGTCGAGGCGAAGCTTGCTGAGGCTCGTGTCGAAGGACCGGCGCAGGGCATCGGGGGAGAGCTTGTCGTGCCAGACCTTAGTGGTGACAAAGAGGTCCGCGCGGTGTATGCCGGAGGCCGCGAGCGCCGCGCCGATGGCGGCTTCATTGTCGTACATGGCGGCGGTATCGATGTGGCGGAAGCCGAGGGCAAGCCCGCTTTCGACCACCGGTCGGGCGGTATCGCCCGGCATCCGGAAAGTCCCCATTCCTAACCGGGGGATAGCGACGCCGTGAGTTTCAATCGTTGCCATGATCGTCGTTTCAAGCTGCGAGGGACGCGGCAGCAGAGGTAGAAGCCGTCCGCCGCCCGTTCTCCCGGCGGGCTCAGGTGGTCTCGCTCGCGGCCGCCTGCCGGACCAGCACTTCGATCACCTGCTCAAGTGATGTCGTGCCCCTGGCACGGTTTCCGCCGTGGGCCTTGAAGGCAATCCAGTCTTCGTTGAAGCCGTCGAGCATACGCATGCGCGGTTGTGGGTTTCGCGTACCCTGGGCACGGAACAGGCCCTCCCAGCTGTCCCGCGGGACGATCTCCACCCGCACCGGATGCCCGAGCACCGACGCGAAGGCATTGGCGAGATCGTTGGGCGAGACCCGTGCAGGGCCTTCAAGTTCCACCACCCGCTTGCCGATCCATTGCTGGCGGATAAGATCTGCGGCAAACCGGCCGATGTCCTGCGTCGCCACCATAGCGAAGGTCTTGTCGGCAGGCTGGAGGAAGGTGTGCAGCACGCCATCGTCGCGGGCCGAGGCGACGTCCCAGGCCGCATTTTCCATGAACCAGCCGGGCCGCAGGAAGGTGACGGGAAGATCGAGCTCGCCGAGGGCTTCTTCCAGCATCGTCCGCTGGCTCAACAAATTGTCCACTTCCGCGTCGGCACCGATGGTGGAGAGGCAGACGACCCTTTCCGGGCTGGCAGCAAGGAGAGCGGTCGTCAGCACCTCATTCTGCTTCGCCGCTTCCGGATAGCCGGGCGCCGGATCGAATTCCGACGGCGGCAGGATGAAGACGCCCTTGGCGCCCTTGAACGCGGCGGCAAGCTGCGCGGCGGCGTCCATCTCGGCAAAGGCGATTTCGCAACCGCGCTGGCGCCAGATTTCCGCCTTGGCGGGGTCGCGTAGCACCGCGCGGACCGGTTCTCCGGCTTCGATCAGGGTTTTCGCCAGCGCGCCGCCGACCTTGCCGGTAATTCCTGTAATCGCATACATGAGATGTCTCCTGGTGTTGAGGTCGGGAATGGATCAGGCGAGGCCGTCGTATAGGCCGCGCTCGAATGTGCCGTAGAGCTTCACGACCTTTTCGTCGTAGAACGGCAGAACCTGGGTGAAGACGGCGCCGGTCACCTTCCGGACCGGATCAAGCCAGAAGTAGCAGTTGAGCAGGCTGGCCCAGGAAATGCTGCCTGCCGACCGACCGTTCGAACCGGGCAGGGTGTTGATGTCGAACGAATATCCCCACTTGTGGGGCTCACCGGGAAACTGGTCGAAGCTGCGGGAGTAACCGGGCTGGGCCGTCGTCATGGCGTGCACGTCGAGGTCGCCGATCTGGTTGCGCATCATCGCGGCGACCGTTTCAGGCTTCAGCACCCGCGCTCGCCTATGGGTGCCTCCGTTCAGCAGCATTCGCAGAAAGGCCATGTAGTCGCGTGGCGTGCTGAAGGCGCCACCGCCGCCCATGAAGAATTCCGGCCGTTGTGGCATTTCGAAGGGCGCGGGTGTCAGTCCGCCGTCGGCGTTCCGGTTGTGGAAGGTGGCGACCCTGCCCTTCTGCTTGCTGCCGATCAGGAAGCCTGAATCTGTCATGTCGAGCGGGGCAAAGATGTTCTCGCGGAAATAGACCTCCAGCGACTGGTCGCTGACCGCTTCCACCAGCTTTCCGACCCAGTCCATGCTGATGCCGTATTGCCAGCGATCGCCGGGATCGAATTCGAGCGGTGCCAGGAAAGCACCGTTCTGGCTGGTCGCGATGTCCGGTATTCCTGTAACCTGCTCGTAGCGGATCAGCGCATCGCTCCAGATTGAATGGGTGAGCAAGTGCCGCACCTTGATGGCCCGCTTGGCCGGACGCAGGCGTGGCTGGCCGTCACCGTCGAAACCCTCCAGCACCATCGGATTGGCGAGTTCCGGCAGATATTTCGCCGCATCGTCCTCGGGATCGATCCTGCCTTGCTCGATGAGTTGCATGCAGGCCGTGGCGGTGAAGGCCTTCGTCATGGACAACAGCCAGAACACCGTATCGGCGCGCATCGTCGCTCCGGTCACTGTACTGGCCTTTCCGAATGTCCCTTCGTAGATCATGCCGTCCGGTCCCGCGGCTGTGGCAACGACTCCTGCCACGGTCCCGTCGCGAACGGCCTGCTCCATCGCCATGTCGATCTTTTTGAACTTTCCGGACCGCGCTTGCGGTTTGGCTGCCAGCGCATGAACCGGCGTATTCGCAGCGACTGTACCGGCTGCGAGCAAGAGGCCGCCGCGCGCCAACAGGCTTCTGCGTGAGATCGCACTCATGGATGAAGTTCTTCTTTGCAAGACCGGAGATTTCCGCGGTTCCGGCATGCCGCTGGCGCCGTCCGGGCGCTGAGGAAGTATTTATGGGACGAACAAAGATGATTCACGCGCATAAAAATCAAAGGTAAGATGATTTCAAATCATCATAATAAGACGGTCGGCGAAGTCTGACCTTGCGGCGGAGAGGGTGCATGAGTTTCGACACGCGGCTGCTGACCGGGGTCGGCGTTTTCGGGGCAGTGATCGAGGCGGGCAATTTTGTGCGGGCCGCGGATGTTCTCGGCCTCACGCCATCGGGGGTTAGTCGTGCGGTAGCGCGGCTCGAACAACGCGTCGGCGTCAGATTGTTTGACCGCAATCCGCGTGAGGTTACGCTGACGGAAGAGGGCGCCCGCTTCCATGCAAGGATAATGCCGTTGCTGGCCGGGCTGGAGGAGGCGGCCTCCGAAGCCGCAGGTTCGGCGGCATTCGTCGGCGGGCGGCTCAGGGTTTCGATCGATCCCTGGTTCGCGCGCATGGTATTGGCGCCGAGGATCGGTGAATTTCTGGCGCTCTATCCCGCTGTGACACTGGATCTGACCACCAGCAACTATCGTGAAGAGATGATGAGCGGTGCGGATGTCGCCGTGCGGTTTGGTCCGCCGGACGAATCGTCGCTGATCGCGCGCAAACTGCTTGACGTACCGGTGCTGACCTGTGCCGCCCCAGGCTATCTCGACCGTCACGGAGTTCCCACCACGCCCCACGACCTGATGCACCACGATTGCATTCTCTTTCGCGACCCGCAGACCGGGCGACCGTTCACCTGGGAATTCCAGGGGGATAACGGCGCCTTCGAGATCAGGGCGGCGGGGCGGTTGGTCATGGACGATCCCTCCGCTGCCGTCGCGGCCTGTCTGGCGGGGCAAGGCATATTCCAGAGCTTTGCCATCGGTCTCGACGAGTGGCTTGAGAACGGGGCGCTCACGACGATCCTGACGGAATGGTCCTACGAGCAGTTTCCGCTGTACGCCTATCATCCGTCACGCCACATGCCGCCGGCCAAGGTGCGGGCTTTTCTGGATTTTGTTCAACGAATCGTGGCGACGTAGCGCGGGAGCATTCTTGCCGCCTCGCATGTTTGGTGTTGCATATCGGTCGCATGAGCCGGCGGGGAGCGGGTCAATCACCGAGCTCACGCGTTTTCCTAGCTGCCAATAGTGGCCAAAGGAGAACTGAAATGGGTATTGCCTAATACGATCCTAGCGCATTGGGCCGTCCGGGATGGAACGCCGGCCGAAAGGTCGGCGTCAACTGGCGATATCAAGTGGTCCTTGAATAAATGAATGGTGCACGGAAACGTCGTGTACCCCCGCCTTTTAGAGAAGGTCAGGGGCACGGTATTCACATGACGACGTTGCCAGAAGAGCCGGCGGCGAGGCACGCGATTACTTGGCTCCTGCTGCAGCCTCGATGACTGCGGCGACTTCTGCGGCATGCGACGAAGGGACTGGCTTATTTTATGATGATGGAAGCTCAGACCGTGCATCCCGGCTCCTCCGCACTGCCGGCCGTGATCCACATTGAAAAGTCGGACGGCCAGACCGGCGGATGGCTTCGTGATGATCTCCCGGCTCATCGACGTGTTGATCATCCGGGTCATTCGAACCTGGGCACAGAGCAAAAACGCGGGTGATACCGGATGGCTGGGGGCGTTGGCGGACCCCGTATCAGCCGTGCCCTCAAGGCCATTCACGACGACCCGTATCGCAAATGGAGCGTCGCCGATCTTGCGCGCGCGGTGGGAATGTCTCGGTCCAGCTTTGCCGAACGGTTCACTTCGTTGGTGAAGGAAGCGCCCTTGTCGTACCAGAACCGGTGGCGGCTCACTCTTGCACATGGGCTCATGCGGCATGCCAATGCGCGTGTCAGCGACGTTGCCAGAAGGATCGGTTACGAATCTGAAGCAGCCTTCAGACGAGCGTTCAAAGCTCAGTTCGGGATTCCTCCGGCGAGTGTCCGATCAGCAGATCCGCAGCCCTAGTTGTCTCTGTAGCGTTCACGAGCGTGCGTTACCTCGGCCCGGTGTTGCAGGGTCCAGGCGTGCAGCGCACGGAGTGGTGCTTCCAGTGTGCGACCCAATGTCGAAATTTCATAGGCAACGGCGATAGGCGATAGGCTGACAATCCGCCGAGGGCTCAACCCGATGATGCGGCTTCACGAGAGGCTTCGCGCATCATCTGAGCTCGTGCACGTAATGGGCCTACCGCAGCAGGAACAGCACGGCGCTCGTTACCAACATGCTGACCAGGAAATAGGGCGCGTTCACCATCGTGTAGTAGAACAGATCGGCCGAATATGTAGCACGAAGGTTACAATCTCGATAGCCCTGCGTGAAAGCCAGTCCCAACTCGTGAAGGTCTTGCACATCCGTTCTCAAAAGTCGCAAATTTTGATGGCGAACTGTATCTATTTGAGAAATCCGCCCTGGTTATCAGCTAGTTGAGGCCACATGGCTCAGCGCTCCGTCTGGCTCCTTTCCGCCGGGCATTGGGAACTTCGAATGTCGTCGTAACCTCGTCAACGGGGTGCCAGTTGGCACCGTCGGTCACGCCAGCGGAATTCAAGCCACACCAAGATGGAGGATCCGACGGCCTGTCGCTTCGGATAGGTTCTGGGCTTCGAGCCCGGAAACCGATAGGGTCCCATGATCAAGACGGACGCTTCAAACTCGTTTGGAAAAGCAAAATGGTTCGACCGGCCCGTGCGATCGTCATTGCAGTGCTCGTGTTGCTTGTTGCCTTTGCATCGGCCTGGTCGTCGCTCGCGCTTTGGTACCGTTTGCCGTTGCCCGATGTCGGCAGGCAAGCCAGCGCCATCTTGTTCGGGCTTTTTGGCGCCTCCGTCGTCGTGGCGCTCTTTGGCAGACGGCGCTTTCGTGCGGTCCTCGCGTTTGCGGCCGCGTTCGTCCTGGTTCTCGTCTGGTGGAGCACGATCGAACCGCCGGCAAATGGAGCGTGGGCTCCGGACGTCGCACGTCAGGTCACCGGCGAATTCGACGGTGATATGTTGACACTGACAAATGTCCGCGATTTCGAGTGGCGCAGCACCACCGACTTCACGGAACGATGGACGACGCGCAGTTACGTCCTGAACAAACTGAAGAGCGTCGACATGTTCATGTCTTACTGGTCAGGTCCGGCCATCGCGCATGTCATCATGAGCTTCGGCTTCGACGACGGCCGCTATCTGGCGTGGTCCATCGAAGTGCGTCGCATTTCAGGAGGTTCGTTCTCACCGCTGGCAGACCTCTTCAAAAACAGTCCTCTGGTCATCCTCGCCGCAGACGAAAGAGATGTGATCGGCCTCCGCTCCAATTTTCGCGGTGAGGACGTGCAGATCTACCGCCTGAAGGCGTCGCCGGCAGCTGCGAGGCTTCTTCTGCGCGAGTACGTCTCCGACGCAAACGCGCTCGCGGTCAAGCCCGCCTTCTACAATTCGCTGACGACGAACTGCACGACGACCATCATCAAGATGATGCGTGTCGCAGGCGACGCCGTGCCGATGGACTGGCGCCTCGTGGTCAACGGATACCTGCCGGAATACGCCTATGACCGTGGCGCGCTGGACACCTCGGTTCCCTTGTTGCAACTTCGGTCGGCCGCACACATCGCTGCAAAGGCGCACAACGACGGTCTTTCGCCGATGTTTTCGCAGGCCATTCGTGTCGGCGTCCCGTCGCCAGAGGGCGCGTTGTTGAAGCGTTGAGCAAGCAAAACGGCTAGGCAGCAACATAATGCCTCCAGAGATTTTGACTACGATAGGCCCTGCTTTTCGGGCTTTTCGTATTCGGCTCAGCACTATGGGTTCTTATCGCACGACACAGATAGCCCCTTGGTGATTTGCCTCGGGGACGTACGGCGGGTTACTTATGCTATTGTGGCCCTGATCTCATGCGGCTCGAGAATTTCGAACCGACCCTACCGGGCAAGGGCGAAGTGGCCGTCAAGGTTAAGATCGCTGCCATCAATCCGATTGATTGGAAGGTTGCGCCGGTCAGATGAAAATCGTGACGGGCAAGACATTTCCCCGTGCGATGGGCATGGAATCCGGTACGGTTATCAAGCCTTATCGTCTGGTTTGATATAGTATTATGCATAACTAAGTCTGATGATGCGCTTCTTTATATCATCAACTGCGCCGCTCAGCGAGTACAATTAAACGGACCCGGTGCAACGGTCTTGAGCCCAAGTTGTAAGCACCTTTGTTTTCGTAACTTCCGTAAAATTCTAAGGTAATTACAGCAAGGTCCATGCCGCCATTTCAAATCCATAGCTTAAGCATGATTGCCGGAAGGTCTTCAGTTCATATCTTTTCAAGGCGAGCATTTCCCTGCCGATCAGTTACAACCCGGAGGGTCCTTCTCAGCAGTTCCGCGGATCCGACACCAACCCGCCGATCGTCTTCATAGTGCTTCAACAACCCGGCGCGTTGGGTTGTCTCGATCCTAGAACGACGCGCTCGCCACTTGCCGCGGATTGTTTGACGGCCAAAATGACCTTTAGTGTGTTCAGCCCTTCGCGCCCGCTGACCAACGGCGCTTCTTCATCGCGGATCACCTTGCAGAACTGCCGAATCTGTAGCGCCAGCGGGTCTTCGTACTGGACGGCGACGCGGCGCTTTTCGAACGGCTCCCACCAGCTACGTTTTATGCCGTTCTTCCACACGGCGAGCGCAGGGATAGTCAGGGACCCGCGGGTCCCTCCGATCAAGTAACATGACTCTTCCGTTTTCGGGTAGACTGGGTTTTCACCCGTCGTCATCTCCCAGCTCCAGGGTGCGACGACGGAGTCCGAAACGGACGCTGTGGCAAGAAGACCGCTTGCGAATTCCATCAGGATCACCGAGGTCTCTTCGACGGCGTTGCCGCGGACGGCACTGGATTCGCGCGCCTGGACGGCAACGATGTCGCCAAAGAGGTAGCGCAGGTTGTCGACGTCGTGGATCAGGTTGAGGAAGACCGGGCCGGCCCCCGCCTGGCGCCGCCATTCGATGTCGAAATAGTCATCCGGCTTGAACAGCCAGAACATCGCGTTGGCGACGAGGATGTGGCCAAGCTCGCCGCTGTCGATGATCTCTTTCGCCTTCTGGATCATCGGATTGTGGCGGCGACGGTGGCCGACCAGAAGCGGAACGCCGGCGGCTTCCGCCGCACCGATCAGCTTTTCACCGGCCGCGACATCGTCGGCAATCGGCTTTTCGATCAGCGCCGGCACCCCGGCGGCAACGGCTTCGAGACCGTTGGTGACATGGATTTGGTTGGGCGTCGCGACGATGATGCCGTCGGGACGATCCGTCTCGATCATTGCCGCGAAGCTCGGAAACCATTTAGCGCCGGATTCCCGCGCGATCTGCTGCCCTAACGGCATCGGATCGACGACGGCCAGGAGTTCCGCCTGCGGCTCGGCAAGTACGTGCTCGATATGTCGCTTGCCGATCAGGCCTGCGCCGAGCACCGCAAGCCTTACTTTCCGTTCCATGCCGGCCCCTTTCGCGTCACTTCTTCTCGGCCGACATGATCAGGCTTGCCACCCGGCGGATCGCTAGCTGATAGCCTTCGGTGCCAAGACCGGCGATCACGCCATCGGCGCGGTGCGAGACGAAGGAGTGATGGCGGAAGGCTTCGCGCTTGTGGACATTAGAGATATGCACCTCGATGACCGGCTGTTCGAAGGTATTGAGTGCATCGAGAATCGCAACGGAGGTGTGGGTGAAGGCGGCCGGGTTGATGACGATGCCGGCGCCGTCCTCACGCGCTTCGTGGATCCAGTCGATGATCTCGTATTCGCGGTTACTCTGGTGAAAGCGGATGTCGTGACCGAGTTCAGAGGCGAGCCGGCGGCAATCGGCCTCGACATCGGTGAGCGTCTCGTGGCCATAGATATGTGGCTGGCGCTTGCCGAGCAGATTGAGGTTTGGGCCATTTAGGACGTAGATGAGGCTCATACTTGTTCCTTTCAAATTGCCGGAATGGTCACGGCAGTGTTGTCTCGTGGATTGCAAAATCGGGATCGGACTGGATGAGATCGGCACGCAGGGCGCAGCGCCCCTCGTCAAGTGCCGGACGTACGACGCCATCGGCTGCGTCATAGACCGTCTGCAATATTGCCCGTTTTTCGTCAGGCGTACGGCCGGGCGCGATCCGCAAGATGATCTGCACGAACTGATTGTCGGGATGCTCGTCGGCAACCAGCGAATGAGTGGCCTCGCGGGCAAAAGTGCGCACGGCATTTGGCTTGACCGCGCCGCTTTCACGCACGCTGCGATGAACGGCCTTCACCAGCGCCGGCACGTCCATACGTCTGCCGGCTCCCTCGCTATATTCGATTACGATATGGGGCATCGTTTTCTTCCTTCGCCAGCCTGGATCAGGAGGCTCGGCACAGTTCGTTGAAATGGGTGCTCATGCGTTCGGCGTCCGGTTCGATACCGCTGAAGAGCTTGAACGCCGCGGCCGCCTGAAACACCGTCATTCCGCCACCGGGCAGGGTGCGGCAGCCAAGGCGGGTTGCAAGCGCCAGAAGCTCGGTCATGAGCGGCATGTAGACGATGTCGGCGACCCAATGATGGGGCTCCAGCCAACTTTCCTCGATCGGCAGGCCCGGATGGTTCTTCATACCCGTTGGTGTCGCATGGATGAGCCCATCGGCGGTCCGCAGCGCTTCGCCGACATCGGTGATCGCGAAGGCGCGTTCTGCGGAAAAGCGGCTGTTCAGATCCCCCGCCAGCTTGCTGGCGCGTGCACTATCCTGATCGAAAATCGCGAGACGCTTGATGCCGAGTTTCATCGCGGCATGTGCCACCGCGACGCCAGCGCCGCCGGCGCCCAGAAGGACAGCCCGATGCCGCGGAACATCAGGAAGACCGCGCCGAAAGTTTTCATAGAAACCGTACCAGTCCGTGTTGTGACCGGTCCGTCTTCCATCCTTGAATACGACCGTGTTGACGGCGCCCAGCATGAGCGCGTCCTCGGACATATCCGTCAGATGTGGAATCACCGTCTGCTTGCAGGGGTGGGTGATGTTGCTGCCGGCAAAGCCGCGCGCTTCCTCTTCCGCAAGGAGATCAGGCAGGGCGGTGGCCGGAACGCCGCGCTCCGCAAGGTCGAGGAGTTCATAGCGATAGTCGAGGCCCTGAAGCAGGCCTTCGCGCTCGTGCAGAGCAGGGGATTTCGACATCTGGATATCCGCGCCGATCAGTCCCACCAACACAGCGCGCTTCATCGTTTCGTTTGAAACAGTCATGTGCGGATCGCCTTAATGATGGGCCAGGATTTCGCCGAGGAAGGCTTGGGTGCGCGGATGCGACGGATTGCGAAAGAAGGTTTCCGGCGGCGCTTCTTCGACGATTTCGCCAGAGGCCATGAAGATCACGCGGTCGGCCACCTGCCGGGCAAAGCCCATTTCATGGGTGACGCAGATCATCGTCATGCCGTCCCTGGCCAGACCGATCATCGTGTCGAGCACTTCCTTGACCATCTCAGGATCGAGCGCACTGGTCGGCTCATCGAACAGCATGGCCTTCGGCTCCATGCAGAGCGCCCGTGCAATCGCAACGCGCTGCTGCTGTCCGCCGGAAAGTTGGGCGGGGTACTTGTCGGCCTGATCGAGAATGCGGACACGTTCGAGATATTCGCGGGCGATTTTCTCGGCATCCACCTTGCTGGTGCCCCGAACCCGCATGGGGGCGAGTGTACAGTTTTCTAGAATGGTCATGTGCGGAAACAGGTTGAAGCTCTGAAACACCATGCCGACTTCGCGCCGGACGGCGTCGATCGACTTGCTGCTGTCATTCAGCTTTGTCCCCTCGACCGTGATCGTGCCTTTCTCGATTTTCTCGAGCGCATTGATCGAACGGATCAGCGTGGATTTGCCGGATCCGGACGGTCCGCAAAGGACGATTTTTTCGCCTTTGCGGACCGTAAGACTGATGTTCTTCAACGCATGGAATGCGCCGTACCATTTATCCACGCTTTCCATCGAGAGAAACGGGCCTTGAGTGTCAGCGGCGTTTGGCACGGCGATCTCCTGCGTAGAACATGCATCAGTTGATGGTGAAGGGGATGTTCGGAATGGATTCGGGGAACTTCGGAACGTCCACTTTCATCCACTTCGCATAGACTTTGGCGTGCTCGCCGTTCGCCATGATCTTGTCGAGGAAGGCGTTGACGGCTTCATTCCAGTCCTTCTCGCCGAGTCGTGTTCCCACGCCATTGAATGTCGTGAGGAAATCGATCTTGCGTTCATATGTACCGGCGCTGGCTGCTTCCAGACGGTCGAGGTAGAACTGATTGCCACCGACCGCTTGCACCTGGCCGGAAAGCAGCGCCTGGATGGAGGCGGCATCATCGTCGAAGCGCCGGACGGTCGCCGTATCGCCGACAGCGGTGGTCACCGCCTTATCCTGCGAGCTTGACTTTGGAACGCCGATCTCCAAGCCTGCGAGATCGCCGACTTCGGCCATCTTCTTGTCCTTCGGACCATAGAGCGAAATCGTGTTGCCCGCATACGGCTTGCTGTACTGGATGGACTTGGCTCGTTCCTCGGTCATCGCCATGGTGGCAAACAGGATATCGACCTTGCCGGTGACAAGTGCCGGGATGCGATTGGCGACCGCGAGTGGTGAGAACTCGACCTCAACGCCCAGTTCCTTGGCGAAAAGCTTGGCGATATCGGCGTCGAAACCGTCCTGAACGCCGCTCGAATTGACGAAGCCCCAGGGTGCGTTGTCGCCCTGAATGCCGACGACGATCTTGCCCTTGGCTTTGACCTCCTCCACTGTCGCGGCCTGGGCAGACATCGGCGATAGCCATGGGGCGACTACCAGAACTGCCGCTGCGAACAGAATTCTACGGCGCTTCAGGCCGGTATTAATGCTGATCATTACCTTCTCCTCCTTGGTTGATAGAGCTTTTGTGTTTTTTGGATTGCCAACTTACCGGGCGGCCTTTGCCATCCGATTTTCGAGCCGGGTCCCATAGAGAGACAGGGGCCAGCAAATGATGAAGTAGATCGCGCCGACGATGCCGAAGATCAGCAGCGGCCTGTAGGTCTGATTGGAGACGATCTGTCCGGCGCGCGCGAGTTCGATGAAGCCGACGATGGCGGCAAGCGATGTCCCCTTGATGAGCTGGACGAGGAATCCGACGGTTGCCGGCAGGGAAACCTTGAAGGCCTGCGGAAGGATCACGTCCTTCATCCGCGAGATATAATGGAGGCCCAGCGCATTTGCGGCTTCAGTCTGGCCCTTCGGGATTGCCTGGATGCCGCCGCGCCAGACCTCGCCGAGAAAAGCGCTGGCATGCAGCGTGAAGGCGATGGCGACAGCCGCCCATGCCTCGACGCTGATGCCGACAAGTGCGATCCCGTAATAGACCACGAACAGCTGCATCAGCAGGGGTGTACCCTGAAAGACGGAGATATAGCCCGCCGCCGTCTTGCGGAGCGCGGAATGTGCAGACGTCCTGGCAAGCGCGATGATCAGTCCGAATATGCCGCCACCGATGAAACCGATCGCAGATAGAAGTAGCGTCCACTTCAGGCCCTGCAGGAGGAAAAGCATTTCGTTTTGGCCGATAACACTCATTGTCCTGCTCCTCACCGCACCGGATAGCTGAAGAAATGCCGCGAGATCAGCGCAAACAGCCCCATCATCATCCAGGAGATGACGAGGTACATGAGCGTGATCGTGAAATAGACCTCGAAGCTGCGGAACGTATCGGACTCGATGATCTGTGCGACGGAAGTCAGCTCGTAAGCCGCAATGGATGTGCAGACCGATGTGGTCAGCGTCAGCATGATGAACTGGCTGGTCAGCGAGGGATAGATAGCCCTGAGCGCCGGCTTCAGGACGATGAGGCGAAACACCTGCGCCTTGTGCAGGCCGAGCGCGAGCCCGGCTTCAACCTGACCCTTGTGGATGCTGTCGACACCGCCACGAATAATTTCGATGGCATAGGCGCCGCCATTGACGGCGAGCGCGATGATCGCCGTGGCGGTGGGATTGAGGCGAATACCCATCATCGGCAAGGCGAAGAAGATAAAGAAGATCTGCACCAGGAAAGGAGTATTGCGGACCACTTCGACGAAGGCGATGACGGCCGAGCGCAAGGGACGGATATTCGATGTCCGGGCGGCAACGCCGATCACGCCTACCACCAGCGCCAGCGACATGCCGGCCAGCGCAAGGCCGATTGTGGCCAGAGCCCCCATCAGCAGGTCGGGCATCTTTTCGAAGACAACGCTGAAATCCAGCACGTAGTTCATGACAATATCTCTCTCCCGTCGACGGGCTCCTCTGCCTGTCTCCGTGTCGTATTAGCTGTTGCGCTGTTGCTCGTGTTTAGCCGGTCAACGCACGGGTGGCATCGTAAAGGTGACGCAAATGCTCCTCGGGTGTCTGGCTGGAATGGATAGGAACCTCCACCGAGACGGCAGCGACTGCCGGCAACACTTTTATCAGGCTGGCAATGGGAAGCTCGCCCAACCCTGGGGCGAAACGTCCCGTTCTGGCCTCGCTGACCATTTGATCCGCCGTCGTCGGCGCGGGTCCACGGGCATCGCAGAGCTGAATGCTCCTGATCATGCCTTGAGGGGCAGAAGAGACATCCTCGGCTTGGCCGCCATTGCGGAAGAAGTGCAGCGCATCGACCAGCACACCGGCATTGTCCCTGCACGATCCCTGCACGATCGACAGGGTGTCGTCAAAGCTGGCAACAGGGCGCCAGCCCATGTTCTCCAGATCGACGCCCATGCCGAAGGTGGCCGCAAGGTCGCAAAGCGCCGCGAAACTGGCGACAAGGCGCTCCCGATCCGGGTCGTCGCCGCAGACACTGAGACGTCGCGCACCAAGCGCGCTTGCTGCTTCCAGCACTGACGTCAGAGCAGCGGCATGGAAGTCCGGTCCGATGACTACGAATTCGATGTCGTAGAGCGAGATCCCTTCACCATCCAGACGGGCTTTAACGTCACGAGTTGCGTCGCTTCCGGTCGGCAGCTCATAATAGGGAGCGCCGGGAAATGCCGGATGAAGGCGCAGGCCAACCGACGAAAAGCCGGCTGCGGCGGCAAGCGACACAAATTTCGCCGGCTCGACATCAATCGCTGAAAAATGCGCGATCCCCAGCGACGGCGCTGAAATCTTGGCTGGTATTGTTTCCCGCCGCGTCTCCATTCAAGCAATTCCCTTTTCAGCGAGATGCCGTCGCAGATTTGTGCCGGTACGATGGATGTGCTCGCGCAGCCGGTCGCAGGCATAGTCCATATCCCGCGCCACTGTTCCTTGCGCGATTTCGCTATGTTCAACGCTGACATTGCGGTCGCCGGATGTGCGGGTGAGAAATGTGCGCCGATAGCGGTCGTTCAAGTTCAGCATGGTCTTGCAGAAACTGAGAAGCAGCGGCTTCCGGCAGCCCGATATCAGGGTGAGATGAAACTCCCGGTGGACGGCTTCCCACTGTTCAAGCGTTTCGGGTCTTGCCGCATCCCGTTCCGTGCGGTTCAGGCGGTGCAGCGCACGCATGACATTGCCTTCCCAATCGACGTCGCCGACGCGCATAGATTCCCGCAACGCATATGTTTCGAATTCCTCGCGCAAACTGGTGATCTCTTCGAGGTTCGACAGCGAAACGGGCGACACGCGGTAGCCACGATTGTCTTCGAACTCGACAAGTCCATCCGAAATGAGACGCGCCAATGCCTCTCGCAAAGGGCTGAGGCTGACGTTAAAGCTCTGTTTTGCCCGGTCGAGATTGATTTTGCTGCCAGCCTCGAGCTGGCCGGAAATAATCGCCTCGCGCAATCGCGACACCAACTGGCTGGCGATGGTATTTTTGCCGTCATCTAGAAAGGACGACGTTGCCGCCTCCGCGCCGCTTTCCAAAATGGGGCTGCCAGGTCCTGATTGCAATTGACATCCTCCCAGGTGGTTCCGCCGCCTTTTCAGATCGCGGAACTCATTATCGACGATCCGTATAATAAACGATTATTCCTGTCAACAGCTTGATGAGGGTTGGCGTCGATCTTCGGGTCGCACACGGTCACATCCGGATTTTATTGAATAATATCAAATACATTTTACTGAATTTTAAGCGGCCTACGCTCATCCCCTTAAAATATCCCGCATTTCGTGGAGGTTTGGCTTGACAAATAATCGATGATTTTTCAAAACAAGCACGCCCAAGGGAGGTGTGAGATGGTGATACGGACACACGAGGATGTGACGGCGGCTGTTCTGAAGGTGATGGCGCAGACTGCCGATAGCCGGCTTCGCGAGATCCTGACGGCGCTGGTGAAGCATCTGCACGCCTTTGTTCGCGAAGTTCGCCTGACGGAGCCGGAGTTTCGCGATGCCACTGCGGTCCTCAACGAAATCGGCCAATTGCAGACGGACAGTCATAACGAGTTCGTCTTGATGTCGGGCTCGCTGGGCGTTTCGACACTGGTCTGCTTGCTCAACAATGGCGACCAGGGACAAACGGAAACGTCCCAGTCGCTGCTTGGACCCTTCTGGCGCCTCAACTCACCGCGCGTTGAAAATGGCGGTACCATCGTCCGGTCGGATACGCCGGGTTCTCCACTTTTCGTTCACGCGCGGGTGGTGGATGCACACGGTAAACCCATTGCGGGCGCCGAAGTGGATGTCTGGCACGCGTCGCCCGTCGGTCTCTACGAGAACCAGGATCCTGATCAGGCCGAGATGAACTTGCGGGGCAAATTCACGACGAACGCGGAGGGCCGCTTCTGGTTCAGCACGGTGAAGATGATCGGATATCCGATCCCGGTGGACGGTGTCGTCGGTCGGCTTTTGAAGGCCCAGGGGCGTCACCCCTATCGTCCGGCGCATCTACATGCGCTGATCTTCAAGCAAGGTTTCAAGACACTTATTTCGCAGGTTTTCGACCCGAGCGATCCGAATATCGATTCCGACGTGCAATTCGGGGTGACGTCCGCGCTGACCGGCGATTTCGTGCAGCATGACGAACCGCATTCGGAAGATCCGAGTGTGAACGTTCCCTGGTTTTCCCTGGAGTACACATACGTGATGGAGCCCGGCGAAGCGGTTCTGCCGCGTGCGCCAATCAAATAAACAAACGGAAGAACCATACCCATGTTGACGGAAGAAGAACACCGCCGCGCGGCGCAGGCATTGCTGGGCGCCGAGGAAAGCCGGGTGCCCATCCCGCAGCTCAGCAAGACCTATCCACACATCGAAATCGAGGATGCGTATCGCATCCAGGATCTTTGGGCGGAAGGCAGGATTGCCAAGGGCGCGCGCGTCGCGGGCCACAAGATCGGCCTGACGTCGCGCGCCATGCAGATGGCATCGAAGATGACCGAGCCGGATTATGGGCGCATCCTTGATGATGCTCTGTTCAACGATGGCGCTCAGATCAGGGCCGACCTCTTCATCAAGCCGCGCCTCGAAGTGGAACTTGCCTTCGTCATGGGCGAGGATCTCGAAGGCCCGAGTACCCGCATCTACGACGTTATGCGCGCCACGGAATTCATCGTGCCGGCGCTCGAAATCATCGACTACAGGACCGAGGTTCCGCGCGCGATCACAGATACCATAGCGGATAACGCGGCCTTCGGCGCCATCGTCGTCGGCGGTCGCGTGATCCGTCCGATGGATGTCGACATCCGGTGGATCGGGGCGACGCTCTCCAAGAATGGGATCATCGAGGAGTCCGGCGTATCGGCGGCCGTCATGGGACATCCCGCGGCGGGGATCGCCTGGCTCGTCAACAAGCTCCATGCGGTTGGCGGCAAACTGGAAAAGGGGCAGATCGTGCTGGCGGGCTCCTTTACCCGCCCGGTTGACATCGCTGCTGGCGACGTCATCCACGTGGATTATGGCCCGATCGGCGCAATCGGCGTCGCTTTTGTATAGGTTAAAACATGAACCTTCCGGAAAATCGCTTCAAGCGGGCGCTGTTCGAAAAGAGGCAGCAGATTGGTCTCTGGTGCAGTCTGCCGGGCAGCTATGCGGCGGAGGTCGTCGCGCCCTCCGGGTTCGATTGGCTGCTGTTCGACACCGAACACTCGCCAGGCGACGTACTGACTGTCTTGCCACAGTTGCAGGCGGTCGCGGCGTACGATGTCTCGGCGATCGTGCGGCCCGCAAGCAATGATGTGGTTCTGATCAAGCGCTACCTCGATATCGGCGCGCAGACACTCCTCATTCCTTATGTGCAGAACCGTGCGGAAGCGGAAGCTGCGGTCTCCGCCATGCGCTATCCTCCTGCCGGTATCCGCGGTGTATCGGGACTGACGCGGGCGACGCGTTTTGGGCGTGTCTCGGGCTATGCCAGGCGGGCGGAAGAGGAGTTGTGTCTGCTGGTGCAGCTGGAAACTCGCGCCGCACTCGAGGCATTGGAAGCCATTGCACAGGTTGATGGTGTCGATGGCGTCTTCATCGGCCCGGCGGATCTTGCCGCCAGCCTTGGATATCCGGGGGAGCCCGGTCATCCCGAGGTCGTGGCTGCCGTCGAGCATGCGATCAGCCGCCTTGCAGCTCTCGGCAAACCGGCCGGCATCCTGACGCCGGACACCGCTTTTGCCGCCCGCTGCATTGAACTCGGAACGACTTTTACCGCAGTCGGCATCGATGTCGGCCTTCTCGCACGCGGAACCGAGGCGTTGGCAACGAAATTCAGGCAATCGTGACCGCAACATTGCGTTGTCGGGCAGGAGATCGAACATGACCGGCGATGTCACAGCTTCTCTCAGCGCACTGATCCCAAAAGGCTATCTTCGGGCGGCGGTAAACCTTGCAAATATCGCTTTGGTGCAGCACGACCCAGAGACAGGATCCGTTGAAGGGGTCAGCCCACAACTCGCCAAAGAGCTTGCGGAGCGCCTCGGTTGTCGCGTCGAATTCGTCGCATACCCATCAGCAGCCAAGATTCTGGAGCGGGTCGATCACGACGAGTGGGACATCGCCTTCCTGGCCGCCGATCCGGCACGTGAAGACAGGCTGCTGTTTTCGCCTGCCTATGCGATGATCGAGGGTACGCTGGTGGTTCGAGAGGCAACACCGTATCGCACCTTTCAGGACGTCGACGCGGAGGGCGTGGAAATTTGCGTCACCCGCAACGCTGCCTATGACCTCTATTTGTCCCGGCGTCTCGCGCGTGCCAGAATCGTTCATTCGTCTACCCCGGGGGAGGCGCTTGAAATGTTTGTCGAAGGTAAACATCACGCCGCGGCGGGTGTGCGGCAAGCGCTTGAGCGTTTTGCGGGCACCCATAAAGGCTTCCGCGTTTTGGTGGAACCTTTCCTCATTATAAGGCAAACGATCGCTGTCAGTTGTTCCCATCCGGCTGCGGGTCTGTTGGTGCGCGAATTCGTCGAAGAGGCTCGTCAACAAGGATTTTCGGAAAATGTCGTTCGCCATGCACAAGGCAATGGCGTTGCTTTGGCAGAGCAGTAGCGGTACCACAAATAGGTGGCCGACAATGAAGGCAGAGTGTTCAGCGTTTGAGGAGACAGGCTGGGGGCCCGATCGCAGCTTCGATCCCTGGTGGTGACTCAATCAATGGCGGCGTTGGCAACCCTCTCCACGCCGTCTTCGGCGCCTTAATCTTCACCTTGATTCCGATTGGATGCCTTGTCATCGGCTTTGATTCAAGGTTTCTGCAGATTGCCTTTGGCGTCGCATTGATTGCCTCTGTCGCCCTCACGCTTGATCGCAAGACGCTGTCGATCATCAAATGATTGCTTATTTGGCGCGCCAGAGTAAGTTTCCTCGCGAGATCCTCCCATCCGCCACCCTGTGCCCGGCATCAGCGGGGCATTCGGCCCATGCGCGGGTTCGGTGCGACTGGGCGCTCTCATTTCATTCGCGAAATACTGTCCGGCAGAAGCGCCAAAAGCCGTCCTGAACACCGCAATGAAGGCGCTGGGGCCTGAGTAGCCAAGCAAAAGGCGATATCGCCGACGCTTCGGCCGGCAGCGAGCCACTCCACTACTTTGAGAAGTTTCGCCTGCTGACGCCAGGCGCGGAAACTCATGCCTGTCTCAGATTGGAAATGGCGCTGGAAGCTGCGGGGGACATGGCCGCACGTGATGCAAGCGCATCGAGTGGCCAATCGGCACCCGGTTCGTCCCTGATGTCTGAAGCGATGCTACGGAGGCGCTCGGATGCCGGCGAGGGAAGGGACAGCGGCGCGATCGGACTCGCCTGGAGCTGGCCGAGAATGACCGGGATAAGTCTTTCGGCATGGGCACTGCCGGCGTCCGCGCGAGGTATCTCCAGGAACGCCAGGATAAGTTCGCGTAGGAGTGGCGTCCGGTGCAGCCGGCCTGGTTTCGAAGAAGCGATCACGACCGAGCAATCGGCGCCACAGCGAGGAGTTTCGCAATGCGGCGCTGGATCTGATCCGCGAGCGCT
>NZ_JACIFK010000012.1:0-150131 GCF_014197345.1 Rhizobium sp. BK008 | reverse complement strand
TCCGCTGGAAACCGGTGGCGACGATAGAGAGGATCACGTGCAGAATGCCGACAGATCCCACATCTTCTTCGCTTCGCGGTTAACGTTACAGTACCATCTATAGACCTGAACCCTTGGGCGAGATCGCATGTTGAACGTCATGTGCCACGCAACGATGCCTGGGCGGCGGCTTGAAGTGCGCGTTCGAGTTGGAGTACGGCAGAGCGTTGCGGCCTGTTTACTGGTTGCTCGAGATAGTAGTTCCCCGGCCCCGGAGTTTTGGGGACGAGCGGGCAGATTTCCAATCCCAGCGATGCAGCGAGCGGACCGCATACCGGGATATGGCCTATTGCAAGGCCTAGTCCTTGGCTAACCATGATCAGCGCCAGCGGAGTAGTATCGACGGTCTCAAGTCTGAGATTCCGCCCTCGCATCGGCCCGAAGTTATGATTCATAAGCGCGGTCCATCCCATCACATGCGCTGCTACGTCAAACAATCGAAATGACAACAGATCTTCCAGGCCCTCCATTCTGTCGAGATCTTCCTTCCGACCCATAACGACATGCGACATCCCCATTAGCCAGCTTGGATGGCGCACAAGGTGCGGTTCCTCCCCGAAGCGGATTGCGAGGTCGGGGTCTGCCTTACGCTGCGTGCCCTCCATTAAAAGTTCAACACGGATCAACGGATTCTCGCGCTCAAAGTCAGCCAGCACGCGAGGGAGCCAACTCATTGCCATCAATTGACTGGCAAGCAGGGTGACCCGTTCGACGCGCTGCCGCGCGAAAAGAGATGCGGCCTTGCTCTCGATTGCCCCAAGCGAAACCTGGACCGTGGGAAGGAAATCGCCTCCTTCCGTCGTCAAATTTATCCGGTTTGCAGCACGTTCGAACAGAGGGCGACCCAGATGGGTCTCCAACGCAAGGACTTGCTGACTGACCGCGGCAGCCGACATGTTCAGTTCTTTCCCGGCGCGGGCAAAGCTCTGGTGTCGTGCGGCTGCCTCGAACACGCGCAGCCAGTTTAATGAAGGGATCAGCGCTGACATCATCCTCTCAGCGTAAGTTCAACTTAGCCTAAGGTCAATCTGCCGATTCCGATGAAGCCGCCCCTTTGTTCCGAGATGATTGCGCCCCCGGTTTCCGGGATGATCTCGCCCCCTGTTTAGTGGGGTCTGCAGGCGATGATTGTTGTCAGTTCATTCAGGCGAGGTGTCAAGCTTTGCGCGGTAGATTTCGGCGCAGACTATCACCGCTCAATTCGATGCGGTGGGCATTGTGGACCAACCTGTCGAGTATGGCATCGGCGTAGGTTGGGTCGCCAATGACGCCGTGCCATGCGGACACGGGAAGTTGGCTGGTAATGATCGTTGATCTGCGTCCATAGCGATCTTCGAGGATTTCCAGCAGGTCGTGGCGGGCCTGTTCGTTGAGCGGCTCGAGCCCCCAATCATCCAGTATCAGGAGCTGAACATGGCCTAAGGTCCGTTGCAGCCGGGCATACCTGCCGTCACCGCGCGCGAGCGCAAGCTGGGCAAACAGCCTTGGGACACGCTGATAGAGAACTGAGCGATCGTCTCGGCAAGCCTTGTGGCCGAGAGCGCAAGCCAACCAACTCTTTCCGACACCCGAGGGGCCGCAAATGGCCAGATTGTCATGGGCGTTGATCCAGTCGCCACCGAGCAGCTTCATGAAGAGAGCACGGTCGAGGCCGCGGTCGGCGCGATAGTCGACATCTTCTGGGGTGGCCTGGTGGCGAAGCTTGGCAAACCTGAGGCGTGCCGCAAGCTTCCGATCGTAACGGGAGCTCCATTCCCGTTCGAGCAGCAGTCCGAGCCATTCGGCGTGCGAGAGATGTTCGGCTTCGCCGTTGGCAACAAGTTCGCAAAAGGCCTTTGCCATGCCGGCCAGGCCCATGGCATTCAATTTATCCAGTGTTGGATGGGCAAGCATCTTTCGTTCTCCTTAGTGGTAATAGCGAGGTCCGCGGATGTTGGCGTGATGGATCGGTTCATGCGGCGCCGCTCCATTTGAGGCAGCCGTCCGGTCAAGGTGATTGTCGAGGATGGATCGCACCGAGCCATAGGTTCGTGCGCCAATCTCCAACGCACGGCCGCAAGCGGCATTGACCCTGTCGCGGCCGAAGCTCTTGTTGAGGCGGATGATGCCGAGGCAAGCTCGAAAGCCCTGCTCGGGATGAGGCCTGTCGGCAAGAATGCGCTCGCACAACAGCGCAACATCCGGCCCCATCGCAGAGGCTTCGCGTTGAATCCGTTCAATCGTCCAGTCGGCAAAGCGGCGATGCGCAGAGGGCATATGATCGGGGATCGTCGTGTGCTTGCCGTTGCCGCTGGAGCGCCGGTGAGCGGCAATTCGCTCGCCCTTGTGGAAGATCTCGATCGTATTGGCGGTGATACGAGCCTCGACCTGCTCGCGGGCAAAGCGATAGGGAACGGAATAATAGTGCCGCTCGATCTCGACGTGATAATCCAGCCCGGCGCGCCGGATACGCCATTCGGCAAAGACATAACGTTCGACAGGCAGCGGTCGCAAAGCCGGACGATCAAGCTCCTCGAACAATTGGCGGCGCGTGGCGCCGACACGGCGCAGAACGCGCTTATCATTGAGATCATGGAGCAATTGGCCAATCGCCGCATTGACCTCGGCCAAACTATAGAAGATGCGATGGCGCAGCCGGCCCAACAGCCAACGTTCGACGATACGAACCGCAGCTTCCACTTTCGCCTTGTCCCGCGGGCGTCGCGGCCGCGTCGGCAAGACGGCGCTGCCATAATGGGCCGCCATCCCGCAATACGTCCGGTTTACCTGGGGATCGAAGTGGCAGGCCTTGATGATCGCTACCTTGGCATTGTCGGGAACCAGCAAGGCTGGCGCACCGCCAAAGAACTCCAGCGCCAGGATATGGCATTCAATCCAGTCGGGAAGCGTCTCGCTCCAACGTGCCTGCGCATATGAAAGGCTGGATGCTCCCAGAACCGCCACGAACAGGTGCGCCTGCCGTGTCTTGCCGGACAGCCGATCAACGACAACCGTGACCGTGTCGCCGGCGTAGTCGACGAACAGCTTGTCGCCGGCCGCGTGATCCTGCCGCATCGTCACAGGCAACTTCATCGCCCAGCCGCGGTAGAGGTCACAGAAGCGACTGTAACGATAGCCCTCCGGATAACGGCTGATGTATTCGTCCCAAAGGATCTGCAGCGTCATATGCTTGCGCTTCAGCTCGCGGTGGACCTGCGTCCAGTCCGGCTCAGGGCTCCGACGATGACCCGTCTTCGTCCCGCCTGCCTTGTAAAGCGCCGCTTCCAGGACTGCATCGCTGATGTCGTCACCCAACGGCCACGATAGCTCCGCAATGGCCGCACGCCGAAGCGTCTCGCGCACCGTCGATGGCGCAGCTCCAACCCGAACCGCGATCGACTTGTGGCCAAGTCCTTGTTCGAAGCGATATCTCAATATCTCGCGGACACGCCGCATCTCCAGTCTCTCCGCAGGCATCCCGTTCCTTCCTCGTCACGTCGAAGGAAGAAACTTCACACCAGCAGAACACCCACGCCAGATGCTTTCCGATGGGGGCGGCATCATCTCGGAATCAGGGGGCGACTATTTCTCGGAATTGGGGGGCGAGATCATTTCGGAATCAGGGGGCGGATTGCCTCGGAATTTGCAGTCAATCAGATACTGTATCCAAATAACCCTGGTGCGATGGCATATTAGCCAGCGGGCTTTGGAAAGCCCGTAACAATAAGACAAAGGGAACGAAGAGATGCTTAGACGCAGTATGCTGCTTGCCCTTGCCACAATGCCGCTCCTGGCCTGCGTGGCAGCCGCCCAAAATCTACCGGATCACATCACTATCGCGACCGAAGGTGCGTATCCTCCGTGGAACTTCACTGCCGCTGACGGCTCCCTCAATGGCTACGAAATTGAACTGACTCAACTTCTCTGCGAGCGAATGAAGGTGAAATGCGACCTCATCGCCCAAGAGTGGAATGGCATTATTCCCGGCCTGACCGTTGGGAAATATGATGCGATTATCGCTTCGATGGGTGTGACCGAAGAGCGCAAGAAAGTTGTCGCCTTCTCCAAACCCTATGCGAAGGCGCCGAACGGGTTCCTGACTGGGAGCGACAACACCCTCAAAGACTTGCCAGATGCAGGTCAATCCTTCGATCTGGCGAATTCTCCCAAGGAGTCCGAAGGTGCCATCGAAGCGCTGAAGGCGAAGCTTGCCGGAAAGGTAATCGGCGTACAAACCGGTTCCACAGCGGCGACCTTCACAGGACAATATTTCAAAGGACTGGATATCCGTGAATATCCTTCGTTCGAGCAACTAGGT
The DNA here is from genome assembly GCF_014197345.1 of Rhizobium sp. BK008. NCBI lineage: Bacteria > Pseudomonadati > Pseudomonadota > Alphaproteobacteria > Hyphomicrobiales > Rhizobiaceae > Rhizobium > Rhizobium sp. BK008. The sequence goes on along the minus strand of NZ_JACIFK010000012.1, from coordinate 145,795 downwards.
CTGGAACTGACCGCCGGACGCATCGATCTGGCCGTCGCTAACGTCACGGCTTTCAAGGCTGTCATTGACGCCAACCCTGAGGGAACGCTCGTCTTTACTGGCCCAACCTTTGCTGGGGGCGTTCTTGGCCTCGGCACGACCAACGTTGCCTTGCGCCCCGGTGATGATGCGCTGCGGGCCGCGTTCGATGAGGCGATTACGGCCATCAACAAGGATGGCACAAACAAGACCCTCACCGAAAAGTGGTTCGGGACGGATATCTCCATCCACGAATGATCGGCTCTATCCCCTCCTGTCAGAGAGGAGGGGATCATCAGCGCACGGCCTAGGATGATCGTGTCGAAGCGATCTGGCAAAACAATCGAACAGGGGCTGGCATGTTTACGTCCATCGGGTCAACCGAGGCAACGATCACTGTTTTTCTCGACGACAAGCCCATCCAGGCCCGCGAAGGGGAAACAATAGCGGCGTGCCTTTTGAGGGCGGGCGTTCCCTATTTCCGCACTACACCAGTCAGCGGTGCCGCCAGACTGCCCTATTGCATGATCGGTCATTGTTTCGACTGTCTGATCGAGATCGACGGCATTGGAAGCCGTCAGGCCTGCCTCTCGCAGGTCCGGCACGGCATGAGGCTTCGGACACAAGAAGGTGCCGCGGCCATTGCTGGAGAATATCTGCAATGAACACCCCGACAAATCCGGCACCGCATGGCCAAGGGCGGGACAGGCCTGCGCCCGACGCGGATGTAATCGTTATCGGCGCAGGCCCCGCCGGTATGTCCGCTGCGGTCGAATTGGCTTCCGCAGGTCGCCACGTTATCGTGCTCGACTTGCAGCCTGCACCCGGCGGCCAGATTTTCCGCGCACTCGAAGCGAACCTCGAGGCGCGTCCAGGCACCGACGACCTGCTGGCCGCTCTTGGTTCCACATACAATGCTGGTCGGACACTGATCCAACAATTCCGGGCAACGCCTGGCATCGACTATCGGCCTGAAACCACAGTCTGGGATCTGCGCGCCGACGGCACAGTCGGTTGGCTTAAAGACGAGTCGGCGGGCTATTTGCGTGCCCGGCATGTTGTCGTCGCCAATGGCGCAATGGAGCGGCCGGCGCCATTTCCAGGCTGGACCCTACCAGGCGTGATGACCGCGGGAGCCGTGCAGACGCTCATCAAAGCGGGTCGCCTCCAGCCCGAAGGCCGGATCGTGCTGGCCGGTACTGGTCCGCTGATTTTTCTCCTCGCCGATCAGTTGCGGCGCCTCGGCGTCAAGCCAGCCCTCATTGCCCGCACGGACCAGCTTAAAGACAAATTTCACGCCCTACCTCATCTACGCCCGGCAGGCATACCGGCACTGTTGAAGGGATTGGGCTGGCTTTCCCGACTGCGATTGGCGGGTATCCCGATGCGGACCGGGGTCTCCGACCTTAGGGCACGGGGCCAGAACCGCGTCGAAACCGTAAGCATGAGCATCGCGGGCGGGGAACTGGAACTTCCCTGCGATCTGCTGGTGGTGCATGACGGCATCGTTCCATCCACCGATTTGGCGCATTGCGCAGGCCTCGCGTTGGAATGGCAGCAAGCGGATGCAAGCTGGCGACCAAAAACATCGCAGGACGGTCAGGCACAAATGGCGCCAGGTCCGTCGTTGACGTCGGAGGCTTGCTGCATCCACATCTCGGGCGATGCTCGCCAAATTGGAGGAGCGGACGCCGCCATTGCACATGGTCGCCATGCTGCAAAAGCCATTCTCGCCAAACTTAATCGTGCATCAGATAAGCCCGTGACCGGCGCAGCCGGGCGAACTGCGGCCGCGGTCAAACGCACCATGGCCGGTCGCCCGTTTATCGACGTGGCCTTCGCACCGGGCCTCGCCAAACAACTTCCCGATGACGCGACGATCGTCTGCCGTTGTGAGGAGATCACAGCCGGTTCGCTCCGTAAAAGCATTCGTGGAGGCGCCACCGACATGAATCTGATCCGGGGTCTCCTTCGCTGTGGCATGGGTCCTTGCCAGGGTCGAAGTTGCGCCGTCACGGTGGCCCGCCTGCTTGCGGAAGCAACCACGCAAACACCGACATCGCCAGCCCCCTTTCGTGCGCGGCCGCCGCTGCGACCTCTGCCGCTTGGGGCGCTTGCCAACCTCACCGGCCTTGACCCTGAGTTGGCAAAAGTCGTGTCGCTCGACGATAAGCCCCAAACTGCCGGGGGAGGCGACGATCATGCGTAAGCAGGTTGACGACGTTCTGATCATCGGTGGCGGCTTACAGGGCTGCGCGATCGCAATGTTCCTCGCTCGGGCTGGCTGGCAAGTAACTGTCGTAGAGAAAAACCTTGCCGGTCGACATGCGTCGGGTGTGAACGCCGGTGGGCTTCGCCTTCTGATGCGGGATGTGCGGGAATATCCGCTGTCTCTACGCGCAATGGAGATGTGGGCCAATCTCTCGGACCTGGTGGGGGCAACTGCCGCCGAAGCCTGCGAAGTTGGTTTGGGAACATCGCAGATCGCGCTGGCAATGGATGCGGCGGAACTCGAATGGGCCAGCGCGCGAATCCGGGACATGCAAGGTCGTGGCATCTGTTCGGAAGAGTTGATCGGCCCGGAAGAATTGCACCGGCTATTGCCCGGCCTGGCGAGCTCGGCGCTCGGTGGTCTTATTTCTCGTCGCGATGGTCACGCAAATCCCGCCAACGCTGCTCGCGCCTTCCGCGATGCAGCCGAGGCAGCCGGCGCGCGAATTCTCGAACGCTGTGCCCTGCGTGAGCTAAAACCCAAACCCGTGGGCGGTTGGTGTGCTGACACCGATGCGGGCCTTATCGAAGCCGAATGGGTTGTCAATTGCGCCGGCGCATGGGGCGCGAATGTCGCCGCCCTGCTCGGAGAAACGCTGCCAATCAAGGTTCTGGCATTGACGATGATGGTGACGGCGCGGGTAAAGCCCTTCATCACACCGGTAGTGATCGGCATCGATCAGCCGCTGTCGTTCAAGCAGAGCGCCGTCGGCTCATTGGTCATCGGCGGCGGCATCTCGGGCAAACCGTTCTTGGATCAGGACACCTCTTTCACAGTCATGGACCGCATGGCTTCAAGCGCCGCCGCCACTGTCTCAGCCTTTCCTGCATTGGCCGGAGTGCCCGTCCTGCGGACCTGGACCGGACTGGAAGGTGCGATGCCAGATGGAATTCCGATTATCGGTCCTAGTCGCCAGCATCACGGTCTGTGGCATGTGTTTGGCTTTTGCGGTCACGGCTTCCAGCTTGCCCCGGCAGTAGGAGAGATTGTCGCCCAATCGCTGATCGACGGAATTGTCGATCCAAGGCTTGCACCGTTTGCCGCGGACCGTTTTGCCCCCCGATCACCGCGCAACGATGAGGCCTTACAATGACACCGGGTATCATAGACTTGTTGGGCTTCGGGTCGCAGGGTTGGGGGGTGCCTTTGCTGAAAGCGGCGGGAGTAACCCTTGCAGCCGCGATCTGTGGATTTCTTCTTGGGAGCCTGCTTGGGGTCTGCGGCGCAAACCTGAAGCTCGCACGGTCGCGCCTGCTGCAAGCAATTGGCCAGTTCTACACGACGGTCTTTCGCGGTGTCCCGGAAATCCTGGTCGTCTACCTCTTCTACTTTGGCGGAAGCGTCGTCCTGACAAAAGCAATGAACTCTGGCGGCTTGCCTGGCTTCTATTCGTTGCCAGCCTTCGCGATCGGCGTGATTGCTGTGGGTGTTGTCTCTGGTGCTTACCAAACGGAAGCCTATCGGTCAGCGTTCCTGCGGTTGGACCGCGGGCAGATCGAAGCTGGCGCCGCCCGTGGCATGTCGAAGCTTCTGCTATTGCGGCGGATCATTGCTCCGCAAACGCTGCGTATCGCGTTACCCGCGCTTGGCAACATCTGGCAGTCAGTGCTGAAGGAAACATCCCTTCTGTCAGTCATCGGCCTGACCGAGTTGCTGCGCCAGGCTGGCACTGCAGCCGGTTCGACCCGCCAGCCACTTCTGTTCTACGGCGCCGCCGCTGTGATGTTCCTGATCATCGGACGGACGACAGGCTTTGCCTTAACGCGGATGGAAAACCACCTCGCCAAACCCTGGAGGCGCTGATCATGGATTGGCCTTTTCTTTTGGACGTCCTCCGTCAACTCTTGTCGGGCTTGCCGCTAACGCTGCAACTCGCGGCGCTGTCTCTCACGATGGGCTTTGTTTTGGCGGTGCTAGTAGCCGCCGCCGCTAGTAGCCGGGTTCTTCCATTGCGATGGATCGCACGCGCTCACGTCGAATTGTTTCGCGGGACACCGCTACTGGTGCAGATCTTCCTGATCTACTACGGACTTGGACAGATCACACCGCTGCGGCATTCCTTCCTGTGGCCTTTCCTGCGCGAACCCTATTGGTGTGCGATCCTGGCTCTGGCCCTCAACACGTCCGCTTATACCGCCGAGATCATCCGGGGTGCCGTCCAGGCGGTGCCAGCCGGTGAGATTGAAGCCGGTCGCGCGTGCGGCATGTCGGGTTTCTTGCTTCGTCGCCGGATCGTCTGGCCGATTGCCTTGCGCCAGGGTCTTCCCGTCTACGGCAGCGAAGCGATCCTGATGATCAAGGCAACGTCGCTGGCCAGCATCATCACCCTCACCGAGGTCACCGGTATCGCCTACAAGATGATTTCCTCAACCTATCGCGTACTCGAAATCTTCGTTGTCACCGGCGCGATCTATCTGACGCTGACCTTTCTCCTCAGCTCAGCATTTTCGCTGGCCGAATGGCGGCTCCATGCACACCACGCCCATCGTCGCGCCTGACTGGGCATAAATCGGAGATTCTCATGGCTTCCGCCTCTCACTTCGCTGTCGCGGACAGTATCGCAGCAATTCCTGCCATCTCGACCGAAGGTCTTCACAAGCACTTTGGCAACCTTGAGGTCTTGAAAGGCATCGACTTCCGCGCAAATGACGGGGAGGTGGTCTCAATCCTTGGGGCATCGGGCTCGGGCAAGTCCACATTTCTGCGGTGTTTAAACCTGCTGGAACTGCCTTCGGCCGGACGACTGCGCGTCTTTGACGAAGAGGTGAAGCTGCGGCCGGGCGGCGGCAATCTTCGCATTGCCGATCGGAAACAGGTCGATCGCCTTCGCACGCAAGTTGCGATGGTTTTTCAGAACTTCTGCCTCTGGAACCATATGACCGTTCTCGACAACTTGCTGGAGGCGCCCGTCCACGTGCAGCGCCGAAGCCGGGCAGAGGTGCGAGACGAGGCTGAGACGGTCTTAAAGCGCGTAGGGCTGTTAGACCGAGCCAAATTCTATCCGGCGCAGCTATCGGGTGGCCAGCAGCAGCGTGCAGCAATTGCCCGGGCCTTGGTTATGAAACCGCGTGTTCTTCTTTTCGATGAGCCGACATCTGCCCTCGATCCGGAACTGGTTGGCGAAGTCCTTAAAGTCATGCGGGATTTGGCGGCAGAGGGACGCACGATGTTGATCGTAACCCACGAAATGGCCTTCGCACGTGATGTATCGAGCCGGATCTTGTTTCTGGAAAAGGGGCGGGTCGAGGCTGAAGGTTCGCCGCAACAACTGTTCGGGGGCGGCGTGAACGAACGTTTCGATCAGTTCATCTCCCGATTCAATCAAGGCTGAAATACCGCGTTTGCCATCTCATGAGGGGCTCAATTTGCCTGGAGGAAAGATGCCTGTTGATCCGAAACTGAATGTCGTCCCGTTCATCAGCGTGGACCACATGATGAAGCTGGTACTCGCGGTGGGTATCGACAGGTTCCTGACGGAGCTCGCAGCCGCCATCGAAGAAGACTTTCGGCGTTGGCCGGTGTTCGACAAGACGCCCCGCGTTGCATCCCATTCTAAGGAAGGGGTCATCGAACTGATGCCGACCAGCGACGGTACGCTCTACGGCTTCAAATATGTCAACGGCCATCCGAAGAACACCCATGATGGCCGCCAGACGGTGACTGCGTTCGGTGTGTTGTCGGATGTCGGCAACGGCTATCCGTTGCTGCTATCGGAGATGACGATCCTGACGGCTCTTCGCACGGCAGCGACATCCGCGCTGGCGGCCAAGTATCTGGCTCGACCCAATTCGCGAACGATGGCCATCATCGGCAATGGCGCGCAGAGCGAATTCCAGGCGCGGGCTTTCAAGTCTCTCCTCGGAATCGACGAACTCCGCCTCTTCGACATCGATCCTGCAGCGACCCGGAAATGCACCCGCAATCTCACTGGCCTTGGCTTCAACATCGTTGAGTGCCGTTCGGTTGCGGATGCCATCGAGGGCGCCGACATCATCACGACGGTGACCGCGGACAAGCAATACGCCACCATCCTCTCCGACAACCATGTCGGCCCGGGCGTCCATATCAACGCCGTCGGCGGCGACTGCCCTGGCAAGACCGAGATCAGCAAGGACGTTCTGCTGAGATCCGATATCTTCGTGGAATACCCGCCGCAAACGCGCATCGAAGGCGATATCCAGCAACTGTCGGCGTCTCATCCGGTCACCGAGCTCTGGCAGGTCATGACCGGCGAAGCCCGTGGCCGGATCAACGACACCCAGGTCACGCTCTTCGACAGCGTCGGTTTTGCGATCGAGGACTTCTCCGCCCTTCGCTATATCCGCGACAAAATCGTGGACCTCGGCATGTTCACCGAACTCGATCTGCTGGCGGATCCGGACGATCCCCGCGACCTCTACGGCATGCTTCTGCGCTGCGAAAAGACCTTGGAAGCGGCCTGAAGGATCCATGTTCATGGGCCTGAGACGAGGACGAGGGAAACACTCTTCTCGAGCACCTGAACCGCGGCGGCACCGCTGCCAAACAGCGCGTGCCGCCGTTGGCTCTGAGGGCCGTGATCAACTTTCCTATTGTAAGAACAGGTTGGGACCTGGCACGGCGAAATGAAACTCTCGACGGCCCAAACGATATATCTTCGATGGATTGCTCAGGGCAAAATCCTAGCCGATATCGCTGAGATCGAGAAGAAACATGTGAGCGAGATTCAGAAGCAGTTGGACCTTTCCCTGGTGGCACTCAACGTGACCTCCGTCGCCGCCGCTGTTGAGAAAGCTGAAGTTCGCAAGCTCATTTAGCGGGCTAAAGACACTCTGCTCAGGCTCCGGCTTTGGCCTCAAACAACTGCCGCGTATTGTGCGATGATTTCACGCTCAAGATTTGGGTCGCCTTCGGCAGGTCCAATATTGTGCTTGTTCATCGTAGCCATCGAATGCAGCCAGATCAGAAGTAAGTGGCACGAAACGGAACGACAGCCGCACCCATTGCCGACGCGTCGCTTGCGATTTCGGTGATCATCAGCTTGGGGACGGGCCTTGAAACTCCATAGCGCGAACGTTCGTAGATGCGCGTTTCCGCAATTAACATTTGTGCAAGACCTTCCGGAATCTGACCACCGAATACGATTGCTTGAGGATCGAAGATTGCGCGCAGAGCATTGACAAGCCGATTGTAGCCCGGCGCGATTTCGTCGATCCATTCGCTGACGCCCGGCCAGTTTCGATCGAAGTTTTTTCGCATGTATTCTATCGATGGAACCTCAACTCCCTTCTTATTGACGAGTTCCATCAGGAACTGCAGCGCAGGCCGGCGTTTCGACTCGTCATCGTCGTACATCTGCGAAAATGAGCCAGCATTGCCGTTGCCGCCAAGCAACAACTCGCCATCGCTGATCAGGCCGCCGCCAAATCCATAGTTAAAACTGAGATAGGCAAAGTTCCGCACATGCCGGCCGACCCCGAACATGGATTCCGCGACAGCGGCGGTGTTCGCATTGTTGTTGACCCAGACAGGTAACTGGAAGAAGTCCGACAATAGCGGCCCGAGTTCAATCAGGGACCACTCGTGTAGAGGAAGCGGTCCATTGTATCGGGTGCCTCCGACATGGAAGGCGGCAATCGCGAACCCTATCCCGAAGAAGTTCTTGGCGGACAGACCAGCGGTTCCCTGCAATCGGGCGATCTCCCCTCGGACCTGTTCGAGAGCGCGTTGCATATCCTGCCCGCGAAGTAGAACACTCCCTTCGGCGATAACGTCTCCAGCGAGATCGATTAGGCAAATTCCAACGATGTCGGTGTTTAGTGAAATTCCGCACGCATAAGCGAACTCGCCATTTAGTTTCAGAGTTGGGCTTGGTTGGCCGCGCCCTACTCCTGGCTTTGGAGTTCCTATCGACACCAATCCGCGTTCGGCGAGTTGATCGATTATTCTGTAAACTGATTGCTGGGAGAGGTCGGTGAACGACGTGACCTCTGATCTGGCGAGATGCGGCTGATTCCACAGAAGCTTCAAAATGGCCCGTTCACTGGGATGAACGACCTCGCCATCTCCACGCATAAACTGCGAGCCGATCAAAGCTTGGGGGCGATAATTTCCGACATACATGACCAAAATCTACCTTCGGCGAGTATTTTATGCGGAGTCTATCCGACGAGAGGGGACTAGAAAAGGATTTTTGCGGCGACCATCTTGCCAAATGTCATAAATTTGTTACTCATGATGAGTAGTAATCGTCGCGATGCAAACTTCAAGGTTTTCACCGCGGCGACGTGGGAGGGAAAATGAGCGTATTGAATATCGAAGGAGCCAGAATCCGTTTTGGCACCTATGAAGCCCTAAAAGGTATTTCCGTCGCGGTGCAGGAGGGTCAACTGGTTACCCTGCTTGGCCCTTCGGGATGCGGCAAGACCACACTGCTTCGCGCCATCGCGGGCTTCATTTCTCTGGACGAAGGCTCCATCACTATTGATGGAGCCGACATGCGCAACGTCCCACCTGAGCGCCGCAATACGGCAATGTGTTTTCAGTCCTACGCTCTGTTCCCTCACCTGACGGTTTTCGAGAACATCGCTTTCGGGCTTCGCCAGAAGGGGGTTCGCGCAAGCGAGGTCGAAAGCCGTGTGCGGGAAGCGGCGGCGCAGGTTTCCCTCGAGGCCCAGCTTCAAAAGCTCCCGACGCAACTTTCGGGCGGTCAACAGCAACGGGTGGCCCTGGCGCGAGCGCTTGCCGTTCGTCCGGGCGTGATCCTTTTCGACGAGCCCCTGTCGAACCTCGATGCACGGCTGCGCGATCAGGTCCGCTTCGAAATCCGTCAGTTGCAGCGCGCCCATGGCTTCACCGCGGTCTACGTGACGCACGATCAGGCGGAAGCCCTGGCGATGTCGGACTTGGTGGTCGTGATGAATGCCGGCCAGATCGAACAGGCGGGAACGCCGCACGAAGTGTACTACCGACCGGTCAGCCGGTTCGTGGCGGACTTCGTGGGAACCGCGAACATCATGCCGGTCCAGGTCAGACAGCGAGACGCCGGGAAAGACGTCTATCGCGTGGATAGCCCAATGGGCGAAGTGGAAATCCACTCCGATGAACCGCCGGTTTCCGACTACGTTTATGCAATGTGGCGGCCGGAAGACGCCATGGCCTGTGAACAGGATGGATCGGCAAATCGGTTTGATTTCACGATCAAAGCCCAGAGCTTCCTTGGCAATCTGACCGATCTTTCAGTGGCCGCAGCGAACTCCAACACGGCGTTACGGGTGCAGGTTCTCGGCCAGGCGGCCGTCAGCGAGGGCAGCACCCGGACCTTTCGCATTGACCCCAAAAAGATTCGTTTCCTGAAGGAGAGCGTCCAATGAATGCGCGCGCCTCCATGCATGCCTATCTCCTCCTCATCCCCGGCCTTGGATTGATCGTCGCGTTCACAGGCGTGGTGATCGGAATGGCCATCTCGCAGTCCTTCGGCTATCTCAACTTTTCCGGTGAAGGTCGCTTCTCAACGCAGTTCTGGCAGGCGACCACTGCAGACCCACAGCTCTGGAAGGCCTTCCGGTATTCGGCGAGAATCGCTTTGATCAGCACTATTCTCGCGGTCGCGCTCGCCTACCCGCTCGCCCTGTGGCTGCGTAAGCCATTTCCGGGATCGAGCCTGATCAGCGCCGTACTCAAAGCGCCCCTGCTGGTGCATGGCCTCGTTGTGGCGTTCCTGTTCATCAACTTCATATCCTTTCAGGGCTTTTTCAACCTCGCGCTTGTGAAGCTCGGGATCGTGGCACGGCCGTTGAGGTTGCAAAATGATCCCTACGGGATTGGCGTCGTCGTCTTGCAAGTCTGGAAACAGATGCCGTTCGCGCTTCTCATCTTGACGGGAGCGGTTCAGGCGATCGGCGATGACATTCTCAACGCCGCCCGCGATCTGGGCGCTGGATCCTGGTCCCGCTTTAGAAAGGTCATCGTACCGCTCACGCTGCGGTCGCTGCAGGCGGCACTGATCCTCATTTTCATCGGCGCTGCGGGCGACTTCTCGTTTCAGGTGGTCGCCGGTCCCACGAATGTAAATTCCATGGCGCAGTTCATGTTCCAGGTTCAGGAGGCCGGGAATGAAGGCTGGAACACGGCGGCCGTGGTCGCTGTGCTTCTGATGTCTCTTTCGCTATTCGGGTGCGTAATCCTGGCAGGCGTCACCCAGCTTGTGGCTCGGCTCGGGAGGGGCGCTTGATGGGTTACGCAGAATCCACTTCCAGCATATGGACCAATCGGGTCCTGCTCTCCGTTCTGTTCGTCGTCGGCCTATTGTGGCTGGTGATGCCATTTGCGCTGGCAGCGCTATGGTCCCTCGTGGATGTAAACCACCCTTGGGCTTATCCCGCCATGTTCCCGCCGGTTCTCTCATTCTCGAGGTGGATCGAGGTCTGGAACACAACGGCGCTCCCCCAGGCGATGATCAACAGCTACACGCTCGCACCATGCGTTGCCACACTGGCTTTGATCCTCGCAATGCCGACCGCCTATGCCTTCGGGCGGATGGAATTTCCAGGTAAATCCGTCATGCAGGTGTTGACACTGCTTCCTCTCGTTTTGCCCGGCTTTGTTGTCGCGATCTTCTTCTCGTCGCTCCTCATCAAGCTTGGGATCTATTCGAGGTTTCTGGGAATTCTCATCGGCCACACGGTGATGTTCCTGCCGTTCGCAATCAGGCTGCTGACCGTCTCCTTCACACTGATCAGGCAGGATCTCATAGATGCTGCGCGGGACATGGGGGCGTCACCCATTGGTGTATTCCGCGCCGCCTATCTTCCGATCCTCAGGCCGGGCGTGATCGCCGCCTTCATCATCGTGTTCATTCAGTCGATCGAGGAATTCGCCTTGTCCTATGTGATCGGCGCCCCGGACTTCACGACGGTCCCGACGATCCTGTTTTCGTATCTCGGTTACAACTTCATTCGACCGAATGCCGCGGTCGTTTCCCTGATCCTCGTCGTCCCGAACGTGCTGCTGATGCTGCTGGTCGAGCGCTTCCTCGGAAGGGCGAACCCGGCCGCGATCACGGGCAAGGGATGATGGCGATGTTCGCATACTCCAACCACAACGCAATTCGTAGGAAACACCTCATGTTGAAGAAAATCGCGATAATGAGCTTGGCGGCGATTGCTATGGCGCTGCCCGCACACGCCCAGGACCTGACTTCGATGTCCTGGGACCAGATCGTCGCCCAGGCGAAAACAGAAGGGCAGGTGAACTGGTTTCACTGGTACTTTCAAGACCGCTTCCGGGAACAGATAAAGGCGTTCGAGGCCGAAACAGGCATCAAGGTCACCATCCCCGATGGAAGCCACGATGCCAATTTCAACAAGCTACTCGCCGAAAAGGACCGTGCGGAGGGAGACATCGACGTCCTCTCGCTCACCGGCGCCGATCTGAAGAAGCTGGATGTTCAGAACTTCCTTTACGGCCCGATCAAACAAACGCTGCCCGAGGGCGCGAAGCTTCGTTACGAGATCGACGGCGGCGACAGCAAGGGATATGCACCAGCCTTCTGGGGCAACCAGATGTGCATTGCCTACAACCCCGATCGGATCAAGGAATCCGACCTTCCCCGCACGCTGGAGCAGTTCGAAGCCTTCTTCGAGAAGAACCCCGGCGAGTTCGGCTTCAACGCCTCCTCGGCAGGAGGTGGCTCCGGCCCAGGTTTTATCGAGGGTGTCACGCGCGCACTCGTTCCTGGCGTCGACTATACGGACGGAACCGTCAAGCCGGAAGTGCTCGCAAAATTCGGTCCTTCCTGGGAATGGTTCAAGAAGCACAAGGACCAGTACGTCGTCACCGCGTCCAATGCGGACAGCATCACCCGCCTGACGTCAGGCGAGTTCATGATGGTCACCACCTTCGAAGATTTCCTCGCAGGCTTCCAGAAGAAGGGCGAGGTCCCGACGACGTTCAAAGTCTATGTGCCTGACTTTGGGATGCCGCGTGGCGGCAACGTCGTTTCGATCCCTGCCAATGCCAAGCACAAGGCGGCGGCACTGGTTCTCATAAACTGGCTGACCAGTGGCAAGACCCAGACGGCCTTCAGCCGCGACTTCGGCGCTGCCCCGCAAAACCCCGACGCCGACACCAGCGCAACTCTGATATCGGACGCAGATCGTGGCAAGGGCTTCACCCGCGCTGCACGGCCCCTTGGCGACGAGATTCCCAAGGAGTTCATGAAGAACGTTCTCCAGCAATAGCCTCCCAAGGCTCCCGGCGAGTGGCCGCCAGCATTGGCGCGCCCTCGCCCCTTCTATTTCCAGGAACCACAATGCAAGCATCACATGCACTTCGCTCGGCCGCGAACGGCCGCAAACCAGTCGTAACAGAGTCAATCATCGCACATCGCGGGGCACCCCGGCTGGCGCCGGAGAACACGCTCCCCGCAATGCGGGCCGCCGCAGAGCAGGGTGCGAATTGGGTTGAGATCGACGTCAAGATCACCAAGGATTCTCGTCCTGTTATCATCCACGACGACAAGGTTGATCGCACCACGAATGGAACCGGCTACGTGGCCGGACTGACCTTCGATGAGATCCGGGCGCTGGATGCGCGCAACGGTTTCGGCGAGCAGTTCGCGGGAGTCCAGATCCCGACGCTCGAAGAACTGATCGAAACAGTTCTCGCGCTCGACGTGGGCCTCCAGCTCGAATTGAAGCCGACGCGCGGAGATGACATCGAAACCGCCGAAATCGCCTTGAAGGTCCTCAAGGACCTCTGGCCGCGCAACCGGGAACGTCTGTTCATCAGCAGCTTCTCGATCCGTTCGATACATGCGGCTGCCCGCCTGCTGCCGGACGTTCCGCGTGCCTTCGCTGTGGTTGTTCCCCCACGCAATCCGATCGCTCTTCTCGAAGAGTCGAGGTGCCAGGTCCTGCACGTAACGCAGGCGCTTCTCACCGATGTTGCCTCGAAGATCCTGGCAGATAGTGGCGTCGAATATGCGGTTGCTGTCGTCAACGATCCGGATCGTGCGCGTCAGTTCCTCGAAAGCGGCGCCCAGACGATTTCGACAGATATTCCTACCCTTCTGGACGCCTGAGGAAGACCGATGATCACTCCTGAGATTCGCCTGCGCGGCGCTAACGAGCTTATGATTGAGGCTGAGGCCTTGGCGCTAGAATTCTTCAACGAGCGTGATCGCTTCGTCCTGGAAGAGAAGAAGGCCAATGAGTTCGTCTCTGAAGCCGATCGCGAAGTCGAGCAGTTGATCCGCGGCCGGCTGGAAAGTCTGTTCCCCGGCGACCCTGTGATGGGTGAGGAAATGGGCGGCGATGGCGCGGAGGCATTCTGGTCTATCGACCCCATCGATGGCACCGCAAACTTTCTCCGCGGTACGCCACTATGGGGCGTGTCGCTCGGGTTCGTCGAAAACGGCAAGTCGACTGTTGGCGTCATTTCCTATCCCTCGCTCGGTCTCAGGCTTAGCGCCGGCACGGGGCTTGGCGTCTCGAAGAATGGCGAGCGCTTCGATCGCAAGGTCCATTTTCCCTCGGTCCGCGTTGCCGCCGTAGGAGAGAGCCCGCGCTGGTCTGCGGAAGGCATTGCCGAAGTCGAGCTGGCGCTGCGCAAGGCGGGCTGGGGCGTTGCGGAATACCGGTGCGCAACGATCGGGCTGGGCTTCGCCGCCCTCGGCTACACAGATGGTTACGTCGAGAAAAACACGAGCATCTGGGACATTGCCGCTGGCTCTGTGATCTGCGCCGAGGCGGGACTCGAGGTGTTCTCCGAAGGCACCTACGAGGTTGCCAGCCAGAACATCATTGCTGCCACACGAGAGGTCCACGAGGTGGTTGGCCGCTTGTTCTGAACTGCCGTCCTGGGAGCTGCCGCATAAGGCAAGCTCTATCGGGTTGGGGTGTGGTGGAGACAGCCTGCAGACGAGTTCCCTGCATCTCGACATGCTGCGCGACCTGAAGCGCATTAACGCCCACATTGTCTCGGTCGCCCACCCGATCATGGACGAGCATGGCCTGCTGGTCGAAAGCCGCCTGAAGGACGTGAACTGACTAGTCACGAACCCGCAATTTTCACGCAAAGAATCCAAAGGATAGACGGACACCACAATGGGTCACGCGAGAAATTCGAGTCTTTCGGAAAAGAAGAAATCGGGTAATCGGCTGCCGATCGCGGACAACGCCGTGCAGTACGGAGCTATCTGCTTCCGGTTTTCCCCGAACTCCGAGCGTGCAATTGAGGTCTTGCTGATTACCAGCCGTGACACGGGTCGTTGGGTGATTCCAAAGGGATGGGGTATGGCGAAGAAAAGGTCTTTCGAAGTCGCCAAGCAGGAAGCCTGGGAAGAGGCAGGGATGAAGGGGCGCGTATGGAAGAGATCATTGGGTTCCTACAAATACCCGAAAGTCCTGGAGGGCGGCGATGTCGTTCTCGCCTGCGTCCGGGTTCATCTGATTTTGGTCACGCGGATTGAGGAGTTCTTCCCGGAGAAAGGACAACGGACATTGCGTTGGTTTGTGCCGGCGGAGGCTGCGGAGGCAGCCAACGAGCCGGACTTGAAAAACCTACTGGGAAAGGTGCCGGACGAGATAGCGAAGTTGCTGCGACGCGGCTTTAAACACGGTCCAAGCGAGCTGCCTGTCACCCAAGCAGTTCAATAAATCGTCTGATCCGATTTTATCGGTCAATTTCAGTTACTTAACGACGATGAGTTGTGTGTGAAGACATCGGTACTCCCACCGTTTGAAATGACGTGTCTGCGCTGGACTGCACGAGGCAAAACCCTCGCTGAAATCGCCCTGCTGGAGGGTAAGAGCGTCACGGAGATCGAACTTAGCCTGGAGCGTGCCCGCGGCTTGCTCCAGGCAAATTCGAGCCAGGAGGCTATTGCAAAGACGAACGTCTCTCATTCTGATTGATGTTGCGCAGCCAATTTGTCGCGATGTCCGTGCAGCCAATCATGAGCATCCTGATTTAGGATCGACCGTCGCGGCTGTGGGGTCGGTTCCGGCTGGGGGCGAAATGACACTCTAAGCGCTTGCGGCGTCGGGCCAGAGATACTCGCCGGTCAGTAATATATGTGCCCAACCCAGCGGAGAGATATGCGCCAGAAGTTCGGGCGGCACATTAAGTCCTTCATTCCGGCGCTCTGCGACCACGTGGCCGAGATGGAGGGTGTTCCAGTGGATGATGATTGCGGTGAGCAGCTTCAGCGTAAGACCGTATGTCCGTCCTCCTGTGATGAGGATCGGCTCGGCCTATCCGAGCAACCCTCGGAAGAGCAGTGTAGGGCGAGCCACCTCCGCCACGAAGACGGTCATACGGTCTTACGCTGAAGCCCGGCGACGGGGTAATGCTGGCCCTCGGTGGTGCGGTCACGGATTTCACCCTAGCGACCGATACGCAGCGCATTCTTGAGAGCATGGTGGGCCTCGCCCTTGTTGAGGCCGATCTGGGCACGCCGCTGCATGTCCGTGTCGAGGATCCACTCTATAATAAAGAGTGTCCGTTTCACGCGGCCAACCTCCCGCAGCGCAACTGCTAGATCGTTCTGGCGCGGGTAGGAGGCAAGCTTACGGAGCAACTGGCTCGGCTTGATCTTGCCGCCAACCAGTTTGCGCAAAATCCTTCGGCGTACCTGCGGGATTGAACACGTAAAGGCGCTTTGAAGGAAGATCGCGGATGCGCAGAACAAGGTGATATCCGACGAACGTGATTGACTCTCTGACAAGACTCTCGGCGACCGGGTTGGCCGATCGTAGCCGCACTGAGGAGTTGCGCGTTCAAATAGGCAGGCGGGACGATGCCTTGCGCTCAACCAGAACCCTGCTTCCACTGCCACACCCGCTCGAGTTCGAATGGCGGTTTTGTCCAGATACCTCTCAGCACTTGCTTGAACTAGCTTAGATAACGAGTTGGCTCCCGCGAGAACCCCGATCGTGTTGTTTGGCACGCCTGGCATCGCGGTCGAGGCCCTTCATCTGCCTATCGCGCGCAAGCTTACCACACCTGCCGCCGACCGCGGCGCAACTGAGTGCGATTTTTGTCATGAAGGAATGGATACTTTCGCCCCTTGAAAAGACCTGCCTTCGGTGGATATCCCGAGGCAGGACCGTCGGGGAAATTGATTCGATTGAGGGCAAAAGCGTCGCCGATATCGAGAGCTGCCTGCAAAGTGCGTTGGTTGCATTGAAGGCAAAATCGATAAAGGAGGCCCTTCAGAAAGCGGACCTCAGTGAGTCCGATTGACTTGATAGATTTCTACAGGTTCTGAGAGAGTTCCATCTGAACAGTTTCTGCTCCGGTCCTTAAAAAAATTATGGTGTAACAAACTGAGCTTACTTCGATTTGCTCGGCAGGGTGACCGTGAACTGTTTCGGTCCCACACTATCGAAGAACTCGTAAGCCATTTTCGTGAAACGTCTGAGGAATGCCGGCTTTGCATCCCCGTATCGGTCGGCAATCGTCAACTGCGGTGCTGGCAGGTCATCGATCAGCGGTCTACGTACAAGTTCCTCACTATCGGGGCTGCCGCGACCGACCGGTCTCATATTGAGTATCGAGAAGCCGAAGCCACAAGCCACCGCTGCACGCACGGAATCATAGCTGCGTGTGCGGAAGGCGACTTTGGGCCGCTGGCCGGCAATATCGAACAAAGTCAGGAGATACGCGGAAGTTTGTGGGAGGTCGAGCAGAACGAAGGGGATTTTAGCAAGCTCGGCCAGGCTAACAGCGGGCTTCGACGCCAGAGGGTGAGAGGCATGCATGAGCGCGTGTGCCGGCACTCGCGCGAGCACGGCAGCGTCCTCGGGAAGACCTGTCCCGATGTCATAAGTAACAATCGCGTCCACCGTGCTGGCCTCCAGCCAAGCGAGAAGCTGCAGTTGTTCACCTTCATAGAGTTGAACTTCAATGTCCGCACCCTCCGTAAACCGCCGCAAGAGTTCTGGCATGAACAGCGCACCGAACGGCTCGAAACAGCCGATGCGAAGGACAGGAGGCATCAGCTGATTGTGGCGGTCCATAGTCCTCTCGAATTCAGCCTCAGCTACGAGCAGGCGCCGGGCAGACGCGAGGAAGCGGCCGCCGGCGGGCGTCGCGACGACCCCGCGGGATGGCCGACGATCGAAAAGTCGAGCCCCCATCTCCACTTCGGCTTGGTCGAGAGCAGCAAGAATGGAGGATTGGGCGATCCGGCACTCTCTTGCAGCGGCGGCGATCGAGCCGCTTTCCGCGACTGCAGAAATATAGCGAAGCTGACGGAGCGTAAGATTCATTGATCTACTTTATAGACTAATTCTCTTCATATTTTGCATTTTATATAATCCTTGCCGCGGTGCATAGTGTGCAAAACTAAATAAAGGGAACTAAATTGAGTACCGACCGTAATTTCGCTGGATTGGCTTCGGCGGCTTCAGACCTATGTTTTCTCGACTGTCACGCACTGACGGCTGCCTATCAAACCGGCGTCCTGTCGCCAGTCGATGTCGCTCGCGCAGCCCTGGCCCGCGCCGCGGAGATTGAGCCGTTCAACGCATTTACTTTTCTGGACGCTGACGGTGCTTTGGCGGCAGCCGCAGCTTCAGAAGCGCGGTGGCGCGCAGGGGCACCAGCATCACCAGTCGATGGCGTGCCGGCGACTCTCAAAGATATCGTTCTCGTTGAAGGTTGGGCCGTACGATATGGCAGTAGCAGCACCGACGCCGCTGTCGGCAGGCAAGATGCGCCATCGGTTAGCCGGCTTCGTCAGGCCGGCGCAGTGTTCATCGGACAAACCACCACACCAGAATATGGCTGGAAGGCTCTGACCGACAGCCCGTCTTTTGGCATTACTCGGAATCCCTGGGACATTTTGCGAACACCAGGCGGCTCCTCGGGTGGTGCTGCCGTTGCAGCGGCCTGCGGCGCAGGCGTACTGCATCTGGGCACGGATGGCGGCGGTTCGATCCGCATCCCCGCCGCTTTCACCGGCATTGTCGGACACAAGCCGACTTACGGCCGCGTCGCGGCCAACCCACCCAGCTCCTACGGTACGGTCGCGCATATTGGGCCGTTGACGCGGACAGTCGCCGACGCCGCTCTTATGCTCGAGGTCATGTCTGGGCGCGACATCTGCGATTGGACGCAGGCGCCAACACCAGTTTCACCCATCACGGCCTCTCGCATCGAATGGTCCGGCAAGCGGATCGGCTACTGGAAAACGCCGTGCGTCGGTGGCGTTGATGCCCCAGTCCAGGTTGCTGTCGAAAGTGCTCTTTTAGACCTTGAGGCAGCCGGTGCAAGCGTCATGGAAATTCAGCTTCCCCACCAGGACGACCTGTTGGAGATTTTCTATCGCCATTGGTACATTGGCGCTGCCAACCGGCTATCTTTGATCGACGCGGCAAATTATCCGACGCTTGATCCAGGCTTCCTTCAGGCCGCCCGTCTCGGACAGGGCTACAGCGGCGTGGAGCGAATGGCGGCGGAGGTCCAGCGCAGTCGATACGGCGCAGCGATGGATGCGCTTCTTGTCGACTTCGACTTCATTATATCGCCAACAGTTCCCATCTTACCGTTTGAAGCGGGTTACGATGTTCCGCCAGGAAGCGGGCTGGGAAGCTGGGTTGAGTGGTCTTCATTCAGCTTTCCGATCAATCTTAGTCAGCAGCCTGCTTGCTCCGTACCCTGCGGACTGACGCAGGATGGCTTGCCAATTGGTCTGCAGATCATCGGCGCGCGTGGAGCCGACAGCGCGGTTCTCAGTGCAGCCATGACCTATGAGAAGATGTTCCCGGCAAGGTTCCCCATATCTCCAGCGAAGTGGCCAGTCGCATTCGGGGGGAACGCCTGATGCAAACCGCGATTCCCTTCCTGCTCAACATGATGACCCTGGTCGGTATTCTTCTCATCGTATCCATGGGGCTTGCCATCATCTTCGGACTGATGAACGTGATCAACCTCGCGCATGGCGAATTCGTCACAATCGGTGCATTCACGCTCGTGGCAGTCGAGGCGGTGGGCGGCAGTTTCTGGCTAGCTCTTTTTGTCGGGCCGGTCGTCGGATATTGCATCGGGCTTGTGATCGAGCGGGTGTTGATCGCCCGCGTCTATGCCAGCCCGCTGCATGCGATCCTCGTAACCTGGGGTCTCAGTCTGATCATTCAGCAGCTTCTGGTCCTGACGTTTGGGGCAGCCCCCCAGCGGGTCACCGGTCCCTTCGAAGGTGCGATCGATATTTTTGGCGCGACCTATCCGGCCTATCGGTTATTCCTGATCGGTTTCGTCCTGACCGTTTTCATCGCCACAATCGTCGTGTTCAAGACGACCAACTTCGGGCTCAATGTCAGAGCGGCGATCCAGAGCGGTGAGATGGCAGCCGTGATGGGTGTCAATGTCGAGAAGGTCAACGCGCGGGCATTTGCGTCCGGTGCTGCAATGGCCGCTCTGGCAGGCGTCCTTATCGCCCCGATGACGGCGGTGACTGCCTATATGGGCGTTAACTACCTGGCACGCTCCTTCTTCGTGGTTCTGGTCGGAGGTGCGGGCAGTGTGGCCGGCGTTGCAGCTGGAAGCAGCTTCATCGGCGGTCTTGAGACAGCGCTTTCCTACCAGATACCCACCACCGTCGCCCAAGCCCTCGTGCTGGTGCTGGCAATTGTCATCCTGCGTTTCCGTCCAAATGGGGTGCTGCCCGCATGAGTATCAATCAACCGACAGGCGTTGCCATGGTAAGCCGCACGATCAGGGCTTACCGCCCTTCGACGATCATCGCGCTCATCATGCTGGCGATCCTCGTCATTCTTCCCCTCTTCGTCAAGAGCTTTACGCTATCGACATATCGCGACATTATGCTGCTTGGTCTGTTCGCCCTGAGCCTCGACATTTTTTGGGGCCGAACCGGCATCCTGAGCTTCGGCCATGCCACTTTCTTCGGGCTCGGTGCATACGGCATGGCAATCGCCTCGATCCGGTTCGGCCTCGATCCGCAATGGAACAGCTTGGTGGGCCTGCTGTTCGGCGTCGGCCTTGCTATGCTGGTCGCGCTCTGCGTCGGCTATTTCATTCTCTATGGTGGCGTCCGCGGCGCCTACTTCACGATCGTGACGCTGGCCCTAACGCTGATTGCTAACCAAATCGCGATCGGCTGGTCGAGCATGACAGGAGGTGACTCCGGGCTTATCGGCGTTCCGCCCCTGTCGATCTTCATCTTTGATTTCTCCGGCACCCTCGCTTCCTTTTATCTGGCATTTGGCGTTCTTGCCGTCAGCCTGCTCGTCGCATTGCGGCTCATGCACGGCCGTCTCGGACTGCTTCTGACGGCAATCCAGGACAACGAGACGAAAGTCAGGACGCTCGGCTATCCGACGCAGCGCATCTTACTTTTCACATTCGTCGGCTCTGCCGCGATGGCGGGTCTCGCAGGCGCCCTTTACGCAAGCTGCACCGGCTTCGTTGCGCCGGACCAGATCGCGCTTCTGCTGTCGACCGAGGTGATCATCTGGGTCGCCGTTGGCGGCAGCGGGACGCTGACGGGCGCGGTGATCGGCACGTTCGTCGTCTGGCAACTTCAGCAGAAGATCAGTTCCATCAGCGTCGCGGCATGGCCGCTAGCGATCGGCGCCTTCTTCATCCTGCTCGTTCTCGTATTTCCGAAGGGTATTCCAGCTTTCTTTCTCGATCAGGTAAAACGTTGGAAAAATGAGGGAGCTTCCCGATGAGTGCCTCGCCGATCCCTATCCTTACACTCGAAAACGTCAGAAAGCGCTTCGGCATATTCACGGCGATCGATGGCTTCTCCGAAGCATTTGCACCCGGCGAGTTGATCTGTGCGATCGGGCCGAACGGTGCAGGCAAGAGCACGCTTCTCAACATGATCTGCGGAACGCTTCCGGTCAGTGAGGGTAGGATCCTGTTCGGAGACAAAGTGATCAACGGCCTGTCACCGGAAAGGATCGCCAATCTCGGCATTGCCCGCAAGTTTCAGGTGCCTAGCGTCTTCGAAAGCCTGACCGTTGCGGAAAACCTGATGCTGGCCGGCGGACGTACGATGCATAAGGACGAGCGCGAGGCGCTCATCGACAAGATACACCTGACGGCGGAACGAGATGTTCGCGGCGCCAACCTTCCGCATGGCCGCAAGCAATGGCTCGAGATCGGCATGGCATTGGCCATGAAGCCGAAGGTGCTGCTTCTCGACGAACCGACGGCTGGCCTTTCGGTCGATGAGACCCGCGACACCGCCCGGTTCCTAAGACAGTTGCGCGGCGAGGTCACGGTCATTGTGATCGAGCACGACATGGCGTTCGTGCGAGAGCTGAATGCTCGCACCATCGTTCTTCACCATGGTGCACTGATTGCGTCCGGATCCTTCGAGGAAATCGAAAGCAATGAGACAGTTCGCGACGTCTATCTGGGGCGACACTGATGTTGAAGGTTAAAGCACTCAAATCGGCCTACGGCTCGGCGCAGATCCTGAACGGCATCGATCTCGACGTCGGCGAAGGCGAAGTCGTGGCCCTGCTCGGACGCAACGGCGTAGGTAAGACGACGCTGATGAAAACGATCATGAACCTGGTTCCGGCAACAGGAGGCGATGTTCACCTGAAGGATCGCGCCATTACCGGAATGCCGACGTATCATATCGCAAGAAGCGGTATCGGCTATATCCCACAGGGTCGCGGCATCTTCGACAAACTTACCGTCGAGGAAAATCTCCGTATGGGACTGAGAGCGAATACCGCTGCTGCTGCCGCAATACCGGACTTTGTGTTCGAGCGCTTTCCAATCCTTGCCGAACGACGTCGGCAGCTCGCCGGCACCATGTCCGGAGGTCAGAAACAGCAGCTGGCCATTTCGAGGGGCATTTGCGGCGATCCGAGGGTCTTGCTGCTCGATGAGCCCTCGGAAGGCATCCAGCCCAACATCGTTCAGGACATCGGGCTCTTCCTAAAGGAGCTCGTCAAAACCCGAAGGATATCCGTCCTGATGGTCGAGCAAAACCTCGAGCTCGTGAAGGCTGCGGCCGATCGCTTCGTAATCATGGTCAAGGGAGAAATCGTCTACGGCGGCCATCCCGCCGAACTTGAGAGTGAGGAACTTCTTCAGCGGTACCTGTCCGTCTGAAGCCGGAATAAATCAACAACAACGAAAGGGGAATGACATGACTTCAAGATTGATTACACGCCGCGCGACGCTGAAGACCTTTGGTGCGGGCGCAGCCGCGGTCGCCTCGATGTCTCTGGGCTTGCCGAGCATCCTGCGCGCGCAGGAGGGACCGATCAAGCTCGGTTTCCTGTCAGGCTTGACGGGTTTGGAAACCATCCTCGGCGAAACCCAGCTCAACTGCTTCAACCTTGCGATCGCTGAGATCAACAATGCCGGTGGTATTGCCGGACGCCAGATCGATGTCACCGTGGAGGACGACCAGACAACGACCCGCGGTGCTATCGACAAGGCAAGAAAACTCGTCAACGACGACGAGGTCGATGCCATCATCGGCTTGATCGCGAGCCTGACCCATGTCGCCGCGCGTAGCGTCACGACGCCTGCGAAGAAACTTTTGATGTACACGACTTATTACGAGGGAGGCGTCTGCGAGCCCTATTTCTTCTCGACCGGCCAGGTGCCGAACCAGCAGATCGTGCCGTCTGTCGAATGGTTGACCGCCAACGAAGGAAAGACGACCTACATCATCGGCTCGGATTACGTCTGGCCGCGCAAGAGCGCCGAGGAAGTCCAGGTCGCGCTCGAGGCGAAGGGCGGCAAGGTGCTTGGCGCGGAATTCCTGCCGTTCGGTACGCAGGATTTCGGCCCGGTCTTTGACCGGCTGAAGGCGGCAAACCCGGATTTCGTCTGGATCATGGTTGCCGGCAACGATCTGATCACTTGCCTGAAGCAGTACAAGAGCTTCGGCTTTAAGCAGCAGCTGTTTTCCAATGGTCTGGACGAAACCTTTTCCTTCTTCCACCCGGAATTGACGGCCGGAGCGCTCTCGAACCAGGCTTATTTTATGGGTCTCGAAAGCGAACGAAACACCGCATTCAAGAAGGCTTATGCCGACATGTTCGGTGCAGACAAGCCTATCAACGCGATCGGCGAGGCTGCCTACGACGCAGTCTATCTCTACAAGGCTGCCGTCGAGAAGGCCGGGACGACGGAGACGGAAGCCATCAGGGCTGCCTTCCGCGAGGTGGAGTTCGATGCCCCCCAGGGTAAGGTGAACTTTGCGGCGAACAACGTCATGCGGTCGAATAGTCTGCTTGCACGCGGAAACGACAAGGGCCAGTGGGACATTGTCAAGAACTACGGCCAGATCGATCCGGAAATTGCCCAGTGCAGTCTTTGAGCATCGGGCGGAGATGCCATGAATACTCCGCTTTCTAGCATGGCGACGGCAAGCGTCGCTCTTAGTCGTCGCGATGTCAGCTTTGAGGAACTGACGTCGCAGTTCCTGGCGCGTATCACCGAGAGTAATTCCGTGATCGGTGCCGTTCGCTTCGTGACGGCTATGGAAGCGCTGGACACTGCACGGACGTTAGACAGGCGGTTGGAGGCTGGCGGACCATTACCGCCTCTGGCTGGTATGCCGGTCGTAATCAAGGAAAACTGCGATACGACCGGCATTCCTTGTTCGGCCGGCCTTCCGTTCCGGGCAGGATATATTCCCACTAGCGATGCGCCGGTGGTCAAGCGTGTGCGGGATGCAGGCGCCATCATTCTCGGCGTTTCGGTTTCCGATCCGGGGGCTTTTGGCGTCCGGACCGTAGAAGTCACCCATCCACGCGACCCGGCGCTGACTGTTGGGGGATCGAGCGGCGGCTCGGCGGCAGCACTTGCCGCCGGCTACTGCCTTGGAGCTATCGGAACAGATACGGGAGGATCGGTCCGGATTCCATCGGCCTGTTGCGGGACGGTCGGACTGAAGCCGAGTTTTGGCGCCTGGTCGAAAGACGGCGTCTATCCTCTGGTTCCGTCGCTTGATCATATCGGTCCTATGGCAACGACCGTGGAAGACGTGCGTCTCATGTGGAACGCACTTTCCGAAAGAGGCACCAAAATTGGCTATGTACGATCCGTCGGTTTCGATCGGCGCTGGATAAGTGACGCAGATTGCGTCATTGCCGATGATTTCGCCGCTGTATTGGATCGTCTTGCCCGGACCGGAACAACCGTCAGGGAAATTCAGCTTCCGCATCTGGATGAGATACTGGAGATGCATGGGCGCATCTTTTTCGTGGAAGGTGCAGCGTATCACCGGGCTCATTTCGGCAAGGACATTTCGAACTACCCCATCATGGCCCAGGAATGGTTCGAAGCCGCGGGTAGAATGCAAGTTGGCAGCTATATCAGTGCCTGCGAGCAACGTACCTTCTTCACCCGCTCGATCGATCACATTCTTGACGACGTCGATCTCATTTTGACGCCCACATTATCGGTCCTGCATCCGCGCAAGGACGCGGCCAAATTGTGCGTGTCAGGTGAGGAACTCGATTTCACGCTCGCATTGGTCCGCCAGACCTGCCTGTTCAATCATACAGGTCACCCAGCCCTGACAATGCCGATGAAGAAGCAATCTGCGATGCCGCCGCCGAGCCTGCAGATCGTCGGTCGCCGCGGATACGAAGCCACCATGCTCGATTTTGCGACGTCGCTCGAACAACGCCTGATCTAGCGGTTCCAAAAGGCGCGAGCCAATACTTTTGTTAGGAAAAGAATATGGCCTTTGGCAATCTCTTGGAAAAAGGTCGAATTCAGACCAAAATCGTCCTGATTGTCATGCCGCTGCTCCTGGGCATGATTTCGCTCGCCGTCGTCAATGCCGTCGCGGGATCCATGTTGAACGATCGTCTGCACGGGACGAATGCCGGTATCGTCACGCTCGGTGGCTATAAGCAGACCTATGAAAAAATGGCGGGATTTCTCGAAAAATCCGATCATGTCAATCGCGATGCGGTGAAGCGGTTGCTTGGAGAACAAATTCTCCAGCTCGAAAAGAACATGATGCTCGCCTCTCTGCCGCAAGAGATGGCCGATCTGCGTGAAGCCAGAACCATCACCATCTTCATGCAGGCCAAGATTTACCAGCTTTGGGTGTTGCAGCTTGGTGAAGAAAGTGCGCGTCGCACGATTATCGACGGATTGAGGACGCTCCTCCAAATCAGGGCCAATATGTTGGGCCAGGTTACGATGATCGGCGAGACAAGTCCCACCGATGTGAAGAAAACCGCTCAACTGAGCCAGAAAATGGAGGGCGCACTTCTCGAATTACGTCTATCAGCCGCTGACTTTCTTGCGCAGCCAGATGACGCAAGTTTGCAGAAGTTCCAAGGCAGAATCAAAGGTGCGGGCTTTTACCTTTCGCAGTACCGGCCATTGTCGGCTTTGAGGCCCGGCATCACTGGACTTGTGACGCAGTCGAGTGTGCTGATGCGGGATTTCGACCATCAGGCAAGCGCTCTGGTCAGGGTCGCTGAAGACAGGCGTCGGTCCTATGGAGCCATCGCTGCGGACATAAATAAGGCCTGGGAAAGCATCGTTCGTTTTGCAGACCAGCAACGGGAAGGTGCCGCAGCCGTTCAGGCACAAGCGCAGACACTGTCGATCGTTGCGTCGATCACCGCTCTTCTCGTCGGTATGGCGGCAGGAATCCTGCTCATCTTTGCGCTCAAGACCCCAATCCAGGCGCTGACGCAACTGATGATGAAGCTCGCGGGTGGGGACTTATCGATCGACGTCACCGGGGCACATAGAAAAGATGAGATCGGCGAAATGGCCCGAGCCCTGAAAATCTTCCGGGAAAACGCTCAGAAGAAGCTCGCAGCGGAGCACGAGGCCGGCGAGGCGCGCACGCTTGCGGCCGAACAGCAGCGGACAATCCAGGCAGAAAAACAAGAGGATGCAGAGACGACACGGTATGCCGTGCAGGCGCTCGCGCTCGGCCTGCGC
Source organism: Rhizobium sp. BK008 (assembly GCF_014197345.1). Taxonomy (NCBI): domain Bacteria; kingdom Pseudomonadati; phylum Pseudomonadota; class Alphaproteobacteria; order Hyphomicrobiales; family Rhizobiaceae; genus Rhizobium; species Rhizobium sp. BK008. The sequence goes on along the minus strand of NZ_JACIFK010000012.1, from coordinate 119,601 downwards.
AAGGTCGCGGAAGGCGATCTCGCAGTCCGCTTGCAGCAACCGTTCAAGCAGGAACTGGATCAACTCCGGCTTGATTTCAACCTGTCGATGGAAAGACTTGGCGCGACCTTGAAGGAGGCCAATGATAAAGCCACGCTCATAAGCCAGGATATGCTGGATTTGCAGACCGATACCAATGACCTTGCGAAGCGCACGGAACAGCAGGCTGCGTCGGTAGAAGAGACATCAGCCGCGCTCAACGAAATCGTGACGGTCGCAATCAATGGAAGCCAGTTGGCCGCAGATGTATCTCAAGCTGCACAGCGCGCAAACGAACAGATCCAAAAGTCCGGAGAGGTTGTCGTCCAGGCTGTTGATGCCATGAACCAAATCGAAAAATCATCCCTGAAAATTTCGACGATCGCTGACATGATTGAGGGCATCGCGTTTCAGACAAACCTTCTTGCTTTGAATGCTGGTGTGGAAGCGGCGCGGGCTGGTGAAAGCGGAAAAGGCTTTGCAGTTGTCGCGCACGAGGTCCGCGAGTTAGCTCAAAAGGCCGGGTCGTCGGTGCTGGAAATCCGCAATCTCGTCTCGGAGTCAAGAAGAAACGTCGTCCATGGTGCGGAACTCGTTAAGGCGGCGCAGGAGCGGCTCAATGAAATTATGGGAAGCGTGTCCTCGATCGCCATGAATATTGATTCAATCGCAGAGGGTGCGAACGCCCAGAATGCGAGTATTCAGGAAACCAATGCCGCGGTTGGATTGATCGACAAAATTACACAGCAAAATGGCATAATGGTCGAAGCGACAAACCACATCGTGAAATCCGTCGCCGTAGAAGCAGAAGATCTTCGCAAGCTTCTTTACCAATTCCGTCTGCGTGACGAGGAAAGTCCCACGATTACTGAGCGATTGAGCTGTGCGGTTGCGTAGTCAAAATTGGCCTCGACCATCGCCACACTCGTTCGATGTGGCGCGACGACAAAGGAACTTTCCCGTTATTGGGCGGAGGCAGGACAGCCGGCTATTTGCGCGTGGTGCCGCTATCGTTTGCAAGATCCTTTATTGGCCATCTTTTGCTGAGCTTGCGGATATGAGTTCCATAATGAAGCTTAATGGTTGCTGCGGATATAACATAACACGCAATTGGAGATTTTGTCATGGAAACGCGGATGCTTTCGCCACTCGGAATGATGTGCCTGCGATGGGTTTCTCAATGCAGGACCATCGCCGAAATCGCTTTGCTTGAAGGAACCACCGCAAATAAGATCGAGAAGAGCCTGGAGACCGCACTTCTCACATTGGAGGCAAAAGCGGCAACGGAGGCGCTGGCAAAGGTACGCCAGTGAAGCGCTGCAACCTTTATCGTGGGATGTGCGCAGCGACCCGGGGCAACCTTTCCGATTTGCCGCATTTTTGCTGAGATGACCGCAGCGCCCTTGCGCTGGCGAATTTAAGATTACTCCAAGGCGGCGAAAGATCTCGCTCGTTCGAATTGCCGGCGCAAGATTCACCACTCACGCGGATGCCAGCACCCGACTTCATTTGGCCCGTCGCTAGCGCCGACTGCGGACCCATCCCTGTTTTAGTCCTCCCCAAAGTTCGGAGCTTGCAACCCGCCAACGTCGAGACGCGGCGCTGACAGAGCTCAAAACAGGGTTAATCTAATATTCATTCTCTATGAATAACTATTTCAATAAGACGTTTTGAGGGCACATTTTTGCCCGGCTGCGTTTTGGTCGGCGGAAGAAGGAAAGCTCAGTCATGGCCGAAATCGTTCATTTCCCCAGGGAGCGGAGGGTTGGTGCGCATGTCAGCCCATCCGATGGAAGCCCGGAGTCAGAAGCTGACCGGTATCTCCGCGCCGGCGAGATCTTGGTCAATCTCTTGCAGCAGGCCGAACGGACCCAAGCGGCAATTCTGGCCTATCAGACAGAGACCGCAACGAAGAAAACTGAATAGCCAAAATCCCTCGACAGGGCATCGCAAGAAGCCTTCTCAGCAATTTCGGCAATCCTGAATCACCTTATGCGGCGCCCGCCGTCTGACCATTACCTAATCACGGGACACAGAAAGCGCATATTCACCATCCGAAGCCACATATTGCGGTGTTTGTTCTGCTCGACGGTATTATTTCTCGGTCATGTCGCGTACGCCGAAGACGTCGACTTGATGTCCGGTGTCGTTGCCCGCCCTGGCGACGAGCAAACTGTTCCGGCCGATCAATTCAAGAAGGCGAGCCCCTGGAAAATCGGCATGAGCCATTTTGGCGTGAATGCCAATACCTGGGCAACGCAGATGGCGGCGGAAGCGCAGGCGGTCGTGAAAGCCGACCCACGTATCTCGCAATTCGTGCTTCTTGACGCCAATCTTAGCCAGGCCAAACAGATCTCCGATATCGAGGAACTGATCGCACAGAAGGTCGATGCCATCATCGTGACCCCGGTGTCGCCCACTTCCGCCGATGCCGGTATTGAAAAGGCCGTCGCCGCCGGAATTCCGGTGATCGTGCACACCGGCCTAACCGAGACCGACAAGTTCACGGTCGACATCCAGGGTGGCGGGGAGAATTTCGGGAAGGTCTCGGGCGACTTCCTGGCGAAAGAACTGGGTGGAAAAGGCAATATCTGGGTCTTGCGTGGTCTTCCGACCCGCCCGGAAGACATCAATCGGTATAAGGGTTTGCTCGAGGCGATAAAGGGAACGATATCAAGATCGTCGCCGAAGACGCCGGTCTTTGGAGTTACGACTACGGCCACAAGGTTTGTGAGACATTCTATCTCGAAAATCCGGCGGTTGACGGCATCTGGTCATCTGGAGCCGACATGAGCCGGGCATGCATCGATGTGTTCCAAAAGTACGGCGCCAAAATTCGCCGATCACTGGTGAAGCGAATAACGGCTTTCTCAAGCAATGGATCGATAGCGGGGTCGATGCTGTCGCGACCGAGTACGGTCCCGAGCAAGGAGCCGCCGCTGTACGCGCCGCTGTTGCCCTCCTTGAGGGCAAGGCACTCCATAAGCGCTACGTCTATGAACCTGACGGCTGGGACATCGCGAAGGCGAAAGCGAACTTTCGCGATGATCTCAACGAGAAATTCTGGATGCCCAGCAGCCTGACGGAATCCGAGCGCAAGACCCTTTGCGGCAAGCCATGACGGCTTCGCCTGTTTGTGGACAATCGTTCCGTCGCAGCGCTGCCCCGGATCGTCTGTCCGCGATGCCATCATTCCACGTTGGGCTGCTGTGTCCCCGCTCGCCCTAAATCCGAGGAGCCGCCTCCCATGACTTCCGCAGCCACCAAACCGGTTCTGATGCCCATCTGCATCCAGAACATGCCGAGCAGCCTCTACGATAGGGCCGAGGATCTCGAGGTGAAAGACAATCACCCTTGGCCCATGCATCTTGCGGACGCTCGGAAAGGTCGCCACCCACCTCTCCTATTCGATGTCATGCGACTTTTGTCTTATGTTTCAGGATCATTTCGGCTACCAACTCCGCGGTGGCCGCTGAAAGCGTCCAACCAAGGTGGCCATGACCGGTATTATAAAACACCCCCGGCCTGCTTCCTGACCTGACCCTCGGCATCATGTTCGGCATCATTGGACGCAGACCCGCCCACGGAACGACGCGTGACGTCGCAACTTTGGGAAACAGCGTTCTCACCCATTCGGTCAATGGATTGATGCGGTCCTGCCGGATATCACGGTTCACGCCATTGAATTCTGCTGTTCCTGCCACGCGGAACCGATCGACCCCGAGACGGCTCGTGACGATCTTTGCGCGATCGTCGAGCAGGCTCGTCCAGGGCGCGCCGCTCTGGCTCTCGCGATCATCGAGATGGACGGTGATCGAATATCCCTTTACCGGGTAGACGTTGATGCGGTCACCGAGCATATCGGCAAAACGCCGGCTAGCGACACCAGCACATATCACCAGTGAATCTGCGTCAATGATGCTTTGCTTCCCGTCCTCCGAACCCGTCGGTTTCCAGATGACCTTCACGCCGCCTTGCGAAACGAGCCGATCGACATTTGCATCAAACACGAATTTCACACCGCGTTTGACGCAGGCTGCCGCAAGGCCTCGGGTGAATTTGTGAATGTCGCCTGTCGAGTCCGAGGGCGTAAAGAACCCCCCGAAAAAATCCCCCACCAACGCAGGTTCAATCGTCCGGATCTCACTGGCCGTCACCGGTTTGCGATCGAGCCCGGCTTGGACCAACATCGCATTTACCTGTGAGGCGTGATCGAAGCTGGCTTTGTCGTAGTAGACGTGCAGAATTCCGCGCTTCTCGAGGTCGAACTCAATCTCTTCTTCGTCGGCGATCTCGAACATATGTTTGCGAGCCGCAATCGCCAATCGGGTTGTCTCTATCGTATTTGATCGGTAGTTGCCAATGTTGCCAAGAAACTCCCCCATCCATGAATATTTGTGCCAACTGGGCGTCGGGTTGAGGAGCAAAGGAGCATCGCTCTTCAGCATCCACTTGATGCCTTTGGCAACCGTAGACCAGTGATTCCAGACTTCAGCGTTGCTCGCGGACAGTTGCCCCCCGTTCGCGAAGGAGGTTTCCATCGCGGGGTAGCGATGCCGATCGATGACAGTGACATCAAATCCGCGGCGGGACAGGGCATAAGCGGTGGTGACGCCGGTAATTCCAGCGCCCAAAACGACGATGTGGGGCACGTATTCTCTCCAACATTGGTTCGGGAACGTTTGCCAGTCCCATAGCCCCCATCTGTCTTTTTACCTGAGAGCTTCTCCCTCTCCTGAGGGTCCCCTTCGGTGGACACACGCCGTGCCTCTCTCCAGATTGTAATCGAGCCTGCAGTCTTCTTTACCTGAGAGTTTCCTGGGGGGTTGCTCCTTCGGCGTGGCGCAACGCGCCATCTCTCCTGCACGACCGTAGTATCTTGCCACCGAAGCTTGCGAGGAAGCTTGCCTGCCGCAAAGATCTCGTCTTGCGGAAACCAACGTCGCCAACCCTCGCCATTCGTCCCGCGAAATCAGGTGATGGTACCGGTTTGCGTCTGTCGGTTATTCACCGCAGCATCGGTGGAATGTGAGTCACTTGTGGCATTTTAGGAGGTGTTCGATGCCGGCTTGCGCACACTCAGTATCCTGGGCCGGGGTTCCTGAGCTAAGTCCGATGGCACCGACAACCTCGCCGTCCACAATGACTGGCAGACCGCCTGCAACTACCATCAATCGACCACCGATTGCCGAGTTGATCCCATAGGCCGGTGAACCTGGCTGGCTGGCAGTTCCGTAGCTTTCAGTCGTGCGCTTGGCGCCAGCAGCCGTGTAGGCTTTGTCTTGAGCGATGATCGCACTTGTTATCTTGCCACCATCCATGCGTTCGAAAGCGATCAGTTGCCCGGACTCATCAGTGACCGCAATGCACATCGGGACGCCGATATCCTTTGCTCTGATAGCGGCGCCTTCGATGAGCAGTTTGGCATCCGCAAGCGCCAGCCGCTTAATTGTCAACATGCCTTGGAAATCCTCAGTTTTTCCGTCCGCCTGGTCCAGGAGCGCCGTATCGCCCTGCCCTGGTAGGACTGTCAGGAAAGTCATTGTTCGAACTTAAAAAAGGGCCCGGAAAAGACCTGTTTTTTCCGGGCCAGTTGGGGAAGCCGTATCTGGTTCAGAAGCAGTCCTTGAACAGCGCCTTGGTATTTTCGAGGGTCATCACAACAGGGTTGCCGCCGGCGCTCGGATCTTCGATTGCCATGGCCGACAATTCGTCGATGCGGTCTGCGGCGATTCCCATTGCTGTCAGAGTTTCCGGTACGCCGAGGTCGGAGCGAAGCTTCAGCACATAGTCGTAGAAGCCGTCGAAACCGCCGGAAATGCCGAGATAGGCGGCAGCCCGGCCGATCTTCTCCTCGATCGCGGCGCGGTTGAAGCGCAGCACCGCCGGCATGACAACCGCATTGGTCATGCCGTGATGGGTGTTGTAGACCGCGCCGATCGGATGCGACAGCGCATGAATGGCGCCGAGCCCTTTCTGGAAAGCGACCGCGCCCATGGCGGCGGCTGCCATCATGTTGGCGCGGGCTTCGAGATCGGTGCCTTCCTTATAGGCGCGCGGCAGGAACTCCTTGACAAGCCGCATGCCTTCCAGCGCGATGCCGGCCGACATCGGATGATAGAAGGGCGAGGAATAGGCCTCCAGGCAATGGGCGAAGGCATCCATGCCGGTGCCGGCCGTGATGATCTTCGGCATGCCGACCGTCAGCTCCGGATCGGAAATCACAACGCCGGGCAAGAACTTCGGATGGAAGATGATCTTCTTCACATGCGTTTCGGAATTGGTGATGACGCTGGCGCGGCCGACTTCCGAGCCGGTGCCGGCCGTCGTCGGCACGGCGACGATCGGCGCGATGCCTTCGAGGCTCGCCCGCGTCCACCAGTCGCCGATATCCTCGAAATCCCACACCGGCCGCGTCTGGCCGACCATGAAGGCGACGCACTTGCCGAGATCGAGGCCCGAGCCGCCGCCGAAGGCGACGACGCCGTCATGACCGCCGTCTCGGAACGCCCTGACACCGGCATCGAGGTTCTTCTCGTTCGGGTTCGGATCGACCTCGGCGAAGATCGCCCGGCCAAGACCGGCGTCCTCCAGAATGTCGAGCGCATTCTTGGTGATCGCCATCGATGCGAGGCCGCGATCGGTGACGAGCAGCGGCTTTTTCATGCCGAGGCTCTTGCAGGCGTCGGGCAACTCCTTGATGCGGCCCCGGCCGAGCTTGACCGATGTCGGATAGCTCCAGTTTGCGGTGATGTTGCTGCTGCTCATGCTGTGACTTTCTTCAGGTGGTAGGATTTCGGACGCGTCAGATTCTGGAAGCCGATGATCGACAGCGAGCCGCCGCGGCCGGTCTCCTTGACGCCGGTCCAGCAGAGCGCCGGATCGAGATAGTCCGCGCGGTTCATGAAGACGGTGCCGGTTTCGATCTCGCGGCCGAGCCGCGCTGCCCGTTCGGCATCCCTCGTCCAGAGCGAGGCGGTCAGCCCGTAGCGGCTGTCGTTCATCAGGGCAAGCGCTTCCTCGTCGTTCTTCACCTTCATGATGCCGACCGCCGGACCGAACGTCTCTTCACGCATGAAGGCCAAGGAATGGTCGACATCAACGAGGATCTGCGGCGCGAGATAGGCGCCGCCGTCATCCTGCGGAAAGAGCTTCGGGTCGACAAGCGCCTTGGCGCCCTTGGAGACCGCATCGGCGATCTGCTCGCGCACCACCTTGGCGAAACGCTTGTTGGCCATTGGGCCGAGCGAAGTCTCGGGATCGAGCGGATTGCCGAGCTTGTAGTTCGACACCCAGGCGACCGACTTCTCGACAAAGGCGTCATAGAGGGATTCGTGCACATAGACGCGCTCGATGCCGCAGCAGCACTGGCCGGAATTATAGGTCGCGCCGTCCATCAGCGTATCGACGGCCGCCTCGAGATCGGCGTCCTCCATTACGTAACCCGGATCCTTGCCGCCGAGTTCAAGACCGAGGCCGGTGAAGGTGCCGGCGGCGGCACGCTCCATCGAACGCCCGCCTTCGACCGATCCGGTGAAGTTGACGAAATTGAAGCTGCCGGCGGCAATCAGCGCCGAGGTCGTTTCGTGATCGAGGAACACGTTCTGGAATACATCCTCCGGCACGCCGGCCTCGACGAAGGCCTGTACCAGCCGCTCGCCGACCAGCAGCGTCTGCGAGGCGTGTTTCAGCACCACCGTATTGCCGGCCATCAGCGCCGGCGCGATCGTGTTTATCGCCGTCATATAGGGATAGTTCCAGGGCGCGACGACGAAGACGACGCCATGTGGTTCGCGCTCGATGCGACGTTCGAACCGCTCGCTCTCCTCTACGACAAGAGGCCCCAGCGCATCGGCCGCGATCGAGGCGACATAGTTGGAGCGCTCGTTGAAGCCCTTATACTCGCCGCCATAGCGGATCGGACGGCCCATCTGCCAGGCGATCTCGGGCACGACGACGTCGGACATCTCGTTGAGACGCGCGACACCCTTCAGCACCATCTGAATGCGGTCTTCGAGCGAACGCTTCGCCCAGGCCTTCTGTGCCTTGCGCGCCCGCGCCACGGCTTCCTTCGCAGCCTGGAGCGGCAGCGGCGGACGCTCCGCGTAAACCGATCCGTCGACCGGCGATATGCATTGGATCATTGGCATGATCAGGTTCCCAGTTGTGAATTTTGATTCGGATTTGAATGACTCTCGTCAGGAGCGACGGTCGCTGTTGGGCTAAGCCCTCTCGAAACCGCGAGCCACCTCCCAGTCGGTGATGCGCCGATCGTATTCTTCCTGCTCCCATTCCGCCGCACGCGTGTAGTGGTCAATAACGTCGTCTCCGAACGCGCTGCGCAGCATCTTCGAGTTTGACATGGACTTGGCAGCGTCGCGCAGGGTCTTCGGAATTTCACGAATGTCCTTGCCGCTATAGGCATCGCCGACGAAGGGGGCTTCGAGCTCTAGGTTGTTCTCGATCCCATCGATACCGGCTGCAATCAGTGCTGCCATGCCAAGATACGGGTTAATGTCAGATCCGCCGACGCGGCACTCGATACGAATGCCTTTGCTGCCCTCGCCGCACAGTCTGTAGCCAGCCGTCCGGTTATCCTTAGACCAAATCGCCTTGGTTGGGGCGAACGTACCGGCGACGAAGCGTTTGTAGGAATTGATGTAAGGTGCCAGGAAATAGGTAGTTTCACTGGCGTGTGCGAGGAGCCCGGCCACATAATTGCGCATCAGCTCAGACATGCCAAACTTGGCCGATTTTTCGAAGAACTTCGGCTCTTTGCCGTCCAGGCTCCAGAGCGACTGGTGGATGTGCGATGAGGAGCCAGCGGAATTACCGTTCCATTTCGCAAGGAAGGTGACAGACTTGCCGCGCTGCCAGGCGATTTCCTTGCATGCGTTCTTGATAATCACATGCCGGTCGGCCATCACAAGCGCATCGGCATAGCGGACATTGATCTCTTCCTGGCCGGGCGACGCCTCGCCCTTGGAATTCTCCACCGGGATTCCGGCGCCCTGTAGGCCGTTCCGCAATGCCCTCATCACCTCCTCTTCCTTGGTCGTCTGGAAGATGTGATAGTCCTCATTATAGCTTCCGGCTGGACGAAGATCGCGGTAGCCGGCCGCCTGCGCGCTTTCGAATGTCTGGTCGAAAAGATAGAACTCCAGTTCGGTCGCCATAAAAGGTTTGAGGCCCATAGCCTCAAGACGCTTGACCTGCTTCTTAAGGACGGCGCGCGGCGAGTGCGGCACCTCTTCGTGGGTATTGTGGTCGAGGACGTCGCAGAGCACCAGAGCGGTGCCCTCGAGCCAGGGCACCTTGCGCAAAGTCGAAAGGTCAGGCTTCATCGTATAGTCGCCATAACCGGATGCCCAACTCGTGGATTTAAAGCCGGGCACGGTTTCCATTTCGAGGTCCGTCGCGAGCAGGTAATTGCAGCTGTGCGTTTCTTCGTAGGCACCGTCCAGGAAGAATTGGGCGTGAAAGCGCTTGCCCATGAGGCGTCCCTGCATGTCGACGAGACAGGTGAGAACGGTATCGATACGGCCTTCGGCCACATCCTGTTTTAGATCGTCAAATGTATATGTTGAGCTCATGAAGATGCCTCAGAATGGAAAGCGGAGTTGCCTGCCGCGATTTGGACGGTTTTCGAGTCAGGCCTTGATCGCCGCCTCGGCGGCAATCAAGGCAGAAGCCAGAATGGCTTCGTTCTCGCGCTCTGGACGAACAGCGTTAACGGCAGCTTCGATCAGTGACGAGAGGTATGCCGCGACTTGTGGCAGGCGTTGGCTATCTGTGAGAAGATCGTTGCGGACCTCGATCATAACGTTCGGTAAGCCTCGCGCGATCGCATGCTCCACAAGCGTGTGAGTGACGCCATCCACAGGGCTGTATGGTTGGTTCCGCAGGATCAGGAATTCTTGATGACGAGACTGCGCCTCTGACAGCATTGCGTCTGCCAGACGGCTGTCGCTGTCGTGCAAGATACCGATTTCGACATCGCGCTTCTTGCCGAAATAGACCGGCGTATAGCTGTGGACGGTGACCAGAACCGAATGTCGCCCTGCAGCCGCCCGTGAGGAAAGTAGCGAGGAAAGGCCGTCTCGGAAGGGCAAGTAGATTTCGTCCACACGCGCTTGGCGCTCAGTTGGCGCGATGTTCTTGTTGCCAGGGACGTCGTAGATTTCGCTCTTCTCTATCATTGCGGAGGGGGCTTCCGGCGGGCGATTGCAGTCATACACAAGGCGCGAAAATCGCTGGACATAGAGGCAAGCATCGAGCGAAGCGGATAGGCACCGCGAAAGCTCCAACGCGCCAGGGTCCCAAGCGATATGACTTTCGAGCGCCGCTGCATCCAGACCGAGATCGCCGAGCTTGGCAGGGATGGCTCTCGATGCATGCTCGCAGATAATAACGATATCCCCCGACCCAGCGGCGTTTTCGATCGCAACTGGTGACTCCGCCGGGCTCAGAAGTTGATATTCCTGCATGAATCCCTCCGTTGATTTCCACATCATATCAACAAAAACAATAAACGCAACACAAAGTCAACATAACCAACGTTGTCTAATTTCTAAGTGACGCCTGAAGCTAGGCGCGGTCAAAAGTTCGTACTGTGGAGTTTGGCGGAATTGCTAATTGCTAGGAAAATGCCTGCATGTAATGCCTTTTTGCGCGGTATTATCTCTTCCTAGATGTATTTATCCGTCGCGTGTACCGGTGCTTGCCCTTCCCGACTTCTCGGGGTGGGCTATCGATCTTCATCTCGTGAAACACAAAATACCCTCGCTGACGTGTTGACAAACGCAATAAATCAACATAAATCCACATTCTAAGGAGATCACAATCGTGGATTTTTCAGTTCTTTCGCTCAGCTCAGCAATCGCTTCCGGCAAGCTCACGTCCGAAGCGCTCGTTAAGGAATGCCTGGCGCGCATCGCGCGGCTGAACCCCATCGTAAATGCCTTCAGTCAGGTGTTTGAAGAACAGGCTCTTGACGAGGCGCGAGCCTGCGATCGCGAAGCAGCCGAAGGTCGGTTCCGCGGCCCTCTCCACGGTATCCCGATGGGCGTCAAGGATCTCTTCTTTGTCGAAGGGCAGCTCTGCCAGCGCGGATCTCATGCCTATAAGGATTTCGCTCCCAAGGCGACGGCGCCGATCGTCCAGCGGATGATTGACGCCGGATCTATTATCATCGGCAAGACGACGACCACCGAAATGGGGTGGTCCGGTTCCGGCTTTTCCGAATTCTATGGTCCGACACGCAATCCCTGGGACCCTAAGCTCACCAGTGGTGGTTCGAGCTCCGGTTCGGGTGCTGCGCTCGCGGCTCGGATGGTTCCCTTCACATTGGGGTCCGACGGTGGTGGTTCCGTGCGCATCCCGGCGGCATTCTGCGGTGTGTTCGCCATGAAAGGCTCGCTGGGGCGCGTTCCGGCATGGCCCTGGAGCGCGACGGAGATGTTGTCCCACGCTGGCCCGATGAGCGTCTCGGCAAAGGATAGCGCTTTCTTGTTCAACATCGCCAAGGGGCCCGATCCGCGAGACCATCAGGCGCTGCCGGACGACGAAGCCGATTACACCGAAACGCGATCGACAAAGTCGCTGCGGATTGGTTTTGCTCCAAGCCTCTTTGGGTTCAAAGTCGCGCCGGAAATCGATCGGGTCGTGCGCGAAGCAGTCGATACCCTCACGCAGGCACTCACAATCGATGTTCGTTCGGTTTCCCCGGACTGGGAAGATCCGATCCGGATCTTCGAGACCCTTTGGGTTGCCGGCCGGGGCGTCGCCTATGGCTCCCAGTCCGACCTGTCCGATTTCGGCAGCGGTTTCCGCGCCCTTGTCGAAGCTTCGGCGGGCTACAATCTCAATGATTATCTTTCGGCCGCGAAAGCGCGCGCGGAATTTGCTGGTCGCGTACACGCACTCTTCGAAGACATCGACCTGCTCCTCTTGCCAACTATCCCGGTCGAGCCGTTTTCGGCGGATCGGGAGGCGCCCGAAGGGTTCCAGTCGCCCTCGGAGGTCCTCGCGTGGACGGGCTGGACGCCCTTCACATATCCGTTCAATCTTTCCGGCAATCCGGCGGCATCGATGCCTTGCGGCCTGACTGCCAACGGGCTGCCCGTTGGCCTGCAGGTCGTCGGCCGCCGTCACGCCGATGCACTTGTCATGGCGTTCTGCCAGCAAGCCGAAGACCATCTTTTCAAAAACAACAATCCTCCGCTTGTCGTTGCTGGCGACAAGATGGGGTGGGGAACGCCCAGCAAATCAACTGTGGAGATGTCGTCATGGAGTTCAATAGAAGATCACTCTTAAAGAGTTCGGCGCTTGCGGGCATCGCGCTCGGCATGCCTGTTCTCAATACCAAGTTCCTGGTCAACCCGGCCAATGCCGCGGAAAACAAGGTTCTTAAATTTCTCTCGGCCGAAACTCTGACCGGCAATTGGGACCCCTCGTCTCATACGACGCTGGCGCAGATCAACCTTGAAAGCTTTGTGTTCGGCTATCTGACCCGCGCACCGATGACGCCGGAAAAACCTGACGAGTTCGTCATGGAACTGGCGACCGAGATGAAGCTGATCGACGAGCACACGCTCGAATTCAAGCTGCGCGAAGGCGTCACGTTTCACGACGGCAAGCCGTTCAGCGCCGAAGACGTCAAGGCGACGTTCGAATATGCCAGTCGCCCGGACCGGCCGGCTGCCTGGTATCCCGGTCCATGTGAAGTCGAAGTCGTCAGCGATTACGTCGCGCGCGTCAAAACCGACAAGGCCGGCTACCCCGCAAGCCTTTTCTGGTTCCTTTCCTCGTTTCTGCCGATCATGTCGGCAAAGGACGTTGCCGACCCCAAGACGCTCTCTGCCCGGCCGAACGGCACCGGTGGATTCAAGTTCGTCAAACAGGACGGCAACACGACCGTCCTCGAGGCCTTCGATAATTTCTACCTCGGCAAGCCGACGATTCCCGGCATCAATTTCAGCTTTGTCGGCGATGCGACGACCCGGACACTGGCACTGTTGAACGGCGAAGCCGACCTTATCGAACGCCTTGAAGCGGAACAGGTCGAAACGATCGAAAAGACCGGAGGCTTCCAGCTTCACAAGGCGATCTCGGTCGAAAATAAGTATCTCTGGTTCCGTTGCTCGAAGCCGCCCTTCAACGACTGGAGACTGCGTCGCGCCGTCTGCCACGCGATCGACCGATCGGTGATCGACGATATTCTCGGCGTTTCTGGTCATGCCTCGAACTGCTATGTGTCCCCGGTCAAGTTCGGCTATGTCGATATCCCGAACTATCCGAAGTACGACCCGGACCAGTGCCAAAAGCTTTTGGCGGAAGCCGGTTTCCCGAAGGGCGAAGGACTGCCCGAACTCGAATATATCACATCGGTGGGCTTCTACCCGAAGACGAAGGAATATGCCGAGGCCATCACGGCCATGCTTCAGGAACAGGGCTTCCCGGTAAAGCTCAACGTCATGGAAGTCGCGGCCTGGGGCGACGCGCTCTACGATCGTCCCGGCGGCGGGCCTGGCCATATGATCGACTGCGGCTGGTCGACCGGTTCGCCGGAGCCGGACCTCGTGCTGCGCACGCATTTCCACTCGACGACGCACCGCATCTGCGGCATCCAGGATCCGGAAATCGATGCTGCCCTCGATAAGGAGCGCAACGCCTCGAAGCCCGAGGAGCGCAAGAAGGTCATTCAGACCGAGCTGATGCCGTTGCTGGCGACCAAAACGCCTTCGTTCTCTCTCTTCACGTCGGTTTTCATACACGGCATGCGTGATGGCTTAAGTGGTCTGTACATCTATCCGAATGGTATGATGGACGCCAATAAGGCGACATTGGCCTGATCCACCGCTGCGGCCGCTGCCTCGCTGCGGCCGCCTTCCCCGACAGACTAGGGTAAGTTCATGTTTCTTCTATCATTCCTGTTGAGACGGCTTCTGCAGGGAAGCCTGATCATCCTTCTCGTCATATTCATCATCTTCACGTTGTTGCGTGTGGTGCCGGGTGACCCCGCGCGCCTTATCGTGGGCGGCATGGCCCCCGATGCGGTGGTGGCGATGAAGGCAAAGGAACTTGGTCTTGATCGGGCCATACCGCTGCAATTTGTATCCTATCTTGGCCATTTGGCGACCGGTGATCTCGGCACGTCGTTCGTCAGGCCGAAGAGCGGTGCAAGCCTGGCCGGTTCGGCCTACAACGACCCGACACGGGAAGAGCGGGCGAGAGTTCTCGACCTTATTCTCGGCACATTGCCAATGACCCTGCAACTCGCTGCCGTCGCATTGGTCATCGCCTTGCTCGTTGCTGTTCCACTGGGCCTCGCCGGCGGGCTCTATCAGGGCCGCTGGCCTGACAAACTCGCCCTCGCATTGGGGTCGATCTTCGTCTCGACGCCGAATTTCTGGCTTGGAATTGTTCTGACGCTTTTTCTCTCGGTGAAACTCAGGATACTGCCTGCGATCGGGTATAACGGCTTCGAGTACACCATTCTCCCGGCAATCGTGCTGGCGGTGGAGATTGCGCCTTTCATCCTGCGTACGCTGACCGTTTCTGTTGCGCAGGTGTTGCGCGAGGACTTCATTCAGCTTGCCCCGGTGAGAGGGCTCAGCCGTGGACGCACCATCTTCTCGCATGTGCTTGGCAACTCGGCGGTCCCGCTGATCAACCTGCTCGGCGTACAACTCGGCATGCTTCTGGGCGGCGTTCTGGTGGTCGAGTTCATCTTTGACTATCCCGGCTTGGGGCTCTTGACGATCAATGCCGTTCAACAGCGCGACTTTCCGCTCATACAGGGCGTCGCGATTTTCATTTCCGTGATGTTCGTGGTGATCAACATCCTGGTCGATCTTATCGCGATGACTATCGATCCGAGACTGGAATATTAAGATGACCGATATCGTAGAACAGAGCGCCGGCGAGCGCACCATCGTCAAGCGGGGCACCACACCGACCCGGCGCATGTTGCAGATTGCCGTGGCGCGCCTCGACTTTCGCATTGGCCTCATTGGCTTCGGATTGCTGCTTGGACTTGCGATTCTCTTGCCATTTATCAGTTCGGTTGATCCGCTCAAGATGGCGTACAGCCACAAGTTCGTCCCACCCTTCCCTTCCGAAGGCTGGCAATGGCCGTACGTGCTCGGTACCGATCAGCTCGGCCGGGACGTCCTCATGCGCTGTCTCGTCGGACTGGGTTATTCGCTGTTCATCGGCGCGACGACCGTGATCCTCATGTTCATCGTAGGCTGCAGTCTCGGTCTTCTTGCCGGTTTTCGTGGCGGTTGGCTTGATACGGTCATCATGCGACTGACCGATGCTCAGCTCTCAATTCCCATGATCATTCTTGCCATCACGATCCTTGGTGTGTCCCGCCCAACAGTGCCTGCGATCATCCTCGTGCTTGGTCTTTCAGGATGGCCGCTCTATGCGCGTGTCGCCCGTTCAGTTGCTCTCGGCGAGCGCAGCCGTGGTTACGTTCTCGGCGAGCGTGTGCTCGGCGCATCCGATCTCCGAATCATGCTCCTCTTCGTGGCTCCCGTTGTGCTCCCGCCGATCGCGTTCGTTGCGGTTCTCGACATCGCCCGCATGATGATCTTCGAGTCGATCCTCGGCTTTCTCGGTCTCGGGGTTCAGCCGCCGACACCAACATTCGGGAACGTGATTGCGGATTCACGAAAGTATTTGCTGAACGCTTGGTGGATCGCGACGATGCCCGGTCTGTTCATGCTGATATCGCTGACCTGCCTCAATCTGATGGGTTCGGCATTGGAGCGCGCGCGCAATGCGGTTCTGAGAGGGGATGCGTAATGAGCGATCCAATTCTCACTGTCTCCAATCTCTCAGTCGATCTCCTGCGCGATGGCAGCAAAAGGCGCATCGTCGACAATGTGGGCTTTTCCCTCCAGCCAGGCGAAGTCCTCGGCCTTGTCGGCGAGGCCGGATCGGGCAAGTCGGTGCTTGCGCGCGCAATGGTGAACTCCATCCACGCACCACTTGAAATCTCTTCGGGGAAGGTGATCTTCGAAGGAAAAGATGTCCTCTCGCTCGATGCCCGGGGGCTCAGGTCGATCAGAGGGAACCGCATTGGCTTCATTGGTGCAAACCCCATGGGCTCGCTCGATCCGCGGCTGCCAATCGGCCATCAGATCATCGAGAAGCTTCGATCTGTCCGGCCTGATATCGGTAAGGCGGAAGCTAAGGAAAAGGTTCTCGATCTACTTGGCCGGGTGCATATTCCCTCGCCGCGCTCTCGTTTCCATGAGGCACCCTTCCAATTCTCCGGCGGCATGATGCAGCGTGTAATGATCGTCGATGCGCTCGTTTCCGAGCCATCGCTTGTCATTGCGGACAATATTACGCAGCCGCTCGACGTTACGGTCGCTGCCCAGATTATCAGGCTCATCGACAATCTCAGGGAAAGCCTCGATACGGCATTCCTGTTTATCTCTTCGTCGTTACCCGTGGTGTCACAGATCGCCGAGCGAACGCTCGTTATGCAAGGCGGCCGCATCGTCGAACAGGGCAAGACTGCCGATATTACTGCCGATCCGCAGCAGGCCTATACGCGCGTGCTTCTTTCCCGCATTCCATCGATATGGAAGAACGTATCGGCACCGGAAGCAAAAAACGGTGAGGCTGTCCTGACTGTCGAGAATGCAACACGAACCTATAGGGTACGCCGGCGCGATGCGTTCAATGCATTCAACGAAGTCAAGGCCGTACGAGACGTGTCCTTTACCGTCAAGGCAGGCGAAAATTTTGGCATTGTCGGTGAAAGCGGTTGCGGCAAATCCACGCTTACGCGCCTGCTTGCGTGGCTCGAACAGCCGAACGCCGGACGCATTGCGTTCCTAGGGAAAAACCTCTCGAGTCTCTCCGCTCGTTCGCTGACCGAGATGCGCAAATCGTTCCAACTGCTGTTGCAGGATCCCTACGGATCGCTACCGGCGGGCATGTCGATCATCCGCATGATCGAAGAGCCGCTTCTAATCCACGGGGTCGGCCGGCGCGATGCGGAGCAACGCGCGCGGGAAGCCATGCGCGAAGTGGGTCTTCATGCGGAACTTGCCGATCGATTGCCGGTGGGCCTTAGCGCCGGTCAGCGCCAGCGCATCAACATTGCCCGGGCGCTGGTGCTCAAGCCGCGTCTGTTAATCCTTGACGAGACCTTGTCGGCACTTGACCAGGTCGAGCAGGCCGAGCTTCTCGATCTCTTCAAACGGCTTCAGGCGGCGCACGGGTTTTCCTATATTTTCATATCTCACGACCTGGCGCTGGTCCGTCGGATCTGTCACCGCGTTGCGGTCATGTATCTTGGGCGCATCGTCGAACTGGCGGACAATAAAACCCTTTTCGAACATCCCCAACACCCGTACACGCGGGCGCTGCTCAGCGCCATGCCAACGTTGGAGGAAAACCGTTTCCCGGGCGCGGAATATCTCTTGGATGGCGAGCCACCGAGCCCTATTCATCTACCTGTCGGCTGCTCGTTCCGCTCGCGCTGCCCGCGCGCGCAGACCGATTGCGAAAAGACCGATCCGATGCTGCAGGGTTCCGAGGGCGGCAACTACGCAGCCTGCCTGCATCGGCACGAGGACGAGGCGGTCCATGTCCAGTGAGATCCGCAAGGAGATCATCCTGGAGCGCCTCGGCCGTGATCAACGCGTCAGCGTTGTCGAGCTATCTGCCGAATTCGGTGTCTCGGGTGAAACCATTCGCCGCGATCTGAAGAACCTCGAAGCAGAAGGTGCCGTGCGGCGCGTGCATGGCGGCGCAATTCCAGCAGGTCGTACGGCCGACACGCCGATCACCGAGCGCATCAAGCTCAACTCGGTCGAAAAGGATGCGGTCGCCGGCGTGGCGCGTAACCTGATCAATGACGACTGTGTGATCTTCCTTGATACGGGCACGACGACACTTGCGCTTGCTCGCCGGCTGATCGGCTTCAAAAAGCTGCGGCTCTACACGAATTCCCTGATGATCGCGCAAGCGGCCTGCCAACATTTCGGCGTGAGCGTGCACGTGACGCCCGGAAATCTGCGGCCGATCGAACAGGACCTGGTGGGCTACGACACGCTGTCTTACATCCAGCAGTTTCACTTCGACATGGTCTTTATGGGCGCAGCGGCGATCAATGTGGAATATGGGTTCATGGACTATGAAGAGGACGAGGCGCGAATTCGCCAGATCCTGATCAGAAGATCGTCACGAAGCGTCATGCTGGCCGATCATTCCAAGTTTGGAAGGGTCGGCAATGTGATCACCGCTCCATTCGAAGAAATCGGCACGCTCGTTACAGACCGGCGTCCGCCGGAAGATATCCTTGGCGCCGTTCGGGCTGAAGAATTGGAGATTATTCATGCTTGATGCAGGGACAATCCCGCGTAACGATTTCGATGCGATCTTCGACCGGATCTCTGCCATCGGCGCTGAGCCTGGAGTAGGTGTCACACGTTTGGCGGCAAGCGCCGAGGACGGCATGGCGCGAGGCGTTTTTGCCGTGTGGATGGAGCAGGCAGCCATACAGCTCGCGCACGATGCGATTGGCAACCAGTTCGCCTGCTTCGAATGGGCCGGTCAGGACGCCCCCTGGATTTTTGCGGGCTCCCATCTCGACACCCAGCCGAGAGGCGGCCGTTTCGACGGCACCCTTGGTGTGCTGGCCGCCGGACAGGCGGCACTCGAAATTCACGCCGAGGTTCTCCGTGGGCGTTGCAAGCCGCGCTATAACCTCGCGGTCGTCAACTGGACAAACGAGGAAGGTGCTCGCTATCAACCGAGCCTGACCGGCAGCGCGGTCTATTCCGGCGCACTGGCACTCGATGATGTACTTGAACTGCGCGATGGTGACGGCATATCCCTCAAGGACGCCCTCGCGGCCATAGGTATCAACGGCAGGACAGGAACTGTTCCCCCCTCCCCCAAAGCCTACGTCGAATTGCATGTCGAGCAGGGACGGAAACTTCTCGAAGCGGGCCGACGCATCGGCATCGTCGAAGGAACCTGGGCGGCGCGCAAGACGACCGTGCGCTGGATCGGGCGCGCGTCGCATACCGGCCCGACGCCGATGGCCGATCGCCGCGATGCGCTTCTTGCCGCGGCGCGAGGGATTGCCGCCTTCGAGGCTGTTGTCGCGGCGAGCTATCCCCACCTCCATCGATCGGCGGCGCGCCTCGTGGTCGAGCCCAACTCGCCGAACGTTGTGGTCGATCGAGCGACTGTCTGGTTCGAGCTCAGGGGGCCTGACGTGTCCGAACTGGACGCAGCCGGCGAACTCGCCCTTGCCGCGCTTCGAAAGGCGGCAGCCGATACGGGCACGCAGCTGGAAATCGTCGCCGATACTTTGCGAGATCCTGCCAGCATGGATGGCCGGCTGATGGCGCTTGTCGACCGGGCGGCGCGCTCTTGCGGTTTCGAGCCGTTGACCATGCGTTCCGTCGCAGGCCATGATGCCGTTGCCCTGCAAAACGGCGGCATCCCGTCCGCCCTGATCTTCATTGCGAGCGTCGATGGCATTGCCCATCATCCCGACGAACTGACCGAGCCGGAGGACGTGCAGGCTGGTCTGACGGTGCTGACGACCACGCTTCGCCACCTCGTTGAGGGAGAGTTTCATGCAGGATGATGTTTTAATTCAGGGTGCGCTCGAAGCTGTCGGCCTTTCCGGCGCGAGCCTCTCTGCTCCGATTGGCGGGGTTGTGTCGCCCATTCACCGCGCTGTCGAAAATCTCTGCTTTTTTGCAAGCAAGGCTAATCAGCCGCGGTTCTTCGTCAAACGTCTCCACGATGACATGTCCCAATTTATCGCGCTGGACGGCGTTGTGGAGGCCAGCCGTAAGGCGGGCGAACTGGGCATTGCCCCGCGACTCATCCAGGCCGATCCCGAGGGCGGCG
This sequence comes from Rhizobium sp. BK008, assembly GCF_014197345.1. Lineage (NCBI taxonomy): Bacteria > Pseudomonadati > Pseudomonadota > Alphaproteobacteria > Hyphomicrobiales > Rhizobiaceae > Rhizobium > Rhizobium sp. BK008. The sequence continues at coordinate 99,684 of NZ_JACIFK010000012.1, read as the reverse complement.
TCCTGGTATTCGAGGCGCTTGATGATGAATGGGACTGGGGCCATGCCGATGTCCTTCGCCGCCCGCGGGTTCTCGAAAATCTTCTGACGGCGAAACGCACCTTCCAGAAAGCGCAGCCGCTTGCGGAAGTACGCAGCGTTTTCGATCTCATTGCCGCCTACCGGCAAGTTGCCGAAGGACCGGGTGTCCTCCTGCCAGCGCCGGTATTCACGGTATCGGCTGCTGTCCAGCGGATTGCCGGCGCCATCGGCGCCGCGGGTGTCGATACGGTCCCATGCCATGCGGACGGCGCCTCGTCGAACGTCATGGTCGGGCCGGACGACGGAGTTCGGCTGGTCGATTTCGAGTGGGCGCGCCAGGCGGACCCCGCGTACGATATCGGAACCGTGCTGGCCGAACTCCTCCCCTTCGATGGCGACGCGCTCTTGGCGATCGAGATCGCAACCGGAAAGCCGGATGCGGGTGTGCTTGCACGCGGCCGTCTCTACGGTGCGGCCGACGATCTCATGTGGGCGCTTTGGGGCTTCATCAATGCCGCCCACTCGCCACGCAAGCATGTTGAATTCTTCAAATATGCCGAATGGCGGCTTCTGAGAGCCCGCACGGTCATCGAAGGACCACGCTTCGAGACATGGCTGAAACAGGTCTGACGGAGAAAGCGATGAGACGCAGATTAGGCGAAGGCGCGTCGCAGGCGGAACGGGCGATCGAGCAGGCGATCGCAGCCGTGGCGGATTGGCGGGGCCTCGATGTTTCCTACGAACCGGTGCCCGGCGGCATCAGCAACCCCAATTGGCGCGTCTACGTCTTCGGTGCGCCACACAGCTTCTTCGTGAAGATTCCCGGTGCTGGAACCGAAATGTTCATCGACCGAAGAACGGCGAACGAAGCGGGCCGCAAGGCGCATGAAGCGGGCGTCGGGGCCCGGATCATCGACTTCTTCCCCGAAACCGGGGTCGAGGTGAGTGAATTCGTCGAAGGGCTGAGAACATCAACCAATGCCGATTTCCTGGATCCGGTCATACGCCTGAATGGTCTTCGCGCGCTGAAAGCCTTCAACGATACCGCCCCGCTTTCGCAGCAAAAGACAACCTTCGACATGATCGACGAACATTTCCAGCAGGCTCTGGATCTGGGCGGCGAATTTCCGAGCGACTTCGGCTGGATGAACGCGCGCTATCGCGAGGCGCGCAGCGCACTGGAGGCGTCAGGTCTCGATCTGGCACCGTGCATGAACGATACGCTGGCTGGCAATTTCCTCCTCCATTCCGATCGCCGGGTCATGCTCGTCGATTTCGAATACGCGTCGACCAATGATCGCGCTGCCGAACTGGCGCTCTGGTTCTGCGAGATGTGCTTCTCGCCCGAGATCGAGAAGGAACTGATCGAGGAATATTATGGTCGGGCGGACCCGAGCATCCTGGCGCGGATCTCACTATTCAAGGCGCTCGTCGACCTCAAATGGGCGACTTGGGCCATGGTGCAGAACGAAGTCTCACGTCTGGATTTCGACTTTTTCAAATATGGATTCTGGAAACATATGCGGGCACGTTTCGTGATGAGCAATCCGCTATGGTCGCAGTGGCTGAAGGCGGTCTGACACATGCCTATTCAAACCAACGAAAACCTGGTCTCGCCCGATTTTTTTCGCCGCCTGGCAGTTGTAGCGAGGCGTGAGGCATTGCCGCGGTTTCGATTGCCAGGCGCGGTTGTCAACAAGGCCGCCGGAGGGTTCGATCCGGTCACCGAAGCCGACCGGGAAACAGAAAAAGCCATTCGAAAGCTCATTCGTACCGAGTACCCGGATCACGGCATTCTGGGCGAAGAATTCGGCAATGAAGGTGCGGATGCTCGCCTGGTCTGGGTCATCGACCCGATCGACGGAACAAGGTCATTCATATCAGGTATCCCGCTCTGGGGGACTCTTGTTGGCCTGACCAAGGATGGTGGCGCAGTTGCCGGCATGATGGCGCAGCCCTTTATCGGCGAGTTGTTCTATGCCACCGGCAACGGTGCTTTTTATGAGGGTCCGCATGGTCAGGCGCAGCTCTCAACCAGCGCCACGAAGGACCTCTCTGAGGCGACGCTGTTTACGACTACGCCTGCCATCTTCGAAGCGGCCCGCAGAGCACGCTACGACCAGCTTGAGAAAAAGGTCCGTTTGGCTCGTTATGGAACGGATTGCTATGCCTATTGCATGCTTGCAGCAGGCCAGATTGACTGCGTTGTCGAAGCTGGCCTTTATCCCTACGACATCGTCGCGCTCGTCCCGATCATTGAACAGGCGGGCGGCGTTGTGACCGACTGGGATGGGGGGCCCGCCGAGCAGGGCGGCGGTATCGTCGCTGCTGCAAATGCCGCGCTTCACACTCAAATCATGGGCGTTCTGCACGGAGAGTGACCCCGTCTCTCCTTCAGGTGGCGGATATTACCAACCTGATGCTTTCAGCGGACTGTCAACCGTGGATGATTTCAAGATCGGCCCTTTTTGCCGCCGCCAGGATATCCGTCGGCGGGCGCTGATCGGTGACCAATGTGTTTACGCTGGAAAACGCGGCGGTAATGACATTGCCGGTTTTGCCGCACTTTGAATGGTCGGCCAGCATGATGCTTCGGGCCGTCTGCTTCAGTAGAGCTTGGCGGATTCTCGCTTCATCCTCTTCATAGTCCATGAAGCCATATTCCGCCTTGATCGCCGCCACGCCCATGAAGACGATGTCGAAGTGGAACTGCTGGATGTAGGACAGCGTGTCGTAGCCGACCAGGTCCTGTTCGATAGGGCGGAGATTTCCCGGTGTCATCTGGACCCGGACGCCAAAATGCTGGCAGGCGGCTTGCGCCACCATTAGGGAATTCGTGTAGAGCCTTAGCTTCTTGAAGCCAACCAGGTGCCGCGCAAGGGATAAAGTGGTGGTGCCAGTATCTAGAAAGATGGCACAGTCATCGTTGATCAGGTTGCGCGCCATCTGCGCGACCGCATCCTTTTCGAGCGCATTAAACCTGATGCGATCGGTGATCGGCACATCAGCGGTGCGCCCGGCCGGTATAGCTCCTCCGTGAACACGCCGGACGGCCCCCTCGGCCTCGAGGTCCTTCAGATCGCGTCGAATGGTTTCACCCGAAACACCGAACTCCGCGGAAAGCTCGACAACGCTGACGCGTTGGTCACGATCCAGCCGTTCCAGAATGACTTCCTTGCGGACTTCGCTCGACATCGACGGCTTCTTCCTCGGGTCGGTGCGGGCCGACAGCAACGTTGATGCTGACAGTCCCTGGAGTGGCGGATCTATGCGTTCGTAGTTGGATGACCGCGAACCCGGAAGCCCACGACGTTGTCCTTGGAATTGTGTATTTATGTGGTGTTTGCGCATCTTTCAAACGAAATGCCCTGATTTCCACGGACGAGAATTCTGAAACGCCACCCTGCCCGCCCGCGGCTCGCTTCCGATGTGACGAGCAACGTGTACACGTTTCATAGGTTATTTCAGTACCAGTCCCGGTGGTGACAACTCCAGCCCAGATCGCCCGTATGTGGATATGTTGCAATATTTAAGCGATATCATCAACGAATTGGCCTTAAAGCCACAAAAGCAACATTGGAAAACCTCAAAAGATCCGAGCAGGATTCTGTGCAAGGCATTGAAAATAGTAAGAAACTTTCGGGTCGTAACGGATTTTTTAGAAGTATCGTCAATGATGATTTGCAACTGTTTGAACTCGAAATGGATTCAAAATGCAGATGTCCCACAATTCTTTGCGACTCTTCCACCGCATGCGGTCCATCAAAGCCAAGTTTGCGGCCGTGATCATAGGAACAGCAATCGTTTCTTGCGCGTCTGTCGGGGCATTGAGCTATCAGATCGGAAAGAACGGTTTGATAGAGGCAAGCAAGATCCGCCTCGAGGCAATCGCAGCAAATCAGTCGAAGGCGCTCAGAGCCTATGATGAACGGGTAGCGCAGACGCTGACCGAAATTGCACAGAGCCAGTCGCTCGGCGAAATGACGGAGCAGGCCGGAAAGGCCATCGCGATGTCTGACCAAAAGGTACGCGAGGCGTTCCAAGACATGTCGAAGACTCCTGAACAAAGAGCAGCTTTCGACGGATCGACGGTCAAGATGCTCTATTCCGTCAAGCATAGCTCGGTGCATGGGCCACTGTTCAGCGCCTGGAAGAATGCCGATCTGAGCGATATCTTCGTCATCGATAACAATGGCCAGCTGGTCTACACAGTGACCAAGGGACCGGAGTTCATGGCGACCGTTCAGGATCCGAAGAACGCGTCCCTGAGGTCGCTGTTTGATTCATCCGTCGCCGGCCCCGCCGATCAGGTGTACCGGACGGGGTTCATACCGTTCAAAAGCGAGGAAGGCGACGTTTCGGCTTTTCTTGCTAAGCCCCTTGCCAACGTCGTCTGGGGCTCAGTTGTCAAACGTGGCACCGTCGTGATCCGGATCGCACCAGCCAAGCTTCTGGCGCTCATTTCGCCCGAAGGGCTGGGCCGGGCTGTTGACGAGGCTTTTCTTATCGGCGCCGATGGCACATTGCGGGCCGGCAAGGTAGCGGAAGGCGGCTTAGCGCCGCAACTGGTTCAGGCTGCCAGAGACCAAAAGAGTGGTTCCATCTTCGCCGACGCCGCCAACGGCGTGAATTTTTATTCCTATGTGCCGGTGACGCTTTTCGGGCAACCGCACCTTCTGGTCATTGGCCAGGATAAGGCGAAGGTTCTCGCCTCAGCGGATGAACTTGCGAAGTGGGCTGGTCTGACCACCTTGGCGGTGCTGTTCGGCATGGGGATCGTGGGTTACATTTTCTCGTCTCGCCTCACGAAACCCTTGAAAGACATCACAGGCTTGATGAACCGCCTAAACAACGGTGATCAGACGATCGAGATCCGATCCGTGTCGCGTACCGACGAAATCGGCGTTATGGCGCGTGCGCTCGAATCCTTTCGTCAAAGCGCCGTCGACAAGGTGCGAATGGAGGATGAGGCGATCCACCGCAATGGGCTGCTCGAACAGGAGAGACAACTGCGCGAGACCGAAAGGGCAAGAAGCGCGGCAGAGTTGGAAGTGGCCATGTCAGCGCTGGCGACCGGTCTGAAGGATCTTGCCGAGGGGAAACTGGATCATCGCATTGAGCATCCTTTCGCCCCGTCGCTCGACCAGCTTCGACAGGATTTCAACGGTTCGATGACGCGGCTGCAGGCGACGATGCGCCAGATCCGCGACAATGTCGAAATGATCCAGGGCAATGGCAACCAGATGGCGGAGGCGGCTGAAGACCTTGCCAAGCGGACCGAGCAGCAGGCTGCCTCGCTCGAGGAAACGGCGGCCGCCGTCGACGAGATCACGGTCACGGTTCGCTCGTCAGCGGAGCGTGCCAAGGACGCCGACCAGATCGTTCGCCAGGCCAAGCGGAGCGCAGACGACTCGGCTATCGTCGTCAACAATGCGATCGACGCGATGGGCCGCATCGAAGAAGCCTCCCGCGAGATCGAACAGATCACCGGTGTGATCGACGAGATCGCCTTTCAGACCAATCTGCTGGCGCTCAACGCCGGCGTCGAGGCAGCCCGTGCCGGAGAGGCCGGCAAAGGCTTTGCCGTCGTAGCCCAGGAGGTGCGCGAACTCGCGCAACGTTCCGCCAAGGCAGCCAAGGAGATCAAGGTCCTCATCAACAAGTCGACAGCCGAGGTCAACACAGGCTCGCACCTGGTTCAGGAAACCGGGGCGGTGCTGGCGAAGATCAGCACGCAGATTGTCACGATCAGCCAGCATGTCGAGACGATTGCCCGCGGCAGCCACGATCAGTCGAGCGCGCTGCAGGGCGTCAACGCGACCGTCAATCAGATGGATCAAATGACACAGCACAATGCGGCCATGGTCGAGGAGACGACGGCCGCGAGCCGCGAACTCGCCTCCCAGGCCGACAGCCTGCTGGCCCTGGTCCAGCAGTTCAAGATCGAAGGAAATGGACGAGAATTCGGGTTTTATAGGGCCGCCTGATTTGCGGCAGTCCAAATGGATTTAGCACCCTCATCTTCGTCGAAGTCAGTTCTAGGGCCGGCAACCAATGTTGCCGGCTGGACGACAATTCGCCGGGACGCCGATGACGTACCGCCCCACAAACAGAAGGCGCTCATCAGGCTTAGATCACGGCTCTGCTGCACGCGAAATGTCAGTTCGTTTTATAGCGAGTTGGTGACGTGAGAAGTCTGTCGCAAGGTCCCAGCCTTTAGAAGCAGCCTCTAGCCGCTGCGATCAGCTAGACACCACTCTCGACCATGAACCTTGACATGAACGGCAGACTTGCAGCGCCGACCGCCTTTGGTGCGCTCAGAATGCTTGTCGGCATGACCGGGACCGCGGGAACCAATTTCTGCAGCAAGAGACAAACATTCCGAGAAATGTTGGCCGGCACAAACGAAGATACGATAACGGCTTCCAGCTCGACAAACTGGGTAAGCGACTTGACGATGCGGTGCATCTCTTCCGCGAGCCTGCCTTCCCATTCGAGAACCAGGCCGTTTTCGGGCCATGGTGCAAGCGGCTGCCAAAGATGATCCGTCGGGGCACCTGCGGAGGTCAACTTGGATTCCAATGACGCCACCCCCACATCGAAACTGACCACCGAATTGCCGTGATGAATCTGGTGGTTCAGCACCAGGCGGCTGTGGAGGTTTGCACCGATGTAAAAATAGAGATAGTCGGAAAACGGCTTGGCAATGCCAAACATGCTCTCGCCGCTGGCCGCAGCGGTGATGTCGTTCTGCACGAACACCGAGTATCCGGTCAGTTCCTCGACTTCCTTTTGCAGGGAGTCGAAATAGGCTTTCGCCTCACGACCCTCCGATGCGCTCGACGGCAGAGCGAGACCAATACCGGCCAGCCGCTTTTGAGCATTCTTCGGAACAATGTTCACCGCCTGACGAATGGTGTCGATGAACATCGTCTGGTTGCTGTCGCGCTCGGGTCGCGGGTTGGGCAACTGCATGTGATAGCGAATGGCGCCCACGAAATCGATCAGCACGACGTCTGTCCGCTTCAGGCCAACGCTGATGCCAATCGAAAAAGCCCCCTCGGGATTGAGGGCTACAGGGACGGTCGGCGGGCCCACACGCCCCTTTTGGGCTTCTCCCTTTGAAACCAGCCCCTCCTGTTCCAGCGATCTGACGAGCACCGAGATCGTCTGGGCTGAGAGGCCTGTCCGTTCGCCGATCTCCAGTCTGGTAATCTCACTGTTTTGAAGCAGCAGCGACAGGAGCAGGCGCTCATTGTAGCTGCGCACGCTAACGGCGTTCAGGCCGGTTGCCCGATCGGCAATACGCAGGGGATTGGGTGGTGCAAAACGCATATCAGGCATCAATGCAATCCTCGCCGAGTAAGGCATAAAGATGAACTGGCATCCATTTGTCGTGTCGTTGCGGCAATATCATCATCTCCAACCGATCGCCTCGACTTCCCTGGCAATCGCTGTTCCCAAGGCTTCATGCGCTTCCCGGTTGATGTGAAAACCATCCCGCGGATCACAGGCCGCGACGGTAGCGGCGTCAAAGAAATGGACTTCGAGCGAATCGGCAATAATTTCAAACTCGAGGGCGAGACGCCGGGATTTCTCCTGGGCGCCAGAAAAAATAGGTTCCCATTCCTTGATATCGTCCAGCATCGGCGGTGGTGCAACGACCATGATTTCGGGGGGCTTGCCGCCCGGGCCGGGCGCAAGTTCCCTGATATCGTAGACCAGGCAACCGATCCCCATCGCCACTTCGGAGGGTGGTTGACCGAAGCGCGCCTTCAGGTCGTTCGTCCCGAGCATGATGATGACAAGGTCGAGGATCGCATGGCTCATGAGGCACGGCCGCAGGTAGGTCCGGCCGTTTTTCATCGATCCCTCGATCGGATCGTCGCGAACCGTCGTGCGGCCACTTAGACCCTCCTCGATTACGTACCACTGGCTTCCAAGCTCCCGCCTCAAAACGCCAGGCCAGCGCTCGTTTGGCCCATATCGGTCGAGCGGCGAGCCCCCCGGAATTTGGCCATGCGTATTCGAGTCGCCGTAACATAAGACTGACCGCATTTCCTCCCCACCTTTATGGCAAATCATAAAGACGCATGAACATTCTGAGGTGATTATGGCCTTTGTCGATCTGTGGCGCAAGTTTATTGATATTCATTCAGTCTGAATAATTATTGACAGCGTTTCAGAGGTGTGGCATTTCTGTGAATGGGAGAGCAAGATTTCCAGGAACTGAACATAGCCAACCCCCGTCATCCAATGGCGTTGGCCCGCGACTAAAGCCGCTTCAGCGGCCTGGATAAGTGCGTCTCCGTGTCAATGGAGATCCGACGTCGATGAGGACGACGGTGTTTGTGCAAGGGAGGAATTCTCAGTGAACGGCTATCTGAAATCTATTCTCGGGGCGACGCTTGTGGTGGCATCCACCGCGGGCCCGCTTTGGGCTGATGACGTCAAGTTCATGGACGGCATCACGCCGCGAGTTGGCGACAACCCGCAGACCGAAGCTGGCAAGTACAAGAAGGATTGCGGCTGGGTCATCGGCATGAGCGACTTTGGCGTCAACGCCAATACCTGGACGGTCCAGGTCGCTCACGAGTCCGAGGCTGCTGCTGCTGCCAACAAGTGCATCAAGAAGTTCATCCTGCTCGACGCCGGCTTTGACCAGAAGAAGCAGGTTGCCGACATCGAAGATCTGATCGCGCAGAAAGTCGACGCGATCATCGTCCAGCCGGTCACGTCCACCTCCGCCAACGCATCGATGAAGAAGGCGATTGCTGCTGGCATTCCGGTCATCGTCCATACCGGCCGCGTTGAAACGGACGATTACACGACAGAAATCCAAGGCGGTGCCGAGCACTTCGGCAAGGTGATGGGCGACTGGCTCGTCAAGACGGTCGGAAACGACGGCAAGATCTGGGTGCTGCGCGGTCTTGCCGGCCATCCGGAAGACACCAACCGCTACAATGGTCTTCTGGAATCGCTGAAGGGCACAAACGTCAAGATCGTCGCCGAAGAGCATGGCGATTGGCAGTATGACAAGGGCAAGAGCGTTTGCGAGACCCTCTACCTGAACAACCCGGATGTGAACGGCATCTGGTCGTCGGGCGCCGACATGACGCGCGCCTGCGTCGACGTCTTCAAGCAGTTCGGCGCCAAGATCCCGCCGATCTCGGGCGAAGGCAACAACGGGTTCTTCGGCCAGTGGATCAACGACGGCTTCGAGTCGATCTCTGCAGAATACTCGCCGGCCCAGGGTGCCGAGGGCGTGCACGCTGCGATTGCTCTGCTCGAGGGCAAGCAGCTCTACAAGCACTACGACTACAATCCTCCGGGATGGGATCTCGAGAAGGTCAAGAAGTATTACCGCGACGATCTCTCCGCGAACGTCTGGTGGCCCTCTCAGCTCTCCGAAGACGATCTGAAGAAGTATTATAGCAAGTAATCATTCTCCCGCGGCGCGTCCGCCGGTTTCGTTCCGGAACCGGCGGATGGCCACCGGAACGGAATTGCGTGATTGGGAGGAAGCAATGGCCAACCTTGTAGAAATGTCGAACATTTCAAAGTCGTTTGGCGGAAGTCTGGCACTTGATAGAGTGTCGCTGGAGCTCTTGCCGGGTTCGGTGCATGCCCTGATGGGCGAGAATGGCGCCGGTAAATCGACCCTCATGAAGATCCTTGCGGGTGTTCATCGGCCCGACAGCGGCGATATCTTCAAGAACGGCCACAAGATCTCCTTCGTCAATCCGAAAGAGGCACTTGATTTCGGCATATCGACCGTCTTCCAGGAAATGACGCTCCTGTCAAACCTCACGATCGCCGAAAACATGTTTCTCGGGCGTGAGCCGGTCACGCGCTTCGGCACTGTCGACTACAAGCGCATGAATGCCGAAACCAGCAAAGCGCTGAAGGAGCTTTCGCTCAACCTCGATCCGCGGACGCTGGTTTCGAATCTCAGCATCGCCGAACGGCAGTTCGTCGAGATCGCCCATGGCATCAAGGCCGATGCCTCGATTTTCATTCTCGATGAGCCGACGGCTGCTCTTAATGCCGCCGATGTCGAGATCATGAACAAGCATATCCGGCGACTGCGCGATGCGGGCAAGGCGATCGTCTATATCTCGCACCGGATGGATGAAATCTTCCAGATCTGTGACACGGTCACGGTCCTGAAAGACGGCAAGCTGGTGGGCACGCGCCCTCTTTCCGAAATGACGCCGACATCGCTCATCGCAATGATGGTCGGCCGGGAATTGAAAGACCTTTTCCCGGAAAGAAACAACTCGGCAGCCGGCGAGCCGATGCTCGATATAAAGCACTTCAAGATCGGCGCGTCGACGAAGCCTTTCTCGCTGCATGTTTTCAAGGGTGAGATTGTTGCTCTCGCGGGGCTGGAAGGGCAAGGGCAGCAGAAACTCATGCGCTCGCTCGTTGGCCAGTTCCAGCCGTTTTCCGGCACCGTCACATTCCAGGGGAAATCACTTGCCTTGCCCGTGCCGAATGAGAACGGCATCCGCAAGCTGCAGCAGATGGGTGTGGGGTTCGTTCCTGAAGATCGCAAGGAAGAGGGTCTGTTCCTGAACCTTCCGATTGCCCACAATATCGAGATTGCCCTTCATTCGGCACGGAGGGGTTTTTCCCCCGCGAAGAACTATCGGAAGGTCGTTGCCGACACGATCCAGCGGCTGAATGTGCGGACGATCAATGCGTCCGCGCCCGTTGGCGCTCTTTCCGGCGGCAATCAGCAGAAGGTTCTGCTCGGACGCTATATCGCCGCCAATCTCGACATCCTGCTGATTGAAGAGCCGACACGCGGCGTCGACATCGGCGCCAAATCGGAAATCTACAAGCTGCTTCGCGACTTCACGCAGAACGGTGGGGCCGTGCTGGTCCTGTCGAGGGAAACCGTGGAACTCATCGGTCTATGCGATCGCATCTACGTCGTCCATGGCGACACCGTTGTCGCCGAGATGCCCGCCGCAAAGGCCACCGAGCACGACATCCTCGACGCCGCCTTGAGCGCGTGAACGCCAAATCTGAGAGTCAAACCGATGACTAAGGCCCTTGCAAGACTATTTACGGGAAGTCAGAACCGCCAAGGTCTCTGGATTGTTCCCTTGCTGATCACCATCGTCTTCAGTATTGCACTGATCGTTCAGACAGATCAGTTCCTGAACCGTGAAAACCTGTTCAACCTGATCGCCCAGGCAATGCCGCTGATCATCACGGCGGTCGGCCAGCTGTTCGTAATCCTCGTCGGCGGCCTCGACCTTTCCGTCGGATCGCTGATCAGCTTCACGACAGCCATACTGGCGTTGGACGCCCCGGGCTACATTACGATACCGGCAGTCTTCCTGCTGGCGGCCCTGCTCGGCCTGACCAACGGCATCGTGATCACTCGTCTCAACGTCCATCCGATCATCGCGACGCTGGCGATGCAATATATCGTGCTCGGAGCTGCGCGCATCTTGCGTCCCGTCTCCGGGGGAACAATTCCGGATGTCGTCATCCGCTCGGTCTCCGGGTCGTTCCTGGGGATACCCATGCCGATATTCTGGGGCATCTGTGTCGCCCTGGTTGCCTGGAAATTGCTCTACGGCTCGCGGTTCGGACTTCACCTCTTCGCGATCGGCGGCGGTATTTCCAGCGGCGTAGAAGACGCCACACGCAACTTCGGTGTCGCCGACAAGCGCAATGTCGTCCTTTCCTATGTCGCCTGCTCGTGCTTTGCGGCTCTTGCCGGCGTGTTCCTGGCCGGCCGCATCGTGTCCGGAGATCCGAATGTCGGACTTCTCTTCGAGCTCGATGCGATCACGGCCGTCGCCATTGGCGGCACGCAATTGTCCGGCGGCGTCGGCAGCCTTCAGGGCACGATTATCGGAGCCCTGGTGTTGGCGCTCCTCTCCAACGGCATGAATCTGGTCAACGTTTCGCCGTTTATTCAGACGGCGATCAAGGGCGGCATCCTGCTCCTTGTCGTCGGTTTCCAGACACGCAAGAAGATGGGGCTCTAAGATGTCAGCCTTCGCGAACAATCCCGCAATTCAGCGAATGCTCAGGGTTGCGCCCGCATACTATGTCTTTGCATTGCTACTGATCGTCTTGTGGGTTTCGCGCCCGCAGATGCTGAATGCAAATGTCATGGGCATCTTCATTCGCCAGGTGGCGCCTCTCGGTGTCCTCGTCCTTGGTCAGTTGCTCGTCATGCGCGTCAAAAGCATTGACCTCGCAGGCGGCGGCATCATCCTGCTCGTCAACTACTTCATTTCGTCGAATCTTCTTCCCGGAATGTCGGCGACAGGTTTCGTCCTGCTCGCTCTGTTCACGGGCACGGCAATCGGTCTGTTCAACGGTTTCATGGTCGGCAAGCGGCGTGTCTCGGCGGTTATCGTGACCCTTGCAGTCAGCATCATCCTTGTCGGGGCCGTGCAGTTTCTGTCGAGCGGCAAGCCGCCGGGCAACGTGCCGACCTACTTCAACACCATCTACAATGTGAAACTTGGTCCCCTGCCGCTCCCGGTTCTGTTCTGGGTCGTGCTGACGGCGCTGTTGTCCCTGCTTCTGTCGAGAACGGTGTTCGGGCGCTACGTCACCTCGGTGGGTGCCAATGCGGAAGCCGCGCACTTCTCAGGCGTTCCCGTCGAACGCACGGTTGTCGTGGCGCACACACTCGCAGGCCTTATCGCCGGCATCGCCGCCCTCGTTCAAACGGCGTCGATTGCGGTCGGAAGCGTTCGTGTCGGCCTGGATCTCCCGATCCTGTCCGTTGCGGCGACCATTCTCGGCGGCGTGGTGTTCGGCCGGGGGGAAGGTGGCGTCTGGGGGCCGTTCTTCGGTGTCCTTTCGTTCGCGCTCCTCTTTGTCGTGATGACGTCCTTCGGCGTCAGCGACTCCGGGAAACTCATCGCGCAAGGTCTCATCATCCTGCTTGCGGCCATTTTCTACGGCCTCAAGGCACGCAACTCGTAGTTATCGGAGGAATAACGATATGGCAGAGAGCCGCTCAATACTGTGTTTTGGGGATTCACTCACCTGGGGATGGATTCCGGTGCCGGAATCGTCGCCGACCCTCAGATACCCCTTTGAGCAGCGCTGGACCGGCGCCATGGCAGCGGCGCTGGGTGACGGCTATGCGATCATCGAGGAGGGCTTAAGTGCCCGCACAACGAGCGTCGAGGACCCCAACGATCCCCGGCTAAATGGGAGCGCCTATTTGCCGATGGCGCTCGCCAGCCACCTGCCGCTCGATCTTGTGATCATTTTGCTCGGCACCAACGATACCAAGTCCTACTTCCGCCGCACGCCCTACGAGATCGCCAACGGCATGGGCAAGCTTGCAGGCCAGGTTCTCACCTGTGCCGGCGGTATCGGCACGCCCTACCCTGCGCCGAAGCTCCTGATCGTTTCGCCGCCGCCGCTCGCTCCCATGCCTGACCCATGGTTCGAAGGCATGTTTGGTGGTGGCTACGAAAAGTCCCTCGAACTCGCAAAGCAGTACAAGGCGCTCGCCAATTTCCTGAAGGTCTACTTCCTCGACGCCGGTGAGTTCGTAAAGACCGATGGCTGCGACGGGATCCATTTCTCTGCCGAGACGAACATCACGCTCGGCCGGGCAATCGCGGCGAAGGTCGAAGCGATTTTCTCACAAGAGGCGAAGAACGCTGCAGCTTAGCAGTCTTCCGCCGCCGGCCGCCAGCGTCTCCCTCCCAGGACGCTGGCGGTCCCCTTCTGTCAACAAGATTTGAGGCTTCCATGACCGGCTATGTTCTGGCGATCGACCAGGGGACAACGTCCTCCCGTGCCATCGTTTACGGCCCCGATGCCCAGCCGATCGCGATCGATCAAAAAGAGATATCGCAGTCGTTTCCGAAGTCCGGCTGGGTCGAGCACAACGCCTCAGAAATATGGGAGTCTGTGCTTGAGACCTCTCGCAATGCTCTGAAGCGGGCAGGCATCGAGGCGCGGGACGTTGCGGCAATCGGCATCACAAACCAACGCGAAACATGCCTTGTCTGGGAGCGGTCGACGGGAAAGCCGATCCATCCTGCAATCGTCTGGCAGGACCGGCGGACCTACGGCGCCTGCGAGGTCCTGCGCGCAGATGGGTTTGGTCCGCTGATTCAAGAAAAAACCGGTCTTCTGCTCGATCCCTATTTTTCCGCCACGAAGATCGCCTGGATCCTCGACAATGTCGGGGGCGCGCGGCGCGCGGCTGAGAATGGCCAGTTGCTGTGCGGCACGATCGACACGTATCTGACCTGGATGCTCACAGGCGGCGCTGTGCACGCAACGGACGCGACCAACGCGTCACGCACGGCCTTGTTCGACATCCGCGAGAACCGCTGGGATGATGAATTGCTGGGCGCCTTCAGAGTGCCGCGGGCTCTCTTGCCTGAAGTCAAGGATTGTGCTGACGATTTCGGCCAGACGATTGCCGGCCACTTCGGCGCTCAAATTCCGATCCGGGCGCTTGCGGGCGACCAGCAGGCCGCCTTGATCGGCCAGGCCTGCCTCAAACCCGGGATGCTCAAATCGACCTATGGCACGGGATGCTTCGTGGTCCTGAATACCGGCGATCAGATCGTCCGGTCGTCCAACCGCCTCCTCTCGACCATTGGATATCGCCTCAATGGCAAAACGACCTACGCGCTTGAGGGCTCGATCTTCATGGCGGGTGCTGCGGTTCAATGGCTGAGAGATTCCTTGAAGCTTATCAAGGAAGCCGACGAAACCGGCCGACTTGCGCATCTGGCTGACGAACAGGAAGACGTCTATCTGGTGCCGGCATTCACCGGCCTTGGCGCGCCGCACTGGAATTCGCAAGCCCGTGGCGCGATTTTTGGCCTGACGAGAGGCACAGGGATCGCAGAGCTTTCTCGGGCGACCCTGGAATCCGTCTGCTACCAGACGCGCGACCTCCTCGAGGCAATGGCCTGCGACTACCCGATGGAGGTGAGGGGCGCGACCCTTCGCGTCGACGGCGGCCTGTCGGGTAGCGATTGGGCCATGCAGGCTTTGGCCGATTGCCTGGGAAGCGTCATCGAGCGATCGCAAAGCCAGGAAGCGACTGCATACGGTGTTGCGGCACTGGCTGGCTCGCAGGCCGGCGTCTGGCCCGACCTTCAAAACTTTGCCGCGAACTGGAAGGCGAAAAGCAGGTTCACCCCCAACCTCAACACTGACGAGCGCGCACGACGCTATCGGA
Source organism: Rhizobium sp. BK008 (assembly GCF_014197345.1). Lineage (NCBI taxonomy): Bacteria > Pseudomonadati > Pseudomonadota > Alphaproteobacteria > Hyphomicrobiales > Rhizobiaceae > Rhizobium > Rhizobium sp. BK008. Next base: position 84,462 of record NZ_JACIFK010000012.1, on the reverse strand, counting down.
AATGGCGCGCTGCCGTTGCAAGCACGCTTTCCTACGCGGCAACGGCGTGACGTCACGGGAGATCGATATGGAAGATAAGATCCACGACCTGTTCGTGATCGGTGGCGGTATCAACGGCTGCGGGATCGCACGTGATGCGGTTGGTCGCGGCTATTCGGTGGCGCTGGCGGAGATGAACGACTTCGCTTCCGGCACCTCGTCTGGCGCCACCAAGCTCATCCATGGCGGCTTGCGCTATCTCGAACACTACGAGTTCAGGCTGGTGCGTGAATCGCTGATGGAGCGCGAGGTGCTCTGGGCGATGGCGCCGCACATCATCTGGCCGATGCGCTTCGTGCTGCCCTACCAAAAGGGCGGCATCCGTCCGGCCTGGCTGATCCGGCTTGGGCTCTTCCTTTATGACCATCTTGGCGGCCGCAAGCTGCTGCCGCCGACTGCGGTGCTTGACATGCGCCGCGACGAGGCGGCCAAACCGCTGAAGGCGCTCTTCACTAAGGCCTTCGAATATTCTGACGGTTGGGTCGACGATGCCCGCCTCGTGGTCTTGAACGCCCGCGATGCTGCCGACAAGGGCGCGCTGATCATGCCGCGCACCAAGGTGGTCTCGGCACGGCGCGAGAATGGGCTCTGGACGATCGAGACGGTGGATACGGTCTCCGGGATCGCGACGGTTCACCGCGCGCGCATGCTCGTCAACGCGGCCGGTCCCTGGGTCGACCATGTCATCCGAGGCGCCTTCGGCAAGAACGAGTCCCGCAATGTGCGCCTCGTCCAGGGCAGTCATATCGTCGTCAAAAAGAAGTTCGAAGGGCCGCGCGCCTACTTTTTCCAAAATCCCGACAATCGCATCATCTTCGCCATTCCCTATGAGGACGAGTTCACGCTGATCGGCACCACCGATCGCGACTTTAGCGGCGATCCGAAGGATGTCAGAATCTCACAAGAGGAGACGGACTATCTCTGCAAGGCGGCCAGCGAATATTTCAAGGAGCCAGTCAGGCAGGACGATATCGTCTGGACCTATTCAGGGATACGCCCACTTTTCAACGATGGCGCCACGAAGGCGCAGGAGGCGACGCGCGACTATGTGCTGAAGCTTGATGGCTTCGTCGGCAGCGAGGTCAACAGGGCTCCGCTCCTCAACATCTTCGGCGGCAAGCTCACCACCTACCGGCGTCTGGCGGAACATGCGCTGGAGAAGGTCGGCGAGGCGATCGGCGTCAAGGGCGCCCCCTGGACCGCCAAGAGCCATCTGCCGGGCGGCGACTTTCCGGTTCAAGGCTACGAGGCGGAGGTCACCAAGCTTCACACGGCCTATCCGTTCCTCGCGGCTTCACATGCGCGCCGGCTTGTCCGCCGCTATGGCACGAAGGCATCCGTCCTTCTCGGCACTGCCAAGAAGATCGAGGATCTCGGCCGGCATTTCGGGTCGGACCTCTACGAAGCCGAAGTGCTTTACCTGATGGAGCACGAATGGGCACGCACAACGAGTGACATTCTCTGGAGACGCTCGAAGAAGGGGCTGCATCTCAGCCACAGCGAAGTGTCCCTTCTTGATAGTTTCATCTTTGAGGTCGTCCAGCGGCAGGTTGCCGCGCAGTGAGATTTTTTGGCGGGCAATGGCGCATCGATCCTGTCGGCCGGCCGACTGACGTTTGAGGAGTTTTAATGTCGGAAAAGATATACCCGGTTACCAAGCCGGTGCAGAGCTATGCGCTGATCGACAAGGCCGAGTACCAGGAATGGTACGAGGAAAGCGTCGGCAGCCCTGAGCAGTTCTGGGGCAAGCACGGCAAGCGTATCGACTGGTTCAAGCCCTACACCAGCGTAAAGGACACCTCGTTTACCGGCGACGTCTCGATCAAATGGTTCGAAGACGGTGAGACCAATGTCGCCTACAACTGCATCGATCGGCACCTGGAGACGAGGGGCGATCAGGTCGCCATCATCTGGGAAGGCGATGATCCCTCTGTCGATAAGAGGATCACCTATAACGAACTTTTCGAGCAGGTCTGCCGCTTCGCCAACGTGTTGAAGAAGCATAGTGTCCAGAAGGGCGACCGCGTCACCATCTACATGCCGATGGTGCCGGAAGCGGCCTATGCGATGCTCGCCTGCGCCCGTATCGGCGCGATCCATTCCGTGGTCTTCGGCGGCTTTTCGCCCGAGGCGCTGGGTGGCCGCATCGTCGATTGTGAATCGACCTTTGTCATCACGTGCGACGAGGGCCTGCGCGGCGGCAAGCCGGTTCCGCTGAAGGCCAACGTCGACAAGGCGATCGATATCGCCGCGCGCGGTCATGTCCTGGTCAAGAACGTCCTGGTGATCCGCCGTACCGGTGCGGCGATCGGCTGGGCGCCGGGCCGCGACCTCTGGCATCACGAGGAAGCAGCCTCTGTTTCGGCGGAGTGCCCGCCCGAGCCGATGAGGGCCGAGGATCCGCTTTTCATCCTCTACACCTCCGGTTCGACCGGCAAACCCAAGGGCGTTCTCCACACGACCGGCGGCTATCTCGTCTATGCCTCGATGACCCATGAATATGTGTTCGACTACCAGCACGGCGATATCTACTGGTGCACGGCCGATGTCGGCTGGGTCACCGGCCACTCCTATATCGTCTACGGGCCGCTTGCCAATTGCGCGACGACGCTGATGTTCGAGGGAATTCCGACCTTCCCGGATGCCGGCCGTTTCTGGGACGTGATCGACAAGCACAAGGTCAACATCTTTTACACCGCCCCGACGGCAATCCGTTCGCTGATGGGCACCGGCGATGATTTCGTCAAACGCTCAAGCCGTTCAAGCCTGCGGCTTCTCGGCTCGGTCGGCGAGCCGATCAATCCGGAAGCCTGGGAATGGTATTATCACACTGTCGGCGACGGGCGCTGCCCGATCGTCGACACCTGGTGGCAGACGGAAACCGGCGGCATCATGATCACGCCGCTGCCGGGCGCGACCGACCTCAAGCCCGGCTCCGCCACCCGCCCCTTCTTCGGCATCAAGCCGGAGCTCGTGGATGCGGAAGGCAAGCTTATCGAAGGTGCCGCCGACGGCAATCTGTGCATCGCCGACAGTTGGCCCGGTCAGGCACGTTCGGTCTATGGCGACCACGCGCGCTTCATCCAGACCTACTTCTCCACCTACGAGGGCAAATATTTCACCGGCGACGGCTGTCGCCGTGATGCCGACGGCTATTATTGGATCACCGGTCGCGTCGATGACGTTCTCAACGTCTCAGGCCACCGGCTCGGGACGGCGGAAGTCGAGTCCGCTCTGGTTTCGCATTACCTTGTCTCCGAGGCAGCCGTCGTCGGCTTTCCACACAACATCAAGGGCCAAGGCATCTACTGCTATGTCACGCTGATGGCCGGCAGTGAGGGGTCCGAGGAGTTGCGTCAGCAACTGGTCAAGCATGTCCGCGCGGAAATCGGACCGATCGCTTCGCCGGACAAGATCCAGTTCGCGCCGGGCCTGCCGAAGACCCGCTCGGGAAAGATCATGCGCCGCATCCTGCGCAAGATCGCTGAGGACGATTTCGGTGCACTGGGGGATACCTCGACGCTTGCCGATCCGGCTGTCGTCGATGATCTGATCGCCAACCGGCAGAACAGGGTCGAGGCAGCGTGAGACCGAAGGAAAGGACTTATCCCATGAGATTGATACTGATGGGCCCGCCCGGGTCCGGCAAGGGCACCCAAGCCAAGCGCATCTGCGAAAAGCTCGGCATCCCTCATCTGTCGACGGGCGACATCCTTCGGGCCGAGGTAAAGGCGGAGACGCCTCTTGGGTGCACGGTCGCGGCGACCATGGCAGCCGGCGGCCTCGTTTCCGACGATACCGTCTCGGCGATCGTTGCCAACCGGCTTGCCGGTCCGGAAGCTGAGCGCGGCTTTGTGCTCGACGGGTTCCCGCGCACGATCGTGCAGGCTGCCGCGTTGGATCAATCGCTCGGGGAGCGTTCCTTGACGGCCGTCATCGAACTCGTCGTCCCGGAGGAAGAACTCTACGACCGCATCTGCCGAAGAGCGGCACAGTCCGCCGGCGCGCAACGCGCCGATGACAATGCCGCGACGTTGGAACTGCGCCTCCAAGCGTATCGGGCCGAGACCCTTTCGGTCAGTGAATTTTACAAGGATCGGTCGCCGTACTTTCAGGTTGACGGTCTTGCCGCTCCTCAGGACGTGACCGCCCGGATTCTGGAAATCCTGGAGACGGCCGCGACGGAATATTCATGAAACATTACTAATTCGAGATCGATTTTACCGGATATTCATTCACTCAGAATAATTATTATTGGACTCGTTATCTTGGGTGGAGAATCATGAGCATTCATTTTGACTTCCTGCTATTGCGCGGACCGATCCGGACCAAAATCTTCTGCCTGCTGACGCCGATACTTGTCGGCATCGCGGGCTTGAGCCTCGTCAACTATCTTTCCGGCAACATGCTGAATACCCAGCTTGCGAGCAGCTCGAGCGGGATGGTCACGCTGTCGGCGATCAAGCAGGCTCAGGACGGGATGAACTCCTTCCTGCTCGAGGCGACGGAGGCCAAGCGCGATGCGCTGAAGGCGCTGCTCGCCGACCAGAGCGCCAAGATATCGACGAGCTTGTCCTTCGCTCAGGAACCGGATGAACGACAGAGCCTGCTTGCCGCCGGGACGATTGCCGAAGAGGTTTCAAAGACGATCGACGGTCTCTGGGAAATGCACAGCGACGAAAGGCAACTTCGGGAGGGGATTTCCAGCGATCTCTCAACCTTGTCGGATGTGCAGTCCAAACTGCAAACCTATTTGAACATCCCCGCTGACCAAGCGGCAGCACAAGCGGCGACGGCGGAAACGCTGAACAAGATCAATTCCATGAACTATGAACTTCGGATCGCCTCCTCCGATTTTCTAGGTGGCATGAATGAAGACACGCTCAAGAAGGTAAAAGGTCGCCTCAAAGGGCTAGGCTTGTATCTCGGTAAGGTGAAAGAACAGCACGCGGCCAACGGTCCCATCCAGGAATTGTCCGATAAGGCCGTTGCGGTGATTGGTCAGGCGCAGGAGGCATTCGATCAGTTCCTCGTCAAGGTCGGGGCTCGTGACGCGGCATTCAAGGCGGCGAGCGCCAGGATGAACGACTCTTGGAACAAGATCCTCGAGTTCGCTCAAGTCCAGCGTGATCATGCCTCCGCCGCACAGGATCAGGCGCAATATATATCCGTCGTGACGACCGTGCTTGCCCTGCTCTTCGGTTGCATCGCTGCTTTCCTGCTGCTCAGAACCCTCAAGTCTCCGATCGAAGCGCTGACTGCATCGATGAAGGCGGTTGCGTCCGGAAAACTCGACGAAAAGATCGGCAGCGTCGAAAAGCGCGACGAGATCGGCGAAATGGCAAGAGCGTTGGACGTATTCCGTAACAACGCGCTCGAAAAGATCCGCATCGAAAGTGAGGCGGAACAGTCGCGGTCGCTCGCGCGGCAACAACGCCAAGAAGACGATTTGCGAAAGAGCCGCGATGCGGCTGCGATCAGCAGCGCGGTCGAGGCGGTTGCGTCCGGCTTGCACAAACTCGCGAGCGGAGACCTGACGGTGACCATCGCTCGTCCTCTCGACGGAGAGCTCGACCAGCTTCGACAGGATTTCAACGGTTCGATGACGCGGCTGCAGGCGACGATGCGCCAGATCCGCGACAATGTCGAAATGATCCAGGGCAATGGCAACCAGATGGCGGAGGCGGCTGAAGACCTTGCCAAGCGGACCGAGCAGCAGGCTGCCTCGCTCGAGGAAACGGCGGCCGCCGTCGACGAGATCACGGTCACGGTTCGCTCGTCAGCGGAGCGTGCCAAGGACGCCGACCAGATCGTTCGCCAGGCCAAGCGGAGCGCAGACGACTCGGCTATCGTCGTCAACAATGCGATCGACGCGATGGGCCGCATCGAAGAAGCCTCCCGCGAGATCGAACAGATCACCGGTGTGATCGACGAGATCGCCTTTCAGACCAATCTGCTGGCGCTCAACGCCGGCGTCGAGGCAGCCCGTGCCGGAGAGGCCGGCAAAGGCTTTGCCGTCGTAGCCCAGGAGGTGCGCGAACTCGCGCAACGTTCCGCCAAGGCAGCCAAGGAGATCAAGGTCCTCATCAACAAGTCGACAGCCGAGGTCAACACAGGCTCGCACCTGGTTCAGGAAACCGGGGCGGTGCTGGCGAAGATCAGCACGCAGATTGTCACGATCAGCCAGCATGTCGAGACGATTGCCCGCGGCAGCCACGATCAGTCGAGCGCGCTGCAGGGCGTCAACGCGACCGTCAATCAGATGGATCAAATGACACAGCACAATGCGGCCATGGTCGAGGAGACGACGGCCGCGAGCCGCGAACTCGCCTCCCAGGCCGACAGCCTGCTGGCCCTGGTCCAGCAGTTCAAGATCGAAGGAAATGGACGAGACATGGGTTTTGTAACGGCGAGTGTCGCTGAGGCCGACCAAACGTCGCACCCGGTTTCCGGCGGCGCCGGCACGCTGGTGCAGTTTCCACCCACCCAACGCTCCGCATGAGACAGCCGCTGTGCTGCGAATGGCGCATGACAATGGCGTTCGCAAACAGCGGTGAAACCAATTCACTAGTCAAAGACAGGCCGAGTATCGACAATGACGATAACACTGGACATGGAACTGGGCGCCTATCTACGCGAGAGGAAGGTCGATCCCGCTCTTGCAGCCTTGATGGAAAGCATCGCCGCCTCTGCGGTCGTGGTGGCCGACCAGCTCAAGGAAGCGGCGTTTCAGAACCAGGTCGGCAGCGCCGGCACTACGAACGTCCAGGGTGAAGATCAGAACCTCCTAGACGTTCTGGCCGACCGCGTGTTTCGGGAAACATGCGCCAGCGCCAACTCGCTTGCCGCATATGTTTCCGAGGAGGTCGAGGACGTCGCGTGGCTGAAGACCCCGTCCGCGGGAGACCTCATCCTTTATGTTGATCCTCTCGACGGTTCGTCCAACCTCGAGGTGAGCCTCTCAGTCGGTTCGATCTTTGCCGTCGGCCAGGTCCTGTCGGATGACGATCGCAATGTCTTGCGAAAGGGCCGCGACTATCTCTGCGCGGGATATGCCATCTACGGTCCGTCGACGCTGCTGGTGATCACGTTCGGCCTCGGCGTCGTCGGCTTCACGCTCGATCCGTCCGACGGGCAATTCAAGCTCACCCATGCACGCATGCGCATATTCGCCGCAGACCTGGATCGAAGGCGATATTCAGCAGCTTCCACGTTCGCACCCCGTTACCGAGCTTTGGCAGGTCATGACCGGTGACGCGACGGGGCGCGCCGGTGTCTAAGAGCAACCTTGATAGGGCGAGGGTTTTGCATATGAAAATGCGAATGCTCTCGCCGCTCGAACTGACATGTCTACGATGGGTTGCACAGGGTAAGGCAGCGGCCCAAATTGCACAGATCGAAGGGAAAAGCATCAACGAAATCGAGGGGTATTTTGAGCGGGCAGTCCGGTCGCTCGGCGCCACGTCAATAGAAGCGGCCGTTGAGAAGGCAAACCTCAAGAAATCCGATTGATACGAATTGAAACCGGCTTCAGGCTTTGCAAGCCGCCTTCCACGAGTTCAAAGGCACGGTCCACCGTAGGGTCATCGCCGAACGATCCGGCTCAAATTTGCTCGAAAGGCTTCGCTCTGCATCCCAACTCTCGTTGATGCCGATGACGCAGGTAGTGTTGGATAACCCACATGGGACATCCTGTCGGCAAGCCTACGCGAAAACTTCGTCAGGACCCCTCAGGATGCGCCGCGAGTGAGGGTCCAAGAGCATCGCGCAGAAAAGATCCGTGAGCGAGCACCATTTGCCCTCCTGTGCCTTAGTGTCGCCATCGGCGATCCCATGATCAAACCGGTCTACAGCAGCAAGCAGGCGGGACATGCAAGAGAGATAGTGCCGAAACGTATTGGCCATCGGAAGCAAGCCAATCCCGCTCTCTTTTGATGGCGTCCTGGCTCGGTTCCGGATCTTCCACGATCAACCCATAAAGGGTCCGCTAGCAAGCTGCGGCCGCCGCCGCTTCGCGTCGCGGTGATCGCGCCCGGACCCCGAGCCTTTTGAGGAGCCATCGAGCGGGAATTGGCCCGCTCCCGAAGGAGCCCTCTCAAATGTCGCACGATCTATCTCTCGCCCAGTCCCACGCCTTCCAGCTGTCCCGTGACCTGATGGTCCCGGTCACCCTCTTCGAGGTCGACGGCGAATACGGCGTCCTTCCGTCCGACGAGATCGACGCCGACGACGATCTGGCGATCGTGCACGAGTATATGCCCTGGCCGGCTCATTGAGCCGGCGCCGCCTGGGTGCCCCTTGCGAGCGGCAGGCCGCAAGGGAAGCTTCGCCGCGTCCGATGTCAGCTTGCATGATCCGACAATTGTCAGCCGCGCCCTTGCAGTCTTTGCTCTTCGGGGCCTGCCGAAAGGCGTGCGTGAACCTACGGGCAGGCAAGGACTATGGAGGCCGATCGCCGGGCGATCGGAAGGAAAATGAAGAGAAGAGAGATAGAAGGGCTCCGCGAGCGGGTCAGTTGTGCGGCAGTGCTTGAGCATGCCGGGTTTGCAATAGACGCGAAGGAAAGCACGCGGCGGGCGGTCAAGTTCCGCCGCGGCGGCGAGATCATCATCGTCACCTGTGAAGGGCGCGGATGGTTCGATCCTTTGTCCGAAGCGAAAGGCGATGTGTTCCGGCTCGTCGAGAATCTCGATCGCGTCGGTTTTCTCGAAGGCGCAGAACGGGTCGCGGCTCTGGTCGGCTTTCAGATCACGGAGCCGGAGTGGCAGCCGGCGAAAGATGGCGCGAGATGCGACCTCTCTCTTCCCGATCGGTGGCAGTCCCGCCGCCGTCCCTGGCCGGGTTCCGCGTCATGGCGATATCTCAACGGCGAGCGCTGCCTGCCAGCGAACGTGCTGCGGACGGCGATCAAAGGCGACCTTCTGCGCGAAGGTCCGCAAGGTAGCATGTGGGCGGCGCACCGGGATAAGGCCGGGGTTTTAACCGGCTGGGAAGCGCGCGGTCCGCAATACCGGGGTTTTGCGTCCGGAGGAACCAAGGTTCTTTTTCGTTTCGGTTCGGATAGCGCAGTGCGCCTGGCTGTGACGGAAGCCGCGATCGATGCCATGAGCCTCGCGGCGATCGAAGGTTCGCATGAGGGCACGCTTTATCTCAGCACCGGCGGCGGATGGTCGCCGGCGACGGAGGCAGCGTTGCGCGAGTTGGCCGCGAAACCGGGCGTCCAGATGGTTGCCGCAACGGACGCCAATCCACAGGGCGACATGTTTGCCGAACGGCTGCGGACGCTTGCCGACGATGCAGGTTGCGACTGGTCGCGCCTTCGCCCCCCGGCGGACGACTGGAACGAGGCCCTGAAGATCAGGGAAAAGGAAAAGAGGGAAACGATGGAAGGAGGAGGCGTGCCGCATGCGCGCCGTCCGCGTCAAGGGAAGCTTTGCCCGGCGGAGCCGGCCCTTGACCCCGGCAGCTGCGATGCCGGCGGCCCGGAAGTGGTCATGAAGGACTGACGAGGAAGGCAAGGTCGAGAGGACCGTGCCACGCTTCGGTCCGAAACCCCGAAGGAGCCGCAGATGAACCCCTCTCCCGCAATCCGAAAAGTCTTCCAGGGCGTCGCAAGCCGACCGCAGATGTTCCGCATGTTCGACCGTCATCATCAACGACTCAACCGCTGGGACGGCGACGCGACGCGGCGCTACGCCGGCGAATGGTTCGAGATCGGCGAGGCCGAGCACGACTACATGTTCGAAATCCTGCCGCCGCTCTGGATTCGCGGCTCGATGTTTGCGATGCGCGAGTTCCTGACCGGCTCGGTGACCTCAGTGTTCTTCGCACTCCGGATCGACGAGGCGATCCGCTATTTTCACGGCTATTGCGACCTTGCCGATCAAGCCTCCGTCGAAACCATCCGCCTTGCGATTATCGAGCGCGAGAGCCGCCCGGTTCGGGCCATGACGCGCGCGGAACGCCTCGAGCACATCTGGAGCAGTACGGCGGACGACTATCGCGGCTTTGCGGGCGAGCGCTGGCCAGAGGCTTCGCGCGGCAAGCGCACCCTGATGATCTACGGCGGTAAAGGCGGCGCCGTTCGAAAGCTGCTGGAAGACCTCAGCGACGACGAGATCGCCGCCAAGCTGCCGGTACAACTGCGCCACCTCCCCTCGCCGATAGCGGCTTGAGAGTTTCCGATTGCATCCGGGCGCGAAGCAATGGCGCTCGGCCAGCGATAGCCGCGCAGCCCATGCCGGCGGTCCCTTCCACCCCTTCGCGTTCCTCGACTGCCCCTTGCGGCAGATCGATGACGCTCGCTTATAAGGAGCTTTCGATGAGCACCGATCCCTTCACCCTCGATATGTTTGGCAGCAGCGCTTTGTCGTCAGGACTTGGTCTTGGCGTCACGGCGTTCGGCGGTTTTGCCGCCAACGACGACGAGCCCGATCCGACCCCGCCCTCTCCTGCGCCGGCGCGGGCTCTGCCGGCGACCAACCGGCCGGTCCCGCGAAAGCAGGGGCAGCGCGCCAACTTCTATCTCGACGATGGCGACCGCGACCTCGCCGCGACCTGGAAGGAGCGGGCACGCATCAACGTCGCGGCCATCCTCACCGCCAACGAAATCGAGAAGATGAACCTGCCGGCGACCGCGGCCGTGCAGGCGAGGCTGATCCGGTTCACCGGTTTCGGCGCCGGCGAGCTGGCAAACGGCATGTTCCGGCGGCCGGGCGAAACTGATTTCCGCACGGGTTGGGACGACCTTGGGAGCTCACTGGAATCGGCCGTCAACGAGGGCGAATACGCGTCGCTCGCCCGCTGCACCCAATATGCCCACTTCACCCCCGAATTCGTCATCCGGGCGATCTGGAAAGGCTTGCAACGGCTCGGCTGGCGCGGCGGCCGCGTGCTCGAGCCGGGGATCGGAACTGGCCTGTTTCCGGCGCTGATGCCGAAAAAGTATCGCGAAGTAAGCTACGTTACCGGGATCGAGCTCGATCCGGTCACGGCCCGCATCGCGAAACTGCTGCAGCCGAAGGCGCGCATCATCAACGGTGATTTCGCGCGCGCCGACCTCAATGCGATCTACGATCTTGCCATCGGCAATCCGCCCTTCTCCGATCGGACGGTTCGCTCCGACCGGCAATATCGTGCGCTCGGTCTTCGGTTGCACGATTACTTCATTGCCCGATCGATCGATCTCCTGAAGCCGGGCGCCCTGGCCGCCTTTGTCACCAGCGCCGGCACGATGGACAAGGCGGATCGCACCGCATGCGAACACATTGCCAAGACCGCAGACCTGATCGCCGCAATCCGACTGCCCGAAGGCAGTTTTCGGCGTGACGCAGGGACCGACGTCGTGGTCGACATCCTCTTCTTCCGCAAGCGAAAGGCAGGTGAACCGGAAGGCGACCTTTCGTGGCTCGAACTGGAGGAGGTCCGGCCGGCTGCCGAAGACGAGGGAGTGATCCGCGTGAACAGGTGGTTCGCGCGGCATCCGGACTTTGTTCTCGGCGATCATGCCCTGACCTCCGGTCCCTTCGGGGAGACCTATACGTGCCGGCCACGCGCTGGCGAGGAACTAGACGCGGCGCTGACGGCAGCCATCGCCCTTCTTCCGGAAGGCCTTTATGACGGCGAGCCGACCGCCATCGACATCGATCTGGAGGACGAGCTTGCCGAGATCGTCGATCTCAGTCCCGACAATGCCAAGGTGCGCGAAGGCAGCTATTTCATCGATGTCAGGCATGGCCTCATGCAGGTGGTCGACAGCGAGCCTGTTCCGGTTTATGTGCGCAAGGCCCGCAGCGCCGAGGGAATTTCGGAAAAACACGTCCGGATCATTCGCAAACTGATCCCGATCCGCGATGCCGTGCGCGACGTCCTGAAAGCCCAGGAACTGGACCGGCCGTGGCGCGACTGCCAAGTGCGGCTGCGCATCGCCTGGTCGAACTTCGTGCGCGACTTCGGGCCGATCAATCACACCACGGTTATGATCATCGAGGATGAGACGACGGGCGAGGTTCGTGAAACCCATCGCCAGCCGAACCTTTTGCCATTTCGCGATGATCCGGACTGCTGGCTGGTCGCCTCCATCGAGGACTATGACCTCGAAACCGACACCGCCAGGCCCGGGCCGATTTTCTCCGAACGTGTCATCGCGCCCCCTTCTCCGCCCGTCATCACCTCTGCAGCCGATGCCTTGGCCGTCGTCCTCAACGAGCGCGGTCGGGTCGATCTGTATCATATCGCCGAGCTTCTCCATTGCGACACGGATGCGGTTCTCGATGCGCTCGGTGACACGGTTTTTCGCGATCCGGCCGACGGCTCCTGGCAAACTTCGGACGCCTATCTATCCGGCGCTGTGCGCACCAAGCTTGGCGTTGCAGAAGCCGCGGCCGGCCTCGATCCCGCTTATCAGCGCAATGTCCGTGCGCTTCAGGCGGTGCAGCCGGCTGATCTCCGCCCGTCTGATATCACCGCCCGGCTGGGCGCACCGTGGATTTCCGCGGCCGATATCGTCGACTTCGTCCAGGAGACGATGGGCGCGGAGATCAGGATCCATCACATGCCGGAACTCGGCTCATGGACAGTCGAGGCCCGGCAACTCGGATGGACGGCGGCCGGCACATCCGAATGGGGCACCGACCGACGCCACGCCGGCGAGTTGCTCGCCGATGCGCTGAACAGCCGGGTGCCGCAGATCTTCGACGTCTTCAAGGATGCAGACGGCGAGCGGCGCATGCTGAATGTCGTCGATACCGAAGCCGCTCGCGACAAGCTGCAGAAGATCAAGACGGCCTTCCAGAATTGGGTGTGGACCGACCCTGATCGCACCGATCGGCTGGCGCGGGTCTACAACGATCGATTCAATAATATCGCGCCTCGAAAGTTTGACGGCTCCCATCTGAACCTTCCTGGCGCCTCCGGCGCCTTTATTCTTTATGGACACCAGAAACGGGGCATCTGGCGCATCATCTCGTCCGGCTCGACCTATCTCGCCCACGCCGTCGGCGCCGGCAAGACGATGACGATGGCGGCCGCGATCATGGAACAGCGCCGGCTCGGGCTGATCGCCAAGGCGATGCTGGTTGTACCGGGACATTGCCTGGCGCAGGCGGCCCGCGAGTTTCTCGCGCTCTATCCGAACGCCCGCATACTCCTCGCCGACGAGACCAACTTCACCAAGGACAAACGCGCTCGTTTCCTGTCGCGGGCGGCGACGGCGACATGGGATGCTGTTATCATCACCCACTCGGCATTCCGGTTCATCGCTGTGCCGCCGGCGTTTGAACGGCAGATGATCCAGGACGAGCTCGAACTCTACGAGGAACTGCTGACCAAGGTCGACAGCGAGGACCGTGTCTCCCGCAAGCGGCTGGAGAGGCTCAAGGAAGGGCTCAAGGAGCGGCTGGAGGCGCTGTCCACGCGCAAGGACGACCCGTTGACCATTTCCGAAATCGGCGTGGACCAGATTATCGTCGACGAGGCGCAGGAATTCCGCAAGCTTTCCTTTGCCACCAACATGTCGACCCTGAAAGGCATCGATCCGAACGGTTCGCAGCGTGCCTGGGACCTCTATGTCAAGTCTCGCTTCATCGAGACGAGGAACCCCGGCCGCGCTCTGGTTCTCGCCTCCGGCACGCCGATCACCAATACGCTTGGCGAAATGTTCTCGGTCCAACGCCTGCTCGGCTACGCCGCACTGGCCGAACGCGGGCTGCATGAATTCGACGCCTGGGCCTCGACCTTCGGCGATACGACGACGGAACTGGAGATCCAGCCATCAGGCAAATACAAGCCCGTCAGCCGTTTTGCTTCTTTCGTCAATGTGCCGGAGTTGATCGCGATGTTCCGGTCCTTCGCCGACGTGGTTATGCCCGCGGATCTCCGCGACTACGTCAAGGTGCCCGATATCTCGACCGGCCGCCGGCAGATCCTGACGGCCAAGCCGACGCAGGCGTTCAAGAACTACCAGGTGATCCTCGACGCCCGTATCAAGGCGATCGAGATGCGCGAGGGACCGGCACAGCCCGGCGACGACATCCTACTCTCGGTCATCACCGATGGGCGACACGCCGCCATCGATCTCCGCCTGGTCGATGCGAACAATGACAACGAGCCGGACAACAAGCTCAACCTGCTCGTCCAGAACGCCTTCCGTATTTGGCAGGAGACGTCGCAAAGCACGTTTGTGCGACCGGACGGCAAGCCCTTCGATGTCCCAGGCGCGGCGCAGATGATCTTTTCGGATCTCGGCACCATCAATGTCGAGAAAAGCCGCGGCTTTTCCGCTTACCGCTGGATCAGGGACGAGCTCGTCCGCATGGGCGTTCCGTCCAACGAAATCGCCTTCATGCAGGACTACAAGAAGACCGAGGCGAAGCAGCGTCTGTTCGCCGACGTCCGCGCCGGCAAGGTCCGCTTCCTGATTGGCTCGTCGGACACGATGGGGACCGGTGTCAATGCCCAGCTTCGCCTCAAGGCGCTGCATCACCTCGATGTTCCGTGGCTGCCCTCGCAGATCGAACAGCGCGAGGGCCGGATCGTGCGCCAGGGCAACCAGCATGACGAAGTCGATATCTTCGCCTATGCCACCCAGGGCTCGCTTGACGCCTCGATGTGGCAGAACAACGAGCGCAAGGCCCGCTTCATCGCGGCGGCACTCTCAGGCGATACTTCGATCCGCCGGCTCGAAGATCTCGGCGAAGGAGCGGCCAATCAGTTTGCCATGGCCAAGGCGATTGCCAGCGGTGACGAGCGCCTGATGCAGAAGGCGGGGCTCGAGGCGGACATTGCCCGTCTCGAACGGCTGCGTGCCGCCCATGATGACGATCAATACGCTGTGCGCCGGCAGATCCGCGACGCCGAACGCGATATCGAGATCTCGGAGCGGCGGATTGCGGAAATCGGCAAGGATATCGAGCGCCTCGTTCCGGCCGCGGGCGAAGCCTTCGCCATGACTGTCGTAGGCGAGGCCCTCCACGAGCGGAAGGCCGCCGGTCGCGCCCTGATGAAGGAAATCCTCACCCTTGTTCAGCTCCAGCAGGAAGACGAGAGCGTCCTTGCCTCGATCGGGGGCTTCGATCTCGTCTATTCCGGCGAGCGGTTCGGCAGGGACGACGGATATCGCTACACGACCCTTCTCCAGCGCACCGGCGCGGACTACGAGATCGATTTGCCGGTGACCGTGACGCCGCTTGGCGCCATCTCCCGCCTCGAACATGCGCTCGATGGTTTTGACGGCGAGCGGGAGCGCTATCGCCATCGCTTGCAAGATGCGCGCAGGCGCCTTGCCTCCTTCCGTTCGCGCGAAGGCGGCCTGTTCGCATTCGCGGATGAGCTTGCCGACAAGCGCCGGCAGCTTCGCGACGTCGACGAGTCACTGGCCGTCGCAGCACGCGAGGAACACGCAACGGAGTCGAAAGCCGCTTGAGGTTTGCGCCAGTCTGGATCGCCGCGGTTCGCGGAATGGTTTTAGAAGCAGCGCAGCATTCGCATAGCTGCATTGCACAATAAATGGCTTTCGCTTGGTCAAAAAACGTTCATACTGCACGTAGCTGATGCATTGGCGGTCTCCTCCCAGTTCCGCCGCACCAGCTGTTCCCCTCTGGAGGTTAATTGACCTTCACACTTTATGGGCCGCGGTCTTCCGCTGGCCCATTTTTTTGTTCGGCTCATCGTTTGGTCTCCAGACGCAGCCTCAAGCCTCCGGGCGCCAGAAGGCCAGCATACGCTTGGTTTCGCCGGTCGTGCGCCGGCGCTGCCATTTGGGATCGCGCGACAGAAATTGAAACGGATCCCTGTTTTCCCGCTCAGCCTCTTCGAGATAAGCCCGCCAGCGATAGTGGTTATAGGTCTGCACCGCATTGATCGCATAGTGCATCGCGATCTCCCGGTGACCGCGGATCACGATGAAGTTCTCGTCGTTGTCGCGGCTCGCCGACTTCGAAAAGTTGTGCGATCCCGTGACCACGATGGGATCGCCGCTGAAGGGGTCGATCACCAGCACCTTCGAATGCGTGATAGCGTGGCCGATACTGTTCCTGAACTCGTTCGCTGTTCCCTCGACCGCCCATCGGCCGATGGACATGTCCACGCCGGTTGCCTGGGCGGTGTCGAGGAAGAACTGCTCGGGCACCTGTTTCAGCAATTTGAAGTCTTCGAGCCCGTTGCTCGTCAATTGCGTTGCGACCCCGCGAACATAGAGATCCTTCTCGCTCTGCATGCGAAGGAGAGTGCGCACCGGTTCGTTGCCGGGCTGGAACATGACGAAGAAAATGCCCTGGCGCGCGCCCTTTACGAGCTCGATCAGTTCCTTGATATCGATCTCGCGGCCGAGTTTGGAAAACCAGCTGTCGACTTTGGCTGCACCGAGCGCAATGTCGCGCTTCGGACTGTTGTTGGAGTCCAACAGGGCGTCCGTGAAGCCGTTTCCGGCGCCTTTGAGGAGCTCGAACTGCGCCTCGAAACGCGTGGCCAGCTCAACATTTTCGATCAGGATGCCGTTATTGAGCTGGGTGCAAAGGCCGGTGGGCGTCCAGTTGAAGCTGCCCGTCCAGACCTTTGCGGCATGAAACAGGTCTCCCTCCCGCTCGCCGATAACGACGAATTTGTTGTGCGCAAGGCCGTCGGGCGCCAGGAACCGGTCGTGAATGACGCAGCCCGCATCGTTTAGACGGGCGCGAGCATCGACATTTTCATCCTCGCCATCCTGCTTGACGCTCCCGTTCGCAAGAACGATGTGGGCGCGACTGCCGATGGCGGCGAGGCCATCGAGCAGTTCCTCGTCGCTGAGTTCGTAAAGGGCTGCGTGAAGCTCGAGCCCTGGCGTGCGCTCCACTTCGCTCATCATGGCGAGAACGGTTTCGCGCAGCGTTCCACCGAGAAAGTTGCGGACGCTGCGGTCGACTTCCTGGCTGATGATGACTGCTTTTTCCTTGAGCTCCTGAAGGGTGATCCCCTTCTCCTTCATGTAGCGCGCCATGAACTGGGAAAGGACAAAGCCCCGGTTGAAATGGACGCTGACCCCGTCGCCGCAATCGGCCGTCAGCCGCAATGTCGGCGACCAGTCGCTCGCCGGCCCGTCCGTCAATTTTCCATCAGTTCCGACGACCCGCGCGATGACGCGGTAGGATATGACATCGCCAAGATCGGCGGCATGATCGGTCCAGTCGTAGCGCTGAAACGGCCATATGTCGGACGGGCGCGACCTCAAGCGTTTGCCATGCGCATCGACCTCGACGTCGTCCTCGAACCCGACGCGATTGGACAGGAATTTCGGCTGCCCGTCGCCGCGCTTGCACTGGATTGCGAAACCGAGGCATCCGGCGATGTCTTCCTGATGCGACCACACCAGGTGAACATCGTCCGCATTCGAAAATACCTTCAACGCGATTTCTGACATCAGAGCCCTCCCCCTTGTTCGATCCATCGGACCGCCAGCGCCGTCGTCACCCCATAGTATAAGCAAGGAATGGTTGTATGTGTGTGACAATGCGTTACTTCAAAGCGGATTTGAAGAAAGAATATTCAATAAGGGAAAAAGAAGGGGTGGGGAAAAAGTGAACCCGTCGCCGATCCGGCAGCCGGGCGCCGCTGACGCTCAACCGCCGCCTCCGCATCCCGGCCACTCGTCCTTCGCAGGGCTGTCAGCCCCGCTCGTTCTTCGCGGCAGCAATGCTCGGCCGCAGTTGCACCCGGCCGCCCGCTCTGCGGTCCGGGAGGTGTCTTCGAAAAGAATGAAGACGCGACAAGGGCAGGCAGAGGGCCGTGTCCAAATCCCCCGAGAAGGAGCATCCCATGCAACTGATGAAGGTCGATCCACGTGCGTTGAAGGACAACCCTGATAACACCCGCCAGTCGAAGTCGACGCCGCAGGCCGACGCCCTGCTTTTGGCGACGATCAAAGCCGTCGGCGTGATCCAGCCGCCGGTCATTTTCCCGGAAGCCGGTGGCAACGGCTACGTCATCGAAGCCGGTCACCGGCGCACCCGCATGGCGATCGCCGCCGGTCTCGAGGAAATCGACGTGATCGTCGTCGAGGCGGCCAACGACAACGGCGCCATGCGCTCGATGGTCGAGAACATCGCGCGCGAGCCGCTCAATCCGGTCGACCAATGGAGGGGCATCGAGCGGCTGGTCGCGCTCGGCTGGACCGAGGAGGCGATCGCCGTGGCGCTCGCGCTTCCCGTCCGCCAGATCCGCAAGCTCCGCCTGCTTGCCAACGTGCTGCCGTCCATGCTCGACCAGATGGCGAAGGGCGACATGCCGAACGAGCAGCAGCTGAGGACGATCGCGGCGGCATCCTCCGAGGAGCAGAAAGAGGTCTGGAAAGCCCACAAACCGAAGAAGGGCGACACAGCGGCCTGGTGGCAAGTCGCCAACGGCCTCTCGAAAACCCGCATGTATGCTCGCGATGCAAGCTTCGGCGACGATCTTCGCCTCGCTTACGGTATCGAATGGGCCGAGGACCTGTTCGGCCCTGCCGATGAGGACAATCGCTACACGACCAACGTCGAAGCCTTTCTCGGCGCACAGCAGGAGTGGATGGCGAGCAACCTTCCGAAGAAGGGGGCGATCGTCGAGGTCAACAATTGGGGTCAGCCGGAACTGCCGAAGAGGGCCGAACGCGTCTACGGCAAGCCGGCCAAGGGCGATTGCACCGCGATGTATCTCGATCGCGACGGCAAAGTGCAGAGCGTCCACTACCGGATGCCGGAGCTAAGGAAAACCGAAGGGCGATCCGGTCTCGCCGGTGCTTCGACGGAGGCCGATGACGGCACAGATGCCGTCGGCAAGACCAGGCCGGAGGTCACGCAGAAGGGCCAGGACATGATCGGAGATTTCCGTACCGATGCGCTGCATGAGGCGCTCGCCAGGGCGCCGATCGAGGACGACATGCTGATGGCGCTACTGGTCATGGCTTTTGCCGGCACCAATGTTCGGGTCGATTCCGGCGCCAACGACACCGTGTTCGGGCCGAAGCGTTTCCAGCGTCATGTCGCGCGCCTTTATTCCGCAGACGGAAGGTTGTCGTTCGACATGGACAGCCTACGTGTCGCCGCCCGCTCCGTTCTGATCGACGTGCTCTCGTGCCGGCGCGGCATGTCGAACAGTGGCATCGTCTCGCGCATTGCCGGTAACGCAATCGGCGCGGATGGTTTCCTTCCGAATATGGGGACCGAGGATTTCCTGCTTTGCCTGTCGCGTCAGGCGCTTGAAGCTGCCGCCAAGTCGGTCAATCTCGTCCCGCGGGCGCGGGTCCGCGAAACCCGTGCGGCACTCGTCGATCACTTCGCGGCCGATGCTGCCTTCGTCCTTCCGGCGGCGCTGTTTGCGCCTGACCCGAAGGACATCGCAGCTCTCATGAAGCACGCCGACGATCTCGCCGGCGACGACAGCGACGGTGCTGAGGGCGAGAGCTTCGTTGTCGACGAGCGCGATCCAACGGAGACGGGGCATGACGATCCCGCCGCCGACCCGGTGAGTGATGCCGCCTCCGACGAGGAGGAAACCGCCTACGGCATCGCGGCGGAATAGCCGCCGCCCCGTCCTTCTCCGCGTGATCTTCCGCCGCCGGTCTTCCCGGCGGCGGTTTCGTTTCCACCACTCGCAAAAAACTAGAAGGAGGATGCGCGATGTCCGCGTCTCTGATTTATGACCTCGCCCCGATCGGCGCCATTGTCGCCTGGTCGGATGGTACTCCACAACCGCCCGAGTGCCACAAGAAGAAACTGTCAGCTTGGCAAACGCGCAATAGCCAGGGTCGGCTGATCCGCAAGGAAGGCAAGCGCGGCGTCGGCAACACCAGCCTGACACCGTGTTTCACGCTGCATGAAGGCGATCTCGGCGCAAATGGCATCATCACCGTCCGCATCCACCGGACTTTTTCGCTCGATAGCGGCCTGACGTTCAAGGTCGTCGAGCGGCCCGCCCTTGGATCTGTTCGCGTCTTCGACCGCCCCGGCGCCAATGCAGAACTCGTCCACTTGGCGGACAATCTGAAGGCGGCCGCGGAATGGCTCACCCGGCATGGATATCCCCATGCCGTTCTCGAAGAGGTGACTGCCGACGAGGTCGCCGCCGGTCATATCGAGGGGAGGACTGCGGCATGACTGTACTTCCCTCGCAATCCTCCGCGGTCTCCGCCCCTGACGCGTCAGGGGTGGAGTTCGGCAGAAGCGCCGACGATATGGCTGTTGCGCGTGTGGGCGATCTCGTCTTCTCCATGGTTCCGACCCGCGATGGCCAGTATTTTCTTGCCAGCGCCTGGCGCGTGTCCCGGCCGCTTGCCGAACTGAACCGCGATGATTTCTATTCGCACCACGGCTCTGTCAAGGGCGAAGCCGCGTTCCGCAACCGCATGTTCGAACAGGCCGAGCACAGCCGCGAGCTGCGGCTACTTTCTCGCCAGACCGTCCGGGTGACCTGCAGCACGCCACGGGGGCCGTCGCAGGGCGCCACCGTCTACGCAGACGGAATCGTGTGCCACACGACGGCAGGCCATGGTGGCTTCCGGCTCTCCGACGCCCGCAATGCCAAGGTCCACCCGATGCTCAGGACCGGTGGCGGCTGGTATGAAGAGGACGCCGCATGGGCGATCGTTGCGCTGACCTTTCCCGACCTGTTCACGACTTATGAGCGCAAGTGCGCCGACAAGACGATCCGCGACAGCTGGCCGGATGCCTGGGAAACGATCTTCGGTCGGTCGCTCGCACCCGGCGAGTCTCACGAGAGGGACGCCGAGGCGTTCGCGCGGGAACATGCCGGCGACTGGATCGTCACTGCAGCACTTCGTTCGGACCACCACCCTGGTATGACCGAGGTAATCGCCACCATCGGCGGCACACGCGGCGATCACGCGCAGGAGCGCCGCTTTCTGGTGTCAAGCGACGAGTATGCGGTCGGCCGCTTCGGCTTCGTCATCGATGAGACGCGGCATGCCGTCTATGAGGGTCCCTCCAGCTTCGCCGCTTGGCGCGGGAGGGCGGCATGATGTCCAATTCCGAGCAACCCGCCGCACAGTTTACCAGAATGGAATCGGCACGGCGGCAGACGCAGCACCAGCTCGATCTGATAGACCGGCAGATCACGCGACGCATGACCACGATCATTCCCCAGCTTGGTCGCCAGTCCGGATATCGTCGCGGCAAGGCACCGGAGCCAGACGCATTCCTCGAACGCTACCGGTCCAATCTGGCCGCGATCACCGCCGAGCGTCAGCCGGAAATCGATGCGCTTTCGAGAAGACTCGCCCGACAGGATGCGGCAATTGCGGCGCTGCGGGCGCGGGCCGGATCCGACGGCAAAGTCACAAACACCGGTCAGGGAGGCAGGAAGGCATGAGCACGATCGGAGACCTGGAGCGAAGGGCAGGCATCGGCGCGTCACCGGCGGAGCGAACCGCTTTCTGGCTGCAGTTCCATCACCTCGAAGGCGAAGCCTGCCTCAATGCCGGTGTCGCGGAACTCAGGCGGCTGATTACTTCAAGGGAAGCAGGGCCGTATCCCGGACCAAAAACGCGCGCCGTTCGTCGCACGCGCGGAACCCTGCCGCCTTTGACGCCGGAACAGGAGGGAGCACTTCAGGCCTATGCCGCCAGACATGGACGGCGCTGGAAATCGATCCTCAACAACGCCTGGATGGGCGGGCCGCCGCATGATGACTGCGGTCTGCTGCGCGGGCTTCGTAACTCGCACGGTCCGACCTGGCTGCAGGCCTACCAATTGCCCAAGCCGGCTGATCGATAAGCGCTCGACGTCAGCGAGCCGGAAGGGTGGAGACAGGGCGGACCGCCTGTCGTTTCGTTCGAGGACGTCATGATTCCTCTCCTGCCGGATCGCCCTTCGGTTTTGCTGCGGTCTGAACCGGCGGCCGTGCGCTTCAAGGCCGCTGTCGCGCCGCGGGGCGGCCGGACCCAGCCGTCCGTCGCGGAACAGGCCCGCGTGCTGTTTCGAGGGCAGTCTGCCCTCGTCGCACGCAAACCGGCTCCGCTCGTCCAGGCAGGACCGGACCCTGAAACGCCCGTCTTCCGCGGGTTCGGAATGACCGCACCGAAGGGTAAGCCGGCACGGGCCGGAGCCCGATCGGACGACCTCGAAAGGAAACCATCATGGCCAAGTCCGCACCCTCCTCTCGCCAATCCGCCCGCGTCGTGCAGCTGCGCAAGGGCGCCACCGTCGAAATGGTCCGGCTGACGTGCCCCGACGCCAGCCAGGCGCTGAAGATCGCCGAGAGTTTCGGCACCGCCGTCATCGACAGTGACGGCATCCGCGACCTGCACGAACGGCTCGTCATCGAGACCGCCGATGCGCTCGGCGACGGCTTGGGCGACAAGGCTATGCAGATCCACCTGCAGCGGATCGTCGGTGCCTTTGTCGGCTCTGCCCACGGCGCCGGGCAGTTCTACAGCCGCGCCGTCACCGAGGCGCGCGATGCCACGGCCAAGGCTGCCAACGATGCCCGCGACGAGGACCTCGACGGTCCGGTCGGCTATGACAGCGCCGCCCAGCGCAAGCGCGAATTCGCCGCCGACATGGGCATACAGGCCCATTCGCTCAGAATGGCGGCCGAAGGCGCCGTCGCAGCCTATGCCCAGGTGATCGGCGAGACCTGGAAGCCTTTCGACCGGCCGGTCGAACAGCCGGGTCACTCGCTCAGCCGCAAGGCTGCCGAAGCGCAGATCTCGGCCTTCGACTAGGCCTTGCCGGCGGGGCTCTGGCCACCCGCCTTTCGACAAACGCGAATAAGGGCCGGCTCCATGGCGGAGCCGGCCTGTTATGGTGTCGCTGACGTGGTCAATAGGAAACGGAGATCAGGCAGATGGCACGCCCGTCTGCGGCCCGTTCCGTCCGTCGGGTCTGCAGGAGCTGCCGGCAGATGCAACGGCTCTGCCGTCCTCCACTTAAGTTTCGGCCGTTCCGGTGCATCGGCCGGCTGATCGGCTCCTGCCTTCAACCCTCCGCAACGGGCCGCGACGGGCGCGGCCCCAAAACGGAGGCTCTGACATGAGCAATACGGAGAAACGACGGGTCGATCTTTATACCCGCATCACGGACAGAATCGTTGAGGATCTGGCGAAGGGCGTGCGGCCGTGGATGAAGCCATGGAACGCCGAGAACACGACCGGCCGTATTACCCGGCCGCTGCGTCATAACGGGCAGCCGTACTCCGGCGTCAACGTGCTGCTTCTCTGGTCCGAGGGCAACGCCCGGGGATATACGTCATCTACGTGGATGACGTTCAGGCAGGCCCTCGAACTGGGTGCTGCCGTCCGCAAGGGCGAAACAGGCGCCACGGTCGTCTTCGCCAGCCGTTTTACCAAGCCCGAAACCGACGGAAATGGCGGCGAGGTCGAGCGGGAGATTCCTTTCCTGAAGACCTACAGTGTCTTCAACGTCGAACAGATCGACGGACTTCCCGACCAGTATCGTCACCAGCCGGCTCCGGTTCTCGATCCCGTCGAGCGCATCGAGCATGCCGACCGGTTCTTTCGCAACACCGGTGCTGTGATCCGCCACGGTGGGAACCAGGCCTTCTATGCGCCGGCCGCCGACATCATCCAGATGCCGCCGTTTGAGAGCTTCAAGGATGCGGCAAGCTACTATGCGATCTTGAGTCACGAGGTCACGCACTTCACGGCGCCGGCGCATCGCCTCGGCCGCGATCTCAGCCGCTATGCCAAGGACAAAACCGAGCGAGCGCGAGAGGAACTGATTGCCGAACTCGGCAGCTGCTTTCTTTGCGCCGATCTCGGCATCGCTCCCGAGCTCGAGCCCCGCCCCGATCACGCCTCGTACCTTGGCTCCTGGCTCAAGGTCCTGACCGATGACAGACGGGCGATCTTCCAGGCGGCGGCGCATGCGCAGCGGGCCGTAAGTTTCCTGCATGGCCTGCAGCCCGAAATCGCTGGCGAGCGGCTCGCTGCCTGAGGACCATCAGCGTCGGTCGTTGGTCTCGCCAGCGGCCGGCACCTGTTCAGGCTTCAACGCGGAGAGCATGTCAGGATCAGCCTTAAGGTCCAGTTTGCCCCAGATCGAGGTGTTTCGGTCGATCGGCTTGAGCTTCCGGGACGGCTTGATTTCTACGATAAACGGCTTTGTCTGCTGACGCATAGATCCTCCGGGCGACGATTCGCGAGCACGACGATAGCCCGAAGAACGGCCAACGCAACGCCCTTGTTCGGCTGTTCCCGGACGTCTGATTTTGACATGTGGACAGGGCGGTGGATCCACCGTCGCAGGGATCCGGCAGGCAGTCGGGGAGTGGCTGCCATCGCCATATTCCTTTGGCCCTGAGCCATGCCACGTCCTTCGCGGGCTCGATGAGGCATGTCTGACCGGAGAACGGCTTCGCCTCGATCGTCCTCCCGCAACGGCCTTGCAAAACTTTCTTCCCCTGAGCGCGATGCGCCCATTCCTCGCGGAACAACAAAGTTTCTCCTGGCCGCCCTCCACCTTGTTCCGGCCCTCCGGGTGCGGTCCGATCGTCCCCGATCCTGCGACAGCCCGAAACAGCAAAAGGAATGCGACAATGGCAACCATCGGCACCTTCACCACCTCCGAAGCCGGCTTCAACGGCTCGATCCGCACGCTCGCCCTCAACGTCAAGGCCCGCATCGCCCGCGTCGAAAACCCCTCCGACAAGGGCCCGCACTACCGCATCTACGCCGGCAACGTCGAGCTGGGTGCCGCCTGGCAGAAGCGCTCCCCGAGCAGGACCGCGACTACCTGTCGGTCAAGCTCGACGACCCGAGCTTCCCCGCCCCGATCTACGCAACGCTCACCGAAGTCGAGGGCGAGGACGGTTACCAGCTGATCTGGTCGCGCCCCAACCGGGACTGAGATCCGGACGGCCCCGCCACCAAGGCGGGGCCTCTCCCGTGCTCTGACTTTTTTCCGCCGTTCTCTTTATTGGATGAAAATGGATGGAAAAATGGAGTCCGGTATGTCATATCCCATTCGGATGGAAACGGATGGGATAATGGATGACGGCCCTTGATCTGGCGAAACTGCGTATCACGCCTGAGATCCTATCGTTGATCGCCGAGATCGACGAATTCAAAGGTGCATGGCGAGCGCTCGGTCGTATCGCGCCAGACCGGCTCTCCAGCTTGCGCCGGGTCGCGACGATCGAAAGCATCGGCTCTTCGACCCGTATCGAAGGCGCAAAACTGAGCGACCGAGAAGTCGAAAGGCTGCTCTCGAACCTTCGAATCGGCTCGTTCACCAGCCGGGACGAACAGGAGGTCGCAGGCTATGCCGAGGTAATGGAAACTATCTTCTCCGCCTTCGACACGATCCCGCTTGACGAAAATCACATCCGCCAACTCCATCGGGATCTGCTCGCTCACTCGACCAAAGATGAGCGGCACAGGGGAAACTGGAAAACCCTTGTCAACAACGTCGAAGCCTTCGACGAAGATGGGCGAAGCCTGGGCGTCGTCTTCGCGACAGCATCCCCCTTTGATACGCCGGGCCGGATGTCGGAACTGGTGTCCTGGCAACAGGCCCAGGAGAAGGATGGGACGTTTCACCCTCTGCTCATCGTCGCTGTCGTCGTGGTGGTCTTTCTGGAAATCCATCCTTTCCAGGACGGCAATGGCCGCCTGTCGCGAGCCTTGACCACTTTGCTGCTCCTTCGGGCGGGCTATACCTACGTGCCATACAGCTCCCTCGAAAGTGTTGTCGAGCAGAACAAGGAAGCCTATTATCTCGCGCTTCGTCGAACGCAGGGCACGATCCGGACAGATCAACAGGACTGGAATCCGTGGGTCGAGTTTTTCCTCCGGAGCCTGCAGCGCCAGAAGCAGCGGCTCGAGCGCAAGATCGAGCGTGAACGTATCCTGCTGGGCGACCTGCCGGAGTTGTCGGTCTCGATCCTCGAACTGGCGCGTGAGCGCGGGCGCGTTACGGTGATGGACGCGGCCAAGGCCACAGGCGCGAGCCGCAACACCGTCAAGGATCATCTTCGGGTGTTGACCGAACAGGGGCATCTGACTCTTCATGGAGCGGGTCGCGGGACCTGGTACGGCCTGAACTAAAGACGGAGTGATTGGTCCGCCGATGCGCCGGGATCGGAGCCATGGCCCAACTGCGCGCGGCCGCCATTGCCACGTCCCTTTGCCAAGGGTCAGCGGCGCTCCATTCGCGGGCTCGATGGGGCATGTCTGACCGGAGAGCGGCTTCGCCTCGATCGTCCTCCCGCAACGGCCTTCCAAAACTTTCTTCCCCTGAGCGCGGTCGCGCCCATTCCTCGCGGAACAACAAAGTTTCTCCCGGCCGCCCTCCATTCCATTCCGGCCTTTCAGGTGCGGTCCGATCTTCCCCGATCCTTGCGACAGCCATCGAGGCCGCGATGGGCGCGGCCCGAAACAGCAAAAGGAATACGACAATGGCAACCATCGGCACCTTCACCACCTCCGAAACCGGCTTCAACGGCTCGATCCGCACGCTCGCCCTCAACGTCAAGGCCCGCATCGCCCGCGTCGAAAACCCCTCCGACAAGGGCCCGCACTTCCGCATCTACGCCGGCAATGTCGAGCTGGGTGCGGCCTGGCAGAAGCGCTCCGAGCAGGACCGCGACTACCTCTCGGTCAAGCTGGACGACCCGAGCTTCCCCGCTCCGATCTACGCAACCCTCACCGAAGTCGAAGGCGAGGACGGCTACCAGCTGATCTGGTCCCGCCCCAACCGCGACTGAGGCCCGGACGGCCCCGCCGGCCAGGCGGGGCCAACAGGCCACAAAGACAAGCAGGCGGCAGGCATCGAGCCCGCCGCCGGCTTTTTCGGTGCGATACGGAACCGGAATATGTCTGCTCAGTGGAGGCTATCGTGCCGGGAAGAAATGCCGGCCTCGAGGACGAGCGGTCGCCCCCAATTTTGCCTCCGCTCCGGTTTCCTCCGCTCCAACAAAATCGGCTCCCCCACTCGCCGGCTCCGCCGGTCGCGTCCGCGCTCCTTGACCCCGTCATCTCTTCCCGCCCCGCCGTCTCGTCTTTCACGAACTCAAGGAGATGAGACGATGACCATCGAACAGCACATCGAGGAACTGCGCGCCGAATTGAGGAACGCCTGCTGCGCCGTCGAGCGGGCCCAGGTCGAAGCGGAGCTTCAGCTCGCCCTGGCCGATCTGGCCGTGGCGCTTGCCGAACAGGTCGGCACCATCGAAGCCGAGCCGCCTTTCTGAGGCGGCTCTCATTCTGCTGGAATATAAGCCTGTCGGCCGGATCGACCGGCCTCTCGGCTGTCAGGGATTTCACCCCTCAACGCTCCCCTCCGGCTCACGCCGGATACGGTCACGCCCCCTCTGGGACCGTGGGTCTCTTCTCTCTCTGACGTCCTATTTTACTCCAGCAAATCCGGCGTCAAGGACGGCGCGGTCTCCCCCAATTTTTCCGCCGCTTCGCTTCCCGGAAAAATCGGCTCCCCCGCTTGCGCGCCGCGTTCCGCGGTCCCTGACCCCTCTTTGCAACTGGAGTGGCCGATCTTCGTCATCAAGATGAAGGAGATCACACAATGACATCTGACCATAACCTTGCGCTCTACACCAAGCTTTCCGGTTTCCGGCTCGTCGTCCTGGCAAACCGCTTCGGCTGCGAAACCGAAATCTCGCGAAACCTCCATGAGCGACTGCTCGAAGGGCTCGAGGCGACTGCCGGTCGTATCCGGACCATCATGGCATTGGAGCGGAGCGTTCTTGCCGGCGACGACGACTATGCCGCATACCGGCTCGAAGGTGAGACCGAGATCTTCGGACGCTTCACCATCAATCTGCTGGATGAACTCGACATCGATTTCGACACGCACGAATACCGCGTCAATGGCGGCGATTGGTCCATTGCTTTGACGGCCGACCATACCGGCGTCGACATCGACTTTCCGGGGTTGATTGCGCTCACCGCCGACGAACTCGGCTCACTCGCGCCGATCATCAAGGATATCACGCGGGAAACCGGTATCGCGGTCAATGCTTCCCGGGTCAGCTACATCAGGTGCACAGGATCATAATCAATCCTGCGGCGGGCTCGATCATCCGGAAGGCGGCGAGAGCCGCCTTTCCATTGAGATGCCGACGAGACCATTGCGATCATGGTGAGAACGACCAGTTGAGCCTCTTCTTTTCGACCTGCCGTCATCTGTCATCGGGGATGTTGCAGCCCGTTCGTCACGACGCAACCTGCCGCCGCCAGAATTTTCCCCGCCGCTTTCTGCTGCTCCTCGCCGAACAAAATTCGGTCGCCGGCAGGTCCTCCACCCGTTCCGGCCCTTTGGGTGCGTCCCTCCTTTCCGGTCTGCCGCATATCCCCTGCGATAACCGCATTTCGAAAGGAGAAACGCCATGCAACAACTCGCCCAATTCCTCGCCGCCACCGGCCGTCGGCTCCGGACTCTCGGCAAGGTGATCAGCCACTTTTTCCGCAAGGGCAAGCTCGGCCTGAAGCTCGCGATCAAGATCCCGTTCTTCGTCGAGATCGAGGTATCGTTCGAGACCGATTGGAACCGGCGCCGATGAGGCGCCCTCTTGGCCCGCTTCGGCGGGCCTTTCTCAACTCGCCACGGAGGCGCGCGGGCGGTAACCGCGTTTTCGCTTCTGTCGGAGCAGATCGAGAAACAGTTCGACGGCCTCTTCTTCCCGTCCGAAATGATGGACCATCATCTGGCCTTTGGCTCCGATGCGGCCCCATTTACGCAGGAGACAGACGTCCCCGAACAGGTTGGGTTCGATCGAGATGGCGTAGTAGCGCGACATGTTCCTGGACGCGTCCGAGCGCTCGACATAGAGATGGTATGGTTGCGAGATCATGAGGTTAGGATCGCTGATCCCGGGAATCGCGTCCAACGACACTTATGAATCGGTCGGCACAGATCGATTCACATCGGTGATGATAGGTGAACGGTCATGACAGACTTGGGCGAGACGCCTTCGGCGCACGGCTCTACTCGCTTACGCTCCCCGAACCCGCGGGGCGGTTTCGGCCATCCGGCAACGATCCTCTCGCGGGTCCTCAACCGCACCATCCGTGTCTGGTACCGTCCCAGCGCCTGGCAAGGCCCTCGTTGACGAGAGTGTCTCCGAGCGAGTGTCCTGATCGCATTACGGTCCGGAGCTTGCGGCCATACTTGTCTTCGTCGCGCCAGCTGACCGCCAGTGAGAAGTTGCCGGCATTGAGCAGCGCCAGCAGGCGCACCTTCGCCGCCTCTCCTTTGATCCGTTCCGCCTCGCAACGCGGCGGGCTGAGCTCCGGCGTGTCGATATCCTCGATGCGGATTTTCTCGCCCTTGAACCAGAACGTGTCGCCGTCGACGACGCAATTCACATGACGGCCGTCGCCGCAGATTGAAAACGCGGCCGACGATGAGTCCGCTACCGGTGACTTGGCCACAGCCGGCAGTCCGGGGAGGTCGCCGGCGCCGCCGAAGGCGAGCCAGCCTGCCGCAGCAACGACGATAGCTGAGATGACTGCGATCAGTGATTTGCGCGGACGGTTCTGTCCCGTTCGAGGTTTTCCCTGCGGGCCACGGCGATCGATCTTGCCCCCGGATTTCCGCGACCTCCTGAGCGGAACCACATTCGATTTCACCATTTGCCCGCTCCTCTCCTGCTTTCCTCAACCTATCTCGGACTCGGTTTCATCTGCGTTTACGGATAGGCTCGGCCTCGACCTTCAGTCGGGCCGGCAGTATGGTGTGCGGGAGCGGGGCGCAGTCGGTCCCGCCTCCCCTTCGGGCCGCTATGCTGAGGCTCCTGCGGCTGCGCTATTTCCCGCTCTCGCACGACGAGAAATCCCGAAATCCCACCCCCTGGGTGGCCGCTATGCTGATTTCTCCAATACTCTTCATTGTTCCGGATCGGCCTTGCTCGCTGCGCTGCGCGCCGGCTCGATCCGAGAGGGGCCAGGCGTGTTTCCGAGCCTGTGAAACCTGTTCGTGCCAACACAAGCTTTCATATCGTCGCGCCGAAACCAGATCGCGCGGCCGCACCTGAGCGGCGCGTTGCCCGCCGTGAAGACGATCTGCTCGTCCGCGCGCATGCGCAGCACCTCATGTGGCTGGATCAACGGTCGAGCCGCGAGTTGCTTCGATCGCGTGCGCGACGATCCTCTCGCTTGGGAACTGCGGCTGATTTGGTCGATCTCGACCGTCGTCATGCCGCAGCGACGCGAGATGTAGTCCGCGGTTTCCGGATCGTTGATCGCCGCGAAACTGATCCAGCTCGCGCTCTCGAACCATTTGCTGGCGGCATCACGACCGCCATAGGTTTCGCGCATCTGCCCGATGGACTGGTAGATCATGATGAGAGTGATGCCGTACTTTCGGCCGGCGTCTCGAGCGGTTTCCAGGATCCGCATGTAGCCGAGCCTCGCCACCTCATCGAGGAGAAAGAGCGCCCTGCCCTTCATCAAGCCATCGCGATTGTAGATCGCGTTGAGGAACGAGCCGATGATGACGCGCGCCAGGCCCGCATGCGTCTCCAGTGTTTTCAGATCGATATTGATGAACACGTCCGTGTTGCCATCGGCAAGATCGCCCGTCGAAAACGTCTTGCTCGAAACCAGCGCGGCATAGTTTGGATACGACAGCCAGTGGGTTTCTTTGATCGCATTGGCGTAGACGCCGGAGAAGGTTTCCGGCGTCATGTTCACGAAAGCCGCGACATTCTCCTTCACGAAATCCGAGTCCGAATTGTCGTAGATTTCCTGCAGACGTTGGCGCAACTGCGGCTCCGGTTCAGAAAGATTGGCGCGAACCTGGCGAAGCGTCTGGCTTTCCTTCTCCGTATGGCCCGACAGGCAAACGTCGGCGATCATCGCCGTCAGCAACTGCAATGCCGAAGCCCGGAAGAAATCATCGCGCACACCGCGCGTGCCGCCGCTATCGCTCATGATCCATGAGGCGACGGACGCGATATCCTCTTCCTTGGTGCCGCCGAATTGCCCGATCCAGTCAAGCGCATTGAAGCCTGTCGCCGGGTTTTTGGGGTCAAGGACGAACAGGTCCCGGTTCGCGCTCGTCCGGTGGGCCGAGACCATCGGGGCCACTTCGTTCGACGGATCGAGCACGATCAGCGAGCCGCCCCATTTGAGCGCCGTCGGTATCGTCACCGACGTCGTTTTGAAGCCACCGGAGCCGGCGAACACAATGCCGTGCGACGAACCGAAGGATCCGTCGAAGCAAAGCAGCGGCGACTTGCCGCCGGCGCCCCATGTGTCCGGGTCGTCGGCCCGAAACGAGCGCGCCGCGGTGCTGTCCTTGTCGACGCGATATCGTTCGCCAATGACAATACCGCCGGTATCCGAAAACAGGTTTGCCGCTTCCGGCAGCTTCATCCACTCGGCCTCGCCATGCAGCGCCCGCTTGCCGCGGATGCGCTTTGGCTCGGCGCTGGCGAATGCCGCATTGCCGGCAAACGCGACACGCAGAGCAAAGCATGAAGCCATCGCCGCCGCCCCCGCTCCGATCATGGTTGCCGGATCGACATAGGAGAGAATGGACTTACCCGCCGAAACATTGTCTGCGAGTGCAGACAACCTGATCGTTTCGCGAATTGCGGCGATCAGGATCGTCGCCACACCGCCGGCGACGGCGCCCCAACCTGCTGTCTTGATTTTGATCGCGCCGGCGCTCGCAAACAGGAAGATGATCCCGGCGAGCGCCGCGGTGACATAGGGCAGAGCGATGCCGGCTCGGCCGAGCATCTGCCGTGCGGCATCCGTCTTTCCGAAACCGGACAGCCAGTGTTCGATCCCGGTCAATCCGATGGTGACCCCGATCATCAGTGCGGCTGGGGCGATGAAGAGCATGGTCCTATTCATCGGCTTTCCCGAAGGCCTCTGCGCCGATCGCCATCAGCCGCGAACGTTCCATCTCGTCGGTTCTAAGGCGCTGGCGTAACTCGATCAGCGCGCCCAGCAGAAGCGCCCGCTTCTCGAAGCGAAGACCGGCTTTGACGATCAAGCCTCCAAGCTCGATTTTCTCCCGCGTGTCCTTCTTGCGGGCATCGGATGTTGTCGCGCGCGCCATCCGTTCAAGCCTCAGCAGTCCCGCCCGCAGCAGCGCCAGACGCGTTCTGCGTGGGCGATGTGCTGCTTTCTCCCGCGTTCCCCCCCTTCTTCCCTCCGGTCGTAGCGGCCTTTCCTCCGCGAAACCGTGTCGCCAGTTCCTCGAAGGCCGCCTGCAGCTCTGTCTCGTCGACTTCAATCTCGCCGAGGCCGGCTTTGAGCGCGATCCGGCCGATGCGCTCCGCCTCACGGGTCTCGGCGGCCTTGAGCTGCTCCTGCAGCTTGGCGATTTCGTCTCGGATCTTTGAGGATGGCTTCTTCATTTCCCGATGTCTCCTTGGTGAGAATGCGCGTGATACGGAGCTCAGTCTTTCCGATCGCGGTGCGGGACGCACTAGGTGGATCATGCAATCGCCAGCGGCGATGCTTTGGTGAATGATCCCGGCCGTTCCGAAGGAGCGGATCCGAAGGGCGCAATTATACGTCGCTGACGCGACGCCCTTGCTCAAGGCCCCTGGCGGTCTGCCGCTCTCGACGAACCTGTTGATTTCGTTCGCAATCGGGAAAGAATTCCGCCGTGGCCGTCCCCCATTTCTCCGTCAGCGTCGTCGCCCGTGGCTCCGGCCGCAGCGCCGTGCTATCGGCGGCTTACCGGCACTGCGCCAAAATGGAGTTCGAGCGCGAGGCGCGGATAATCGACTACACGCGCAAGCAGGGATTGCTGCATGAAGAGTTCGTCATCCCCGCCGATGCGCCGGAATGGCTGCGCAAGATGATATCAGACCGCTCGGTTTCGGGCGTGTCCGAAGCCTTCTGGAACATGGTCGAAGATTTCGAGAAGCGCTCGGATGCGCAGCTCGCCAAGGATGTGACGATCGCCCTGCCGATCGAGTTGACCGCCGAGCAGAACATCGCGCTGGTGCGGGATTTCGTCGAGCGGCACATCACGTCGAAGGGGATGGTAGCGGACTGGGTTTATCACGACGCACCGGGCAATCCGCATGTGCATCTGATGACAACCTTGCGGCCGCTGACCGAGGACGGTTTTGGCGCCAAGAAGGTCGCGGTGCTTGGACCGGACGGCAACCTTATCCGCAACGACACCGGCAAGATCGTCTACGAGCTCTGGGCCGGCAGCATCTACGATTTCAACGCCTTTCGCGATGGCTGGTTCGCCTGCCAGAATCGGCATCTGGCGCTTGCCGGCCTCGACCTTCGCGTCGACGGACGGTCCTTCGAAAAGCAAGGGATCGATCTCGAACCGACTATCCATCTTGGTGTTGGGACCAAGGCGATCGAGCGAAAATCCGACCTTGCTTCAAAGCCGATCGAGCTCGAGCGCCTCGAATTGCAGGACGCACGAAGGGCCGAGAATGCGAGACGGATCGAGCGGAGCCCCAAACTTGTCCTAGACCTGATCATGCGCGAAAAGAGCGTCTTCGACGAGCGTGACGTCGCCAAGATCCTTCACCGCTACGTCGATGACGCGGGGCTGTTCCAAACCCTGATGGTTCGGATCATCCTCCACCCTGAAACCTTCCGCATCGAGCGCGAGCGGATCGACCTTGCCAGCGGTATCCGAGTGCCGGCCAAGTATACGACGCGCGACATGATCCGGATCGAATCCGAGATGGCCAATCGAGCGGTCTGGCTGTCCCAGCGGTCGTCACATGGCGTTCGCGACGCAGTGTTGGCCGCGACATTTGCGCGCCATGAGCGTCTGTCGGATGAGCAGAAGACGGCGATCGAGCATGTGGCCGGACCCGAGCGGATCGCCGCCGTGATCGGCCGCGCCGGCGCCGGCAAGACGACGATGATGAAGGCCGCGCGCGAGGCCTGGGAAGCGGCAGGCTATCGTGTTGTCGGTGCAGCACTTGCCGGCAAGGCCGCCGAGGGTCTGGAGAAAGAAGCGGGCATCATCTCTCGAACGCTTGCGTCCTGGGAGCTCCGATGGAACCAAGGCCGTGATCAGTTCGATAGCAAGACGGTTTTCGTCCTTGATGAAGCCGGCATGGTGTCGTCGCGGCAGATGGCGCTGTTCGTCGAAGCGGTGACGAAGGCCGGCGCCAAGCTCGTTCTCGTCGGCGATCCCGAGCAACTCCAACCGATCGAGGCAGGTGCTGCCTTCCGCGCCATTGCCGATCGCATCGGCTATGCGGAGCTCGAAACCATCTATCGCCAGCGCCAGCAATGGATGCGCGATGCCTCGCTCGATCTCGCGCGTGGCAAGGTCGGCAGGGCGGTCGATGCCTACCGCGCCAACGGCAAGATAATAGGATCGGATCTCAAGGCCGAGGCCGTCGACAACCTGATCACCGCCTGGGACCGCGATTACGATCCGGCGAAGACGTCGCTGATCCTCGCTCATCTGCGCCGGGACGTGCGCATGCTCAACCAGATGGCGCGCATCAAACTCATTGAACGCGGGGTTCTCGATCAGGGAACCATGTTCAAGACCGCGGACGGTGAACGCAACTTCGCCGTCGGCGACCAGATCATTTTCCTCAAGAACGAGGGATCACTGGGCGTCAAGAACGGCATGCTGGCCAAGGTCGTCGAAGCGAAGCCGGGACGGATCACCGCGCTGATCGGCGATGGGGAGAATGTCCGCCAGGTGCTGGTCGAACAGCGCTTCTACAACAACCTCGACCACGGTTATGCCACGACCATCCACAAGAGCCAGGGCGCGACCGTCGACCGGGTGAAAGTGCTCGCTTCGCTTTCGCTGGACCGCCATCTCACCTATGTCGCCATGACCCGTCATCGTGAGGACTTGGCCGTCTATTACGGTCGCAGATCCTTCGCCAAGAACGGCGGGTTGATCCCGATCCTGTCGCGGCGGAACGCGAAGGAAACGACTCTCGATTACAAGAAAAGTGACTTCTACCGTCAGGCGCTTCGTTTTGCCGAAGCCCGCGGTCTCAATCTCGTCAACGTCGCCCGAACTCTGCTTCGCGACCGGCTGGAATGGGTCGTCAGCCAAAAGCAAAAACTTGCCAATCTCGGCGCCCGCCTCGCCGCCGTCGCCGGCAAGCTCGGGCTCGTCCGCGGCGCCGCGCAGTCCCCAACCCAAAACAGTACCAAGGAGGCAAAGCCGATGGTCTCGGGCATCACAACCTTCGCCAAATCGGTCGACCAGGCGATCGAGGACAAGGTCGCCGCCGATCCAGGCTTGAAGAAGCAATGGGAGGAGGTCTCGACCCGCTTCCACATCGTCTACGCGCAGCCGGAAAGCGCCTTCAAGGCAATCAATGTCGACGCGATGCTGAAGGACGAGACCGTTGCGAAATCCACGTTGACCAAGCTCGGGTCGGAGCCCGAAAGCTTCGGCGCGCTCAAGGGCAAGACCGGGATCCTCGCCAGCCGCTCTCACAAGCAGGAGCGAGAAAAGGCACAAACGAATGCGCCGGCGCTTGCCCGCAACTTGGAGCGCTATCTGCGCCAGCGGGCGGAGGCGGAACGTAAGTTCGAGGTCGAAGAACGTGCTGCCCGCTTGAAGGTCTCGATCGACATTCCCGCACTGTCGCCAAACGCAAAACAAACATTGGAACGCGTTCGCGACGCGATCGACCGGAACGATCTGCCCGCCGGCCTCGAATTTGCGCTCGCCGACAAAATGGTGAAGGCGGAACTGGAAGGTTTCGCCAAGGCCGTATCGGAGCGGTTCGGCGAGCGAACCTTCCTGTCGCTTGCTGCGAAGGACCCGAGTGGGCAGACCTTCAACACCGTCACTTCGGGAATGACGGCCGTACAGAAAGCGGAGGTGCAATCGGCGTGGAATTCGATGCGGACGGTGCAGCAACTCGTCGCGCGCGAGCGCACGACCGAGGCGCTGAAGCAAGCGGAGACGCTGCGTCAGGCCAAGAGCCAGGGGCTCTCGCTCAAATGAAGACATCCGCGTTTGCGTTTGGGACGCGCCGCGCTCAAAGGGCGCATGCTGTCGTGCTCTTAGCCTTGGCGGCGTCCATCGTTGGCGGCGGCGTTGCTGCCGCAATCGTGGGCGGATATCGCATCAACCTGACACCGAGTGAACCGATCGGCCTCTGGCGTATCGTGGCGCTTGACCGGCCGGCGTCGACCGGCGATCTCGTGTTCATCTGCCCTCCGCAAACGCCTGTCATGCGCGAGGCGCGAGAGCGCGGCTATCTCCGTGTCGGCACCTGCCCTGGCGGCGTCGCGCCTCTCATCAAAACGGTCATTGCCATCGCCGGCCAGAGTGTTGAAATCGGCGCCCACGTGACGGTCGACGGGCGAAAGCTTCCCTTTTCGAGGCTGGCAGAGTGGGACGGCAAAGGTCGGCCAATGACGCCGTTTGCCGGCGGCGTCGTGCCGGCGGGAAGCCTCTTTCTCCACTCACCATTCGCTGGCTCCTATGACTCCCGCTATTTCGGTCCCCTGCCCGCTTCCGGTATCCTCGGTCTTGCGCAAGAGGTTCTCACCTATGCGCCATGACAAGGTGCGGGCAACGCTGTTGATTGCCGCATCCATCGTCGCCGGAACACTTGCGTGGAGTGGCTACATACTCCTTCTTCCGGTCGCTTTCACATTTCCGGTCCTCTGGGCGTTTGCGCGAACGAGGCTGACAGCCGCGGTTGTCTCAGCCGGCTATTTCCTGGCCGCTTCCCGGGGATTGCCGCAGGGCGTTGCGACCTTCTATTCCTCCGACCTCTGGCCGGGATTATTGCTTTGGCTCTGTGCGTCCGCCGGCTTCGTCATCGTGCATACCGTCCTCTGGACGAAGAAGACGGGTGCTCGTCCGCGCCGCTATCTCCTGGCAGCGGTTCTGATGGCCGTTCCGCCATTCGGCATCACCGGCTGGGCTCATCCGATCACCGCCGCGGGCGTGCTGTTTCCGGGATGGGGATGGTGGGGGCTGGTTGCTGCGACAGCCGGGATCATGGGCCTCGTAACCCGCATGTGGCCGGCTGTCGCGATTGTCCTGGTAGGCTTTTGGATGTGGTCCGCCGCAACTTGGGACGAACCGAACCTACCGGAATCCTGGCAAGGGGTCGACCTCCAAATGGGCGCGTCGCTGGGGCGCGACGCCAGCATTGAGCGTCACCGTGATCTGATTGCCACGGTGACGGATCGGGCATCCGGCGGCACCCGCACCATTGTTCTTCCCGAAAGCGCTCTGGGCTTCTGGACTCCGACCGTCGGGCGGCTCTGGGTAAAGTCTCTGCAGGGCACTGACATCTCCATTATCGCCGGCGCCGCAGTTGTCGGTGCGGGCGGATACGATAACGTTCTGATCGCCATCTCAGGCGACGGGGCTCGGCTCCTTTATCGCGAGCGCATGCCTGTGCCAGGCTCGATGTGGCAACCTTGGCGTCCCTTGCTTGGTGAGAGCGGCGGCGCGGGGGCGCACTTCTTCGCCAATCCGGTCGTGGCCGTTGCCGACAGTCGGGCAGCACCCCTTATCTGCTACGAGCAACTGATTGTCTGGCCCATTCTCCAATCCATGCTGCACGGTCCGGACGTCATCGTCGCCGTCGGCAATGGCTGGTGGACCAAGGGCACATCCATCGTGGCTATCCAGCGCGCGAGCACGCAAGCCTGGGCGCGTCTGTTCGACAAACCCATCATTTTTTCCTTCAACACATGAGTTCCAAGGAGCCCGCAATGCTCGATGCTGCTCTAATTCAACAATGCGCCGACCATTCGCTGAAGCCCGCGATCGTAGCGCAGTTCGTGACCGCTGCAGGCTCGAATGACCCACTTGCCGTCACTGTCAAATCGGGTGGCCGCTTGATCCTCGTCCCGAAGGCGACATCGCCTGACGAGGCAATGGCGATCATCCGGCAGTATGTCGGCCAGGCAGTGGTGCGTGTCGGCCTGACGCAGTTTCCGGCTGGCGTCGGCGTGAAGGACGCGGCTGATCTGAAGCCAGATCTCGTCGATGCTTGCGAAAACCTCCGCAAGGGGACGGCCATGTTTGCCAAAGTCTTGCGGATTGTCGCCAAGTGGTACGGCAATCCGAAGAGCGACGATGTCTTCCCCCAGATCTTCGAGGATGCCGTCTATGCCTGGAAGACCGGCGAGTTCGAGGGCGTGAGTGTCTTTCAGGCGGAGGATCCGGGCGGCGCTATCGCAAATCAGCGCGATCGGACCGTCGGCAAGGAGACCGATACTGTGAATGTGGAAGAGCCTCCACCGATCGATGCCGAACCCCTGGACGGGAGGGAAGTCGGTGCCGCAGGGATGCGGATCGATCTGTCGCGGATCGGTGGGCAAAAATAGGCGCACTGCGCTGGGTGAAACGGCTTTCTTCAAGAGGAAGAGCGCCATCGGAAAGTGGTATCCTCGTCCATGGGTCCGCAGTTCCTATATCTTTCGTAATGATTGCATGATCATATCAATCCGAGTATCGCCTGCTTCGAACAGGGGAAAAGAGTGCCTAAGGTCAATCCATCGATCCTTCGTTGGGCCCGCGAAACCGCGGGACTCAATCTCGAGGATGCCGCTGAGAAAGTCGGTCTTGGCGAGGCTCGCGGTGTAGCGGGCAGCGATCGCCTGGCCATGCTTGAGGCGGGGGATAGCGAGCCGACGCGGCCGATGCTTTTGAAAATGGCTGCGCAATATCGCAGGCCCCTGTTGACCTTCTATTTGGCAGAGCCGCCTTCGGTGGCCGCGCGCGGCGAGGATTTTCGCACCTTGCCGGCCGAGTTTGCAAAGCGCGATGCGGCATTGGTCGATACGCTGCTGCGTGAAGTTCGCGCACGTCAGGAAATGGTCAGAGCCGTGCTCGAAACCGAGGACGAGGCCACCCCACTCGATTTCGTTGGCTCGTTCGACCAAGGGCAAGGGGCCGAGGCTTTGGCAACGGCGATCCGGACGCGCCTGGCGTTCGACTTGCAGACGTTCCGGCACGGTAACGGCCGGGGAACGCCCAAAGGGTTCGCCTATCTTCGCGAACGCGCTGAAGCGGCTGGCGTCTTCGTGCTCCTTATCGGCAATCTCGGCAGTCATCACAGCACGCTGAATGTCGAACTCTTCAGGGGGTTTGCGTTCGCCGATCCTATTGCCCCTTTCGTCGTGATTAACGATCAGGACAGCGAGCAGGCGTGGTCATTCACGCTTCTGCACGAGCTCGCACATATCTGGCTGGGCCAAACCGGCGTCAGCGGCGGACGGCCGGCGAGCGCGATCGAGACGTTCTGCAACGATGTTGCCGGGCGCATCCTACTGCCTACGGCAGAAATTGCGCAGGAGCCTTCCCTCTTCGGTGCGTCGCAGGAGCAGGTTATGGGGCGGATTTCCGCGATCGCGGAAGCTCGCCAAGTCAGCCATTCCATGGTCGCCTACAAACTCTATCGCGAAGGCATCATCGACCAGGAAACCTGGTCCACGGTGACGACGCTGTTCCGCCAGCAGTGGCTGAGAAACCGAGCCGCGCAGCGCGATCGCGCCCGGGAAAACGAGGGCGGGCCAAGTTACTATACGGTCAAGCGCCACAAGCTCGGCAATCGGCTCGTCGAACTCTCCAAGCGAATGCTGGCGGAGGGCGCGTTGTCTCCTTCCAAGGCAGCTGCGATCCTCGGTGTCAGGGCCAGCAACGTTTATTCCCTTACAGATAGCGCGGCGTAAGGAGAAGCCGTGCATCTCCTCGACGCGAACGTTCTCATCACCGCCCACAATCTGTACTACCCGATCGGCCGGTTTCCGGAATTCTGGGATTGGCTGGTTCATATGGGGAATACCGGCCAGATCAAAATTCCCGTCGAGATCCTCGAGGAAATCACCGAGGGTTCGGAGATCGGTCGATGGTTGGGCGAGGGTGACAACTACGACAGCCTCAGGCTCGATGAAGATGTCGATCCGGCGCTGGTGCAGGCCGTCATCGAAAAATACGCGCCGGATTTGAACGACGCGGAAGTCATCGAGATCGGTCGGGATCCCTTTCTGATTGCCTATGCGATGGCGCAGCCTGCTGATCGAACCGTCGTGACGGTCGAGGCGTCGAAGCCGAGCGCGAAGCGCGCAAATCGCCGCATTCCCGACGTTTGCAAGGATCTCGGTGTTCAGTGGTGCAACAGTTTCGAGATGATGAATGCGCTAAACTTTACGACGGGTTGGCGATCCGGAATCTGATAAGCGTCGATACCGTCAGGTCGGGCTTGTTTTCGCCAGGAACTCCCTTGGGTCGACATCTAGCGCTTCAGAGATCTGGCCAAGAACCGTGAGGGTCGCCGACATCTCGGCGCGCTCGATGGCGCCGATATGGCGTGTGCTTAGGCCTGTGCGATGGGCCAGCTCCTCCTGCGTCAGTTTCTTGCCATGACGTATTCGACGCAAATTGCTCGCCATGACCTCGTTGAGATCCATGACGTCAGCGGAACCAGAATCGGAACTATTGTTCTAGGAACTATAGTTCCGATTCGTCCAAGCCTGTGATATTGCCGGATGATCAGATGTTTACTCTTCAAGAGGATCGTCTGACATAGGAGACAAGAGACGCGAACGCGAATATGGAGCGGTCGTGCCAATCCATCGATCTGGGAAGGAAAAGAAATGCAAGATGCGGGCTCCTCGCAAGCCGAAGGAGATCAGACGAAACCTCGATACGATTTGATGGATAAGGCGGAGTTGGAGGAACTCACCGTGTCCGCCATTCGCGAACATCGCCGTCTCCTCGCTGCCGACCAGGAGGTTTACGAGGAATGGATACGCGCAAGCGAGGATCCTTCAATCGCCAACTCGGTCTTGGTGACCCTTCAGGAAGAGCATTTCGCGCGCCAGAAAAGGGCCGCAGCTCAGCAGGATGAGCTTTCGGATATGCTCGACGCACTTGGTTTCGTGCCGGACGTACCGGTCGATGATGAAGGCTAGCTAGGAGGCAGCAAACCCCGATCCTTGGCGATCGCCACGAGTTGTGGCACCGACTCAGCGCCGAGTTTCCCACGGGCTTTATCGAGATGATGCTGGACAGTTCGGAAGGCAATGCCGACCAGATTGGCTGTTGTGAGTGTATTCTTCCCCTTGGCCGCCCAGATCAAGCAGTCCATTTCACGAGGCGACAACGCCTGCTTTGGATTGAGTGCGGTCTTGCCTCCGATCATCTTTAGCCGGTAGTGGATCATCATCACCAATTGCACTGCCCTCTTCGGGTCAAAGGCAACCGGTTGGTCCACTTTTCTTTCGGAGGACGCGAAGGTCAGCATCATTGAAGTGCCGTAGCTGCCTTCCACTGGAATAGTCACACCGCAACGGATCCCATGCTCGATGGACCCATCGCGGAACCTTCTGAGCTCAGACGAGCCGCGTGGTCTCCAATCGTCCGCCGTCCAAAAAAATATATCGCCTTTCCGTTTCGCCTGCGTCACCACTGGATCGATATTGGAGTAGTCGGCCGAGAGATAGATGCGTTCCCAAGGCTTTGGATAGGTGTTGAAGGTCTTGATCTGGGCGCCTTCCTTTTGAAGATAGGCAAACCGTTCGTAGCCGCAGGACCGTGCGAAGCGCTTCATGGCACCTTTGATCGTGAGCTCGTCCTGCGCAGCTTCCAACATGTCGACGAGCGAGCGAAATTCTCCATCCACCAGCGTTTCTCCTGTCTTATCGACCTGTCGGTCGGTCATGATCTGGCACATCGAGACGCTCGAACGGCCTCGCCGCCCGGCGGCCAGGTCATAGCCATAATCAGCCACAGGCATCTCGATGCAACCCACGATACGGGAGAGCCAGGAAGCAGTCCCTTTAGCCGTGTACGTCTAGCACTACCTGCGAAAAGGCAAGTTTCAAGTCCCTTTGAACTAAAAAGATGACAATTGTAGGAAAGTTATTGCGGGGATTGCAATGTTGCACCGGCATGGGGGGCATGCCAGCGGGTGAAATGGCGGCGAAGCTGTCGGACTATGTTCGTCAGTTTCTGCTTTAGGCCGACGGAAATATAATATCCTGGTCAACGAGCACATTGAACTTGTAGCCGGGGCGGATCTGGATGGTCGGCTGCACATTCAGGTTTTTCGAGATGGTTTGCTCGGCGACCCTCCCAAAGGATTCCGCGAAGTTGCGGCGAGCCGCATCCGAGGCGGTCTCCTGTGTTGCGAGCGTCGAGCTTTGCGGCATCGACATGTCGATCCCTGTTCCAATCAATGCGATGAGCGCGGCCGAACTCCATGTGCGCCAGAAATGGCGATCGACCTTGTCCTTGAAGCCGCCATAGCCTTCGGCATCCGTGCCAGCCATGCCGCCGATTTGCAGCGTCGATCCATTCGGGAAAATGAGATCGGTCCAGACCACGAGGACGCGTTCCTGACCGAAGGAAACCTTGGAATCGTAGCGGCCGAACAGTTTTGCCCCCTGCGGGATCAGAAGGCGGTAACCGGTGGCGCTGTCGTAGACGTTCTGGCTCACCTGCGCCGTGAGCCGTCCGGGAAGGTCGGAGTTGAGACCGGTGATCAAGGTCGCTGGAATGACGGAGCCGCGCTTGAGCTCGTAGGCGGACATCTGCGGCACGACCCGGTTCGG
The DNA here is from genome assembly GCF_014197345.1 of Rhizobium sp. BK008. Classification (NCBI taxonomy): domain Bacteria; kingdom Pseudomonadati; phylum Pseudomonadota; class Alphaproteobacteria; order Hyphomicrobiales; family Rhizobiaceae; genus Rhizobium; species Rhizobium sp. BK008. The sequence continues at coordinate 41,966 of NZ_JACIFK010000012.1, read as the reverse complement.
TAGATAACCAAGATCCTTGATGTCCTGATTGAAGAAATCCTCCTTCGAGGTCTGCGCGTTAGGATCGACGTTCTCTCCCATCAGACCGGACTTCATCGCAGTGGCATAGAGGTCCGAGGCGCTGTTGGCAGTCGTCGTCTGTCGGTTCGTGTCTGTGGAGGCATTGGCGGCCTTCTCGACATCGGAAATATCCACCTTCAACGGCGAGTCCAAGGCTGTCGCCCGCGCCTGCAGCCGGGCCATGCGCTGGCGTTGCGCTTCACGGATATACTGTTCATCCTGCTCCCGTTTCAGCCGCGCTTTCCATTCCGCCTCCGATTCAAGTCTCGGGCGCCGCTCCTCTCGCTGTGTCGGCGTGGGGTCGGCAACGGCGGTTTCCTTCTTGACCTTCTGTTCGACGGCAGGTGTCGGCTGGAACACTTCGCGTTGTTCCGGATCGCCAATGATGCCGTCGGTGACACCACGCTTGAGTTGGTCGCCGAAGTTCGTCGCGGGAGTATTCGAGGCACTGTCGAGGTCATTGTTGCGATTGAAAGGAAGCCCGCGCCACGAAAGCCCGATGACGACGACGCCGACGAAGAGCGCGACGATGACGATGGCGATGATGATCGGCAGCCGATTGAGGCGGCGCATACCCTTCTGATCTTCGGCCTGGCTGGAGGTGCCCAGTTGCAGAGATTGGACCATGCTCGCCTCCCCTCAATTGCGCTGCATGATCGAGAGCGGGCTTGCCGGCACGGCACCCGCAGGCGTCGCCGTATAGGCCCGGCCAAGCGCGATGGATGGCGTCGAGAGCCTTGCAAGCACTTGGCCGTCGACGCCGTCGATCGAATAAGCGAGCTCGACGGGTTTCACGTCCTGTCCGGCCTTGCCGTCAGTGATCACCGCATAGCCCCATCCTTTCAGCGCCGCCTCGAGTGCCGCCGCAAAGTCCGATGAGTCCTTCTCCATCTTGATGGTTGTCGTGCCTGAAGGACCGATCTGCTCGGCAAGCCGGCTTGCCATGTCGCCAGCAATCGCGCTTGCGGCCGGTCCTGTCAGGGTGGTGGGCGTCGAGCTCGTGGTCAGCCCGTCCTCGGCCGTCTGGCAGCCGGAAAGCATGGCGGTGGCGATGATGATGGCGATACGCTTGCGCATGGGTCAGCCTCCCCGCCGAATGGTGATTTTCTGCTGGCGCCAGCCGACGCCGGAGACGAGGATTGCTTTGTCGACCGCATAGTCGACGATCATCATGTCGTTCTTCATCCGGTAATTAACGATGCGGTTCTGGCCGCCGCTGACGACGAAAAGAACCGGCGCATCCTGGCTGGAGATCGACCTTGAGAACTGGATGTAGGTCTTGGTGCCATCCGAATAGACCCTCTTCGGCTTCCAGGGGGCACTGCCGCTTATGGAGTAAGAAAAGTTCAGCCTGTCGGGTGCGGCGCCAGGAATGCCTCCGGTCTCCAGTCGCGAGTTGATATCGGCAAGCTTGGTTGACACGTCCTCGGGATACTCGAAACCGATACGGGCCATGTACTGGCTCGGATGCGATTTCAGCTGGATGTGATAGGTGCGCCGTGAAGTCGTGACCACCATCGAAGTGACGAGACCAGCCTCCGACGGCTTGACGATCAGGTGGATAGCCTGCCCGCCAGTGGCGCCTGATGTCGCCGGCTCGACCTTCCAGCGCACGGTATCGCCTACCAGAACATCGCGAACGATTTCGCCCCCCTGGAGCTCGATGTCGCAAACTTGCAGCGGCGAGCAGACGACCGACGGCTGCGTCTCGCCGAAGAGGAAGATGACCTTGCCGTCCGGGCCGGTCGTGACCAAGCCGGGTGTACCGCGCCACTTCCTTGAAATGTTCGTACCCTTCACCTCGTTGTTCGTCATGCTCTGTGCTTGCGCGCCGCTCACGAAGACGAGTGCGCCTAGGCAGCCAGCGGCCGCGAATAATTTTGTCCTGTGCATTGAGAAACCCCTGCCCTTAAAGCTGTGCTGTCCAGTCGAAATCCCGGACATACAGACCGATGGGATTGAACCGGATGGTCGCCTCGTCCTGCGGTGCGGTAATCGTCACCGTTGCGATCCCGCGAAACCGGCGAGTGCCGATTTCCTTGCCCTTGCGATCGCGTTCGTATTCGGTCCAGTCGATCTGATAAGTCTGGTTTGAGAGCGCGACGATGTTGTTGACCTCGATCGCAACGGTCGAGGACTTCGCCTTTTCAAATGGCGAGTTACCGCGGAACCAGGCGTTGATCTTCTCTGTCGAGGGGTCCGATGTCCGAAGAAGTGCGTAGGTTCGATCGATATATTGCTTTTGCACGACGGCATCCGGCGTGATCGAACGGAAGCTGGTGACGAAATTGCCGAGCGTGGCGCGCACCACCCGAACGTCGGCATATTCGATCTGCTGAGGATAGCCGGCGGTCACCGCGGTCCCGAGTTTATCGACCTCGACAATATAGGGAACCAGCTTTACCTGGGTGCTGAGATACATCGCGTACCCGAAGCCGATCACCGCCATAGTCAGGCCGAGGATGCCGACGATGCGCCATCCCGCGGCCGCCTGCACATAGGAGCCGTATCGCTCGTTCCATTCCTGGCGCGCGGCAAGATAGGGGTTTTCGGGGGCGCGGTTCGCTGCCATCGATCGATCACTTTCTGATTACTGTTAGTCTTTGCGTTCGGGAGGCGGTTTTGGTCCGCTGTGCCCACTGCGCGCCTGATCAAGCTTGGAATTGGCAAGACCGAGGATCGACCCGGCGTAGGCGCCGGGAGAGCCGATCGCCTTCTCCTTGGCAGCCGAGCCCGCCGCTTTTCCTGCTGACCCGATCCCTGCACCAAATCCTCGAAGCATGGCACCTGCAACGGATGACCCCGCGGCCCGCGCGGTTTGGGCCGCCGCAAATCCCGCACCGGCAGCGCCAGCCGCGAGGAACCCTGCTCCCGTCGCAAACGATGCGGCCTGACCACCATGCCTGATCGCCTCCATCCCGCCCGAGACGGACGCCCCCTGAACAACACCCTGCATGATGTTCGGAACGTAGATGGCGATAATGAAGACCACAACGGCGATACCGGCGATCGCAAGGGCAGTCTGGAACTGGTCTCCAATGTCAGGTTGGTTTGCAAGTCCTATGAGAACTTCTGATCCGATACGAGAAATCATGACGAGCGCCATGAGTTTCATCCCCACCGAAAAGGCATAAATCAGATATCGGATCGCGAAGTCCTTCGTGTAGGACGAGCCGCCAAGCCCCAGCATGATCATTCCGGCGAGCAGGCCGATATACATTTCGACCATGACGGAAACGAAGATCGCAGCAACGAGTGAGAACGAAATGACCACGACGACCATGGCAAAAGCGGCCGAGATCGCCAACGCATTGTCCTCGAAAAGACCGAACTGAATCTTTCCGGACATCTTTGTTGCAACCGCGAGTCCGGCATTGAAAACGTCGGCCGGCGAGGCAGTTCCCCCACCGGCGCCAATCTGAAACAGACTATCGACCACCGCCTTCGCGAAGGTAGGGCCTTGTGCCAACACGAAGGCGAAGAAACCAACGAACATGATCCGGCGGACAAGCTCGGCGAACCAACTGTCGAGCGATGCGGCCTGAATTGCCAGCCAGACGGCGGCGATGCCGATCTCGATCGTCGCCAGGATCCAGAACAGGGATTTGGCCGCATCCATGACGGTCGTTTCCCACCCCTTTGCAGCCGTCGTGATCTGGCTCTGCAATGATGTCAGCACCGAACCTTCCTGGGCAAGCGCCGGCTGGGCTGCCAGCACGCAGAGGGTCGTAAGTAGCATCGCTCCCCTGAGCCGCTGAAATGATATCACCGTCATCTGCTCACCACTCGACCTTCATCTTTTCGCCGCCAGAGGTCGGATACTTCGTGGAGGTGCCGAAGAACTGTTCATGGCGCTGCTGTGCAGCCAGCTTTTCGGAGATGAGGAACCAGATGCCGGCACTGCCGGCCGCCACGAACGCTGCGATCGCGAGGAGGATCAATTTCGTTCTCACCATTCCACCTTCATCTTTTCGCCGCCTGACGTGGAAGGCGCAGTCCCGCTGAAGAATTTCTCGCGCCGCGCCTGGGCAAGATCCTTGTCGGTTTGCTCGGTCTGCAGCCAGGTTCCCATCATCGTCATCTGTTGGGAGACAAGGCCGCGAAGTTTCTGCATCTGCGCGACTTGTTGCGCAGCGATTTCGTGTCCGACCTGCAGAGCTTTCATCTGCCCGTCGGCGGTCTCGGACATCGACCGCAGTGAGGACATCGTGCCCTCCTCGCTATCGAACTGCTCGGACGTCAGGCTTGCCGCCTTCAGTGTGCTGGCGATCGTGTCCCGGTTGGTGTCCGACCAGGACTGATATGTCGTCGAAAAAGAAGCATTGTCTGGCAGGTTGGTTTTGAGGCTTGAGTAGCTTTGGAAGCGCTGCTGCAGCACGTCATCGGCATTGCCCATGGAAAACGAGATGCTCTGGCCCTGGTCGACGATGCTGCGCAACCGATTGAGGTCGCTTTCGACCTGCCCCCACATGTGCGACGGAAGGGTAGCGGTGTTCTGCAGCAGGTTCTGGTAGATATTCAGCTGCGTTTCGATCTGTTGCGCGAGCTGGCTGATCTGGGTGAGTTGGTTCTGGATTTGCTCGCCGGATTGGCCAACAAGCGATACGAGCTCGCCATTGTTGAGGACCTGCGTCCATTCTGTCGCCGCCCCGGTGGCCGTGCCGGCGTCCGCGGGCATGACAGCGCCGATCGTCAAGACGACCGCCGCCATACCAGCGACCAATCTATTCGAAGTTGAGCAGCGATGCGGCATCGTGAACTCCTCTCATTTCAAGCCAAAGATGCGGCCAGTCGCGGCCATGTTCGGAACTGAGCGTGCGGATACGCTTCAAATCTTCCTTGCCGGAGGCGCCGACGAAGCTGAGCGCCACGGGGCCGAGTGCCATATCGAACAGCCGCCGGCCCTCAGGCGTGACGACGTAATATTCCCGCTTGGGGATTGCATTCGAAACGATCTCGATCTGCCGCTCGTTGAAGCCGATCCGTTCGTAGAACTCGCGGGTTCCGGGTTCCCGGGCGGCGCCATTCGGGAGGCAGATTTTCGTCGGGCAGGATTCCTTCAGCACGTCGATAATTCCGGAGCGCTCGGCGTCTGAGATGGATTGCGTGGCAAGCACGACGGCGCAGTTGGCCTTGCGCAGCACCTTCAGCCATTCGCGGATCTTGCTGCGAAACACCGGATGTCCCAGCATCAGCCAGGCTTCGTCGAGAACGATCAGGCTCGGGGAACCGTCGAGTCGTTTTTCGATGCGCCGAAACAGGTAGGTAAGCACCGGCACAAGATTGCGCTCGCCCATGTTCATCAGGTGCTCGATCTCGAAAGTCTGGAGCGCGCCGAGCGACAGGCCGTCCTGTTCCGCGTCGAGAAGCTGACCCATCGGGCCGTCGACCGTGTAGTGATGAAGCGCGTCCTTGATCTCGCGCATCTGCACGCCACTGACGAAGTCCGATAGCGACCGTCCGGCTGCGCTGGCCATCAATCCGATCTGGCGCGAGATCGCGTTGCGATGATCGGGGGTGATGGTAACACCCTGCAGGGCGACCAGCATTTCTATCCATTCGGTAGCCCATGCCCGATCTGCATCGCTGGTGAGGTCCGATAACGGGCAGAAGGCTAGCGCCTTTACCTCCTCTTGAGCGTCGCCACCGATCTCATAGTGATCGCCGCCTGCGGCGAGCGTGAGCGGCAGGAGCGAGTTCCCCTTGTCGAAGGCGAAGATCTGGGCCCGTTCGTAGCGTCGGAACTGCGCGGCGATCAGCGCCAGCAGCGTCGACTTGCCCGAGCCGGTTGGCCCAAAAATCAGCGTGTGACCGACATCGTCGACATGCAAATTCAGCCGGAACGGGGTTGAACCGCTCGCCACCTGCATTAGCGGTGGCGAATTCGGCGGATAGAATGGGCATGGGGCGACCGGGTTGCCCGACCAGACCGAGTTGAGCGGGATGAGATCGGCAAGATTGCTGGTGTTGATCAGCGGTTCGCGGATGTTGCAGTACCAGTTGCCCGGGAGGCTGCCGAGAAAAGCGTCGGTCGCGTTGAGCGTTTCGATCCGCGCCCCGAAGCCTTCCGCCTGGATCAGCCGGCGGATGGCCTCTGCCTTTTCCTGCAGTGCTTCTCGATCGTGATCGAAGAGAACGATGACGGGCGTGTAGTAGCCGTAGGCGACCAACTGCGACGAAGCCTGCGCGATGGCGTCTTCGGTCTCGGCCACCATGGTCATGGCATCCTGGTCGACCGAACGGCTTTGCGTCTGAAAGAGCTGGTCGAAGAATGGCCGCACCTTTTGCTGCCATTTCTTGCGGGTACGCTCCAGTTTCTGTCTGGCCTCCTGTGCGTCGAGGAAAATGAAGCGCGAAGACCAGCGATAGGTGAGCGGCATGAGATCGAGGCTGTTCAGGATCCCCGGCCAGCTCTCAGCCGGCAGGCCGTCGATCGCGACGACGCCGAGGAAGCGGCTTTCAACCTTTGGGGTCAGGCCATGCTCGAGCTCAGCCGTCGCGATCCAATCGAGGTACATGGGCGCTTCCGGGAGGCGGACCGGATGATTCTCGCCAGTGATGCAGAATCGAACGAATTGCAGCAGTTCGTCGTAACGTGCGACCCGCTCCCCTCCCCTCTCTAAGACCTCCCGCGTTTCCATCCGCCTGATCGAAAGCGTGTTGCCAAGGTACTGCTCGATCTCGCGGACCGCGTTCCTGAAGATGAAGAGCACCGTATCGGCATAGGTCTTCTTACGGCTCTCCTCGTCCGAGTAGATGTATTTGCTGAGCGCCGTTTTCTTGGACTCGAGCGGCCGATAAGTGAGGACGAGCGCGTGCTTGCTTTCGAAATGCCCCTGCTCGCGCGCGAAATGTGCCCGTCGCTCGGCGTCGATCGCACGCGTAATCGGATCGGGGAAATGGCATCGATCATCCGACGGATAGTCGAATGTCGGAATGCGTACCGCCTCGACCTGGATCATCCAGCCGCTCCCGAGCCGCGACAGGATTGTATTGATCTGCCGCGACAGGTCGTTGCGCTCCCAGTCGGTCGCGCTTTCGGAATCCGGCCCGGCAAAGTACCAGCCGGCCGTCAGGCTTCCGTCTTTCAGCAGAAGGATGCCATTGTCCACCAGACCGGCATAGGGGACGAGATCCGCAAAGGATGGGCCGGTAGCCCGGAAACGTTTGAGAGCGACCATCTCTCCTCCTTAATTCCGGCGCCACGGCGAGGAGGTCGCCCTGTAGTAATGCCGGTATGAGATATGGCGGACGTAGACCTGTCGCATCAGCGGGTCTGCCTTTGCCATCATTCTCAAAAGCTCGACGATGACGATCCAGACGGCAACGCCGAAGAGGGCGGAATATGCCGTCAGCACCACGAAAATCAGAATGACGGCAGCAAGCCCGGTGAGCAGCACCAGTTCCCGGTCCGCACCCATCAGAAGGTTCGGGCGCGACAGGGCACGGTGAATGCGGTTGCGTTGCAGTCCGGATAAGGACTCAGCCATTATCCCCCTCCCCTTCTCCGCTTGGATCGATGGAGGTGGCTCGCACGTCGGAGAGCCCGATCGAGGCGCCGGTGGCGCCGAAAAGACCGACGATGTTGGTCGCGCCGAGCAGAATGCCGGCGACGAGCACGACGTAGACGAGCCGCCGAGCGAAATCGTTGAGTTCGCCCCCAAATATCAGCATGCCGCCGGCGATCGCCACTGCCGCAAGCGCAATGGCGCCGGCGACTGGTCCGGTAATCGATTCCTGGATTTGTTGCAGCGGACCTTCCCACGGGAGGCCGCCGCCGGAACTCGCGAGAGCCGGGGCCACTGACGTTAAGATGATGGGCGCTGCAAGGAGTGCTGCGGCGATAACAGCGTTTTTACGCGACATGGCGCGCCTCCTGTTCTTCCGTGAGCTCATCGGATTCTATTTCGTATTCGCCGTGGGCGTAGCGCTCGACCTGGATGACGTCGCGAACGCGCCGACCCCTTGCCGTTCGCTCGATCGAGATGATGAGATCGACCGCTTCTCCAATCACATCTTGCATCGGCTGCTGGCTGGCCTCAGCAGTCAGTTGCTCGAGACGACGAAGCGCCGACATGGCGGTGTTCGAGTGAATTGTGGCAACGCCCCCCGGATGGCCAGTATTCCAGGCCTTGAGCAGCGTAAGCGCAGCGCCGTCACGGACCTCGCCCACGACGATGCGGTCGGGACGCAAGCGCATCGTGCTTTTCAACAGCCGCGCCATATCGACAGTATCGCTTGTGTGGAGAAGGACGGCGTTCTCGGCTGTGCACTGGATCTCGGCTGTGTCCTCGAGGATGACGAGGCGGTCGTCAGGCGCCGACTTGACGATTTCGTTGATGACGGCGTTCGCGAGCGTCGTCTTGCCGGAGCCGGTCCCGCCGGAGATGATGATGTTGAGCCGGGACGAAATTGCGCTGCGGATCGTCAACGCTTGCTGTTCGCTCATCACGCCGGAACGCACATAATCCTCAAGTGGGATCAAGCGCGAGGCGCGACGGCGAATGGTGAAAGCCGGCTTCGAGACGACGGGCGGCAAAAGACCCTCGAAGCGATGGCCTCCGATCGGCAACTCGCCTGAGACGATCGGCTGCTCGGTATCGACCTCGGATTGGAGCGCATGCGCCACCGCTCCAATCACCATTTCCGCCGCTGCAGACGACATTTCTCCTGCAGGTGCCACGCCATGGCCAAGCCTTTCGATGAATAGTTTGCCGTCTGGATTGAGCATGATTTCGACCACGGTCGAATCATCGAGAGCGACGCAGAGCTGATCGCCGAGCGCCTCCTGAAGCTTGCGGACAAGTCGAGGATGAGAGCGAAGCTGGTTCACGGCTTTCTCCTTAAGCTGCCTGGCCCAGAGGGCCGGTGATTTGAGATCGATAGCTGGACGGGCGCAGCCTCTGAAACGCTTCCGTGTTCGCCTGTAGGACTCCAGCGACAGCTATGGTCACTCCGATACGGCTCGGCTCGCCAATGCGCCGAAGCGGCCAGCCGACACGGCTGAGAATGCGTTCGAACCGCAGGTCGGTCACGGTAACGATCTCGGTGATGGCGTTCACGAGGCACCACTCGATGATGCCCGCAAACATGGTCAGCGTTACCTCATGCACCGAGCCCGATCCCCTGCCCTCCTCAAGGGTGGTATCAACGCAGAAGCGGGAGCTCTCGATCATTGCGGGATGGGCGTTCAGTCCGCCCTTCGGTAGAAGCGATGGAAAGACGTTCGTCACCATCGTCGGGCCAGTGGCCGGCAGGAGCCGTGCGCAACCACTCACATCGCCGGCGTTGGAGACGGCCAGCACGTAGGTTGGACCAATAGTGTCGAACCCATCCGATTCCTGGCCGTCTACAACCTCGACCTCCCAGCCCAGCCGCTCCGCGAAAACGCGAGCGCGTAGCTGGTGATGTTGCTGGATGAGTCGAGCTTCGTGAACATTCCGCGGTTTGGTGAGCGCGAAAACCTGCATGAATTTCTCCGTCGTCGTTGATTGGCGGAGAAGTCAGCATGGAACGGAATCGAGCGGTAGTTGGAGGATCCTGCAATGTTTGGCGAGTGAGTCGCACCGCGGTTATCGCCGAGTTTAGGGAGATCAGGTCATTTCACGCCCAACGCGGCCAGATCGGTTTGCAGGATTCACAGATAAACAGATCGAGAACGCAGCAGAACCTCTGGCTTGTTAACTCTCGATTATTAAAGAAAAATCGAGCGGGATAGCATTTTCCCGCGCGATGGCGTTAACCTCTTGTTAATCTTAAATGTCTTGCGGCTCGGAGGGAATCGGGAGATAGTTTCGCAAATGATGGCATTCCAGCCATTTTTTCGAAAGTGAAGACCTCCGGGGAAATAGTTCGCGAAATGACCAGTATGTTGCCCAACAGATTTGATATTGAGATCGCCCAACAAGGGGCGAAGATCTCAAGTGCGTTGCACATGTTGCGCAGCCAGCAGTATCCGCCGGACGCCCGCAAGGGACTGCGCAAGTTTCAGCTTGCGGAGGTTGCCGACTTCATGGGCGTAACCCAGACTCATCTCAGGCAGATCCATGCCGATGGCAAGGGGCCTGAAATAGAATCGGTTGGCGGACGCCGCTATTATACGGCCGATCAGATGCTTGAGCTTCGTGATTATCTTGAGGCCAACAAGAAATCCGACAAGCGGTATTACGTCCCCAGACGGCGGGAAGGCGAACCGATGCAGGTCGTCTCTGTCGTAAACTTCAAGGGCGGAAGCGGCAAGACCACCACTGCCGCACACCTTGCTCAGTATCTTGCCCTCACCGGCCATCGTGTGCTGGCGGTCGACCTTGACCCGCAGGCATCCCTGACTTCCTTGTTCGGGATACAGCCGGAGCTTGATGATACAGCGTCTCTTTATGAGGCTCTTCGCTTTGACGACGAGCGCAAGTCGATCGCCGATGTCATCCAGCAGACCAATATTCCCGGACTGGATGTCGTGCCAGCAAACCTGGTTCTTCAGGAATACGAGTATGACGTGCCGCTGGCGATATCTTCCAAGAAAGGTGAGGACGGCCGGCTGTTCTACATGCGGATCGCCAGCGCTCTGAAGCAGGTCGATGACAAGTACGACGTGGTCGTCATCGATTGCCCACCTCAGCTCGGTTATCTGACCATTACCGCGCTCATGGCGTCGACCGGGATCCTCATCACCATTCATCCTCAGATGCTGGACATCATGTCGATGAGCCAGTTTCTGATGATGCTCGGCGGGATCATGGGGCCTGTCGCCGAGGCCGGCGCCGAAATGCGTGTTCAGTGGTTCCGGTACCTCATCACGCGATTTGAACCCACGGACATCCCGCAGGCTCAGATGGTCGGGTTCATGCAGTCGATGTTTGCACAGCAGATGCTGAGAAACCACGTGCTGAAGTCCACCGCGATTTCCGATGCGTCGATTAAGAAGCAAACTCTGTATGAGGTCGAGCGGGGCGAGTTCGTCAGAGCGACCTATGACCGCGCCATCGAGAGCCTGAATGCAGCCAATGCGGAAATCGTCGAGCTTATCCACGGCGTCTGGGGGCGAAAATGAGATACTTGTCAGCCGTTTTTTTCAACGTTTTGCTGAGCGTCTTCAACAGCTTGTCGGCGTTGACAGCAGGTTCGGAGGGTGCTGATGTCCCGTGAAAATCCGTTTGCGAAGCTGGATATGGCGTCGATCGCGGCAAACCAGACCCCAACGAAACCGGGTTACGGCATGACAGGAGCTGCCAAGACGGTTGTCCGCTCCATCGAGGACATGGCCGAGAACACCAAGAAGCTTATGGAAGGCGAGGTGATCGTGGATCTTGATCCGCGATTGATCGATGTCTCTTTCGTTGCCGACCGTCTGTCTGACGATGGGGAAGAATTCCAAGAACTGCTCCAGGCGATCAAGGAATCAGGACAGACGACCCCTATCCTCGTTCGTCCCAGCTCAACAGATGCCAAACGATACATGGTTGTGTTCGGGCATCGTCGCCTGAGGGTCGCACGCGAGCTCGGAGTCCCCGTCAAGGCAATCGTGAAGAAGCTCGACGACGCGACTTCGGCGATCGTGCAGGGACAGGAGAACGCGGCCCGTTCGAACCTGTCGTTCATAGAACGTGCATACTTCGCTCAGAACCTGGTCGCGTCAGGAATGACGAAGGAAGTGGTCCGATCGTCGCTGGCCATCGACGAGGCTATGCTCTCGAAGATGCTGGCCGTTGTCGAGGCAGTGCCGGCATCAGTTATCACGGCACTGGGAGCGTCCAAGAAAATCGGGCGGGACCGGTGGCTGAGCCTTCGCCAACTCGTGCTTGCCCCTGCCCTGTCAAAGGCCGCCGTGGAGTATTCGGAATCCGCCGAACTCCACAAGCTTCCTGAAAACGAACGTTTCGATGCGCTCCATGACTACTTGAAGCGATACAAGGCGAAGTCAGCCGCGAAGAAGCCGAAGCCAGAAGTCCCTGTCCGGGACTGGACCTCGACCGATCGCGCACTGAACGTGGCGATAAATTCGAAGGCAAAGAAAGTTGCCATCGAGCTTACGAATGTTGAAGCCCGGCCTTTCGGCGAATGGCTGTCTTCTCACATGGGTCGTTTGTACGAAGAGTACAAAGGATCGAAAACTGAAACAAACGGAGACTGAACCGCAAAAGAAAAAGGCCCCCAAACGGCGAACCGTGGAAGCCTCTCTCGTCATCTCTAGCAGGATCGAGAATCGCATTTCCCGGAATCACAGTCAAGAGTCTTGGCGCCGATTTGGTGAGCGGATTTCCTTTGCCTGAAGCAAGGTGAGTGAAAAATGCAGACGGGACATGTGACGACGCCCTTTGGGCGGCGGCCGATGTCGCTTGCCCTGGTCAGAGGCCAGATGGCGATCGAAAATCCGCAGCCAGACACGCGTATCGAAAAGTGGAAAGTGTTTCGTGACGTGTGCGAGGCACGGGAACGCCTGGGAATCCAGGACCGGGCACTTGCCGTCCTTGATGCCCTCCTGACGTTTCATCCTCACGCGGAGCTCGATCCGAGCCAGGGGTTGGTCGTTTTCCCATCCAACGCCCAGTTGTCCGTGCGGGCTCACGGCATCACCGAGACGACACTGCGCCGACAACTCGCGGCACTTGTCGATGCCGGCCTTATTCTGCGGCGCGATAGCCCGAACGGTAAACGTTATGCGCACCGCAACCGCGATGGCGAGGTCGAGCAGGCCTACGGGTTTGACCTGACACCGCTGCTGGCTCGTGCCACGGAGCTCGCCCTGATGGCGCAGGACGTCGCCGCCGAACGCGCTCGTTTCCGCCGTGCAAAGGAAGCCCTCACGATCTGCCGTCGCGATGTGCGCAAGCTGGTCTCGGCTGCCGTGGAAGAGGGCGCTACAGGGAACTGGGAACGGGTGGAATCTGAGTATGTCAGTATTCTCGCCCGCCTCCCGCGCCATCCGAACCGTGCACAGGTCGAGATTACGCTCGACGAGATGGAGCTCTTGCGAGAAGAGGTTCTCAACATCCTGGAAACACAGCTGAAAACTGAAGATATGCATGGCAATGCCATTCACAATGCCTGCCACATACAGAATTCAAATACCGAATCCATAAATGAACTTGAACCTAGCTCTGGAAAAGAGCAGGGCGAAAGCTTGGCGGATGAACCTCTGACGAAGAATGGGCCGAACGGACGACCGAAGACGAAACCTGAGCCGATCAAGGCATTCCCGCTCGGAATGGTCCTTCGTGCCTGCCCGCAGATCGCTGATTACGGACCCGGCGGGCGCATTGAGCACTGGCGCGAGCTGATGAAAGCGGCCGTCGTCGTGCGATCAATGCTCGGCGTCAGCCCCTCAGCCTACGAGGAGGCCTGCAATGCCATGGGGCCGGAGAATGCGGCAGTTGCGGTGGCCTGCATTCTGGAGCGGTCGAATTTCATAACATCTGCCGGCGGATATCTGCGGGATCTGACCAGGCGCTCGGAGCGCGGGGAGTTTTCGTTGGGGCCGATGTTGATGGCACTGTTGAAGGCGAGCGGAGAGGGATCTCGAAAAGCGGGCTGACGGCAGAGAGATCCTCACGGTTGGTGGTTGGGGCCCCTTGATCTCCCGAGTGTCAAATCTTCGGGTTCCTGCGACGCCACGACCTTGTCAGCCGTTCTTTTTCGGCGTTTTCTCATAAGATACAAGGATTTATGGAGGTTGAACGGTTGAAAGGCACCCAAACAAAAACGAAGCAGATTTTGGAAATGCCACCAGTTTCATAAAGGAGATCTTTGACATTGCTCCTTATCGATATCGACAGACCGCAAGAGGCAGGGCCTCGTTTGGCAGGTCGAAGCAGCTTTGTATCGGATCGGTAAATTATGACCGTAGTAGCGTTTTTTGAAGAACTTCAGTTAGCCATCGCCGACGTGCTTATGTCAGCGGACTATTCTAATGCCCCACTGCATGTGCCGGTGCCCATATCGTTGCCGTCAACGCCAGCCGGGTATCCATTGAACATAAACGCGGTACCGGTGAGCCTTGCAAGGAAGATCTTGCGGGTGAAGAGTGACGTCTCGGATGCCGCCTTTTTGACCGCCGGAACGGTTTCACACATCAAGGACGTGGCACGCAACGCCCGACAACTCCGGGGCGGCCCACTCATGCCTTCGACTTCCTTGCCTCCGATTGATACACGAAGGGTGCAAAGCGTCCTCGAGCACGCTATGGATATCAGCGAGCAAAAGGCGCGTGGTGATTTTGAGATCATCGGTGTTTGCGACGGCGCATGGTTTAGCAGAGCGAAGAATTTTGGAACCTCCGATGAGATCCCATACTTCGGCAGGGTCACTCTTGCCGGGAGTGGAGCGCCTGCTTTGAGAGATTGGCTATTTGAACGAGGCAAACAGTACTCTGAGCTGAAGATCGGCAATGAGCCCTTCTATCACAGAAGGCACAGAACCGGTGGCTGGCTCCTCTCTCGCTTGCTTGAAGAAGACGTTCTTCCGCAGTCCCGTACTCTGAAAGCCGGAGTTGGAGGATATTACGAGCTTTATGAATATGATCCGAGTGGAATGTCGGTGGTAGACGGCGCTCTTATAGCTTTCATGAGCATTGATGAGCTTGAAAAAGGAAAACTGGTTTTCGAGCGTGTTTTCTTCCACACGTACATCGACGACTGCCTCTGCATCTTGGCTCTTAACAAGCCTAGTTCCCCGTTCTTAGCTGGGGACCGTGTTCGAATACCGCTTTCAAGTTTCTCGGTTCACGTACTGCCGACCATCGAGCGGGACTCGCCCTTGCCGCATGTTACGTCAGAGCTCTTGGTCGGTATGGTGGGAGGTGCGAACTTTTTCAGTTTAGCCCTCTCGCGAGCTCAGGGCGAAAGCTTCTATCATCAAACGAAGAGATTCATTGATACGGAGCATAAGCTTATGCGTCCTTCCGTCGCGGGCGGTTATGTTCATCTCAATCTCGACCAATCGCTCTTGAATGGGTTTATCGCCAAATTTCCAAAGCGACCGGCTCACGGGACCGATGTCGTTTATTCTAGCTGAAGCCATCACCACTAACCGTGCCCTCAATGGCGGATGAGACCAAACCGGTGGGCTTCGTCCAGCAAGTCCCGGACGGAGGATGGCTGCCACTTTTTGCCGCCGCGTGCGGGCCGTTCACCCATCTGGTCGAGTTGAGCGCCGATGTCTCGAAGAGATAGATTCGGATCGGCAATGGTGATTGCTGCTACCAGCTTCATCAGATGGTCCCCGGGCGCGCGGCGAGGGGACCGGGCCAAAAGTTCTTTTTCCGCGAGCTTTTCGCGAACCATGCGATGAACGGCTCGACGAAGGCGCTCAACGGTCCAGTCGTGGCCGCGGCGATTGAGCACCCGCACGACATTGTCCCAACTGTGTTGCGGACGGAGTTGCCGCACCATTGGCAGCCACGTCTGCGCGGACGCCACGAGCTCGTCGATATAGAGTTTTTCGCGTGCTTTTGACACTGCTTTGATTGCTTCCGGTCGTCGTTCTCGCAGGCCCGGGTTTCCAGGAAGCTTGCCTCGGGCCTTCGCCGCCTTGATGCCGGCTTTGGTGCGTTCGGCGATCAGCGCCCGCTCGAGCTGCGCGACCGCGCCAAGAACTTGTAGGGAGAACATACCCTGCGGCGTGGACGTGTCGATCGGATCGCGGATTGATCTGAAATGAACGCCGCGCTGCTCAAGATCCTCGATCACCTGCAACAGATGACTGACGGAGCGGGCGAGGCGATCCAGGCGCACAACGACAAGCACATCGCCGGCGGCGAGCTCGCCAAGCAGTCTCGTCAAAACTGGTCGCGCCCGTGAAGCGCCCGATCCGTGCTCCTGAAAAATCCGCTCGCAGCCGGCGGCGCGCAACTCGTCCATCTGCGCATCATGGAGCTGATCGTCGGTTGAGACGCGTGCATAGCCGATAAGCCGTTTGGGGGCGGGCCTTGGATTGGCGCTTGGCCGCTTTACCATGATTTTCTCGCGCGGTTTCAGATGCTTTGTACAAATAAGGAATGCGCGAGAAAATGGTCAGTTGCAAGCGTGTTTTAGGCATCGAATAGCAGGCCACCGGACTCGAAATGCCGCCGCTGACGAGCAACGGGGCGTCCGCATAGGCAAATGCTCGCCAGCGGGCTTCTATGGCGGAAATGCCGTAAAAACAGTGGGTTCGGAAATGGCTGCGAGACCGAGAGCCTGCTGAAAGGCGCGGGAGCTCAATCCTGGAAGAGAGGACGGGCCATGTGCGCCGCCGCGGGACGTCGAATTCTGTTTCGGGGAGTCCGGTCATCCCAGGCGAAATCGCCCCAGAAGCCCGGAAAACCAAGCATATCCGGTGATCCAGGACGACTGACATCGTGATGTGCGCGGCGAAATCAATTACCACCGATAAGCAGTACTTATCGGAAGTGAGACATCGTCACGGCGAGACCAACCTGTGACGGACACTAAGTGCGATATAGTGTCCGTTTAGCAAATCGTTTACAATGAATTCAATGCGTTATGATTTGTCTCAATTGCCCATTACCAGCCTCCAAAGGCGTGTTTCTGACGCGACCGCTATTCTGGTGCGTCTCGACGAGCGAGTTGCGCGATCGCCGGTCGGCGACGGCTGGATCGAGCGCGCCCATTTCGCCGACGCCTGCGCCTCGCTGTGGATCGACGGCGAACTCGTCCATCTCGAGGACCTGGTGCTGCACGACGCCCGCCTCGACGTCCGCACCCCGACCCACGAGTTAGCCATTGCCCGTGACGTTTTGAAGACGCGCCGGCGGATCGCGGCGCAGCCACCCGGCTGGGCGCTGAGCAACGAAGGCCTCCGTACGCTCCGCGGCGCTGGCGCCGAGAGCACCAGCGCTGAAGACACGATTCATGGGAACGGAGTCCATGCTCCGCCGCCGGCCACAACCTTTGCAGACGCGGTCGGGGAAGGGGAGGGGCCTGACGTTTCCGATCCCCTCGCGGCGGAGTTAGCGGCGATCGACGCGGTACTCGCCCGTTCCGACGCCGCTATTGCCGAGGCCAAGGCGCCCCGACGCGGCGGGGGAAGAGAAAAAGATCCGCTGGTCTACGATCTCGATTGGGACGAGGATGAACGCCTCGTCGAGTGGCGCGCCGTCGTCATTGAGACCGATGGCTTGCCACCGATATTGCAGGCGATCATCATCCTCGATGCCTGGA
The DNA here is from genome assembly GCF_014197345.1 of Rhizobium sp. BK008. Classification (NCBI taxonomy): domain Bacteria; kingdom Pseudomonadati; phylum Pseudomonadota; class Alphaproteobacteria; order Hyphomicrobiales; family Rhizobiaceae; genus Rhizobium; species Rhizobium sp. BK008. The sequence continues at coordinate 24,750 of NZ_JACIFK010000012.1, read as the reverse complement.
ACGATCTGCAGGTGCTGCAGCACGCGCCCTGGCTCGGCCGGCTGCTCGCCGCCGAAATGCTGCGGCAGGGTGGCGTCGCGACCGGCGCCCACCTGGTGGCGATCAATGTTGGTCTGAAGACCATCGGCGTTGATCGGCGTCGGCATCGCGCACGTGACACGCGGCTGCTGGCGATCGTCAATGGCATCATTGCGGCCGCCGAGCTCGGCCTCAAGGAGCACGACCGGCTGATACTGGCGAAGCAAATGATGGAGCGGAAGCTGGCCAGCCGGCGGTCGTCGTCAAATCTGCCAGGCTTGATCGAACTGGTGATGGCGCGGCCGCTGGTCTCGGCCGGCATGGTTGCCGAGGCGCTGAAGGTGACGCCGCGGGCGGCGCTGAGGATTGTTGGTGAACTGGGGCTCAGGGAGATGACGGGGAGGGGGAGGTTTCGGGCGTGGGGGGCACTTTGAGGTGTCGAGTGTCACCGTCAACTTGATCAAATTTCTGATCGTGAAGATCTGCACTGAACTTTATTTGCTGAATTGTGGGAAAACAACGAAAAGCCTGGCCATAGTATGTTGTACCCCGCGGCCATGAGCCGTGAAACAGGAGTAGAGACATATGACCATGACCGATATGATACCGAATGATACGAGCGATCGCCTGCTAACCGAGGTCGAACGCCAACAGAAATATCTCGACCGGCTTCCGGACAACTACGCTTTTCCTCTTTTCAACGCCTCCCAAGCCTTGGAATCGCAGCGCCGTAGCGGATACCGTAACTCTGCCGCCGCAGCTCGCGAAATTGTCGATAACGCGATGGAAGCGGGTGCAACGCGAGTTGACGTTTGCTTTGAGCGTCCGAAACAGCTCAAGGCGCACCAGCGCACAGAATCGATCAATGCAATAGCCTTCATTGATAATGGATCTGGGATGATCCCACGGATGGCGCAGTACGCACTTTCCTGGGGATCTGGTACCCATTTTGATGAGCCAGACTTTATCGGCAAGTTTGGTTTCGGCCTTCCGAACGCTTCTATCAATCAGACACGGCTTGTGGAGGTCTACACCAAGGTCGCGGGCGCACCGGTTGTCACCAAAGCGTGGTTGGATGCGCGTCATGTCAAATCCCACGGACTCCAGACTATTCCCGAGCCCGTAGAGGCAGAACTTCCCAGTTTTGTACAAGTCTATCTCGACAAAAACGGTTTGGCCTTCGACCATGGTACCGTCGTACTCTGGGTCGAACCCGACCGTATCTCGTATCGTAAGCCGGCATTGATGAAGGAGCATCTCGTTGACGACTTCGGCGTCACATACCGCTATCTTCTTTCGAAAGTCAGCCTTTACGTGGATGGGGCCAAGGTCGAGCCAGTCGATCCGCTCTTCCTGACCCCGGAGGCCCGCTATTTCCGCCCTGAGGACAAGGGCGGGGCGATTATGAGCCAAGACTGGAACATTCCGGTCAAATATGCGCGGGACGAGGATGGTGTGCTATCGCTCACCAAGGTCGAAAGTATCAACGAACTCGATGCAAACGATCCGTCGCTGGAAGCCGCCGGTGCGATCTACGTTCGCGTTGCACGTTTCCCTTATGGTTTTGCCGAGCATTCAAAGGCGAAAATTGAAACCGACAGTCACCGTCGCTTCGAAATCAGGAAGAGCCGGCGCGGAATGTCGTTTGTTCGCGCGGGCCGCGAGATCGAGACTGTCGACGTTTTTCCGAAGTCGATGAAAGATCTTTCCAAGGGCCTTGGTAAATGGCCACTTCTTCAGTCCTATGCGTATCACTGGGGTGTAGAAGTCCGTTTCGATCCTCACCTGGACGAGATTTTCGGTATCACCAACGACAAACAAACCGTCCGTCCGTTGGAGGACTTGTGGCGCCTTTTCGCCGCTGAGGGTATCGATGCCGCCCTAAATCGCGAAAACAATCACCAAAGCAAGATGCGAAGTGAAGAGAAGGAACGTCAGCGCCAGCGTGAGGCCAGGAAAGCCGCGACCGCGACTGTGGCTGAGAGGGTCTCGGCTCAGGCGGATTCAATTGCCGGGCAAAAACCGCGTATTACCGAACGCGACAAAGCCAAAGTCAGGGAAGAGGCTGAGCAGGAAGCCAAACGTCGTGCAAAGATAGACCAGACGTCGATCGCTCAGGCACGTCAGGCGGTTGAAGAGGAAGCCAAGCGGCGGCCGTATGTCATCGACTTTTTCGACGAAGCCAGGGGGCCCTTTTACAAACCCCAATGGGCGAATGGGGGCCAAATCGCTGTTATGATCAATCGCCAGCACCCATTCTTTCAAGCCTTTTATGCTCCGCTCCTGGACTTGGAGGGCGGCGGTCATGCAAAGCAGGCCCTTGACGTTCTGCTAATTGCACTGGCCCGGGCGGAACTCGGCATCGAGGATGAAACCTGCGCTGCGTGGTACGAGGCACAGCGAGAGCGTGCTTGGAGCACATTCTTGTTCGATGCCTACAAGATGCTCCAGCAGACATCGGCACCGAACGACGAGGAAACGGCGGAAGGCGCCATGGAGGGTGATGTTGCGGCGGAAACCACTGAGGATGCTGAGGTGGCAGCAGCAGAATAATTGACATTGCAGGGCGCGTCTTCCGCGCCTTGCTTTCCATCTAGCTTGGCAAACGCCAAGCTGTTATCTTGATTATTAGTAAGAGTACCAGCTCGAAACCAGTGTAGGCGCGGCCATGAGCCGCCATGTCCCCCGGACGCTGCAACGGCCTTCAAGCTGAATTTTGAAGGCAACAGCAGCGAAAGGAGGACTCCGTGAAGAACGGTGTCACACAGGTAACTCTTGATGTTTTGATCGAGGCCGCACTCACAAATAAACCCTATAGTCCGCAGAGACTTAGCAACCAAGCTCGCCTTTATGCGCGGCGTCTGTCGAAATCTTACGCCAAAGATTTCCCAGACGATCTTCATGATGAAGTTTTTGGTCAGGCATTCGTCGAACTGTTCACCGTCGGCGCTGCCGGCCTTTCCAATCGCGGCGGCAAGGCGCTTTTTCGTCGTGCGGTATTGTCTGCGATCCGCGCTGTTCGCACTAGCTATGCACCTCCCGGCCGCCGCACGCGGCCGAGCGCCAAGGAGATCAGCAACACTGTCGCGGCGGAGGATGTGGGCCGCATTGCCACCAAGAGTGTAGAACATTGCACCGTTACGGGTGATAACGGCATCCCGTATGTCGATTTCGATCGGTTTAGCGATCCGTTGGCCCTAGCCAGTCAATTCAACGTGGAAGATCGGCTTGAGGTCGAGAAGATCCTGCTTCACGCTCCGGATGACGTAGGAGGTGCGCTTCGTCTCATCTATCTGGATGACAGACCCGTCAAAGCGGTGGTGGCCGATCTAGGGATGACGCGAACCACATTCGATCGACATATCGAGCGATTTTGCTCGCAGTGGCGTTTGGCGGCGTAAATCATGACCGTCCAACAGCATTCCCTACGCGGAGTGGGGTTTGGCCCACTCCTTACTGCTCAACGAGCATATGCGCAGCGCAGCGGCACAAGGTCGAAATTTGGGCTGATGGTGCCAGAGGCTTTCGTTCGTGGCATTCGCGATCTCGGTTATCGCAGCAACGGCGATGCCGTTGCCGAACTGATCGACAATTCTGTCCAGGCCTATGCCGATCGCGTTGATGTGCTTTTCGGCTACGATGGTACCTCCTCGAACAAAAAGCCCGCTCAACTCGCCATCGTAGACAACGGCCACGGAATGGAACCGGATATGATCCGGATGGCTGTGATGTGGGGCGGCACCCATCGGGAGAATGATCGGAGCGGCCTCGGCCGTTATGGATATGGTCTGCCATGCTCGTCTGTGAGCCTGGGTAGGCGCTTTACGGTTTTTTCCCAAGTCGGCGGCAGCGGCCTTTATAGTGTTTGCCTCGACCTAGACGGGATCACCGCCGGCGAATACACCGACTCCCAAGGCGAGATCGTCGTTCCAGAACCGAGACCTGCGACGCTCCCAGTGTTCGTCGCCGAACATATTGCCGAATGCTATCCAAAAGGTTGGGTATCAGGCACTGTAATTCTGATCGACAAATTGGACCGGCTGGAGTGGTCGACAACGCAAGGTCTGCGCGATAATCTCTGCCGTCAGTTCGGTGTTACCTACCACAAGCTTCGTGGCGAAGCTGCCATTTTCGTCGATGGAATTTACGTCGATCCTATCGACCCACTATTTCTGACGCCCGGTTTTCATCTTCATGATCTTGACAACGAGCGCGCGCACCCATTTGATCCTGTTCGAATAGAGGTGCGCGAGCCAGAGAGCGGAACTTATCAAGGCGCAATTGTGTTGCGCTATGCTTGGCTGCCGCCAAGTTTCGGTTCTGTCGACAAAGAACGGGATGCCGTTGGTCTCAACGCGAACGCCCGTTTTTCTATACTGAAGGAATATCATGGGCTGCTTTTCAGCCGCAATGGCCGGCTGATTGACGTTCAGACCCGAACGCCATGGACGACTTTCATCAACAACGACCGCTACATCAAGGTCGAGGTTGAGTTTTCCGCGACATTGGATGAGATGTTCGGCGTCACGACATCCAAACAGCAGGTAACCATATCCGCGTGTATCTGGGATTTGCTTCGCCAGGCCGGTCTGCCCAAGGCAATCGAGCAGCTTCGGAGCAAAGTCAAGGACGCCAAGGTCGCACGGCGTCTCGAGGCCCTGACGCCACGCGAAGGGAGGCAGCGTCTATCCGAACGCGCCATGAGTGTCGCCAGCGCCATGGCCGAACCTGGTTCGAACCCCCAATGGGATTTTGCGCTGCGGGTTTCCCCATACCGAGTCGAGTTCGAAAAGGCGCCGCGTCATCCCTTCTTCCGTGTCACTCGGCACGCTGGCGCGCGGGTTCTATACCTGAACACCGCTCACCGCTTCTACGAAGAGCTATACGATGGGCCGGTATCCACGCCCGAATTGAGGTCTTCGCTGGAAATCCTATTGTTTTCCTTGGGCGATGTTATGTTGGCCGAACCGGAAGACGCCAGGGAAAGAAGTCGCCAGCAACTTGTTTCCTGGTCGAACCGGCTTGAAGCTGCGCTAGGAATGCTCGCAACACATTTGAGAGTTGGGGAGGAGCAGGATGTGGGACAACTCGACTGGACCGATGAAACGAGCTAGCCTCAGATCGATTTTTTTGAGATAGCTAACGGGCCGCAGCAACGCGGCCTGCATGATTCTGGGGTGACAGTGAGTACCGACGACGAGCTATTTGGTCCTGGCCGATCACGGGCGTTTTCCCCCTTCCTCGCTGCAGGCGAACGCAAGCAACTTCATGACTTGCTGAACCTCGGATCCGGTATGCCGCGGAGCTTTGCCGACGAACTGCGCTCGCTCGCGCGCAGATATGTCGACGACGGCGACAGCATAAAGCTACGGGCAATTTGCCTTCTCGTCGCGGATTTGTGCGAGCAGGGTTGGCGCGTGTCGGTCGATTCCGATCGTATCACCTTCGAGCCGCCAGGAATCTCGCGGAGCGGTCACCAAAGCATCGAAGACGTTAAGGAACGGGTGCGGGGTGCGCTTCAGACAGCACGCATGCGCCAGTTGCAAGAACCGTCGGTCGTGCAGTTCCTGGGCCGGATGGAGCGCCGAGCCCACCGCGGCGGTATAAAGAGTTGCGTGGCGGATCTGATCGATGATGGCGCCGCGCTCGCGCGCGAACTCAAGGCTATCGAGAAACTTGCGGACGGCGAGCGAGAAGCCGCTTTGAAACGCATCATCGATCCAGTTGTCGAAATCGCGGAAGCCGGAGCCAAATGTCCAGATACCGGCCTGGCTCTGATCGATATCTGGCGGTATTTCCGACATACATGGGCGCACGAATACAGGGCGATACCAGGGCGACAAATGCTCGTTCTCATTCGCAATGCGGCTCGACCCCGTCGACCAATCATGGGCATAGCCATGCTTGCCAGCCCTGTCATGCGGCTCACTGCCCGGGATCAATGGATCGGATGGCTCCGCGATTCCGCCGAGGAGAGGGTACGATCGGGCATTTGGAAGCCGTCAGATTTCGCGGCTGCGCTAATCCACCGCATCGACGCGTCGATCTCTTCCGTTCGCTGGGACGACCTTGCAACCACGGAAGAAATTGCGGATCCCACCGAGACCGTTGCCCTCAGGCTTGAGCAGAGGGCGGCCGGCGCGGCGTTCGCGCGAGACCAGCAGTTGCGCGAGCATTACGAATCCCACAGGGAAGCGGGCGGGCAGGTGCGCCCACATCGCGGCACTCTCAAGAGCGCACATCCGGATTCAGATTGGCGCGCCGCCTCAGAGGACCTTCTCTTCGTCCGCAAACGCGCTGAGACGTTGGCCCAATTGCTGTTCGCCAAGGGCATGTTCCGCGGTGCGGGGCTTTCCCGGAATCCGGAGACAGCGCTCGACCAACTGTTCTCAACACGAAGCGGGCAAAAAGCGATCGACATTGCTCTGGCCGAGTTCCGCAAAGCCGGGCTCTCGAGTGAGGTGTCCGATGTCAGCATCTGCGGCGCAGTCCATCCCTATAATGAATTGCTTGGCGGAAAACTGGTAGCGCTCGTCCTGACGTCCAAGGAAATCAGAGACGCTTATCAGAGACGTTACAGCGGTCAGACCAGTGTCATCGCTTCACAAATGGCCGGCAGAGTTATTTCAAAACCGGCCGACCTGCGCATTCTTACAACGACAAGCCTCTATGGCGTTGGTTCGAGCCAGTACAATCGGCTGGCTCTTCGGGCTCAAGATCACCCAGGCTTGCCACATGACCTTAAATGGGGCGCGATCGGTAAGAGCTTGACGGGCGGATTCGGGACGTTGCATTTGGGAGGGGAAACCGCGCAGGCGCTGCGCAGCATGGCTCTCGCGCGTCACGACGCTCGTCGGGTCAACAATCGCTTCGGTGAAGGCACCAGTCCGAGGCTCCGTCAGATTCGCGAGGGGCTCGATGCTCTGGGACTGAAGAGCGATGCCATTCTTCATCACGCGACACCAAGGATTTTTTACGGCTGCGAACTCAGTCCAGGAGCCCGGTCGGCCCTGCTCGGTGTCGGGCCATCACATTTCGAAGCCCCAACCTGTGAGACGATCGGGGACGCCTGGCGTCGGCGATGGGTCAGCAAACGAGCGCTGCGTCGCGAGACGCTTGACGCATTGGCTAGTCTCGGGCCGTCAAGCGTCCGAGCCAGCCTTTACGCGGACGCGGACGGACAACTACCCCTATTTGTGGGCTTAAACACTGAATAGAGCTTTAGCCACTTGGCGCAAGGCCGAAGTACCACTATTGATTGACCAACTTATACACGCGGGGTGACTGTATTCAGATCGGCCGGGGATGTTTGATCTAGGGGAGATCGACGGCTTCGAGCGTCAGTTGAAGGCTGCGATCGTTGCTTTGAACAAGAAGAAGGTCGCAAGCGTCGCGCTGGTTGAGGCGGTCGACGATGTGGGGCTTTGGCCCGATGCTTTTGAAAGCCTATTTCCGATCGCAGCCTCGCTCGATCTGGATGAACTCATCAAACGTGCGCCGCTGTTCATCTGCGCGGTCGCTGTCGAAATCGGCTTTCGCTTCGAAGGCGTTGGAACGGTGTTCTGGGCGAAGTTGAGCGACGCTCTCGGTCTTCCAATCACGATGGCGCAACGTCAACGTATCGGCGATGCGTTCAAGGCTGAAGCCTTGCGCTACGACCTTTCGAGACCGACCGACAGTGCTTTTACCATGCACTTCTCCATTATCGCCTGGCCGATCGCAAATGCCTTGCTGCCGATCGATCTCGTCGGCCCGGTCAGCAGACTGATCGCGCGCGCACCCGTTGCGGCCCTTCCAGGGCAGGGACGGAGTGTCAACTTTCCGACGCTGCGCGCCTGGGCTGGTGCCGCAGAGGGCGCTCGCCTTTCGGACTGGTTGCGGTTCGAGGCTCCGACCGCACGCGTGCTCACCGCCTTGCTGACTGAAAACCGAGGATTGACCGTACCGCAGCGAAGCTACACGCGGCTCCGCGACGCGATGGCCGTTGATCCAGAGACGTTCTTCGCCGCAAGAGCGGCGCGCTTGCGCGCGAGAGCCGCCAAACCTGCCATGAGCGGTGACTCAACTTTCGGCCGGCTTTCGCTGTCGCGCGACGCGGCGGGTCTTCGTCTTTTCGCGAGTTGGCCGCCATTGCCGCAGGCCCTATATGATGACGCGCGAAGCATCGCCCGATCTGCAGGCTGGCGCCCCAGGCTTTGGGGTGCTGGAAACTTCCTGCACCCTGACAACGCTCTGAGCGGGGGCCCATTTGCAATATCCACTTCGACAGTCCCTAGCAGCGAAGATCCCGCCTATCCCGAGGCGTCTGAAATCTTCGGTGCGGGCAGTGATATTGCGCTCGCACTTGCCGGTCGCTCTATCGACTGGGGCGCCAATCTACTGTTTGACGTCGATGACGAGCAAAAGTCTGCCGAACAGCACTTTGGAACGTTGAGAGGCAATACGGGCCTGGTGTGGGTCGGCACCAAGGCCGACGGTGGGTCGCATCTTGGGTTGAAGACAATCGGGACGACGGCTGGCTATCACTTCTTCGAAGCAGATCTTGCCGATGCAGATGTCCGCTCGATTTTGACCCGCGAAGGGCTCTTCTCGTCGCAGAGCAGGGCGGATCTCGCACGTCATCCGAGTGACGCAATCTTCGCCCCACAGGGGGTCGTGCGGGCGGACCGACCATTTCTTTTCTATCGACAGGGCGAGGTTGCGGAGGCGGTTCCGCAGAGCCTGCCTGCAAAGGGCTGGATCTCCGCAGTGTCTGGAGAAGCAGGCCGCCCTGCAGTGAGGACAGAGGCGTCTCCGCCGATGGAAAGCGACGTCCTCGATGTGGTGCTGTTCGAACGCGATAGTGCCTTTGAAGCGTTGATAGAACAGCGCCTGCAATTGCGGGTCGAGAGTCGCCTGCCGCTTGTCGACGTCAAGATCAGCGTCGACCTTGAGATTGATGGCCGCCTTATCGCGCGAGGGCGAGATGTCGTTCCTTTTCTGCCGCTGACGCTGCCGGCAACATCGAAAATCTTAAGCACGCTTTATGCCGACAAAGTCAGGACCGCGCTGCTCGAGACAGGTCGAGGACTGCTGAGAATCCAGATCGGCCGAACGCAGATCATTGACATTAAACTTGCCCGTCCAGCCGCGGCGGTTGTGTGGGATAACGAGACGCCGAGACTTGTCGGCGCTCAGACCGAGACATCGCTTGTCGAAGCAAGCGCCCAGGCGCCTCATCGCTTCTCGACAGCGTCTTCCGTTTCGGTCCCAGGTCGGGGGGTGAAAGCCTATGGCCTTCTGTTCTCAGATGGCCGAATCGCCGACCCGGTGCGCCTCTTCATGTCCGATGTTTTCGACTACGGCGATGTCGCCGCAAACTTTGGCGACGACATCGGGTCGCGCCGCATGTTTGATCGTGGAAGAGGGGTCTGTGATATCGCCAGAGCCCGTGTAGCCTGGGCGAGAGCGCTTTGCACAACCTTGCCCGCGATCGGAGCAAAGGGTAGCATCGTCCGTCAGTTCGAGGAGCCGCTTGTTATCGACTTGTGTGGCCGTGCGTGGTCTTTGGCCGAGCAGGCGAGCAGGAGGAGCCCGACTGATCCTCACGAAGCACTTTGGCTATCTCTGCTGGACTGCGGCCTCGCATTAGTACCAAGCCAAGCGACCGCTCAGCAGGTCGCAATCTTCGCCGAGGCATTCGTCAAACACGCACGCGATCTCGACCCGGATTGGCCAATCGGCAGCATGGTGCCGCGCGATGGTGCAATGGACGACGCCTTGAATCTCGCTTTCTCGGAAGCAATCACCGTCTTGCATTCCGCCGGTGCATTGCTCGACGTGGAAGATGATTTCGACTTTGGCGCGCCGCCCGAGGATTGGGAAAAGGCGGCCAACACAGCGCTGCGTACGATCCGTCGAACTGCTCTGGCGCGCCAAATCGCGCCGAGCGAAGGCGGCCGCGCGCTCAGCCGCAGAAATTATGCCAATTTGAGTATTAGTGAACTCGCCGAAGATCTCGCCGCTTGGACCAAGAATTTTGCGTTACCACGGGGACAGTTGTCACCCGAAGTCGCGGCCGGAGCGCTTCAACTTTGGCTTTCGCCTGCCGCATGCGATGATGTCGATACCGCCATCCGTATCCTTGCCAATGATCCCTTCGTCTCGCGTGCGACACGTTATGCGGCACTGCGCGTTGGACCGACCTTGGCGACGGGGATCCCATGAGCGATTTTCACCGCGTTCTTCTAGGCCTGCAGGCCGAAGCTCGACGCATAGACCGAGACCAGGCATTGCTAGGGGCACTCGGGGTTGGTGCCTTCGCCTACACTCACCAGATTGACAGCGTGCATAGGATGGTAACAGGCACCGCTTGCCGTTGGCTACTCGCGGACGAAGTCGGCCTCGGCAAGACCATTCAGGCGATTATGGTGATGCGCGCTCTTGCGGCGCAAAGCCCCCGCCGCCTCAACGCCGCGCTGGTGGTGCCCGACGATCTCGTGTCGCAGTGGGAAGAGGAACTGCTCAGCCGAGGTCATGTCCTAGCGCTTGAAAGCGGCGACGACGAAGCAAGCCACGGCAATCTTGTGTTGCGACTCATCCGTCCGAGCCGGATTGTCGCGGGCGGACGCATCGTCGCCGATCGCATCGACCTCCTGCTGGTCGACGAATTCACGAGACTTCAGGTGCAAGTACGCGAGGCGCTGATCGCTGCGGCTCGGACCATTCCAAACGTTATCGCCATGACCGCGACACCGGCCCTGCATCAGGCCCGCACCCGCCGTGAACTGATGGCGCTCCTCGAACCGGAGGCGGAGCGCATAGCCCGTGCCGAGGACACTGACATCTTGAAGGTCCTGACGGAGCGCGAGACAAAGGCGACCCACCGCTTCAGCCATGATCTCCAAGAGGCAAGCAAACGACGCGCGGTGGAAGAGAGCTTCGGCCTATATCGCCGACTGATCCGCACCGCGCGAACCGACTATCCCAACGCTCTTCCAAAGCGGAATTACCAACCGATCAGGCTCTCGCCAACCGACGGCGATATAGAGCGGGCTCGCGCAACGCGAGCCTACCTCGAGGCGGCCCGAACCAGCAATTTGGACATTCGACGTGAGGCGCTTTTGCAAGTCGCTGGGCGGAGTCCCCAATCTCTTCGCGAACGCTTGAGTACCTTGCGGCGAAGCACACCCGAACTTCGGGCGGCCTGGAGCCAAATCGACGGCTGCTTGCGAAGTGAACCCGGGGACTCAAAGCTCGACGCACTCATTGATCACTTGCGCATTTTCCACGCCAAGAACAGCAAAGGCCGCGCTGTTGTGGTCGCAGAGGATAATCCGACCACAGACTATCTCCGCGATGCGATAGAAAAGCTCACCGACATGAGGGTTGCCAAGAAGCGGCGTAGTGTCGGCGCGGCGGAAGAATTGGAGATGCAGGTTGCGTTCCTCAAGGAAGCGCTCGATGACTTCATCGGCGGCGAGGCCAAGATCCTTGTCGCCGCGGACGCTGCACGTGAAGGCCACAATCTGCAGTTCGCCGACGAGATCATCTTTTTTGCTCTGCCTTGGTCACCCCCCGACATTCAGCAATGGATCGGTCGCATCGATCGGCTCGGTACGAAAGGGCTTCCGGCCAATCGTCGAATTGCGATAACGCCGATCGTTGTCGAGAACTCGATCGAATGCAATATTCTGACCGTACTGGAGGGAACCGGCGTATTTCTGCGCAGCGAGGTCTTTGACGAATCCGAATGGGAGGAGATCAGCGGCGCAATTGCCGCGGCAGCTGCCGGGGTCGCCGGCGCCAGCTGGGGCGATGCAGCCAAACAAGCCAGATCACTTGGCGCAGCTTATGACGAATGGCTGGAAGCGACGTCCTTGCCACCTTCGCCACGAACCGAGATCGCTGCCCGATGCGAAGCACGGTTTCGCGAAAGAGGCTATGCGGGACCGATCGTATCGGGCGACGGCGATCGCTGGAACTGGTTCGAAGCCAGGGAGAGAGCCGCAGAAGCGATGATCAAGCTTTCACGCGAAGATTTCCTAGACGTTCGCAGTGGCCAAGACGGCGAGCAGCGCTTCAAGACGATGTGGTACAAGTCGAGGCCTAGTGTGGATACTGTCACCATACCGGACCTCGACACACGCAACAGTTGGCATCGCCAAGCCTTCATCACCCGGCGAACGGCGATCGAATGCCCGCCCCGCACCAATGTCACCCAAAGCGACAACGCTAAACGTCGGCTCCACTTCTTCGATCACGGCTGCGGTCTCCACGACGGCACAATAACTGCGTTCGAAAAGCAGGCGCCGGTGACCGATATCAGCACCGAATTCGTTGTAGAGTATCCGGCCGGCCATCCAATACTGCAGTGGGCTGATCGCAGGTTGCTCGTCGCGACCAGTGAGCTTGACCTGCGTGATGCGCTGGGCTTCGATGCAAAGGCGATTGTCGGCGGCTCCGACGATCAGGCATCAAAACCGGAACAGGACGCGCGCGAAGCCTGCACGAAGACCGCGCTCGCTCAGTTTCAGGCCGATCGGCGCTGGATGATCGATCTTGCCCCACCCGAAATGTTTTTCGTGACGTTGGCCGATGCCGGTAATGACATGGTCACCGCCGAGGCTGGTCCAGCGGTTTTCGATCCGACCCATGACGGAAAATGTGCACGCCAGCTTGCCAAGCGACGATCAAACCTGCCAGACGTCAAACTGCGCGCTGCCCGTACAGCCGCGTTGAATGAACTTAACAAGCGTGCCAGCGCCAGCCTTGGCCATGCCACGCTGGCGATCCGACGAGCGGTTGAAAAACGTATCTTCGCAGCCAAAGCCGATGCCGAGAATTTGGCAGAAGCGGCGCGCGCTGAAATAAAAGCGGCCTCAGCGCTCGACGCCAAGCTTGAGTTCAACAGAGCGGCAGTGCGCGGTGCCGAGTTGGCCCTGGCTCTCGCTGACCGTGCTTGGCAGGAGCGGCTTTCTCGACTTCAATCCATTGAAGGATCTTTGCGGGGAGTGGCGAAACTCACGAATATGAAGCTTTTCTGGGTGTTTCCGAAAGCGCCTATTTTGGAGAGCCCATAATCGCAGCTAACTCAGCGAAGGCGGTTGGTTCCAGTTTCCATGACCAGGTTCCTTCCTGCCGCCCGGTGATCAGAGCAACGCGTTCAGCCTGTTTAGGCGGGGGCGTTAGAAAGTCGAGGATTTGCCTCGACGGATCGTAGCGAAACACCGGATCACCAAGGGCGAGAGTTTGTCCAACAACGATCCACCGCCATACATCGCGAGACGGTGGTTGCCAGAGCCGCGTATCGACGCCGGCGATGTTGAGAACAACGCTCTTGTGCGAGTAGCCGCTGCGGATTGCTGCGGGGAAGCAACCTTTTCTATCAACGCGCTGCCAACGCCCAGACGGTGCCGGGTCGGCTCGACCGAAAAACTCTCCGCGTCCGCTGACGACCGCAACGGCATTCGGCTCGTCGAGCGAGTAACGTTCTCCACTTGCGGACAAGGCCTGTGCGTAGAAATACAGAGCGCGGGCATCGTCATCGGGAGCATCCATACCACCCAACTCGACCAGAGCATTTCGCCATTCGGGCCGGCCCAGTTCGTCGGACAGGGAAATCTTTACTGCCGTCTCTCCGTCTGGTGCGTCGGCAGGCAGATGTCGAACCACGCCCGAACCGTGCGTGTTAACGCCCAGAAGTGCAGCCGTCTCGCCGCCCCAATGCACCAGACGAGGTGGCGTTCCACCATAACCACGGCCGGCGCCAGTGGAAAATTCATCGACGTCACCACTCGCGAGCAGCAAGTTCAACGCTGCATCTATTCGGTCTCGCAGCAAAGATTCATTCACCTCAAGCGGACGATAGGCTTCCCTCAGCCCGGTTGTGATTCGGCTTCGGCTGATAAAACCTGCCTCGAAGATAGCGTCGCGGACATGGGCAACAATGGTATCGAGCGTCGGGCTGCCGTCACTGTCGGCGGCAAATGCGATCGCGCGCGCCCATGCTTCACCCCCACTCATTCCTGCTCACCGACGGCGACCGCAACTGCCAGTGCAGCATCGAGGCTCTCTTTTGCCGCACGATCATGGGCAACAATAATCAGGTGCGACCGGGCACGCGTCAGGGCAACATAAAGATCGCTGACCGTGAATAAATTGCCGAGTCCGGAAAAATCGCAGAGAATGACCACGTCCGCTTCAAGGCCTTTGAAGCTGCGCGCGGTCGTCACCAGCACACCCTTTCCTTCACGCCATGCGCTGGCATCATCGACCAACGGGGATCCGTCAATCGCTGCAACGTTGGCCAGCGGCCCCTTGCTTTTGCTCGTCGGGCCCAGGATTGCGATCTGTCGCGGCTCCAGCCGTTGGTCGGTGAGCAGTGAGCGCAGTTCTTGCTGGACCAGGCCGCTGATCGCTGCGGGCGACTGTGGGACAATGAGCTTCGGCGGTCGCCCGAGTGGCGCGAGGTCGAAAGGCTCGCTGTCGATGTTGGTTGCGCTGTTGGCACAGGCGACGATACGTCGAGTATTGCGGCAGTTGACATCAAGCGTGACACGAAATGCACCTTCAAGCGGTGGCTCGACCGGCTCGCGTCGCAGGCTCTGCGCCTTGTCGAGAAAAGCCCAGACTGGATCTCCGCGATCGCAAAGATAGTCCAGTGCGTCCCACCACCCAGGGGAAAAATCTTGCGCTTCATCGACCACAAGGGCGTCGAACGGCGGACCGTCGCCATAGAGTTCCATGGCGGCTTCCGCTAGGAGGTCGGGCGCTTTCTCGTCCCACCATCGTGCGGGATCGGCAGCATTTGCGATGAACTCGATGTCGGCCTGTTTGCATAGGTCGGAGGCAAGCCGATGAAAATTCTGGACGGTGATCTTGCCACCGTTTTCGACCAGATCGTCGCCCATTTCCTCCCGGATCCATTTGGCGAGTTCGCTGTTAAAACATGTGAACAGCACAGCCTTGCGGACTTTCGCGAACGATCTTGCGCGTTGCATGGCCAGCAATGTTTTGCCCGAACCCGCCACGCCTTCGACGATCGAACGTGGATTGGCATCGAATGCGCGCAACACCTGCAACTGCTGCCGGGTCAACCGGGCCAAAGTCTCGGCGGCGTTGTCGACGCTGACACGCAGCGGCTCGTAGACCCGGAATTCAGGGGCGAGCGCCCGTCGCACCGCATCGAACTCCTGCACCGACAACTCGTGTTTGCCGCCGCCGCCAGCTTTGTAGGCCCGAACGACCGCGGGCTCGAGGTTCGGAAGGTCGTCCATTGTGAGGATAGCTTCCGGCGGAAGATCGCTTGGAGGGTGATCCTTGTACAAGCAATGCGGAAAGGCCACCCCGACGGAGATCACCGTGCGATCGGCGACGGCTTTGCCGCATATCAGGGTAAGGCGTTTTTTGAGCGCCCAGAGGCTTCGGCGTGCCTGCCTGACGGGGTCCTTGATCTCCTTTGGACCGGTTTTGACCCAACGGACCCAGGTTCGCCCCTTCAGGGCGATCTCACCGCCCTTTACTTCCAGTATCAACAATCCGAACTGGCGGTGAAGGATGAGAAAATCCGCCTCGCCCTCACGTGCCGGCGCGTCGATATCGTCGCGAGCCGGAAACACCCAAGGAAGGGAATGCATGACCAGATAGCCCGGCCCAAGTTGGTTGAGCATCGCGCGTGCGAGGTCTGCCTCAGATCCGAACTCCATTGTCTCGGGGTCAATCGCCGGGATAAATTGCGCCATCAGGTCACCGCCTTAACGAACAGGGCCACGGGTACTACCTTGTCCGCAGGCTGGACCAGTTCGCTGGCGCATTCCATGAACTGCGAGGCAGGGCGATAACGAATTCGGGTGCCGTCGCCGGACACCGACTGCAAGAGCCCGACTGTCCAAGCCTCGCCGGTTGCCCCGAAGACCTTTCCATCGGTGCGCCTAAGCAGGAAGACGTCGGTTTTTTCGGTGGTCTTGTCGGCGACGCCGCCATGCGGCCGGAACAGGCACATTGCTCCCTTTGACACGGGGGCATTGCCGTCACCCTTTTTACCGCTCAACACGTTGGCGTTGAGTCGAAACAGGAAGTCGCCGGCCTCGCTGCCGCTCACGGCAAACCGTGCCGCCGTTTGGGTTGGCGTGACGTCGCCCACGCTTGCAGCTTGGGCGGATATCTCCGGAACGCCCGCGGGATCTGGTCTGAGGCCCGCATTGCGATCGACGTTCGGGACGGCGAGCGCGACGCTTGTCGCGATCGGCAATGCGCGCAGCACCAACAATATGTCGACTGCGATCGCATCCTTATCATTTGAAAGCGCCCTGCCTCTTGTTGAACCGGGCTGTTTCTCGACAAAGGGATGGGCAAGGCAAATGACCTCGCCACTGTCTCTGATTAGCCCTCCGCTGGTGCGTGTTATCGTGGCACCGCTTTCCGTCAAATCTGCCTCGAGACGGTCGAGCGCGAGATCTTCGCGGTCGGGATCGATTGAGAGCGGAGCGCCCTTGAAGGCGGCGCGAAGGAGGTCGGCGCCGATCCGCCGATCAAACAGGTCGTGTTCGTAGCGGTTCTTGTACGATCGCAGGCACTGGTAACAGCTGTCGTCGCAGTTGCAACTGTCCAGCAATTGAAGTGCCTCCTTGACGAGGCGTTGGGGATCGCGCGACGCCGCTTTGACGAAACCGGCGCCGCCTGCAGCCTGGTCATAGAGATAGAGGTCGATATATTGGCGTGCACTGTCACCCGGCGCGAAACGGAAATCACCGTCGATATCATTTGGCTCGAGGTCCTCCAATCTGCACGCGGCGCGCCGCAGTGCCTCGACGGCGGACCGCGCTGCGATCGTGGTCGACGGTCGATCTGGCTGAAGAGCCCAATCTAATGGGAGCCCCAATCGAAAAACGGCGACATCAGTATCGTATTCGTTTCCGAGCACGATTTTCGTGGGGTTGCCGTCGCACTCGACGCTTTCCTTGGAGCGGTTGGGCCGAGGGCGCGGATGCGATTGGCCACTGCGCAGGCGGCGTAGTGCCGGATCGAAATCGGCAGGTTCTATGCGGCCGCATTTGTTGCAGTAATTGAAGCCGTAATCTGTCGCACTCAGCGTTCCACGATTGGTGACGACAAGGGTTTTGCTATCGCCCCAGGCCTCCCAGCCGGTTCCGATTGGCCAGATTTCACCGCCAATGCGTGCTTCGGGTGCAAATTGAAGCGAATCGAGAGTCGCGCGCGTGGGGCGAAGCCGGGTGCCGGCATCAAAATCGGGTGGAAGCGCCGTGATTGTCGGGGGGTGCGAAAAACCCGTCGGACGCACCCAGCGACGAGCTGGCCCAAGCGCTCCCCGGCTTGCGCAAGCCGGGCAGTCCCGGGTCTCGTCAACATAGCCCGCCTTGGGATCCCTCAAATCAGCATAGTTGCAGACCCGGCATTGATAATAGAGGCGGCGGTTTCGGTACGCTTCAAAACGATCATCTTCATACTCGGAATAGAGACCAAGCGAGATATAACGCTGACTGTCGACATAGACCTCATGTCCGGGCGCATATTGACTGAGTGCTGCGTTAAGACCGAGTTGGGGTGAGTACCGCCGCTTCGGGTTCCACGGATCGGTGTCGTTTTCAAAGACACTGAAGGTCGCCACGTCAGTGGGGAATGCATATTTGGGAAGAAGGCCTACATCGAACAGACGATCGAGCAGTTTTCCACTATCGACAACACCGTGCTCCTCATCGTCGGCATCTTCTATGACCTCATCCTCAACATCATCAGCGTCACTTGGCTTTTTGGCCTGTGCCGGGGGTTCTGCGTCCTTTGGTTGGGTGAGTGCATGCTTGAGCGAACCGGCGAAACCGTCCAGCAGGTCATCGGTATCGAGGGCTGGGCAGTTGACCGTAAACATTCGCTCGATATCACTTCGAAGTTCATCGCGGCATTCGACGAGCCATTCTTCGAAGCCCGCGAGCGAGAAGACGTCAGCGGCGCCATTCATGAAGTCGGAGACGCTACCCAGGGACGAGAAGACGTCGGCACTTCCACCGACGCTGTCGATACGCTCCTGTTGGAAGCGGCCGATCAGATAGGCGAGAGCTTGTCGTCGGGCGATGACCGGATTGTCGAGATTGAGAATTGGATCGGGGGCCGGGCCGGCAACGATTGGGGCCGGGTCACGAAAGAAGCTCTGGTCGTGGCTGTCGGCGCCGCAGAACATGACGACCGTCGACAGACCAGCACCACGACGGCCGGCTCGGCCGGCACGTTGCTGATAATTGGCCCGCCCCGGCGGGACGTTACGCAAGGCAACGGCAGTCAAGCCGCCAATGTCGATACCGACCTCCATCGTCGTCGTGCAACTCAAGATATCGATCGGCGAGCCGATTCTGCCGTCCTGCTCGATGGGTATGTCCTGGAAGCGCAGTTCATACGCTTCATTGCGTGACAAGGCATTGGCCAGTCCACTGTCGTTCAGCGCGGCCGAATGCTCCTCAGCAATCAACTGATGGGGCACATAGGTATCGTTTGGATCGGTGAGCCGTTCCCATAAGTTCCGATAAAAAGCCTTGCGACTACGGAAAACGGGATCGTGCAACGGGTCGATAGGTTTGGCAATACCGCCGCAATATCCGCACGCCGGCCCCAACAAGGCATTTCCGGGTGACACTTTCGTACAACGTTCACAGCGAAGCCATTGCGCGCTATCGCCGGGTTCGAGTGCCACTCTGTTGCCATGCACATGAAAATCGCCCGTCTCACCTGGGCTAAAGACTCCACGAAGGACGGGCTCGCACCCTGTCAGAAAATCACTCTTGACCCAGGCCTTGAGTCCGCGGTTCTCGAGCGCTTTGGAAACAACCTGGCTGAACTTGCCGTTCCAAAGCCGGATTCCCTGCGATCCCTTCGCGGCATCGATATTGGAGGGTGTGGCCTGGAGTTTGATCGCGTGCTTTCGCATCGCTTGCCACAACCACAGTTCAATTAATGACGACCTTACCTCGTCTGGGGCCAAACCAGCAACAACAGGCAGTTTGAGCTCGTCCGTCAGTTTCTGCTGTTCGGTCTTGGTAAGCTTGGGACGCAGGGTCGCAAGGGCGAGCGGGAAGAGACCGGTATGATCATCCTGCAGGACCGCGTATATGCTCTGAAACACCGACAGCGGCGCGCCTTCAGACGTCTGTGCCGTGAGGCCGCGGAAGTCGTCACTTTCCGCATCCGGGTTGTTGATGAGATCGATAGCCATTTGACCGGCACGATCCATAAGACCTTCATCGTCGCCAAGAGGTCGCAGCCGCACACCGAATTTTGCGGCGCCGAGCGCGACTGCAAGCGGCGCGTCATTCAGGGAGGGGCGGTAGATGGGATGTCGCAAGGCACTCATTCCAACGAGCAAAAGCGGCCGCAAGCTGTCACGGAATGAGAAAGTCTTCATGTCTCCGGCGAGCCGCGACGCCGTCTGCCGCCCATCGGAGAAGACGAGCGCCTTGCGACCCTTTAGCGGAGCATGACTTTCTGGCCGAGGAGGCTGTTCAAGCACCTGAACGGTCACCAATTCCTTAAATGGCTGCTCACCCTTGGTCTGTAGATTCGATATGCCACCGGGCGCGGTATCGCCGCAGGCAGCTTCGCACCTTGGGCATTCGTCAAACAGGGTCGCGCTTTTCAGGGGAGGCAGCCAGACTTCGCGACAAAAGATACCCCTTCCATCGATGCGCCCAGATGCCAGATCCAAGTAGACTGGCCGAACCATTCCGGGCTTTTGCGGAAGCGGATCCTCAAGGCACATATGGATGGGTTGTATAGCGTCAGTGTCGCCAGCATAGGCGCGGCCATTATCCTGCCAGAGATGCTCGATTCCGGTCGGCGCTCCAATGTTTGCCCGCGCGACCGCCAAGCCGCAATCTCGGCAACTATGGAGTTCGTAGACCTGCGAGCCACAGCCACAGTTCTGGCGGGCCTCGGCATAAAGCGCGCCGGTGGGCCCACCACGTTCATCCGCTGAAATCTGGTCGCAATCGGGGTTGGCGCATGCCCACAACCCGGGCAGACCTCTAAATAGCATATGGACTCGGGCCGGAAGCAGTGGTGCGGCTTTCGGCGTCGTTTTGGCGATTGACGCCAGTTCCAATAACGCGTCGACTGCGGATGTGGCAGTATCGAGTGAAACAGACGGGAATAGCGCATTGGGTAGAGCGGTGAATGCCCAGGCTGCTCCGGGGGATTCGATCGGATCGGTGGGCGACGACGCACCTGATGTGATGTTGCGAAGACGCGCCAACGCTTGTGATCCATCCAGAATTGCGGCAAGCGCGGCGGGCAGGTCATCTTCGACCCAGTCGCATTTGTCAGACGTCGCACTGCCAAGGCTGTAGGCGCGCGCAAAGTATACGCTTCCAGCATCCGTGCGGACATCATCGACGATGCGGAACCTCTGACGGGTCGCAACAGTGGCGCCGCTCTGCACGACAACTCGCTCTTCCGCTTCGGCGCCAGAGTCATCAAGCCCGTGTACTGTCACAGTAATATCGGTGGAACCGTTGTCTTTTCGGGTCAGTGTTACGGGGTGTGTCTCCGGGGCCTTGCTACGAGCCGCAAGCGGGACGAGCACCCGTGAACGATCAGTTGGAGACGAAGACTGGAGCAGAGTGAGAGGGACGGCGGCGAGGGCGGTCGCGAATTCGATCGAGCCGTCGCCGGCCGGCTCGAACGGACGCTTGTCGCCGCGAAGGGTTTGAATGCGATCCTTCTCAAGCCCGGAAAGACCGGCGACGAACTCGGCCGCGGCTTCGCCATCGGAGAACGAAGCACTTGTCGCGATGAACACCACACGGGAGGCCGGCAGTCCGAGGCGATCGAGCAAGCGGCGGATCAGGTAAGCGACCTCCGTGCCGTTCGCACCGCGATAGAGATGTGCCTCGTCGAGGATGAGAAAGAATTTCTCATCCGGATGGGTTTCGAAAAAGGCGCGCGTATCGGTAAAGATCTTTCGCTCGATTGGACGCAGAAGCATGTACTCCAGCATCGAATAGTTGGTGATCAGGAGGTCGGGACTGGATTCTTGGATCTCGTGCCGGGTCAGTAGTTCTGGATCTGCGGTTCGCTCGTTGGCGCGCAGGGGATCGCCGCTTTTGGTCTCCCAGTGGTCACCCGACTTGCCGTACCATTTGCGCAGGCCATCGAATGCCCCGAGGAAACTGTCCGGCTTGGCCGGCCATCGCCCCTTCTCTTTGAGCACGTTCACGAGAGCTTGGTCTTTGGTGTTGCCTGCGCGGGCCCCGTCCTCGATCTTCAAATAGTATTCGAGCGTCTTCAACCGTTTGCGATCGCGATCACCGTCGCGAGTACCGGGGTAGAGCGTACGGCCAGTGTAGCGCCCAAACTTTGCCGGGCGGCCGGCGACGTCAGTAAACCATTTTTGCACCGCACTTGAGCCGAACAGCGTGCGCAGCCGCCCTAGCTGGTCATTGACCAGCGCGTTCATCGGATAGAGCAGCAGTGCGCGCACGGCGCGCGTCGAGAAATGATCGCTTCTATGGATAGCCTCGTCGGCGAGCCTCGCTAGAACCGGCAGCAAGAAGCTTTCGGTCTTGCCAGAGCCCGTGCCGGTCGTCACAACGATCCCGGTGCCGCCAGCGTTTGCGGACATTGCCTTTTCAAGCGCCTGTGCCTGATGTTCATAGGGTGGATCAAAAAGAACTTGATCGGACTCTTTTGCCGCCATCCTTGTTAGAAATGCGCGGACACCGGCATTGAGGTCGAGCGTCTCAAAGGCTCGTTCGCCAACATAGGCGGGGGTGCTCTCTATATACGGCGTCTGGGCGATGCCGCCCTTCAGCAAAATCTTCCGGCGAAGATTGACGACTTTTGGATTCGAGAGGTGGTAGGTCGCTTCGATGTAGGACGCCAGAGCTTCCCGCATATGTTCGATTTCAGTTCGCATGTCGCCTCCAGAGCCCCCTGCCATGATCCGAGAAGAATCACCGCAGAATACAGCTTTAGCGACAGGAGACGGTTTCGCAAATCTCCATCCGCGATCAGAGCAGCGTCATCCTGCTTTCTTGTGCCGAACTACCTGGCGACATCCACCGCATCGAAGGAATTGGTGTGTCCGACACTGATCCCCGATCGATCGCAGCGGCTCGAGATGAGCAGACCTCTCGACCGAGCACCAGCCTTCCCCCCCGGGTGTCGCGAGGCATTATTCTTTACTATGGCAATTCGTTCGGCTTGTCTGATTTGGGGTGCCGATGACTCCACTGTCGGTGTCGCCCGGAATGTGGCAGTCGTTATGGTCATCCTCCAACCATCTCTGATGTGGCGCGCTCGTGGCGGCCTCTGCATTGGCTGATCTAGTCGAAGATCGGTCCCCTCGACCGCCTGTGCCGCAATGGCGCGGACCAACTTTCTTCCCCTGGGCTTTGCCCATTCCTCGCGAGGCAAGAAATTTGGTCTCGCGCCATCCTCCGCTGCGCTACGGCCCGCAAGCGGGTGCGTCGGCAGTCGCCTTCGACTGGTCGATCGCCATCGAGGCTGCAACGATGCGGCCTGAGAGAGACGAAAGGGGGAATGACCATGACGACCATTGGCAAATTCAAGAAGAACGACAAGAACGAGTATGTAGGCGCGATCTTCACGACAGACCTCCAATCGTATGAAGTGCGCATCGTTCCTTGGAGTACACCCGCGAATGCCAACGCTCCGACACATCGTGTCATAGTTGGTGAAGTCGAGATTGGCGTAGCCTGGACGAAAATCGTCCCTGGGAACGGCCAATACCTCCGTCTGGATCTCGATGAACCGAGCTTCGCCGCACCTATATATGCTGACCTCGTCAAAGATCGCACCGGGGACGGCTTCACCCTGGTACTCGCTCGCGATGATACTCCAAGGGGAGGGGGCTGACGCCCGCGATTGACCTATTCTGTCGTGCCGTGCTTATTCGCGCGCTCCTGAATGAGCGCGCATCGCTCGATGAGTTGCTCAAACGGTTCAGAATCTCCAAGCAGAAGGCCGTCCTCGACCATTTTTGCATAGTCCTCACTGAGCGCGCGGAGACCATCTCCGGACGGTGTCAGAACCAGATTGCCGTTGACGGCGGCCGCATAGTCGATCGGTGAGCGGTCGGCCGCCTTTTCCGCAAAGAACATGGATTTGTGTTTCGCCACCGCATGGGCAAGCTGCCGGTCGGCAAAAGCCTTGTCGGCAAAACCGGCATCGTCCAGCCGGACGACGTCATGCCAGTGGCGCGCGAACCGATCGCCACGGAGGCGCTCCTGCAGGCAGAAGACGTGGATCGCCGTTGCCTTCTCCCAGAATGTTCGCTCGGCATGCATGACGCGGGGGCTTGCCTTCGGGAATTCAACACCATCGACATAACCCGCGGCATCGCAGCCCACATCGCGGATGCTGGCGGGCTCACCGGTCGATCGTGCTCCGAATTCCAGCATGACGCTCGGTGCGACATAACCTGATCCGCTGCTCACGGCTTCGTAGTCGAGATAGAGCGTATCGCCCTCGATGCGGATCCGTGCGGGAAGGGATTGATCGCGCACTGCCCCGGCAATGACCGGCTCCAACGACTCGCCCACCCAGACAGGAAGGCGCTTTCGCACTTCGCTGGTCCAGCGCTTCTCCTCGTTGCGGGTTTTCGGCAGTGCCTCGTCATTGTCACCGACGAGATCGGGAGCCAAAGCCCGGATATCGTAAGTCAGATCGATGTCTTCCGAAAACCGTCGAATGGCGCCATAGGCTTTCGAGGGCGAGGTGCCGCCCTTGAACACCAGGTGCTCGCCAAGTTTTGACGAGTAGAGCGTCTCGAGGGTCCAGACGACCCAGACATCCTTTTCCAGCAGATGAATGGGCCGTCCAGTGCGGGCGGCTGCGACAGCCAAGGCCTCACGGCTGTCGTCCTTTGACAGTGCCAGAAAACGGTCAGCCATGCGCAGCCCTGCCCACGCTTCTTGCGAGCCATGTCGGGAACTGCGGTGCTGCGGCCACCAACTCGCCAAACTCGGCCGGCGGGAGCTTTCGCTTGATCCTCGATAGTGCCTCCTCGGCCTTCTCGGGTCCAAGCCATGCAAGCGCCCGGACCGCCACGCCCGCCGGCCGGTCGGCCAGAGCCAGCTGCCAGCGAGGCACGTGCTTGAGCTCGACACTCTGCTTTCCAAGATTCATGGTCCGGCTGCGGCCGGATGTCAGGTAGACGGAGCGGACCGGAACCTGTGTCGTCAATCCCAGGGCATTCGCCGCCGCGGCGCCATGGGAAACGATGACCTCGCCGCGCTGCTGCGCAATCGCCTCGACCGCCTGTTCGACCGTCGGCGGCCGGCTGCCAAAGCGACTTTTGACGGGCCGCATATAGATGCCACGACCAGCCCGGACGAGCTCTCCGCGCTCGGTCAACCGCGAAAGGGCCTGGTCGACCGCAGCACGATTTCCGAGATGCAAAAGGCTCTTTGCCGAAAGCGGTGAGCCTTCCGGCATTTGTTCGGCATAGCCCAGAATCTGAGACGTCAGGTTTTGCATGGCATCACTCCTGTCAGAAATATATGCGAGTTTCTGACAGATTGCAATGAAAGGGCGGCGGACCCGGAGAGGCCACGTTCACTGTGCGGGTATCTGATGACCGGGACCGGTCAAAGGCGCCTCAAAACAGCATCGGTTGAGTAACCGGCTCGCCGGTACTGTAACGTTAACCGCGAAGCGAAGAAGATGTGGGATCTGTCGGCATTCTGCACGTGATCCTCTCTATCGTCGCCACCGGTTTCCAGCGGA
>NZ_JACIFK010000011.1:0-195858 GCF_014197345.1 Rhizobium sp. BK008 | reverse complement strand
GAAAGCCAGGTGCTGGCGCGCGCCATCCACGCCCATATCCATCACCGCACCTTCATCAACGGCAACCGCACCGTGGTCTTCCCGGCAAGCCCCGGCAGCTACGCCTCCGAACGCATGGGTTGAGCGCAGGCAAAGAGCTACATCTCTTCTGCTGGCAAACGACAATCTCCCGTTGCCTGCCAGCAGCAAGTATTTGATTATCGCGTGAGGTAATCGAATCATGCTGCGGGAGGGGTGTCATGACCGACGAGGTGCTGGTTGACCGCATGGCGCTGCCGCGTCCCGACGTTACCGTTGCGGATGCGGAAGAGATCCTTCTTGCCCATTACAGCCTGTCCGGCACGCTGACCGAACTCGGCAGCCAGCAGGATCGGAATTACCGCGTCGATAGCGATCGCGGTCGCTACGTCCTGAAGATCTGCCATGCTGCCTACGAGACCCGCGAGCTCGAAGCGCAGAACGCGGCGATCCATCATCTCAAAAGCAGGCAAGATGCGCCGCGCGTTCCGAACGTGATCTCCACGAATGACGGGCGGGAGATCGTCGTCCTGACCGTGCGCGGGCAGGGCTACCAGGTGCGGCTGCTCGAATATCTGGAAGGCCAGGGGCTGACGGAGCTGACCTATCTGGCGCCGGCTTCGGTCGCAGCACTTGGTGCGCTCTGCGCGAGGCTGGCCCAGGCGCTTGCCGATTTCAACCACCCTGGTCTTGATCGCAGCCTGCAATGGGATCTCCGGCGCGCCGGACCGGTCGCGGTGCAACTGCTGTCCGCGATCACCGACAGTGCGGCGCGCGACCGGATCGCCAAGACCATGGTGATGGCCATTCGTCGCATCCAGCCGTTGGCGCCATCGCTCCGGCTGCAGGCCGTGCATCACGACGTCACCGGCGACAATGTCGTCGGTCACCGCAATGCCCGTGGTCACATAGTCCCTGACGGGGTGATCGATTTCGGCGACATCATCCGCGGCTGGCTGGTCGGCGACCTCGCCGTCACCTGCGCTTCGCTGCTGCATCAGACGGATGGCGACCCTTTTCATGTCCTGCCCGCCGTCACCGCCTATCAGGCGATCTATCCGTTGACCGAGGAGGAGCTGAAGGCGCTCTGGCCATTAGTCGTCGCACGCGCCGTCATTCTCGTCGCCAGTGGCGAGCAGCAGATTTCGGTCGATCCCGATAATGACTATGTCCGCGGCAATCTCGCGCACGAGTGGGCGATCTTCGATGCGGCGATGTCCGTTCCCTTCGAACTCATGGAAGCGGCGATCCTCAAAGCGGCCGGCGTCGACACCGCCGCCCCGGAAGCATCGGGATGGCTGCCGTTGCTGCCCGACATCGATCCCGCCGAGATCGCCTATGTCGATCTTGGGGTGCGCAGCCCGCATTTTTCCGCCGGCAACTGGTTGAATGCCGACATGGACTGGCGGCTGCTTGCCCGCGCCGCGACCGAAAACGGCACGGCGGCAACGCGCTACGGCGAATATCGGCTTTCCCGCGCGAGCCTGGGAAATGCGAAGGAACAAGCGACCTGCGCGCTGCATATCGATATCTGCCTTGCTGCAGGCAGCGCGGTTGCGGCCCCCTTTGCCGGCCGGATCGGCTGGAAGGACCAGCATCTGACGCTCGCCGGCGACAGCATCACCTTGCATCTCGATGGGCTTGACCTCTCGGTCGAGGATGGCGCCGAGGTTGCCGGCGGTGATCCGCTCGGCACGGTTTTCGGAGAGGCTTCGTCGCTCGGCGGGCTGCGTGTCCAGTTTTGCAGTGTCGCCGGTCTCGAACCGCCGCTCTTTGCCACACCGCGCGAGGCGACGGCTTGGTCGGTGCTCTGCCCTTCGCCGTCACTCCTTCTCAGCCCCGGAGCGGATGCGCCGAAACCTGATACTGCAGGACTGCGCGCCAGGCGGCAGGCGCATCTCGCAAGGCCGCAGAAGAATTATTACGCGGCACCGCCGCAGATCGAGCGCGGCTGGCGGGAACACCTGTTCGATGTCGAGGGCCGCGCCTATCTCGACATGGTCAACAACGTCACCATTCTCGGCCATGGCCATCCCAAGTTCGCGGCGGCGATCAGCGCGCAATGGCTGCGGCTCAACACCAATTCCCGCTTTCACTATGCCGCGATCACGGAATTTTCCGAACGCCTCGCCGCCCTTTCGCCGGATGGACTCGACGCGGTCTTCCTGGTCAACAGCGGTTCGGAGGCGAACGATCTGGCGCTTCGGCTGGCGCAAGCCCATAGCGGCGCGCGCAATATGCTGTGCCTGCTCGAAGCCTATCATGGCTGGTCGGCAGCGAGCGATGCCGTCTCCACCTCGATCGCCGACAACCCGCAGGCTCTCACCACTCGGCCGGACTGGGTGCATGCCGTGGTGTCGCCGAATATCTATCGCGGCGCATTCCGCGGTGCCGATACGGCAGCGCACTATCTCAGCGCCGTAACCCCGGTGCTGGAGGCGATCGACGCCAGCGGCGACGGGCTTGCGGGCTTCATCTGCGAATCGGTCTACGGCAATGCCGGCGGTATTCCGCTGCCGGACGGTTATCTCAGGGACATCTATGCGCAGGTACGCGCCCGCGGCGGCGTCTGCATCGCCGACGAGGTGCAGGTCGGTTATTCCAGGCTGGGGCATTATTTCTGGGGCTTCGAGCAGCAAGGGGTCGTGCCCGACATCATCACCATCGCCAAGGGCATGGGCAACGGCCATCCGCTCGGCGCCGTCATTACCACGCGGGAGATCGCCCAATCGCTGGAGAAAGAAGGCGCGTTCTTTTCCTCCACCGGCGGCAGCCCCGTCAGCTGCGTCGCCGGCATGACGGTGCTCGACATCATGGCCGAGGAAAAACTGCAGGAAAACGCCAGGACGGTCGGCGATCATCTGAAGGCGCGGCTCGCCGCGCTGATCGACCGCCATCCGATCGCGGGCGCCGTGCACGGCATGGGGCTCTATCTCGGCCTCGAATTCGTCCGCGACAGAACGACGCTGGAGCCGGCGATGGAAGAGACCGCTGCCATCTGCGACCGGCTTCTCGAACTCGGCGTCATCATGCAGCCGACCGGCGATCACCAGAATGTGCTGAAGATCAAACCGCCGCTCTGCCTCGCCATCGAAAGCGCGGATTTCTTCGCCGACATGCTGGAGAAGGTGCTCGCCGAAGGCTGGTGACACAGCGCTTCCGGCGTTAACCAAATCGGTCATTTCGAGGCGTTTCGATTTTTGATGAAATGGGCCATTGCCTGATACGGCAAGGCTTCCTATGTCTGCCGCGGTGATCGATCAAACTCTGATTCTGTCATGCGAATTTTACGAAGAGCTGATATGTTTCTTTCTGTAAGTTCGGGTTACGACGGAATGAATTTTTTCGGATCGTCGATATTTTGACACGTTTCGGAATATGTTTCTGACAGGCTATCGGGTAATCTCTACCAAGTTAGTGGATTATTGAAGACAGCCATCACCGGCCCCGGGCTCTTCCGGGACCACTCAAGTGCAACGCCAACGCAAGGAACGAGACATGATAGACATCGATATTCTCGCCGATCTGCCTGGGCGATTTGTGCTTGGCAATGACCGTCCGGGCGCCCTCTCCCGCCCGAGCTGTCGAATGTGACGTTCGTCCTCCTTTCAACGGTACCAGACAAGTCAATTCGCCATGGCTGCGCATGTCGCGCGGCAGGAGTTCTATCTATGAAGAAGCAAGTTATCGAATATGCAGGCGTTCCCGTCGGGATCGTCATTCCCGATGAAGACCGGCTGAAGTTCATCGCCGTGAAATTTCATGTCCACGACCTCGACGAGCAGCGTTTCGGCTCGCCCGACGAGGTGCGGCTGGCCATTCATGACCTGATGACCCGCCGTCATCCGAAGCCGCTTCATGCCTGAGGGCATGAGGCCACGATTGACATTCACGGCTTTTCCCGATGTCCGACCGGTCCCGCCAAATGGGGCCGGTCTTGTTTTTTGAGGGCAATTGCAGTCCTATCGGCGGCCTTTCTGCATAAGGATCCGCCCTTGCCCGATCTTCTCAACCTCATCACCGACATCGAAGGCGTTTCCGTCGGCCACGCGACCGACCTTGCGCTCGGTTCCGGCGTCACCGTCATCGTCTTCGACGAACCGGCCGTCGCCTCCGGTACCGTGCTCGGCGGGGCGCCTGGCGGGCGCGACACCGGCCTGCTCGATCCGTCGATGACCGTCAATGCCGTGGATGCCTTCGTGCTCTCCGGCGGTTCCGCCTTCGGGCTGGATGCGGCCGGCGGCGTGCAGGCGGGCCTGCGCGAACTCGGCCGCGGATTTGCCGTCGGGTCGGTGCGCATACCGATCGTGCCGCAGGCAATCCTGATGGATCTGCTGAACGGCGGCGACAAGGATTGGGGGCTCCACTCGCCCTATCGCGACATGGGCTATGCGGCATTGAAGGCAGCGGCCAAAGGCGCCTTCGCGCTCGGCACGACAGGGGCCGGCACAGGGGCGACGACCGCCACCTTCAAAGGTGGGCTCGGCTCGGCCAGCGCCGTCAGCAGCGCCGGACACCGCGTTGCAGCTGTTGTCGCGGTCAACGCGCTCGGCTCGGCAACGATCGGCGACGGGCCACATTTCTGGGCCGCACCTTTCGAAAAGGACGGCGAATTCGGCGGACTCGGCATGCCTGCGGTGGCCGACCACCGGATGCGGCTCAAGGGCATGAACACGACCGCGACGACGATCGGCGCTGTCGTGACCGACGCGCAGCTGACCAAGGCCGAGGCGCATCGGCTTTCGCTTGCCGGCCATGACGGGTTTGCCCGGGCACTGCTGCCGGTGCACCTGCCGCTCGACGGCGACACCGTCTTTGCCGCATCGACGGCCAGGCATCGAAGAGACGACATGGCGAGCCTGATGGAGCTTTGCCATCTCGCCACCATCGTCATGGCGCGGGCGATCGCCCGTGGCGTCTACGCGGCGACCGCACTGCCGGTCGAAGGCGCGCAAAAGGCTTGGTGCGACCGCTATCCGAATGGTCATTGATTGAATAGGGTCCGAACCGGCAGACCGAATATGCCGAATGGCGGAGAGACGTGAATGCAGATCCGGGCGCTGATGTATTTCGACGAGCTGGTCAGGACCAATTCCATGCGCCAGGCGGCCGAGAACCTCAATGTCGCGCCGACGGCGATCAGCCGGCAGATCGAGAACCTCGAATATCACTTCGGCGCGCCGCTCGTCGAGCGCAGCGCCCGCGGCGTCAAGCTGACGGCAGCCGGCGAGCTGCTTGCCGCCCGCGCCGGCCGGACGCTGCGCGAACTCGATCACGTGCAGCAGCTGATCGAAGACCTGAAGGGCCTGCAGCGCGGCCGTGTCAGCATCTATGCCAATGGCGCCACCGTCGCCAATCTGCTAGCGCCGGCGCTTGCCGAATTCAGCCTGAAATATCCGAAGCTGCGTTTTACCGTGACGATCACCAGTGCGCGGCAGGCCGTCGATGCCGTCAACAGCGCCGAGGCGGATATTGCGGTGACGTTGTTTGCACCTCCCATGTCCGGCGCCAAGGTGCGGCTGCGCTCCGAGATCGCCTATGATCTCATCGTCACGCCGCAGCATCCGGCCGCCGCGCATACCGAGATCGCGGTGCGGGAGCTCGCCGATCATGCGCTGGCGTTGCCCGACCAATCTTTTGGTTTCCGCCAGGCCTTCGATACTTTGTTCGAGAAGGAGGGGTTGAGCCTCGATCCCGTCTTCGTCACCAGCTCGCTCGAAATGCTGAAGGAACTCGTGCTCAGCGGGGCTGCGGCGACGCTGCTGCCGGCGCTCACCGTCCGTCGCGAGATCGAAGCGGGTCAGCTTCTCGCCATTCCGCTTGCCGGCAAAACCGGCATCCGCACCCATGTCGATCTCTGTGTCGCGCCGGACCGGCAGCTGTCCTTTGCCGCGACGAAACTGCTCGACTTCATCGAAAGGTTCATGCGGGAGCGCACGAACCGCCGAGGCGAGACGAAAGACTGACGCTCCAAGCTTGCATTGCCCGCGAATTTCAGGTGTAGCTTTTTCGGCTACACTGAGCACACAAAATCGTCATTGTGTGTGCACTGGCATAATGCCACTTTATTCGCAAAAGGCCTTCGCCACCGAGCATGGCCAGACAGGGGACATGATGATCAAGCTTTCGTTTGCGCCTTCGCGTTTCATCAGGCGGCTTTCCCTCGGTGCTGCGCTTTCGGCCGGCCTCGTGATGACGGCGATGACGCCAGCGGAAGCGGCGAAGACCACCCTCAATCTCGGCATGAGCGTCGAGCCGACCGGCCTCGATCCGACGATCGCGGCACCCGTCGCAATCGGTCAGGTAACCTGGCAGAACGTATTCGAGGGGCTGGTGACGATCGACCAAGCCGGCAAGGTCCAGCCGCAGCTGGCGAAAAGCTGGGAGATTTCTGCCGATGGCCTGACCTATACGTTCAAGCTGCAGACCGGCGTCAAATTCCATGACGGCGAGGCCTTCGATGCCGCGAGCGCCAAGTTTTCGCTCGACCGCGCCCGCGGCGCGGATTCGGTCAATCCGCAAAAGCGCTTCTTCGCTTCGATCGCCTCGATCGATACGCCCGATGCCGAAACGCTGGTGCTGCATCTCTCGGCGCCGACCGGCAGCCTGATCTACTGGCTCGGCTGGCCGGCCTCGGTAATGGTCGCCCCGAAGACGGCGGCCGACGACAAGACGACGCCGATCGGCACCGGTCCCTTCAAATTCGCAAGCTGGGCGAAGGGCGACAAGGTCGAACTCGCCAGGAATACCGATTACTGGAACAAGGATGCGACCGCCAAGCTCGACAAGGTGACCTTCCGCTTCATCGCCGATCCGCAGGCGCAGGCGGCTGCGCTGAAATCCGGCGATCTCGACGCCTTTCCGGAATTTGCCGCGCCCGAGCTGATGAGCTCCTTCGACGGCGATGCGAGGCTCGTTACCAGGATCGGCAATACTGAGCTGAAGGTCGTTGCCGGCATGAACAATGCCAAGAAGCCGTTCGACGACAAACGCGTGCGCCAGGCGCTGATGATGGCGATCGACCGCAAGACGGTGATCGACGGCGCATGGTCCGGCCTCGGCACGCCGATCGGCAGCCACTACACGCCGAACGATCCGGGCTATCAGGACATGACCAATGTGCTGCCCTATGACGTCGAGAAAGCGAAGGCGCTGCTCGCCGAAGCCGGCTATCCCAACGGTTTCACCTTCACGATCAAATCGCCGCAGATGGTCTATGCGCCGCGCAGCGCCCAGGTGATGCAGGCGATGTTTGCCGAGATCGGCGTGACGATGAATATCGAACCGACGGAATTTCCGGCGAAATGGGTCCAGGACATCATGAAGGACCGCAACTTCGACATGACGATCGTCGCCCATGCCGAACCGCTCGACATCGACATCTATGCCCGCGATCCCTATTATTTCAATTATAAGAACCCTGCCTTCAACGCGCTGATGAAGAAGGTGCAGGAGACGACCGATCCCGCCGCGCAGAATGCGATCTACGGCGAGGCGCAGAAGATCCTCGCCGAGGACGTGCCGGCGCTCTATCTCTTCGTCATGCCGAAACTCGGCGTCTGGGACAAAAAGCTGAAAGGGCTGTGGGAGAACGAGCCGATCCCCTCCAACGTACTCTCGGGCGTGTCCTGGGACGAGTGAGAGCGGTAGGTTAGGGGCGGGATGTGATGAGGTGAAGGCCTTGGAGAGATCCGACATACATTTGGTCGATATGGCGCGCAGCTCTCTCCCTCCCTCGCCAAGTGAGGTCAATCTGGGCCGGGATTGTCTGGTTTCGCTGGTGGATGGCATTTCTGACACGGGGATCTGCGCCCTGATTGGCTCCTCCCGCCAACTCCAAACTCCGTCTTGCTCGGGCTTGACCCGAGCATCCACACCACATCCATCAACAGCAGTGGCATGGATCCCAGGCTCAAGGCCTGGGATGACGAGTGGAGTTGGCGTTCTCGCCAAACTCGCCGCCGGCGCGTCGGGGGCTCCGCGTGAGGGCGGAGGGGGCGTGCCGCGTTCGATTGCCGCGGTGCTCGATCCGATATGATCACCCTCCTCGCCCGCCGCTTCGCCGGTCTCCTCGTCACGCTCGTCGTCGTCTCGCTGCTGATCTTCGCCGTCATGGACCTTCTGCCCGGCGATCCCGCCTCGATTATGCTTGGCACCTCGGCAACGCCTGAAACGCTTGCGGCACTGCGCCACGATCTCGGGCTCGACCAACCGCTGCTGCTGCGTTACGGGCAGTGGCTGACCGGCGTGATCTCCGGCAATCTCGGCAATTCCCTAACCTATGGCGTGCCGGTCGCGGGTTTGATTCTCGAGCGGCTAACGGTGACGCTGCCGCTGGCGCTGATGGCGATCGCGCTTTCGGTGGCGATTGCCTTGCCGCTCGGCGTGCTGGCCGCTTCGCGCCGCGGCGGTCTCTTCGATATCATCGCAACATTGTTTTCGCAGATCAGCATCGCCGTGCCCGCCTTCTGGGTGGCGCTGCTCCTGATCATCCTGTTTTCGACGATGCTCGGGCTGATGCCGGCCGGCGGCTTCCCCGGCTGGAGCGCCGGTATCCTACAGGCATTGCAGGCGCTCGTTATGCCCGCCGTCGCGCTGGCGATGCCACAGGCGGGCGTGCTGACGCGGGTGGCGCGCTCAGCTGTGCTCGACACCATGCATGAGGATTTTGCCCGCACCGCCGTCGCGAAAGGGCTCTCTCGTCATGCGGTGCTGTGGCGTCATATCGTGCCGAACGCGCTGATCCCGATCCTCACCATGATCGGGCTGCAATTCACCTTTCTCGTTGCCGGCGCGGTGCTGGTGGAAAACGTCTTCAACCTGCCCGGCCTCGGTCGGCTCGCCCTGCAGGCGCTTTCCCAGCGCGACATCATCGTCATGCAGGATGTCGTGCTGTTCTTCGCAGGCCTCGTCATCGTGATGAATTTCGTCGTCGATCTCTCCTATCTGGCGATTGATCCCAGGATGAGAAAGGCGGCCTGACGATGGCGATCGTATCCACCGCCATCACCAGCCGCGGCCGGACCTTTAGACTTAGCCGGCGAATGAACCTGATTTCAGGGGCTGTCATCATCGGCCTGCTGGTTGCCGTGGCGCTGTTGTCGCTTGTGTGGACGCCGCTGCCGCCGGCGAAAATGCAGATCATCCACAAACTGCAGCCGCCGCTTGCCTTCGGCCTGCTCGGCACCGACCAGTTCGGCCGCGACGTGCTGTCGATGCTGATGGCAGGCTGCTGGAATTCACTGTCGATCGCCATTACCGCGGTTATGATCGGCGGGACGCTGGGTTCGATCGCCGGCGTTTCGGCGGCGGCGATCCGCGGTCCGTTCGAAGCGCTGCTGATGCGGATCTGCGACGTCATCTTTGCCCTGCCGCCGATCCTGTCGGCCATGGTGCTCGGCGCCTTTCTCGGGCCGGGACGGTTCACCGCAATCACCGCGATCGCCGTCTTCATGATCCCGGTCTTTGCCCGGGTGACGCTTGCGACCTCGCTACAGGCCTGGAGCCGCGACTATGTGACGGCGGCGCGCGCGATCGGCAATACGCGCCTGACCATTTCGCTGCGCCATGTGCTGCCGAATATCATGAGCCAGATCATCGTCCATGGCGCCATCCAGCTGGGGCTGGCGATCCTGACCGAAGCGGGTCTCAGCTTCCTCGGTCTCGGCATGGCGCCGCCGGCGCCGACCTGGGGCCGTATGCTTGCCGATGCACAAACCTATCTGGCGCTCGCCCCCTGGCTGGCGATCCTGCCCGGTCTTGCCATCGCGCTCACCGTCTTCGGCTTCAACATGCTCGGCGACGGTTTGCGTGATTTGCTCGACCCGCGCGAGGCGAGCCGCTGATGTCCTCCCAAGACGAAAAGCCCGAAAGACCATGCCATGACCGAAACCGACCTTACCATCCGCGAACTCAGGCAGCGCTTCGCCGATAAGAGCCTCTCTCCCCTCGATTATTGGCTCGCCCTGGAAGACCATATCGCCGCTTGGGAGCCTTCGATTTCGGCACTCTACCTCTACGATCCGGAATCGGCGCGCGCGCAGGCGAAAGCTTCGACCGAGCGCTGGTCGAAGGGCGAAATGCTTGGCGCCCTCGACGGCATCCCGGTGACGCTGAAAGAGCTGATCGCCACCAAGGGCCAACCGGTGCCGCTCGGAACGAAGGCGATGGAACTGATCCCGGCTGACGCCGATGCGCCGGCCGCCGCCCGGCTGCGGGAAGATGGCGCAGTGATCTTCGCCAAGACCACCTGCCCGGATTACGGCATGCTGTCCTCCGGGCTTTCGAGCTTTCATCCTCTCAGCCGCAATCCCTGGGACACTACACAGAATCCCGGCGGATCGAGCGCCGGGGCCGCAGCGGCCGCAGCGGCCGGCTACGGGCCGCTGCATATCGGCACCGATATCGGCGGCTCAGTGCGCCTTCCCGCCGGCTGGACCGGCATCTTCGGCTTCAAGCCGAGCCATGGGCGCATTCCGGCCGATCCCTATTATGTCGGGCGCTGCGTCGGGCCGATGGCGCGCACGGTCGAGGATGCGGCCTTTTCGATGGCAACGCTGTCGCGGCCGGACTGGCGCGACGGCACCAGCCTGCCGCCGAACGATTTCAACTGGATGGATCTCGACATCGACATGTCGGGCATGACGATCGGGTTGATGCTCGATGCCGGCTGCGGGCTTGCGGTGGAGGACGAGATCAGGGTCTCGGTCGAAGCGGCGGCGAGATGCTTCGAGAAGGCCGGCGCGACCATTGTATCAGTCCAGCCGGTGCTGACACGCACGATGCTGGATGGGCTCGACAATTTCTGGCGGTCCCGGCTTTGGGGCGATATCGCCGATCTCGACGAAGAACGCCGCGACAGCATCCTGCCCTATATCAGGGATTGGGCGAAGGGCGGCGCCGACATCCGCGGCGTCGATGCGGTCAAGGGTTTCAACCAGACGATCGAAATGCGCAAGAGCTGCGGACGGCTGTTCACCGAGATCGACGCCCTGCTTTCGCCGACCAATCCGATTATCTCCTATCCGGCCGAATGGGCATCGCCGACCAATGATCCGGCCCTGCCCTTCGAGCATATTGCTTTCACAGTGCCGTGGAACATGTCGGAGCAGCCGGCCGCCTCGATCAATTGTGGTTTCTCTCGCTCGGGCATGCCGATCGGCCTGCAGATCGTCGGGCCGCGCTTCGACGACATGCTGGTGCTGAGACTGTCGAAAGCCTTCGAGGATTGGACGGGCGGGGTGAGATCCTGGCCGCAGCCGCCGGATATCTGATCAGCTGATCGGCCGGCGATAGCCGGTCGGCTGTTCGTAGAGCCAGCCGATGCGTTCGACGGCAGCCTCGAAATTCTCGCGCGCCACCGTCATGCTATGGCCGTTGGCGTGGAGGATGGTTTCCGGATCCTCGAAGACGGCGACATGGCCCTTCCAGAATACCAGGTCGCCGCGGCGGATGTCGGAGCGGTCGATCGGCTCGCCGAGGCCCGCCGCCTGCATGTCGGTATCGCGCGGTGCGGCTCTGCCTGTCATCAGCATCGCCAGCTGGACGAGACCGGAGCAATCGATGCCGAGGCCGGACCGTCCGCCCCAGAGATAGGGCGTTTCCAGGAAACGGGCTGCGATGCCGACATAATCGGCGCCGTCGAGCGCGCCGATCGGCTGGACATGCTTGGCGAAGATCGCCGTCCCGTTCTCGAGCACGACATAGCGATTGCCGCGCGCTTCCGCCTCGCCGGCAACATGGACGCGGCTTCCCATCGACAGGATGGCCTGGTGGGGCTTGCGCAGTTCCGGTTCCGGATAGAGGAAGCTGCGCTGCACGGTGACGATATGGGTCGGCGCCGGCCTGCCTTCCACGAGCGCGTCTGCCTCGATATAACCGACATAGCCGTCCGAGGCGGCTTTGACCCAGCACCAGCCGTCGGCGCGATCGAAAACCGTCACCTCTTCGCCGAGGAGCAGCTCGGTATCGATGCCGCGCGTAAGATCCGGTGCGGGCCGCAATGCCGCCACCGGAACGGCGACGCGCGCCGCCGCACCTTCCACGAAGCGCAAAGCCTCTACCTTGCCTTCGAGCCCCGCTTCCGCGAGATCCGGCCGGTAGGCATGCAGGCGGCGGTCGAGCATCGTCATTGGCATTCCTTTCAGAGCGGCAGTCGGCGGCCCTGATCCCGCACGAGATCGCCGAGCTTTTCCAAATAAAGCGCGCCGCCGACGGTGCGCTTGATGATCACGTTGCGCCGGTCGGCATCGTCGCGCACGCGATCGACCAGACCCATCTCGCCCATCGTATCCAAGGCGCGGGTGATAACCGGCTTGGTGACCTCAAGCGTGGCGGCAAGCCCACGCACCGTGTGCGGCGGCGGCACCAGATAAATATGCAGCAGGATCGCCATTTGGCGCAACGTCAAATCGCGGTCGTCGTGGCGGACCTGATCGAGCGCCACGCCATGCCAGAGCCCCAGCGCCTGCGAGGCGGTCAGTTCGATCGGCACGGCCCCTCCGGAAGATCGTTACGCTAACGTTCCATTTTCCGGCAGTTGCCATACACATGCAAGGGCGGCCGGGAACTGCCGCATGGCAAGGTGAATAAAATTTTAATGATCGGCGGCGAGGCGCAGCGCGTGAACACGCGACGCCTCAGCGCCTTTTGCGTATGGCCTCAGCGCAGGCTCTGACGAATATGGTGAAAGAGTGCGCGGATCGCCTGTGCCTCGCCACCGCCCGGCGAATGCGGCCGTTCGGACTGGGCCCAGCCGTAAATGTCGAAATGCGCCCAGCTCTTCGTCTTGCTGACGAAACGCTTGAGGAAAAGGGCCGCGGTAATTGCCCCCGCCATGCCACCGGCCGGGGCATTGGTGAGGTCGGCGAACTTGGCGCGGATATCCTTTTCGTAGCCGGAATAGAGCGGCAGTCGCCAGATCGGATCATCGGTTTCCAGGCTCGCTTCGGTCAGGTCATGCGCCAGATTGGCGTCATCGGTGAAGAACGGCGGGAGATCCGGGCCCAACGCAACGCGGGCTGCACCTGTCAGCGTCGCCATGTCGATCAGCAGTTCGGGCTCTTCCTCATCGGCATAGGCCAGCGCATCGGCAAGGATCAGACGGCCTTCGGCGTCGGTATTGTCGATCTGGACGGTCAGACCCTTGCGGCTCCGGTAGATGTCGCCGGGGCGGAAGGCATTGGACGAGATGGCATTTTCGACGACGGGCACGATGACGCGCAGGTCGACCTTCAGCTTGGCGTCCATGATCATCAGGGCAAGCCCCATGACATTCGCCGCGCCGCCCATATCCTTCTTCATCAAGAGCATGGAGGCCGCAGGCTTGATGTCGAGACCGCCGGTATCGAAGCAGACGCCTTTGCCGACCAGCGTCACCTTGCGATGACCCTTCTTGCCCCAGCGCAGCTCGAGAAGGCGCGGCGCGTCGGCACTGGCGCGGCCGACAGTATGGACCAGCGGAAAGTTCTGCGTGAGCAGGTCGTCGCCCGATATGACCGATACCTCCGCCTTGTAATGTGCGGCCAGGCCACGGAAAACGGCCTCGAGCTGGTTCGGCCCCATGTCGTTCGTCGGCGTATTGATGAGGTCGCGGGCGAGAAAGACGCCGGCAAGCTGGCGCTTGATGTCGGCGCCATCGGCATCGCGGGGGATCATCAGCGTCGCCGCTGGTGATTTTTCGGATTTGTAACGATCGAAACGGTAGCTGCCGAGCCCGAAGCCGAGAGCGAGGCGATTGGCCGTCAGCGGCGCGGTTTCGATGTGCCAGTCGCCGGCCGGCAGCGTGCGGGCGAGCCTGCCGGTGATGTAAGGCTGCTCGGAGGGATTGGTGCCGAGACCGTAAAGCGCGCCGCCGAGATGGCCTTCGGCCGTCGGGATCAACAGCAGCGACCCGCTTTCGGCCTTATAGCCCGCCCTGCGCGCCCAATCGAGCGCGATCGGATCGATCGTGCCGGTTTCGATATGGGCAGGCGTGACGGCAAAGATCGGCAGCGTCGAACCGCCCTTCGTGTTGAATGGGGTCGGTCTTTCGATGAACTGATAGGGGGCCATGATTGTCCTTCGGCGGTCGTAAGGAATCGTTCCTTAACGGTCTGTTAGGGTTAACAGACTATTGCTGGAGCGAAGATTGCGTCAAACCTTTCCCTGTTCCGCTTCGAGGTCAGGCGCCGATTTCGGAATCAGGAACGCGTCATGCCTGCCTCACTCGCCACCACATTCACGAATCGTATCCTGCAGGGTGCGGCGGCATCGCTGCTCGTCCTGGCCCTTGCCGGCTGTTCGACGACCAAGGACCGGATGACCACAGGCTCGGTGCCGAAGCTCACCAAGCCGGTTGAAGAGATGGACGCGACAGAACTGCGCTCGGCGACGGACCGGCTCGGCCAGGCCTATGAAAAAAATCCGCGCGATCCCATCACCGGCGTCAGCTATGCCAATCTGCTGCGGATGAACGGCCGCGACACGCAGGCGCTCGCCGTCATGCAGCAGGTGGCGATCGCCAACCCGGGCGACCGTACCGTGCTGGCCGCCTATGGCAAGGCACAGGCAGCGGCCGGTCAGTTCCAGCAGGCACTCGACACGATCGGCCGCGCCCAGACGCCGGACCGTCCGGACTGGAGACTGATCTCGGCCGAAGGCGCGATCCTCGATCAGATGGGCCGGGCAAGCGATGCCCGGCAGCGCTACCGCGACGCGCTCGACATCCAGCCGAACGAGCCTTCCATTCTGTCCAACCTCGGCATGTCTTACGTGCTGACCGGCGATCTGCGCACGGCCGAAACCTACCTGCGCTCCGCCGCCGGCCAACCCACGGCCGACAGCCGCGTCCGGCAGAACCTTGCCCTCGTCGTCGGCCTGCAGGGACGCTTCCCGGAAGCCGAGCAGATCGCGCGGCGCGAACTTTCGCCGCAGCAGGCCGATGCCAACGTCGCCTATCTCAGAGGGATGCTGTCGCAGCAGAATTCCTGGCAGAAGCTCGCCGCCAAGGACAAGACGCCGGGCGACAGCAATACGAACTGACCGGATCTCCTCCAAGCTTGAGAGCACCCGAAGTCAATCGCGCGACATCCTACCGATCACTCACGCCCGCAAGAATGAGCCGTAGGCCGAGGCCGGCCATGACGGCACCTGCCGTGCGGTCGATCCAGTGCTTGGCGGCAAGATAGAGCCGCCGCGGGTGGCGTGCCGAAAAGGCAAGGGCGACGATCGAATACCAGCCCGCCTCCACGGCGAAGACACCGAGTGGCAGCGCCACAATGAGACTGAACGGAACCGTCCTCGGCAGAAGTGCGGCAAAGATGCTGGCATAGACGATAATGGTCTTCGGGTTGCTGATCTGGGTCAGCAGCGCGGTCACGAAGCTGCGCATGGGCGCGCGATTGCCGTTGGCGGCATCGGAGATCTCGAGCGGCTGACCGGCACTCCTCCAGATATTGACGGCGATATAGACGAGATAGGCGCCGCCAGCGACCTTCAGCAGGACATAGAGCCATTCGAATTGCGACAGCAGCGCCGTCAGGCCGGCAAGCGCCAGGACCGCAAAAACGACGCCGCCGGCGCCCATGCCGAGTGCCGCCGCGAGACCATCCAGCCGTGAGCGCGAGATGGCAATCCTGGAAACGACGACGAAGCTCGGGCCGGGGCTCATCGCACCGACCACCAAGGCTGCCATGATGCTGATGAAAATGCCTGCAGAAGACATCGGAGAACCTCCCTTTGGATTGAATGAGCGCCAGGGGGCCTGCGGTTGCATCCGCGCCTGCGATAGTCTCTCATCCCGTTTACCAGCTATGCCGGCGCCGGTCACGCGCGTTGGCTGACTGCGGATCAGACCAATAGTCCTTGATGCACATCGCCTTCTGCCGAAAGCGGTAGCCTGTTTCCAGCTCAACCGTCAGAACTTGTCTGCCACCTGGATGCCAGCCGGACCGAGAATGACGGCGATCAGCACCGGCAGGAAGAACAGGATCATTGGCACCGTCAGTTTCGGCGGCAGGGCGGCCGCCTTCTTTTCCGCTTCGTTCATGCGCTCATCGCGTCCTTCCTGGGCGAGAACGCGCAGCGCCTGCGCGACCGGCGTGCCGTAGCGATCGGCCTGGATCAGCGCCTGAGTTACCGAGCGTACCAGCTCGATCTGGGTGCGGGTGGCAAGATTTTCGAGCGCCACGCGGCGATCCGGCAGGAAGGAGAGCTCGGCCGTGGTCAGCACCATCTCCTCGGCGAGCGCCGGCGACTGCTCGCCGAGTTCTTCCGACACGCGCCGCATCGCGGCCTCGATCGAGATGCCGGATTCGACGCAGATCAGCATCAGGTCCAGCGCATCCGGCCAAGCGCGCTTGATCGAGTGCTGGCGCTTGCCCATGCGGTTCGAGATATAGATGTTGGGCGCGTAGAAACCGAGATAACCGATGCCGATGACGGCAAAGAGGCGGATGGGCATGCCCCGTCCGGCGAGATTGCCGAGGCCGAAGACCCAGACGGCGGCAAGCGTCGAGAAGAGGAAGGGCAGCAGGAAACGCGCCACGAGGAAGGTATTCAGCGCATTCTCCGAACGGAGACCGGCGGCGCGCAGCTTGTTGACCGTATTCTCGTCGACGAGCGCCTTACGCAGATTGAAACGCTCGACGATCTGGCGGACCGAGCGGTTGTTCTGGCTCCTGAGTGAGGCTTTGCCAGCGCCGGTTTCCATGTTCATGCGGGCGCGTTCGCGGGCGCGGATCTGCTCGCGCTCGGTCGAAACGGCCTTCATGCGCTTGTTGAGATCGCCGCGCTCGAAAAATGGAATGGCGATCGTGTAAAAGGTGGCGAAGACGGCGATCGCGACGAAGAGCGCAATCAGCATGCTCGGATTGGTCAGCGTTGCGGCAAGATCCTGCGACATGGTGCTTCCTTCCGGCTAGATGTCAAAATTGACCATGTTACGCATGACGAAGATACCGATCGACATCCAGATCGCAGAGACGCCCATGATGAAATGGCCACGCGGATCGGTGAAAAGGATCATCATGTAGTTCGGCGAGGTGAGGTAGACGAGAGTCGCGACGATGAAGGGCAGAGCGCCGATGATGACGGCAGACGCCTTGGCTTCCATCGAGAGCGCCGAGACCTTGGCTTTCATCTTCCTGCGCTCACGCAGCACCTTGGAGAGGTTGCCGATCGCTTCCGACAGATTGCCGCCAGCCTGCGACTGGATGGCGATGACGATGGCGAAGAAGTTGACTTCCTGGAGCGGCATGTGGGTCGTCATACGGGCGCAGGCGTCGGGGATGCTGAGTCCCACCTGCTGCGCCTCGATCACCCGCAGGAACTCGCTCTTGACCGGTTCTGTGCCTTCGGTTGCGATGAGACGGATCGCATCGTTGAGCGGCAGCCCCGATTTGATCGAGCGGGTGATGACGTCAAGCGCATTGGGGAGCTCGTTGAGAAACTTGTTCTGGCGGCGCTTGATCAGGAAACCGAGGATCCAGCGCGGCAGGCCGAGACCGGCGACAACGGCGATACCGACCATGACCATCAAGGAAGCACCGACGACCAGAGCCACGAGCAGCAACACGCAGGCGAAGATGGCGCTGAAGAGATAGAATTTCGCCACCGAGATCGACAGGCCGGCCTGCACCAGCCGGGATTTCAGCGACAGGGTTTTCTTGGTCTTTTCGTGCTGGCGCTTTTCCAGATCCTTCAGATTGTCCTGCACCGATTTGCGGCGCTTCGACAGCTCCTGTACCCGATCGCGGGCAGCCTTGACCTTGACCCGGTCGCTTTCGGCCGATTTGACGCGGTTGATACGGCTTGCCGATTTCTTGTCGGCCTCGATCCGGGAAAACATCAGGGTATAGGCGACCGCCGCCGCGGAGACGGCGGCGAGGACGACGATTGCCAGCACTATCGGATCGAACCCGAACATATCTCGCCTATTCCTTCGTTTTCGCTTCCATCGCGTCGAGGGCGGCGGCAAGGCGCTTTTCCTCGTTGAAGTAGCGGGCGCGATCCCAGAAATGCGGCTTACCGACGCCGGTCGACATGTGCCGGCCGATCAGGCGGCCGCCCGCATCCTCGCCTTCGATCTCGTAGCGCATAAGGTCCTGAGTGATGATGACGTCGCCTTCC
The DNA here is from genome assembly GCF_014197345.1 of Rhizobium sp. BK008. Taxonomy (NCBI): domain Bacteria; kingdom Pseudomonadati; phylum Pseudomonadota; class Alphaproteobacteria; order Hyphomicrobiales; family Rhizobiaceae; genus Rhizobium; species Rhizobium sp. BK008. Next base: position 177,732 of record NZ_JACIFK010000011.1, on the reverse strand, counting down.
ATGCCGATCACCTCGGTGATCTGGGTGATGCGGCGCGAACCGTCGCGGAGGCGCGCCGCCTGGATGACGACGTCGACCGAGGTGGAGATGATCTCGCGCACCGTCTTTGCCGGCAGGGTGAAGCCGCCCATGGCGATCATCGATTCGATACGGCTCAGGCATTCGCGTGGCGTATTGGCGTGGATGGTGCCCATCGAGCCGTCGTGACCGGTGTTCATCGCCTGCAAGAGGTCGAAAACTTCAGGTCCACGCACTTCGCCGACGATGATACGCTCGGGACGCATGCGCAGGCAGTTCTTGACGAGATCGCGCATGGTGATCTCGCCCTCGCCTTCGATATTTGGCGGGCGCGTTTCGAGACGGACGACATGCGGCTGCTGCAGCTGCAGTTCAGCCGTATCCTCGCATGTGATGACGCGCTCGTCCCTGTCGATATAATTGGTGAGGCAGTTCAGAAGCGTCGTCTTGCCCGAGCCGGTGCCGCCCGAAATGACGACGTTGCAGCGCACGCGCCCGATGATCTGCAACACGGTCGCGCCTTCCGGCGTGATCGCGCCGAAACGGACGAGCTGATCGAGCGTCAGCTTGTCCTTCTTGAACTTGCGGATGGTGAGCGCCGGTCCGTCGATCGACAGCGGCGGCGCGATGACGTTGACGCGCGAACCGTCAGGCAGGCGTGCGTCGCAGATCGGGCTCGATTCGTCGACGCGCCGGCCGACCTGGCTGACAATGCGCTGGCAGATGGAGAGAAGCTGCGCATTGTCGCGGAAGCGGATTTCCGATTCGATCGTCTTGCCGCCGACTTCGATGAAGGTCTGGCCGGCGCCGTTGACCATGATATCGGCGATATCGTCGCGCGCCAGCAACGGCTCCAGCGGGCCGTAGCCGAGCACGTCGTTGCAGATATCCTCGAGCAGCTCTTCCTGCTCGGAGATCGACATCGCGAAATTCTTGATGGTGATGATGTCGTTGACGATGTCGCGGATTTCCTCGCGCGCGCTTTCGCCGTCGAGCTTGGAAAGCTGCGAGAGATCGATCGTATCGATCAGCGCGGAAAAGACCTGCGCCTTGGTGTCGTAATATTCATCGGTGCGGACGGGGCGCTTGCGCTGCGGCGTCTGCATCGGCGGCGGCGTCACCTGCTGGCGAGCGGGCTCGCGCGACGGTTCGACCAAAACGGAGGGTGAAGAGGCCGCGGGGACGGCGGCCGGAGCCGGCGGCGGGGGAGCAATCGCCCCTCCGGCCTTTCCGAAACCTTCGTTTCCGCGTTTTCCAAACATACCGCTCGATCCAATCTGCTCTATCTTTTTGTCTTCACGCAATTCCGGACGCAAAACCGCTGTTGCTGGAATTGCTCTTTGTCTACTTGCGTTTCAGGAGGCCCAGCAGGCCGCCCTTCTTCGCCTTCTTGATCGCGACACGGCCGGTGACGATGTGCGATATCTGCGAAAAGGTTTCCGCCGTCGGCGATTTCGGGTCGACTTCCGAGATCATCCGGCCGCTATTGGCGGCATTGCCGAAAAGATTGATGTCGAAGGGGATGATCGCGATCGGATCGATCTCCAGCGGTTCACAGAAATCCGACGGCGAAATCTCCGGACGTTTCGGCATGCCGACCTGATTGAGGATGAGATGCGGCGGCTTGTCGTTCGGCCGCATCTTGCGCAGCGCATCCAGCATGTTCTTGGCGTTGCGCAGGTTGGCGAGATCGGGAACCGCTGTGATGACCACCTCGTCGACGCTCGACAGTACCGACCGCGTCCATTCCGACCACGCATGCGGCACATCGAGCACGGTAACGGGCGCACTGCGCTGCAGGACATCGAGCACCGGCTGGAAGGCCTGGCCGTCAAAATCGTAGGCGCGGTCGAGCAGCGAGGGTGCAGCAAGCAGGGAAAGATGCTGGGAACACTTCGTCAGCAGGCGATCGAGGAAGACCTCGTCGAGACGATCAGGCGCGAAGACCGCTTCCGCGATGCCCTGCGCCGGATCCTGGTCGAAGTCGATGTTGGCCGTGCCATAGGGCAGATCGAGATCAGCGAGGATCGTCTCGGTGGAGAAGAGATTGGAAATGCCGAAAGCGCAATTATGCGCGATGGTCGAAGCGCCGGTGCCACCCTTCGAACCAATGAAGGCGATGCTGCGGCCGAGAGGCTCGGCTTCCGGATCGACGAAGATCGAGGCCATCGCCGCCAGGATATCAGGCATGGCGACGGGCTGGACCATGTATTCGGAAATGCCGTTGCGGATCAGCTCGCGATAAAGCCCGATATCGTTGTAATAACCGATAATGACGACTTTGGTCGTCGGATCGCAGACGGCAGCGAGCGGCGCGAGTTCGCCGAGCAGGTTTGCGGCATTGGCCTTGCTCTCGAGGATGATGAGGTTCGGGGTCGGGGCGCCGGAAAACATATTGGCGGCAGCGGCAATACCGCCGCTGGTGATGCGCATGCTGACCTTCGCCACGCGCCGATCATTGGCGCAGCGTTCCATGACCTGCTGCAGGGCCTCGCTCTCACAGAAGGCGTGGACGGAGATACGCGGCAGCGGCCGCATATTTTCCAGATCCGCCATGCGCACCGCCTCATCGGCGATGCGAAGCTCGCTGGGATTCCTGATTTCGTATTCGATCGCGCTCATCGTCCCGTTCCGCCTCAGAAGCCGCTGTTGCTGTCGGCGATATCTTCGATCGTCGACGTCGTCGTCCGGTATTCCTGGATGGCATTGTTGCGCCGCTGCGCATCGATCGGGGTCATGCCGCGGGGCGCCACCAGATCCTCCGGATTGGCGATCTGGGCGGCAAGGTTGTTCTGCGAGGCGCAGCCGAAATTATAGTAATTCTGGTTGGTCAGATCGCTCGAGATGTCCTTCGGCCACTGGCCGCATTGCGTGGTGACCGCCGTGGTGCCGGTAAAACTCAGCCGGATCGGCGCCGCATCGCCTGAACCGGCAGCGGCATAGGAGGTGTTGACGATTTTCGAGCTTGCGATCCCCCTCGAGGCCAGTTCGGCGCGGACCTGGTTGCGCAGCTGGTAGGCCGCCGCCGAATTGGGCGAACCTTGCGGCGACAGCACGTAAACCGGGCCTGAGGCGCGCATGCGGTAGTTTGCTGCAAAACCGCGGATGAGGTCGCGCTGCGCGATGGTCAGGCGGCGATCGGTCGAGGCGACGGGTATATCCACCGTCTGCTCCGCTTCCGTCACGATGATCGGGTGACGGGCGCGGTAATCGTCGGGGATGCCGCCTGTTGTCAGCTGGTCATGGGGGCCGGCGCATCCGGAAAGGATCGCCACCGAAACGCCGGCTGCCGCCAGAAGTGCCTTCGAGAGTCCGAGGCGGGGTGTCGTCGAATTCATATGGGCCATCGCCTGATCTCTGTTTTGTGCCATTGCTGCCGATCGTGCCCCGCTCATTTGTAGATGAACCCGATCGAGCCGTGGAACTGCGCGTCGGCGACGGGCGCCTCGCGGCGGCCATAGACCTTGTTGACACGGTTGAGGAAGAAGGTCGCACCGTCATTCTCAGGGCTGAAATTGTCGTCCGGCCGGTTGAGCTGATTGCGTGCCACCGGACGCACCAGATAGGGCGTTGCGATGATGACGAGTTCGGTTTCCTGACGCTCGAAACCCTTCTGGCGGAAGAGCGTCCCGAGCAGCGGGATCTTCGAGACGCCGGGCGTGCCGCCCATCGTCTGAGAAACATTGTCGCGGATCAGGCCGGCCAGCGCGATCGAACCGCCCGACGGCAGTTCCACCGAAGTCTCCGCCGAACGGCGCTGGTAAGTGGCGTTGCCGCTGCCGGCCACCGGTTCGGAGACATTGGTCTTAATCTGCAGGCTGATTCGTCCCGAGGACAGCACGACCGGCTTGAAGGCCAGGTTGATACCGTAGTTGAACGGCGTGACGGTGACATTGCCGTCGCTGTCGGTCGTCGAATAAAGCTGCTGGCCACCGGAATTGAAGGTCGCGGCCTGGCCCGATATCGCCGTCAGCGTCGGCTCGGCGAGCGTCTTGACGACTTTGGCCTGCTCCAGCGCGTTGAGGTAGGTCGAAATGTCGTATTTGCCGATAGAGCTCTTGAAGAGCGCCGCCAGGCCGCCTCCAACCGTCGATGTCGCGACGTCGGCGCTCGGACTGCCGAGTTGGGCGACGGTCATTCCAGAAGAACTGGAAACCAGATTGTCGAAGCCGAGTTGCTTCAGCACCTCGCGGCGAACCTCGGCGATCGTCACCTTGAGGGTGACCTGATCCTCACCCTCGATCTGCAAGAGATTGACGACCTGCGAGGTCTGACGGCCTTCGGCAAAGAGCGCCACCGAGCTGTCGCCGCCGGTGCCGGATGCCGTCTCGGTTCTGGTCGTCGCCTCGCCGCCTTTCAGGAAGACCTGCGCCAGATCGGCTGCCTGCGTGGCATCCTGCGGCGTGCGCACGGTGCCGGTCAGCACGATATTGTCGGAGACGATTTCGACGTTGATGCGGGAGTCGGGAATGAAGCGGCGGAGATTGACTTCGAGACCGGAGACGTCGCGCTCGATCTCGATGTCGAGATTGACGATCTCCTGCCCGCCGGCGCCGAAGACAAAGATATTGGTTTGGCCGACCTTCTTGCCGAACAAGTAGATTCGCCGCGAGGTGCGGGTCACGGCATCGGCCATGGTCGGATCGGATACGAGGATATCGTGCGCATCCTCCGGCAGATCGACGACGACGGCCTTGTTCAGCCCGAGCTTCAGCCGACGATGGGCATCAGGGCCGGTCTGCGAGATGCGGATCAGACTTTCGGAATCGGCACGCGCCTCGCCTGCCCCGAGAACTGGAACGAACGAGGCCGGCACTATACCGGAGACGCCGATTACCAGCGAGAGGCAACCTGTCAGGAGAAGTCCGCCGCGCCGCGTTGAATTGCCCATTTGCACGTCCTTTTACTCCGCCTTCGGTGCTGCGCTGGCATCCGTGACGATGGCGCCTGATTTGATGACCTGAATGATCGCACTGCCGTTGTCGCCGCTCAGGAGATAGTCGGCTGCACTGGTATCCTGCTCCTGCGCATCGGCGACCGAGCGCAGCGCCAGCGACAGCCGGTCCGCCATCTGCTGGGCGACGGCGAGAACCTTCGTCTGGTCGGGCGTGAGCTCGAGTGTCGCGGTCGTGCCGACCACCGATTTCGAGCCGTCGTCCTTTTCCTGGATCTGCTGGTCGATGGCGAGAACGCGGACATTGCTCAGCACGGTTTCGGTGATGAGCTTGTCGGCCTCAGCGCCCTTGCGGACCATGATGACGTCGACACGGTCGTTCGGCAGGATGAAACCGCCGGCGCCTGTTGCCACCGATATCTCGGTCGCGACGGCGCGCTTGCCGGCCGGCAACAGTGAGGAGAGGATGCGGCTGTTGGAATCGGCAACCTTTTCCGGCCGGATCGGTTCGCCTTCGAAGATCGGAAGACGCACGACGGCGCCCTGCAGATCCTTGATCGCATCCGGCTTGTCGGCTTCGGTGATGAGGCCCGGGACGACACCGCCTTGCGGCCAGGCCATCCAGTGTATCGACTTTTCATCCAGCCTTGCGCCGACCGGCAGATTGGCGCTCGAGACGAGGATGTTGACGGTCGGTTCCTTCTCGATGACCGACTGGACCTGGGTGACGACACCACCACGGCCTGCCATCTGCATCGCCAAGAGGCCGGCAAGGCCGGCCGCCACCACGGCGACAGCTAGGATTATAAGGCGGGCCGGTTTCATCGATCATTCCTCAGGGCACGATATGTTCGCCCTGCAGAATGCTCAGCAATTGGTATAATTATGGTTAATGGAACGCTTACATTTTAAGTTAACGAGCATTTAAAATGCCGTTATTTCAGGCTTTCCAACGCGGCGAGGAACAGCGGCGACGAAGGAAAGGCCATGAAGCCGCCGATCGCGATCGCGATGCCGTAGGGGATCTTCTTGGCGAGAAGGACCGAATTCGGAACCGGCAGGCCGATGGCCAGGATGGTGTTCGATTGCGCTCTCACCAGCAAGATCAGCAAGGTGATCAGGCCGCCGATGGCGGCGACATCAAGCATCAGGAAGGCGAGGGATTGGTTCAGGCCGAACCAGAGAGCGGTGGCGCTCAACAGTTTGGCGTCGCCGCCGCCCATCACATTGAATGCAAAAAGAGCGAAGCAGGCGCAAAACACGATGGCAGCGGCCGCAAGATGCATGCCGATCGCACCCAAGGCCAGGCCAGAGAGCGGTGCAAGGAGGAAGAAGGAAACAATGAGGATCAGAGATACGCGGTTCGGGATCGTCATGGTGAACAGATCCGAGAACGCGGCCATAGCGAGGCAGAATGGCAGTATCACGAAGACTGCAGTTGCGATCATGCGTATACCCCGATCGTGACTTGATGCGAAAAGGCTCACGGCCGTTCAGCCTGTGAGCCCACTCGATAGATCGGTCAGAGCGAATCCGGCCGTATTATTGGTCGCCGCCCGACGGCCTTTGTCTTAGTTCGACGCGGTAACGCCGGTATTCATCTTGGTGCTGAGATTGTTGAACGTGGTGCTGATGCTGTTGCCCAGGCTCGTTGCGCCGGTGATGAGCGCTACGGAAATGAGAGCGGCGATCAGGCCGTATTCGATTGCGGTCGCGCCGGATTCGTCCTTCAGAAAACGGCTAAAAAGCTTGGTCATGGTAACTCCTAACTCCAGTTGATGTTCAGCACGTCCGCCAACTGTTGCCGTTGATCGGATGACTGCAACCTAGCGAATGGCCGTTTCCATCGGCTTAAGGAAAAGAGTTAACGAGATGCGAATGAGGCAACAGGCCTTTGTAGAGTCAGTATTTTCTTGCACACTTACCTCAATATTTAATGATATTCCTGGAATAACAGGTGCGTTCATCCGGAAATAGCGCAGATTCCACCTCCAACCGAGACGTGTATCACTCTAAACCCGTGCCAAATCGGATCATTGCGCTTCATCTCGGAACAGGATGCCAGGCTTAAGGCTTCGTTCACCATTTTTTTCCATTCTATGCGGATATTGCGCTGTGATCGTGAAAGAGGACCAAATGTCATCGAGCGGCAAAACCATTTTCTTTGCCGGCATGATCGCCGTTTTCGGTGTTTCGGGAGTTTCCGCGGCCGCAGACGATGACATGCTGCGTGTTTATATGGATCACGCGCGCGTATTGAAACTCGACCGCCCCGTCAGCAAGGTCATCGTCGGCAACGCCAAGGTCGCCGATGCGACCGTCGCCGACGCCAAGACCATCGTGCTGACGGGACGCAGCTTCGGCACCACCAATCTGGTCCTTCTCGATGCCGACGGCAATGCGATCCTCGACGAACGCATCCTGGTGTCGATTGACGAAGGCAATACGGTGCGCGTCTATCGGCAGACCGAGCGCTCCGTGCTGTCGTGCACGCCGAATTGCGAGCAGCACGCACAGCAAGCGACCACCGCCGCCGCCTCGCCCTGATCGGTTTACTTCAGTTCTTCGACCATTCGTTAAAATCGTCGTGTCAGGTTGAAACGGAAAATCAACGAACGGCTCCTAGTGTGGCGGACGGAGAATGTCGCTCGGATCCAGGTAATGACGGTAATTGATCAGAAAACGGATAAAGCGCGCGTCTCCGCGCCAATCCGTTTCTCATGGTTTCGCGGTCTCGCCCGTTCGCGCGATGGCGCAGCGGCGATCGAATTCGCCCTGCTCGCCATTCCCTATTTTCTGGTGATTTTCGCAATCCTCGAAACCTTCGTCGCCTTCGCCGCCGAGGAACTCGTGTCCAACGCCGTCGATACGATGAGCCGCCGGATGCGGACCGGGCAGATCACCTACAATCTCGGCCGCACGACCGATATGAACCAGGCGCAATTCCGCCAGGCTTTCTGCGATGAAATCTCGATCCTGATCAGCTGCTCGGCGAGCGAGGTCGCCACGCCGAGCAAGCTGTATCTGGATGTACAGACGTTCAGCACTTTCTCGGCCATTCCGACGACGATCCCCAAGCTTTCCACCGACAGATATGCCGACATCAACCCGGCTGCCTTCAAATACGCGCCAGGTGGCGCCGGCACCATCAACATGGTGCGCGCCTACTACCGCTGGGAAATCATCACGGATCTGGTCAGGCCCTATATCACCACGATACGTCCCTCCGACGGTTCGATGCCCAGCCAATATCTGATCGTCGCGACCGCGGCCTTCCAGAACGAGCAGTATCCATAATGGCGCTGCGCAACCCATTCACCAGACTCGTACTGACGGCGCGGCGACTCATCCGAGACCGCAAAGGTGCCGGAGCGATCGAATTTGCGATCCTCTTTCCCGTACTCGTCATGCTCTATATCGGTGCTTTCGAAATCACGATCGGCCTCAGCGTCAGCAAGCGTGTGACGCGCGCCGCGGGGTCAGTGGCCGACCTCATCACCCAGCAGCAGTCTGTTACCAAGAGCGCGCTCGCGCAGATGCCATCGGTCGCAACCGCGATCTTCGTGCCCTACAGCGCGACGACGCTGACGATGAAGATCACCGGGATTACCATCGACGCCGGCGCCAATGCGAAAGTGCTCTGGTCCTGGGCCCAGGACGGGACTGTGCCCTATGCCAAGAACGCCACAGTGAGCAACGTGCCGTCTGACATGAAGACGGCAAACAGCTTCCTGGTCCGCACCGAGGTTAGCATTCCCTATACGATGTTCCTGTTCGCGCCGAACTTCATGCCGGACGGCATGCGCACGATCACCATCAGCCGCAGCTATTACTATCGCCAGCGGCAAGGCGACTCGATCCCCTGCGGCGACTGCTGACCGCCCTTCCCTTCTTCTCTGCGAAGTGTTGAAGCGTCCTTTGCGCGTCTGAAACAGATGCGCGGCGCTGCAATTTGCCAAGCCGGCCCCAGCATTATATGGCTGGATCTCAACCGCCTTCGATATTGCGGCGATCGGCTCTTTCGGGTGTAAAATGGCGCGTGCCTTTCTTTTCGTTCTGGATTCCTTCGGCGTCGGCGGGGCGCCGGATGCGGCGGCCTATGGTGACGAGGGCGCCGATACGCTCGGCCATATCGCCGAGTTCTGCGCCGCCGGAGCCGGAGACCGCGCTGGTTTGCGCGAAGGACCGCTTTCCCTGCCCAATATGTCGGAACTCGGGCTCATGCAGATCGCGCGATCCGCCTCAGGCCGTTTTCCGGCCGGCATGCCTATCCCGGAGAAGGTCTACGGCATTTATGGCGCCGCCACCGAAATCTCCCGCGGCAAGGATACGCCGTCAGGCCATTGGGAGATCGCGGGAACACCTGTCAGTTTCGATTGGGGTTATTTCCCGATGGAGGGCGACGCCTTTCCTGCCGAATTCATCGAGGCGCTGTGCATGGCGGCCGATGTGCCCGGCATTCTCGGTAATTGCCATGCCTCGGGAACGGAGATCATCGCCCGGCTCGGCGAGGACCATATCCGCACCGGCAAGCCGATCTGCTACACGTCCTCGGATTCCGTCTTCCAGGTCGCGGCGCACGAGGAGCATTTCGGCCTCGATCGCCTGCTGGCGTTTTGCCGTTTGGCCCGGGGGCTGCTCGATTCCCACAATATCGGCCGCGTCATCGCCCGACCCTTTATCGGTCAGTCCGCCTCTACCTTCCAGCGTACCGGAAACCGGCGTGACTTCTCCGTGCTGCCGCCCGAGCCGACACTGCTCGACCGGCTGATCGAACACGGCCGGCATGTGCATGCTGTGGGAAAGATCGGTGACATCTTCGCACATCAGGGCATTTCCAGGGTCATCAAGGCAAACGGCAATGAGGCGCTGATGGATGCGTCGCTCGCGGCCATCGACGAGGCTGAGGACGGCGATCTCGTCTTCACCAATTTCGTCGATTTCGACATGATCTACGGCCATCGCCGCGATGTGCCGGGCTATGCCGCGGCACTCGAAGCTTTCGACGCGCGCTTGCCCGAAGTCCATAAGAAACTGAAGCCTGGCGATCTCGTCGTGCTCACCGCCGATCATGGCTGCGATCCGACCTGGCGTGGCACGGACCATACGCGCGAGCGCGTGCCTGTCATCGCCTACGGCCCCGGCATCCGGTCGCGCTCGATCGGCGTGCGCCGCAGCTATGCCGATATTGGCGAGAGTATCGCACGGCATCTGGGCATTCCAACCGGACCGCACGGAAGGAGTTTTCTGTGACATCGCATTTGAAGAAGGTCGAACTGCACTGCCATCTGGAGGGTGCGGCGCCGCCAGCTCTGACCGCGGCGCAGGCACGGAAATACGGCGTCGACATCAGCGCGGAGCTTCGCGACGGGGCCTATGTCTGGCATGATTTCGCAAGCTTCCTCGTATGTTATGACAAGATTTCCGAGGTCTACAGAACCGAAGAGGACTATGCGCTTCTAACCGAGACCTATCTCGACGAACTCGCCGGCATCAATACGATCTACAGCGAACTCATCGTTTCGCCCGACCACGGCAAGCGCATCGGACTGGGGGCCGACGCCTATATGTCAGGTATCTGCGAAGGCATCCGGCGGGCCAGGGAAAAGAGCGGCATCGAGGCTCGGCTGATCGTCACCGGCGAGCGGCATTTCGGCCCGGAGAGCGTGATAGGTGCTGCCGAATATGCTGTTAAGGCCGGCAATCCTCTGATAACAGGCTTCAACCTTGCCGGCGAGGAGCGCATGGGGCGCGTCGCCGACTACGCCCGTGCCTTCGATATCGCCCGGGATGCCGGCCTGGGGCTGACCATCCATGCCGGTGAGGTCTGCGGCGCGTTCAGCGTTACCGACGCGCTCGATGCGGTGCGTCCTTCGCGCATCGGCCATGGCGTGCGCGCCGTTGAGGATATCGATCTGGTGAAGCGGCTTGCCGATCTCGGCACCGTGCTCGAGGTCTGCCCGGGCTCCAATATCGCGCTCGGAGTCTTTCCCGATTTCGCCTCCCATCCGCTGCGCCGGCTGAAGGAAGCAGGCGTCAGGGTGACGATCAGCTCGGACGATCCGCCCTTCTTCCATACCGCGCTGGAGCGGGAATACGAACTTGCCGCCGGAGCCTTCGGCTTCAGCGACGCCGAGATCAACGGCATGACACAAACGGCGATCGAAGCGGCCTTCGTCGACGAGGAGACACGCAAGGCCCTGCTTGCCCGGATTTAAGGACGAGAGGCTGGGGAAGATTGGCCTCCACTCTTGCAGTCGGGCCGATTTCCGTGAAAGAAACAGTCGATAGAAAGAATGAAAGGCTTCCCCATGGACGGCGTCACGGTCATCGATCACCCGCTGGTGCAGCACAAGCTCACCATCATGCGACGCAAGGAGACATCGACGGGGAGTTTCCGGCGGTTGTTGCGCGAAATCTCGACGCTGCTCTGTTACGAGGTGACCCGCGATCTCGAACTGACGATGGAAACGATCGAAACGCCGCTGCAGACGATGGAGTCGCCGATCCTCGAGGGCAAGAAGCTGGTCTTCGCCTCGATCCTGCGCGCCGGCAACGGACTGCTCGAAGGCATGCTCGATCTCGTGCCTTCCGCCCGCGTTTCGCATATCGGCGTTTACCGCGACCACGAGACGCTGCAGCCGGTCGAATATTACTTCAAGGCGCCGGAGGACGTGGCCGAGCGCCTGATCATCGTCGTCGACCCGATGCTTGCAACCGGCAATTCCTCGATCGCGGCAATCGACAAGCTCAAGGAGCGCGGCGCCCACAATATCCGCTTCCTCTGCCTGCTTGCCGCCCCGGAAGGCATCCGCAACTTCCGCGCCGCCCATCCCGATGTTCCGGTCTTCACCGCATCGATCGACAGTCATCTCAACGAGAAGGGCTACATCGTGCCCGGCCTCGGCGATGCCGGCGACCGCATGTACGGCACCAAATAGTTTCAGCCTTTCTTTACCAAATCGAAAGACTTTACGGCCCGGCTGGTTCATTCCGGGCCTTTTCATTATCGATATTAGCAACTTGTCAGCACTTGAGGCTTAGCAAGCTTGGAGCATGAGGCCCTGCATGAAGCCGGGTTTATACAGGAAGGATTTCTGTTTCATGCTCGTGCGTACCGTCCTTTTCGCCAGCATCGCCGCGGTGCTCGCCACACAAGTGCCTTCCTTCCTCGAAGGCTCCAGCCAGCAGCCTGCTGATGCATTGTCTGCCAATTACCTATCGACCGAGAGCGACAAGCCCGCAACATCCGCGCCGGTCTCCGGCAGCAATGCGATCCGCCTGCAGGCCGATGCGCAGGGCCACTATACCGGCAGCTTCAAGATGAACGGCAAACCGGTGCAGGGCCTGATCGATACCGGTGCGACCTATGTGGCGCTCAACGAGACGCTCGCCCGCCGATTGGGCTTCACCGCCAGCCAGCTCGATTTCCGCTATGGGGTGAACACTGCGAACGGCCAGACGAAAGCCGCGCATGTGACGCTCGACCGGATCGAAATCGGCGGTATTCGTGTGCGCGATGTCGAAGCCTTCGTCCTCAAGGACGATGCGCTGACGACGACGCTGGTCGGCATGAGCTTCCTGCAGAAGCTCGCCTCCTATTCCGTCGCCGACGGTTCGCTCAGCCTCAAGCAGTAAATCGCATCAGATCAGGCCGGCAATCACCGGCGTCAACTCCGGTCTGTCCTCGGTGATGCGGTAGTGCGCGGCAAGTGCTGCAGCTGCCCTCTCCGCCGCGGCTTCGTCGGCGGCATGAACGAGAGCGATCGGTTCGCCGGCGGTCACGCGGGTTCCGAGCGGCAGGAGGTCGGAGAAGCCGACGCGATGATCGATCCGGTCAGCCGGATGGCGTCTACCACCGCCGAGATCGATGACACTGACACCGATACCACGCGCATCGCAGGCAGCAAGCCAGCCGGACCGGGCGGCCGGGACAGGTTTTTCCACAGGCGCTTTGGCCAAGTACCGGTCGGGGTTTTCGATGAGATCGGCCGGGCCGCCAAGCATGGACACCATGCGCGCGAAGACCTCGGCCGCCTTGCCCGATGACAGGGACTGACGCGCCATCCTCTCGGCTTCATCAGACGAAGCGGCAATGCCGGATTTCACCAGCATTTCGCCGGCGAAGGCAAGAACGACGGTCGCAAGTCGTGTGTCGCTTTTTCGGCCCGCCAGGAAATCCAGGCAGTTGCGCATTTCGACCGTATTGCCGGCACTATCGGCAAGCGGCTGGTTCATATCGGTGATCAGGGCCGAGGTTTTCACGCCTGCGCCATTGGCCACCTCCACCAGCGAATGCGCCAGGATCTCCGCCTGGTCGCGCTCGACCATGAAGGCGCCGTTGCCCACCTTGACGTCGAGCACCAGCGTCTCGAGCCCGGCCGCAAGTTTCTTCGAGAGGATCGAGGCGGTGATGAGGGGAATGGAATCGACGGTGGCAGTCACGTCGCGCACGGCATAGAGCCTGCCGTCGGCCGGCGCCAAGGCGCCGGTCTGGCCTATGATGGCGCATCCCGCCTCCTTCACGACCTTGTGGAACAGGTCCGCATCGGGGGTGATCATATAGCCGGGAATGGATTCGAGCTTATCCAGCGTGCCGCCGGTATGGCCGAGGCCACGCCCGGAGATCATCGGAACAGCCAGGCCGCAGGCGGCGGCGATCGGCGCCAGCATCAGCGAAACATTGTCGCCGACGCCGCCGGTCGAATGTTTGTCGGCGATCGGGCGATCGATATCGGCCCATTGCAGCCTGTCGCCGGAGTCGGCCATCGCCAGCGTCAAAGCCACGGTTTCGGCCCGCGACATGCCCTTGAACCAGACGGCCATGGCGAATGCGCCGACCTGGCCTTCCGACAGTCGGCCGGCGGCGAGCGCCGCGATGAAGGCGCTGATATCGGCGGCGTCGAGTTCGTCGCCATTGCGCTTACGCCGGATGATTTCCTGCGGAATCATTTCAATAGCTCGACGCCGCAACAGAGGCCGACGGGATTCCGCTCAGAACCGCCAGGATATCGTCGAGCAGATCGGAAGCGCCGAAGCGGAATGTCGACTGCATCGCCCAATCCGGTGTCATGATGGTTTCGGCAAGGCTCAGATAGAGTGCGGCATCGGCCACCGAGCCGATGCCGCCGGCCGGCTTGAAGCCGACCTTGCGGCCGCTTTCGCGAATAGTGCGGATCATGATGTCGGCGGCTTCGAGCGTCGCGTTGACGGCAACCTTGCCGGTGGATGTCTTGATGAAATCGGCGCCGGCTTCGATGGCGAGTTCGGAGGCGCGGCGGATCAATGCCGCATCCTTCAGCTCGCCGGTCTCGATGATGACCTTCAGCAGAACGGGGTTGGCGCATTCGGCGCGCACGGCCTTGACCATGTCGGTCACCGCCTTCTCGTTGCCGGCGAGCAGCTTGCGGTAGGGAATGACCAGATCGATCTCATCGGCGCCATCGGCAATCGCCTCGCGTGCTTCGGCGGCGACATCGGCCACTTCCATATCGCCGAAGGGGAGGTTGACGGCGGTCGCGATACGCACGGCATGCCCGGTGCCGAGGATATTGCGGGCCTGGGCGACAAACCGCGGCCAGATACAGATTGCAGCGCTGTTGCCGTAGGGCGTCTGCGCGCGGGCGCAGAGCGCGTCGATCTGCGCCTCGGTGCAATCATCCTTCAAATTGGTGAGATCGAGGAGAGAAAGGGCGACCGCCGCCGTTTCCCGGTTGGAATGGCTATTCATCTTCGCTTCCTCTCGAGCATGATGCCGAAAAGTGTGAGCGGTTTTCTCATGACATCATGCTCTAACTCTATAATGTAGAACAGGATTCAGATTTTAGGCCGACCCGGCCTAAAATCATCCTGTTCCAGCCGCAATCATGTCTTTCAGTATGGCGGCGAGACGGGCGCCGCCAACGGGCGCCATGTCCTTGGTTTCCTCATGGCTGAGCTCATTGCCGGTCATGCCTGCCCCATAGTTGGTGATGACGGAGGCGGCGGCAACCCTCAGGCCCAGCATTCTTGCGATGATCACCTCGGGCACCGTCGACATGCCGACGGCATCGGCACCGAGGATGCGCGCCATGCGGATTTCGGCCGGCGTTTCGAAGCTGGGACCGGAGAACCACATGTAGACACCCTGCGCCAGGTCGATTTTAAGCTTTGCCGCCGCCCTTTGCATCGCCGCGGCAAGGCCGGCATCATAGGCATTGGTCATGCCGACGAAACGCTGATCGCTTTCCTCACCGATCAGCGGGTTCATGCCGGAATAGTTGATATGGTCGGTGATCTGCATCACCGAACCGGGCGGCAGGTCGTCACGCAACGATCCGGCCGAATTGGTCAGGATCAGCACTTCGACGCCGAGCGCCTTCAGCACCTCGATCGGCACGCGCATGGCGTTGGCATCGCCCTTCTCGTAATAATGTACGCGGCCGGAGAGCATGACGACAGGCACACCGCCGAGGCGGCCGGCGACGACTTCGCCTGCGTGGCCGGAGACGGCGCTGACGGGAAAGCCCGGCAGGTCACGATAGGGAACACGCACGGCGCCGTCGAGCTCACCGACGAGAGAGCCGAGACCGGAGCCGAGCACGATGCCGTGGCGCGGCTTGATCCCACCAAGCAATGCGGCGAGCAGGCTGACCGTCGCCTTCATCCGAGTTCGGTCTCGAAGCTGAAGGGAAGAAGCTCTTCCATCGTCATCGTCTTCTTCACGCCCGCCTCATCGCAGAGGTAGATCCTCGTCTCCTTCGAGGCAAATTCCGAGATCTTCTGGCGGCAGCCGCCACAGGGCGGGCAGAGCGGCAGTTTTTCGGCTATGACCGCCATTTCGACGATCTTCTTCGCGCCGCCCATGATCATGGCGCCGATCGCCGTCGGCTCGGCGCACCATCCTTGCGGAAAGGAGAGGTTTTCGATGTTGGCGCCGGTATAGACCTTGCCGTCCTCGGCGCGGATCGCCGCACCGACCGGGAATTTCGAATAGGGCGCATGGGCAAAGGCCATGGCGCCGCGGGCGGCTTCGAACAGATCGTGAGACATATCAACGCTCCTTCGTATAGGGCACGCCACCTGCCTTCGGCGGGGTCGCGACGCCGATAAAGCCGGCAAGCAGGACGCAGGTCAGGACATAGGGCAGCGCCTGGAAGACCTGAACCGGCACCTCCCCGATCAGCGGCACCTGCTTTCCCTGCATGAAATTTGCCAGCGCATCGAGGAAGCCGAAAAGCAGGCAGGCAAACATGACCGGCACCGGCTTCCACTTGGCGAAGACCAGAGCAGCGAGCGCAATGTAGCCCTTGCCGGCCGACATGTCCTTGATGAAGGCGGCGGACTGGGCGATTGCCAGATAGGTGCCGGCAAAGCCGCAGAGAATGCCGGCACACATGACGGCGCGGTACCGCAGCCAGGCGACCGAGATACCAGCCGTATCGACCGCACCCGGGTTTTCGCCGACGGCGCGGAGCCTGAGGCCGAAACGCGTGCGGTAAAGCACCCACCAGGAGAAGGGCACGGCAAGAAAGGCGAGGTAGGTGAGGATATTGTTGCCCGAAATGACATTGGCATAGATCGGACCGATGATCGGTATGTCGCGCGCGGCATCGGCGCCCGGCAGGATGATCGGCGCGAAGCGTGAATCCGGCGACAGCTGCGGCGTGCGGCCGCCCTGGCCGAACCAGGCCTGGCCGAGCACGATGGTGATGCCGGCGATGAAGAAGTTGATCGCGACACCGGAGACGATCTGGTTGCCGCGGTTGGTGATCGAGGCAAAGCCATGCACCAGGCTCAGCGCCACCGAGCAGATAACGCCGGCGCCAAGCCCAAGCCAGGCCGAATCGGTGAGATAGGCAACGCAGGCGGCGGCAAAGGCCGAGCCCAACATCTTGCCCTCGAGGCCGATATCGAAGATACCGGCGCGCTCCGAAAACAGACCGGCAAGAGCGGTGAAGATCAGTGGGATCGACAGGCGGATGGTCGAGCTCAGGACGCTGATGAAGATGTCGTAATAATCCATCGCCCGCTCCTTAACCGCGCTTGAACTGTTGGTAGAGACGCACCATCGCCGGCCGGAACATATATTCCAGCGCGCCGGCGAAAAGGATCACCAGACCCTGGATGACGAGGATCATCTCGCGGGTGATATTCGGCATTTCGAAGGAGATCCAGTCACCGCCCTGGTAGAGGATGCCGAAGAGAATCGCTGCCATGATGATGCCGAGCGGATGGTTGCGGCCCATCAGCGAGACCGCAATGCCGACGAAGCCGGCACCGCCGACGAATTCCACCTGCAGGCGGGCCGACGAGCCCATGACGGGGTTCAACGCCATCATGCCGGCGAGCGCGCCGGACAGCAGCATGGCGATGATGACCGTGCGGGCATAGGGGATACCCGCATAGGCCGCAGCCGTCGGGCTGACGCCCAGCGTGCGCATCTCGAAACCGAGCTTGGTGCGCCAGACGAGCAGCCAGACGAGATAGCTGACGACGAGCGCAATGATGAAGGAGACATTGAACGGGGCAGCCCCCAGCTTGGCGCCGAACAGCTGCATGACCCAGCCGAGCTTCGGCAACTGGCCGCCGTCGAGGAAGGTCCGGGTTTCCGGCGCCATTTTGCCCGGCACGATCAGCACATGCACCAGGAGGTACACCATCAGTGCGGCGCCGATATAGTTGAACATGATCGTCGTGATGACGATGTGGCTGCCGCGTTTTGCCTGCAGGAAGGCCGGAATGAAGGCCCAGGCTGCGCCGAACAGGCCGGCGCCGACGACCGCGATCGGCATCGTCACATACCACGGCACGTAACGATCGAGCGAAAGCGCCACCAGCGCGCAGCCGAGGCCACCGATATAGGCCTGGCCTTCGGAACCGATGTTGAAAAGGCCGGCGTGGATCGCCACCGCGACGGAGAGGCCGGTGAAGATGAAGCTGGTCGCATAATACAGCGTGAAGCCGATGCCTTCGCCATTGCCGAGCGCGCCCTGGATCAGCAGCGACAGCGCATCGAGCGGGCTCTCGCCGATCAGCCAGACGACGAAGCCGGAGATCAGGAAGGCGACGATAAGGTTCAAAAGCGGGATGAGGCCGTAGTTGATCCAGTTTGGTAGCGGAACGGAAGCTGTGCTCATAAAGGCCTCACGCGGCAATGCCGGCCATCATCAGGCCGAGGGTCTGTTCACCGGCATCGGGCGTCTTCTCGCCGACGACATGGCCGGCAAACATGACAAGGATACGGTCCGAAAGGGCGCGGATTTCATCAAGTTCGACGGAGACGAGCAGGATCGCCTTGCCCGCGTCGCGCATTTCGATGATCCGGCGGTGGATGAATTCGATGGCGCCGATATCGACGCCGCGGGTCGGCTGGCCGATGATCAGCATCTTCGGATCGCGTTCGATCTCACGGGCAACAACGATCTTCTGCTGGTTGCCGCCGGAGAAATTCGCCGTCTTCAGACGCGGGTTCGGCGGGCGGATGTCGTATTTCTCGATCTTCTCCATCGCATCCTTGCGGATCGCTTCGAGATCGAGCAGCGGACCTTTGCTGTAGCCCGGGCGGCGATGGTAGCCGAGTACGGAATTTTCGTACTCCTCGAATTTCAGCACCAGGCCCATATGGTGGCGGTCCTCGGGGATATGAGCGAGGCCGAGATCGCGCAGGCGGGCGGGATCGGCCTTGTCGATCGTCTTGCCGTCGTGAAGAATTTCGCCGGAGGTCGGCTTGCGGATGCCGGCAATCGCCTCCAGCAGTTCGGACTGGCCATTGCCGGCGACACCGGCGATGCCGACGATTTCGCCGGCGCGCACATCGAAGGAGACGTTGTCGACCATGGTGACGCCGCGATTGTCCTTGACCGTCAGGTTGCGGACGGACAGGACGGCGGCTCCCGGGTTCGCCTCGCCCTTCTGCACGCGCAGCAGCACGCGGCGGCCGACCATCAGCTCGGCGAGTTCCTCCACCGTCGTCTCCGCCGTCTTGCGGGTGGCGACCATTTCGCCGCGGCGCATGACCGAGACCGTGTCGGTGATCGCCATGATCTCGCGCAGCTTGTGGGTGATGAGGATGATCGTCTTGCCCTGGTCGCGCAGCACTTTGAGGATGCGGAAAAGATGATCGGCTTCCGCCGGCGTCAGCACGCCGGTGGGCTCGTCGAGGATCAGGATCTCGGCGCCGCGATACATGGCTTTCAGGATTTCGACACGCTGCTGCAGGCCGACCGGAAGCTCTTCGATCAGCGCATCGGGATCGACCTCCAGGCCATATTCCGTTTCCAGCCGCTTGAGCTCGGCCCGGGCCGACGCGACGCCTCTGGCCAGCAGCATGCCGCCTTCGGCGCCGAGCATGATGTTTTCGAGCACCGTAAAATTATCGACCAGCATGAAATGCTGGTGCACCATGCCGATGCCGGTGGCGATCGCCGCCTGGCTGTCGCGGATGGTGACGGGATTGCCGTTGACGCGGATCTCGCCGCTGTCGGCATGGTAGAAACCGTAGATGATCGACATCAGGGTCGATTTGCCGGCGCCGTTTTCGCCGATAATGCCGTGGATCGTCCCCTTGGCAACGGTGAGGTTGATGTCCTTGTTGGCGTGGACGGCACCGAACTTCTTGTCGATGCCGACAAGCTCGATAGCGGGCTTATCTGTCACTGCAGGCTCCAAATAAGAAAAGGGCGTATGGCGAAAATCCCCTCCGCCATACGCCCGATCTCAATCGTCGATCACATTCGGGCGCGGATCACTTCGGGCAAGCGTTGTCCGAGGTGTAATCGTGAACCTTGACGGTTCCCGCGATGATGTCGGCCTTGGCCTTGTCGACGGCAGCCTGCATTTCCGGCGTGATCAGCGACTTGTTATGCTCGTCGATCGCAGCGCCGACACCGTCTTCCTTGACGCCGAGCGCCTGAACGCCGCCGGTGAACTTGTCGTTCTTGGTGTCGTTGTAGGCATTGTAGACGGCGAGGTCGACACGCTTGACCATCGAGGTCAGGACCGAGCCCGGATGCAGGTAGTTCTGGTTGGAGTCGACGCCGATCGACAGCTTCTTGTTGTCGGCCGCAGTCTGCAGAACGCCGAGACCGGTGGCACCGGCTGCCGCATAGACGACGTCAGCGCCCTGGTCGATCTGGTTCTTGGTGAGTTCGCCGCCGCGGACCGGGTCGTTCCAGGCAGCGCCCGTCGTGCCGGTCATGTTCTGGAAGACTTCGATATCGGCCTTGACGGAGCGTGCGCCCTGCTCGTAGCCGCATTCGAACTTGCGGATCAGCGGAATATCCATGCCGCCGACGAAGCCGACCTTGCCTGACTTCGACGCCATGCCGGCGAGAACGCCGACGAGGTAGGAGCCTTCTTCTTCCTTGTAGACAACCGAGCGGACGTTCGGCTTGTCGACGACGGAGTCAACGATGATGAACTTGGTGTCCGGGAATTCGGCTGCAACCTTCTCGATGGCCGACGTCCAGGCGAAGGAAACGGCAACCACCGGATTGAAGCCGCGGCTTGCGAAGTTGCGGATGGCCTGCTCGCCCTGGGTGTCGCCCGTCGGCTCGAAATCGCGATAGGCAATGCCGGTCTCGGCCTTGAACTTCTCGGCACCGTTGTAGGCCGCCTCGTTGAAGGACTTATCGAACTTCCCGCCGGTGCCGTAAACCAGCGCCGGCTTGACATCGGCGGCAAGCGCCGTCGTCGACATGGCAGCCACGGCAAAGAGAGTGAGAAGGGATTTTTTCATTGTGCAGCCCTGTTGTTGCTATTCGTTAGGGGTCCTCCCGCAAGCCCTTTCCGGGCATGTCTGCGGAACCACCGACCTCCCCCCGGAGGCCTGGCTGCGCGCATCCTTGCATGGCTCACGGAAAAATTCACCAGAAATTTTTCAGCTGGTAAAGATTTGCAACAATTGCCGAAAATCCGCTCTTCGGGGCTGATTTTTGGACATTCTTTCCGTCAGGATGCAGATTTTCTAGCCAATCCGGTGACAAATATCGAGGCTGTAGAGGGCCGATGCCCATGCGGATTTCTCGCCGGATGGTGCGGGCGAAACCGCCTTTTCTATGCGGTGAAGCGACCGGCGATGGGCGGCTTCTTGTAGCCGATCATCCACAGAAGCAGTGCGATTACCAGGAAAACGGCAAAGGCCGGCTGGAGCATCAGCCACTGGAAGATGAAGGTATAGAAACGCGGGTGGACGTAATAGGAAAGGGCCGCTTGCAGCGAGGTCAGTGTGGTCGGGCTCACATCCTCCCAGGCATCGGAGATCGGCGTCATCACCACGGAGGAGGCCGCAACCGATTGGATCGAATCGATGGTCCCGGCAATAACGGCCGCCGCAAGCGCGACAAGACTCGCCAGACGCAACAGGAAACGCATCAATTCCTCCGACGCTCGATATGCCGGACAATTCCGGCCGGCCGCGCCATTCTCCACCTCGGAGAATTACATAGTCATCGATGAGGTGAAGCACAATGGACGGGCCGCGGCGAGTTTTATCGAAAGAAGTCAAAAAACTGTTAGATTTCGGTTGATCGGCGAAAATTCATCGGTATATATCGCGCCGTTCCGACGATTTGCTCCTATCCGGGCGCGAACGCCAAAAAAGGACAGGTGGCCGAGTGGTTTAAGGCGCACGCCTGGAACGCGTGTGTACGTGAAAGCGTACCGTGGGTTCGAATCCCACCCTGTCCGCCATATATTATCCCTAACTCTTTGTTTTATCATCGCAATTATGCACGGGTTCCGTCCCACCCCCACATCCTTCCCCATTTAGTGTTGTGGTCGTCTGTGAAAAATGCCGTACGTGGGCGGACTTGCTGTTTGAAAAACCCATATTGCGTGCGCGCGAATTTCGAGTCACCGTTCAACCCAAAGGTAGGGTGATGCCCGTTGGGTGGGGAACAAGACCATGCCGCGACGCCGCGGTTCTTCCAAGACTCCTAAATTTGGCGGGGCCGTAGTCTGGCTAGTGCTCGTTGCTGGTGTGTTGGGATCGCTTTTCAGCGAGAAAGCGACGCAGCCGACTTCGGCACCACCAATTGACCAATCGCCTCCATTAGCCGGCGGCGTTGCTCAGCCCAGAGATCTAAGGTCGACGAGCTTGGAAGAGAAAGCTGACCTGCCGTCTGCTACATCAGCAAGCTCTCTACTTCCTCAAAAAGACCGAACAGGCAAAGTGTCCGACGCCACGCTCGCAAAAATAAAGGAGCCGGCAAAAGTTGAAAAGGCGGCGCGCGCTAAGCCAACATCCGCTGGCCAAGACACTGAGGTTTCGCGGTTCATCAAAGGACGGAGAGTTGCTTTACGAGATGGCCCAGGGAAACAGTTTGGCATTCTGGATCGGTACGATGCGCGGCGTGAAGTCACTTTGCTCGGCTCAGACGGTGAATGGTCTCAGATCAAGGATAAGCTTACACAACGCGAGGGTTGGGTATTCACGAACTTCCTGAGCGAACAGGAACCAGCGCAACAATCCGCCCCAGAGGATAGTCAGCCTAAAATGCCAACCATTTCAAATCCGCAGATCTCGGACGCGACGATAGTTCAACGCATTATTGCTCAATCCCTCTCCCTGTATCCTGGATCTTGCCCATGCCCTTATAATACCGATCGAGCAGGCAGGAGTTGCGGCAAGCGAAGCGCATATAATCGAGGAGGTGGATACGCACCACTCTGTTTCGCTGGTGACGTTTCGCGCGATATGATTACTGCTTTTCGGTCCAGACACTAAAAAGCTTTTGAACATTCATATCGCGCCAGAGGTCAGCGCGATACCGGTTCGTCCGCTGGAACCTAATGCATCATAAAAAGTTTACATATTGCGGATATTGCAGTTGTTGCGGATATTGCGGATAGTGATTCGCACTGCTATATCCTCATAAAAATTATAAAGAAGGATGTCACCAATGTCGCAACTGCTAGAACGCCCAATCCTGCCATCGGCGGACGATACTGAATTGGCCGCTGAGGCCAGTCGCTACATATCTCGTGCGAAGCACGAGGGTGCGGAACTCCGAGTTCAAGTGGACGGCGGGGAGCTTCTAAAGCTTCCTAAGGCTGTCAGCGAATTGCTGTATCATCTCCTGACCGAAATGGCTCAGGGTAATGCTGTAACTTTGATTCCCGTACATGCGGAACTGACAACTCAGGAGGCGGCGGATCATCTCAATGTGTCGCGACCTTACTTGATTAAGCTGTTGGAAGAGGGGAAAATTCCCTTCCATATGGTCGGTAGCCATCGCCGCATTAAATTCAGCGACCTCGATGGATTCCGCCGAAAGGCTGAGGACGAAAGAAAGCGGCTCATGGACGAACTGGCCAGCCAAGCCCAGGATCTGGGGATGGGCTATTAAGAAGTCTAGCTACACAGTGGTCCTGGACGCCTGCGTCCTGTACCCCGCACCGCTGCGAGATTTCCTTATGGAACTCGCAGCGGCAGGGCTTTTTCGTGCCAAGTGGTCAGAGCAGATCCACGATGAATGGATCCGCAACGTCCTTAAAAACCGACAGGATCTAACGGAAGCGCAACTCGGTCGTACTAAAGACCTCATGAACGCCGCCGTGCCAGACAGCATAGTAGAAGGCTATCAGGATCTTGTGCCAGCGCTCGCGCTCCCGGATGCCGACGACCGACATGTTCTCGCGGCGGCAATAGTCTCGTCGAGTGATGCCATCGTTACGTTCAATCTCACCGATTTTCCTAAGAAAATTGTTTCTCAATACGACATCGAGGTTTTGCACCCCGATGATTTTATATTCTACCAATTTGGTCTGAACAACGCGGGCGTGATAATCGCTGCGCAACGTTGTCGAGCCCGGCTAAAAAATCCACCAAAGTCTGCGGCGGAATATTTGGAAACACTGGAGAGGCAAGGCCTTCCTAAAACAGTCGCCGAGCTGAGGGAGTATCTCTTTGCTATCTAGTGCGACTGGATTCCCTTTGCGTACCGGCCGCCCTGGCCGCTGTCCATAAAAAGATCTGTTTCGTGCTCCTTGCCTCGCTACCTCAGCGCTGACCACCCCACAGAGGTCGGACTTCAGTCCGATTGTCGACGGCAACCTCTCTCCTAAATTCCGTATCGCTGAGACTGTAGAACTCAGCGTGAAAAGGGTGTCTGCCCCTGATCCGGAGCACCCTTTTCAACCTTTTAAGTCCGCCCTTGCCCCTCGGCACCGGATCGTTCGCGGGCGGCGAACCTCCCCCAATTGATCATAGGGTCTAGGCAATCTGTCGGAGCGCCATCCTTGCGATGGTGTTACCGGATCCATCGAATCTGAGTGGCCCATCGTCATAATCGAAGTGGGTGATTTGCGCAGCTTCCTCTGGTATGTGGACGCGCAAGCCATCGGGGTTTGACCATCCCATCGTCGGTTCGTCGTCGCCGCAGTCTTCATCATCCGCCGTATCCATTTCCAGATCGTCAAAGCGCTCGTTGCCGAAGCATTGGGCTGTGCTGGCGATCGAAGGTTCAAAGTCTCCATTGTCTTCCAGGTCTGGATCCCCGTCGAGGAGATCCAGAAGCGCAATCAGCTGCTCCACGTAAGCTTCAATGGTTTCGCGGCGCAGCTCCTGAACCACCTTGCTCATGCTAAGGCCCTCCCGGCGACTTCTGCCACGGACTCGATGAACCGGGCGATCTGTCCAAGCGGGCTTTCGTCAAACTTCGCGATTTTTGTAAGCGCGCCTGCCGTGACGGTGAGAGCATCCGCCTTCATTGCCAGGCCAGCTACAGTGCAGGCCTGGCATTTAGAGACCTCATCGGCAGCCTTCCGAAGCAGAATGTCAGCCTCCCTTACCCGCAGACGAGCAGCATCAGCCCCGGACACTCCCCGAAGACGGGTAGTCTCAGCTTCGTACCGGTCGGCCAACTGGATGCGAAACTCGCACTCCCTGATGGACTTGATTCTATAGGCGCGATTTCGCGCGAGAGCCTTTTCAGTTCGGCCCGTTGGCGTGGAGCGGGTCCACCTTTTTAGGAGTTCCCTCTCTTCGTCGGCCGTTCGAATGACGAAGCACGTCTTCCGGTTCTCCCGGCGGAATTTTGCCGCCAGCCTTTTTGTTAGGCCACTTGTATCCCTGACTAGATAGCGGCCGATGATGTCACGCTCGGCTGGCATGGTATATCGACCGTCCTGCGCGTTCGCCCCAAGAAGCAGCTCCTCGGGTGCCAAAGGCCACTGATGCCGCCATTCATCGGCCAACCACTGCAACGCGTCCTGCACTTCTTCCAACTGGGCGCAGGCGTCATTGAACTTTTGGTATGCAGCGATCAGTTCGGGGTTCTCTGCCTGATCGCCGGAAATGCCGGGCGCTTGGCCTACAGCGGCGCCGAGTGCATCCGGCGCGATGGTAACCGCAGCGGCCGCCGAGGCGGCGCCCAAACCAAGCAAGAGCTTGCGGCGAGACATGGACGGCAATTCAATGGCCATAGCTTCGCCGGCCGATTGGTTCATCGGTTTCACTCTGATCTCCTCAATGTTGGGTCTGATTACTGCAGTGTCGTCATGCGAAGCGCTTGGATCTCGGCCTGGATGGCGCGACGATCAGTGAAGGTTGTCATTTTCCACGGCCGGGCATCTATCCGCATCAGTTCTCGCGCCAGATCCTCGACCCGGTCGGCCGCCCGCTGCTCAATTGTTTTGCGCGCCTCGGCAGCTTCAAACTTTGCGGTCATCCATGCGGACTTGAGGCAGCGGGAAAATGATTTATGGCGGGCCTCAACAGTAGCCGGACGGGCGTTTGCCCAATCCCTTCGGTAGAGGCGCCAGGCCGTGCTCATGATCGCGGCGCGGTCGAATTTGGGCATGCCTTCGGCGCTGGCCGGAACAACGGTGTTCGACATCGTAGACATTTCCCTATGGCGCTTAACGTTAACAACAACGATAATCGTTACACATTGCGAAGTCAAACGATTTTCGTTATGGTGGCTGAAAATTGTTATGGAGCCGCTCTTGATAACCCCGTCCCAATGCCGCGCTGCCAGAGGCCTCGTGAGTATGTCCCAAGACGAACTGGCGGTGGCCGCCAAAGTAGGAAATTCGACCGTCCGCAATTTTGAAGCGGGCCGATCGGTTCCTGTCCAAAATAACCTAGAAGCAATCGCCAGAGCCCTTGAGGCGGCAGGCGTGGTATTCATTCCCGAGAACGGTGGCGGCGCTGGCGTGCGGCTGGCTAAGACCAAAGGAGCGTGATGGACGCGCACCCATCGTGTCGGAGAGCTACCTAGTGGGCGAAAGCACGCGAAGACGATCGGGGAACTTGCGGTCTAGCTCATTAAGTCCATGTTTTTAAGACAGAAAACTAAGTAATTGAATCTTAGTGGAAATCACCTATATTCGCGCCATGACGATCCAGTTTAAATTTGCTGCAGGAAAAGCGTATGCGGCCATTCATTGGATGGTATCGCGGCATCCCGGTATTGATTTGCACGCTGCTCTAAAAGCTTTCTACTTCGCCGACAAATCTCATTTGAATGAGCAGCGCAGACCGATTTTTGGCGCGAACTATAAGGCGATGAAATTCGGGCCGGTTCCCCTCGAAATTTATGAGATGATGAAGGGTGAAGCTCTTTGGAAAGCTGAATTAGGCAGGGAAGAGTTTCCGTGGGAACTGGCTGGCTACCACCTGCGCTCAATGACTAACTCCGAGCCTGATATGGATAGCTTTTCGGAAAGCGACGTAGAGCATCTAGAGCGAGGCCTCTCGCAATCTTTGGAGATGAGCTTTACAGAGCGCACAGCAGCAACGCATGGTCCTGACTGGCAGCACGCCAATCTCGGCCGGATGCGTTACGAAGACATGCTCGACGACGGACCACACAAAGGTGAGATTGTCGCTTATCTGGAAGCAAACGCCCGGTATATGCGCCTTTGATGAGACCACTGGAGGTAACCTGGATCGCGGACAGCGAGATAGAGCCACCTGGCCCTAAGATGGTAGTTTGTGTTGAGCCGTATCTTGGCTTTTATTTCAGGATTAACTCACACGACAATTGGCATCCATGTGTTCCGATCGCCAAGGAGCCTGACCATACGTTCCTTCGGTGGGACAGCTTTATTGAGTGCACCATACTCGATCTCGATGACTACGTAATCCAGCAGGCTCTTAAGAAAAGCGGGGTTATCGGCAGAGTTTCCTTGGCCCTTCGTGATCAACTACTCCAAAACCTTGGTGCGGGCTCGCGACATGACCGAAATGCCATTAGAGCCGTACTCGAAGGGCTGAAGTAACCGGCAAGGCGGCTGCGAACAATCTTGGCGCCCTTCAGGGTGCATCCTGCTGACTTGGCGCAGCTGGTAGGCTTGTACCAGCTGGCCAGTTCATATCAGGCCACCACCCACCGTGTAGGTCCGTCGAAAATCCCCGCGGTCTCGCGTAGCTTGGCGAGGTTGGTGCACAATACGCGCTGAAGACCCACCACCCGGTCAAGTTCGGCGTTACGGCTTCCATCGCCACGCGTATAGTCCATTTCGCGCAGGATATCTAAGGTAGCCTCCGCGAGTTCGACGAGATTAATCAGCTCGTAAAAAAGCTCGCTGAAATCCTGCCCCTCTTCAGTGCCTCGGATGTCAGGAGTCGCGTTCAGGGTCTTTGTTGAAGGATGGTAGTCGAGGTGGCCGAACAACACCGTTGGCGTCCCAGAGGCTTCGGGCGCGATGTAGGCGAATTGCTCCTCTCCGGTGGATTTTAGCGCTTCAGCCAATTCGAGGCCCAGCCGGCGGCATTTTTTCCAAGGTTGCTCAGGCTCATCACTGTTCGAGTGAAGAAGGTAGGCAGCGCCCATCGCGTACTTGTTGATCGTATTCAGGAAGCTGATCTTGTGGCCACGGCTGGCGCCATTCTTCTCCATGTCGATCACGATTGGACCGAGGAGCGCCCCATTGCCGTTGTTGTGGTATTTCCCGATGAAGGTGAGGAATTCTTCCGCTAAACGCCCGCCAATCTCGCATTCGTCGGCGTAGGATGAAGCCGCCGGAACATTGGCCCAATAGTTGTAGCCCCCTTCACTCTGGCGCCTCTCGACAAACGAAAGTGTGTCCAAGGGTGGGCTGGCAATCCTCCCGACTACATCGGCCTCTGCGTCTTCGGGTGCGGCCTCATCGGGCGTTGCACGGGCGGATGTTGCTTCGGTCAAGGCGAGCGCTGCCTGAACGTCACCGCTGCGCAGTAAGGACGCGAGCTGCGCCAGCACGTGGGTCGAAGCTGCATCTTCTTTCGCGTGTGCATTTGCTGTCAATTTTTCATCTCCTGGAGTGGTTCGAGCAGGTCGCGTTTATGAAGCCACTCTGGTAGCGAACAGCGATCGGGATTCCGAAGCCCGCCTCTTCGAAGGGTTTCGTGATGCCTAAGATCCACAAGAGGGTGATCAGCAATGGCGCAAACAGTGGAAAACGGCTTATCTGATGGCCAACGCGGCGTATTTGAGGCGTGCACCCTAAAGCTGCGTTAACGATACATTAACATGCAATTTGACGTGGTGAAGAATTCTGCGATGCTTCCCTCGGGCAACTGAGGGGTTATCCGTGAAAATGTACATTATGGCTCGGCGCTTGGGCGCCGTGGCGATTTCGCTCGTGCTTGCTAGCTGCACGACAACGCAAGCAGACTTTTACAAGAAGCCGGAGGCCGTCAGCAAAGCGGCGTTGTGCCGTGCTCTGGTGGAGACACAAGATCCGGCCTTCTACCAGGGCCTGTTGGGGGAGGTAGCCCGACGAGGAATCGCTCCGCAGGAGTGCTACCAGATGGTCCACCAACAAAATCAGGCGGCTGTAGCGCTCGCGGCTATTGCTCTCGTCGGTACAGCAGTTGCGGTCTGCGCCAACAACAACTGTGGCGGCGGCTATGCGCCTTCTCGTCGCTACCCAGGGAACTGCTATTCCTACTATGACCGGGCCGCCGATGGCAGCCAGTGTGGCAATCGCAGCGCGATGTCGCGTCCAGGAGGCTGGTGAATGCGAATCGGGCGGCTTTTTCTGATCCTCGGACTGTCTCTCGCGAGCTGCGATGACAAGCCACCCCACTACCTAGTGCTCTGCGATGCGCGCGATGCAAACGGCTGGTCGCTGATCAATACCGAAAAGTCCAACGGGTATATCATGGCCTGTACATACCAATCACAGGATCTGAGCCGCACCTACACCCGGCGGTGCAACAGCAGTGGCTGCGATGTTCAGTGATCGGCATCAACCGCGGCCCGAAATGAGAGCTTATCGTGCGCGATGGCACTTACACCAATGCCGGATGATCCAGAGTGAGTTGAGGACGACAAATGAAGCCGGTCTACACCGCGGTTTTCGCGCTAGCCTGCCTATCATCCCCCGCCGCGTCTCGAACCGGCATCAGTATAGAGGGGACCTTGAATTGCGCTCAGTGGGCGGAAGCGAGAAAGATGAGAAGCTCGAACGTCTACGAGGCGTACTTGCTAGGCCTATTAAACGGGATGTCTGTTGGCTCCCGGACTGAATTCTGGTTTGCAAAGGGCGCCGAACTGAAGCGCGAGCAAGTGTTTTATTGGATGGACGTCTATTGTCAGGTGCATCCTCTCGCTGACGTTTTCACTGGCTCTGTCGCCTTGATGAATGAAAACACGGACAATGAATATTATCGAAGAGTGAGCGCTCAGCCGGAATGAGCGGCATCAGAAACACAGTGACGAACGCTCTAAGAGTGGTAGGCGGAATATGGAGGACGTCCTGTGAGACGACTTTTATCGGCTGTATTCGTGGTCCTGGCATGGTCCTCATCGAATGGAATGGCCCAGCAAAGCTTTTCTTGTCCGATCGGAAGGGAGCCGGCATGTTTGGAATATGGCGCTAAGGTCTGCTCCAGCCTTGGCAAGTGCGTCGACGAAAGCGCCTCATGCTTCCGCTCCAGCACTTGCGACTACAATGGCTTCATGTGTGTTTCAGATCATGACGATTACGTAAAAAAGGCTAAGGCTATGGCGTCTGCGTATGATTACTTCAAGAACTGTGTTGCACGGTCGTCGGACATGGACGGCGTGCAATCGTGTATTCGATCTGACAACCTTCGCCTTCCGTAGCAAGGAATATTCCATATCGCTTTCTCTCTATTGTTAAGACTCGACAAATCCGGTAGGTGCGCGCAGTATTTGTGGAGGTGCAACAATGCAACCCTCGTCGGGAGGCGTACATGGGTTACTATTTATCTTCATTGGCGGAACTTCCGCGAGATGATGACGTGAAGATTTATATCTTCGTATTAACTGATGGAGTGCGGTCGGACCTACACGACGCCCTGCAGAGAAATTTTCTAGCTATTGCCAAAGGCATTGGAACTGAAGCGGTTATTGCCACTGGTTTTGACGAGCACCTATGGACCGAGGATCTTATGAAGAGGTATTTGGGCGACGCCTCCATTGCGCAGTTTTATCGGTATCTGCCCGGCGTTCTGATTACCGATTCACACCCCGACGAAATCACTGAGCAAAGCCTAAAGATAGTTGTTCCACTCGAAGTTGCGCAGAAGAAGTTTGGAAGCGTCGACGCTTTCTTCAGCGCCTTGATAGCCTTTGCGAAGGGGAGAAACCAAGAGTTCCTGGGCACAATAACAAGTGACCAATCCGCGATGCTGAATATCATCGCACATCTCAACGATATCGTTGATCTCAAACCGAACTTTGCGGGCTTGGGGATAAATTTGAATGCCGCGGTGAATAAATGGCTTAATCGAGCAGCTTAGATTGTGGTTGTTCCCAATGTTGCAAGTTAGACAGAATTGTTCGGCCAAGGCGCTGGGCAAAGGCCGTTAGCTGCTCGATCGCCAGGTGCCGGCAATATCCCACCAACCTATCCTCGCCCTGCTTGTCTTCGCCGAGCCGAAGTTACTTTGTTCGGCGAACCAGTTGGGTGGTCGGTTTCGCAATTCCCCTATTCGGGCCTATTTTAGGCTATTCCGTTTCGCAATCCCCTCAAATTATCAATGGCTTGTTGATCTAACTTGTCCCATGATCACGGTCACTATCGCGTGATGCGCCCTTCGAGCGCTTCGATACGCTCCAGCAGATCCGTAGTTTCAACCGCCTTGCGTTGCGCCTCAATAATCGCGACGACACTCTGTGCCTCAGACGGTGATATCTCTCCTTCGGCTACCGCCTTCAAGACGCCGGCAATCGCGCCTGGCATATCCTTGGCCGTGTCGATCGTCGGAAGCTGGAACTGGACCGTTCGAGGTGTAGGCGCCGGCCGAGGATGGATGAATGCGGCCGCCTTCTCGGCAGCCCAGTCCCGGCGCTTTTGGTCGGTGCTCTCGTCCATCATCACCTCCAGCAAGTATTCGAGGGGGGATTTTCCGGATCCGAGGACGTTAGCAGCCATTTCGACCGAACGCTGGTTGAGCGTTCCTGGCTTCCGGCCTGCGCCTGGTCGAGCTCCGCCTACTTTCGACATTTCCTGGTATTTCCTGATTGTTTTCTAAAGGTGTCTCGTTCGCAGTTGCTCGATCACTTGCTGCGAGTCTTCCCGTTGACGGCCGCTAGAAGGGCGGAGACATGCTCCCTCGCAATTGCGGCAATTGCCGGGTCTGTACTCGCTTCCCGATGGGGTGATGCGCCGATGAGGCGGATGATGAGGATATCCTTGCTCTCAGGGCTCGTATCCAAGCCCATCTCCGCAGCCTGCCTATAGGCGTCCTGCTCCTCGCCCTCGTTGACGACGAGACGAACGACCTTCGGGTATTCCTTCTTGGGGCCAGCGATCAGCTCCAGTTTGTTCAGGCGGGGGACAAGGTTACTGGGCATGGTGGCTCCTCGTGCTGGCTACATTGCGAAATGATGCGATCAGACTCTGAATATCCATCTTCGTCATCCCTTCCGGCAAAGGTTCATCTGCGCTCACAGCACGGGCCAGTGCTTCCACATAATCAGCCATTTTCACACCCGCTTCGGCCTCGATCCTCACGGCAATCGCCGCAAGCCGTGCGTCCAATTCCTGGTCGGTCAGGTGCTCATAAGGTCTGGCGGGATTGCGACCTTCCAGCTTCACAATACGGTCGAGGATATTTCGTGCCATTACTGTCTCCGCTTAGGTCCGATCTGGAACGCGTAGTGGTGGTTCCGGCCGTCGTAGGACTTGTTAACCCAGCCAAGCCAGATCTTAAGGTAGTAGCCGCCGAATAGAGGCTGGTCGCGCTTGAAGCAGAAGAAGCGAACTCCCCTCGCCGTATCCATGACGTACCACTCATTTTTAGGGGTATCGCTGATGACCTGGCGGACGATGACGCTGCCATCCGCCGGCATGCCGAGGAGTTCGGATTGCCAGCCGTGGGAAGGGTTTCGGCAGGTCCAGCACACCCTTTGCCACCAGAGCCGCCAACCGCTCAGGTCAGCCTTGTAGCCTATGATGCCCTGCGCAATGCCTCCGTCGAGATCGGCGTCGAGTGTGGAAAACCACTGAAGCACCCCCGGGAGCGTCGGACCCGTCACCAGCGATATCGCGGCCAGCAGCGGCGACAGCAGGTAGGCCAGGGCCACGAAGAAAAGATTGGCGGGGAGATAGACGAGATAGAGAGCGACAGGCT
The DNA here is from genome assembly GCF_014197345.1 of Rhizobium sp. BK008. Classification (NCBI taxonomy): domain Bacteria; kingdom Pseudomonadati; phylum Pseudomonadota; class Alphaproteobacteria; order Hyphomicrobiales; family Rhizobiaceae; genus Rhizobium; species Rhizobium sp. BK008. The sequence goes on along the minus strand of NZ_JACIFK010000011.1, from coordinate 145,306 downwards.
TGATCACAGATGATCCGCCGCTTCGAAGAAGGAGTCGATCTGCTCTTCCGTGAACCCCATGGCAGCGAATCCGGCCGCCATCATCGGTTCCGTCCGAACGAAGGAGCCGGAATATTCATAGGCGATCTGCACAGCCTTCGACTGTGTGGCAATCCAGGCATCGACGGCATCAAGAAGGCCGGCCGCCAAAAGCTGAAGCTTGAACTGACGAGCGGAAACGCTTGTGACCGGCTGAGGCTCGTTCAAACCAGCCACGCTGGCTTCAAACGCAGCGATTTCCTCTTCGGTCATTTCGTATTCAACGCCATCGACGGTCTTTTTCATCCGCGCAATCCTTCCAAGAGAACCAAGCCGCTCGTAAAATTCCCGGACGAAACAAGAAGCTGCAAAGCATTTCTGGCAGTCGTCCCGCTATGCCCTCCATAGATAAAATCTATTCGAGGGTTTGTGTTTGAGTATTCCGAGATAGCCTTGTAGGAAGCGCCCGCGTTTTTGTTGAAATTTGAAATGTCTATGGTCGAAAGGAACCCGGTGTTTGCATCGGACCCGGTACTTGAAACGATCATAGCAGTCGAAGCAGCGCCGGCCGCTCCTGTAACGGTTGCCCCAGTTTGGACAAGAGACGCGGACGAATAGGTAGATGTCGAAATGTAGGACGAGCCATTATCGGTGCTCACCCTCAAAAGGACGTTTCCAGATCCGGGGGATGGGATATACCCTAGGGTCAGCCTGAGATGACGATATACATCCAGATTGGTCCAGGATACGGAAGTCTGGCCGGCAAGCGTTACTTGGGAACCAACAGGTTCCCATGATAGCGGCTGCGTCCGCAAGCTCGTGAAGAAATTGGACCCGTTGCAAATGACTTCGGCCGTCGACCCATTCTTGACGATAAGGGTCGTTGCGCCGTTGATGGTCTCCGAGGCGTTCGGATCAATCGTCACATCCCCGCCATCGGCAATGATGGTTGCGTGCCAGTCGGTGGCGAGCGTGGCGGCTGCCGTAAGGCTTGCCGTTGCGGCCGCGGTGAACCTGAAAACGCCGTTGTTGTCGTCGGCAACCAATGTATAGTTGCCGCTCTTTGCCGTATAGACGACCTTGCCGTCGATATCTCGGCGAAGCTGCGCCATGAGGGTTCGCAAAGCATCGTCGAAGTTTTTGACTGCATTCGACCCGAGGATGCCGATCCCATCAATGTCGGTGTTGTTCGCGGCCGTTTGCGACCAAGAGAGAAAATTGGTCTTTGCCATTTCAGGCTACTCCCGAGATAGAGGGGCCGGCTTCCAATATCGCGCACGGCGTGTATGGTGAGTTCATGAGGTCACGCCGCATCACCGCCGAATTTGCCATGTCAGCCCTAGCCGTCGCTATCGGCGGTCTGTGGGCGAGGGGACGCATCGTTCCAGAGGCAACCGTGGACTTCGCGATGTTCTGCGGATTTGTCGTCCTGCTCGCTTGGCTGATATGGCCGTCGTCGAAGGGCGAGAACGAATAAGTCATCGTGCATTCTCCGCAGTTGCCATACTGCCGCCGATGGCCAAGGCGCGGGAGAGAAAGGCTTGAACCGCTTGTCTCTTCTGCTCCGCGTTCGCCTGCATCTGCTCGATGCGTTGGATGTTTGAAAGCACGCTCCGCGCTGCCCCTGGCTCACTCGCCATGAGCTGCTTTGCGACACTGTTCGCCACTTCCGGTGTGAAACCGCCGAGCATCTTCAGGCGTGAGCCTACCCACTGCAGCGTTGCGTTTATCGGCCGACCCGTAGCGACGCCTTTGGCGAATTCGAGTCCATCCTGGAGGGCTCCAGCTTCAGCCATATCCGCGGCCTGCCTGACGGTTGTGGAGTTGCCTTTGACGGCCTGATAGGTCGCGCGCTTCCGGGCCTCGGCGAAGATAGTCTTCCGAAACTCGGCAAACTTCTCTGGCGTCTCGAATAGGGCTTGTAGGTTCCGGACCTGTTGCGGTTTCGAGAAGATCCGCAAGACAGCGTTGTTGGTAGCGCCAGTCGCGTCTATCTGCGCGCGCAGCGTCTCGGCAGCTCCGACTCGTGCTGATGCCTTCTGGGCGTCCGTCATGCCCGCTACGGTGCGCTTGAACGCTTCCGGAGAGGCTTTGAACACATCCCTACCAGCTTCCAGCGCGTCGTCGAGCTGGGCCTGGCCAGCGAAGGCCTGACGGGCAGCTTTGTAATCGGGGTTGAGCCGATCGACCTCGCCGAGCATCTTGTTCTTCAGGACCGCGAGGATGCGGCCTTCGTTCGTCACCTTTTTGGTGATCGAATCCGTCTGACCGTCGATCATGTCATCCATGGCGCGCTTTATGTAGTCCCAGCCACGTGTGTCAGGCACACGCTTGACCGCTGCGCTTCCGTTGTCTGCGACATTGACGAAGAGCTGCTGGAACGGCACCTGTTCGTTTGCGGCAAGCTGCTCGGCATGCCGAAGTGCCTGCTTGCCTGCTGGGGTGTTCAAGATGCCTTCCAGCGTTTCCGAGAAGTGGACAGGATTGGCGTAGGCTTTGCGATAGAGGGGCGCGGCGATCTGCTTCGCGGCTTCTGCAATGCTGTCCTTGGCGGCAATGTAGCCGTCCGGATCTGCGAACGTCTGGGCAATGGCGCTCTTGAGACGCTCGCCCTGGCCGAACTGGCGCATGGTAAGACGAGCGCCCACGGCATTGCGCGCGGGGCCGGGAATGTTCGTGGCGGTGCGCAATAGGCCCTGGACGGACTCGCCACCGACGTCGGCAAGATTAGTGCCGGGATTGTTGCGGAGTTTCGTGGCAGCCTGTTCGGGCGTCATGGTCGCTGACAGGCGCTCACCGATTTTCCGGGAGGCGTAAGCTTCCGGATTGATCCTCGCGCCAATGGCGTCGGCGAGGGGCTTGATGGCCGCTCTACCGGCTCCAGCGACAACCGGGATGGCTCCCCCGAATGCGCCTCCGACCAGAGCACCAGTGCCGATATCACCGTCATTGCCCGCAGCGGAAAGAGCGCCGTAGCCTGCACCCTCAGCCGCGCCCAGGCCTGCGCGAGCCGCGATGCCTTTGGCTCCCGTCATGGCGCCCGTACCGAAGCGGCCGGCGAGCGTTACTCCCCGGCCAGCCAGGGCCATGGGGGTCAGCAGCGCACCACCCAGCTCTGCCGCCGTCCCTGCATTGCCAGCGCGGTCGCGCGAGGCTTGTGTGCCAGCGCGATTGGCAGCGAGTTCGTCCTCATAGCTCTTTCCGGTCAGCATTGACCGAGCGTAGGCCGCAGCCTTATCGCCGAAGCCGAAGGTGACCGCATCTCCCATAATATTGCCGACATCCTGGGCTGCAATGATCGGCTTGGCCCACGCCGGAAGATTGGCGAACCTGGCCTTGGCTTCGGTTTCTCGCTGGGCATCGATCGCCTTTGCGGGGTTTTGCGTCAATGCAGAAAACTCGGATCGAAGGTCCTGAGATGCCTTTCCTTCTGGAACCGCACCCTGTTTCCCGATACTCAGATGACGGCGGATCGCGCCTTCCATGACATCGTTCGGAGTACCTTCTGGGAATTCCGCAATCGATCCATCCGGCAATTCAACCCGTATGGGGTTTTCGAAGCCCGCTGTGGCGCCAGTTCCTTTGGTTGGTTGTGGCGTTACGCCAATCTGTGCGGCAATCTCGTCAACCGTGCGGTTCTGCTCTTCCGGCGAAAGTTGAAGGAAGGAATCATCCACCTTCACGCGCTTGCCCTGGATATTGAGTGTCGGCATGTCAGGCACCCCGCGCGATGTCGAGGTCACCGGGGCAGAATATCCCCGAGAAGCGCCGGCCGGATGCTGTGAGCTTTTCGGCCGCAGCCTGAAGGCAATATTCGTTCGGCGTCATTCCAGCGCGGTTTGCGGCGTCGAAGAGGCTTTCGCGAAAACTGGTCATCACCATCGCGCCGCGAAGCATGATGAAGCCCTTCGTCTCACGCGAGGCGGAATTCCGTGATGCATCGCTGATCATGAGAATCTCCACTGAATTTCAATGCAGATTCCCACAGCTGCGGAGAGAGTGGGATTGGAAATAGTCGGCAATGTTCGGCAGCAGTGGGCCGAGTTGCATCAACTGACAATGGATGTGACAGCGGTGGGCCGCACAGAGTATCGAAGTGCATGGCTGTTCTAATACACACCTCCGCACGGCCCAATGCTATTACGATCGGCGGCATCTTTTGTTCCCGAAGGCGGTGACGGAGCGGTGCAATCTCCCGCCGGCAGGGGAGCGGGCCGCTCAGTGGAAAACTGAACGACCCGCGATGCAGGATTTGGATCGAGCGGCCATAGCAGTGACCCAATCGTACGCACGGCCTAGCGCCTTGTTCTGCAAAGCGCTGGTCCAAGTCCCTTGCGGGAAGTCGGTGGCGAAGTGGCTCCTCGCACTTAGTCAGTGCGGATTTTATCCCGGCCTGTCCTACTTCATAATTATCACGCGTGCCGCTTATTCCGTCCTGCACCTATTGGTATTGTTTAAGAAAAGCTTGGTGGAGATTATGCTCCCGCTCGTTCACTGGGAGCTTCGTAGCTTCCACCTTTGGTGAGCAACGCCCAGATGACCCTTGCGGTCTTGTTCGCTAGTGCCACTGCCACCACCTTCAGGGGACGTCCGTCCAAAAGCCTCCGCAGCCACGGCGATGGAGTTCCACGCCGGCGAGCGGCAATGAGCACCGACATCGCTCCCATGTAAAGAAGGGAACGCAGTTCTACGTTCCCCATCTTGGAAATGCGGCCAGATCGCAACCTTTCGCCACTCGCGTTGAGCTTCGGCGTGAGACCGAGCCACGATGAAAAGTGTCGAGCTGTTTTGAAATACGCAGCATCAGGCACATACGCCTTTATAGTGGATGCTGTCACAGGTCCAACACCAGGAATAGCTGTGAGCCGGCGAATATCCTCGTCCTCCTTTGCCACGGACGCGACTTGTCTATCAATGCGTTCAATTCGTGATGTGAGCGCCTCAATCTCAGCGAGGATCTCCTCAAGCACGGTACGCGCGCTCGGGGGAACGCGAGCGTCACCTTCCTCTGGAAGTGCGGCGGCCAATTTGCCGATGTTCGGGATGCCGCGATCTGCAATAAGGCCGAGTTCGGTCATGTGGCCGCGCAATGCGTTCATTGCATTCGCCCTCTGGCGCACAAACAAGACCCGTGTCCGCAAAACCATTGCTGCCGCCTGCTCTGTTGCCGTCTTCAGCCGAACCGACCGGATATCGGGCCGCCTCATGGCTTGGCTGATGGCTATCGCGTCGCCGGCATCCGTTTTTCCGCGGGTGACAAACGGCTTCACATACTGCGCCGGCAAAATTTGTACCTCATGCCCCAACGCGCTAATCTCGCGACCCCAGTGGTACGCGCTTCCGCAGGCTTCCATCGCCACGACGCAAGGCGGAAGCTTCTCGAAGAAAGGCCGAACCTCGCTCCGTCGTAATTTTCGATTGAATAACGTAGCGCCCTGTGCGTCCGCGCCGTGGACCTGAAATACCTGCTTGGCTATGTCCAACCCGATTGTTGCAACGGTGTTCATGCTCCGATCCTCTTGTTGAAGTTGCGGGAGCAATCTTTTGCGCGGAGCATGTAAGCTGTGTGACCGAGGAGCGAAGTTATTGTGATGAAGGCTTGGTCGCCATTCCTGCAATGCTGTAAATGCTGTAAATGCTGTGAATGCTGTAAATGCTGTGAATGCTGTGAATGCTGTGAATGCTGTGAATGCTGTGAATGCTGTGAATGCTGTGAATGCTGTGAATGCTGTGAATCAAGATCCAACCTCGGATGACATTGGATTTCATCCATCCATGAGATGGGGTGGAAACCGAGGCAAACAGCGCGGCCTCAAGGATTGGACCAAGCCTACTCTTCGTATTCCAGCTCGGCTATTTCATCTGTCAAGGCGACCACGTGCTCGCTTAGAACCTCAGCCACGTTGTCGAGAAGCTGGGCCAATTCGGGGTCGCTGTCGAAAAGTTGCTCCTGCTTGGCCTTCAACTTTCCGATATAGAAATTGTGGATATGCAGTGAACCAGTCATCTGCGCGAGGCTTGGCATGCTGATACTCCATTTCGTGTTTGCGCTTCGGCGCCCACCAAGAATAGCGCGGCTCAGGCACTCCCATCAACATCGCCATCTTCGTCGAGCTCGTGCACCGGCAGATAGGTGTTCTTCTCCATCCACTCCCTGACGATAAATCTGATCGTGTCGTTGCGCGTCATGCCGAGCCCGCCGGCCAGGTCGCGCAAAGCTTCCTCGACGTCATCCTCCATTGAGACGGCGAGGAGGGCGACAGTGTCCGTGGCGGTCATGGCGCCGAAGGTGACATGGAGTGCGATGAAGTCAAGACCGCCGGCAGCGTGCTCCGAGCCTACACCGATAGGCCAAGGTGATCGAAGAACCTGCGCACCCTCGGATGGTGCCTGTTACCGCTCCTGAGCAGCTCCAGGGCTTCCATGTCCCCGTGTATGACCATCTCAAGCGCCGGGGCGGAAATCTCGATCGGCGCGCCGCTATTCGTCTGCCGGCTGATACCGAAAAGTTTGCACCAGGTCCGCAGTGTTCTATCCGTCTTGCCAGTGCGGTGAACTGCTTCCTTCAGGGTTATGATATCGCTCCGCTGCATGAGGATAGGCCATGCGCCGGTCGCCACTGCAGGAAGGCTTTCAGAATTCTCTATAGGTGCGTTCATCATGCGGCGCTCCTGCTGCTTTCGCGCCGATCGGCAAGCCGGATCACTAAGGTATCGCGAAACGGTGGCGTGTAGCCGCGCACCAGGGCGCCGAAGAAAGCCGCGGCCTTCCGCTCGAAGCGTAGGCGACCATCAAGGATTTGCGCGCCGGTGGCGGAGTCGCCGCAGGGCGCGTTACGGTAACGACCATGTAACGTTACATCGCGTGACGTCACGTGAGGGCTATCCTCAGGCTGCCGACTGGCTGCCCATTCCAGCAAATCAAGCTGCTCGCTCATGCTGCAGCCTCCCCAGGAGCCAGGATATTCGAAGCCATCCGCGGAGTTAGGACTCCGGCCTGCAGCATGCTCAGCAGCCGGCGCTGGACGATGTCAGGTACATCCCGACCCTCGCAAATGGCCTCCATCATCGCCCGAGCTTCGTCTTTATCGCTTGGCACGGGAATGGGCTCATCAGAACCGTCCCCGCGAGACATTGCCGCATAGCCGGCGGCCTCCGAAGGGTCGGGTTGCCCCGTCGGGTGGCTTTCGTAGGTGTTGTCTGTGAATTCGAGATCAGCTGTTAAGAAATCTATCCCTTCAGAGAATATACCTCTAGGGTATTCGTCTAGGGAATTGGGTATCGTTTCGTTACGAACGGGGGTATCGTTTCGTTCCTGATAAGCATTTTCGGGGAGTATCGTTTCGTTACCCCCCTCGATGAGTTCACGAGTTCGTTGCCGCCGTTTCCGATCTCGTTTCGCTGCTGCCAGCGCCTCCCTGGCAATCCTGAGATGGTCATCGATAATCTGCTTGCGGGCATTAGTGAGGCGATACATGGTTGCGCCCTCATCCGTCACATACATCGGGACGAGATAGCCGAGTCTTTCTAGCGAGGCCTTCGCTCGGAGCACGCGCGGCTTGCTACCGCCCGTACGCAACATCAACTCGGGCAGTGAGCAGAATGCCTGCGGTCGCACTTCACTGGCGAAGTGGAGATAGGCCTTGATGACCGCCAGGCAGGCGCCACCAGCTTTTGGATCGGCGTTGACGGTGTCGAGGAAATCGAATTTCCAGGTCGCGTTCGCACGCACCGCTGCCTCGTCATTGTTCGTTAGTGCGGAAGCCATCATCCAAAGGCCCTCCGCAAGGTCCGGAATTTCTGCGCCAGACCACAGGCTTGCGCCGCCTCAAGTGCGCTCAGCGAGAACATCGCGCGGATAGTTGGAACCACCCTTTCGGGTGGCTCCTTCTCATAAGCGAGCCATTGGGCGGCTGCAATAACCCGTGGGTTATGTGTTTCGCCGGGGTCGCTCATGCCGCGTCCCTTCCGTTGTCCAGAATTTCGACTTCCGAGCGCAGGACGTATCGAGCGTGCGAACCAGGAAACGGGCCGCCGTGGGTTTCGTCGAGCGTCTGTATGGTGAAGCCGAAACGCCGCAGCTTGAACACATAGTGACTCCACCGCGGGCCGGGATGATCGATCGGAGTGCAACCCCCTTCGCCGGCCTTGACGAGGTTCTGAAGCGCCCAGGCGTCCCGCCCAACAACTTTGGTAGGCGTTCCATCGGGGAGAATACGGGCGGTGATGATAAGACGCTTTGTCATGCCACACCTCCCAGGCCGGAAAGCTCGCAGATGACGCGGGCATGGTGAACCGTAACGCCGCACCGCCGCATGACGGCGCGTGTTGCTTGAATTTCAGAGGGGGTTGCGATAGGGTCCTGAATATCAAAGGCACTTGCAAAAGCTTTGATTTCCAGAACCCGGTTAGCGCCTGGCCGCGCTGCCGGGTTTTCCATATGGATCATGGCCGCACCTCTTAAGCTGCGACCGGAAGAGACTTGAGGTAGGTCTCAAGTTCCTCGACCAGGATCAACGTTCGTTTCCCGCTCTTGCGGGGCTTAAGGCTGCCGTCCTTGAACAGCTTGTAGAGATTGGTTCGGCCGATGCCGCTGATCTGAACCGCTTCAGGAACTGTGACTGCGAGCTTGGTCATTGGATTGTGTCCTTGTCTGTTCATTTGAACAAGGACACCATGTCAGGCTCGTCACCGGCGAAATACCACAGTTAAATCGGCAGGCTTTTAAAGTTACATTCTTGTAGCGTTCTTCGTCCGTCCTGCCTTGCGGCGCTCACCTCGATCGGCATTGTGGGCTGATACTCGGTTTTCAATCTGCTTGGCTTTGCTCTCAAGCAGGAGGCCGGAGTGATTGGGGAAAAGTTCCGTCGCCAGACGGTGGCAAGCTTGACGTTGCGAGATGCCTTCAATTTTCATGATATCGCGGACCATAACAGAGTAAGCTGCTGCGTCTTTATGCGGGCGCTTTCTGTCCAGCGGGTCTCCCAACAGGCCAATCCCGCCACGGGCGCTAGGCCTGCCGCGCTTAGCTTGAGGCGCCAAGTCTTTGTGCTCTTTCGCTACGACCAACAGTGCCGGCAATCGCCAATCGGAGGAATGGAGCAACGAGATACCGTGGCGTACCGCGAAGTCCAGCAGTCGTCGCTCAAACCGAATTTCTTCGAGAGCGCCACTATTGCCTAAAAACCTATTCCGATTTAACGCGCGCTCTCGCTGATCAAGGCTACTTCGGATGACCAGAGCTTTGATGCGTTCCCGCATCGCCAGAACTTCGGGATCGATTAACTCAATACCGGCCAGGAGCCCAAAGGTCGCCACTTCTTGAGTTTTTGCCTCACGCTCATCCTTATTCGTCATTGCCTTCGGCGACCCGCGAGTTGGACAATTTCAATGCTCTTAGATCCAGATGATGCCAGATATCTTTCCCAGGCCTCCATTAACTTCCTACGCTTGGCCAAGGCGTCACTTCGGCGATACGCGCGTTCGGTCTCGTCACCAACCGCGTGGGCTAGGGCCGCCTCGGCAATTTCCCGCGGAAAAGAAGTCCGATCGCCCGCCCAGTCTCGAAACGCCGATCGGAACCCGTGAACAGTGTAGGGGGCGAACTTCAGCCGGCGCATGAGCATAGCCATTGCCATCCCAGAAAGGGGCTTATCTTTCTTCTGCCCAAGAAAAATGAGTTCTCCGGCGCGAATGGCGTGAAGCGATTCCAGGATGCGAACGGCGGTATCCGTCAAAGGTACGCGATGTTCCCTGCCCGCCTTCATGCGCTCCTTGGGGACCACCCACACCCTATGTTGAAAATCGATTTCCTTCCAGGTGGCGCCGAGAACCTCGCCGGAGCGCGCCGCGGTCAGAATTAGGAAGTCGAGCGCGCGAGCCGCCATTGCGTCCGAGGCTCGAAGTTCAGCCACGAAGCCTGGCACCGCTTCGAATGCCATAGCGGCATGGTGGCCACGCGTCAGCTTCTGTCGAGGAGGTAAAATGCTCTTGAGGTGTCCCCGCCAAAGAGCCGGGTTTTCTCCTGAACGCCAGCCTTTAACCTTCGCGTAGTCAAGCACGCGTTCGATACGGCCGCGGAGCCGGGACGCGGTTTCACTCTTAGTCATCCAGATCGGCTTAAGAACCTTCAGTACGTCATCCGTGCCTATCGTGGAAACCTTCCTCGATTGAATGGCCCTACAATACTCGGTGAGAGTCATTCGCCATTGGCCGCGATGCTTCTCGTTTCGCCACTGCACGTCCATAGAGGCCAGAAACTTATCGACACATTCGCTGAATGTCGGCTCGGCCTCCTTAGCTTTCTCCGCAATCGGGTCCCTTCCCTCGGCCACGACTTCCCTGCAATCCGAAGCCTTGGCGCGGGCCTTCGCTAAAGAGACCTCCGGATAGGCACCCATGCCCATCTCCCGGCGCTTCCCGTCCCGAGCCCACATAAACACCCAGGATTTTGTGCCGTTCGGCGTTACGTTTAGATAGAGCCCACCACCGTCGCTGTGTCGGCCGGGAGGCAACTTGCTCGACTTTATCGAAACGTCCGTAAGCTTTTGAAGGGTGCGCGCCATTGTGTCCCCACTTCTGTCCCCACTTCGGAGTGGGGATGGCTATGAACCGTGGCGAACAATATAGAACGAGCGCTTACAAAAATACAGCGATTCCCGTTATTTCCCGGATAATCCCGGACGGCCCCGGACGATGGTTAGACGGACACCCTGTCCGCCATATCCCCGTTTCTCAATATAGATTTCAAACCGTATCGCGAGCGGGACGCGGAAGCGTTTTTGGCGGCGCGCTTCACTGGTCGTCCGCATATTCTCAAACGCGCTGCAGCAGGGCGCGTCCAATCGGCTTCGGATTCTCGCCGCGCAACACCAGGGATGTCGTCACGGCCCCAAAACGCGCGATCGTGTCAACGATCGTTTCCAGCTCTCCAGGCGACGGAACCAGCACCTTCAAGAGAAAGCAGTCCTCTCCGGTCAGGCGCAATACTTCCATGACTTGCGGCATCTCGGCGAACTGTTTCAGACAGGGTTTGATATGCTCATGCGTCGTGCGCAGGCGAAGCACAGCCGTCATTCCAATTCCCAGAGCGGCAGGGTCGATACGAGCGGAGTAACCGGTAATGATGCCGCGGTCTTCCAGTCGTTTGACCCGTTCCGATGCCGCCGGCTGAGAGAGCCCGACCCGTCGGCCGAGTTCGGAAATCGCAATGCGGCCGTTTTCCTGCATCGCTTCAATAATGGCGATATCGGTTGGATCGAGCAAAACCCGATTGTTTTCCTGAAAAGCCATGGGATCACCTTGAAATCATCGGAGAGCGGCGCGGTTTTCCGATGATCATTCATTCCGAAGCAAATGAAAATGCATCATTTTCACCTGCACGGATGATCAGAGGAAAAGACATGAGGGACATCATTATATTGCCGGGGATTGGCGGTTCGGGCGAGGCTCATTGGCAAACGCGCTGGGAAAGGTCGAACCCCAAAATGCGGCGTTTTCAACCGGCCGATTGGGAAAAGCCCGACTTGGCGGACTGGATTTCAGCCCTGGAGCGCGCCGTCGGCGCATCGGCAACCCCTCCCCTGCTCGTCGCTCATAGCCTTGCCTGTCTGCTGGTCGCTCATTGGCAGCAGATTTCCTCACTTGCCGTTGCCGGAGCGTTTCTTGTAGCGGTCCCCGATCCGCAGTCCGTGTCATTCCCTGAGGAGGCCGCCGGATTCGCAGATCCGCCATTGCAACGAATGCGCTTTCCCACGCTGATTATCGCAAGCGCCGATGATCCCTTCGGCACGCCAGGCTATGCCCGTGCACGAGCCGATCTGTGGGGCAGCGGCCTTGTCGAGATCGGCCCTTTCGGCCATATCAACGGGCAAAGCGGCCTTGAGGATTGGGGCCCGGGAAGGGCTCTGCTGACGGCGTTCTCCGCCGGATTGGCAAAATCTGATCGGGCTTGATCTTGTTTCCGGCTTCACGGATCAAATGACTGACACAGGCCTTTGCGTGTGCGGGACGCGTGCGAGAGAGGGCAACGAAATACACCGCTCACAAGCGTGCGTTCGAGGCTTTCGAACCCGGCGCTGCGATGGTGCTGCGGGTTTCAAACGTCGAAAGATTCCTGATTTTTTACCATGCGAGTTCACCGCGTCTTTGCACGTTTGGGTTTACCGTCTGCCAAATTTAAAAAAACAGAGGTAAAACAGGTGGAAGAACTTTCGGTAAAGTCGAAGATCATCAAATCCGTCTATTTCAGCCAGGATGACGGGCGGCTCAGGATTTGTTTCAAGAATGGCGAGGAACGTCTGTTCGAAGGCGTGCCCTCCTCCGAAGCCCATGCGATGACGGCAGCGCCGTCTCCCGGCCACTACTATCTCGACCGGATCAGAACCCGGTTTCGCAGATTGGCGGCCTGAAACCCCGAGGAATGCCGCGAGCCTACGTTGCAGGATTGCGTAGGATCGGGACGAGGCCGGTGGATATTAACCTGTCGTTAGCCATTGATGTCATCTGGGTTGGATCACGCCTGCCGGAAAGCGGCAGTTTGTCGGCGCTGCCGGCTGGTTCAAGGTCGGCAAGCCGGGAGGCTCGGCGGCGGACCCCAGCCAGGAAGCCGAGCCTCCCCGTCACTAGGCGTTCATGGAGCGCAAGCCGAGCGTTGTCACGCTCGGCCAGTTCGGGCTCCGCCATCCCTGGATTAGCGCATTGGGGCTAATCCTGTGAAAAACCCAAATCATCGCATCAGGACTCGACAATGCTTTATTAGCATGATTGCATAAATGCATCGGATGAAGACCCGGGGGGTAATGATGTTCGAGAATCTGCTTGAGATGCAGGAGCGTGGCGCACGGGACCGTGCACGTGGCCGCAGCCTGGCCGACAATCCGATGTCGAAGCCGGATATCCTGCCGATCACCGATTTTCAGGAATGGTACTCGATGTTCGACGCCTGGCGCTTCGGTTGGTCGATCGAGGATGCGATGTCGGGGCATACCAATGCGCCTCGGGATGGCGGCACCTCGTCCCGGAGCTATACGAGAACGGTCTGATCGACCCTGTCTTCGGCGCCGAAGAATTTCAGGTAGCGTTCGACCTCTGCCGGTTCGCCCGTCGCCTTCTGCGGGTTGTCGGAGAGCTTCACCGCCGGACGGCCATTGGCGTCACTGACCTTGCAGACGACGGAGATCGGGTTGAGGCCGGAGATTTCGATCGGCGCGCAGCCGGAAAAATCGTTCGTCAGATTCGTGCCCCAGCCGAAGCTCATGCGCACACGGCCTTCGAAATGCCGGTAGGTATCGATGATGGCATCGACATCGAGGCCATCGGAGAAGATCAGCAGCTTCTGGCGTGGATCACGGCCCATCTTCTTCCACCAGTCGATGATCTTCTCGCCGCCTTCGATCGGCGGAGCACTGTCCGGGCGGAAGCCGGTCCAATCGGCGACCCATTCCGGCGCGTCGCGCAGGAAGGCGGCAGTGCCGAAGGCATCCGGCAGGACGATCAGAAGATTGCCGCCATAGAGCTTGTTCCAGTCGCGCAGGATCTTGTAGGGCGCGTTGCGCAGTTGCTCATCGGTTTGGGCAAGGGCGGCGGCCACCATCGGCAGCTCGTGGGCATTGGTGCCGACGGCCTCGAGATCGGAATCCATAGCCAGCAATACGTTGCTGGTGCCGGCAAAGGCCGGGCCGATGCCTTCCTTCAGCGCTTCGACGCACCAGCGCTGCCAGAGGAAACTGTGACGGCGGCGGGTGCCGAAATCGGAGATGCGTAGGCCCGGCAGTTCCTTCAACCGCTCGACCTTCGACCACATCTTCGCTTTGGCCCGGGCATAGAGCACATCAAGGGTGAAGGGGCCGAGCGCCTTCATCGCGGAGCGTGAGCGCAGTTCGTTGACGATGGCGAGCGCCGGGATCTCCCACATGGTGGTTTCCTTCCACGGCCCGTGGAAATCCAGAACATATTGCCCGTCCTTCTTCGACAGCTCGTATTCGGGAAGCTGGAAATTGGAAAGCCAGGCAAGGAATTCCGGCTCGAAGATCTGGGCGCGGCCGTAGAAGCTGTTACCCGCAAGCCAGATCATCTCCTTTTTCGAGAGCCGCAACGTGCGGGCGTGATCGAGCTGTTCGCGCAATTCACCCTCGTCGATCTCCTCGGCAAGATGCACGCGCTTGGTGCGGTTGATGAGGGTGAAGGAGGCGTTCACGTCCGGATAGAGCTTCCAGATCATCTGCAGCATCAGCAGCTTATAGAAATCGGTATCGATCAGGCTGCGGATGATCGGATCAAGTTTCCAAGCGTGATTGTAAACGCGTCTTGCGATATCCGTCTTGGCCATGAAATTCCCGCCCCTGTCCACTCCGGTCAGGCGCTGCCAAATTCCCGGGTCGTGCCACGTTCCCGGCCGGCGCACGAAACCGGCTCGTGCGCCTTCTTATCGAAAAATCGGCAGACAAAGTCCAGATAAAACAATACGCACCCCGCGGCCTGCACGGCGGCGGGATGCGAGCGCGCATCCTCACGCTTATTGGGCCGGTGCGGCGGGTTGGGCTGGCGCTGCAGGCGCGACACCAGGGGCGGCCGGCGTCGTGTTCTGAGTCTCGGTCGGAACCGCAGTGCCGTTCTGAAGGCTCGGCGCTGGCGCGGTGCCTGACTGTTGCGACTGCAACTGCTGGCCGGGCTGCTGCGGCGCCACGTCGTTTGCCTCACGCTGGCCCCAGATCTCGACCGGTATCCAGACCACGAAAGCGAGCACCAGAGCCGCGAGCAGCACCAGTAGGATGCGATAGCCCGTGCGGCCCTGCCTGGCCTTTACAGGCGGGATCTGCTCTTCCTTGTGAAGCTTGCCATCGGACTTTTCCCAGCGTGTTTCCGTCTGATGCGCCATGATCGTCTCCTTCGGCTGTCTTGACGGACCGATCCGGCCGTCAAGAACTCGAAGGAGAAAACGGGTTGCCGTCTGGAAGGTTCCGTGCGGCTCTAATAGCCGACGGCGCGGTCGACCACGAATTGCAGCCGCTCGCCGCGCTCGAAACGGGCGATCTGGGTCTCGACATGGCGAAACAGCGCATTTTCTTCGGAGACGGCCGCGTCATGCGGCGTGATGAAGACGTTCTGCAATTCCCATAAGGGGTTGTCGGCGGCGAGCGGCTCCACCTCGAAGACATCCAGCGAAGCGCCGCCGAGGGTACCGTCACGAATGGCGGAAACGATATCGGCCTCGACATGACTCTTGCCGCGGCCGGCATTGATGAAAACCGGCTGCCCGAGCGCGCCGTTGCGGCGCAGCTTGGCAAACAGCCCTGCGTTATAGAAGCCGGAGGTTTCGGGCGTCAGCGGCAACAGACCGACGAGGATATCCGTCCTTGCGAGAAAACTGTCCAATCCGCCGGCATCGAAGGTTTCGACGCCATCGATCTGTTTGCGGCTGCGCGACCAGCCGATGACGTTGAAACCCATCACTCTCAGCTTGGCGACCGCATCCTGCCCGAGAATACCGAGGCCCATGACGCCGACCGTCACCTCAGCCGCCTCAGGCGCGATCAGCTTGGCCCATTCACGCTGCCGCTGATGGCTGTCATGGGCGTATTGCCCGCGCAGATGCATCAGGCACTGCATGACCACCCATTCGCTCATACGGGTCGTTAGACTGCGGTCGACGAAGCGGACGATCGGGATCTCGGGCAGGCCGGCCATGCCGATGATGTGGTCGACGCCGGCGCCGCCCGAGAAGATGACCT
The DNA here is from genome assembly GCF_014197345.1 of Rhizobium sp. BK008. Lineage (NCBI taxonomy): Bacteria > Pseudomonadati > Pseudomonadota > Alphaproteobacteria > Hyphomicrobiales > Rhizobiaceae > Rhizobium > Rhizobium sp. BK008. The sequence continues at coordinate 129,558 of NZ_JACIFK010000011.1, read as the reverse complement.
TGAGATTCGGCGCCCGCGCGAAAAGGTCGGCATCCGGCTTCCAGAGAAGGGCGTATTCGACCGCGCGGAGATCGCGTGCCTGATTGGCCGGATCGGCGAGATTGATGCTGCCGCGATCGGCAAAGGCCGTCTTCAGCACGCGGACGACGCCTTCGGCATTGAACTTGATATCGACGAGAACAGGAGGACTTGCGGACATGATCTTCTTTATTGCTGCACAGCGGGCGTCGGCACCGCCTCGATGTTGAAAGCGGCGGCCATCAGCGCCCGGGTATAATCGTCCTTCGGCGCGCGGAAGATTTCCGCTGACGGCCCCTGTTCCACCACCTTGCCGAAACGCATGACGATGACATCGTTGGCGAGCGCCTTCACCACCTTGAGGTCGTGGCTGATGAAGAGATAGGCGAGATCGTGTTTCTTCTGCAGGTCGCGCAGGAGATCGACCACCTGGGCCTGGACACTCATATCGAGCGCTGAAGTCGGCTCGTCGAGCATGACGAAACGGGGCTTCAGCACCATGGCCCGGGCGATGGCGATGCGCTGGCGCTGGCCGCCGGAGAATTCGTGCGGATAACGCCAGCGGGTCAGGGGATCGAGACCCACCTCCTCCAGCGCCCAGCAGACACGCTGGTCGCGCTCCTCCGCGGTCAAGGAGCGCTCGTGCACCTTCAGCCCCTCGGCGACGATGTCGCCGACCGACATGCGGGGGCTGAGCGAGCCATAGGGATCCTGGAAGACGACCTGCAACTGGTTGCGCAGCGGCCGCATCTCGCTGAATGAATAGCCGGCTATATCCGTGCCGACAAAGGCGATCCGTCCTTGCGAGGAAATCAGCCGGGTGAGCGCCAGGCCGAGCGTGGTCTTGCCGGAACCGGACTCACCGACGACGCCGAGCGTCTGGCCGGCGCGCAGCGACAGATCGATGCCGTCGACCGCCTTCACATGATCGACGACGCGACGCATCAGCCCTGCTTTGATCGGGAACCAGACGCGGATATCGGACCCTTCCATCACCACCGGCTTCGACGGATCGGCCAGCGGCGGCTCGCCGCGCGGTTCGGAAGCGAGAAGATGGCGGGTATATTCGTGCTTCGGGTTGGCGAAAACCTCCTCGACGGTTCCGGTTTCGACGATCCTGCCCTTGGTCATGACACAGACGCGATCGGCGAATTTGCGGACAATGCCGAGATCATGGGTGATGAACAGCATCGACATGCCATGTACGGCCTTCAACTGCCGGAGCAATTCGAGGATCTGCGCCTGTACGGTGACGTCGAGCGCCGTGGTCGGTTCGTCGGCGATCAGCAGCTCCGGCCGGTTGGCGAGCGCCATGGCAATCATGACGCGCTGGCGCTGGCCGCCGGAGAGCTCGTGCGGATAGGCTTTCAACCGCTTCTCCGGTTCGCGGATTCCGACCTGGTTCAGCAATTCCAGCACACGCTGGCGCGCCGGCTCACCGGTGAGTCCCTGGTGCAGGGCAAGGATCTCGGCGATCTGCTTCTCGATCGTATGAAGCGGATTGAGCGAGGTCATCGGCTCCTGGAAGATCATGGTGATGTCGTTGCCGCGCACTTCCCGCAGCGCCCGCTCCGACGCCTTCAGAAGGTCCTTGCCCTTGAACAGGATTTCGCCGGAGGGATGGCTTGCCGAGGGATAGGGCAAAAGCCGCAGGATCGAGTTGGCCGAGACCGACTTGCCGGAGCCGGATTCGCCGACCAGCGCCACGACCTCGCCTTTGGCGATATCGAAGGAGATGTGATCGACGGCCAGCGAGGTTTCGCCGCCTTGATGAAAGGCAACCGAGAGATCGCGGACGGAAAGCAGCGGTTCTTTCATGTCACTCATTGGAACGTCTTCCTCGGGTCGAAGGCATCGCGCACGGCTTCGCCGATGAAGATCAGCAGGGACAGCATGATCGACATGGCGAAGAAAGCCGTCAGCCCGAGCCACGGGGCCTGAAGGTTGGTCTTGCCCTGGGCGATCATCTCGCCGAGCGAGGGGGAGCCCGGCGGCATGCCGAAGCCGAGGAAATCGAGCGAGGTCAGCGTGGTGATCGAGCCGGAGAGGATGAAAGGCAGGAAGGTCAGCGTCGCCACCATGGCGTTGGGCAGCAGGTGACGCCACATGATGGTGCGATTGTTGACGCCGAGGGCGCGGGCGGCGCGGACATATTCGAAATTGCGAGCCCGCAGGAATTCGGCGCGCACGATGCCGACGAAGCCGACCCAGGAGAAGAGCAGCATGATGCCGAGCAGCACGAAGAAGCCGGGCGGCAGGAGTGCCGCGATGATCAGCAGGATGTAAAGCACCGGCATCGACGACCAGATCTCGATGAAGCGCTGCAGCAGCAGATCGGTCCAGCCGCCGAAATAGCCCTGCACCGCACCCGCCGTCACGCCGATGATCGCCGAGCAGATGGTCAGCATCAGGCCAAAGAGCACCGATATGCGGAAACCGTAGATGACCCGCGCCAGCACGTCGCGCGCCTGATCGTCGGTGCCGAGCCAGTTGAGATTGCCGAAGGTGCAATCGGGATCGTTCACGCCTTGCGGATAACCGGCGCAGCGCTCCTCCTTGGTCATCAGCCAGAACGGGGCGGTGGGTGCCGAATGGGGAATGTTGGAATTGACCGAGCGGTAGGAATAGCGGATCGGCGGCCAGATCATCCAGCCATTGGCATCGATCTCATCCGCAATCACCGAGGAACGGTAATCGGTTTCGGCGAGGAAGCCGCCGAACTTCTCCTCGGGATAGTCGACCAGCACGGGAAACAGGATCTCGCCCTTGTAGGAGGCGATGATCGGCCGGTCGTTGGCAATGAACTCGGCAAACAGGCTGAGGACGAACAGCACCAGGAACAGCCACAGCGACCAGTAGCCGCGGCCGTTTGCCCGGAAATTCTGCCAGCGGCGGATGTTGGTCGGCGACAGCAGGCCCTTGCGCGGCGGCTTGACGGGCGTGGCGACGGCAGGATTTGCGGCGGCGTCCATCAGACATCCCTCCGCTCGAAATCGATGCGCGGATCGATCCAGGTGTAGATCAGGTCGGAAACCAGGCTGACGAAGAGGCCGAGCAGCGAGAAGATATAGAGGGTGGCGAAGACGATCGGGTAATCCCGGTTGATGACCGAGAGATAGCCGAGACGGCCGAGGCCATCCAGCGAGAAGATGTTTTCGATCAGCAGCGAGCCGGTGAAGAAAGCGGAAATGAAGGCGCCGGGAAAACCGGCAATGATGATCAGCATGGCGTTGCGGAAGACATGGCCGTAGAGCACTTGGCGCTGGTTCAGGCCCTTGGCGCGGGCGGTGACGACATATTGCTTCTTGATCTCCTCGATGAAGGAATTCTTGGTCAGCAGCGTCGTCGTGGCAAAGGCGGACAGGGAAAGCGAGATCAACGGCAGGGTCAGGTGCCAGAAATAGTCGAGCGGCTTCTGCCACCAGGCCAGCTGGTCGAAATTATCGGAGACCAGGCCGCGCAGCGGAAACCAGTCGTAGAAGGAGCCGCCGGCAAAAAGCACGATCAGGAGAATGCCGAAGAGGAAGCTCGGCACGGCGTAGCCGACGACGATGACGCCCGATGTCCAGACATCGAAGGTCGATCCATCCTTGACCGCCTTGCGGATGCCGAGCGGAATGGAGATGGCATAGGAGAAGATCAGGATCCAGATGCCGAGCGAGATCGACACCGGCAGCTTCTCCTTGATGAGCTCGAGCACCGAGGTGTTGCGGAAGAAGCTCTCGCCAAAATCGAAGCGGATGTAGTTCCACATCATCTCGCCAAAACGGGTCAGCGGCGGCTTGTCGAAGCCGAACTGTTTTTCGAGCTTGGCGATCAGTTCCGGATCAAGCCCCTGGGCGCCGCGATATTTCGAGCCTTCATCGCTGCCGGTGCCGCCGAGAAGATCGCCGCCGCCGGACAGTCGCTGGTCGGCACTATCGGCCTGACCGGTCAGTTGGGCGATCACCTGCTCGACGGGACCGCCGGGGGCGAACTGAATGACGATGAAGGAAATCGCCATGATGCCGACAATGGTTGGAACCATCAAAAGCAGGCGGCGAAGGATATAGGCGCCCATCAGCCTTCAGCCTCCGGGAATGTTTTTCCTGTCTGCCCGCCGTCCAGTCTAATGCCGCTCAATCCGCCAGCCTTCCCTTGCCGGCCCTGCCGGCTTGTCGTGATTCGCTCGTGCCATTTGGAGCCGAGGGCCCCTTCATTGCAAGCCCGCTCATTTTGCCGAGGTCGACCACCAGGCTTCCGGGAAGCCAAGGCTGTAGGCCGGGAATTCGGCCGGATGCGTGACCGTGTTCCAATAGGCGATGTTATAGGTATCACGGTAGAACAGCGGGATGACGTAGTGATTTGCCAGCAATACGCGGTCCATGGCTTTGATCGCAGCAACCTGTTCATCGCGGTTCGGCGCGAAGATAATCATGCGAATGAGCTCATCGACCGCCGGGTTAGCAATACCGGCGTAGTTGCGAGAGCCCTGCTGGTTGACAGAGCCGGATCCCCAATAGTCGGCTTGCTCGTTGCCCGGGTTCATGGTCTCAGCCCAGACATTCCAGATCATATCATAGTCGAAGCTGCGTTCGCGGTTGACAGCTTGCGAGGCATCGACCGTCCGAACCCGCGCATCTATGCCGATTTTCTTGAGATTGCTGGCATAAGGCACCGCCCAGCGCTCCAACATCGGGCTCGACAACAGGATCTCGAAACTCATCGGCTGGCCGGTCTTGCTGTTGACCATGCGATTGCCCTTCAGCTCCCAGCCAGCGTCTTTCAGTAGCGCGATTGCCTTGCGGAGGTTGTCACGGCTCTTCTGCGGATCGCCGCCGACCGGATTGGTATAGGGCGTGGTGAAGATTTCTGCCGGCACCTTGTCCTTCATGCCCTGCAGAATTTCCAGTTCCCTGCCCTGCGGCAGGCCGGAAGAGGCAAGCTCGGTGTTCCAGAAATAGCTGTCGATGCGTTTGTAACTGTTGAAGGCGACAGTGCGGTTCAGTTCCTCGAAGTCGAACCCGTAGTTCAAGGCTTCGCGGACTCTGATGTCCTTGAAGAGGTCACGCCGCATATTGGGCACCAGCGCTTGCAGGATGCCGGTGGAGCGCAGCGGGTTTGCAACCTCCTCCTTCTTGACCCGTCCTTCCTTCACTGCGGGAAAATCATATCCCGTCGCCCAACGGGCAGCGGTGGTTTCCTGCCAATAGTCGCTGTTGCCGGCGCGAAAAGCTTCGAACTCGACGTCCCGATCACCGAAATAGGTGTAGATGACGTTGCGGAAATTGTTCTGGCCGACATTCACATTGAGGTCCTTGCCCCAATAGTCGCCACGCAGTTCATAACGGATTGTGGCGCCGGGCGAGAAGGAAGCGATCTTGTAAGGTCCGGACCCCATCACGGGCTCCAACGTCGTCCTGGTAATGTCGCGCGGTTTGCCGTCCGGTCCGGGCGCCTCCCACCAATGTTTCGGGACGACCATCAACTGGCCGAGAATGTTCGGCAGTTCGCGATTGTTCTTCTCATCGAAGATGAAGGTGACGTCACGCTCGCCGGTTTTTTCCGCTTTGACAACGTGCTGGTAGTAATTGCCGGCGAGCGGGTTCAAATCCTTGGTCTTGTCCAGACTAAAGATGACGTCTTCGGGCGTTACCGGCTGACCATCGGCCCATTTCGCTTCCTTCCGCAGCCGAAAGGTCGCGCTCGACACGTCATCGGGAACGGAGAGGCCTTCGGCAAGCAGGCCGTAGGAGACGAGAAGTTCGTCATCGGCCGGCTTCAGCAACGTGTCGTAAACAAGCGACAGACCTACGGCTGTCTGGCCCTTTGCAAGCAGAGGATTGAAAGTGTCGAAGGCGCCGCTTGCGGAAAGACGGAGATCTCCACCTTTCGGCGCATCGGGATTGACGTAGTCGAAGTGCGCAAAGCCCGGTTTGTACTTCATCTGGCTGACGACCGAGCTTCCGATCTGAAACGGCTGGTCCTGGGCCGTTGCCGTCAGTGGCGCCACAGCAGCAAGCGACAGAAACAGACCGATCTTCGACCATAGAGCCGTCATTCACACTTTCCCCTGTTTTTTCATTGATTCGACAATACGAAAAATAGGGGCGAAAAACAGGAGAGAGTTTGGTTTTTGCCGGGCTCGCGAAATTTTGAGCCATCGTCTCGCCTCGATGCGTCGCCTTCGCAATATGCGGCGCAACTCTGCGGCGATCCGTCACCGCCGCTTCCCACCACCAGCCAAAACATCGATTCACCAAAATCGCTTTTCACGATAGATTTGACGCAAATCACTTCGGCAGCGGTTCAAGGAAATAGCATGGCTTTCGGCTTCGCTCAGGCTTTCAGGACATTCGGCAAACTGACGCTTGCCGGCGCAATCGGCGCAAGCCTTGCCGCCGGCGATGTCGGAGCTCAGCAGAAGACACCGAGCCCGGGCAGCGCCAAGGGGCAGTTCGGCGCCGTCAGCCTGCCGACGCAGGGACCGGCGCAACCGATCGGCTTTTACGCAAAGGGCTGCATGACAGGTGCGGTGGCGCTGCCGGCCGACGGGCCGACCTGGGAAGCGATGCGGCTTTCGCGCAATCGCCGCTGGGGCAATCCGGCGATGATCGCGCTGCTCGAACGTCTTTCTGAGGATGGGGTCAAATATGCCGGCTGGCCGGGCCTTCTCGTCGGCGACATTGCGCAGCCGCGCGGCGGGCCGATGTTCAACGGCCATGCCTCCCATCAGATCGGCCTCGATGCCGATGTCTGGTTTACGCCGATGCCGGCGCGCCGCTTGACGGCCGAGGAGCGCGAGGATCTGCCCTTCACCACCATGCTGCAGAAGGACAAGTTCCTGACCGTCGACCCGAAGGTCTGGACGCAATCGCGGGCGCGTCTGTTGATGCTGGCGGCAAGCTACCCCGAGGTGGAGCGTATCTTCGTCAACCCGGCGATCAAGAAGAAGATGTGCGACACCTGGACGGGCGACCGCACCAATCTCGGCAAGCTCCGGCCGGAATATGGCCATGACTCGCATTTCCACATCCGCATCAAATGCCCGCCCGGTGCTGCCGGATGCACGCCTCAGGCTTCTGTTCCTGCCGGCGACGGCTGCGACAAATCGCTCGCCTGGTGGTTCACGCCGGCGCCCTGGGCGCCGCCGAAACCGCCGAAGCCCGGCGCCAAGCCCCCGAAGCCGCCGCGCGAGATGATGGTCTCCGACCTGCCGAAGGCCTGCGCCGCCGTGCTCGATGGTGCTTCCGTCGCCTCGATGCAGGCCGCCACCTATGGCGGACCTTCCGCTGCAAGCGCGCTCACTGCCGCGCCGGCCGCGGAACCCGCCGCCGGCACGGACGGCGCTTTGCCCGATGTCGGTCCGGTTCCGAACGACAAGCCGGCGATCCAATGAAACAGGCCTGGGGTGCGTTGTCTTTCAAATCGCAAACTCTTGGTATAGAAGCCATCAAATCGATTGAATTGTTCGGGCGGAGGGGTTGATGGCCGGCGGCAAATGCCTTGCATTGATTGCGCATGACCAGAAGAAGGACGACATGGCGGAATTCGCCCGCACCAACCGGGACATTCTCTCCCGCTGGAAGATCGTCGCCACCGGTACGACCGGCGGACGTGTGCTCGATGCCGCCCCCGACCTCGACGTTGTCAGGCTGAAAAGCGGGCCGCTCGGCGGCGACCAGCAGATCGGCGCACTGATTTCGACCGGCGAGGTGGATGCCCTGATCTTCTTCGTCGACCCCTTGACGCCGATGCCGCACGATGTCGACGTAAAGGCGCTGATGCGGCTTGCGATCGTCTATGATATTCCGATGGCGCTCAACCACGCGACCGCTATAAAACTTCTTCCCACACTCGAAGCCTGATCAGCACGGGACCGGCCATGCCAAAACCGAATAACAGCACCGCTCCGCTGCCTTTCCCGATCCTGATCGGCGATATCGGTGGCACCAATGCCCGCTTCTCCATCCTGACCGATGCCTATGCCGAGCCGAAGCAGTTTCCGAACGTACGCACGGCTGACTTCGCCACGATCGACGAAGCGATCCAGAAAGGCGTGCTCGACAAGACGGCCGTACAGCCGCGCTCGGCGATCCTCGCCGTCGCCGGCCCGATCAACGACGACGAGATCCCGCTGACCAATTGCGACTGGGTGGTGCGGCCAAAGACGATGATCGAAGGCCTCGGCATGGAGGACGTGCTGGTCGTCAACGATTTCGAGGCGCAGGCGCTGGCGATCGCCGCCCTGTCGGATGAAAACCGCGAACGCATCGGCGATGCCACCGGCGACATGATCGCCTCGCGCGTCGTGCTCGGCCCGGGCACCGGCCTCGGCGTCGGCGGGCTCGTGCATGCCCAGCACAGCTGGATCCCGGTTCCCGGCGAAGGCGGCCATGTCGATCTCGGACCGCGCAGCAAGCGCGACTATGAGATCTTCCCGCATATCGAGACGATCGAGGGCCGCGTCTCGGCCGAGCAAATCCTCTGCGGCCGCGGCCTCGTCAATCTCTACAATGCCATCTGCATCGTCGATGGCATCCAGCCGACGATGAAGGATCCCGCCGATATCACCTCGCACGCGCTTGCCGGCACCGACAAGGCGGCTATCGAGACCGTCTCGCTGTTTGCCACCTATCTCGGCCGCGTGGCGGGCGACATGGCGATGGTGTTCATGGCGCGCGGTGGCGTCTATCTCTCCGGCGGCATCTCGCAGAAGATCATCCCGGCGCTGAAGAAGCCGGAATTCCGCATTGCCTTCGAGGACAAGGCGCCGCATACCGCGCTGCTTCGCACCATCCCGACTTATGTGGTGACGCATCCGCTGGCAGCACTTGCCGGGCTTTCCTCCTACGCACGGATGCCGGCGAACTTCGGCGTCTCGACGGAAGGCCGCCGCTGGCGGCGCTAGAGCGTCCTTGGCGCGTCCTCTGCGGGGACGCGCGGCGCTCTAGCCAAACCGGTCCCAACTCTTTATAGACCCCGGCAAAAGTGCGCGTCGCCTTCGCGGGGCGCTTGGTCCGAGACAGGAAACCTCATTTTTGGAAGCGGCGGAAAGCAGAGCGCAGAGCGTCAGCAGCGATACCGTAACCGGCATCCTGAAACGCATCATTGCTGAAAACGGCCGCGACCATCTCTGGGGTTATGTCTTTGCGATCGTCTGTCTCATCGTGGTAGCGCTTTCGACCGCGTTTACCGCCTGGATCATGCGGGCGATCATCGACGAGGCCTTCGCCAACCGCCGCGCCGACGTCGTCTGGATCATCTGTCTTTCTATCTTCATCGCCTTCGTGCTGCGCGGTTTTGCGAGCTACGGCCAGGCGGTGGCGCTTTCCAAGGTCGGCAACAATATCGTCGCGCGTTACCAGCGCCGGCTCTATTCGCATCTGATGACGCTTTCGGTCGGCTTCTTTAGCGAGGCGCGCTCTGCCCATATCGCCGCGCAGGTGAGCCAGAACGTCAGCGGTATCCGCGACGTGCTCAACCTGACGATCACCTCGACAGTGCGCGACCTGCTGACCTTCATCTCGCTGCTCGGCGTGATGATCCTGCAGGATCCGCTGCTCAGCCTTGCCGTATTCATCATGGCGCCGCCGCTGCTGTATGCCCTACGCTATGTGTCCAAGCGGCTGCGCTCGGCCACCCGCGAGGCCGTGCATTTGAACAGCCACGTTCTCGGCGCCATGCAGGAGACGATCCAGGGCATCGCCATCGTGAAGGCCTTCACGATGGAGGACGAACTGGAGCGCAAGGTCAACAAACTCATCGAGGGCGCCGAAAGCCGGGCGAACCGGATTGCCCGGCTTTCCGAACGCACGTCTCCGCTGACGGAAAGCTTCGCGGGCTTTGCCGTCGCCAGCGTGCTTGCCTACGCCGCCTACCGTTCGATCTACTTCAATGTGCCGCCCGGCGCCTTCTTCTCCTTCGTCACCGCGCTGCTGCTTGCCTATGACCCGGCCCGCCGGCTTGCGCGCCTGCAGGTGCAGATGGAGCGTGCCGTCGTCAATGCGCGGATGATCTACGAATTGCTCGACATGGAACCGCGCCAGCGCGACCTGCCGGATGCCCAGCCGCTGACGGTGACGCAGGCGAGGATCGAATTCCGCAATGTGTCCTTCGCCTACGGCAATGAGAGCGTGCTCAGCGGGGTGAGCTTCATTGCCGAGGGTGGCGCGACCACAGCACTGGTCGGCCCATCGGGCGCCGGCAAATCCACCGTCATCAGCCTCATTCCGCGCTTCTACGATCCGCGCGAGGGAGAAATCCTGATCGACGGCCAGGACATCGCCCACATCACCAAGAAGTCGCTGCGCCAGCAGCTCGCCTATGTCTCGCAGCAGCCCTACCTGTTTGAAGGCACGATCCGCGACAATATCCGCTACGGTCGGCCGGAAGCGACCGATGCCGAGGTGGAAGAGGCGGCGCGGCTTGCCTATGCGCATGATTTCATTTCGGCGCAACCGCAGGGTTACGAGACGCCGGTCGGCGAAAACGGCGTGACGCTATCGGGCGGCCAGCGCCAGCGGCTGTCGATTGCGCGCGCCCTGGTGCGCAATGCGCCGATCCTGCTTCTCGACGAGGCGACCTCCGCCCTCGACACCGAATCCGAGGCGGCCGTGCAGAAGGCGCTCGACGAAGCGATGACCGGACGCACCGTCGTCGTCATCGCCCATCGGCTTTCGACCGTGGTGCGCGCCAACAAGATCGTCGTCATGCAGCAGGGCCGCGTCGTCGAGGAAGGCAATCACGAGACGCTTGCGAAGGTCAGCGACGGTCTTTACGCTCGCCTCAACAATCTGCAGAGGCCTTCGGCCTCCGATTCAAACTGACCTGGTGAGACTGAGATGAACGATGCTGCGATGAAACTGGTGGTGGTTGGCGCAGCAGGGCGCATGGGCCAGACGCTGATCCGGCTCATCCATTCGATCGAGGGCGTGAGGCTGCACGCCGCAGTCGAGCGCGTCGGCTCGCCCTTCGTCGGCAAGGATGCCGGCGAGATCGCCGGTCTCGGCCCGACAGGCGTCATCATCGGCGACGATCCGCTCAATGCCTTTCTCGATGCCGAAGGCGTGCTCGACTTCACCTCGCCTGCCGCAACAGTGGAATTCTCGGGCCTCGCCGCACAGGCGCGCATCGTTCATGTCATCGGCACGACGGGCTGTTCAGCCGACGACAATACCAGGATCGCCGCAGCCGCTCGCCATGCCCGCATCGTCAAATCGGGCAATATGAGCCTCGGGGTCAATCTGCTCAGCGTGCTCGCAGAGCAGGCAGCGCGGGCGCTCGACCCGGCCGACTGGGATATTGAGATCCTGGAAATGCACCACAAGCACAAGGTGGATGCGCCCTCAGGCACCGCCCTTCTCTTCGGTGAGGCGGCGGCCAAGGGGCGCGGCATCGATCTCGCCTCGAAATCGGTCCGGGTGCGCGACGGCCATACCGGTGCCCGCGAGGTAGGCACGATCGGCTTTGCGACGCTGCGCGGCGGCTCCGTCATCGGCGAGCATTCCGTGCTTTTTGCCGGCGAAGGCGAAATCGTCACCTTGTCGCACAGTGCGGCCGACCGGTCGATTTTCGCGCGCGGCGCCATCAAGGCAGCGCTTTGGGCGCGCGACAAGAAGCCGGGTCTCTATTCCATGCTCGACGTGCTCGGGCTTTCTTCCTCATAACGATACTACGGAGGCATATTCATGAGCGGTACCCTCGTCCTCGTTCGCCATGGCCAGAGTGACTGGAACCTGAAGAATCTCTTCACCGGCTGGAAGGATCCCGATCTGACCGAGCTCGGCATCCAGGAAGCCAAAACAGGCGGTGAAGCGCTCGCCGAATACGGGATCAAATTCGACATCGCCTACACCTCGGCGCTGGTGCGCGCGCAGCACACGCTGAAGCTCATCCTCGACAAGGTCGGCCAGCCCGATCTCCAGACGATCCGCGACCAGGCGCTGAACGAGCGCGACTATGGCGATCTCTCCGGCCTCAACAAGGACGATGCCCGCGCCAAATGGGGCGAGGAACAGGTGCATATCTGGCGCCGTTCCTATGACGTGCCGCCGCCCGGCGGCGAAAGCCTGCGCGACACCGGCGCCCGCGTCTGGCCCTATTACCTCACAGAAATCCTGCCGCGCGTGCTCAGGGGCGAAAAGGTGCTGGTCGCCGCACACGGCAATTCGCTGCGTTCGCTTGTCATGGTGCTCGATAAGCTGAGCAAAGAAGGCGTGCTCGCGCTCAACCTCGCGACCGGCGTTCCGATAGTCTACACGCTGAAGGCGGATTCCACCGTCGCCTCCAAGGAAGTGCTCGGCGACATGTCCGGCGCACACTGAATTCGGTACGGCGTGCCGCCGAAACAGGTCGGCACGCCTTTCCTCAATTTCCGGCCTCAGTTCTCGATCGTGAACTGCACCCGGTCGGCCGCAAAGCGGCTGATCGAATATTGCACCGGGACACCCTCAAGATCGGTATTCATCGCCTTGGTGATCAGCAGGATCGCGCCGGGGGTGAGTTCGAGGTCGGCCATGTCGGCGGCACCTGCATGCGCGGCCGTCACTTCGGTGGTCGCGCGGACATAATCCGACAGGCCGAGTTCGGCGAAAGCCTTGGTGATCGATTCCCCCCTCCGATAGGCCGCACCGATACCGGCGAAGCGCTCGGCGGGAAACCAGCTCGTTGCCCTTGAAACCGGCCGCTTGTCCGCCTGACGCAAGGTTTCCAGGCGGATCACCTGGTCTCCCGGTTTCAGGTGCAGCCAACGGGCGATCTCGGCACTCGCTTCTTCCCTCGCCTCATCAAGCAGAAGGCCGCGCATCTCACGCGCCTGGTCGCCGATACCGGCGCTGAAGCGCGTGCGCTTGGTGATCGGGAAATTCAGACGCTCCTTGCGCTCGATCAGCGTGCCGCGGCCTTGTACCGCACGCACGATTCCTTCCTGCGCCAGTGCGGCAAGCGCGCTGCGCACCGTATGCCGGTTGACGCCGAATTGCAGCGCCAGGACAGTTTCCGGCGGCACCATACCCGTTTCATCATAGGCTCCGCTGCTGATCGCCTCGCGAATCCGATCGGCGATCTGACGCCAGAGCGCCACGCCGGTCTGTCTTTGCACCTGCTTCAATCCCGCCATTCCGCCCCGCCATTTACACTCACGATGTCACACGCTTGTCACGACATCGATTTAAGCGTAATTGTATCTTGTATGGTTGTCTATATCAATAGACATTTGAAGGGAAGCGGCGATGATCTCAGCGGACAGAAACGACGCTGCGTCACAGACGGCATCCGGGCGCAAACGCGCCGCCGATCTGCTGGCGCGGGCGGAACGCAGCGAACTTCAGGCGGTCTGGGACGCATTGCCGGAAAAGCCCGTAGCACATCAGGTGCGCGGACCTGAGACCGGGCTGGTGATGGTGCGCGGACGCATCGGCGGCGGCGGCGCTCCCTTCAATCTTGGCGAGGTGACGGTGACGCGGGCCACGGTCCGGCTCGATTCCGGCGCGGTCGGCCATGCCCAGGCGCTCGGCACCGACCGTAAAAAGGCCCGGTTGGCGGCGATCTTCGACGCGCTCTGGCAGGAAGACGCGACCATGGATTTCGTCGAACAGGCGCTGCTTTTGCCGATCACTGAGCGGATCGCCGATGCCGAACGCCGCAAGGCGGACGAGACGGCGGCCACCCGCGTCGATTTCTTCACCATGGTGCGGGGAGACAACTGATGGGTTTGAAGACAGAAGCTCTCACCGGCGGCTTTGCCGAGCCGGTCTTCCACGCCCAGAGCGTCTTCAAGATGCTGATGGACGGCATGGCCCGCCCCGGCGCGATCCAGACCGTTCAGCCCGATGCCGCGCCGCCGACGCCACTCGGCATCGCCGCCGGCGCGATCGCGCTGACGCTTTGCGACCACGACACGCCGGTCTGGCTTTCGCAGGGACTGGCGAAATCCGCCGTGCCGGAATGGCTTGGCTTCCACGCCGGCGCGCCGTTGACCACCGAAAAGGCCGAGGCGCGCTTTGCCTTCACCGAGGCCGGCATCGCCCTATCCTCCTTCGGCCTGTTTGCCTCCGGCACGCAGGAATATCCCGACCGCTCGACGACCGTCGTCATCGAGCTCGCCGAACTCGAAGGCGGCCGCAGGCTGGCGCTGATGGGTCCGGGCATTCAGAGCATGACGGAGATCGCCCCCGTTGGTCTGCCGGAGACCTTCCTGCGGCTCTGGACCGAGAACCGCGCGCTCTTTCCGCGCGGCATCGACATCGTGCTGACGGCGGGCAAACGTTTCCTCTGCCTGCCGCGCACCACCAAGATCACAGCAACGGAGATCTGAGCTCATGTATGTTGCCGTCAAGGGTGGCGAGGCCGCCATCGCCAATGCCCACCGGCTGCTCGCCGACCGCCGCCGCGGCGACCGTTCGCTGCCGGCGATCGGCATCGACCAGATCGTGGCGCAACTGGCGCTCGCCGTCGACCGCGTCATGGCCGAGGCCTCGCTTTTCGACCGCACGCTCGCAGCGCTCGCCGTGCGCCAATCGCGCGGCGATATGATCGAAGCGATCTTCCTGCTGCGCGCCTACCGTACGACGCTGCCGCGTTTTGGCTATTCCGAGCCGCTCGACACGGCTGATATGACGATCGAGCGCCGCATATCGGCGACCTACAAGGATCTGCCGGGCGGCCAGCTTCTAGGACCTACCTTCGACTATACCCACCGCCTGCTCGATCCCTCGCTGCTTTCGGACGAGGCGATCGAAGAGCCCGCGCTGCGCCCAGCCGAGACCGGCCGCGTCATGCGCGTCTCCGAAATCCTCGGCGAGGAGGGCCTGATCGAGGCCGACGGCGACATGCCTGAAGATCACGAGATCGGCGACCTGACTCGCGAGCCGATGGAATTCCCGATGACCCGCGATCTGCGCCTGCAGGCGCTTGCCCGCGGCGACGAGGGCTTCCTGCTGGCGCTCGGTTATTCCACCCAGCGCGGCTATGGCCGCAACCACCCCTTCACCGGCGAAATCCGCATCGGCGATGTCGAGGTGGAATTCGACGTGCCGGAACTCGGTTTCGCCGTCTCGCTTGGCGTAATCCAGGTCACCGAATGCCAGATGGTCAACCAGTTCAAGGGTTCGGCTAAGGCGCCGCCGCAATTCACCCGCGGCTACGGCCTGGTCTTCGGCCAGAGCGAACGCAAGGCGATGGCGATGTCGCTGGTCGACCGGGCGCTGCGCGCCGAAGAGCTCGGCGAGGATATCACCGCGCCGGCCCAAGACGAGGAATTCGTCATTTCGCATTCCGACAACGTCCAGGCGACGGGCTTCGTCGAGCATCTGAAGCTTCCGCATTATGTGGACTTCCAGGCTGAACTCGATCTCGTCCGCCGCATGCGCCGCGAATTCGAAGCCGCCCGCAACGGCGGCGAAGACATGAAGGAAGCCGCCGAATGAGCGATCTGGCCAGCTACAACTTCGCCTATCTCGACGAACAGACCAAGCGGATGATCCGCCGCGCCATCCTGAAGGCGATCGCCATTCCCGGCTATCAGGTGCCCTTCGCCTCGCGCGAAATGCCGATGCCCTATGGCTGGGGCACCGGCGGCGTGCAGGTGACGGCCTCGATCATCGGACCGGATGACGTGCTGAAGGTCATCGACCAGGGTGCCGACGACACGACCAACGCCGTGTCCATCCGCGCCTTCTTCCAGAAGGTCGCCAATGTCGCGGTGACGACCCATACCAAGGATGCGACGATCATCCAGACGCGCCACCGCATTCCGGAAGAAAAGCTCGCTGCCGGGCAGGTGCTGGTCTACCAGGTGCCGATCCCCGAGCCGCTGCGTTTCCTCGAACCGCGCGAGACCGAAACCCGCAAGATGCACGCGCTCGAAGAATACGGGCTCATGCATGTGAAACTCTATGAGGACATCGCCCATAATGGCCGGATCTCACGGACCTACGCCTATCCGGTGAAGGTCCACGGCCGCTATGTCATGGATCCCTCGCCGACGCCGAAATTCGACAATCCGAAGATGCACATGTCGGATGCGCTGCAGCTCTTCGGCGCCGGGCGCGAGAAGCGCATCTATGCGGTTCCGCCCTATACCGACGTCGTCAGCCTGGATTTCGAGGATTATCCCTTCGATATCCAGCGCTTCGACAAGCCCTGCGCCCTTTGCGGCGCCGAGGATGTCTATCTCGACGAAGTGGTTCTCGACGACAAGGGCGGGCGCATGTTCGTCTGCTCCGACACCGATCATTGCGAAGACCGCCGGGCGCAGGGACATGCCGGCGAGATGCTGGCCCGGGAGGCTGCAGAATGAGCGATATTCCGCTTCTCAAAGTCCATGACGTTTCGAAATTCTACGGCAACCGCATCGGCTGCCGCGACGTCTCCTTCGAGCTCTGGCCCGGCGAAGTGCTCGCCATCGTCGGCGAGTCCGGCTCCGGCAAGACGACGCTGCTCAACTGCCTCTCCACCCGGCTGCTGCCGAGCACCGGCAGCGTCGAGTATCACATGCGCGACGGCAGCTACCGTGATCTCTACCGGATGAACGAGGCCGAGCGGCGCTTCCTGATGCGGACCGACTGGGGCTTCGTGCACCAGAATCCGGCCGACGGCCTGCGCATGACGGTCTCGGCCGGCGCCAATGTCGGCGAGCGGCTGATGGCGATCGGCGACCGCCACTATGGCAAGATCCGCGCCTCGGCGATCGACTGGCTCGAGCGCGTCGAGATCGACGCCGATCGCATCGACGACCAGCCACGCGCTTTTTCCGGCGGCATGCGCCAGCGACTGCAGATCGCCCGCAACCTCGTCACCGGCCCCCGCCTCGTCTTCATGGACGAACCGACGGGCGGCCTCGACGTCTCGGTGCAGGCGCGCCTGCTCGATCTCGTGCGCGGCCTCGTCAACGATCTCGGTCTCTCGGCCATCATCGTCACCCATGATCTCGCCGTCGCCCGCCTGTTGTCGCACCGGATGATGGTGATGAAGGACGGCTACGTCATCGAGCACGGACTCACCGACCGCGTGCTCGACGATCCGCGCGAACCCTATACGCAGCTGCTCGTCTCCTCGATCCTGCAGGTCTGAGCTCCGAAACCAAGGAAGAAGAAATCATGGCAACGCCCCTCGTCGTTTCCGAAGTCTCGAAGAGCTTCACCATGCATCTGCGCGACGGCATCAGGCTGCCGGTCGTCTCCGATGTCGCCTTCTCGGTCGCGTCTGGCGAATGCGTCGTGCTCGGCGGCCCGTCGGGTATCGGCAAGAGCTCGCTGCTCAAGATGATCTACGGCAATTATGCCGTCGACACCGGCCAGATTCTCATCCGCCACGACGGCCGCATCGTCGATCTCGCCGCCACCGATCCGCGCACCGTGCTCAAGGTGCGGCGCCATACGCTCGGCTATGTCAGCCAGTTCCTGCGCACCGTGCCGCGCGTCGCGGCGATCGACGTGGTTGCCGAGCCGCTGGTGGCGCGCGGCGAGGACGCCGGCACGGCACGGGAAAAGGCCGGCGCTCTGCTGGCCAGGCTCAACCTGCCGGAAGCCCTCTGGCAGCTTCCGCCCGCCACCTTCTCCGGCGGCGAGCAGCAGCGCGTCAACATCGCCCGCGGCTTCATCACCGAACACACGATCCTGCTTCTCGACGAACCGACAGCCTCGCTCGATGCCAGGAACCGTGCCGTCGTCGTTGGCATGATCGCGGAAAAGAAGAAGGCGGGTGTCGCCCTTCTCGGCATCTTCCACGACGAGGAAGTGCGCGAGGCGGTCGCCGACCGGATCCTCGACGTCCAGCAGTTCTCACCGAGAAAGATCGCCGCATGAGCCGCAAGCTTGGTATCGAACCCTACTTTCATGAGACGGCATCCATCAGCGATTCCACCTTCGGGCGGTATACGGAGGTCTCCGAACGGTGCCGCATCAGCGAGGCTACGTTCGGCGATTATTCCTACATCATGCAGGACGGCTCCGTCTGGTGCGCGACGATCGGCAAGTTCGTCAATATCGCCGCCGCCGTGCGCATCAACGCCACCAACCATCCGACCTGGCGGGCGACGCTGCATCATTTCACCTATCGCGCCGCCGACTACTGGCCGGACGGCGACATGGAGACCGACTTCTTCGCCTGGCGCCGTGCAAACCGGGTGACGATCGGCCACGACGTCTGGATCGGCCACGGTGCGACCATCCTGCCGGGTGTGACCGTCGGCAACGGTGCGGTGATCGGGGCCGGCGCCGTCGTGTCGAAGGATGTTGCGCCCTACACGATCGTCGGCGGCGTGCCGGCCAAGCTCATCCGCGAACGCTTTCCGAAAGAGGTCGGCGAACGGATGGACAGCCTTGCCTGGTGGGACTGGGACCACGATCGGCTGCGTCTGGCGCTAGCCGATTTTCGCAACCTGAGCGCGGAAGATTTCCTGTCCCGCTACGGCGGCTAAACCCCCGATATAGGGGCGGAGAATTGTGACAGGACTTACACAAATGTGACACGCGAGGTTCATCAAGCGGGACTAATGCGATGCTGACCAAGGCCTGGATCGCAAGGGAAGAGCATGATGTTCGAGCTGAAGAATGTCACACGTCGTTTCGGAAAAAAGCTCGCCGTCGATTCCGTCACGCTCGCCATTCCCCAGGGCCAGATGGTCGGCATCATCGGCCGCTCCGGCGCCGGCAAGTCGACGCTGCTGCGCATGATCAACCGCCTTCAGGAGCCGAGCTCCGGCACCATTCATTTCGCCGGCGTCGCGGTCTCCGGGCTTCGCGGCCGGGCGCTGCGCAACTGGCAGCGCGACTGCGCGATGATCTTCCAGCAGTTCAACCTGGTGCCGCGCCTCGACGTTCTGACCAATGTCATGCTCGGCCGTCTCAACCACCGCTCGACGCTGATGAGCCTGCTCAACATCTTCACCCGTGAGGAACGTGTGCATGCCATCGCCGCGCTCGAACGCCTCGGCATCGAGCAGACGGCGCTGCAGGCAGCCGGCACGCTTTCCGGCGGCCAGCAGCAGCGCGTGGCAATCGCCCGGGCGCTGATGCAGAACCCGAAGATGGTTCTCGCCGACGAGCCGATCGCCTCGCTCGATCCGCTGAACGCCAAGATCGTCATGGATGCGCTGCGCGATATCAACGAGCGCGAAGGCATCACCGTCATCACCAATCTCCACACGCTCGATACCGCCCGCAGCTATTGTGAGCGCATCGTCGGCATGGCCGGCGGCCGCGTCGTCTTCGACGGCAAGCCCTCGGAGCTCACCGCCGAGGCGGTGAAGGAAATCTACGGGACGGACAAGGACGGCGCCGGGATCGACGAAACGGTGACCTCGACATCCATCAATATCGCCCCCGAGCGGGCAGACAATCAATCCGCCGGCACCCAACCGTTGGCGCTGGCCGGTCTCTGAGAGAGGCGGCCGCGATCGAGCGCCCGCGTCAAGGGCACACTTCTTCGTAACGGGAAGACCGGGGATACCGGTCAATAGGAGAGACATATGTTGAAGAAAGCACTCTTTGCAGCAACGGCGCTCTTCGCGCTCGCCGGCGCTGCCCATGCTGTCGACCTCAAGGAATTCCGCATCGGCATCCTCGGCGGCGAAAACGAAACCGACCGCCTGCGCAATTATGCCTGCCTTGCCGACCACCTGAAGCAGGAATTCGGCTTCGAGAAGGTTTCGCTTTTCCCGGCCGCCGATTATGACGGCGTGATCCAGGGCCTGCTCGGCGGCACGCTCGACTTCGCCGAACTCGGCGCCTCCGGCTATGCCGCCGTCTACATCAAGGATCCGAAGGCTGTCACGCCGATCCTGACGACGCAGCAGAAGGACGGCTCGACGGGCTACTACTCGATCGGCCTCGCCCTGAAGTCCTCCGGCATCAAGTCCATCAAGGACGCCAAGGGCAAGAAGCTCGGCTATGCCGATCCGGATTCCACCTCGGGCTACCTCGTTCCGCTGACGCAGATCCCGAAGGACACCGGCATGCCGAACGACAAGTTCTTCGCCTCGACCCAGTTCAACGGCGGCCATGAGAACAACCTGCTTGCTGCCTATGACGGCAAGGTCGACATCGCCGTCGACGACTCGTCGGGCATCGGCGATTTCAAGGACGGCTACACCTCCGGCACCTTCCGCAAGGAAGTCGACAAGGGCGCCGTCGATCCGAACAAGCTGGTCGAAGTCTGGCGTTCGCCGCTGATCCCGAACGGCCCGCTCGTCGTTCGCAACGCTCTCGGTCAGGAGTGGCAGACGAAGCTTGCAGCCTTCTTCACGGCTCTGCCGGCCAAGGATCACAAGTGCTTTACCGCCGTCGAAGGCGGCGACTACCAGGGCTACTCGCCCGTCAAGCACGACTTCTACAACGCTGTCGTTGAAGTCCGCAAAGCTGCCATCGGCGGCTGATCGGATCCTTGAATGCGGGCGGCCGGGAACGGCCGCCCTTGTAACCGGACGAGGCCTTGATGACCATTGCCGACACACAGCCGCAGATGCAGAGCACCAAGGACATCGGCACCGCCTGGGACCGCATGGTCGCCAAACGGCGCTTCTACACCATCCTCGGCCTGGTCATTCTGATTGCGGCTTTCGTCAGCTCCGTCCGTTTCGCTGACGAGAGCAACGCCGGCCATTTCTTCGACCGCCTGCCGCATCTCTTCGACTTCCTGAGCTGGCTCATCCCCAAGGATTGGCATGATGTCTGGCGGGCATTGTTCGACATTGCGAGCGTCAACGACAAGGGCGGCGAGGAATTCAATTTCGACAAGGGCCGCGTCTACGTCTGGGGCGCCTTCTACATTCCCGAATATTTCGAACTGATGATCGTCACCATCAACGTGGCGCTGATCTCGACGATCATCGGTTTCGTCTTCGCCGTTCCCTTGAGCTTCTTTGCTGCCCGCAACCTGACGAATTCATGGCCGCTGCGCATCTTCTCCAAGCGGCTGATGGAGTTCCTGCGCGCCTTCCCCGAGATCGTCATTGCCGGGCTGTTTTCGGCGATCCTGTCGATCGGACCGGTCGCCGCCATCATTGCCATCAGCCTGCACACGGTCGGCGCACTCGGCAAACTTTTCTACGAAGTGGCCGAGAATATCGACATGAAGCCCGATGAGGGCATGAAAGCCGTCGGCGCCAACTGGTGGGAGCGCGTACGCTTCGCCGCCCTGCCGCAGGTGCTGCCGAATTTCACCTCCTACGCGCTCTTACGCCTCGAGATCAACGTGCGCGCCTCGACCATCATCGGCGCCGTCGGCGGCGGCGGCATCGGCGAGGAGCTGAAGCTTTCGATCTCGCGGGGATTCGGCGCCAAGACGATGGCGCTCGTCCTCCTGCTGTTCGTGACGATCGTCGCCGTCGACCAGTTCTCCGCCTGGCTGCGCCGCCGCCTTGTCGGCGAGCACGCCTTCCTCCTGCAACATTGAGGCCGCCATGACGGTGATCGACGCAAACCGCATGCACGAGATAGAGACGCGCTATCCGGAATATTTCCATCGCTCGTTCCGCCAGCGTTTCGGTGGGCTGATGATCCTTATGGCGACGCTGCTCTACGGCCTCTACGCCGCCTGGTTCTTCGACCTGTCCAAGCTCTTTGCCGAAGCGCATTGGGAGCGCGTCGGCATCTATCTCAGCCAATGGGTGAGCTACGACGTCCAGCCGGAACTCCGCATTCAGGACGACGGCTCGATCGAGGTGCGTTATCCGCGTTTCTCGCCGCTCGGCGACAATCCGCATCCGGATTGGCTGGTCAACAATCCCGACGGCAGCATCAGCGTTTCGATCAGCGGCACCAGCCGCAGCGTCACTGTCTCGAAGAGCGAGACGATCGTCACCGCGCATGGCGTCAGCGTCCCGATTGAGCTTTCCAGCGGTGCGCCGAAAGTCGTCGGACCGGTGCCCGGCTGGATGACGGTCTATGACGACAACGTGCTGGCCGATCTCGGCTTTGCCGGCAATGTCAGCATATCCGTCGACCGGGTGAAGATCCGCAAGCGTTTCATCGGCTGGGCGAATTTCATCTTCGACACGCAATCCTCCTTCTTCGACAAGCCGGTCGGCGAAGTCGTCAGCCTCATCGTCTCCGGTCCGCGCATCAAGCCCGACCAGTCCAACCTGTCGCTCGCCTTCGACGATATCTGGAACAACAGCGAATGGCAGCACGGCGACGTCTGGACGAAGCTTTTCCAGACGATCGTCATGGCGTTCCTCGGAACGCTGCTCGGCTCGCTTACCGCCTTTCCGCTCGCCTTCATGGCAGCGCGCAACATCACGCCGAACCGGCTGCTGAACCAGATCCTGAAACGCTTCTTCGATTTCCTGCGCTCGGTCGACATGCTGATCTGGGCGTTGTTCCTGACGCGCGCTTTCGGCCCCGGCCCGCTTGCCGGCAGCGGCGCGATCTTCCTCACCGAGACCGGCACGCTCGGCAAGCTCTATTCCGAAGGATTGGAGAATATCGACAACAAGCCGCGGGAGGGCATCAAATCGACCGGCGCTCAGACGGTGCTCGTTCATCGTTACGGCATTATGCCGCAGATCGTTCCGGTCATCGTCAGCCAGACGCTCTACCAGTGGGAATCAAACGTGCGCGGCGCGACCATCATCGGCGCTGTCGGCGCCGGCGGCATCGGCCTCAAACTCTGGGAGGCCATGCGCACCAACGCCAACTGGGAAAATGTCGCCTATATGGTCATCCTGATCCTGATCGTCGTCTTCCTTTTCGACACGGCCTCGAACGCGCTGCGCCACCGGCTGATGGGCACAAAAACCCACTGATCCACCCATCAAAGGCGGCGGCGGCGCTGCCGCCATCATCATTCTGTCACGGAAATCTTTTAGCCGGAGCCTGCTTGCGGTTCGCCGCCAAATCACTGCACATTGCGCTCCCCCGTTTCGAAGATCCCCAGGATAAAAGCCTTGCGCTACGCTCTCTATTTCTCGCCGCCGAAGGATCATCCCCTGACCGGCGCGGCCTCGCTCTGGCTCGGCCGCGACGCTTTCACGGGCGAGACCTATCCGGCACCGGACCATGAGCGACTGGGTGCGGCAGAGCAGTTCGAGCTGACCACCGACCCGCGCCGCTACGGCTTTCACGCCACGATCAAGGCGCCGTTTTCGCTCGCTGCCTCCGTCACCGAGAAGGATCTCCTGGGGGTTGCCGAGGATTTTGCCCAGCGCACGCCAGCCTTCGAGATTCCGGAACTCGTGCTCGGCCAGCTCGGCCGTTTTTTTGCCCTCGTTCCCGGTTCTCTTCATCAACCTCTTCAGGATTTCGCCGCGAAGGTGGTAAGGTCGTTCGAACCGTTCCGTGCCGCGCTTTCCGAGGCCGATATGGCGCGGCGCAACCCGGATAAGCTCAGCGACAGCCAGCGCGCCCATCTGCAGCGCTGGGGTTATCCCTACGTCATGGAGGATTTCGGCTTTCACATGACGCTGACCGGCCAGGTGCCCGAAGCGCGCGCCGCGGTTATGAAAGCGATTCTGACCGAGCGTTTTGCCGATTTCACCGGCCGTCCGCTTCCAATTTCCGGCCTTGCCGTCTTCACCGAGGAGACGCGCGGTGCCCCGTTCAAAGTTCATTCCTGGCTGCCGCTTGCCGGCGCCAAACGCTGAAAGACCTGACGAGATGAGCAAAGAGACCGTGTTTTCCAATGCCCGCATCGTTCTCGAGGATGACATCCTCTCAGGATCGATCCTCATTCGCGACGGCAAGATCGCCGATATCTCCGAGGGCAGCTCGGTAGCCGGCGAAGATTTCGAAGGCGACTACGTCATTCCCGGCCTCGTCGAGCTGCACACCGATCATCTCGAAGGCCATTATCAGCCGCGTCCCGGCATACGCTGGAACAAGACCGCCGCAGTCCAGGCGCACGACGCCCAGATCGTCACCTCGGGCATCACCACGGTGTTCGACTGCCTGCGCATGGGTGCGGATGAGGACGGCGGCTTCGAACATGGCGAGATGCGTGAGATGGCCGATGCCATCCAGTCGGCGGAGAAGGAGGGCAGGCTGCGCGCCGAGCACCTGCTCCACCTGCGCTGCGAGGTCTCGGCCGACAATGTGCTCGAACATTTCGCCGATTTCGAAAACGACCGGCATGTGCGGCTCGTTTCGCTGATGGATCATGCGCCCGGCCAGCGTCAGTTCCAGACGATGGACCAATATATCTTCTACTACCAGAAGAAGCGCGGCCTGAGCGACGAGGCCTTCGCCCGTTTCGTCGCCAAGCGCCAGGCGGAATCGGCCCGCAATTCGACGCCGCACCGCAACGCCATCGCCAAGGTCTGCGCCGAGCGCGGCATCACCGTGGCAAGCCATGACGACGCCACACTCTCCCACGTCGACGAGGCGATCGACAACGGCGTGCGCCTGGCCGAATTCCCGACCAGCTTCGATGCCGCCCGGGCATCGCACGGACATGGCATGAGCGTGCTGATGGGGGCGCCGAACATCGTGCGCGGCAAATCCCACTCCGGCAACATCGCTGCCCGCGATCTTGCCGAAATGGGCGTACTCGACGTGCTTTCCTCCGATTACGTGCCGCTCAGCCTGCTGCATGCACCCTTCATTCTCGCCGACGAGGTGGAGAGCATCACGCTCCCGAAGGCGATCGCCATGGTGACGTCGACGCCTGCCCGCACCGTCAGCCTTGACGATCGCGGCCGGATCGCGACGGGACTGCGCGCCGATCTCGTCCGCGTCCACCGCGCGCATGGCGTGCCGGTGACACGCTCCGTCTGGCGCCAAGGACGCCGTGTCGCATGATGCCGCACGAACCCCATCCCGGAGCCGGAGCCGAGCGCGGCATCATGGTCGTCGTCGTCGGGCCGAGCGGCGCCGGCAAGGATACCCTGATGAACCTTGCCGCCCGGCATTTCACCGGCCGCACCGACGTTCATTTCACCCGCCGCGTCATCACCCGTCACCGTGACGCCGGCGGCGAGGATCATCTGTCCATCTCCCTCGAAGGCTTCGCCGCCATGGAGCAATCAGGCTCCTTTGCCGTCTGGTGGGAGGCGCACGGCCTGAAATATGGGATTCCCGCCGAGGTTTCGGTGGCGCTGTCCAGAGGCCATGTCGTCGTCGCCAACGGCTCGCGCTCGGCGCTTCACCGTTTCCAGGCCGCCTTCCCGCGGCTGAAGGTCATCAACGTCACCGCCCGCCCGGAAGTGCTCGTCGGCCGGCTGGAGGCGCGCGGACGCGAGACGCATGAGGATATCATGGCCCGACTCGCCCGCGGACCGCTGACGGTGCGCGGCGAATATGACGTGACGGAACTCGACAATAGCGGCTCGCTCGAAGAGGCCAAGCAGAAGATGATCACGATCCTCGAGGGATTGCTGGCGGAGACGCACTGACGGGAGAGGCAGGGCATGCGCGCCATCAGAGTGGTCGACTACGATCCTTCCTGGCCGCGGCTCTTTGCCGAAATCAGCGCCGAGGTCTCCATCCTGCTCGGCGACCTCGTGCTTTCCACCGATCATATCGGCAGTACGTCCGTGCCCGGCCTGGCGGCCAAGCCGAAGATCGACCTCGATGCCGTCGTGATATCCGACGACGTCCTGCTGGTGGCGATCGAGGCCGTGCGCGCTGCGAATTTCGTCTTCCACGGCGATACCGGTGAACAACGATGGGCCTTCACGCGCGATTGTGAAGGTTATGGCTTCAAGCTCTATCTTTGCGGACCCGATAATCGCGCACATCGAGAGCGCATTCTGTTTCGCGATTATCTCAGGGATCACCCGGAGCGAGCCAAAGCCTATGCCGATCTGAAACGTAGGCTGGCCGCGGAGGCAGACGGCGATTGGGGCCTTTACACCGGCGGAAAGACCACGTTTGTTCGCGAGACGCTGCGACCGGCAAGCTTGAGGCTGTGAAATTGAGCTGCGCCCCTATCTTCAAAGCGTGTCCGGCCCTCTCCTGGAGCGATTCCGTTTTTCTTCTAATCACGGAATTGCTCTATCTCTTTTGTTTTCACGCAATTCCCGGCAAAAGCGTTTCACGCTTTGCCTGGCAAAATCGCTGCACACTTTTGCTGGATTGCTCTTTCACCCCGGCCGGCTGGTTTCATCAGAGGCGTGACCGCCCATGGTTTCACCGATTGACTGTTGCATCCATGCGCGGAAACGCGCCAATGTCACCTCATTCCAGCGCTCTCGCGATCCGACGAAGTAATAGCCTCCAAGCCGGACATCCGTTCCGAGCAATTCGACGAGCCGCCCGGCACGCAGGTCGTCTGCAGCGATCAAACGCGTGGCAAGGGCTATTCCTTGGCCTGCGACAGCCGCGTCGACCGTCAGATTGGCCGACCACAGCCGTGGACCATTCAAAATTACTTCATGCTCGAAGCCAGCCTTGCGAAACCATTGCCGCCATTGATCGCGGCTTTCCTCGTGGATCAACGGTTGGCGCACCAGATCGTCGAGGGTGCGTATTGGCGCATTCCTGCTGATCCATTCGGGGCTTGTGACCGGAAACATGCGAGGCCTTTCCAGCAGGATCCAACGGACATTCCCTCTTGGCTCCTCCGAGTAGCGGATGTCGACATCGGCCTCATAGCGCGTGAAATCCGGTTCGAGATCGGTCGCGCGCATCACGAAATCGATCCCGGGCAAGGCAAGCTGGAGCTGATTGAAGCGCGGTGTCAGCCAACGCGTTGCGAGGCCGGGCACGCACCAGATGCGCAAGACAGTGCGGTTGACTGCTGGGCGCAATTCCGCCGTCGATTTGGCAATGAGGTCGAAAGCCGTTCCCACGGTCTCGGCAAAAACCCTGCCTTCCGCCGTCAGCCTGATGCCGCGCGGTCCGGCATCGACAAGCCGCGTGCCAAGCCAGGCTTCGAGGTTACGGACGTGGCGGGATATGACGGTATGGCTGAGATTGAGATCGTCCGCGGCCCTGCGCATTGAGCCCAGCCGGCTGACCGCCTCGAAGGCGCGCACCATGGATAACGGCGGTAAACGTCCGCGTTTCTGAGCACCTTCCGGTTCATCTGCTAACGATTTCCCTCTGCGCAATCCCGTCCCCCAAAGGAAAACCAAAATCGGAATGCCGTGTACACATCCATATGCCATAGGCTTCGGAACTTGGGTGTAACGAAGAGTGGTGCACGGTGGTGCATATGGTGCACCACTAACCTGTCGATTGGCAATTGCCATATCCGACCTTTTCATAGGCGAGTCGTGTCGAATTTGCCGGCGGGTGCAACGCCTGGCCGGAAACACCGGTTGGGAGTGGTGCATCGACGTGTCCACCGAGGGCAACAAAAAGCGCCTTTCCGCCCCTTGGGACATACGCCAGCATTGTTCGCAGCAAAACCGTCCGCCTGTTGGAGATGACACACGGCAAGCCCGTTGAAGCCGGCCTTGCCTACCCCACGGACGCGGCCGGCGATCGCCACCGATCCCGAAGATCGTGGTTGTCAACCAAGCATCGGGCAGATGCTCAACAAACAGGGGAAAGCGAATGAAACTCAAGAACACGTCGACGATTGCAGCTCTGGGATTGCTGTCACTGGCGGTTGCTACGGGGCCGAGCGTGGCCAGGGACCTCACCATAGCTTCCTGGGGCGGCAACTTTCAGGATGCTCAACGAAAGATTTTTTTCCAACCCTTCGCCGAGGATACCGGAAAGCCTCTGCTCGATGAGGCCTGGGATGGCGGCATCGGTGTCCTTCAGGCGAAGGTCAAGGCTGGCAATCCTTCCTGGGATGCGGTGGAGGTCGAGGCGGATGAGCTTGCGCTCGGCTGTGCCGACGGTCTTTTTGAAAAGGTGGACTGGAGCAAGCTCGGCGGCAAGGATGCATTCCTCCCTTCCGCCGTAAGCGATTGCGGCGTCGGCTCCATCGTCTGGTCGACTGCGATCGCCTATGACGGCGCAAAGATTGCCAAGGGCCCGGAATCCTGGGCCGACTTCTGGGACGTGAAGAAATTCCCCGGCAAGCGCGCCCTGCGCAAGGGGCCGAAATACACACTCGAATCCGCGCTGATGGCCGATGGCGTGCCGGCCGATAAGGTTTACGAGGTCCTGGCGACGCCGGAAGGCATCGACCGTGCTTTTGCCAAGCTCGACGCATTGAAGCCGAGCCTGGTCTGGTGGACCTCGGGCGCCCAGCCACTGCAACTGCTTGCCTCCGGCGAGGTTGCCATGACCAGCGCGTATAACGGCCGCATCACCGGCATCAACCGCTCGGAAGGCAGGAAGTTCAAGGTTGTCTGGCCGGGCAGCATCTACGCCGTCGACAGTTGGGTCGTCCTGAAGGGCGCTGAAAACAAGGATGCGGCCTTTGACTTTGTTGCCTTCGCTAGCAAGTCGGAAAATCAGGCAAAGCTGCCGCAATATATCGCCTACGGCCTCACGAACACCGAAGCCGGCAAGACCCTGCCGCCCGATCAACTGGCCGACCTGCCGACGACCCCGGCCAACATGCAGGGAGCCGTCAGCCTTGATACGGACTTCTGGATCGACAATTCGGAAGCGCTGACCAAAAGATTTGACGCCTGGCTGGCACAGTAGCGGCACGATATCGCCCCCACGGATCGCTCCTGCCGAGGATCCATGGGGGCTTCCGCCTATCCTCGTCACTTCGTCTCCTTGAGAACAGACAATCCGAACGGAGGGCCGCCGTGGCTACGCCGCGCATACGCTTTGAAAGAGTCTCCAAATCCTTTGGCACGCTTCAGGTCGTCAAAGACCTGTCGCTCGACATCGAGAGGGGCGAATTCGTCAGCCTTCTCGGACCGTCGGGTTCCGGCAAGACAACCTTGCTGATGATGGCGGCGGGTTTCGAAAACCCCACCGGTGGCAGCATCTTTCTCGACGGCCGCCGTATCGACCATCTGCCACCGTATCGGCGCGAAATGGGCGTCGTCTTCCAGAACTATGCGCTCTTTCCGCATATGTCGGTTGCCGACAACATCGCCTTTCCGCTGAAGATGCGCGGTATCGGACGCAGCGAGATCGAAGGTCGAGTAAAACGGGCGCTCGACATGGTGCAACTGTCTGCAATGAGCAACCGAAAGCCGGCCCAGCTTTCCGGTGGTCAGCAGCAGCGTGTGGCACTTGCCCGCGCTCTGGTGTTCGAGCCGGCCGTTGTGCTGATGGACGAGCCGCTGGGGGCGCTTGACAAACAGTTGCGGGAACAGATGCAACTCGACATCCGCGCGCTGCACAAGCGGCTGGAGCTGACCGTGGTGTTCGTGACCCACGATCAGGCCGAGGCGCTTACCATGTCCGATCGGATTGCAGTCTTCAATCATGGGAACATCGAGCAGATCGGCTCGCCGCGCGATATTTATGATCGCCCGCAAACGC
Source organism: Rhizobium sp. BK008 (assembly GCF_014197345.1). NCBI lineage: Bacteria > Pseudomonadati > Pseudomonadota > Alphaproteobacteria > Hyphomicrobiales > Rhizobiaceae > Rhizobium > Rhizobium sp. BK008. Next base: position 100,276 of record NZ_JACIFK010000011.1, on the reverse strand, counting down.
GCGTCGTCGCCGAATTCATCGGCGAAACCAATCTGATAGAAGGAACGGTGACGGCGACGGGAAAAACCGGGGCCTCGGTCGAGCTCGCCGATGGGCGGCATCTGATCGTATCGGGCAGCGGCTCCCTCTCCGTCGGAACCCGCGTCCATATTTCGGTCCGTCCTGAGCGGATTTCTCTTGCGGCCCGCGGGACTGGGTCTGCGACGAATGCCTTGCCGACGAAAATACTCGACAGCGTGTACCAGGGCGATCACCTGCGGGTGCAGCTTGACCACGATGCCTTCCGCTTCATAGTCCGGACCGACAGGCGATCGGCGGAGTGGGCAGCGGGCGCCGATGTGGTGGCTCATTTCGCACCGGACGATTGTTGGGTGATTGCGGCATGAGTCCGTTCCGTCAAAGCATCGGCACCTTCGCTCTTGTCCTTCCTCTTACTCTGTTCCTGGGTGTCTTCTTCATCTGGCCACTTCTGACGGTGCTTGAGCAGGCGGTGTCCGATCCGGTCGTCAGCCAAAACCTGCCCCGGACGACGGCCGCGATCTCCGCCTGGAACCGTAATTCCGAGTCCTCCGACGAGATGCAGATTGCGCTTGTCGAAGACCTGAAATCGATCGACGACGATCAGAATCTGGGCGAGGTGGTTCGAAGACTTAACAGCGCCCAGCCGGGCTTCCGCACGCTGATGCGAAAGACCGTCGCCGCCGCGGAAGGCAGCGCCGAACCGACAAAACTTGGAGAGGTGGACTCACGATGGAACGATCCCTCGTTCTGGCGGGCCATTGCCGAGGCGACCTATCCTTATACCGATCGCAATCTCCTAGCCGCAGTCGATCTTCAGCATGACGCATCGGGAGCGATCGTGGCGATGCCGGCCGGGGAGTCGGCCAATCAGGCGATTCTTCTCAGAACATTCACTGTGGCTGCTGTCGTGACCGTGGCAACATGCCTCATCGGCCTGCCATATGCGATGCTGATCGCAGCCTCCAGCGGCTGGCGGCGACAGCTCCTCCTTGTCGCGGTGCTCCTGCCGCTATGGACGTCGTTGCTGGTGCGCACCGCGGCTTGGTACATCCTCCTGCAGGACAAGGGACTTATCAATTCCTTCCTCATGTCGCTCGGCCTCTTCAGCGACCCGTTGCCGCTTCTCTTCAACCGAACGGGCGTCATTATCGCCATGACGCATGTTCTGCTGCCCTTCATGGTCCTGCCGATCTACAGTGTCCTCATCGCAATCCCCCGAAATCTCATGCCGGCGGCAGCCTCTCTCGGCGCGCGGCCGATCCGGGCCTTCCTGCAAATCCTGTTGCCTCTGACATTGCGCGGTATCGCTTCCGGTGGACTGCTCGTCTTCATGGCAGCCCTCGGTTACTACATCACGCCGGCGCTCATCGGCGGGCCCAAAGACCAGATGATCAGTTCGGTGATTGCCTTCTATGCCACCGGCTCCGCCAATTGGGGGATGGCCGGCGCGCTCGGCATCGTGCTGCTCGCCGCGACCATCGTGTTCTACGGCGTCTATGGCCGGCTCTCAACGAAGACGGCAGGTGCCTGACATGACAGTTCGTTTGCTTAAATTTCTGTATGGTGCGGCAACGGTGATTTTTCTGCTGGCCCCGCTTTTGGCGATCCTTCCGATCGCATTTACCTCCAGCAGTTTCCTGTCCTATCCCATCCCTTCTTTTTCGACCCGCTGGTTTGCGGAACTCGCAAACGCGGACGCCTGGCGGCGGTCCATCGTCAACAGCTTGCTGATCGGCACGGGGACCACACTGCTTTCAACCGTGCTCGGCATGCTGGCCTCACTTGCATTGCGCAGGCGCATTGTCTTCGGCTCTACACTGCGGACAATGTTCCTTCTGCCGATGGTCGTTCCGGCGGTCGTGCTCGGAGTCGGGCTTCAAATTCTGTTTGCCAAGCTCGGATTTCCGAACACCTTTGCGGCCGTCATCATAGCGCATACGGTTGTCGCCGTACCTTTCGTGCTGATCAGCATCACCGCGTCGCTTGACGGCATCGACTATCGAGTCGAACGGGCGGCGACGAGCCTGGGCGCTTCTCCAGCAAAGGTCTTCTGGAAAATAACGCTGCCGCTCGCCATACCGGGTGTACTGTCGGGCGCGGTGCTTGCTTTTGCCACCTCGCTTGATGAAGTCGTGCTGACCCTGTTTGTCGCCGGCCCAAACCAGTTGACGCTCGCGCGCCAGATGTTCTCGTCCATTCGCGAAAACATCAGCCCGGCCATCGTTGCCGCGGCATTTCTCTTCATCCTCGGAACGATCTTTCTCGGAGGCCTGCTTGCCATCGTGCACAAACGCGCCGCCCGTTCCGCAGTCGCGGGGTGATGTTCGGCCACTGGAATGCCGCGCCCTCACGCTGAGCCGCGATGGCGCGGCTCCTGCCGATCAATCCCCGTCGCCCCGCCCAGAAACGATCTCGCGCTTGCCGACGTGGTTGGCCGGGCCGACGAGGCCTTCCTTTTCCATGCGTTCCACCAATGAGGCGGCGCGGTTATAACCGATGCCGAGGCGGCGCTGGATGTAGGAGGTGGAGCATTTCTTGTCGCGCATGACGACCTTGACCGCCTGCTCGTAGAGTTCGTTGCCATCCTCGGAGGCCATGGCGCTCTTGTCGAAAACGGCGCCGGCTTCCTCCTCTTCCGTCTCGTCCTCCTCGTCGGCGGTGACGGTGTCGAGATATTCGGGGCGCCCCTGTGTTTTCAGATGGGCGACGACCTTTTCGACCTCCAAATCCGAAACGAAGGGACCGTGGACGCGGGAAATGCGCCCGCCGCCCTGCATGTGCAGCATATCGCCCTGACCGAGCAGTTGTTCGGCGCCCTGTTCGCCGAGGATGGTGCGGCTGTCGATCTTCGAGGTCACCTGGAAGGAAATGCGGGTCGGGAAGTTTGCCTTGATCGTGCCGGTGATGACATCGACCGATGGGCGCTGTGTGGCCATGATCAGATGGATGCCGGCGGCGCGGGCCATCTGGGCGAGGCGCTGGATCGCGCCTTCGATGTCCTTGCCGGCGACCATCATCAGGTCAGCCATTTCGTCGACGATGACGACGATATAGGGCATCGGCGTCAGGTCCAGCGCCTGGCTTTCCTCGATCGGAGCACCGGTGCCCTTGTCGAAGCCGACCTGGACCATGACGTGGATGGTCTCGCCCTTTTCGCGGGCCTGCGCCACGCGGTCGTTGTAACCGTCGATATTGCGCACGCCGAGGCGCGACATCTTGCGGTAGCGCTCCTCCATTTCGCGCACGGCCCATTTCAGCGCCATCACCGCCTTCTTCGGATCGGTGACGACGGGCGTCAGCAGATGCGGGATGCCGTCATAGACGGAGAGTTCGAGCATCTTCGGGTCGACCATGATCAGGCGGCACTGTTCCGGCGTCATGCGATAGAGCAGCGACAGGATCATCGTGTTGATGGCGACCGACTTGCCCGAGCCGGTGGTGCCGGCAACAAGCAGATGCGGCATCTTGGCGAGCTCGGCAATCACCGGCTCGCCGCCGATCGTCTTGCCGAGGCCGAGCGCCAGCTTGTAACCGCTCTTCTCGAAATCCTGGCTTTCGATCATCTCGCGGAAATAAACGGTTTCACGTGTCACATTCGGCAATTCGATGCCGATGACGTTGCGTCCGGGGACGACGGCGACACGGGCCGAGAGCGCCGACATCGAGCGGGCGATATCGTCGGCCAGTCCGATGACGCGCGACGACTTCACGCCTGGCGCCGGCTCGAATTCATAGAGGGTGACGACGGGGCCGGGACGGACATGGATGATCTCGCCCTTGATGCCGAAATCTTCCAGCACGCTTTCCAAGAGCCCGGCATTCTGCTCCAGCGTCTCCTGCGACATGATCTCGCCGAGGCGTTCCGGCGGTTCCTGCAGCAGGGCGCGCGGCGGGAATTCGTAGCCGGATGCGTCGACCCTTTCGGGCCTCACGGCCAGACGCGGCGACGGTAGAACCGCAGCCACAGGCGGCGTACGCTGCGGCGCGGGCGCTGCCGGAGGGGCTGATGCAATTTGAGGGGCTGGCGTGACCTGGGGTGCGGGTGCAATCTGAGCCTGCACGACCGGCGCCTCGACAATAATGCGCCTCGGCTTTTCCAGGGATGGGGCGGCCGGAGGACGCACGGCGACCTTTGCGGACATCGCAGCGGGCGGCGAGACCGGGCGGGAGGGCACGGGAGCGACAGCCGGCCGGCCGGGGCGCCATTCCATGATCTTGAACAGCGAAGTGATCGATTCGGGCGTGGCCTCAGCCTTCGGGAACGAGATCACGGGGGGGGCGCGAACCGGCTCGGCCTCTTCGAAGGCCATGACTTCCCAGAAGGCGAAATCCGAAATGGAGGAAAGCTCAGCGGTGGCGCGGAAGGCAGGCGCGCGGACCTCATCAGGCAACGGTGCCTGCTGCAGTTCGACCATGTCGGGTGCCGTGGAAATTTCCTCCGGCTCCGGCAGATAGATATCGAACGGCACGTCGACGGCAACCGGCTCTATCCGTATCGCCTGCTGTGCAAGCTGCGAATCATCGCGACCGGGCTCATTCGGCGCGCGCCGTTTGCTGATCAGCGTTTCCGGCGTGCGGGTGAAACGAACATTCGGCGCGAGGGAAAAATTGCTCTGCCAAATGGGCGCTGCCGGCTTTTCTCCTGGATTTTCCTCCGGAAGCTCAGTTTCAATCCCGCTGGAAAAGTCCCCGGCGTCCGTCAAATTGGTTCTGGGAAAACGCATGCGTCCGCTACTCACTCATGCTTGGCAAATTACGACCCTACCGGGATAGAAAAGGAAGGTTAATAAGTTCCTTCCTTCCGTACCGTTCCGACACGGCTCCTGGTGGCAAATTGCTGCACTTTCAATGGCTTGCGCTAAGCGGAAAAATCTTTGCCAATTTTGAAGAGGTGGCTAAGCGCGTCGCGTCGAATCTGATTGATGCGACGTGCTTCGGGTCTTTGTTTGATGCATGTCGTTGTCCCAAAACCGCCGCGCACTTTTGGGCGACATGCATTAGTGCGCCTCGTCCCAATTGGTGGCGGCGCGCGCATCGACCCTCAGCGGCACGCGCATTTCGAGCGCCGGCATGGTGGCGTTTTCCATGACCGAGACGATGACCGGCATCGCCTTTTCGACATCGTCATCCTCGACCTCGAAGATGAGTTCGTCATGCACCTGCAGCAGCATGCGGACGCGATCGCCAAGGCCGACTTCGGCAAGCGCCGGCTCCATCCTGATCATCGCCCGGCGGATGACGTCGGCAGCCGAGCCCTGGATCGGCGCGTTGATCGCCGCACGCTCGTTGAAGGCGCGCACGGACGGATTGGACGAGCGGATTTCCGGATAGTTGATGCGGCGGCCGAAGATCGTCTCGACATAACCCTTGTCGCGCGCCATGGCCTTTCGGCTTTCCATATAGTCGCGGATGCCGGGGAAACGCTCGAAATATTTCTTGATGTAGTCGCCGGCTTCCGAACGCTCGATCGAAAGCTGATTGGCAAGGCCGAAGGCCGAGATGCCGTAGATGATGCCGAAATTGATCGCCTTGGCGCGACGACGGACCTCGCCCGGCATGCCTTCGACCGGCACGCCGAACATTTCCGACGCCGTCATGGCGTGGATGTCGACGCCGTCCTCGAAGGCTTTGGTCAGCTGCGGGATTTCGGCCACATGGGCAAGCACGCGCAGCTCGATCTGGCTGTAGTCGGCAGAGATCAGCTTGTGGCCGGGCGTCGAGATGAAGGCGGTGCGGATCTTCCGGCCTTCGGCGGTGCGCACGGGAATGTTCTGCAGGTTCGGCTCAGAGGACGACAAGCGCCCCGTCGTCGTCGATGCCAGCGAATAGGAGGTATGCACCCGCTTGGTCTCAGGGTGGACATAGCCGGGGAGCGCGTCGGTGTAGGTCGATTTCAGCTTGGTGAGCTGGCGCCAGTCGACGATCTTGCGCGGCAGCTCGAAACCGGCGGCAGCCAGATCTTCGAGCACCTGGGCGGAGGTGGACCATTGGCCGGTTTTCGTCTTGCTGCCGCCGGCAAGGCCCATCTTGCCGAACAGGATGTCGCCCAGCTGCTTCGGCGAGCCGATATTGAAACGCTCGCCGGCCAGCACGTAGATCTCGTCCTCGAGGCGCGCGGCCCCCTGGGCCAGCTCGCCGGACAGGCGCGACAGGATCTGCCGGTCGACGGTGATGCCGCGCGCTTCCATGCGCGCCAGCACCGGCAATAGCGGTCGCTCCAGCCGCTCATAGACGCTGGTCAGCCCTGCCGCCGCCAGCCGGGGCTTCAGCACCAGCCAGAGGCGCAGCGTCACGTCGGCATCTTCGGCGGCATAATGGGTGGCGCGGTCGATGGCGACCAGATCGAAGGTGACGTTCGCCTTGCCGCTGCCGGCCACGTCCTTGTAGGGGATCGGAGTATGGCCGAGGAATTTTTCCGAGAGCGGATCCATGCCATGCGCGCCGGTGCCGGCGTCGAGCACGTAGGAGATCAGCATCGTATCATCGAAACTCCGGGTCTCGATGCCGTAGCGCTTCATCAGCAGGTAATCGTATTTCAGGTTCTGGGCGACCTTGAGAACCGATTCGTCCTCCAGCAAAGCCTTCAGCCGCGGCAGGGCATCGCGCATGGGGATCTGGTTTTCGGCAAGGCCGCCGCCGAGCAGATCGCCGACGCCGTTCTTGTGGACGAGCGGCACATAGGCGGCGCGGATCTTCGTGCCGGTGGGATCGGCCGTATTGTCGGCGATCGCCATCGAGAAGCCGACGATCTCGGCCTGCATCGCATCGAGCGAGGTCGTCTCGGTATCGAAAGCAACGAGGCCGGTCGCGCGCGCATCGGCGATCCACCGGTCGAGCGTCGCCAGGTCGCGGATCGTCACATAGGCCGTATGATCGAAGGGCAGCGTCGCAAAGGCCTCAGCCCGCGCCTTGGCAAGATCGGCGGGCGAAAAGGCGCCTTCGACGACAGCCTTCGCCTTGGCGCGCGGCGGCACCGGCACGGATTCGCCCGAGACTTCGGGGATCCCGCCGGCAACGGGTTCGGGTTCCGCCGCACTGAGATCGGGGCCGTGGGCCGCCTCGCCCCATTCGATGTGGACGACCGCCGGTTCGATGCTGCTGGCATCGCAATCGCAGGCTTCGGCGACCCGGCGCGTCAGGGTGGTGAATTCCATCGTCTTGAGGAAGCCGATCAGCTTCGGGCCATTCTGCGGCTCGAGCACCAGCGCGTCGAGATCGAGATCCAGCGGCACGTCGGTGCGCAACCGCACGAGGTCGCGCGAGAGCTTGGCCATGTCGATATTGGCGAGGATCGTCTCGCGGCGCTTGACCTGCTTGATCTCGGTGGCGCGCTCGAGCAGCGTGTCGAGATCGCCGTATTCCTCGAGGAGCTGGGCGGCGGTTTTCGGGCCGATGCCGGGAATGCCGGGGACATTGTCGACCGAATCACCGGTCATCGCCTGCAGGTCGATCATCTTTTCAGGCGGCACGCCCCATTTTTCGATGACATCGGGAATGCCGATCTGCTTGTCCTTCATGCTGTCATACATATGGACATTGGGGCTGACGAGCTGCATCAGATCCTTGTCGGAGGAGACGATGGTGACATCGGCGCCTGCTGCCTCGGCCTGGCGGGCGTAGGTGGCGATGATGTCGTCGGCCTCAAAACCTTGGGTCTCGATGCAGGGCAGATTGAAGGCGCGGGTCGCCTCTCTTATGAGGCCGAATTGCGGGATGAGCTCTTCCGGCGGGGCGGAGCGGTTCGCCTTGTAGGCGTCGTAGAGATCCTTGCGAAACGTCTTGGCAGAATAATCGAAGATGACGGCAAGATGTGTCGGCGTCACGCCGACATCGGTATTGCGTGCATCCCTCAAGAGCTTCCACAGCATGTTGCAGAAACCGGACACGGCGCCGATCGGCAAGCCGTCCGTCTTGCGGGTCAGCGGTGGCAATGCATGAAACGCCCGGAAGATGAATCCGGAACCATCGATTAGGAAGAGGTGATCGCCTTTTTTCATGCGTGCATGGATAGCGCGGGCATTGGACGAGGTCCATATAAAGTTCGGCGCGCAAAAAGGATTCAGCGTGCGCAGCGCCGTCTATTCCTGCTCACCAAACTGTTACCGATTTGTAACGATCGCTCTCCCTTGAAAAACCACATTCGCAGCCACAAATCCATGTCACCGGCGCTTGATCGCGCCGCGGGTCTGATTACCGGCTTGTCCCCCGCCGCGTCAGGCTTGGACAAAGGCCTTATCCCCCTCTCCGGGCCTTTGTCCCCACTTTAAAGTCGCCATGGCCAACCTCCAGGCCATGGCGACTTTTGTTTTTTCCAGCCACTCGAAATTATCGTCGCGGCTTGCATCTTATGAAGCATCGCCTGCGATTTGCTGCATTGTCTCCAGCATGGTTTTGAGCCTAACTTGCAATCATGGGATTTAACCGCATGGATTCGGGAGCCTACCTTGCCAGCCAACTGGCGAAGGGTTTTGCCCGCTCGCTGCACCAGCGCGCGGTCGGTCTGGGTTTTTCTCCGGGCCAATTCCCCATTCTGCTGGAACTCTGGGCCGAAGACGGGCTGACCCAGAAACAGCTTCTCGAGCGGGTCGATATCGAGCAGGCGACCATGGCCAATACGCTTTCGCGCATGGTCCGCGACGGATTGATCGAACGCCGTCCACATCCCTCCGACAGGCGGGCGCAACTGCTCTTCCTGACGCCGAAGGCCCGCGCCATGGAGGCCGAGGCGATCGAGATCGCGCGGGAGGCCGACCTTGCGCTGTTTAAAGGTTTTCGGGTCTTCGAGCGCGAGCTGACGCTCGAATATATCCGCCGGCTTCTGGAAAACGCCAAGGCGCTGTGAAGAAGCTCATTCGCCAGCACTGTGTGCGTGTCGTAACGAGAACACGCCGGTTTCAATCTGCGCGGTCAGGACGTTTTCGTGGGCGGCAAGCTTGACGCTCGGTTCGATATCCGGCTTGCCAAGCAAAAGGCCCTGTACTTGCGCGCAGCCTTCCTCGACGACGATCCGGCGCTGCATTTCGGTTTCCACGCCCTCCGTCACCACCGGCATGCCGAGGCTGTGGCCAAGACCAATGATGGCGCGCACGATCGAGCGCGCCGCCGCATCATGTTCCAACAGGCCGGTGAAACTGCGGTCGACCTTGATCTTGTCGAAAGGGAATGAACGCAGGTTGGAAAGCGAGGAAAAACCGGTGCCGAAATCATCCATGACGATGTGCACGCCGAGCTTGTGCAGCCGCAGCAACATCGTCATCACCCGGTCGCGATCGCGCATGAGGGCCGCCTCGGTGATCTCGAGCTCCAGCCGGCTGGGTGCAAGCCCGGTTTCGGCGAGGATCGCCTCGATCCGCTCACAGAGGTTCGGCAGCATGAATTGCACCGGCGAGAGATTGACGGCGATCATCAACGGCAGCGGCCAGCGCACGGCCTCCCTGCAGGCCTGCTGCAACACCCATTCACCGAGTTGGACGATCGAGCCGCTTTCCTCGGCGATCGGGATGAAGATATCGGGCTCGGTCAAGCCGTGACCTGGCCGGTTCCAGCGCATCAGGGCCTCATAGCCGCCAATCTCGCCGCTCAGCGCATCGAGGATCGGCTGATAGCTGACATGGATCTGGTTGCGGATGATCGCATGGCGCAGTTCGCTTTCGATCTGGCGGCGGTTCCGTGCCGCCTTATCCATTTCCGCGTCGAAGAAACAGACCTTGCCGCGACCGTCATGCTTGGCGCGGTAAAGTGCAATATCGGCATTGTTGCAGAGTTCTTCAGCAGCAGCGCCGTCCGCCGGATAGAGTGCGATGCCGACGCTGACACCAACGGCTGTGGGGTCACGCGCCGTGTCCATCTCGGCGGCGAATTCGTCGAGTATCGCCGCCGCAAGCTTTTGCGCCGCTGCCGGCTGCTGTCCGGCGGGCTGAAGGATGGCGAATTCATCGCCGCCGAGGCGGGCGATCGTATCGCTCTCATCGGCCACGCGGCGCAGGATCGAGGCGACCTTGCCGAGAATGCGGTCGCCTTCGGCATGACCGAAGATATCGTTGACGGCTTTGAAGCGATCGAGGTCGAGATAGAAGAGGGCAACCTCGCTGTTCTTTCGTTCGGCCATCTGCAACGCCTGCCGGATGCGGGTATCGAACAATGACCTGTTCGGCAGATCGGTGAGCACGTCGTGGTGGGCGAGATGCTCGATCATCTCCTCGGCCTGCCTGCGCTCGGTGAGATCGCGCACCGCCAGCACCTCGCAATTGTGTCCGCGATAAACAATCCTGCTCGCGGTCACTTCGACGGCAATCTCCTTGCCGTTCCTGGTGTTGAGCAGCGTTTCGCCTGGCTTGTTCTGCCCAGTCCCCTGAATAGCGGTCAAAACAGCCGAGGGCGCCTTGCCGGCAAGATCGGCAAGCTTCCAGCCGGAAAGCCCCTGAAAGCGTTCATTGGCATCGATGATCCGGCCTTCCCGCAGGATCAGCAGTCCTTCCTGCGAGGCATTCGCGAGCCCCCTCAGATCCGTCAGGTGGCTTTCGATAAAGACCACCGCGAGCGCAATCAGAATGAGCGTCGTCGCCGCCGCCACGACGATCGCGGCGAGCAGGCTGGCGTCGAGCACCGTTGCCGGAACCTCTTTGCCGGGATCCGGTACGAGGGTGATGCTGGCCATCGAGATGAAATGGAGAGCGCAGATCGCGAGGACGAAAGTGATGGACGAGGCGAGGAGCCGCCTCGATCCCTTCAATTCGAAAAAAGCGTGGAAGGCGGCGCTCGACAACAGCGCTCCTGCGAGAACCGCAGTCAGCGTCATGAAGGGATCATAAACGATTACCGCCGGCGTTTCGATCGCCTGCATGCCGGTCAGGTGCATGGAGGCGATGCCGAGCGCCATCAGAACGCCGCCGCGCACGCGAGAAAGCCTGCCGCGGCTTTCCGAAGCGACGAGGATCGCCGCCCACGAACCGGCAACCGACAAGAGGAAGGAAAGCGCCGTCAGGCCCAGCTGGTAGCCGATCGGCATGCCGCCGTCATAAGCCAGCATCGCAATGAAGTGCGTTGCCCATACGCCGGTGCCGAAAGCAAATGCCGAGGCGCCAATCCAGAGTTTGCGCCGCCCGGCATCGCATTCCTGGGCGCGGGAAAGCGGCAGCATCGCCGCCATCGCGCCGACCAGACAGACCGCTGCCGCCGCAAGCACCAGCCGCCAATCGTGATTGTCCCGAATACATGCGATGACCGAAAACATCTGCCCCTCCCACAGCTGAATTCGATCAGGTTATTTAGGTTATGCTAAATAACCGTAAATTGAATTAGTATTCTCTTCTATATTATTCAGTAAATCTTCCTGATATTGATCCATGCCCCGCCGGTCTTTCGCGCCGCCGATTTTTTGTTTTTCCGCCTCGCCTGCCTTTCTGGTTTGGTCTATCGTCCGGCCGAATTTCAAAAGGAGTCGAAAATGACCGATATCAATCAGGTGCTTGCGCGCGCGGACCAGAACCTTCCATCGAGCCTCGACAAGCTATTCGAACTTCTGCGCATCCAGTCGATTTCCACTGATCCCGCCTATAAGGCCGAATGCCGAAAGGCGGCGGAATGGCTCGTCGCTTATCTTGAAGGGCTCGGCTTTACGGCCTCGGTGCGCGACACGCCTGGCCATCCGATGGTGGTCGCCCACCATGCCGGCGCTGCTTCCGATGCACCGCATGTTCTCTTTTACGGCCATTACGACGTCCAGCCGGTCGATCCGATCGAGCTCTGGGAAAACGATCCGTTCCAGCCGTCGATCAAGGATCTCGGCGAGGGTCGCAAGATTTTGACCGGCCGCGGCACCTCGGACGACAAAGGCCAGTTGATGACCTTCGTCGAGGCCTGCCGCGCCTATAAGGAGATCAACGGCGCGCTTCCCTGCCGCATCACCATTCTCTTCGAGGGCGAGGAAGAATCCGGCTCGCCATCCCTGAAGCCCTTCCTCGAAGCCAATGCCGCCGAGCTCAAGGCCGATTATGCGCTCGTCTGCGATACCGGCATGTGGGACCGCGACACGCCGGCAATCGCCGCCGCATTGCGTGGCCTCGTCGGCGAGGAAGTGATCGTGACGGCCGCCGACCGCGACCTGCATTCCGGTCTGTTCGGAGGCGCTGCGGCCAATCCGATCCATATTCTCGTCGAGGCTCTTGCCGGCCTGCATGACGTGACAGGCCGCATCACGCTCGACGGCTTCTATGACGGCGTCGAGGAAACACCCGACAATATCAAGGCGTCCTGGGAGACGCTCGGCAGGACCGCGGAGAGCTTCCTCGGCGAAGTCGGCCTTTCCATTCCGTCCGGCGAAAAGGGCCGTTCGGTGCTGGAACTCACCTGGGCGCGGCCGACCGCCGAAATCAACGGCATCTGGGGCGGATATACCGGCGAAGGCTTCAAGACGGTGATCGCCGCCAAGGCTTCGGCCAAGGTTTCGTTCCGGCTTGTCGGCACGCAGGATCCAGACGCCATCCGCAGGGCTTTCCGTAGCTATATCAGCACGAAGATTCCCGCCGATTGCTCGGTCGAGTTCCATCCGCATGGGGGCTCGCCGGCGATCCACCTTTCCTATGATTCGCCGGTTCTGACCAAGGCGAAGAACGCGCTGTCCGACGAATGGCCGAAACCCGCCATCGTCATCGGCATGGGCGGGTCGATCCCGATCGTGGGGGACTTCCAGAAGATGCTCGGCATGGAATCGCTGCTGGTCGGCTTCGGCCTCAGTGACGACCGCATCCATTCGCCGAACGAGAAATACGAGCTTGTCTCCTACCACAAGGGCATCCGCTCCTGGGTACGGATCCTGCAGGCGCTCGCCGCCTGAGAGGGAAAGGCGCGCCTTCAGGATGCGCCATGCGAAAATCGCGACAACAAAAAGGCCGGTTCGAACCGGCCTTTCGTCGTCCGCTCATCTCAGTGCCAGTTCATCCGTGGTCAAGGAGAAAGCGGTATTGCAATGAGACTGCCCGCGAAAGGTTAACGGGGCGTTAACGGCACCAACTCCAGTCGGAAACATTGGTTGCAGCTTCAGGCGCCGCGGATTTGCCGTTCAAGCTACGTTCATCGCGGACGACATATAAGCCATTGAAAGATAAGATGAATGATAGCGCCCTAACAGCTGCGGGCGATCGCTCTATCTTTTGTTTCAAGGGCACATGCCACGGAAACACGGCCAATTGCTGCCTGAAAAACGTGCCAACGAGGACTGAGAAGCGTGAAAAATCTCTTTGTTAAAATCGCAGCGGCCGGCCTGTTCATGCTGGCGCCCGCCATAGCGCAGGCTGCCGAGGGCTACTCGACGGCGAACGTCAACATGCGTGCGGGTCCGAGCACCCGATATCCTGCCGTCGCAGTCATACCGGCCGGTTCCTCGGTCGAGATCCGCGGATGCCTTTCCGACGTCAACTGGTGCGACGTCGAGTTCTACGGCGGCCGCGGCTGGGTCTCCGGCCAGTACGTGCAGGCCCTCTACCAGCAACGCCGCATCTATGTCGGTCCGCAATATTACCGTCCGCTCGGCATTCCGGTTATCCGCTTCAGCGTCGATAATTATTGGGACCGCTATTACCGCAACCGCGATTTCTATCGCGAGCGTGACCGCTGGAGCCGCGGTCCGGACTATTATTACCGCGACCGCGACAACCGGGATCGGGATCGGGATCGGGATCGGGATAACGTAGATCGCGACCGGGATAACCTAAATCGCGAGCGGGATAACCGGGATCGCGACCGGAACTGGCGCGAGCGGGATCGCGACCGAGATTGGCGTGATGGTGACCGGGATCGGCGCGGCGTCAATCAAAGGGACGATCGGCAACGAGACGATCGGCAAAGGTACGACCGGCAAGGAGCCGACCGGAGGGGCGATGATCGCAGACCGGGCCGTAGGGATTTTGATTGCCGCCCCGGCGATCCCTCCTGCGACCAATGAAACAGAAGGGGCGGCAGCGCCGTCCTCTCTCGAGGTTTGCCAGCCAAGGCAACCATCCAAGAAAAAGCCCGGCGCTCCCATGAGGGATGCACCGGGCCTGATGTCGATCGGCGCGTGTTGAGGGGAGACGGCCGATCATGCGCGGGACGTGAGGGGTTGTCCCGCTTCTCCCTAAACAATCGCCGAGCCTATTGGTTCCACCGACCAGACGGAAGATGTTCAACGCAACGCCGAAAGCAGCGTGTGCATTTCCGCCTCACGGCCACGAGCCATCCTCAGCCGGCTTTCCTCCATCCCCGGATTTCTCCAAGGCCGGCTTCATTCAATTTTGTCGAATCGACCGTTACCGCCTGCGCAGATATGACGCCTGTGTGCGTCTGCCCGCCTCGCCGGCGAGCGCAAATCGGCGCGCGCTATGTCAGATTTGCGACAGTCATGAAAATTGGCATGGATGCGCGCAAGAGGCCGACGACAATTTGATGTGAGGGTATCGTGATGCTCTTGTGTTGCGGGGTTGTTTATTGCAATTTCGTGGCGTTGCGGATTGATCGTAATCCGTTCGAGGCTGGACCCTGATGACGCAAGACTACCTGGCTTTCCTGGGGCTTTTCGCCCCCCGGGCAGCCGCCACAGATGTTACCGTTTGGCATAAACACAACCCACTCCTGCCTGTCCGCCTTACCGATGGGGCGAAGCTCAATCCTTCCGGCCAGATCTGGCGCCGCTTTCATCTGGGCGAGTGGGAATATAAGCAGGACCCGGAAACGCTCGACGATTACGAGGCCCGGCAGTTTTGAAGGCCAATGCATGTCGCAGAGAAATCTGTGGCGGTTTGGGACTTACGGCGCACCGTATCAATGCGGTTTGACGCGACGCGCTTTACCTGCGCGATCTGCTTTGATTTCCATTATTAACACCCCGTTAAATCGCCGCATTTACAGTTCAGTCGGATGATCACGGCGCCCGCAAGTGCACCGTTGTGCGAAGCCAAGCTTCGCGATCGAACATGGGGTATGACCGGTCCGCGATGGCAGGCAGAGGCAGATCAGGCGACAGAATAGAACCGTCCTTCAGCGGCCGCCCGGCACGCGACGATGACGAATTTTCGCTCGATGCCGACGATCGCATCGCCGGCAGCCGATCCCAGCGCCGCGGCGGTTCAAAACCGCCGCCGCAGCGTGCCGCCCCCCGGCGGCGGCGCGAGCCGCGGGAGCGTGACGGCGGCGGCCTTTTCGGTTTCATGCGCCGCGTGATCTACTGGTGCGTCGTGCTTTTCATCTGGGCCGGCATCGGCGTTGCCGGGCTGGTGGTTTATTATGGCTCGCGCATGCCGAGCGCCAGCACATGGGCGATCCCGGAACGGCCGCCGAACGTCAAGATCACCGCCGTCGACGGCAGCGTCATCGCCAATCGCGGCGCCACCGGCGGCGAGGCGCTGTCGCTCGAAAACATGTCGCCCTATATTCCGGAAGCCGTCATCGCCATCGAGGATCGGCGTTTCTATTCGCATTTCGGCGTCGATCCGCTCGGCCTCGGCCGGGCTGTAGTGACCAACTTCACGGCCGGCCACATGGTGCAGGGTGGCTCGACACTGACACAACAGCTTGCCAAGAACCTCTTCCTCTCCCCTGAGAGGACGCTGGAACGCAAGGTGCAGGAGGTGCTGCTCTCGCTCTGGCTGGAGCAGAAATACACCAAGGACCAGATCCTTGCGATGTATCTCAACCGGGTGTTCTTCGGATCGAACGCCTATGGCGTGGAGGCGGCCTCGCGCCGCTATTTCAACAAATCGGCGCGTGACGTGAACCTCGGCGAGGCCGCGGTGCTGGCCGGCCTGCTCAAGGCGCCGTCGCGGCTTTCGCCAGCCCGCGATGCGGAAGCGGCGAATGCACGCGCGCAGCTTGTGCTCGCGGCAATGCGCGAACAGGGCTTCATCACCGATTCCGAAGTCAAGACCGCGATGTCGCAGACCCCGGCTTCGGCCAAGAGTTACTGGTCGGGCGCCGGGCACTATGTCGCCGACATGGTGATGGACGAGCTGCCGGGCCTGATAGGCGACGTCAAGGAAGACGTCATCGTCGATACGACGATCGACAAATCGCTGGAAAAGAAGGCCGAGCAATCGCTGGTCGACGTGCTCGACAAGGAGGGCGGCAAGCTCGACGCCTCGCAGGCGGCCCTCGTCTCGATCGACGGCACCGGCGCGATCCGGGCGCTGGTCGGCGGCAGGGACTATGCGACGAGCCAGTTCAACCGCGCCGTCAAGGCGAAGCGCCAGCCGGGTTCCTCGTTCAAGCCCTTCGTCTATGCCGCCGCACTCGAGAAAGGGCTGACGCCCTACTCGGTGTTCAACGACGCGCCGATCCGGATCGGCGACTGGACACCGGAAAATTATGAGAAGAAATACAATGGCGAAGTGACGCTGGCGACCGCCCTTGCCAAGTCGCTGAACACGGTGGCCGCCCAACTGGTGATGTATGACGGGCCGGATCAGGTGATCAAGCTTGCCCACCGGCTCGGCATCGAAAGCGAACTGCAGCCGAACGCCTCGATCGCGCTCGGCACGTCCGAAGTGTCGCTGATGGAACTCACTGCCTCCTATGCCGCCTTCATGAACGGCGGCTACAAGGCGACGCCGCACGTCATCCGCCGGGTGACGACCGCCGAGGGCAAGGTTCTGTACGAAAATACCTATGACAGCCCGCCGCGCGTGCTCTCCGAGCAGATCGTCGCCGAGATGGATGCAATGATGATGGGCGTCATAGACAACGGCACCGGCAAGAGCGCCAAGATCCCCGGCTGGCAGGCCGCCGGAAAGACCGGCACGACGCAGAATTCGCGCGACGCGCTCTTCGTCGGCTTCACCAGCAACCTCACCACCGGCGTCTGGTTCGGCAATGACGACGGCAAGCCGATGAAGAAGGTGACCGGCGGCGGCTTGCCCGCAAAGGCCTGGAAGGAATTCATGATCGCCGCCCACAAAGGTCTTTCGCCGGCGCCGCTCTTCGGCAACGGCCAGTTGACTGCCGATCCGAACAGTGGTCAGCCGATGGCACAGACGGCCCCCGGTGATGGACAAGGGGGTAGTGCACAGTCGGGCGGCGGGCAACCGATGACGGCGGAGGCGCCGCCGTCGACGATCGGCGGCATCATTTCCGGCGTCTTCGGCGGCAACGACAATGCAAACCGCTATCCGCAAGCGCCTGCCCGGCAGCCGGCGGCGCCCTCCGGCAACGGCCCGGTTCCGCCTGCGGACATTGCCGAAGGCGGCGGTTCCGGCTATGAGGGCATGGTGCCGCCGGGCGATGTCGGCGGGCCGCAGACGACCTCTTCCGTGCAACCGCGGCGCACGACGCTGCTCGATCTGATCATGGGCCAGTGAGATCCTTTGCTGCATGCCCGGCGCAAGGCCGATGCTCTAGATATCGACCGCTTTGCGGACATGAGGCAAGCTCTTTCCCGGCGACTGTCAAAATTGAATGCAACACATTCGTTTTGCCGGATTCCGGGCCATTTCTCGCCTTGCAGTCCAGAAAACCGCTCCTTATATACGCCGCATCACCGCAATCACGATTGCGTAATCTTAAGTAGACCCATCCCGTAAGGGGCTGTCAGGGAAATGCCTTCTCGGGGTTCCGACAGCTTGCTTCAAGGAGAGAATGACATGGCAAAAGTAATTGGTATCGACCTTGGAACGACAAATTCCTGCGTCGCAGTCATGGACGGCAAGGACGCCAAGGTTATCGAGAATGCGGAAGGTGCACGCACGACCCCTTCCATGGTGGCATTTTCCGATGATGGCGAACGCCTCGTCGGCCAGCCGGCCAAGCGCCAGGCAGTCACCAACCCGACGAACACGCTCTTTGCGGTCAAGCGCCTGATCGGCCGCCGCTACGAAGATCCGACCGTCGAGAAGGACAAGCACCTCGTTCCCTTCACCATCGTCAAGGGCGACAATGGCGATGCCTGGGTCGAAGCCAATGGCAAGGGCTATTCGCCCGCACAGATTTCCGCGATGATCCTTCAGAAGATGAAGGAAACCGCCGAATCCTATCTCGGCGAAAAGGTCGAAAAGGCCGTCATCACCGTTCCCGCCTACTTCAACGACGCGCAGCGCCAGGCAACCAAGGATGCCGGCCGCATCGCCGGTCTTGAAGTCCTGCGCATCATCAACGAGCCGACCGCTGCAGCCCTCGCCTACGGCCTCGACAAGAAGGACGGCAAGACCATCGCTGTCTACGACCTTGGCGGCGGCACCTTCGATATTTCGATCCTTGAGATCGGCGACGGCGTCTTCGAAGTGAAGTCCACCAACGGCGATACCTTCCTCGGCGGTGAAGACTTCGACATGCGTCTCGTCGAATATCTCGTCGCCGAGTTCAAGAAGGACAACGGCATCGACCTGAAGAACGACAAGCTTGCCCTGCAGCGCCTCAAGGAAGCTGCCGAAAAGGCTAAGATCGAGCTGTCGTCCTCGCAGCAGACCGAAATCAACCTGCCGTTCATCACCGCCGACGCCTCCGGTCCGAAGCATCTGACGCTGAAGCTGACCCGCGCCAAGCTCGAAAGCCTGGTCGACGATCTCGTCCAGCGCACCATCGCGCCGTGCAAGGCAGCCCTCAAGGATGCCGGCGTTACCGCCGCCGAAATCGACGAAGTGGTTCTCGTCGGCGGTATGAGCCGCATGCCGAAGGTCCAGGAAGTCGTCAAGCAGCTGTTCGGCAAGGAGCCGCACAAGGGCGTCAACCCGGATGAAGTCGTGGCGCTTGGCGCCGCCATCCAGGCCGGCGTTCTGCAGGGCGACGTCAAGGACGTGCTGCTCCTCGACGTGACGCCGCTGTCGCTCGGCATCGAAACGCTCGGCGGTGTCTTCACCCGTCTGATCGAACGCAACACGACGATCCCGACGAAGAAGAGCCAGACCTTCTCGACCGCCGAAGACAACCAGCAGGCCGTCACCATCCGCGTTTCGCAGGGCGAGCGCGAAATGGCCGCCGACAACAAGCTGCTCGGCCAGTTCGACCTCGTCGGTCTGCCGCCGTCGCCGCGCGGCATGCCGCAGATCGAAGTCACCTTCGACATCGACGCCAACGGCATCGTGCAGGTTTCGGCCAAGGACAAGGGCACCGGCAAGGAACAGCAGATCCGCATCCAGGCTTCCGGCGGCCTTTCCGACGCCGACATCGAGAAGATGGTCAAGGATGCTGAAGCCCATGCCACCGAGGACAAGAAGCGCCGCGAGGCCGTCGAAGCCCGGAACCAGGCCGAAAGCCTGATCCATTCGACAGAAAAGTCGCTGAAGGATTACGGCGACAAGGTTTCCGAGGCCGACCGCACCGCGATCTCGGATGCGATCGCCGCGCTGAAGACGGCTTCGGAAGCCTCCGAGCCGGATGCCGACGACATCAAGGCCAAGACCCAGACGCTGATGGAAGTGTCGATGAAGCTCGGCCAGGCGATCTATGAAGCACAGCAGGCCGAAGGCGGCGCTGCCGGCGATGCCTCCGCGGAAGGCGGCGACAATGTCGTCGATGCCGACTACGAGGAAATCAAGGACGACGACCGCAAGAAGTCCGCGTAATCCGCGACGGCGTGGTTATGCTTCAACACCTGATCCGGCTGCTCACCATGGCAGCCGGAAATCCATTTCCGGGGTTTAATCCTTAATGGCAAAAGCGGACTATTACGAAACTCTGGGTGTAGCCAAGACGGCGGACGAGAAAGAGCTGAAGAGCGCCTTCCGCAAACTGGCGATGAAATTCCATCCGGACAAGAACCCGGATGACAAGGACGCCGAACGCAAGTTCAAGGAAATCAACGAAGCCTACGAGATGCTCAAGGACCCGCAGAAGCGGGCGGCCTATGACCGTTATGGCCATGCGGCCTTCGAGCAGGGCGGCATGGGCGGCGGTGGCGGCGGATTTGCCGGCGGCGGCTTCTCCGACATTTTCGAGGATATCTTCGGCGAGATGATGGGTGGAGGGCGCGCGCGCCAGCGCTCGTCGGGCGGCCGCGAGCGCGGCGCCGATCTTCGCTACAACATGGAAATAACGCTGGAAGAATCTTTCTCCGGCAAGACGGCGCAGATCCGCGTTCCCACGTCGATCACCTGCGACGTCTGTTCGGGCTCTGGCGCCAAGCCCGGCACACAGCCGAAGAACTGCGGCACCTGCCAGGGATCGGGACGCGTGCGCGCGGCCCAGGGCTTCTTCTCGATCGAGCGGACCTGCCCGACCTGCCACGGCCGCGGCCAGATCATTCCCGACCCCTGCCCGAAGTGCCATGGCCAGGGCCGGGTGACGGAAGAGCGTTCGCTCTCGGTCAACATTCCCGCCGGCATCGAGGACGGTACGCGCATCCGCCTGCAGGGCGAAGGCGAAGCCGGCGCCCGCGGCGGACCGGCCGGTGACCTCTATATCTTCCTGTCCGTCAAACCGCATGAATTCTACCAGCGCGACGGAGCCGATCTCTATTGCGCCGTTCCGATCTCGATGACGACGGCCGCGCTCGGCGGCACCTTCGACGTGGCGACGCTCGACGGCACCAAGTCGCGCGTGAGCGTGCCCGAGGGCACGCAGGCCGGCAAACAGTTCCGCCTCAAGGGCAAGGGCATGCCGGTGCTGCGTTCGGCACAGACGGGCGACCTCTACATCCAGATCCAGATCGAGACACCGCAGAAGCTCACCAAGCGCCAGCGCGAACTGCTTCAGGAATTCGAGCAGCTTTCCTCCAAGGAGAACAATCCTGAATCGACGGGCTTCTTTGCCCGGATGAAGGAATTCTTCGAGGGCTGAGCGGCGATCGACACGCCTATCTCTAAAGCCGGGGACGGAAACGTCTCCGGCTTTTTGTTGCGCGAGTCCCAATTTGCGACATTCGCCGCTCGTGCCGGGAAATCTGTTCCAGAACGACACGGCGGCGCGAGGGAAGACGACTTGCATTAACGCAGCCAGATGATGCCGCTTGCAAGTTTTCCAAATGAATTCAGTCTCTGCCGTCAGCGCACAACACCGAAAACCGGAAGCGATATTCGGAAGAGACGATGCCCAGGTTCGAAGCGATAGAGCATCCTTTGCTCGACGCGACGTGCTTTAGAGCAATTGCAGCAAAAGTGCGCAGCGGTTTTGCCAGGCAAAGCGTGAAACGCTTTTGCCGGGAATAAACAAAAAGATAGAGCATTTCCGTGAATCGGAGAAAAACGGAAATGCTCTAGTGGGAACAACCAAACCAAGGGTATCGACCATGGCGCCAGCCTTTTCCTCTCAGTCCGAAGACGTCGACGTTCTCGCCGGCGCCATCTACACATGGTGCGCCGAGCGCAATATCAAGCTTCGCAGCCAGCAGGGCCTTTCGATCGCCAGCATCGCGATCGACCTCTATCATGCCGGCCACCAGACGCAGGACGACCTGCTGATGGCGCTGCACGAATGCGAGATTCACTAAAACGCGATATCGAACCTCATTCAGGTGACCTGCTTCCAGTCTCTGTCCTGATGCACGCCGTTCCCCAACCGCTGCACAGCCATATCTATCCGGACATAATTCAGGCCCGGAACAGATCGTGCTTTTCGGTGAGCCGGCGGCAGGGATCAGACGGCGGTTTCTGCCGCTTCGCCTGTCATGAGGGTGACAATGGTCTTGACCGCTTCCTTGCCTGCCGGTGAGCTCAGCTTGTCGTAGCTCAGCGCAAGCGCATAGGCGTCGGGGCTGAGTTCGATACGGCTGCCGAATTGCGATATGCCGGCTCCCTCGAAAAGAGCAGAGATATCGACATCGAGAAAAACCGCGATCTGATGCAGCTTGCTGGCGGAAACGCGGTTCGTCCCCTTTTCGTATTTCTGGATCTGCTGGAAAGTCAGTCCGAGTGCTTCGCCAAGCTCGAGCTGGGAAACACGGCGAAGAGCGCGAAACTGTCTTACGTTGCGACCAACGATAATATCAACCGGATCTGGCACTTCATCACTCTCTGATACGTAAACGGTTCGTTTACCATATCGTTTTCACGGGATAACTCAACCCTACAGTTGCAAATTTCAACCGACTTTTTTTGGACCTTACGTTACGTCAGTGGCCTCAAGGGAATGCGGCAAAAGCCCGAATATCTGGCGCTTGACGACATTGAGCGTGACCGTCGACGGTATCGGTCCAGCGATATGGGATCATCCTCTCTCAGGTTGTATTTTTAGCTGATTAGAGGGCGGCATGCTGACCGTTACATCGGAAGGATGCCGGACGCCAGGACCTCGGTCACGGGATCTGCCGGAAAATATGCCCCCGCGGTATTTCGCGCCCTGAACTTATCCCCATGTGGCCCCCAAGCCTCGCTGCGACACCACCAGGGCACGCGATCCACGGCCGTCAAGCTGTCAGCCTTGCCATCAACGCCGCTTAGGCTTAGCTGTCACGCTTCACGATTCCGGACATTCAATGCCGCACAAGGTTTCTCTTTCCCGTCTGAAGCTGACCGACTTCCGCAATTATGCGGCGGCGGCCCTTACCCTTGACGGTCGACACGCCGTGCTCACGGGAGACAACGGCGCCGGCAAGACCAATCTCATGGAGGCCGTCTCGCTGCTTTCGCCCGGCCGCGGTCTGCGCCGCGCCGCCTATGGCGATATAACCCGGGTCGGCGCGGCCGGCGGCTTTTCGATCTTCGCCGCACTCGACGGCATGGAGGGCGACGTCGAGATCGGCACCGGCATCGAAACAGGCGAGGAGACCACCACCCGCAGGCTGCGCATCAACGGCACCCCGGCAAAGACTGCCGACGAGTTGACCGACCACCTGCGCCTTCTCTGGTTGACGCCGGCGATGGACGGCCTCTTTACCGGCGCCTCTTCCGACCGGCGCCGTTTTCTCGACCGGCTGGTGCTGTCGCTCGATCCCGCCCATGGCCGCCGCGCCAGCGATTTCGAGCGCGCCATGCGCAGCCGCAACAAATTGCTGGACGAGGGCCGCTTCGATCCCTCCTGGCTCGCCGGCATCGAGGAGCAAATGGCAAGCCTCGGCATCGCCATGGCGCTCGCCCGCCAGGAGATGCTCGGCCTGCTGACCCGGCTGATCGAAGAAACGCGGGAGACTTCGCCCTTCCCTTCGGCATCGCTGCAGCTCTCGGGCTTCATGGACGGACAATTTTCGCGCCCCTCGGTCGACCTCGAGGACGATTACGCGGCGATGCTGGCAGAGAGCCGCTATCGCGATGCCGGCGCAGGGCGCACGCTCGAGGGGCCGCACCGGGCCGATCTCATCGTGCATCACCGCGAAAAGGCGATGGAGGCGGAGCGTTGTTCCACCGGCGAGCAGAAAGCATTGCTTGTCGGCCTGGTGCTTGCGCATGCGCGCCTCGTCGGCAATCTCACCGGCCATGCACCGATCCTGCTGCTGGACGAAATCGCAGCGCATCTCGACGAGAATAGACGCGCGGCGCTGTTCGATCTCATCGACGGGCTCGGCGGCCAGGCCTTCATGACCGGAACGGATCGCTCGATGTTTTCGGCGCTGGGCGACAGGGCGCAGTTTTTCACGGTGGCGGAGGGACGGGTGTTCGAATGACCGAGGCAGCTTTTCCCGACGTCGGCCGTCATGATAACATCGGTGCCATGGAACCGCTCAGCCCGGACGAAATCGCCCGTTATCACCGCCACATCCTGCTCCCCGAGATCGGGGGCGCCGGCCAGCAGAAACTGAAAGCCGCCCGCGTGCTGGTGATCGGCGCCGGCGGCCTCGGCGCGCCGATCCTGCAATATCTGGCCGCAGCCGGCGTCGGCACGCTCGGTATCGTCGACGACGACCGGGTGTCGCTCTCCAACCTGCAGCGCCAGGTGATCCATGATTCCGGAACGATCGGCGAGTTGAAGACGGAGAGTGCTGCCTTCGCCATCGCCCGGCTCAATCCGCATGTCCGGCTGATCCGCTTCGAGGAACGCTTTTCCCCGGAGGCCGCCCGCCGTCAGCTCTCCGGCTTCGATCTGCTGATCGACGGCTCCGACAATTTCGACACGCGTTATGCCGCCGCCGATGCGGCCGAGGAAGCGCGCATTCCGCTCGTCACCGGCGCCGTCGGCCGTTTCGACGGTTCGCTGACGGTTCTCAAGCCCTATGAGAGTACCGAGGACGGAACACTCTACCCTTGTTATCGTGACCTCTTTCCGGAAGCGCCGCCGGCGGGGCTCATTCCTGCCTGCGCCGAGGCCGGCATCATCGGCGCGCTGACCGGCGTCATCGGCACGATGATGGCGATGGAAGCGATCAAGCTCATCACCGGCACCGGCGAACCACTGGTCGGACGGCTGCTGCTCTACGACGCGCTCTCGGCCCGCTTCGACACGGTCCGCTACAGAAGACGCCGCACGCGGGAGAGGCAGACCGGATGACAATCGTCCCTCTCGACCAGAGCTTCACGCGCTGGGACGAACTGCTCGCGCTCATCCTCGCCGCCTTCGCTTCCATGAACGGCAGGATCGACCCGCCATCCTCGGCGCTCAAGCTCACGACCGAGTCACTGGCCGAAAAGGCCAGGGCCGAGATCGGCCATGTCGCCATCGACGGCGAAAAGCTGATCGGCTGCCTCTTCCTGCGGCCGGAGGCCGATTGTCTCTATGTCGGCAAACTCGCCGTTCTGCCCGAAGCGCAGGGAAAGGGCATTGGCAAGCGGCTGCTGACGATTGCCGAGGAAACGGCCGCATCGCTCGACCTTCCCGCCTTGCGGCTGGAAACGCGGATCGAGCTCACGGAAAATCATACCGTCTTTGCCGCCTGGGGATTTTCCAGAACCGCCGAGAAAGCGCATCCCGGCTTTGCCCGGACGACGTTCATCGAGATGCGCAAGGCCATTGCGCCGACGATTCGCCCCGTCTAAATCAAATGCACGGCTTCAACGCCCCGGCAGCACCCGATTGGGCGGCCTGTGACCGTCGATGAAGGTGCGGATATTGATGATGACCTTGTCGCCCATATCGATGCGGCCTTCGATCGTCGCCGAACTCATATGCGGCAGCAGCACGACCTTGCCCTCATTGGCGAGTTTGACGAGCTTCGGGTTGACGGCAGGCTCGTTTTCGAAGACGTCGAGGCCGGCGCCGGCAATCCGGCCCTCCCTGAGGCATTTGATCAGCGCAGCCTCATCGACCACGTCGCCGCGCGCGGTGTTGACGAGATAGGCCGTCGGCTGCAGCAGCGCCAGACGGCGCGCCGAAATCAGGTGGAAGGTCGCCGGCGTCGACGGACAATTGATCGAAACGATGTCGACGCGGGCGAGCATCTGGTCGAGGCTTTCCCAATAGGTCGCCTCCAACTCGTCCTCGACGGCTGGATTGACGCGTTTGCGGTTGTGATAGTGGATCGACAGGCCGAACGACTTGGCGCGGCGGGCCACCGCCGTACCGATGCGGCCCATGCCGACGATGCCGATGCGCTTGCCGTGAATGCGCCGGCCGAGCATCCAGGTGGGAGACCAGCCGGCCCATTCGCCCGGCTTGTCGGTCAGCACACGCGCGCCCTCACCAAGCCTTCTCGGAACAGCGAGAATCAGCGCCATGGTCATGTCGGCGGTGTCCTCGGTCAGGACGTTCGGCGTGTTGGTGACGGTGATGCCCTTGCGCGCCGCCGCCTCGACGTCGATGTGATCGGTGCCGTTGGAGAAGCTCGCAATCAGCTTCATCTGTGGCCCCGCCTGTTCGATCAGCGCCGCGTCGATGCGGTCGGTGACGGTCGGCACCAGCACGTCGGCGGTCTTGACCGCGGCGACAAGCTCGGGAACGGAACGCGGCGCATCGTCGATGTTCAGCTCGGCGTCGAAGAGCTCGCGCATGCGGGTTTCGACGGCATCGGGCAGCTTGCGGGTGATGTAGACCTTCGGTTTTTTCTTCGCTGTCATGGCTGGCTGTGGTGCCTTGTTCAGAGGTCTTTAACCAAGAGGGGTGATAATTTTCCCATTCCGGGCATTTTCTACCAGACCCGCACGCGAAGACAAACAAAACTCGCGGTGCAGCCGGGGAATGTCAGAGCCCGGACCGCGAGCAGGCCGGGCCTGCCCGCGAATTCGAGCAAACGGAAACCTCCATGCGCAGCAAAGTTCTGAAGTCCTGCCTCGCCCTTGCCATCGCTCTGGCTACATCCATGGGAACCGTCGAATTCGCCCATGCGCAGGCGGCCAAAGGTCCAAGCGGATTGCCATTGCCGCGTTTCGTCACCCTGAAATCCAAGCGCGTCAATCTGCGCATCGGCCCGGGAACGGATTACGCCGTCTCGTGGATGTACCTGAAATCCGGCCTGCCGGTGGAAATCATCCAGGAATACGACAACTGGCGCCGCATCCGCGATGCCGACGGGACCGAAGGCTGGGTCAACCAGTCGCTGCTATCGGGTCAGCGCGCGGCGATCGCCGCCCCCTGGATGAAGACGAAAGGCAAGGGCGTCTATGTCAATCTGCGCCGCGAGGCGCTGCCCTCCGCCTCGATCGTCGCCAAGCTGGAACCCGGCGTGATGATCACGATCGGCGAATGCAACGGCGACTGGTGCCGGGCCGAAACCGAAGGTGCCTCCGGCTGGGTGGCGCAGTCGGAGATCTGGGGCGCCTATCCCGGCGAAGCCTTTAAATAAGCCCTGCCTGTTTGGCGGCCTCGGCAAGCGAGGTCATCGGGCGCGGGCCGATCTGCTGAATGACGATGCCGGCGGCCAGGCAGCCGAGCTTGCCGCAATCCTCCAGAGAGCGCCCCTGGGTGTAGCCATAGAGGAAACCGGAGGCGAAGAGGTCGCCGGCGCCCGTCGTATCGACAACTTCCCTGATCCGGATCGCATCGACGTAAAAACGCTCGTTGCCCTTCAGGATGACGGCGCCATGCTCGCTCATCGTCACGGCAGCGATCTTGCAATCGGCGGCGATCCTGTTCAGCGCCTCCTCGAAATCATCGGTCTCGTAGAGCGACAGCGCTTCCTGGCGATTGGCGAAGACGATATCGACCTTGCCGGAGCGCATCAGATCGAGGAATTCGCCGCGGTAGCGGCCGACGCAGAAACTGTCGGACAGCGTCATCGACATTTCGCGGCCGTTTTCGTGGGCGATGCGGGCACAGTCGAGAATCGCTTCCTTGGCGCGTGGCGGATCCCAGAGATAACCTTCGAAATAGGTGACCTTGGCGTCGGCGACGACGTCGGGCTCGACGTCTTCGGGGCCGAGCTCGACGCAGGCGCCGAGATAGGTGTTCATCGAACGCTCGCCGTCCTCGGTGACGAAGATCATCGAGCGCGCCGTCGGCGGGAAAGTGCCCTTGGGCCGGGTCTGATAGTGGACGCCCTGGGCGCGGATGTCGTGGGTGAAGATGTCACCGAGCTGATCGGCGGCGACATTGCCGAAATAGGCAGCCTTGCCGCCGAGGTTAGCCACGCCCGCCGCGGTATTGCCGGCGCTGCCGCCGGAGGCTTCGAGCGCCGGTCCCATGCGCGAATATAGAAGTTCGGCGCGTTCGGCATCGATGAGGTTCATCGCCGCTTTGGTGATCTGATTGTCAATGAGGAACTGGTCGTCGCAACGGGCAATGATATCCACGATTGCGTTGCCGACTGTCAGAACATCGAATCTTGTCATGAAAAGGGAAGTCCCCGGATTTGTGATAGCCGGGGTTTGGTCTTAGCGAAATTTCCGCGGTTTGGAAGGATAAATGGGACGACGCTTCTATTTCTTCGCAAAAGTGCCGCCTATTCGTCATGTCGCTGTCATTTTCAAAATCTAGAAATACTCGCAGGAAGACCGGCATGAGCAGCTTTCAGTTGCAGCCGGGCGCACGAGGGATGACCCTTCGATCTTACCGGCGCGATGCTGACCACGGATGAACTGGCAGCTTTGTGATCCGGATATCCGGCAGGGCCGGAGCGGAAAAGCGGGCTGAGCCCGCTTTTTTTGCCTTTGGGTGCCCCGGCTGCCGGATCGGGCGGTGATGGCCTTTTCAATCCAAACAGTTTGCTGGTACTCAATAATTCCGTAAATCGATTCCGCTTTACGGAATATGCAGGAATTCAAAGTGCTGCAGTGTCCTTTGCGCATCTGAAAAGCGCGCGACGCTGTAGATGTCGGATACTCCCCGCGCAGAGCAACCTCCCTCATGTCAGCCATCATTCTCGACGTCCTTCCCATCTTCCTCCTGATTCTCATCGGCTGGGTGATCGTCCGCAGCGGCCTGATGGCATCGAATGTCGGCGATGCGCTCGGCGAATTCGTCTTCAAGATCGCCGTGCCGCTGCTGCTCTTTCGCACCATCGCCGAGGCGGATTTTCATGGCGCCTCGCCCTTCCGGCTCTGGATCGTCTATTTTTCCGGCGTCGCCATCACCTGGACGGCCGGCCATCTCGCCGCCACGCGGCTCTTCGGCCGCGACGAACGCATCGGTGTCTTGGCCGGCGTTTCCTCGGCCTTCGCCAACAATGTCTTTATCGGACTGCCGCTGGTCGAGCGTACCGTCGGCGACGAGGGGCTGGTGGCGCTGTCGATCCTGCTTGCCGTGCATCTGCCTGTCATGATGGTCGCGGGCACGGTGCTGATGGAGCATGCCGAGCGCAAGATCGACGGCAAAAGCGACCGCAGCATGATGTTCGTGCTACGCCAGATCGCCATCAATCTCGTGCGCAACCCGCTGGTGATCGGGCTTGCGGCCGGCATGGCCGTGCATCTTTCCGGTCTCACCATGCCGACGGCGGTGGCATCGGTCGTCGGGCAGATCGCCGGCATCGCCGGTCCGGCGGCGCTGATATCGCTCGGCATGGCGCTGGAGAAATACGGCGTCTCCGGCAATGTCGGCATCGCCAGCGTCACCTCGACATGCAAGCTGCTACTGCTGCCCGGTTGCGTGTGGGCGGCGAGCCATCTCCTCGGCCTCAGCCCCGAATGGACGGCAGCGATCGTGCTGACTTCCTCCGTACCGACGGGCGTCAACGCCTGGCTGATCGCCAACCGCTTCGGCGTCGGTCACAGCCTTGCCGCCTCGACTATCACGGTGACGACGGCGCTCGGCGCCATCACGGTCTCGCTCTGGGCCTATTTCCTCGGCGCCTAGAGCGGTTCAGCTTTTTTACGCGATTCCCGGCAAAACCACTTCGCGCTTTGCCTGGAATTGCTTGGCGGATCTCCGCAAAACGAAAGCCCGGCTTGCGGGCCGGGCTTCCATACCATGCGATTGTCCTGCTGCGTCACTGCGTCGCGGTTTTCGGATCCGGCAGCGGCACCGGCGAATCGGCCAGCGTGTGCAGGTAGAGGATGACGTTGGCGCGATCCTGATCCTTCGCCAGACCGGCGAAGCCCATCGCAGTGCCGGGAACGTCCTTCTTCGGCGCCAGCAGGAACTTGTTGAGATATTCGAAAGTCCACTTCTCGCTGCCGCCCTTGGAGAAATCCTTCATGGGAGCGGAATAGGCGAAGCCTTCATGCGAGGCGATCGGGCGATCTACGACACCAAAGAGGTTGGGACCGACCTTGTTCGGTCCCCCTTTGGTGCCGTCATGACAGGCCTGACACTTCTTGAAGACCGTTTCACCGGCCTTGGCATCTGCAGAAGCGAGCAATTGCGCGATCGGAACGGCAACGGCAGGCGCAGCCTCACCACCAGCGGCGGGCGCCTCTTCGGCAACGATCGCGAAACCTTCCTTTTCCGGCGCTTCGGAATGGAAGATCCCTTCGGACGCGATGGAGACAGACATCAGAACGAAAATCGTCCCGAGCAGCGCCCCCACGGCCGTATTGACGTATGAATTCATCTGCAATGCTCCCCTTGCAGCCGGCAGACCATAAACCGGACCATCTTGAAATCGCGCGGAACCTATGTCTTTTGGTGGATCGTTGCAACTGTCTAAATGGTCTTGTGCGTGAGACTTTTTGACACTTTTCAGCCCGGAATAGAAGGCCCGAACAATGAGTGATTCAAATTTAGACGGCGTGCTCGTATTGATCCCGGCGCGCATGGCCTCCACTCGGCTTCCGGGCAAGCCGCTTGCCGATATTTGCGGCCTGCCGATGATCGTTCAGGTGGCGCTGCGCGCCAGGGAAGCGGCCATCGGCCGGGTCGTCGTCGCCGTCGACGATGATCAAGTGTTCGATGCCGTGGCCGCGGCCGGCTTCGAGGTCGTCATGACCAGCACGGATCATCAGTCGGGTTCCGATCGGATCTTCGAGGCGCTGACGAAAGTCGATCCGGACGGAAAGGCGAAAATCATCGTCAACGTCCAGGGCGATCTGCCGACGATCGATCCGGAAACGGTGCGCGCAGCCTTGCGCCCTCTCGAAAACGAGGCGGTCGATATCGGGACGCTGACGACCATAATCGACAATGAGGAGGACAAGACCGCGCCGCACATCGTCAAGATCGTCGGCTCGCCGCTTTCCGACGCCCGTCTGCATGCGCTCTATTTCACCCGGGCAACCGCGCCTTACGGTCAGGGGCCTCTCTACCACCATATCGGCCTTTATGCCTATCGGCGGGCAGCGCTTGAACGATTCGTCTCGCTCGGTCCGTCGACGCTCGAAAAGCGCGAATCGCTGGAGCAATTGCGGGCACTGGAGGCCGGCATGCGCATCGATGCCGAGATCGTTGACACGGTTCCGCTTGGTGTCGATACTCCCGCCGACCTCGAAAAAGCGCGGCGCATCCTCTCCGCAAAGTCGAATTGACGGAACCATCATGAATATCAAGACCAACAGGATCGCCTTCCAGGGCGAGTTCGGCGCCAATTCCGACATGGCCAGCCGCGACATGTTTCCGACCATGGAGCCGCTGCCCTGCCAGACCTTCGAGGATGCGTTCACGGCGGTCGACAACGGCGACGCCGACATCGGGATGATCCCGATCGAGAACACGATTGCCGGGCGCGTCGCCGATATCCACCATCTGCTGCCGGAATCGCGGCTGCACATCATCGGCGAATATTTCATGCCGATCCGTTTCCAGCTGATGGTGCTGCCCGGGGTGACCAAGGACGAGATCCGCACGGTGCACAGCCATATCCACGCGCTCGGCCAGTGCCGCAAGATCGTTCGCGCCAATGGCTGGAAGCCGGTGATCGCCGGCGATACGGCCGGGGCGGCAAAGCTCGTGAAGGAAACCGGCGACCGCTCGATGGCCGCCTTGGCACCGCGCCTTGCCGCCGATCTCTACGGTCTGGAGATCATCGCCGAGAATGTCGAGGATACTGAAAACAACGTCACCCGTTTCGTTATCCTGTCCCGTGACGAAGAATGGGCACAACGGAATTCGGCGGAAGAAAAGGTCGTCACCACCTTCGTCTTCAACGTCCGCAACATTCCGGCCGCGCTCTATAAGGCGCTTGGCGGTTTTGCCACCAACAATATCAATATGACCAAGTTGGAAAGCTACCAGCTCGGCGGAAAATTCGTGGCGACGCAGTTCTACGCCGATATCGAAGGCCATCCGAACGATCCGAACGTGCGCCGGGCATTGGAGGAACTGCGCTTCTTCTCCGAGAAAGTGAGGATTCTCGGCGTCTACAAGGGGCACGCGATGCGAGGCCTGCTTTAAACAGGCCCCGTTCTTAAACAGACCTCGTCATTCGGCGATTATTTATCCGGCTCACAGACGCGCAGGCGATGACCGTCAGGATCGAGCACGACGAAGGTCGGGCCAAAATCCAGCTCGGTCAGTTCCTGGGCGATCGGCAGGCCGCGTTGACGCCAGTCCTCATAGTGCCTGGCGACGGCATTTTCTCCCTCGACCATGAAAGCCACTTCGCCGCGGTTGCCGATGGCGGAGGGCTGCGGCTCGACCTTGCTGCGCCGCCAGAGGCCGAGCGTGAAGCCGCCCTCGAGCGGAAAAGCGACGAAATTCGGCGCTTCCACGGCCGGTTCGCGGTTCAAGAGGTTCCGGTAGAAACTGGCGCTTTCGGCCGGGTCCTTGACGTAAAGGATTATGAGATTGGGGCTGGTCATTTCGGTTCTCCCGTTGTTGTGAAATAAATCCGCGAGGGATCGCCTGCTGCCAATTCATGGCAGCAGGGTGCGACGGGGCGTAGCGATCGCAACGCCCCGTTCTCGTCAGGCAGATTGTTGGAAGGGATAGGCGACCTAAAGCGGGAAACGGTCCTCGCAGTGCGGGCCGCGTCCGTCGATGAAGCCGAGGTCGCGCTTTAGGTAATCCGGCGTTGCTTCAAGGTCGAGGCTGGTGCGGTTCCCCTTGGGAAACCTGAAAATATTGATGACCAGATGCAGCAGGCCGGAGCGCGCCGACTGGCGGACATCGGCAAAAGTTTCGGCCGAAATGACATCGGCAAAGGTGTCGCCCGTAAAGCGGTCGTTGGTCAAATGAATGGCTGGAGGCGTTACCATGATCAGTACTCCTTCCTGGTGGAATGGTACTCATAATAACCCTGCCTACTGACAGTTTCTGGCAGCAGCGTTAGTTCTCGACCGGAACGTCCTGCGTCTCACGCCACTCCTTGAGCAGTACCGTGCGGCGGCGCGGATAACGCACCTCATGCAACGCCATGTCGATAATGCGGTCGGTGCGGAAATGGCGGAAATCCTGGCGCAGTTCGCACCAGGCCATGAGGACACGCACATGCTCGAAATAACCGAGCGCAAAAGGCCAGACGCGACGGCGCGAGATTCGGCCCTGCTCGTCGCCATAATGCAGTTCGAGGATGCGCTCCAGACGGATCGCCTTGCGGATGGCCGAAACATCGGCCTTGTCCTCGTCCCGGCGTTTGGGGCCGACGAAAAGGGCTGCCGAATCGATCATCTCCCGCATATCGGCCGGCAGCACGGCGGCAATCTTGGCCAGCGCGTCGGCGCCGGCGCCGGCAAGGCGCGGCTCGGCGGCGCGAGCCACCCAGCGCGAGCCAAGCACCAATGCCTCCAGCTCTTCTTCTGAAAACATCATCGGCGGCAGCATGAACCCCGGCTTCAGCACATAACCGATGCCGGCTTCGCCTTCGATCATCGCGCCCTGCGCCTGCAGGCTGGCAATATCGCGATACAGCGTGCGCAGGCTGACGCCGGTCTCCTCAGCCAGCACCGTGCCGGTCACCGGCCGGCGGTAACGCCGGAGCGTCTGCAGCAGCGTCAGCAGCCGTTCCGAGCGGGCGACCGGCATGACGCTAGCGCTTCCACTCCACCCAGTCGCGCATCAGGCGGTGGGCGATCGCCCCTTTCGGCGGCGAGGCCTTGCCTGTCGCGCTCGGGCGTTCCAGCATCTCGATCGTTTCCTCGCGGGTGAACCAGCGGCAATCCTCGAGTTCCGTCTCGTCGCGGTTGATTTCGGTGGATTTCGCCTCGGCGTAACAGCCGATCATCAGGGAATGCGGCATCGGCCAGGGCTGCGAGGCGTGGTAGCGGATGCGGCCGGTGCGGATGCCGGATTCTTCCAGCGTTTCGCGACGCACGGCATTCTCGATGGTCTCGCCGGGTTCGACGAAGCCGGCAAGGCAGGAATACATGCCGGGCGCGAAATGCGGGCTGCGGCCGAGCAGGCAGAGGTCGCGTTTCTCGTCGATCGTCAGCATGATGACGACGGGATCGGTGCGGGGAAAGATCATGTGTTGGCAGGCGGCGCAGACACGCTTGTAGCCGCCGATGTGGATCTCCATCGCCGAGCCGCAGCGGCCGCAGAAGCGGTTGTCGCCATTCCAGCGGATGAGGCTGGCGGCCTGGGCGAATTCGCCGAGCAACACCTCGTCGATCAGCATTTCGCGAAACAGCGTGCGACCATCGGCGGGCTTGTATTGGCTGGTGAGGTCGTCGACGCCGATGCCGACGGGAACGGCAAGGCGCGGCTCGCCTGATTTACGATAACCGAGAAGCACCGTCTCATCCCAATCCGGCTGCAATTCCTGGAGCTCATAGCGGGCAAAGAGCGGATCAAGCACCTGGCCGTCATGCTTCAGCACCAGCTTATCCCCGGCGAAGGCGAAGATATGGGTGCCGTCCTTGGCCAGCGCCTTTTCGACGGACTGTTCGTCGCGATGCTCGGAATCGCGATTGAGGTCATTGGCGGCAAAGGCCGTGAGATTGCTGGGTTCCGGATGCGGCACATCCGAATCGAAAAGCGAATGACTCATGATGAAAGGGCTTCCCGCAGCTTCACTGTGAATTCATCTCTCTTTCCGTCTTCGTAGGGTTCCGCGCGCCCGAAGCCCCAGACGGGACCCGGCCAGTTGGCATCGCCTACGAAGCGGGCAATGACATGAACATGAAGCTGGCGGACGATATTGCCAAGAGCCCCGACATTGATTTTTGTCGCGCCGGTGATCTCCTTCAGGGCTTTGGAGACCAGTTCCGTCTCGAAGGCGAGCAGCACCTGGTCGAGCGGCGTCAGTTCGAAGATTTCGGTGATATCGGCCCGGCGCGGCACAAGAATGAGCCAGGGCCAGCGGGCATCCCTCGACAATCTCAGATCGCAGAGACCGGTAACCATGATGCTGACGCTATCGTTTTCCAGCCGGGGGTCGAGCACGAAACCGTTCAAAGGGCATTCTCCTCATGTTTTCCAACGACTAGCAGTTTTTTTGCATGTTGGCTTGCTTTTGATGACGATATTGCCGATATGTGCATCCGGGAGGTTGGTGGTGGACGAGCCACTCGCCAACCGGGTCAGGTCCGGAAGGAAGCAGCCCTAACGAGCCCGGCACGGGTCATCGTGCCAGCCTCCCACCTTCTCTCCACGAAGTGCCCGACGATCCGGGCGACAAGCAGGGCGATGAGCGACACCGAGCGACAATCAAAAGATGCCGCCTCGACGGGCACCGGGTACCGGGTGCTGGCTCGCAAATACCGCCCCAAGGATTTCACGGACCTGATGGTCGGCCAGGAGCCGATGGTCCGCACCCTCACCAATGCCTTCGAAACCGGCCGCATCGCCCAGGCTTACATGCTGACCGGCGTGCGCGGCGTCGGCAAGACGACGACGGCGCGCATCCTGGCGCGGGCGCTGAACTACAAGACAGCCGACATCGACAAGCCGACGATCGATCTGCGCGTGCCCGGCGAACACTGCCAGGCAATCATGGAAGGCCGGCATGTCGACGTGATCGAGATGGATGCCGCCTCCCATACCGGTATCGACGATATAAGAGAGATCATCGAGCAGGTGCGCTACCGACCGGTTTCGGCGCGCTACAAGGTCTATATCATCGACGAAGTGCACATGCTGTCGACGCAGGCCTTCAACGGCCTGTTGAAGACGCTCGAAGAGCCGCCGGAGCATGTGAAATTCATCTTCGCCACCACCGAGATCCGCAAGGTGCCGATCACCGTGCTGTCGCGCTGCCAGCGCTTCGACCTGCGCCGCATCAGCGCCTCCGATCTTGTCGGGCTGTTTTCAACTATCGCCGCCAAGGAAGGCATCGAGGCGGAAGCGGACGCGCTGGCGATGATTGCGCGTGCTGCCGAAGGCTCAGCGCGCGACGGCCTGTCGCTGCTTGACCAGGCGATCGCCCATGGCGCCGGCGCCGTGCAGGCGGAAGCCGTGCGCGGCATGCTCGGACTTGCCGACCGTGCCCGGATCGTCGATCTCTTCCAGCACGTCATCAAAGGCGACGTGGCCGCCGCACTCGGCGAGTTCCAGAGCCAGTACGAGGCCGGCGCCAATCCGGTGGTGGTGCTGACCGACCTTGCCGATTTCACCCATCTGGTGACGCGGCTGAAATATGTGCCGGATGCGGCAAACGACCCGTCGCTCAGCGAGATCGAACGCACCAAGGCGGCGGAATTCGCCAAGGGTGTTGCGGTGACGACGCTGTCGCGCATCTGGCAGATGCTGCTGAAGGGCATTCCGGAAACGGAAGGCTCGTCGCGGACGGCAGGAGCAGCCGAGATGGTGCTGATCCGACTTGCACATGCCGCACACCTGCCAGCGCCCGAGGATGCGGCGCGGCGGCTTGCCGAATT
The DNA here is from genome assembly GCF_014197345.1 of Rhizobium sp. BK008. Taxonomy (NCBI): domain Bacteria; kingdom Pseudomonadati; phylum Pseudomonadota; class Alphaproteobacteria; order Hyphomicrobiales; family Rhizobiaceae; genus Rhizobium; species Rhizobium sp. BK008. The sequence continues at coordinate 64,433 of NZ_JACIFK010000011.1, read as the reverse complement.
TTCCGGCGACAATGCCGGTCCGCGGCCCTCCCCTTCGCCTTCCGGCAACGGCGGCGGCAGCGGAACGCGGGTCCCCTATCAGAGCAGTGTCGCGGCGCGCGCACCCGAGCCGACACCACGGCCACTACCCTCAGGGCCGACGGCGATGCTGCGCGCCGTGCCCAATCCCGAACCGCAGAATATCGGCCGTACCGAGGCAAAGCCTGCAGAGGCTCCGAAGCCGCTCGTGCGTGTCAATTCGATCGGCGACATCGTCGACCTCGCGGGCGAGAAGCGCGATGTCAAATTGAAAGCACTGGTGCGCAACTTCGTGCGGCCGGTGCGGCTCGAGCCGGGCCGGCTGGACGTGAACCTCACCGAGGGCGCCCCGAACACGCTGCTTAACGAACTCGCCGTCAAGCTCAAGGAATGGACCGGAATCCACTGGATCGTCAGCACCAGCCGCGAAGAGGGCGGGCCGACGATGGTGGAGGCGGAAGCCAAGGCACAGGAACAGCGCGTCAGCGATGCGCGTCAAGATCCCGATGTCGCGGCGATCCTGGCGCATTTTCCGGGCGCCAAGATCATCGACGTGCGCGTGCGGGCGCCCGAACCGGACGAGGAAGGCGAGGCGACGCCGCCGGCTGCCGCCGAATCCGAGGAAGGTGACATCCTGCCCGGCGACGACATGGAATTCTAAAAGTTCAACAAGGAGCGAGACGATGCGCGACATCATGGGCATGATGGGCAAAGTCAAGGAAATGCAGGCCAAGATGGAGCAGATGCAGGCGGAGATCGCCGAGCTCACGGCCGAAGGCAAGGCGGGCGGCGGCCTCGTCGCCGTCGTCATGTCAGGCAAGGGCGAGCTGAAGAGCCTGAAGATCGACCCGTCGCTGTTCAAGGAAGACGATGTCGAGATCCTCGAGGACCTGATCGTCGCCGCTCACAAGGACGCCAAGGAAAAGGCCGAGGCGCTCGCCGCCGAAAAGACCAAGGCTCTGACCGCCGGCCTTCCGATCCCGCCGGGCTTCAAGCTGCCGTTCTGAGACGGGCGCACCTATTCAAGGCCCAAAGTCCGATCTAGCGCGCTTCGTCGCTCTCGGATTCCAACATAGCCCGCAGTTTGTAGTGAATTGGGGCGGCGAGATATCGCGCCCGATCTGCCGCCCGAAGCCGTCGACCGAAAGTCTCCATCAGCTCCGGCATGGTGATCTTGGCTCCGTGAAAGGGCGTGCATTCCACCGACATTCCGGCCTTGGCCACGCCGCTCCGGATGACACGGCAATAAATGCCGGGACGGGCGGCGGCGGTATAACGTTTGACGAATTTCGGATCGGCCATCCTGGCGGCAAACGTGGCGCAGGGGATGCGGCACGCGGTGACTTCGAGGACGAGAGCGCCGATCACGAAGCGGTCACCGACGGCGACATCGCGATTGTCGAGATCCGAGATCACCATGTTTTCGCCGAAAGTGCCGGGCTCGTATGGCCGACCGAGCTCGCTGCTCCACCAGTCGAGCGTCAGCGATCCCTCGACATAAACAGCCTGATCGACACCGCCATGGTGTTTGCGGTTGCAGATGGCATCGCCGACCAGACCTTCGGCATCGATCATCACCGCGCCGTTGACGGCATGTTTGAAGATGCCGGTCTTGTAGCTCTTGCCCGGCAGTCTTTCCGGATTGCCGGTGCACAGCGCCAGGATTTTCATGGGATGGCCAATCCTTCCGCGATTCCGTTTCCGTTCCATATCAGTTAAGAACGGCGCATGGCAAAACGAGTCACCGGCCCCGAAATCGAAAAACTCATCCAGCTTCTGGCGAAGGTGCCGGGCCTCGGGCCGCGCTCGGCGCGCCGGGCGGCACTGCATCTGATCAAGAAGAAGGACCAGTTGCTCGGCCCGCTGTCGAATGCGATGGGCGAGGCCTATGACAAGGTGAAGATTTGCTCGCGCTGCGGCAACGTCGATACGGTCGATCCCTGCACCGTCTGCACCGACACGCAGCGCGATCAATCCGTCATCATCGTCGTCGAGGACGTATCGGATCTCTGGGCGCTGGAGCGCGCGGGCGCGATGAACGCCGCCTATCACGTCCTCGGCGGCACGCTGTCACCGCTCGACGGGGTCGGGCCCGACGATCTCAACATTCGCGGGCTGATCGACCGGGTCGGCGAAGGCGGTATCCGCGAGCTGATCATCGCCGTCAACGCCACCGTCGAGGGGCAGACGACGGCGCATTATATCACCGACCAGCTGCAGGGGCTGGACGTGAAGATCACCCGGCTGGCGCATGGCGTGCCGGTTGGCGGCGAACTCGACTATCTCGACGAGGGAACACTCGCGGCGGCCCTTCGGGCGCGGACAGTGATATGAGGGGTTTGCCTATGCCGAAAGAAGTTCCACGGCGGCTATTCGCACTCGCCCTAGCGACCGCCCTCCTCCCCCTCTCCGCCCTCGCAGCCCCTTCGAAAGCCGATGTCGAAGCGCAGTTCGAGACATGGGTACGGAAAGACCTCTGGCCGGAAGCGAAGGCGGGCGGGATTTCCGAGAAGACCTTCCAGGCTGCCTTTTCCGGCATCACGCTGAACTGGAACCTGCCCGATCTTGCCCCGCCGGGCTTCCCGCCGCCGAAGGAGCAGAAGCAGACGCAGGCCGAATTTTCCTCGCCCGGTCCCTATTTCAACGAGGACCGGCTGAAGAAGCTTGCCGCAACGGGGCGCGGCTTTACGGCGCAATATGATTCGACGCTGAAACGCATCGAGAAGACCTATGGCGTGCCCGGCTCGATCGTGCTGGCCATCTGGGGCCGGGAGACAGGCTTCGGTGCGGCGAAGATCCCGAACTCGGCAATCGAGGTGTTGGCGACCAAGGCCTTCATGTCGACGCGCAAGGAGATGTTCCGTACCGAGCTGGTGGCCGCACTCCATATTCTCGATGGCGGTGATGTCGCACCGGCCGATTTCAAGGGGTCGTGGGCGGGCGCACTCGGCCAGCCGCAATTCATGCCGACCAGCTATCTGAAATATGCCGTGGATTTCGATGGCGACGGCCATCGCAACATCTGGACCTCGGTGCCCGATACGCTCGCCTCGATCGCCAATTTCCTGGTCAAGAAGGGCTGGCAGCGCGACCGCGACTGGGGCTTCGAGGTGTCGATCCCGGAGGCGGTTTCCTGCGCGCAGGAGGGGCCCGATCTGGCAAAGCCGCTGTCGCACTGGGCCTCGCTCGGCATCGACCGCATCTCCGGCAAGGGGTTTCCCTCCAGCGAGATGAAGGCTGAAGGCATGATGCTGGTGCCGGCCGGCCGCGACGGGCCGGAATTCATCGTCACGCCGAATTTCTACATCATCAAGGAATATAATAATTCCGATCTCTACGCGCTCTATATCGGCAATCTCGCCGATCGGATCGCCTATAATGGCGGCGCCTTTGAGGGCAGATGGGGCGATGTCGGCAAGATGTTGCGCTCGGATGTCGCCGCCATGCAGAAGGCGCTGGAACGGCAGGGCTATGATGTCGGCGGTTCCGATGGTCTGCCAGGCTACAAGACGCGGCGTTCGATCGGCCAGTGGCAGGCCAAGAACGGCATGAAGCCGACATGTTTTCCCGAAGCGACGATGAAGGGCAAGCTGAAGTAGCCGGCTTCAGAGACTGCGCTTCAGCCCTTCATGGCTGGCCACAAAACCGAGCTTCTCGTAGAAGCGGATCGAATCCGCCCGCGTCTTGTCCGATGTCAGCTGCACGAGGCCGCAGCCACGCTCGACGCATTGGGCGATCGCCCATGCGATGAATTCAGAGCCGAGGCCCGAGCCGCGAAGGTCGCTGGCAACACGCACGCTTTCGATCTGACCGCGCCACATGCCTGTTCTCGAAAGGCCGGGAAGAAAGCTCAGCTGCAGGCAGCCGACGACACGATCGGCCGCGTCGGTTGCGACGGCCAGCAGCTGATTGGCGTCCGCCTCGATCGCCGCGAAGGCCGAGAGATACCGTGCGTCGACGGGATCGGTAACGATCTCCCTGGCGCCGCCGAGATCGTCATCGGCCAGAAGCCGGACGATGGCGGCAAGATCGGATTGGCGGGCGAGCCTGAACCTATACATGGCCGTTCTCAATGATGCAGATCGATCGGCGCCTTGTGGAAGACGTCGTTATCAGGCGGAATAGCCTGGCGTTCGATCATGCGGTGAACATGCGGCAAACCTTCGCCGCGGTGAAGCGCGCGAAGCCTGTCGATGTTTTCGGCATCGGCCTGCGTGCGCCGCTGGTTGTGTCTTATATATTCGACCCAGGTCGACGTATGGTAGGTCTCCGTCCAGAGCCCGGGATTTTCGAGATCGCGCATCAGCGCCCAATTGCGGGCGCCGTCGCGGATGCGGATGCGGCGGCGCTCACCCATCAGCGTCATGAATTCGGCAAGGTCGGTATCGGCGATCTCGTAGTCGACAAGGATGACGATCGGGCCACTGCGCGGCGTGATGTCGAGGCTGAGGGCCGGCTCGATGAAGCGGTTCAGCGGATCGAGGTTGAGCGAAGCGAAGGCCGGCATGGAAAAACGCAGGCCGATCGCGATGCCGAGCAGCATGACGACCGATGACATCAGCAGCGCATCGGCAACGCCATAACGATCGGCGGCAACGCCCCACAGCCAGCTGCCGCCGGCAATGCCGCCGAAGGTGACGGTCTGGTAGAGCGACAGCGCCCGGCCGACCACCCAGCGCGGCGTCGAAAGCTGGACGATGGTGTTGAACAGCGAAAGTGCGGAGACCCAGCAGGCGCCGGAGACGAGCAGCCCGGCGGAGGTGAGGACGGCACTCGGGCTCACGGCGGCGATGACGGCGCTCATCGCGAAGCCGGCAAAGGCCAGGCGGATGATCGTCTCGCTGGAAAGCATCTGGCGAAGCCTCGCATTCATCACCGCGCCGCCGATCGCGCCGATGCCGAAAGCGCCGAGCATGAAACCATAGGTCAGCGGCCCGCCGGCAACGAGATCGAGGGCGACGACCGGCAGCAGCGCCAGGATCGAGCTGGCGCCGATGCCGAAAAGCAGGCCCCTGACGAGGACCTTTTCGAGATTGGGCGACATCGAAATATAGCGCAGGCCGGCAAAGATGGCGCTGCCGAGCGCCTCCCGCGGCAGGGTCGAGACCGGCGTGGCCGGCCGCCAGCGCAGCAGGGCATAGATCAAGGCGAAGTAACTCACCGTGTTCACCGCAAAGGCCGCGGCCGCGCCGGCAGCGGCGACGATGACGCCGCCGATCGCCGGGCCGACACTGCGGGTGATGTTGAAGCCCATGCTGTTCAGGGTGACGGCGCCCGGCAGATCGGCGCGCGGCACCATGTCACCGACCGAGGCCTGCCAGGAGGGATTGTTGAGCGCCGTGCCGCAGCCGATCAGGAAGGTGAAGAAGAGCAGCAGCCAGGGTGTGATCCAGCCGAGAAGGGCCGAGGCCGTCAGCAGCGCCGAAACCGTGAGCATCATGCATTGCGCCGTCAGCATGACCCGGCGACGGTCATAATTATCGGCCAGCGCGCCCGATATCAGCGAAAACAGCATGATCGGTAGAGCCGTCGAGGTCTGCACCAGCGCGACCATGTCCTCCGAGGCGGTAATGGTCGTCATCATCCAGGCAGCGCCCACCGCCTGGATCAGGCCGCCGAAATTCGAGGAAAGGCTCGCGAACCAGATGGTGCGGTAGGTATCGTGCCGCAAAGGCGCCAATGTCGAGGAAGTGTAGGCCACGATTTCTCCCGCTTTTGTTATTGCGCCCCAGCGGCACTATATGCGCAAGACCGGCGCTGGCCATAGGCCTGTTCACGCGCGGCAAGCGAATTGGCGGAATCGGTCGCGGACCTTGCAATTTCGGAAAAACCCGACTATATGCCTCTCAAATTCTTGATCGCTTGATGAAGAGTGGGCCGCAAGGACCCGCTCTTTTTTATTAGCGCGATCGCCCGAACAGCTTGAAATTGCGAGGAGCGCACCGCTTGTCGGACATGACAAACGCAGACAACGAACTTGAGCCGCGGCTGATTACCGAAACCGGGCTCGACCAGCGTCTTGCCGATATCATCGAACCCGTCCTCGTCGGCCTGGGCTTCCGGCTTATCCGCGTCCGCATGCTGAACCAGAACGGCGCGACGATGCAGGTCATGGCCGAACGCAACGACGGCACGATGACGGTTCAGGACTGCGAAGAAATCTCGATGGCGATTTCTCCCGTCCTCGATGTGGAAGATCCGATCGATAAAGAGTATCATCTCGAGGTGTCTTCGCCCGGCATCGATCGTCCGATGGTGCGGAAATCCGATTTCGTCCGCTGGCAGGGCCACCTTGTGAAATGCGAGACGTCGATCTTGATCGACAATCGCAAGCGCTTCCGCGGCAAGATCGTCGAAGCAGGCGCAGATGGTTTCACGCTCGAGCGTGACCAGGTCGCCTATGGGGAAGAGCAGAAGGTCACCATTCCCTTTACGGCGCTCAGCGATGCGAAGCTCATTCTGACCGACGACCTGATCCGCGATGCGTTGCGCGCCGACAAGCTGGCAAAAGCACAGGCCGCCAACCAGAACGAAGCGGACGACCAGGAATAACCGATCAACAGACCGCTCCAGGGACGGGAACCCTGGAGTAAAGACGGAGAAACAAGACAATGGCAGTCAGTGCGAACCGGCTCGAACTTCTGCAGATCGCAGATGCAGTGGCGCGCGAAAAGGTCATCGACCGCGAGATCGTGCTGGCCGCAATGGCCGACGCTATCCAGAAGGCGGCACGCTCCCGTTACGGCACCGAGTCCAACATCCGGGCCGACATCAATCCGAAGACCGGCGAAATCCGCCTGCAGCGCCTGCTCGAAGTCGTCGACAAGGCCGAGGATTATTCGACGCAGATCCCGCTGGAGCTGGCCCGCGACCGCAATCCGGACGCCGCACTCGGCGACTTCATCGCCGACCCGCTGCCGCCGATGGATTTCGGCCGCATTGCCGCCCAGTCCGCCAAGCAGGTGATCGTGCAGAAGGTGCGTGAAGCCGAGCGCGACCGCCAGTTCGACGAATTCAAGGATCGCGTCGGCGAAATCGTAAACGGTACCGTCAAGCGCGTCGAATATGGCAACGTCATCGTCGATCTCGGCCGCGGCGAAGGCATCATCCGCCGCGACGAAATGATCCCGCGCGAAAACGTCCGCTATGGCGATCGCGTCCGTGCCTATGTCTATGATGTCCGTCGCGAGCAGCGCGGCCCGCAGATCTTCCTGTCGCGCACGCATCCGCAGTTCATGGTGAAGCTGTTCACCATGGAAGTGCCAGAAATCTACGACGGTATCATCCAGGTGAAGTCGGTCGCCCGCGATCCGGGTTCGCGCGCCAAGATCGCGGTGATCTCGAACGACAGCTCGATCGATCCGGTCGGCGCCTGCGTCGGTATGCGCGGTTCGCGCGTCCAGGCCGTCGTCGGCGAGCTCCAGGGCGAGAAGATCGATATCATTCCGTGGAGCCAGGACCCGGCGACCTTCGTCGTCAACGCCCTGCAGCCGGCCGAAGTCGCCAAGGTCGTTCTCGACGAGGATGCCGAGCGCATCGAAGTCGTCGTTCCCGACGAGCAGCTGTCGCTTGCGATCGGCCGCCGCGGCCAGAACGTCCGGCTGGCCTCGCAGCTGACCGGCTGGGACATCGACATCATGACGGAGGCCGAGGAATCGGAACGCCGCCAGAAGGAATTCAACGAGCGCACCAACCTGTTCATGGATTCGCTCGACGTCGACGAGATGGTCGGCCAGGTTCTGGCCTCCGAAGGTTTTGCCGCGGTTGAAGAACTGGCCTATGTCGATCTCGACGAAATCTCCTCGATCGACGGTTTCGACGAGGAGACGGCGCAGGAAATCCAGCAGCGCGCCCGCGAATTCCTCGAGCGTCTCGAAGCCGAGATGGACGAGAAGCGCAAGGCGCTCGGCGTCCAGGACGAGCTGCGTGAAATCGACGGCATGACCGCCCAGATGATGGTGGCGCTCGGCGAAGACGGCATCAAGACGATCGAGGACTTTGCCGGTTGTGCGGCCGACGATCTCGTCGGCTGGACGGAGCGCAAGAACGGCGAAACGAAGAAGTTCGAGGGTCTGTTCTCGAAATTCGACGTCTCGCGCGTCGAGGCGGAACAGATGATCGTCCAGGCCCGCCTCTCGGCCGGCTGGATTACCGAAGAGGACCTGGCGAAGGGGACCGAAGAAGAGGTCACCGAAGCCGAACAAGAAGCATGATGACCGTGCATGAGCCGGACGCTCTCCCTGATGAGGACGACGATCTTGCAGGTTATGACGTGAACGGACGCATGTGCATCGTGACGCGCGAAAGCGGATCGCCGGAAGAGTTGATCCGCTTCGTTGCCGCTCCCGATGGAACTATTGTCGCCGACCTGAAGCGCGAGCTTCCGGGACGCGGATGCTGGGTGAAGATCGACCGGTCGCTGGTCGACCGGGCGGTGGCGAAGAAGCTCTTCGCCCGCGCACTGAAAATGGATGTGAAGGCGGCGGACGATCTCGGCGCGAGCGTCGATCGGCTGCTCGCGGCGCAATTGATGCAGATGATGAACATGGCGCGGAAAGCCGGCCAGTTCGTCAGCGGGTCCGCGAAAGTGGATGCCGCGGTCAGAAGCGGAGCAGCGCTTGCGGTGTTCCACTCGACTGACGCAGCGGACGACGGCGTCCGGAAAATCGACCAGGCCCGCAAGGCCTGGCACCTCGGAATGGAGACCGAGGAGGAGATACCTTCCTTCCGTCTCTTCTCGGAGAGCGAAATGGAAGGCCTGATGGGCCAGAATGCTTTTATCCATGCCGCAGTGCTTGCAGGGCAGGCGGGTGAGGGTGTAGTGAAGCGCGCAAAGATGCTCGAACAGTACCGTATTGGCGGTCAGTCCCGGGCAGCGGGCGGCGCTGGCCGGCAAAAACAATGACGTGGTCACCGGCATCGGCCGGTCCCATTCTCATTGATCGACAGTATTGAACGACAGGGTCTGATCTAGTCATCGCTCCCTGTCCGAAGGAACGGGAACGAATGACCGATAGTAACGACGACAAGACAATCAGCGTGACGGGCAAAAAGACGCTTACCCTGAAACCATCGGGGATGAGCCAGGGCACCGTTCGCCAGGATATGGGTCGAGGTCGCACCAAAGCGGTCGTCGTCGAGACCCGTAAGCGGCGCCCGATGCGCCCGGAAGACGAAAAGCCGATCACACCTGTCGCTCCCGCGCCCGTCCGCGCAGCCGAACCGGCGCCTGCACCCGTGCAGGCACGCCCGCAGCAGCCGACGCCGGCACCGCGGGTTCAGCAGGGCAACAACAGCCAGACCAACCAGCGTCCGCAGCAGCCCTATCAGCAGCCGCGCTCGAACGATCGTCCGCGTCCGGTGGTGCTGAACCATCTGTCTCCGGAAGAGATGGACGCCCGCCGCCGCGCATTGGCCGAATCCCAGGCGCGCGACGCCCAGGACGCCATTCGCCGCGCCGAGGAAGAAAAGCGCCGTGCGGCCGAAGAGGTTGTCCGCAAGGCGGCCGAAGCGGAAGAAGCAGCCCGCAGGGCCGCCGAAGAGGCTGTCCGACAGGCGGAAGCGCCCGCTGCTGCCGAACCGGCAGCCGCCGCGGCCGCACCGGTTCCTGCTGTGGCCGAAGCTCGCTCCAACGCTCCGCGGCCGGCATCATCGGCGCCTGCTGCGCGCCGGCCCGATGCCGCAACACCCGCTGACGCCCGTCCGGCGCCGGGCGCCGCCGCACCGGCCGGTGTCCGTGGCCGTCGCAACGACACCGAGGATGACGATCGCGGCGCTGCGCGCGGCGGTCCGGCCCGTGGCCGTGTCGTTCGCCCGGAACCGGCAAAGCCGGTCACGACGCGTCCGAAGACGGAAGAAGAGCGCCGCCGCGGCAAGCTGACGATCACCACCGCTGACGCAGATGGCGACGACAATGCTCGTGGCCGTTCGCTTTCGGCGATGCGCCGCCGGCAGGAGAAGTTCCGCCGCAGCCAGATGCAGGAAACCCGCGAGAAGATCTCCCGCGAAGTCGTTCTGCCTGAGACCATCACCATTCAGGAGCTGTCGCAGCGCATGTCCGAACGCGCCGTCGACGTCATCAAGTACCTGATGAAGGAAGGCCAGATGATGAAGCCGGGCGACGTCATTGACGCCGATCTTGCCGAACTCATCGCCGGCGAATTCGGCCATACGGTCAGGCGCGTATCGGAATCCGACGTCGAACTCGGCATCTTCAACGTGTCCGACGAAGATGGCGAACTGGTTTCGCGCCCGCCCGTCGTTACCATCATGGGTCACGTCGACCACGGCAAGACCTCGCTGCTCGACGCCATCCGCCATGCCAACGTGGTTGCCGGTGAAGCCGGTGGCATCACGCAGCATATCGGCGCCTATCAGGTGGAGCAGAACGGCCAGAAGATCACCTTCATCGACACCCCCGGCCACGCCGCCTTCACGGCTATGCGTGCCCGCGGCGCCCAGGCGACCGACATCGCGATCCTGGTCGTCGCAGCCGACGACAGCGTAATGCCGCAGACGATCGAATCGATCAACCACGCCAAGGCGGCCGGTGTTCCGATCATCGTTGCGATCAACAAGGTCGACAAGCACGAAGCGGATCCGCAGAAGGTCCGTAACCAGCTGCTGCAGCACGAAGTCTTCGTGGAATCCATGGGCGGTGAAGTGCTCGACGTCGAAGTTTCGGCCAAGACCGGCAAGAACCTCGACAAGCTGCTCGAGGCGATCCTGCTGCAGGCGGAAATTCTCGACCTCAAGGCCAATCCGAACCGGACGGCGGAAGGCACTGTCATCGAAGCCCAGCTCGACCGCGGCCGCGGTGCGGTCGCGACCGTGCTCGTCCAGAAGGGTACGCTGCGTCCTGGCCAGATCATCGTCGCTGGCGACGTCTGGGGCCGCGTGCGCGCGCTCGTCACCGACAAGGGCGACCATGTGAAAGAAGCCGGTCCGGCAATGCCGGTCGAAGTGCTCGGCCTGTCCGGCACGCCGCAGGCCGGCGACAAGTTCGCCGTCGTCGAAAGCGAAAGCCGCGCCCGCGAGATCTCGGAATACCGTCAGCGTCTGGCCCGCGACAAGGCGGCTGCCCGCCAGTCGGGACAGCGCGGTTCGCTGGAACAGATGATGATGCAGCGCCAGAGCGCCGGCATCAAGGAGTTCCCGCTTGTCATCAAGGGTGACGTGCAGGGCTCGATCGAAGCGATTGCCGGCGCGCTGGAGAAGCTCGGCACCGACGAGGTCCGCGCCCGCATCGTCCATTCTGGCGCCGGCGGCATCACCGAGTCGGACATCTCGCTCGCCGAAGCCTCGAACGCGGCCATCATCGGCTTCAACGTTCGTGCAAATACGCAGGCACGCCAGTTCGCCGAACGCGAAGGCATCGAAATCCGCTACTACAACATCATCTACGACCTCGTGGATGACGTGAAGGCAGCGATGTCGGGCCTGCTGTCTCCGGAACGCCGCGAAACCTTCATCGGCAACGCCGAGATCCTCGAGGTGTTCAACATCACCAAGGTCGGCAAGGTCGCAGGCTGCCGTGTCGTCGAAGGCAAGGTCGAACGCGGTGCGGGCGTCCGCCTCATCCGCAACGACGTCGTCGTTCACGAAGGCAAGCTCAAGACCCTCAAGCGCTTCAAGGACGAAGTCTCCGAAGTGCCGATGGGTCAGGAATGCGGCATGGCCTTCGAAAATTACGAAGACATGCGCGCCGGCGACGTCATCGAGTGCTTCCGCGTGGAACACATCACGCGCACGCTCTAAACCGCTGCGCACGATATATCAGCCCGAACGCCATTCGCCAGCCGGCGGATGGCGTTCGGGCATCTGCCGACTTGACCTTTTGGAACAAAAGAGTCATGGACGCTCTCCTTTGACGGGTTCGATTCCCAGCCGCATCGGCAAATAGAGATAACAATGACCAGACCAACTTCCTCCGCGCCTTCGCAGCGCATGCTGCGCGTTGGCGAACAGGTTCGCGCCGCTATCACCCAGGTGCTTCAACGCGGCGAAGTGCGCGACGACGTCATCGAGGCGACCGTGATCTCGATCTCGGAAGTGCGCATGTCGCCGGATCTCAAGATCGCCACCGCCTATGTGACGCCGCTCGGCGTTTCCGATCATAGCGTGGTCATCGAGGCGTTGAACCGTCATGCGAAGTTCATCCGCGGCCGGCTCGGGCCGCAGCTTCGGCAGATGAAATACATGCCGGAGGTGCGCTTCCGCGACGATACCAGCTTCGACAATTACAAGAAGATCGACGAGCTGCTGCGTTCGCCCGAGGTCCAACGCGACCTCGACGGCGATAATGACGAACAATAAACAGAAGAGACGCATGTCCAAACCACGCAAACCCAAGGGCCGGCCGATTTCCGGCTGGCTGATCCTCGACAAGCCGGTGGATTTCGGCTCGACGGAAGCCGTTTCCAAGATCAAGTGGCTCTACAAGGCACAGAAGGCCGGCCATGCCGGAACGCTCGATCCGCTCGCCTCCGGCATGCTGCCGATCGCGCTCGGCGATGCGACGAAGACCGTTCCCTATGTGATGGACGGCCGCAAGATCTACGAATTCACAGTGAGCTGGGGCGAAGAGCGCGCGACGGACGATCTCGAGGGCGAGGTGACCGAAAGCTCGGACAAGCGCCCGACCGAACAGCAGATCCGCGATATCCTGCCTGGATATATCGGCACCATCAATCAGGTGCCGCCGCAGTTTTCCGCTATCAAGATAGCGGGCGAACGCGCCTATGATCTGGCGCGCGAAGGCGAAGCCGTCGAAATCCCGTCGCGCGAGGTCGATATCTTCCGACTGACATTGCTCGCCTGCCCGGATGCCGATCACGCGCATTTCGAAGTGGAATGCGGCAAGGGCACCTATGTCAGAGCGCTCGCGCGCGATTTCGGCCGCGAGCTCGGCTGCTTCGGCCATGTGTCGGGGCTGCGGCGCACCTTCGTCGCGCCCTTTGCGGAAGAGGCCATGGTGCCGCTTGCCGATCTCGTGGCACTGGAGGCGATCGAGGATATGGACGAGCGGCTTGCGGCCCTCGACGCACTGCTGATCGACACCTGCGAAGCGCTCTCGGCCCTGCCCCATCTCGTCATCAATGACGACCAGGCACACCGGCTGAAGATGGGTAACCCGATCCTGGTGCGTGGCCGCGATGCGCCGGTTGCCGAAAGCGAAGCTTATGCGACGGCCCGCGGCAAGCTGATCGCAATCGGCGAAATCGGCCAGGGCGAGTTTCGCCCGAAGCGCGTCTTCGGCTGATCGGCTATCCCAATGCATGTCGCCCAAAAGTGCGCAGCGGTTTTGGGGATAACGACATGCATAAATCAAAGGCCTAAAGCGCGTCGCATGAATCCGGATTGACGCGACGCGCTTTAGAGAGGCACAGTTTTACGCCTCTTCCCTTTGCTGCCTGAATGGTTTATAGGCAGCGCCAGCATCGGGTACGCCCGATTGCATTCGCGGCCAAAGCTGGACGACATCCCGGCTTTTGGCGACCTTTATCTCCTCTCTTAGAAAGGATCACCCGATGTCGATCACTGCTGAGCGCAAGGCTGCGCTGATCAAGGAATATGCGACCGTTGAAGGCGATACCGGTTCTCCGGAAGTCCAGGTTGCGATCCTGACCGAACGCATCAACAACCTGACCGAACACTTCAAGGACCACAAGAAGGATAACCATTCCCGCCGTGGCCTGTTGACGATGGTTTCGAGCCGCCGCTCGCTTCTTGATTATCTCAAGAAGAAGGATGAAGGCCGCTATTCCAAGCTGATCGCCAGCCTGGGTATCCGCCGCTAAGATTGTCCGGCGGGCGCTTCCGAGCGTCCGCCGGATCTGTTTCGGGACAAGGCTCCCGATGAAATGTTCCAGCCGCGCCCTATCTAAGCGGTGGAACGACCGGCAGACCCGGATGGGCCGGATCTGCCAAACCAACCGTTGACCTGTCATGGGGCAGGATTGCCGGATGCTTTCGGCCAAGGCTCATCAGTGAGTGCTGGCCCGGTTCCCCAGGGAACCTTCGGGTTGCTGGAAATCCTCGGATTTCCCGAGAGCCCGAGGAATGAAAAGCCTCCCGTTGTCTTGCCCGTGATACGTCACATTGATTGCGGTCGACTGTGCGCTGCGCCTTGATATCGGCGATGGCGCGTGCTCCCGCATTGAAGGACAAGACATGTTTGATACACACACCGTGGAAATCGAGTGGGCCGGCCGCCCGCTGAAGCTTGAAACCGGCAAGATTGCCCGTCAGGCCGACGGCGCGGTTCTCGCCACCTACGGCGAAACCGTCGTTCTTGCCACCGTCGTCTCGGCCAAGGCGCCGAAGCCCGGCCAGGACTTCTTTCCGCTCACCGTCAACTACCAGGAAAAGACCTATGCGGCCGGCAAGATCCCCGGCGGCTATTTCAAGCGCGAAGGCCGTCCGAGCGAGAACGAGACCCTCGTTTCCCGCCTGATCGACCGCCCGATCCGCCCGCTCTTCCCGGAAGGCTACAAGAACGACACGCAGGTCGTCGTCACCGTCATCCAGCACGACCTTGAAAACAATCCGGACATCCTGTCGATGGTCGCCACTTCGGCCGCGCTGACGCTGTCCGGCGTTCCCTTCATGGGCCCGGTCGGTGGTGCACGCGTCGGCTACATCAACGGCGAATACGTTCTCAACCCGCATCTCGACGAGATGGACGAATCGAGCCTCGATCTCGTCGTCGCCGGCACCTATGACGCCGTGCTGATGGTGGAATCCGAAGCCAAGGAACTCAACGAAGACGTCATGCTCGGCGCCGTCATGTTCGGCCACAGGGGCTTCCAGCCGGTTCTCGACGCGATCATCAAGCTCGCCGAAGTTGCCGCCAAGGAGCCGCGCGACTTCCAGCCGGAAGATTACTCCGCTCTCGAAACCGAAATGCTCGGCCTTGCCGAAGGTGAACTTCGCGAAGCGTACAAGATCACCCAGAAGGCCGACCGCTACGCCGCCGTCGATGCCGTCAAGGCGAAGGTGAAGGCACACTTCCTCCCCGAGGAAGGCGAAGCCAGGTACACGGCCGAGGAAGTCGGCGCAATCTTCAAGCATCTGCAGGCGAAAATCGTCCGCTGGAACATCCTCGACACCAAGAGCCGCATCGACGGCCGCGACCTCGAAACCGTGCGTCCGATCGTTTCGGAAGTCGGCCTTCTGCCGCGTACGCATGGTTCGGCGCTGTTTACCCGTGGTGAAACGCAGGCGATCGTGGTTGCCACCCTCGGCACCGGCGAAGACGAGCAGTATGTCGACAGCCTGACGGGCATGTACAAGGAGCGCTTCCTGCTCCATTACAACTTCCCTCCCTACTCTGTTGGCGAGACCGGCCGCATGGGCTCCCCGGGTCGCCGCGAAATCGGCCACGGCAAGCTCGCATGGCGCGCGATCCGTCCGATGCTGCCGACGGCTGAGCAGTTCCCCTACACGCTGCGCGTCGTCTCCGAGATCACCGAGTCGAATGGCTCGTCCTCGATGGCGACCGTCTGCGGCACCTCGCTGGCTCTGATGGACGCAGGCGTTCCGCTGGCCAAGCCGGTTGCCGGTATCGCCATGGGTCTGATCCTGGAAGGCGATCGCTTCGCGGTTCTCTCCGACATTCTCGGTGACGAAGACCACCTCGGCGACATGGACTTCAAGGTCGCCGGTACCGCCGACGGCATCACCTCGCTGCAGATGGACATCAAGATCGCCGGCATCACCGAAGAGATCATGAAGGTTGCCCTCGGCCAGGCCCAGGGCGGTCGCGCCCACATTCTCGGCGAAATGGCCAAGGCCATCACCGAAAGCCGCGGCCAGCTCGGCGAATTCGCTCCGCGCATCGAAGTCATGAACATCCCGGTCGACAAGATCCGTGAAGTCATCGGCTCCGGCGGCAAGGTCATTCGCGAAATCGTCGAAAAGACCGGTGCGAAGATCAACATCGAGGACGACGGCACCGTCAAGATCGCCTCCTCCTCCGGCAAGGAAATCGAAGCGGCCCGCAAGTGGATCCACTCGATCGTTGCCGAACCTGAGATCGGCCAGATCTACGAAGGCACTGTTGTCAAGACCGCCGACTTCGGCGCCTTCGTCAACTTCTTCGGCGCCCGTGACGGCCTCGTCCACATCTCGCAGCTTGCTTCCGAACGCGTCGCCAAGACGCAGGACGTTGTCAAGGAGGGCGATAAGGTCTGGGTCAAGCTGCTCGGTTTCGACGAACGCGGCAAGGTTCGCCTGTCGATGAAGGTCGTCGACCAGGCCACCGGCCAGGAAATTGCGAACGACAAGAAGAAGGAAGAAGCGGCCGAATAAGCCGCATCTCCCAGATTTGATTCCGGGCGCGGGAATCTTCCGCGCCCTTTTTGTATCCGAAGTCGAGACGAGATCCATGAGCCGCGAGACGCTGAAGACCCTGTTCCATCCCTTTGCCAGCGGCACTGTCGAGGCGCCCGGCGAGGGCGAGCGCGTGCTCTTCCTCGGCGCCGAGGCAGGCTTTGCGCTGCCGGACGGCTTTGCCGCCTCGCTCAGCGCCGTCCAGGGCTTCCGGCCGCTCTATCGGCAGCTGCTGGCGCAGCGGATCGAAGCGAAGCCGGAGATCGACGGCGACGACTACGATGCGGCTCTGGTGCTCTGCACGAAGCACAAGGGCGAGAACGAAGCCAACCTCGCCGCGGCGATCGCGCGCACACGGGTCGGCGCCCTGATCGTCGTTGCCGGTGCGAAGGAAGACGGCATCCAGCCGCTACGCAAGCGGCTGGAAGGTTTCAATCTCGCCGTCGACCATATGCCGAAATATCACGGTGTCGCCTTCTGGTTCGGCCGCCCTGCCGATGCCGACGAGATCATCTCGAAGCTGGCAAAGGCGCCGGTGCGCGTCGACGGCCGTTTCCATGCGACCGCCGGCATGTTCTCGCATGACCGGATCGATGCCGGATCGGAACTGCTCGCCTCGCGCCTGCCTGAGGATTTCACCGGCGACGTTGCGGATTTCGGCGCCGGATGGGGCTATCTCTCCGTGGAACTGGCGCGGAGATCGCGTGGACTGACCCGCCTCGACCTCTACGAGGCCGATCACGCGGCTCTGGAGGCGGCCAGGGACAATCTGGCGGAGAACTGCCCGAACGCGCCTGCGCGCTTCTTCTGGCACGATCTGGCGGGCGAACCGGTCAAGGACAAATACGATCTCGTCATCATGAACCCGCCCTTCCACGAAGGTCACGCCGCCGAACCTTCGCTCGGCCAGGCCATGATCAAGACCGCCGCATCCGCCCTGCGCGGCGGCGGCCGCCTGATGCTCGTCGCCAATCGCGGCCTGCCTTACGAACCGGTTCTGGCAGCGAATTTCAGGGAAAGCGGTGAAACCTGCCGCAACGCCCGCTTCAAGGTGCTGTGGGCGAAGAAATAGGGCTCAAGCGGCTTCGATACCGATCATCCCAACCGATACAACAAAAAGGCCGTGCGCATCATCTGCGCACGGCCTTTGAGTTTCAATCGGGTCGTTGTTTATTCGACATCCGCCTTGCGCAGCGTTTCCAGCGTCGGCATGGAGGTGACGTTAAACCCTGCGTCGACAAAGTGGATCTCGCCGGTGACGCCGGCGGACAGGTCGGAGAGCAGGTAGAGCGCCGAATTACCGACCTGATCGATGGTCACGGTCTTGCGCAGCGGCGCATTGCGCTGGTTCCAGGAGAGGATCGCGCGCGCATCAGAGATGCCGGCGCCGGCAAGCGTGCGGATCGGGCCGGCGGAAATGGCGTTGACGCGGATGCCGCGCGGACCGTAATCGGCGGCGAGATAGCGCACCGAGGCCTCGAGCGCGGCCTTGGCAACACCCATGACGTTGTAGTTCGGGATGACGCGCGTCGAACCATTATAGGTCAGCGTCAGCATCGCACCGCCATCTTCCATCAACGGAGCGCAGCGCTTGGCGATCTCGGTGAACGAGAAACAGGAAATGACCATGGTGCGGCTGAAATTCTCCCGCGTCGTATCGGCGTAGAGACCCTTCAGCTCGTTCTTGTCGGAGAAACCGATGGCGTGGACGATGAAATCGAGCTTGCCCCAGCGCTCACCGAGCGCGTCGACCACGGCATCGACCGAGGCGATGTCCTCGACGTCGCAGGGCAGCACGAAATCCGAATTGACCTCGGCAGCCAGCGGCTTGACGCGCTTGCCGAGCGCATCGCCCTGATAGGTGAAGGCGAGTTCCGCACCCTGTGCGGCGAGAGCTTTCGAAATCCCCCAGGCGATCGAGTGGTTGTTTGCGACGCCCATGATAAGCCCGCGCTTACCCTGCATGATTCCCGACATGTTGTTATCCGTTATAACGCTGGAAGACCAGCGTGGCGTTGGTGCCGCCGAAGCCGAAGGAGTTGGAGAGGGCAATGTCGATCTTCGCGTCGTCGATCCGTTTGCGCACGATCGGCACGCCTTCGAATTCCGGATCGAGCTCGGCGATATGGGCGCTTTCGCCGATGAAGCCTTGCTGCATCATCAGCAGGGAATAGATCGATTCCTGCACGCCGGCAGCACCCAGCGAATGGCCGGTCAATGACTTGGTCGACTGAATATGCGGAATCCTGGAGCCGAATACCTCGCGGATGGCGCCAATTTCCTTGCTGTCGCCGACCGGCGTCGAGGTGCCGTGGGTATTGATGTAGTCGACGTCGCCTTTGACGGTGGCGAGCGCCTGGCGCATGCAGCGGATAGCCCCCTCGCCCGAGGGGGCAACCATGTCGTAGCCGTCCGAAGTTGCTCCGTAACCGACGATTTCGGCATAGATCTTTGCACCGCGGGCCTTGGCGCGCTCCAGTTCCTCGAGCACCAGCACACCGGCGCCGCCAGCGATGACGAAACCGTCGCGGTTGACGTCATAGGCGCGCGAGGCGCTGTCCGGCGTGTCGTTATATTTGGAGGACATGGCGCCCATGGCGTCGAAGAGGTTGGACATCGTCCAGTCGAGATCTTCGTGGCCGCCGGCAAACATCACGTCCTGCTTGCCCCACTGGATCATTTCGGCGGCATTGCCGATGCAATGCGCCGAGGTCGAGCAGGCCGACGAGATCGAATAATTGACGCCGTGGATCTTGAACCAGGTGGCAAGCGTCGCCGATGCGGTCGAGGACATCGCCTTCGGCACGGCGAAGGGGCCGATGCGCTTCGGGCTGTTGTTCTTCACGGTGATCTCGGCAGCCTCGATCAGGGTGCGGGTAGACGGACCGCCGGAACCCATGATGATGCCGGTGCGCTCGTTGTTGCCGATGTCCTTGTCCTCGAGACCGGAATCGGCGATCGCCTGCTTCATGGCGACATGGTTCCAGGCGCCGCCCTGCGACAGGAAACGCATGGCGCGGCGGTCGACCAGTTCGGCAAGTTCCGCCGAACCGAGCTTTGGACTGCCCCATACCTGGCATTTGAACCCATGTTCGGCGAAATCGCTCGAAAAGGAGATACCCGACTTTGCCTGCCGCAAGGATTCGGTGACTTCGGCCGCGTCGTTTCCGATCGAGGACACGACACCCAGACCCGTGACAACTACCCGTCTCATCTGATCAAACCTTTGTTGTTTTCGTCCGTCGCTCGAAATGCGGTTTCAGGCCGTCTTGTCTTTCGATAGACCGACGCGAAGGTCGGCCGCCTGATAAATGGTTTCGCCGTCCGCCTTCAGCCAGCCGTCGGCCGTGCCGAGGACCAGACGGCCGCGCATGACGCGCTTGAAGTCGATGCCATATTCGATCAGCTTCGTATGCGGCCGGACCATGCCCTTGAATTTCACTTCACCTGTCGAAAGCGCCATGCCGCGGCCTTCCTCGCCGAGCCAGCCCAGGAAGAAACCGGTCAGCTGCCACATGCCGTCGAGACCAAGGCAGCCCGGCATGATCGGATTGCCTTCGAAATGGCAGGGAAAATACCAGTCGTCGGGGCGCACGTCATATTCGGCCCTGAGGTAGCCCTTGTCGAAGGCTCCGCCGGTTTCGGAAATGTCGGTGATACGATGAACCATCAGCATGGGCGGCAGGGGCAGCTGCGCATTGCCGGGGCCGAACAGCTCGCCATGTGCGCAAGCGATGAGTTCGTCGTACGAGAAGCTGGACTGTCTGGTCGTCATAAAGTTTCTTTTTCCCCCCGCGTGAAGCCGATGGATGTGAACGTGTAGTCCAAGTTCTTCAGAAAATGAAGCACGAGCAAGGCAGCTTCATTCATCGCCCCGGACCAGGCTTGCGCCATTATTTGGTGGTCGCATACAGGAAGGCCAGGGCCGCGACCAGACCTATTTGCGTCAAAAGCCGGTTTTTGCCGCGTTTATCAGGCTCTTGCCCTCATTGAACTATTGAAACGCTCCGGTGCAAAAGTTATACCGCTTGAAGAAACATGATTGCTTTATGCCAGAATAACCGGAGTTGGTCTTGATGACGGGTACGCTCCCGATCGCAATAGAGGTAAGGCTGCGCGGTGCAGGACTGCGCCCTACCCGCCAGCGTGTGGCGCTCGGCGACCTCCTGTTTGCCAAGGGCGACCGGCATTTGACCGTCGAGGAACTGCATGAGGAGGCGGTTGCCGCCGGTGTGCCGGTTTCGCTGGCAACCGTCTACAACACGCTGCACCAGTTCACGGAAGCCGGTCTGATCCGCGTCCTCGCCGTCGAAAGCGCCAAGACCTATTTCGACACCAATGTGTCCGACCATCACCATTTCTTCATCGAAGGCGAGAACGAGGTGCTCGACATTCCCGTCAGCAACCTGACGATCGGCAATCTGCCGGAACCGCCAGAGGGCATGGAGATCGCTCATGTCGACGTGGTGATCCGGCTGCGGGCAAAGCAGGGCTGACGACACCGCCGCTTCACATGACATCGTCGGGATGCCGGCCGGGCTTGTGCTTGTAGGTCGGGAAGGTCCAGCCGAACCACAGGGCTCCGCCGCGCACCGCAAAGGCCGCCACGACGCCGCAGGCAGACGCCAGATAGAGCTGCATTCCGAGCGCATTGGCCGCCGTGAACACACCGGCGCCGATGAGGGCCGCGGTCACGTAGATTTCCGGCCTCAACAGCACCGAAGGCTCGTTTGCCATCAGATCACGCAGGATGCCGCCGAAGGTCGCCGTCAGCGTGCCGGTGACGATCGCGATGGTCGGGGAGCCGGTGGCGGCAAGGCCCTTGGCGGCGCCGATCACGCAATAGGCGGCAAGGCCGATCGCATCCAGCCAGATCAGCAGACGATAGCGCGATTCCAGCAGGTGGGCGGTGAAAAAGACGATGACGCCCATGATGCAGCAGACGAGGATATAGCCTGGGTTCAGCACCCAGAAGACCGGAACGCGGCCGAGCACGATATCACGTACCGTACCCCCGCCCGTTCCCGTCACCATGGCGAAAAACAAAAAACCGATGAGGTCCAATTGCTTGCGTGACGCGGCGAGCGCGCCTGTCGCGGCAAACAGCGCAATGCCGGCATAATCGAGATAGACGAGCAAGGACATGCGAACCCCGAACCGGCAGACGTTCAGAGCATGATGCCGAAAAGTGTGAGCGGTTTTCTCATGACATCATGCTCTAACTCTTGAATTGACAACAGGATTCAGATTTTAGGCCAATTAGGCCTAAAATCATTCTGTTCTCGAGAACAGAACCACGGCGGCAAGGGCGGCGCAAGGCGGGGGCGCCATAAAGCTAGAGTCTTTACGTGATGCATGTCGTTGTCCTAGAACCGCTGCACAGTTTTGGCGACATGCATTGGGCCACAGAGCCTTTATCCAAAGAGGAAAGCCGTGAAAACGCTGGTGCTCGCCGTTCTGAATATCGTCCTGCTGCTTGTCATGCCGGCTGTCGCCTTCGGCCAGCAATCGCTGATTTCCGATCCTGAGATCTACGAGAAGAAACATTTCCAGGAGCAGTGCAAGACGGCCGAATTTGCCGACGGCTTCGTCACCCGGCAGGACATCAACAATGACGGTCTGATCGACGCGGTGGTCAATGAGGGTCAACTGACCTGCGACGGGCAGAAGGGGCCGCAATGCAATGACGACGGCTGCACCTATAATTTCTACCTGCAGGTTGCCGAAGGCGGTTATTTCATGATCGCGACGGCGCAGATCTATGGCTACGACTTCGTCCAGCGCTTCGGCAATATGGTGCTGGCGATGAAGATGCATCCGCGTTTCTGCGACCGCACGGAGGGCGATCCCTGCATCGTGACGGCCCGCGTCCGCGGCACGAAATTCGTCACCATCTCGAAGAAATAGCTCAGCATATGACCCGAAATCGGAATCGATATTCGGGTCATGCGCAAAGTCAAAGCGATCGAGCGTCCTTGGCGCGTCCTGTTGGACGCGCGGCGCTCTATTGCGGATAAAGTTCCGACGTGCGGCCGGCGAGATAATAGCCGACCAGGCCGTACCATTCGCGGATGGCGGTTGCCAAGTTCTGGGCATTGAGGTTCGGCTGGGTGAAATCCAATCCAAGTCTCACCTGGCCGTCGGTGCGATAATCGGTCGGCCAGGGCACGATATCGATGCCGAGCTTGCGGAAGATGCCGACGGATCGCGGCATATGAAAACCCGAGGTGATCAGCAGGCAATGGGAAAGCCCCTGGCTTGCCAGGAATTCCTTGGTGTTGACGGCGTTCTCGAAGGTCGTGCGCGATTGTCTCTCCTCGATCAGGCGATCCTTGCCAACGCCGAAGAGCGGGAAGAACCGCTCGGATGCCGCCGCATCGCCTTCGTAGATGCCCGAGATCGAGCCGTCGCCGCCCGATACCAGAATGCGCGACTGCGGAAATTTTTGCGCGAGCCGCAGAGCTTCGACGAAGCGGTCGGCTCCGCCATTGAATTCTATGCCGTGGCGCGCCGTGTTCACCTCATTTTCGAAGGCGCCGCCGAGCACGATCATGCATTGCAGGTTGTCGGGATCGGCAGTCGGCTTTGCGAAGCGCTGCTCGAGACCCTGCATCAGGAGGTTGCCAGCCGTGGTGTAGAGCGTAACGAAAAGGATGAGGGCCGAACCAGCTGCGCCGAGGATACTTAAGATACGCCAGCGCAGAAGGCCGGCAATGAGGGCCAAGAAGACGAGGAAGAATGCCAGCGACAGCGGCTGAGCAAAAATCCAGACAAGCTTCGAAATCAGGAACAAGACCCACTCCTTGAGGATTGGCGGCGGTCCCTTCTATCCGATTCGACGGTAACAGGAATGCGACGGTCTATTTCGCGCGCCGCACGACCGATCCGTGCGGCGGGATCTTCTGATTGAAGCGGCGCTGGAGCGGCCGCGGGATGAGCATGGCGACAAGCGCCAGCGCCATGGCAAAGAGGGAGACCAGCCACAGCGCATGCGCTCCGGTCAGCCGCGTCAGGACGGCGCCGACGATTGCACCAAGCACCATGCCGCCCCAGGGTACGATCTGGATCGTCCATTCGACACGACGATCACCGATGATCCAGCGGCCGATCCCGCGGCCGAAGCGCGACAGGGCACCGGTTACATAGGTCAGGCCGATCGGCAGGCCTTCGATGTGCTCGACGGCGGCGTTCACCATGCCCATGGAAAAAACGATCAGGTAGAACCGGGCGAAGAGCATGTTTTGCACCGTCATCATCGAGGCGAGCGCCAGGACGAGGCCGACGCAGCCAAGCACCACGAAGATGCGGCGTTGCGAAAGATGAGAGATGACGATGCCTGCCGCATTGCCGAGCACGAAGACGATGATGGCAGAGACCAGGACTGCCGCGTGATAAAGATTGCCCTCACTCAAGGCGAGTGCGGCCCGCGTCGTATTGCCGGTCATGAAGGAAACGAAATCGCCGGTGAGCAGAAGACCGGTTGCATCAGTCATACCGGCGAGAAACGAAATCGAGCCGACGAGGGCGAGCCCGGTCAGGGTTCGTCTGGTCCGGATGATGCGGCGGCGTCTTGCTCTGGTCATTGGCTGAAGGTCCTGGAGCCGAATCGCTGAGATTGCGGCAACAAGGATAATTCCTTTCGTTGAGGAATTGGCAAAGACGATCGGAAGGAGGTGAGGCGGACTTGAACGGCAAGACATTTTCGGCCATAGAGACGGCGTTGCTTCAGATCGAAGCTCCGTAAGCGTTTACGTCAATCAACGCGCAACCCGCCGGTCGGCGCTGCGCAATTGTCTGATCGGCACCTTACGGAGATCGAAATGCTCAAAGGCAAACTCCCTAAACGTTACAATACGATCATCATGCCGTTCATCCTCTCGCTGCTGATGACGTCAGTCGTCTCGGCGATCAGTATCGTGAGAGCCCAAGGCCTGACCGCGCCTGCCCTTGCTATGTGGCCCTCGGCATGGCTGCTCTCCTGGGCGATCGCCTTTCCTGTCCTGCTACTGGTGCTGCCGGTGGTCAAGCGGCTGACGGCTGTGATCGTTGAGGCGTGAGGAGCGCGAGGCGCCGGCGGGCTGCGCAAGCGGCCTGCCGGAAGCGTTCCGCCGCCCACGCGTAGCTCCCACCCTGCAGGACCTTGCCATTCGTTCAGCAAGCCGTCTCCTTTGATGTGTATCAAGGCATGCTTTTCGAGCAGGGATAAGGTCCGGCAACTTGCCCAGGCAGTCCAACAACATTCCTGCGGCAGGTTTTCCAAAGAGATCAATCGGTCGGGAGATAGGGTGATGCCATTAAAACTGATCAGTGGAATGATGAAGTCGTCCGGCGAGGAAGCGTTGCTTGCGATGGATGCGGGCGGCGCAAATCAGATGGTCGTCATTGACAGGGGAGCTCTTCAGGAGGTCGCAGAACCACGACGCTGCGACGAAAGCCGGCTTCAGGAAAATATCGATTTGTTCAGCCGGATTGCCTCCGCGAAATATGATTGCGGCGACGTCGAACCGGATGGGCGCATCCGAATTGGCGCGGACGATCTGCTTGCATGGCGGCAGAGTGCGCATGTCAAAAGCAAGCCGGCAAGCATAGCTTGATCGGTCCATACCTTGCGCCGGCAAGCCTGTCGATCAACACCGTCGTCACGCAGAAGGGCGCCCTCTTTGACGTACGTCAATTCATAATTCCAGGGCAGTGCGAGAGTGTGGCGAATATCAGCTCTCGCCTCTTTCCGTTTGGAGATCAGCATGAAGCAACACCTCTTTCTTCCGCTCCTCACCTATCCGGATGCGACTTCGGAATTCATGATCGCCAACGCCGTCGCACTTGCGCACCACATGCAGGCGACGCTGACCGTCTGTGCGGTGGAGATTACCGTTCCCGACGTGTCCAATGCCCTGTCGTCGCTGATCATCGATGCGGCGAAGATGGCGCGGGATGCCGGGGCGCTCAGCCGCAAGCGTGCCTCGGCGCTGACCCGGATGGCGGTCGATGCGGCAAAAGGCGCTTCCGTGGATGTGCGCACGCGCGAGATCAAGACTGCGGAGCCTTTCGTCGTCGAGGTCCTTTCGGAAGCATCGCGCGCCTACGATCTCGTGCTTCTGGAATCGGCCGGGATCTCCCGTCCGATCGTCGAGGCGGTGCTGTTTGCGTCAGGTCGGCCGCTCATCCTATATCCGTCTGCACCTTTCGGCGGCCGGATGGATCACGTCGCCATCGCCTGGGATGGCAGCCGCGCTGCCGCACGGGCGGCACATGATGCCTCGTTTTTCCTGGAACGGGCTTCCAAGGTTTGCCTGCTTTCCGTCATCGACGAGAAGCCGGTGGAATTCGAGACCGGCGATTGTCTGGTGGAGAATCTGCTGAAGAGCGGTGTCGTCGCGGAGGCGACGCGCGTGCGTGCGCGCGGCGAACCAGTCGGAGAGGTGCTGCAGACCAAAGCCTTCGAATTGCGGGCAGACCTTCTCGTCATGGGCGGGTTCGGCCATTCGCGTCTGCGCGAATTCGTGCTCGGCGGCGCTACTCAAGCCGTGCTGACCAATATCAGCCTGCCTATCCTGCTGTCGCATTGAGCACTGGCACGCCATCTTCAACGATCGAATTCGGAGAAAACGGCTCCGAACTCGTATCGCCAGAACAATCGAAGGCATGGAACATATGCACGCCGGTTATTCTCCCTTCCAACCTAACGACCGGAAGGACCATGCATCGCCCTCAGCCGACGAATCGTCTCGCAGCCGCCAGGTTTCGATGAAACCGTCCGCTTCCTGCCGGCCGCTTCGGCTGCCGCCTCCACCAGTTGAAAAGCATATTCCACGGCCGCTTCCGTATCATCGTGGCAGAGCTTTTCCGCCTGGCAGCGGGTTTCGAGCGATCGTCTGATCCGGCGTTTGATGGCAGGCACAACGGCATCGTTCGTGTGAGCGAAAAGGTGCCGCAGGCAGCTGGTAGCGACCACTTCCGAAACCAGAAGTTTTCCTTCGATTTCGCCGAGCGTCGGCACGGCAAATCGCGCTCCTCCGCTCTGGCAGTCACGATCTGTAACCAACATCATTGTTCTCCCATTTCATCATCGAGCGCTCTTTTCACCCGACGCAGGATCACCGCTCGTCCCTTTCGATCAGGTCGACGGCGCAAGCGCTCTTCCAAGTCGATAACGATCGACTGGTACTCATTGTGCCAATCAGGATGGCCAACCTCTTGTGGTGCAAGACGCGGGCGCGGGGAAGCAGGGCCCAAGAGTTCCGCGCCTTGCCTCGTCAGGCGGTAACAAGCATCGAGCGAGGGGATAAGGACCGTGATATCCGGCTGCTCCAATGCCAAACGGGATTTCAACTGGTCGCGCGCTGCATCTTCGCCATGAACCAGGAACAATCCTGTTCGAACCGGTTTGCGCGCTGCCACCCACTGCATCAATTCGGTCGCATCGGCATGACCACTATACGCCTCCAGAGAGTGAATGGTTGCACGCACGACGATTTCATCGCCTTGGATCCTGACCGTGCGCGCTCCGTCTTGGAGTAGACGTCCGAGCGTTCCCTCCGCCTGAAAACCGACGATGAGAACACTGCCCTCATCGCGCCAAAGCCAGTTCTTGAGCCGATGACGAATCCGGCCCGCCTCGCACATTCCGCTTGCCGCGATGATAATGTGGAAGCCACGGATAAGGTCGAGCGCCTTCGATTGCTCGGCGGTTTCCGTGAAGCGCACGTTCTTCGAATTCAATGCTTTGACCAGCAAATTTCCGTTCGCCATGGCGCGCGCGTAACGCTTGAATATCGCAGTGGCGCGCGACGCGAGCGGCGAGTCGATCACGATCGGACAGCGCGGCAGACTGCCTTCGTCCATCAAGATGTTGAGATCAGCCAGAAGCTCCTGGGTTCGTTCGACCGCAAAGGACGGGATCAGCAAAGCGCCGCTTGGATGATGGGCCTTCAGCACAATTTCAAGGAGCAGCCCGCGCCGTGCTTCATCCGAAACTTCGTCCCGCTCGCGATCGCCATAGGTGCTTTCGCAGATGACATAGTCGAACCCCTGGGGCGCTTCGGGTGCAGCCTCCAGCAATTTATGCTGAGGCCCGATATCGCCCGAAAACAGCATTCGGATCGGTTCATCCGTTCCCGAAAGCTCGATTTCGACCGATGCGGAGCCGAGAAGATGGCCGGCGTCCCAGAACCGGAAGCGGAGGTGGCCAGAAAGCTCGTGCCATTCCTTATGAGCGACGGCTTGAAATTGCGTCATCGCGACTCGTGCGTCATCCGCGTTGTAAATTGGTTCTATGGCGTCGCGTGATCTCCAGCGATTGCGGCGATTGAGCTGCTCGACCTCCGATTCCTGGATATGGCCGGAGTCCTGGAGCATGATCCCGCACAGGTCCAAGGTGGCAGCGGTACAGTAAATATGTCCGGCAAACCCGGCCTTCACCAGCTTGGGGACTAGGCCCGAATGATCGATATGTGCGTGGGTCAAAATGACAGCGTCAACGGCCGCCGGCTCGAAAGGGAAAGGACGATAGTTCAGCTCCTTCTCCGTTTTCGATCCTTGGAACATGCCGCAATCGATCACGATCCGAACACCACGATGGTCCAAAAGAAAGCAGGAGCCGGTCACCGATCCGGCTGCACCGTGAAAATATAAAACAGGATCTGACATGGCCTGCCCCCCAATTGTTCACACATCCTAGCCGGCGGGAAGACCGACCGCTTTGCGGCAGATCAATGAATGGGGGAGCAAGGGAGATTAGGGTTGGTCAATTCCAACAAGAGAGGCAACTGGTCATGACCATCAAAACTGTTTTGAGCGTCCTCGGCGTCAATCACTTCGACGAAGACTTGAAGGGCGCCATCGACTTTTGCGAAACCCACGGCGCCCATCTCACCGCAATGGCGATTTCGATGGGCGCAGCGCCCCCTATCGGTTCCTACGAGGTTGTCTCGACGGTCTGGGTCGAAGAACGTCAGCGCGAAATCGATCGCCTGGCCGATAAGAGTTCCGAGATCAAAGCAGTCCTCGCAAGGAGCGAGGTCTCTTTCGAGGTGCAGGAGATCTACACCGAATTCGCCTGGGCGGACGAAGATATTGCAGAGCGGGCACTCTATGCCGATCTCGTCCTGGTCGGCCCTCAGGCCGCCCGTGACCAGGAACTGCGGCGCAGGGTTATCGATGGTGCCCTGTTCCGGTCGCCGACACCGATGCTGATCAACCCGAGAAAGTCCAATGTCGGGCTTGCTCCAAAAGCGATCCTGCTGGCCTGGGACTCCAGCGACGAGGCTTCGCGCGCGGCACGTCAGTCGATCGAGTTCCTGCAGGCTGCTGAATCGGTGCATATCACGCTCGTCGATCCGCTGGCATCATCATCGGCGAATGGTGAAGAACCAGGCGCTGACGTTGCCACCTTTCTGGCACGCCACGGGGTGAAAGTTGATGTGGATTGCGTCGCAAGCGGCGGCCGCCGCGTCGATGAGGTGCTGCGGCAGCATGCCGCCGATGTCGCTGCCGACATGATCGTCATGGGCGCATATAATCATCCCCGGCTTCAGCAGCGTCTTTTTGGCGGTGTAACGCGATCGATGCTGGAGGAAACAAAAATTCCCCTGTTCCTCGCCCATTGAGCAAAACGCCCGGGTTCATCCCGGGCGTCCTCCCCCGGTTTTCAATCAACGGCCCGGCTTTCAATCAACGGAAAGCGCCGTTCGACCGGTAACCTCACGGACAAATATGCCGTAAAATATGTGCTCGGACTCAGAGGCCGTTGCCTGCGGCTGCGGCTTCAAGGCACCGATTTCCCACCAATCGAAGTGTTTTTGCAGCAACGACCAGGCTTGCAGCCTTTCATTGCGCCAAAGGTCTGTATCCGGAAACTCTTCGAAGCGCCCATCGACGACGACGCTCGTCCAGCCCTTGCCCGCGCCATGCTGGTCGATTTGCAGACAGACGTTTTCGTTCGCGCGCATCCAGTCGACCTTCCGGCCGGGCATGGAAAAACTGTAGATCACACCCTTTGCATAAGCGAAGTAGATCGGCACCAAGTAGGGCTTGTCATCCTTGCAACAGGCCAGGTGGCCAAACCGGGAATGCTCAAGAAAGGCGAAGCATTCTGCTTGCGTCAAGTCTTTCAGGATGTAGCTCATCGGTAACTCTCCTTGCCGCGACAAGTTCATATATTACCACCTGATCACACCCTGTCGTTGATGGAGCGCAATGACTGAAACTCCCACAGAGGCGAGACTCTCCCGCCTTGGAGTGCCGGTTAATTCGACAAAAGCCGGTTGATGGCGTTGTTATGGAGCAGCGTGCGGGTGATCCCTCCGAAGACACGTTCGCGAAATCGATTGTGGCTATATGCGCCTGCGACAATCAGATCTGCCGCCAACCTATCTGCAGCTTCGATGATCGTCATCCCTGCATCGCCTGTCTGTCGCGGCTCGATGATGCTCCGGGCTGGAACCGAATGGCGGGAGAGAAACCGAACAACATCATTCAGCGCTTGCTCATCGATCGGGTGGCTCTCCTCGATCGAAAGGACGACCACGTCTTGCGCCAAGATCAACAGAGGCATCGCGTCGACAATTGCCCGCCGCGATTCCTTCGTGTCCTTCCAGGCAATCACAATCGTCTGAGCTTCCAGAGGAGCCCGGGAGGCCGAAGGTAGCAGCACCGGTCTGCCCGCCGACAGCAAAACGTCCGGTATGTTAACCGTGCGTCGGTAATCGCGTGCCTGACCCTTCTCGACATCAAAGAGGACAATAAGGTCGGCCGCTCGTGCATTTTCAACGACAAAGGTTGCCGGGTCGGCAGCCTTTGTCTGCCAGGAGACGTGGTTCCTGAACGGCGCATGTCGCATGATCCGCTCGTGCAGGTCGCGTTGTCGCGTCTCGACCGCCTCCATCTCTTCACGCATGATTTTGGTTCCGGATGTCGGTCCGATGCTTGGCTCGATCACGAATAGCGGCTGGGCCGCGGATATGCAGGCGAGTTCAGCATTGCAACGCTCAGCGAGGTTTATCGCAAAGGTGAAGCGATGATCGGGCTGGGCATCGATATCGAAATGCGTAAGGATGGATTTGAAAGTCATGGCTGGCTCCCTCCTTCGTGAGGACATTCAAATCATGCTCGCGCTTCTGCGATTTATCACCTTGATTTTCGTCAAAGCGCGGGCCGCACGAACAGGCGATGCTAGCTCCAATCATCGGGAGGACATCACCCATGAAAGCGCAATTTCATTTGCCCCTCGTCACCTATCCAGACGCAAGCTCCTTTTCCCTCCTTCAGAATGCTGTCGCTGTTTCCCTTCACCAAAAGGCTGATTTAACGGCAAGTATACCGTTGGTCAGAATTGAACCCGTGCAACCGCGACTTCCGTCATTTCTTGACGTGGAAAAAATGCGTGCGGATGCCGAGCACGTCAGCAGAGACAATGGCGCCGTTCTCGGGCAGACGCTGCGTGACTATGCGAAGCAAGCCGAGATCGAGGTTGAGATACAGCCATTCGACGCGAGGCAACCGTTTGTCGCCCAAGCTCTTGCCGAGATGTCACGCGCATATGATCTTTCGATTCTGGAAGCATCCGAAATAATGAGGCCGCTGATCGAGAGCGTGCTGTTTGAAAGCGGTAGACCGCTCCTGCTTTTTCCCACGGACAATTTCTCCGGGCAGATCGATGCTGTCGCCGTCGCCTGGGATGGGGGAGCCACCGTCGCGCGGGCACTGACAGGTGCCAGATTCCTGCTGGAACGGGCTTCGCGTGTCATCCTGATTTCCGTGACCGACGACAAGCAGATTGACGAGCGCAGGCGAGACCACCTTGCGGCTGCACTTCGAAAGGCCGGCCTTGCCGTCGATGTCACGGCCGTCCAGGCGAACGGAGAACCGTCAGCCGGCGTCATCCAAGCTGCGGCGCTGGAACGCAAGGCTGATTTGCTGGTCGCCGGCGCGTTCGGTCATTCGCGGCTGCGCGAATTCGTTCTGGGTGGGGTCACACGGTCACTGTTGACGCGCCTTGAAATGCCCGCCCTCTTTTGCCACTAACTAGAGAGCACGGAGTGCGTTGCCGATCACGGCAACATCGATCACCTCCTGGAGAAAGGCGCCCTGCACAGGCGTGAGGTATCCCAGGCTCGCACAAACCATCGCGATCACCGATAGACCGACACCGCAAGCGACACTCTGAAGAGCGATCGCACGGGACCGCCGCGCGATTTGCAGCAGAGTTCCA
This sequence comes from Rhizobium sp. BK008, assembly GCF_014197345.1. Classification (NCBI taxonomy): domain Bacteria; kingdom Pseudomonadati; phylum Pseudomonadota; class Alphaproteobacteria; order Hyphomicrobiales; family Rhizobiaceae; genus Rhizobium; species Rhizobium sp. BK008. Next base: position 32,872 of record NZ_JACIFK010000011.1, on the reverse strand, counting down.
ATCTGCCCCAGGTCATCCCGCAGCAACACGACATCCGCCGCTTCAGCGGCGGCGGCAAGATTGCGCCGGCCAACGGCAACACCGACGTCGGCAGCAGCAAGTGCAGGTGCATCGTTGACGCCATCACCGATCATCATGACGCGCCCGTAGGATCTTTCCGCCGTCACCCTCTGAACTTTCTCGGCCGGCTCAAGCTCGGCACTGATCTGATCAAGACGAAGAGCAAGGCCGACGGCGTCCGCGACTTCGGCCCTGTCACCGGTCGCAAGGCTAAGCCGCTTGACGCCCAAACGTCGAAGATCCGCGATCGCCGGGACAGCATCCTTGCGAACCGGGTCGGCCATGACGATCGTACCAGCGAGAGCGTCATCGATCGCGACATAGGCTGTGACCGTGCTGTTGTCCTTCGGGCCAGGGCGAGTGGCGGACCTTGTCTTGCCGGCAATGAAATCCCATCCGCCAACGGCTACCTTGTGTCCGCCCACATATCCCTCGATGCCTTCTCCTGGCACTTCTGCGAGTTGGGCAGGTTTGGCAAGCCTCAGGCCACGTCGCTTCGCTTCTTCGACAATCGTTTGACCAATCACGTGGCCAGAGGCTTGATCCACAGATGCCGCGAGACGCAAAATCTCCTCGGCATCCCGATCGGTCTCGATTCTGACAACAGCAGGCTCTCCAGTCGTCAGCGTGCCTGTCTTGTCGAAGACGACGACCGAGATGGTCGCGAGGACCTCGAGGACATGAGCTCCTTTGACCAGGACGCCTGCACGGGCAGCTTTCGACATTCCTGCCACGAGTGCGACGGGAACGGCGAGAATCAGCGGGCAAGGTGTCGCGACGACCAGAACTGCAACAATCCGCGTGGGATCGCCCGACAACCATGCGGCCAGGCCGGCGATCACCAGGGTCATCGCCAGGAAGGCGAGGGAGAAGCGGTCGGCCAATCTCGATATTGGCGCTTTCGAGTTTCGGGCCTGGCTCACCATGCGGATTATTCCGGCATATGTACTTTCGCTTGCTGAGCCGGAGGCGATCATTTCAAAAGCATCGCCGAGATTGGAAGACCCGCTCATGATCAATTCACCGCTTTCTCGCCGCGCCGGCAACGGCTCGCCGGTGAGAGCCGCCTCGTTCAAGAGCGCGTGACCGGCTACAACCTTGCCATCGACAGGGACCACGTCGCCCTTTCGGACGAGCAGCTTGTCTCCCGGGGCAAGTGCCGCGATGGGAACCTGGGACAGGCCGGATGCGGTGACACGAACAGCGCTACGGGGGGCGCGAGACAGAAGTTCGCTCATACCGCTCTCTGCGCGCCCTTGAGCAAAGCTTTCCAGAAACTGCCCGCCTGCATACATGACAGCAACGATGGCGCCGGCAAAATATTCGCCAAACCAGAGCGCAGCACTCATGGACAGGGCCGCGATAAGATCCAGGCCGATATCGCCACGCCTCAAACTGAGTGCGACGTCAACAGAAAGCGCGACGATGACAGTGATCGTCGCGCTGACCAGAGCGGTGGTGGACCAGAAAAGCAGATCGCCATGCCACCACCGCAACAGACCGCCGACGATGAGGCCTGTGATTGCGATAGCCGCGAGCGAAAGAGGCCAAATGCGGTGAATAACCGTGAAGGTTATTGGAAGGCGGTAATTGATACGCGAAGAAGCACTCATGCCAGAACCAAGCCGGCAATCCCAGCAAAAGTCGCGACACAGCCTGCGATCGCGAAACGAATTGCATAGGCGATGCTCCCAACACTTGCCGCAAGAACGGCCTTCGCAAGCATATTGGCGAACGCCGCGACCGCTATGGCGCGAGCGGCTGCATCTGCAGGCACCTGGATGGATGACAGTTTCGCCACGGCAAGTGTTATCGCATCGAGATCGCCCAGTCCGGTGATGAACGCAAGGGCGACCAATGACTGGGTTCCGAAGACGATCAGGGTCAAGCGTGTCAGGACGGTTACGACGGCGAGAACAAGCGCGAAACGCAGCACGACCATGACCTCAAGCGGGTTTCGCGGCAAAAAATCAGTGCTCTCGTCCGGGCGCCGCAACGATGCGGCAAGGCCGCCTCCGATGGCGAAGATCATGGCAGCGGGAGCGAGCGATGGAGCCAGCTCCTTGAGTACAGCCGGTGCAATGAGGCCGCAAATCAAAAGCACCCGGGCGAGAGAAACGGCTCCCGCCAGCATCGCTCCGGCTGAAAGAAGCGGTGAGAGGGCGGGCATCTGTATCGACTGGCGGGCAAAGGAAAGCGTCAGGGCTGTCGACGAGACGATACCGCCGCTGGCGCCGGTCAACAGGATTCCGGCACGGGCGCCGCCAATCTTGATCAGGATATAACCAACAAAGGAAACGGCTCCCACCAGGATCGTCATCATCCAAAGCTCGAAGACATTGATCGCCTGCCAGGGATCGACCGGCTCATTGGGCAGGATCGGGAGGATGACGACCGTCATCGTCAGCAGGATCAGGGCGGCCCTCAGCTCGAGCCAGGTCAGGCGCCGAAGAAATCCATGCAAGGGTTCCCGCGCGGCGAGAAGGGCCGTTATTGCAACCGCGCTTGCTGCCGTTGCCGTCATATCTGCAACGACCGCGCCGAAACCCAGTGCGAAGACCGTTATTGCGGCAATCGTGCCGGTTGCACTGTAGTCTTCGTCATGTGTTGCCTGCATGCGGCTGAAAACGAGGATTGTGACGCAAAAGGAAACAAAGATAGCCGTCGGCAGAATTGGCCCCGTGACGGGCTGCAGGAAACCGCAGAAGCCGCCCAGGAAACTTGACAGGCCATAGGTGCGGATTCCCGCCACCCTTTTGCCTGGCGCGGCCTCACGATCCTGCCAGCCGCGCTCGATACCGACCAGGATGCCGATCGCAAGCGCGAGGCTGAGGCGCTGGAATGCTTCTGTCGTTACCAATGATGTCATCATCTGATGGTCCAGACGTGCCGGTCCATCCATCGCGGAAGGTACCTGTGCCGTCTATGTCGTTGCCGTTCATTTCGAATCATGCGCCGGCAATGTCAGAGCCGGCCCAGCGCATCGTCTGTGGACGTCTCACCGAACTGGTCGAGCGCCTCCTCGAGATAATCCGGCAGGAGAGGCATGCCGAGAAGATAGGCCGCTGTGCGTCTATTGTGCGCATCCGCTGCTCGGCTGCGAAGCTCATCCCAATCATTGACATTCCCATCGCCTCGACCGAGCCACGCCAAGGCGACCAGATCGATCTGTTCGTCTTCGTTGAGAGCCCAGATTGCACTCCTGAGTTCGGTCTCGACGGGATCGTCGTCATGATCTTCCAGCACTCCGATCATGTTGTCGTCGCTCGGGTTCGAGCCCGGATCCGGCTCGGTGATGACATCCTTGACGTCGAACTCCTTAGCCTTGAGGATGAGATAGCGGACGGTCTCCGGGGAAATGCTCGGCATCCATGCCTCGTTCACAGGGTCATTCATAAGTGGCCTCCGCGCCCAATATTTCATTTCAATTATATACCATGTGACATCGGGCTGCCGTTGCATTGAGAAGGATCAATCTACCCCACCGTCACATGACGAAAACGGCGAACGAGAATGGGCAGGACGTAGGCTTGACGTTCGTCCATGCCGATCGTCGCGTTTTCAAGACCGTAACGGTTTGCGAAATGAGGAGACGCTGATGCAGGCGATGATTTTGGAGGCGATCGGGACCCCTTTACGTCTGGTGGAGCGCGCCGATCCCGCGCCGGGCAAAGGCCAGTTGATGTTGAAGGTCGAAGCCTGCGCCGTCTGCAGGACGGATCTTCACGTCTGTGACGGCGATCTTCCGAACCCGAAGCTTCCCCTCGTTCCCGGCCATGAGATCGTCGGCGTCGTCGAGGCGGTCGGAGAAGGTGTCGCGGCGTCACGCAGAGGGCAAAGGGTCGGCGTACCCTGGCTCGGCCACACATGTGGCCGCTGCTCGTTCTGCCGCAGCGGAGAGGAAAATCTCTGCGACCAGCCGCAATTTACCGGCTATACGCGCGACGGAGGTTTTGCCACCCATGTCGTGGCCGATGCAGCTTACGCATTTGCGCTCGACAGCGAGGCCGATCCGGTCGCTCTTGCGCCGCTGCTATGCGCGGGACTGATCGGCTGGCGTTCGCTGAAGAAGGCTGGAGACGGCGCCCGGATCGGGCTTTACGGCTTTGGCGCAGCCGCCCATATCATCGCGCAAATATGCCGCTGGCAGGGCCGTCAGGTCTACGCTTTCTCACGCAGCGGCGACGCTGCAGCGCAAGGTTTTGCGCTCGGCCTTGGCGCTGCCTGGGCAGGGGGTTCGGAGGAAGCTCCGCCTGTCATGCTCGACGCCGCAATCATCTTCGCACCTGTCGGCGAACTCGTACCGGCTGCACTGAAGGCGGTGCGAAAGGGCGGAAGGGTCGTCTGCGGAGGTATCCACATGAGTGAGCTTCCGGCCATGCCTTATGCGCTGATCTGGGGGGAGCGAAGCGTTGTTTCGGTCGCAAATCTGACGCGTGAAGATGCGGAGGAATTCTTCCCCATTGCCCGCCAGGCAGGCGTCAGGACCCACACGACCGTCTATCCGCTTGCCGAAGCCAATACGGCGCTCGACGACCTGCGTGCCGGCCGATTGAGCGGAGCGGCTGTCTTGAAGCCCTGAGCCGATGGGTCATCGCTGGCCACTGCATGATGGGATTTCAGACGGGCGCACGCAAATTACCGCCATGGCTGGCCGCCGCGTCTTGTCGTCAGTTGTCGCGGTGCTGCCTGCGCCACCATTTGTCCACCTCGGAGACCGCAAGCAGAGCGCAGGCGAGCGCCAGAAGCGTTGCCCATTCGCCAAGAGATACCGGTTGCAGGGAGAGTATGTCGCTGAGGAAGGGGAGGTGCATAGCGAGCATGTGGACCGCCTGGGCGACGAGCACAGCGACAAGCAGCAGCAGGTTACCGCCAAAACCTTGCCTGAAGAGAGACTGATATTCCGAGCGGCTGTTGCAGGTCTGGACGTTCTCGAAGAGGACGAAGAGCAGGAGCAGCATGTTGCGAGCCGCCCCTTCCGAATAGCCGTTCTGCAGCAGCCAGTAAAAGATGGCAAAACCACCAAGACCCATGACGAGGGTAGAAAGCAGCACACGGCGCAACATCAGCCGGTCGAGGATCGGTTCCGAGGGCTTGCGTGGCGGACGGCAGAATTCGTCGCCTTCGGCCTTTTCGGCACCGAGCGTGACATCTTGGATGCCGTTGGTGACCAGGTTCAACCACAGCAATTGCACCGGCAGCAGCGGCATCGGCAGGCCGAGCGGAATTGCCAGCATGAAGAGCAGCACTTCAGCCGCGCCGGTCGAGATGAGCATGAAGATCACCTTGCGAATATTGGCATAGGCGACCCGGCCCTCGCCGATACCGGCGACGACGGAGGAGAAATTGTCGTCGGTGATGATGATGTCGGCGCTGTCCTTGGCGACATCCGTGCCTTTGCGACCCATGGCAACGCCGACATGGGCGTGTTTCAGCGCCGGCGCATCGTTGACGCCGTCGCCGGTCATGGCAACGAAATGGCCCTGCCGCGCCAGCGACAGCACGATCGAAAGCTTCTGTGCCGGCTGCGCGCGCGCATAGAGCCGCGTGCGGGCGGTCAAAGCATCGAGGATCGCCGGCCCCTCCTGCTCCGCTTTGGCGATTTCGGCGCCGGTTGCGATCTGGTCGCCCTCGAAATCCAGGCCGGCTTCGGCGGCGATGGCGGTCGCCGTGCGGGGATCGTCGCCGGTTATCATGGCGACCGCGATGCCCGCGGTGCGGCAGCGACGAATGGCATCGGGTACTTCGGGCCGGATCGGATCCTTCATACCGACGAAGCCCAGAAAGACGAGGTTGACGAGATGATGGCGGCCATAGATGTCGTCGGAAGCCGCTGCCATCTCGCCATAGGCGAAGGCGAGCACGCGCAGACCGCGGCCGGCAAGTTCTTCCTTCTGTTTGATCAGCGCTGCCTTGTCGAGAGCGACGAAACCCTTGCCTGTGTCCATTCGATCGGCCATGGCGAGCACCGTCTCGGGCGAGCCCTTGACGAAGACATGGACGCTGTCTTCCGCGTCGTGGAAGGAGGCGGCATAACGCAGGTCCGGCTCATAGGGAATGGCGCTGAGGGCGGGAAAATCGGCGCGCAGATGCCTGTGATCGATGCCGGCCTTTCGGGCCGCCGCCAGCAGTGCGATGTCGACGGTGTCGCCGGTGCCGCTCCAGCCATCAGCCTGCTGCTGAAGGGTCGCCTCATTCGGCAGGGCGGCAGCCTTCAGCAGCGAAAAGGCTCTTTCGGCAGCAACTTCGCGGGTGACGCCGGGTGCGTGCAACTCGCAGCGATCGAGGTCATGGCCGGCGTCGAAGAAGAGGCGGGTTCCTTCCGGCAGGATCATTTCCGTCACCGTCAACTCGTTCATGGTCAGGGTGCCGGTTTTGTCGGTGGCAATCATCGTGCACGAGCCGAGCGCTTCAACGGCCGTCATGTTGCGGACAATGACATTGGCCTTCGACATGCGGCGCATACTGATCGCCAGCGCAACGGTGATGGCGACGGGCAAACCTTCGGGAATCGCGCTGACGGCAAGACCGACGCTCATCAGGAAAAGATCGTGAAGTGAAAGGCCCCGCGCCAGGCCGGCAGCAAGAAGCAAGGCCGTGGCAACGGCGACCGAGTAGGCTATGTTGCGCGAGAAATACTCGAGCCGGATCAGCAACGGTGGCTGCGAACGTGATCTTTCGCCGATACTGGTTGCAATCCTGCCGAGTTCGGTGGCCGACCCTGTCGCCGAAACGCGGCCGCGACCGCGCCCTCTGACGATCATGGTTCCGGCGAAGACCTGGGAGGAGCCGCTGCCGTTTGCGAACTTGCACACCGGCACGGATTCTCCCGTCAGCAGGGATTCGTCGCATTGAAGGTCGTCGCAGGCAAAGAGCGTGAGATCGGCCGGCGCGCGCCTACCGGATTCCAGCACGAGAAGATCTCCCGGAACAAGGTCGGTTGCGGCAATGGTCTGCTGCATTCCATCGCGGATCACCAGCGCGCTGGGCTGTTCGAGATTACGCAGGGCAGCGGCAGCCTTGCCGGCCGAGTATTCCTGGAAAGCGCCGATCGCGCCGTTGAGAATGAGGACTACCGCGATGAAGGCCGCGTCCTTTAGATCGCTGACAATGGCGGAAACCGCCGCGGCGCAGATCAGGATGTAGATCAGCGGGCTCAGGAACTGGTGCGCGAAGACGAGCAGGAAGCCGGGAGCAATTGATTTCGGCAACTCGTTGCGGCCGAAGCGACGCAGCAGCGCTTCGGCTTCGGCTTGCGAAAGCCCTGTCTCATCGCAGCGGATTTGAGCGGCGTGGTTCATGCCCTCATAGGACGGGATGTCCGGCAGCCTCGCCTTGATCTTCATCAAGGAACTCGTCCCAAGAGAGGGCGCGCCGTTACGGCGCGCCCTCATCGGAAGAGTCAGCCCGCCTTGATCGGGATCTTGCGTTCGCTCTTCAGGGCGTCGTTGCTTTTCGGCAGCTTTACCGTCAGCACACCGTTGGCAAAAGACGCATCGATCTTGGCGCTGTCGACGCTCGGCGGAAGCTGGAATGCGCGGTGGAAGGCGCCGTAACGGCGTTCGGAAAGATGATACTCCTTGTCCTTCTCCTCTTTGGTCTCCTGCTTTTCGGCCGTGATGGCGAGAATGCCGTTTGTGACTTTCACGTCGACATTGCTGGCGTCGATACCCGGCAGTTCAGCCGTGATTTCATAACCATTGTCTCTCTCGACGAGATCGACGGCCGGAGAGACGATCGTCGAGAGCGCCTTGTCGAAGGACAGTCTCGAAAAGGGGCGATGCCAGAAGCTCGGCGTGAAATCGTCGAAGAGCCGATCGATCTCCGAGCGCAGGCTCTCGAAGGTGGAAAGGCCCCTCTGCGGGGTCTTGTTCTTCTCATCGGTCTTGATCGGCAGTTTGGTGGCTGTGTTGGCCATGTTCTTGCTCCTCTGTCGTAACGTGTGGGACCGTTTCGCGGCGGGGTCGGCAGACGATCGCCGCAATAACCGAACTTCGCGTTCGGCAACGGACCGATCAAAGCCGATAACGGGCAACGCGGCATTGATCGCCGTCAATGTGTGTTTCGCCGCGATGCCCGGGCAATCTCCGTGAGACGGCAGAGCAAAATCGCCCATGCATAGGTGCAACACGAGGCTTTGAGGCAGGTGGATCGGGACGAGCCGACATCGCACGGCGGCCAGTGCGGAGGACGGTGCCTCTGGGCAAGGAAGTTTGCGAAAACGCTCTCTCGCGAGCAAGTGTTGAGAACCTTCGCGGGCGCCGGTTTCGGCTTTGCCGTCAGCGGTTCAGACGACAGCGACAGCTTTTCTTCCGCATCAGACAGTGATCTTCTTCATTGATCAGTACAGATCTTTGCCGCTTCGCCCAACGAACTCCGTTCGAAGGCCCTGATCGTGCGCTTGCTTGAGAAAACGATCGGCGCTCAGCATGTCGAGGGCGATGCTGTCACCAAGACATTGGCATAGCGGACCACAGAACTGTTCGTGGACCCACGCTCGGGCGCGGGCCGACAGAATGACGATTCGCCATTCATCATCCGTGCTTCGCTCAAGCCGGAAATCACAGTCGGAATGATAGGGCGGAGGGCTGCCCGCCGCCGCAAGCAGTGCTTCTCCCGTCCGGGTGGGTATCGTGTCCATGACAAATATAACCTGTTTCAGCGCTCCGACGGCGGCCAGGGGGCCGCCATCGATGTCAGACGTCGATCAACCGACCGAGAGCTGATCATCGAGTGTGGTGATCCCGGGCGCCGACCAAGCGGCTCGCTCGGCAGCGCGTCGTTCTGCCCAGGTCCTGACCTTGCCTTTCAGCGTCACTTTGCCGCCGGAAACATCGACTCGGATTGCCTCGGCCTGCAACTCCGCATCGCGCTCGAAAGCATCCTCGATGCGTTTCCTGACGTTGGCCGCGCTGGCCTTGGGTCTAACCTCGACCAGATTCGAGAGGCCGACAATGCCGGCCAGGTCTTTGACGGCATCTGACGCAGCGTCCTTCTGATATTGCCACTCGACCGCGCCGGTTAAGGTTACCCAACCCTTGAGGACCCGCACCTGCACCGCTTCTTTCGGGATGCAGACATTCCAGTCGATCATCTTTACCGCCCGCTGCGCGATATCGTCGTCGTCGGTGATGCGAGCGCCAAAGATACGAACCTCGATTTCCTGGGCGATGCCGCGAACCCCCTTCACGCGTTTGACCACGTGCTCGACCGCCTCCTTCTCCGAATACGTGCGGACATGTCCGGTGAGGGAAACGATGCCATTATCAACGGCCACGCCAATATTGGCCGCATCGACACTTGGCTCGAATTCGAGTTCGTCCAGAATGGCCTGTCTCAACGCAATGTTGTTCATAGCCTTCTCTCCACTTGGTTTCATCGACATGAACAGCGATAGGCCGCAATAGCCGGGACGTCGTTGATCCGGGTCAATAAAGCGAATTCCAAGAGTTTTGTGACGCCGGCGAAGGTATCGCCATGTCCCACGCACGATCCCCGTCAGGTTTTTGAGCCGTGTCAATGTGCAAGGCCGCTACGCCGCCAGAATGACATGACGGCCGAGACGCCGTCAGGGACATCAACCTCCCCGTTCCAATGTCGCATTGAGGATCGCTCGCTATGTTCAGAAACCGTCTCCGCAGCGCGAAGCTCTGGGATCGTATTGTCGGCGCCGAGGAAGCGGCGCTCCTGATTACCAATGGGATGACCGTCGGCATGAGCGGCTTTACGCAGGCCGGCGAGGCCAAGGCCGTGCCGCTGGCGCTGGCGGAAAGGGCAAGGCGCGATCCGCTGAGGATTACGCTGATGACTGGCGCCTCGCTTGGCCACAATCTCGATCGAACCCTCGTCGAGGCGCATGCCGTCGCGCGGCGCCTGCCTTTCCAATCGGACCCAGTCATGCGCGAGGCGATCAATGCCGGCGAGGTGATGTTCATCGACCAGCATCTTTCCGAGACCGTCGAGTCCCTGCGCAGCGGACAAGTCCCGCCAGTCGACGTCGCCGTCGTCGAAGCAACCGCGATTACAGAAGATGGCGGCATCGTGCCGACCACCTCCGTCGGAAATTCGGCGAGTTTCGCGATTCTCGCCCCGAAAGTGATCGTCGAGATCAACCTCTCTCAGCCGGAAGCTCTCGAGGGACTCCACGACGTCTACATTCCGACCAAGCGGCCGAGCCGCGAGGCAATCCCGATCGTGGCGCCCGACTGCCGCATCGGCGTACCGTTCATTCCTATCCCTGCGGAAAAAATTGCGGCAATCGTCGTCACGCAAAGCAGCGACAGTGCCTCTACGGTGGCGCCGCCGGATGCGCAGACCAACGCGATCGCTGGCCATCTGACAGAATTCCTGTCGCACGAGGTGCGGCGTGGCCGGTTGACGGAAAGGCTGCAGCCGCTGCAGGCAGGCATCGGAACGATCGCCAATGCGGTGCTTTATGGCTTCACCGCGACGCCCTTCCACGATCTCACCCTCTATTCCGAGGTGCTGCAGGATTCGACCTTCGATCTGATCGATGCCGGCAAGCTCGCCTTTGCTTCCGGATCTTCCATGACGCTCTCGGCGCAAAGGCATCGCAGCGTGCTTTCCGAGATCGGGCATTACAAGCAGCGGCTGGTGCTGCGGCCGCAGGAGATCAGCAACCATCCCGAAGTCATCCGCCGGCTCGGTATCATCGCGATCAACACGGCATTGGAATTGGACATCTACGGCAACGTCAACTCGACCCATATCGGCGGCACACACATGATGAACGGTATAGGCGGCTCCGGCGATTTCGCCCGTAACGCCTATATGTCGATCTTCGTGACAAAATCGCTTGCCAAGGACGGGGCGATCTCACGCGTCGTGCCGATGGTCAGCCATGTCGATCATACCGAGCATGATGTCGACATCCTCGTTACCGAAATCGGTCTTGCCGATCTTCGCGGACTGGCGCCGCGGGAACGCGCCAAAGTCATTATTGCCAATTGTGTGCACCCAAGCTACCGCGAGCTACTCGCGGATTATCATCGGCGGGCGCTGCTGCGCGGCGGGCACACGCCGCATCTGATCGAAGAAGCCTTGGGATGGCACGATAAGCTGCGCCGAACGGGACGGATGTTGTCGTAGGTGGCCGTAAGGCATCCTCAGAAATTCCGTGACACTCGTAGAAACGAGATCGGGAAGGCGGCGGACACCCGAACAGGCAACCTTGTCCGCGATTCAAGCCTTTAGCGCGTCAGCGCCGGCACTTCGTCCCTGGAAACGCCTTCGCCCCGCAAAGTGGTGGCGGCATCGCTCGCATCGCGGATCAGGGCGTATTTGACCTGAGTGACTTTGAGATCGCGATACCAGTCAACCAGTTCTCCCCAGGGATCAGTGATCTTGGCCAGACCGGAGATGAACGCGACGACGGTTCCTATCTCGGTCTTGCCGGTGACGACATAATAGCCGCCGAGTGCGAAGATGCCGACATAGCCGACCTGCGTCATCAGATTCATCAGAAAATTCATGGTGAACTTGATCCGGTAGATGCTCATATTGGTCGAGAAGAGCCGCTGCACCCGGCCGCTCTGGGCATCGAGAGCATCGCTGGTGACGACGTGCCGAACCATGCCCTCGCTGACGTGTCGCATCACCGTGATCTTGGTCTCGACCCGGCGGTTGATCGCCATTTGCATCAGCGGCACGAAGCCGATCTGCGGCAAGAAGACGACGGCGACGGCAAGCGCCATCAGCGGCTGCAGGTAGATCATGTAACCGCCAACCGCAATCAGGATGCCGGCCTGCAGTAGGGGCTCCGAAACGCTGGTGCCGACGAAGCCGCCGACGGGTTCCGCCTCGGCCAGGACGATTGAAAGCTGGACACCTTCGGCGAGCGCATCGACGGGAGATTCGCGAGAGCACTCGGATGCAGCGAGCACGCCCATGCGAAGCCAGCGGATCGCGACCTCGCCGATCCATCCGCGATAGAGGTTCAGCGCCAGCTTTGTCAGACCTTCCAGCAGGGCGAGGCCGAGGTAAGCGAAAACAAGAATCAGGATGGCCTGGTAGGAAGCGCCCCCAGTGGCCGCGTTGATGATGCGCCTTTGCACCTCAAGCGGCGCCGTACCGGCGAGGAAGAGGAGGATCGAAAGGGCGGCGATCGCGATCTGATGATGGCGACCCATGAGGAGCACGAAACCGAACAGGTTTTTCGGCATTTGACGTCCTGACCCCTCACCCTTCCGTTGAGACGACGAGTTTTTCCATGTCGGGAACGAGTACGAACGGTGCCGACGTTGCGAGCATCGAGGTGGCCAGCAGTTGGGCCATGCGAACGTTGGGAGCCGGGTGTTCCATGATCTTCCCTCGAATTCAGGCCTGTCTGGCCTCGCTCTCCGGCGGCGGGATTGCGACGCCGTAATAGGGATCGACCCAGACGAGCTGGTCCTTGATCGACGTCACGCCCGGGACATTCTCGACCGCGACTTTCGCGGCGAGACGTTCGCGTTCGTCGAAGATGGTGCCGTTCAGTTCGGCAACGCCGTTCGTGACCCGGCAATGGATGAAGCCGTTACGGCTCCAGCTCTGCCGGGCAAGCTCGGCGTCGATCGCCGCCTGGATCTGCGCATCGTTTGCGGAAACGGCGGCGGCCGGCAGGGCTTGCGAGAGTGCGCGCAGCAGGTCGGAGCGGGCAACGATGCCGACGAGCCTGCCATTGGCGACGACAGGCAGGCGCTTGATATCCTGACGCTCCATCAGCCTGACGGCGTCGGAGATCGAGGCGGTTGGCGCGATCGCGGAGACCGGGGCGGTCATCACTTCCTCGACCCGTCGCCCGTGCGCGCGGACATATTCGTCGGCGATCTTGCCCGGGCTGGTCAGCCATTCGAGCAGCCAGGAACGCTTGCGTTCCGTGTTCAGTTCACTGCGGCGCAGGAAATCGCCTTCGCTGACGATGCCGACGAGCGCTCCGTTCGCATCAACGACCGGCAGGCCGCTGATCCTGTTGTCGAGCATTAACTTCGCGGCGTCGGCAACGGAACAGGATGCCGTTACGGTGATCGGCGGTGAGGTCATGATGGCTTGAACGAGCATTTTCAACTCCTGACAAAGACAGGTTTGGGATCATGCTGGTGGCGCTCTGAAGCTTTCGAACGCGTCGGCATTTGCCGACGAAACCAGTGGAACGAAGGTAACTGCGATGAAAGCGAAATGCTTTGATCAGCGTCAAAATCAAAAAGGCAAGGAAAACGGCGCGGGCAGATGAACAGGGTATTGGGCGACGCGCCGCCTGTGTCCCCGCCGCTTCGGCCGGCGGGAACGCTGCGCAGCGGCCGGCTATGCCGCGGACTGCCCCGGAGTTGCGACTGCGCTCGCCTGTCCGGCGATGTCGAGCACTATGCGCCCCTCGATCGTTCCCGCCTTCAGCCCGTCAAAGATGTCGTTGATGTCATCGAGCGGCGCGGTGGCGATCTCGGCTCGGACGCGACCTTCTGCGGCGAAGGCGAGCGCTTCATCGAGGTCGCGGCGTGTCCCGACGATCGAACCACGCACGGTGATGCGCTTCAGCACCACGTCGAAGATCGGTGTCGGGAAATTGCCCGGCGGCAGGCCGACAAGACTAATGGTGCCTTTGCGGCGTACCATACTGAGGGCCTGCGAGAAGGCGGGCGGCGAGACGGCGGTGACAAGCACGCCATGCGCTCCGCCGCTCGTCACCTTCAGCACTTTCTCGATCGTGTCTTCGGAAAGCGCATTGAGTGCGAGATCGGCGCCTACCTGGCGGGCAAGGTCGAGCTTGGCGGCGGCGACGTCGAGCGCGACCACCTTGAGGCCCATCGCCTTGGCATATTGGATCGCGACGTGGCCCAGCCCGCCGATCCCCGATATCGCCACCCACTCACCTGGGCGCGCCTCGGTTTCCTTCAAGCCCTTATACGTCGTGACGCCGGCGCAGAGGATCGGCGCAATCTCGGCGAAGTCGACATTTTTGGGAAGGCGGGCGGCGAAAGCGGCGGAGGCGATGACATATTCGGCAAAGCCGCCGTTGCAGCTGTAGCCGGTATTGTGTTGGTGTTCGCAGAGCGTTTCCCAGCCGGTTTCGCAATATTCGCAGCGAAGGCAGGCATCGTGCAACCAGGCGACGCCGACCGCATCGCCTTCCTTGAAATCAGTGACACCGGGACCGAGGGCGGTCACGATGCCCGCTGCCTCATGGCCTGGAACGAAGGGCGGCGTCGGCTTGACAGGCCAGTCACCTTCGGCTGCGTGCAGATCGGTATGGCAGACGCCGCATGCGACGACCTTCACCAGAATTTCGCCCGGCCCGGGCACAGGCACCGGCACGCATTCGATTGCGAGCGGTTTGCCGAATTCGCGCACCACTGCGGCCTTCATCAGTTTGTTCATCATGATCTCATCCCTTCGCGATGTTTGTTCGGCGGGGATGATGAAGGCGGCGCCCGGCGGCGCATTGATTCATCGCAAAGCGGTTCTTGACGACGTTCATGGCACATTACGCACGCCGGCCTGATCTCGTCTCTTGCGATATGTCGAGGAGTGCGGGCCGGAGTCATCCTATCCCGTGCGCAAAAACATCTGACGATGCAACTGCTTCACGAAACCATCGGCGGACGACGACGGAAGTGGCCGCCGCAAGCGTCACCATGTCCTGAACTCGTCAATCCAGCCTGGCAGTAAAGACGTAACCGACGCCGCGTACGGCCTTGATGAATTGCGGTCTCTTCGGATCTGTTTCGATCTTGCGGCGCAGCCGGACGATCTGGGCATCGATCGTCCGGTCGAAGGCTTCGAGGTTTCGGCCCCGGGTCAGATCCATCAGCACGTCACGGGTTAGCACCCGGCCGGCATGCCGCACGAAGGTTGCCAGCATGTCGAATTCGCCGGTCGTCAACTCGATCTCCGCGCCGTCGGGATCGAGAAGCTGCCGGCGGCTGAGATTGAGCTTCCAATCCTCGAAACCGATGATCTCCTCGCTGACCGGCTCGGCATTGCGTGCCGAAGATTGCCGGCGGCGCAGGATCGACTTCAACCGTGCGTGGACTTCTCTGAGATGGAAGGGTTTGGCGATGTAATCGTCGGCGCCGACTTCCAGACCGACGATCCGGTCGACGACGTCGTCGCGGCCCGTCAGCATCATGATCGGAACATCGGATTGGGCGCGAATTTCGCGGGCAAGATCAAGCCCGTCCGTGCCGCCGGGAAGGACAAGGTCAAGCAGGATGGCATCGAAACTCTGCTGACGCAGGCGTACCCGCATCTCGATGCCGTCAGAAGCGGAAGAGACGGTGTAACCCTCGCCCTCGAAATAGCGCGTCAGCATCTGACGAATGCGCGGATCGTCGTCAACGACGAGAAGATGCGCGTCATGCTGAAGTGTTGCCATCGCCCATCCGTCAAGCCGCTGCTTGTTACAGACTGTTACCCAATGGCACCGTCTTTAACACGCGTGGCATCAGCGTGTCACCAGCGTCGGGTTAGTTGTCCTCATCGACAGCACAGAGGGAACGGTCATGCTGCAGACAACCAATTTTCATCACGCGCTGGAAATCGCCAATGCGGTGCTTCTCGGCTCCGAACAGAGCTGCCTGCAGGCGCTTTTCAACAAGCAGCCGGTCGAACTTCTGGCAGCCGGGGAATCGCTGTTCTTCGAGGGCGACGCCGCCAAACACCTCTTCGAAGTGGTGGAAGGAAACCTGCGCATCTTCAGGATCATCTCCGATGGCCGCCGGGTCATCACCGGCTTTCTGCAAGCTGGCGACATCGTCGGCGTGTCTTTGAAGAACCACTATCTCTACAGCGCCGAAGCCATCACCGACACCAGGGTCCGCCGCCTCTCGCGCAAGGCTTTCGAGGCCGAAGTCGGCAACTCGCCGGCGCTGCGGCCAGAGGTCTTTGCCCGCCTTCGCGACGAGATGGCCGCCGCCCAGAACCAGATGGTGCTGCTGTCCTGCAAGAACGCCGAGGAGCGGGTCTGCAGCTTCCTGCTGAAGCAGCTTCATCGTGACCCGGGCCATAGCCGGTCCAATGCCATTGTCGAGCTGCCGATGACCCGGCTCGACATTGCCGACTATCTCGGCCTGACGATCGAAACCGTATCGCGAATGATGACGAAGCTGGCGAACAAGGGGATCCTGGTATCGGCCGGCCGTCATTGCGTTCGCATCGTGAAATATGGAATGCTGGTGCAACTCTCCGGCGACGATGACGAATATGATGGCGACGAACGCGGCTTGCTCGCCTACGCTGGAAGGCAACGCCAATGATCCTGAAATGACGAAAGTGCCGGAATGAAACTTCCGGAATGCCGAGCGGCGCGGCGCAAATTTATGCGACGCGCTTTGACGACGCTGCGTCCGGCGGCATCGAGCGATGTGCGGTTCGTATCCCCGCCATTTCGGACGATTGCCACGCGCGACGCCATCTGCGGACATCATTTGCAGTGATCATGACCACGTCACCGCCGGCCTCCTTTGAACCGAGGCCGCTCGCCGCGATTTCGCAGAACGCGTCGACATATTGAAGGAAACGGACTTCGGTTGCGCGAGGTGGCGAGGCTACGGAGAGCAGCGCGCGCCTGGAGACAATGACGGTTTTCATGTCTGCGCCGAAACGCAC
The DNA here is from genome assembly GCF_014197345.1 of Rhizobium sp. BK008. NCBI lineage: Bacteria > Pseudomonadati > Pseudomonadota > Alphaproteobacteria > Hyphomicrobiales > Rhizobiaceae > Rhizobium > Rhizobium sp. BK008. Next base: position 16,210 of record NZ_JACIFK010000011.1, on the reverse strand, counting down.
ATCGATGCGCCCAGACTTATCTCGCGCATTCAGGCTTGCTGTGACGACATCGTGCGGCACTTTCATCTCCTTTGAGCCGGCATCTCCGTTGAGCAGGAGCCTGCGTTGCATGAACTGCTGCCGGCCAGTGCTGCTCCCTCTCAAGGTACGAGATCAGCACAAAGACACTTTGACCTCGGTCAACTCCACATCATTTGCCGTGCGGCAACTCATGGAACTTGGGGGCATGACGGCGTGTGTCGGAACGCGTTGCCCGCGAGCGGATGGATCAGCGGGCCGACTTTGACGCCGAGCTGAGATGGACGACGATTTCCCCGGTGGACGCCAACATTGACCTAGAACAAGGAAGATCGCGCGCTTCGACGTCATAAACCATTCTGTTTTGTCAAAGGATGCGACAATGTCCGACTGTCTGGTCGCCAAGTATGGCGACGCGCGGTTCCCGCGCTACACGAGCTATCCAACGGCGCCAGCCTTTTCAGCCACGGTGGGGCCGGATGAATATGCGAGGGGACTCGCCAACATCGCAAAAGCCGGACCCGTCTCCGTCTATCTCCACGTCCCGTTCTGCCGCTCGATGTGCTGGTACTGCGGTTGTCACACGAGCATCACCCGGCAGGATGGTCCGGTTCGCGAATACCTGGATGTCATGAGCCAGGAGATCGAGCTTGTATCCTTCGCGGCCGGAAACGACGTCCCCGTTAAGAACGTTCATTTCGGTGGCGGCACCCCCACGATCATGAAGCCGCAGGAGTTTGCCGCAATCATGGCCAAGCTGCGGAGCGCCTTCCGGTTTGAGGCAGATACGAGCATCGCGGTAGAAATCGATCCACGCACATTGGCTGCTCCAATGATCGAGGCGCTCGGTGAAAGCGATGTCGATCGCGCAAGCCTCGGCGTTCAGAGCTTCGACCCGATCGTGCAAGCCGCGATCAACCGAACACAATCCTTCGAACAGACGGAGATTGCGGTCAGCGGGCTACGCTCCGTGGGCATCTCCAGTATCAACTTCGATTTGATCTACGGCCTTCCGAAACAGACCGTGCAATCCTGCATCGACACCGTCAGACTGGCCGCGCAGCTGCGTCCGGAGCGTTTCGCCGTTTTCGGTTATGCGCACATACCGACCTTCAAGAAGCACCAGCGCCTCATAGATGAAGCGTCGCTTCCGGATGCAAAACAGCGAAACGAGCAGGCCGAAGCCATCGCGGAAGAGCTTGCGAAGGCCGGATATGCGCGCATCGGGCTCGATCATTTTGCGCTGCCGGACGATCAACTCGCGATCGCTGCGCGCAACGGCACGATGAGAAGGAATTTCCAAGGTTACACGACGGATGACTGCGATACGCTGATCGGCCTCGGTGCTTCGGCGATCGGGCGGCTGCCGATCGGCTATGTCCAGAACCATGTGCCATTGGGGCTATATCAGGAGCGGGTTGCTTCCGGCATCCTGCCGACAGCCAAGGGATATCTTCTCACCGAGGAGGATAAGCTCCGGGCCAAAATAATCGAACGGCTTATGTGTGATTTCGAAGTCGATCTCGCAGGATTGAGCAAAGAGTCGGGTTTTGACATCGAATTCCTCATCGACCGAAACGATCGGCTCAGTGAGCTTGTCGCCGATGGCGTCGCGGCGATTTGCGGAGATCGGATTGTCGTGTCTCAAGACGCACGGTTCATGGTCCGCGCCGTTGCCGCGGCATTCGACGCCTATTTCGGTTCGCACGGACGCACGCACAGCAAGGCCGCTTGAGCGAGAAACCAGCCCTTGCTCGGCGCGCTGCCATGGCCCGCCAGCTTGTTGCTGCAGAGGTAATAGGATGAAGAACCCAATCCCGGACAGTTTCGGAGAACTCGAGAGCTGCTATGAGCAGCTTATGTCGTGGTGCGACGTGCTGCAGGCAATTGCCGACTTTCTGCCTTGCCATATCGATGAAGGCCTCTGCCGCCGTCTTTCACGCGGTCTGATCCCGCTATTGCTGACGACTCACCAGCTCGAAGAGCACTTGGTCTCGTCTGCGCTCGGACTGATCATGGAGGTCGAGGAGCTGTCCGATGCGAGGGAACACCGGCAAGCCGGTCGCCTATTCGATCATGATGCGGCTCAACACCTCGTCTTCACGCTGGAAACCCTGAGCGAGGGGCGCTGCCGGCTCTCCTGGGAAGCCGTAGGATATCAGCTGCGTTCGTTCTGCTGTTCGATGCGCCGGCATATCAAGTCGGAGCGGGAGATCATCAGGTTGCTTCAACGGGCAATGAAGGACGAACCGCCGTCGCGTCCCGATGCAGCTGCGCAAACGGAGGCGGCCTGAGCAATGCGACGCTGCCGCGAGCTGCCGTGCCGATAATCGCGAAGCAGCACGCGCTGAACGCGACGGTGCGGGACGGCGCGCAAGCGTGCCGTCCGCACCTGTCGGTCAATCACTGGGTGATCTGAGCCGGGGTGATCTGCGCGAGGTCGGCATCCAGCCTCTTGCGCGCCATGTTCGGCACCTTGGCGATCTTGATCGCGTCAAGGTTGGCCGGGTTGTCGCCGACCTGGATCAATGCAACCATGCCCATGCCCACATGCGGCGTGCACTTCAGGACATATGCGCCCGGAATATCGAACTTCGCCTGATACTGCTCGCTCGGCCTGGATTTGAACTCGGGAACGCCATCGGGAATGAGACCCTTGAACGTCTCGACGTTGTGGCTCTTGTCCGTGGGAATGAACGTGACAGTATCGCCCGGAGCGATCTTCAGGAAGCCGGGCTCAAACACCATCGCGCCGTCCGCGCCCTTGTTCAGCATCTGAACCTGGTGGTCAGCAGCCATCAACGGTGCAGCCGAAGCGATCAAGGCTGCCGTTGCAGCGATCAGACCGAATTTCAAACGCATTTGCATATCTCCTGTTCTCCGAGTCCGGTTCGGCCTCGCGGACGTTTTTTAAGACATGCAGGACGCAGGTTCTTTGATGCGGGTCAAACGCGGGAGAAACCACACGCACCGCGCGGGCGAAGGCGCAAGAGCGGGTGAGCTTGCACCGCCGACAGATGTCACCTTGCGTCGAGAAGTTCGCGGATCCTCAACGCCAGCTCCTTGGCGGTATAGGGTTTGCGCAGCCACCGGGCGCCCGGAACCGTATCATTGCCCGCGAGACCCGGTTCGGAATATCCCGACGTGAAGAGCACGGCAATGTCCGGCCGTAAAATACGCACCTCTCTTGCGAGCTCGTCACCCGTCATCCCGCCCGGCATCACGATGTCGGTAAAAAGCAGCGCGACGTCAGTGTTTTCCTTGAGGAGATCGAGCGCGCGGTGACCGTTTTCGGCTTCGCGCACCGTATAGCCCATCGAGGCGAGCCTGGCGACGGCTACGCGGCGAACACGGGCGTCATCTTCGACGACGAGCACGACTTCGTCCCCTTGCGGCAGTTGGCTCTCACCCGCGCCATGGTCCGGTGCCGCCTCTTGAGGCTTCCCGCCATTGGTTGCGGGGAGATATATCCGGACTGTCGTGCCGCGCCCCACCTCACTGTAAATCTGCAGATGCCCACCCGATTGCTTGACGAAGCCGTAGACCATGCTCAGTCCGAGACCTGTGCCCGAGCCGACTTCCTTTGTCGTGAAAAATGGCTCAATCGCATGCTTCCTGACCTCCTCCGTCATGCCGGAACCGGTATCCGTCATCGTGACCAGCACGAAATTGCCGCTGCGTAGCTCCGGATACATTTTCGCATAGTCGGCATCGAGATAGACGCGCGAGATCGTCGTCGTCAGACTGCCGCCCCTGGGCATGGCGTCCCTTGCGTTCAAAGCGATGTTCAGAATGGCATTCTGGAGCTGCGAGCTGTCCACAAGGACGTTCAGGCCAGATCCATCGATGACGGTCGACAACCTGATATTTTCGCCGAGCGTTCGACGGAGCAGATCCGAGAAGCCGCTCACAACTTGACCAAGATCGGCGTGCTTCGGATTCAACGGCTGTCGGCGACCGAAAGCGAGCAGTTGAGCCGTGAGAACAGCTCCGTCCTCCGCCGCGGCCTGAGCCTCTCCCAGGATTTCACGAAGGTTGCCGGGCGGCAGTTTGTCCTCGATCATTTCGAGATTGCCGCTGATGACGGTGAGGAGGTTGTTGAAGTCGTGCGCGATGCCTCCGGTCAACTGCCCGACAGCTTCCATCTTCTGTGACTGGCGAAGATCTTCCTCGATTTTGTAACGGCTGGTGAGATCGCGGATAAAACCGGTGAATATCCGCTCTCCGTTTGCCGTCGCTTCGCCGACGTGGAGTTCCATCGGAAATTGCGAACCGTCGGCCCGCTGACCGGTGACGACACGGCCGTAGCCGATGATACGTTTCTCGCCCGTATCGATATAGTGGTCGATGTAGCCGTCGTGGGCATCGCGATAGGGGTTCGGCATCAGGTTGCTCACGTTGCGGCCGCAAATTTGATCGGAAGACATTCCAAACAGCTTCTCGGCAGCCTTGCTGAACGAAAGCACCATTCCCTTGTCATCGATCACCACCATGGCATCCGGCACGGTGTCCAGGATCGAGCTCAGATGCGCTTCGCGGGATTTGACTACCTCTTGCGCTCGCTTCAACGCGCTGACGTCGCTGTTTGTCTGGATGACGGCAAGATCGCCATCCGGCAAATTGACCAGCACGCAACGGGAGGCAACATGAATCTCGTGCCCGCTCTTGTGACGATGAATGATTTCACCCTGCCAGAAGCCGCGCGACTTCAGTTGGTTGCGGATGTTTTCCACCGGTTCGGGGAACTGCGTCGCCAGCAATTCGTGCACCTCCTCCCCGACCGCTTCCTCTCTTGCCCAGCCATACATGTTCTCGCAGCCAATGGACCAATGCGTGACAGTTCCCTCAAAACGATGGATCAGGATGTCGGCTCCGTCCAGCACGTGCACCATGGCATCCAGTTCCTGGGACGATACGGTTCGCGGTGATATGAGGCGGTGAGGCATGAACGTCGATCCTGCGGCTTCGTTACGTCAGTGCAAGCTGACCCTATGACAGGATTTCTCCGAAAAATCATCAGCGTCGCCGGACAACTGCTTAAGAAGGGCGCGATTGACGATTCGCAAGTCATGCCTGCCCTCTGGAACGACGACGTTTCGCGATGCAAGTTTGGTGAGGGTGCGAGACACGGTTTCAATGGTCAAACCGAGATGGTCTGCAATGTCCTGCCGGTTCATGGGGACGCGCAGCAGGCTCTGCCGCGCCTGGGGATTGCGGCGGGATACAAGCTTCGCGATGAAACTGCACAGGCGCTCTTCCGCATTCTTCTTCGAGAGCAGTACCATCTGTTCGTGTGCGGCAGCCGTCTCCTGGCAGAGCAGGGAAATGTATGCGGTGTGAAGAGCATCCGACCGGGCGACTTCGTCGTGGAAGCTTTTCCGGGATACGCGGCGAATCCGGCATTCGGTCACGGCTTCCGCGGTGAAGAGGAAATCGCGTTGCAGCGATGCACCGATCAGGTCGCCGGCGAAGCAAAACGCGGTTATCACACGGCGGCCCTCCCCGACGATGCGATAGAGACGAACAACCCCCTCCACGACCTGGAAGAGATGTTTCGCCTCGTCGCCCTCCCAGCAGATGGCTCTCCCGGCGGAGATGGACTCCATTGCGGAGGAGAGGAAGAGCGCGGACAAAGATCGACCGGCATAGATCGTTTCGTTCGTCATTTCGGCATGTTCGAACGCTTGGTTTTTCTGCATCAGCATCGTCGTGTCCCCCATTGTCAGGACATGTACTAGAACCCCCTGCGTCACACCGGAATGAGCGGACGGTGCCAACGGGTGAAAGTTTGTAACAGTTTGTAACTGCGGCGGTCCGCGCCGGTCTTACTGTCCGCTCGTTGATGTAGATCAAGGAGTAATTCGCAGCTTCGTGACAGTCCTGCCGAGAAAGCCGGCCGCGACGCGGTCGTCTGTGCACTGGGGACGACATCATGAATTACACAACGGAAACGATGGTGATCACGGTCGCGGCGTTTCTAGCGTTGCTAGGAGCCGCATTCGCCCATGATCATCTCTTTGCGATCCATATGGGCATACTTTGCCTCTGCCTCGTCATCGGCGCTTTGCTGCTGGTCAGGAACGTTGACTTTTCACCGGCAGGCCAGCAACGCAAAGTCGACATATCCGGCTATTTCGACGAAGTGGTGCGTTATGGCTTGATCGCCACGGTGTTCTGGGGCGTGGTCGGCTTCCTGGTGGGCGTGATCGTCGCGCTGCAACTGGCCTTTCCCGACCTCAACATTGCGCCTTATCTCAATTTCGGAAGGCTGCGGCCGGTTCACACGTCGGCGGTTATCTTCGCCTTCGGTGGCAACGCCCTCATCATGACGTCGTTTTATGTCGTGCAGCGCACCTGCCGCGCACGTCTTTTCGGCGGGAACCTCGCCTGGTTCGTATTCTGGGGTTACCAGCTTTTTATCGTGATGGCTGCGACCGGATATGTCCTCGGAATCACCCAAGCCCGCGAATATGCCGAACCCGAATGGTACGTCGACCTCTGGCTGACCATCGTTTGGGTCGCCTATCTCGCCGTGTATCTTGGGACGATCCTCAAGCGCAAAGAGCCGCACATCTACGTGGCAAACTGGTTCTATCTCGGCTTCATCGTCACCATCGCGATGCTGCATGTGGTCAACAACCTGGCGGTTCCGGCGTCGTTTCTCGGCTCCAAAAGCTATTCCGCCTTCTCGGGCGTACAGGACGCGCTGACCCAATGGTGGTACGGCCACAACGCCGTCGGCTTCTTCCTCACCGCCGGCTTCCTGGGCATGATGTACTACTTCGTGCCGAAGCAGGCCAACCGACCCGTCTATTCATACCGGCTTTCGATCATCCACTTCTGGGCACTGATCTTCATGTACATCTGGGCCGGGCCCCATCATCTGCATTACACGGCACTGCCCGACTGGGCCCAGACACTCGGCATGGTTTTCTCGGTGATGCTCTGGATGCCCTCCTGGGGCGGCATGATCAACGGTCTCATGACCCTTTCGGGCGCCTGGGACAAAATCCGCACCGATCCGATCATCCGCATGATGATCGTCGCCATCGCCTTTTACGGGATGTCGACCTTCGAAGGTCCGATGATGTCGGTGAAGACAGTCAATTCGCTCAGCCATTATACAGAATGGACGATCGGTCATGTGCATTCCGGCGCGCTCGGCTGGGTGGGAATGATCACCTTCGGCGCGATCTATTATCTGACGCCGAAGCTATGGGGACGCGAGCGCCTCTACAGCCCGCGGATGGTCAACTGGCACTTCTGGCTCGCAACCCTCGGAATCGTCATCTACGCCGCCGTGCTTTGGGTTGCCGGCATCCAGCAGGGGCTGATGTGGCGCGAGTACAATTCCCAGGGCTTCCTCGTCTATTCCTTCGCGGAGACGGTCGCGGCCATGTTCCCCTACTACGTGCTGCGCGCGGTGGGCGGAACGCTTTACCTGGCGGGTGGTCTCGTCATGGCCTGGAACGTGTTCATGACGATCCGCGGCCGCGTGCGTGACGAAGCTGCGATCCCAACCACTTTCGTGCCCCAAGCACAGCCTGCCGAGTGAGGTGAGACATGGCATCGATACTTGATAAACATAAGATTCTCGAGAAGAACGCGACGCTTCTTCTCGTCGGCTCGCTGCTCGTCGTGAGCATCGGCGGCATCGTCGAAATCGCACCGCTGTTCTACCTGCAGAACACGATTGAAAAGGTGGAAGGCATGCGGCCGTATACGCCGCTCGAGCTGGCCGGACGAAACATCTACATCCGCGAAGGCTGCTACCTCTGCCACAGCCAGATGATCAGACCGTTCCGCGACGAGGTGGAACGCTACGGCCATTACTCGCTCGCGGCCGAGTCCATGTACGATCATCCTTTCCAATGGGGATCCAAACGAACCGGGCCGGATCTGGCCCGCGTCGGCGGACGCTATTCCAACGAATGGCATGTCCAGCATCTCGCCGATCCCCGGGCAGTGGTGCCGGAGTCGATCATGCCGAGTTACGCCTTCCTCAAAGAGCAACGGGTCACGGTCAAGGACGTGGGAATGGACCTGAAGGCCAACGAGGACGTGGGCGTACCTTATAACGACGACATGCTGGCGAATGCGGAAGCCGACATGAAGGCCCAAGCCGATCCGAACGCAGATACGACGGCCCTGCTTGCCCGCTATCCGAAGACGAAGACCGGCGATTTCGACGGCGATCCCGCTGCGCTGACCGAAATGGATGCCTTAGTGGCCTACCTGCAGATGCTCGGAACGTTGGTCGATTTCTCGACCTACGACGATGCGACCGGCTACCGGTGAGGTGATCCATGGAAACCTACACTGCAATGAGACACTTCGCCGACAGCTGGGGCCTTTTGGCAATGGCGGCATTCTTCGTCGGCGTGGTTGTGTTCACCCTTCGCCCAGGCAGCAAGCAGACGGCGAAAGAGGCCGCCGATATTCCCTTGAAGGATGATTGAGATGTCGGAAAAACATATCGATGAATTTAGCGGCGTCGAAACGACCGGACATGAATGGGACGGCATCCGCGAACTCAACAATCCGATGCCCCGCTGGTGGGTGTGGACCTTCTACGCCACCATTGTCTGGGCGTTGGGCTATGCGATCGCATATCCCGCGATCCCGATGATTACCGACGCTACGAAGGGCATGCTCGGTTTTTCCAGCCGCGCCGAACTGCAGCAGAACCTGGACCAGGCCAAGGCATCGCAAATGCAATTTCATGATCTGATCGCCGCCAAGACGGTACAGGAAATCGATTCCGATTCTGCCCTTCGCGAATTCGCAATCGCCGGCGGCGCGTCAGCATTCAAGGTGAATTGTGCGCCATGCCACGGCTCGGGAGCAAGCGGCGGTCCTGGATTTCCGAACCTCAACGACGACGATTGGCTGTGGGGCGGAGACCTGGATGCCATCCAGACGACGATCGCGCATGGGATTCGCTTCGACGGGGATACGGACACTCATGCTTCCGAGATGCCGCCCTTTGTCGATGTTCTGGATCCCATCCAGACAAGGCAGGTCGCGGCTTACGTCTGGGGGCTGACCAATACACCGTCGGACCCCGGTCTCGCAGAGGCGGGAAAACAGGTCTTCGTCGACAACTGTGCCGCATGTCACGGCGAGGATGCCAAAGGAAAAGCCGAAATGGGCGCGCCGGATCTCGCTGATGCGATCTGGCTGAAGGCCCGCGGCGAGGATGCGATCATCCGCCAGGTCGCTTCTCCGAAGCATGGCGTCATGCCCGCCTGGGCAGGGCGCCTCGGCGATACGACGGTCAAGGAACTGACGATCTTCGTGCATTCGCTTGGCGGCGGAACGTAAGGAGCAGAGCTATGGCGGCTCACGGCCACAATCCGATCCTCGATCTCTACGGCACGCCGCGCGCAGCGATACGATCACGTGTGTCGGCGCGCGCCAAGGCCCTGCCGCCACCGTCCGATCAGGATGATCCGGCAAAGATCGGCAGTTCGATCATCAGTTTGACCTGCCTCAAAGACCACGAGCAGACAAGCCGCTAGCTGCAGACTTGTCGAGGACGTCCCAGCGGTGTTCGTTCCCCGCGGTTCCTCCAGGCCACGCCCTCTCTCCAGGGCGTGGCCTTTTCCATTGGCGGGAAGACCTTCGTCTTGATCTGTATCAAGGAAAGGATGCGCGGCGGATGGGACAAGGTCGGGTGAAATCGGATAGGTCCCATGAACCTCTACACTGCACCAGATCCCGACAGCATCGAACGGCTCAGCGTCGAGCCGGTCAACGCCCGTCGCAATCGGCAGCCTCTCTATGCACCTCGGAAGAAGGTTTTTCCCAAGCGTGCAGAGGGGCGATTCCGTCGATTCAAATGGATCGTCATGCTGGTCACGCTCGGCATCTACTATCTCGCGCCATGGATTCGCTGGGATCGCGGTCCTTACGCGCCTGACCAGGCAATCCTCATCGACCTTTCCTCACGACGCTTCTTCTTTTTCTTCATCGAAATCTGGCCTCAGGAATTTTATTATGTGGCTGGTCTCCTCGTCATGGCGGGGTTCGGCCTGTTTCTCGTCACTTCCGCGGTCGGCCGCGCCTGGTGCGGCTACGCCTGTCCGCAGACCGTCTGGGTCGATCTCTTTCTCGTCGTCGAACGCGCGATCGAAGGCGATCGAAACGCGCGAATGAAGCTTGACGCCGCTCCCATGAGCTTTGCCAAGCTGAGGAAGCGTGTCGTCAAACATTCGATCTGGCTGCTGATCGGCGTCGCCACGGGCGGAGCGTGGATTTTTTATTTTGCCGACGCGCCGAGCCTGCTTGTTTCGCTATTCACTGGCCGCGCTCCTGCAGCCGCCTACGCCACGGTCGCCGTCCTTACTGCGACGACCTATGTGCTCGGCGGCCTCATGCGCGAGCAGGTTTGCACCTATATGTGCCCGTGGCCACGCATCCAGGGTGCGATGCTCGACGAGAATTCTCTCGTCGTCACCTATCATGACTGGCGGGGCGAGCAGCGGTCGCGTCACGCGAAAAAGGCGCAAGCCAAAGGCTTGCCGGTGGGCGATTGCGTCGATTGCAATGCCTGCGTGGCGGTGTGCCCGATGGGTATCGACATTCGCGACGGACAGCAGATGGAGTGCATCACATGCGCGCTCTGCATCGACGCCTGCGACGGTGTCATGGACAAACTCGGAAAGCCTCGCGGCCTGATTGCCTATGCCACGCTGAGCGAATACGCGGGCAACATGTCACTGGCGACCGACGAAGGGCGAACGGCCGTCCAGCCGTCTAGGGTTCGAAACGAGGATGGAAGCTTCGTCCCGGCGATCCGGCACTTCAACTGGCGCATCGTCTTTCGTCCGAGAATCGTCTTTTACGCGGTCGCCTGGGCATCGGTCGGCGTGGCCATGCTCGTCCACCTCGCCTTTCGCGAGCGCCTTGAACTCAACGTCGTTCACGACCGAAACCCCCAATATGTTCTGGAAAGCGACGGCTCACTGCGGAATGGCTACACGCTTCGGATCCTGAACATGGTGCCGACGCCGCGGGATGTGAACATAAGCCTGGTCGGGCTGGAGGGGGCGACGATGCGTATTCCCGAGTTCGGCAAGGAAGACGCTCGCCGCTTTACCGTCCATGCCGAACCGGACGCAGCCACGACGCTCAAGGTCTTCGTTACGCGCAAGCCCACCGGCGCCGCAATCAGTGAATTTCTGTTCGTGATCGAAGATACGGATCGCGCCGATCGGGCAACCTACCGGGCGGCGTTCAATGCACCGGGAGACACCAAATGAAGACCTCTGCCCAAGGTTTTACAGGCCTGCACATGCTGGTTGCGACCTCGACCTTCTTCGCTGTGGTGATCGCGGTGAATGTCACCATGGCCTTCTATGCCTCCTCCAGCTGGAGCGGTCTGGTCGTGGAAAATACCTATGTCGCCAGTCAGGAGTTCAACCGCAAAGCGGCGGCGATGAAGGCAATGGCGGCTTCCGGCGTCGCGGGCGATCTCTCCATAAGAGGGCATCAGATCCGCTACGACATTCACGACAAGAGCGGCGCGCCTGCGGCCGTCGACGACGTCGTGCTGAATTTCAAGCGACCCGTCGGAGATCACGAAGACTTCCACCTCACGCTCAGAAAAACAGCCGAGGGACGGTTCGAAGCAGATCACAACCTGGCCGAGGGTGACTGGATCGTCGAGGCCATCTCGCGAAACGACGGCTTGGTCGTCATGCATGAGGCCAAACGCATCGATACCAAGGAGTTGGACCGATGACCTGCTGCACCATGGACGCGGAAAGCGTGCTTGCTCTCAGCACGACGTCATCCAGTGCCGAAGAGGTCCGCCTTGCCAGCCAGCCGCTCGGCGGCGGACTGCGCCAGTTGGACTTGAGCGTTCCTGATATTCACTGCGGTGGCTGCATTTCGACCATAGAAGGGGCGTTGCTGACACTTCCTTTCGTCAAGACGGCGCGCGTCAATCTTACGGCTCGAAGGGTAACCTGCGTCTACCAGGAGGAGATGGAGACACATGCCGCCGATCCGTCCGAGATCCTCGCAGCGATCAACTCGGCCGGATATCGCGCGCATCTCTTTACCCCCTCGGCCGCCGAAAACGACAGAACCCGCAATCAGCTTCTCCTGGCGATCGGCGTTTCCGGCTTTGCGGCCGCCAACATCATGTTGCTTTCGGTATCGGTCTGGTCTGGCGCAGATGCCGCGACACGCGACATGTTTCATTGGATCTCGGCGATGATAGCAGCGCCCGCGCTGGTTTATGCGGGGCGTTTCTTCTTCAAATCGGCCTGGAATGCGCTCCGCCACGGGCGCACCAACATGGACGTTCCGATCTCTCTCGCCGTGACGCTCTCCTATGCCGTTTCACTGTGGGAGACCATCCATCACGGTGAACATGCATGGTTCGACGCGTCGGTTTCGCTGCTCTTCTTCCTGCTGATCGGCAGGACCCTCGATCATATCATGCGGGAAAAGGCTCGGGCGGCGATCAACGGACTTGCAAGGCTGGCGCCGCGCGGGGCCTTGCTGATCAATCCGGACGGGTCCCGACGTTACATTGCGGTAGAAGAGATCGCGGTGGGAGATGAAATTTCGATAGCGGCAGGCGAAAGGGTTCCCGTCGATAGCGTAGTGGTCAGCGGAGAAAGCGACGTGGATCTCTCCATCGTCACCGGCGAGAGCAGCCCCGTCGCCGTCGCCAGCAACAGCGAGGTGAGTTCGGGCGCGATGAACCTGACCGGCTCGCTCGTCCTGCGCGCGACGCGCATTGCCAAGAATTCGCTTCTTTCGGAGATCATCGGCCTCATGGAAGCAGCCGAGGGTGGAAGAGCTCGCTATCGCAGGATCGCCGATCGCGCTGCGGCGCTCTATTCGCCGGCCGTGCATCTGTTGGCGCTGGTCTCGTTTCTTGCCTGGGGCCTCCTCGGCGGAGACTGGAAACAGGCAATGCTGGTCGCGGTTGCGGTCCTGATCATTACCTGCCCATGCGCATTGGGCCTTGCCGTGCCCGTGGTCCAGGTCGTCGCCGCGGGGGAGCTTTTCCGCAAGGGCATCATGGTGAAGGACGGTTCGGCACTCGAAAGACTGGCCGAGACCGACACTGTGGCCTTTGACAAAACGGGCACCTTGACGATGGGCAGGCCGCGCCTTGTCAGAGTGGACGCCATGGAAGAGAACAGCACGGCAATCGCCCGCGGATTGGCCGTGCATTCACGGCATCCTCTTTCTCAGGCTCTGGTGCGGGGCACCGAAACCGCCCCCATGTCCTTCGACAGCGTCACGGAAATCCCCGGCGGGGGACTGGAAGCCAGGAAGGGCGCTGACGTCTATCGATTGGGCAACACGGCGTTTGCCTGCGGAACCAGCTTCGTGCCCCGCACCGCCGATAGTCCGTTCTCGGAAGTGGTCTTGTCGCAGAACGGCGTCGATCTTGCCCACTTCTTCTTCGATGACACGCTTCGCCCGGGCGCTCGCGAGGCCATCGGCCAGATCGACGCAGCCGGCCTTGAAACGCTGATCGTGTCCGGCGACCGTCAGATCGTCGTCGACAATACGGCGCATGCTCTGGGCATCGGGAGGGCTTTGGGCTCTCTGACGCCGAAACGGAAGGTCGATGAATGCCAGAGGCTGAACGGCGAAGGGCGTCGCGTGCTCATGGTTGGCGACGGGATCAACGACGCTCCTGCCCTTGCTGCGGCCCATGTCTCGATGGCGCCGGCCACGGCCTCCGATATCGGCAGACAGGCCGCCGACCTCGTTTTCTTCAACGATCGCCTCGACGCTGTGCCGGAAGCGATCGCCATTGCGCGAAGCTCCGCCAACCTCATCCGGCAGAACTTCGCTCTCGCCATCGGTTACAACGTCCTGGCGGTGCCGATTGCCATCGCTGGATTGGCGACGCCGCTCATAGCGGCGGTGGCAATGTCGACATCTTCGATCATCGTCGTGATGAACGCACTGCGCCTGAACGCGTTCGGCAAGCGTCCGGCTATGCAGATTCGGGGGCGGGTCGGCCGGAGTGCGGAGGTCAAGGCCGCATGAACATGTTGATCTATCTCATACCCATCGCACTGCTGATGGGAGGAATGGGACTGCTGGCATTTCTTTGGTCGCTGAAGAGCGGCCAGTATGACGATCTTCAAGGGGCCGCCTGGCGAATTCTCGCCGAGGACGAAACCGATCGAAGAAAACCCTAACCGCAACCGGGTCCAAACACGAAAGGAAGATGGATGCTTGCGAAAAATTCAGTCCTTCTGCAGTCCGACCTGTTCGCTGGTTTGGATCCGGCGACCGTGGAGCAATTCACCGCAACGGCTGAGGTTCGCACCTTCGCTGCTGACGAGAAGATCATAAGCGAGGGCCAGCAGGCATCATTCGTCTACTGCGTCACGAACGGGTTTGTCCGACTTTCAAAATCGGAATCCGCCGGGCGCGAGGCTGATATCTGCGTGTGCGAGCCGGGCGACACGTTTGGCGAATATCTTCTCTCAGGCGGCGGCTCCTATGCCTATAGCGCGTGGTCGGCCGACGGGGCCGAGGTCGCGCTGTTCGAGCTTGCGGAGTTGCAGGCATTTGCTGACCAACATCCGGTCATTCACCGGAACGTCATGCGCATCATGGTCAGGCATCTGCTCGGCGCGATGGATTGTATTGCCGGTGACCGGCTGCTCACGGCGGCGCAACGTGTGGCAAACTACCTGATGAGCCGCTGCCCCGCCTCGGCGTCCACCTCGCGGGTCTCGTTCCGCCTCCCTTACCGGAAGAGAATCCTGGCCGGCAAATTGGGTCTGGCGCCGGAAGCCCTGTCGCGAGCGTTTGCGACGCTCGCGGCATCGGGCGTCGAAGTCAGAGGCAAGGTCGTCCTGGTCGATAGCGTCGACCTGCTTCGCGAAGCGTGCTGAACCCGAAAAATTGGGATGGAAGAGCTCGTCGTTGACCGGAATCAATGTGCCGACCCCCGGCCTCGGTATGTTCAAGCGCAAAAGGGCGTCTGGACGTTATGGTTATTTGGATTGTTTTCGCGGTCATCACGACTGCCATCATCGCCTCTCTTCTTCATCCACTTGCGTCAGGCCGTGTCCGGTTCAACGATGGTGCGGCCGCAGCCGGCCGGGTCTATCGGGATCAACTTCTCGAACTCGACAGGGAATTGCTGGCGAACGAAATCGGCTGCAACGAGTATGAATACGCGCGGGCTGAAACAGCGCGGCGCCTTTTTAAGGCAAGCGAGCAGATGCAAGAAGAATGCCGCAGGTTGCCGCATCCGCACAGGTGGCTGAGGTTGGCGATCGCCGCGTTTCTGCCTTTGGCGAGCATTGGCCTCTATGGTCTTGCGGGTTCGCCCGACATGCCGTCGCTGCCGTTGCAAGCGCGATTGGAGGATCCTGGCCAGGACATTGCAATACTGGTCGCGAGAACCGAGCGCCACCTCGCGAGCCAGCCGGATGATGGCCGCGGATGGGATGTGATCGCTCCAATCTACCTCAGGGCCGGCCGGATCGCCGACGCACGGTCGGCTTACCGCAATGCCCTGCGTCTGTTAGGCCCGGACATTCATCGCCTGGGTGGCCTTGCCGAAGCCCTGATGGCGGAGGCGCAGGGTTCGGTGGACAAGGAGACGTTAGACGTCCTGCGACAGATCGTTCAGCTCGAACCTGAAAACCCCCGCGCCCGCTTCTACATCGCTCTCAGCAGCGAGCAGGCGGGACGGCGCGACGAGGCGCGCCAGGCCTTCGAGGCGCTGGCGAAGCAATCGCCGCCCGATGCGCCGTGGCTGCCGCTGGTCAACCAACACATCGCCATGAATGGCGCCAATCCGGCTGCCCCGGGCGCCAATTCGGCTGCCCCGGGCGCCGTTTCGGCTGCCCCGGGCAATCCCACGCAGCAGGATGTTGCAGCCGCCGAGATCATGAACGCCGGCGACCGGCAACAGATGATCCGCGGCATGGTCGAAAGCCTCGATGCCAAGCTCAGCGCGGATCCGAACAATTTCGAGGGATGGATGCGGCTCGTCCGCTCTTACGCCGTATTGAACGATAGGGATCGTGCTGCCGGCGCCCTGAAGCGCGGGCTTGCGGCCTTTCCGCCGGCCGGCGAACAGGGCAGGCAATTGCTGGCGCTTGCCCGGGAACTCGGCATAGCAACGGAAGGAATGGCGCAATGACGCGCAAGCAGAAGCGCCTGGCGGTGATCGCCGGCGGCATGG
>NZ_JACIFK010000010.1:15000-252033 GCF_014197345.1 Rhizobium sp. BK008 | reverse complement strand
TCTCAAGAGCGGTCTGGGTGGGGGCAGGTTTCTTCAACATGTCCCAGTGAATCATAAACCCCTGGACGGTGCCAGGGGTTTGTCAGCAGTCTGAGGCGCCCAAGTGGCGCCTTTTTTTCTTTGGGACCGGGCAGGCATATCCATCATTCGAAAAGGGTTTCGACGATATCCATCTTATAGACCACATTCTGCTTGGCCACGAGAAGCGCGCCGTAATTCGGGGGATCTTTGCCATGAGCGCCTCCGGGGCAATTTTGCTTTAGAGTTGCGACCATTCCATCCAGCCCCGCTAGGATTGCGTCGATCTGCTGCTCGAAATTTCCCGGCTTGCCCTTCTCCTTGGCTAAAGCCACTCTTAGATCGCCAAGTTGCTTGATGACCTCGTTGCCTTGCTTCGCAAATTTCTCGTAACCGCTCGGATTTTTTCCGTGGTCGCCACCTGGGCAACTGTCGACCATCATCGACACCATCGAGTTTGTTTGAAAGCTCGCCTCGCTTAGCAATTTGTCTGCGGCCGATTTGGCATCGGCGTGCGAGACGCCCGCAGTGAATAACACAAGCCCTCCGCACAGCGCCGCTACAGCCGCAGACCGCCGCAAACGAGCCGGAATTGCCCTGACAGTGACCATTACAAATCCCCCTCTCTCGATTGAAAAGCGCTTACCAGCCTGCGCTTATGCCGACAGGCTGATAAACTTAAAATTGACTCCAACCGCAGAGGTTCGCAAGCGTTAGGGTTGTCCTCAATTTGAAGTAATCCTCGAGGTAGTGCGGCCGAATGCAAATCGCCTGCCGACATCCACATCATCGTTTAGGGTTCAGCTCATGCGCCACGATCTTCTGAAGATCGCATACCCTATGCGTTGCCTCGACGGGCCATTAATAAATCAAGCTGACAGCAGAAATCACCCCAACGCTGGACCAGTTCGGAGAGATTCTGCCCATCCCCGTCTGGGCGCGGGCTGTATACAGCGGGGATGAGGAACGGCAGCGATCCTAGGGATCGACCGGCAGGTCTCGAGGTCGAGCCCAGGCTGCTAAGTAGCTGAGCGTCCATATCTCCTGGCCATACACACGCGGGTAGATTTAGAGTTGCTCACCCAACATGCTCTTGATCATCTCTAAACGGGGTCGTATAGTGTTGCTTATATCTACCGCCCTAGTCCAATCCCCTATCCACGAGCACCACATTACACATGACCACCTATCGCACGTCTAAGCAGGCAGTCGCCTACATCCGCGTATCTACCGACAAGCAGGGCGAGCGTGGCATTGGTCTCGAAGCGCAACGCGCGGCTATTCGCACCTACGCCGATGCAGCTGGCGTCGAGATCATCGAGTGGTTCGAGGATGTCGCCAGCGGTCGCGGCGCGAAGAATCTAGAACTCCGGGACGGTCTCAATAGGGCGCTGGAATTTGCGCGGGCGAATGATCTCGACCTTCTGGTTGATGGGCTTGACCGGCTCTCACGGCATACGGACACTATTGAGCATATCATCCGGGACAAGAAAGTTATGGTCGTCTCAGTTTCGGAAGCTAGAACAAAGGATCCTCTTGTTATCGCGAGTCGTGCTGCACGAGCTGAGCTCGAGGGTAACAAGATTGCTGAGCGGACGAGGCGCGCGCTTAGTGAGAAGAAGGCTTCCGGCACTCTGCTAGGAAACCGCACGAACCTGCCTGAGGCTCAGAAGCTTGGTGCAAGCTCAAACAAGCGTAGGGCCGAGGAGAAGGTGGATGAGATCGCCAGGGCAATCAAGGCAAACGACTGGCACGATCTTTCCGTGCCGGCTCTCGTCGGCGCTCTGAACGGGATTGGCGTCAAGACGAGCCGGGGAGAGGCCTGGACCGTTGCCGCGCTCCGTAGGCCCCATAGGGCCGCTCTTGAGCTTCTGCGCGTCTCGGCGTTTGCCGACTACAACCACCTTCGAGATTTCGGCCGTTTCTAGCATCTGGCCTTGGCTGTTGGCCACGTAGCGAGACGGCGTTCGCGGATCGCTGTCATGCGTTTGAGTGCAATCATGGTCTCGACAACGTGCAGCGCAACGGCACGTTAGTGCGCGTCCAGGGAGCATCATCAAGTGGCGCTAAAACGTGTCAGCATCAAAGCATTGTCCGCTAAGAGCAGATAATTGCTGTAGATACTTTTAAGGTTGCACTTGCGATATCAGGTCCGCAACCCACAATGTAGGCAAAAGAATCAATCACTAGGGGTAATATGACCACGTCAGCCGCTGCCGCCCAATATACCCCCGTCCAGGGTCACTTCTTTGCCCATTCCTTGATGCTGGAAAGCATAGACGAAGAGTCGTTTACGAGATCGCTCAGCGCCGCTCGTGTCGATATGAACCCGCACCAGGTTGAAGCGTCACTTTTCGCCCTCAAGTCGCCTTTCGGCAAAGGTGTCCTGCTTGCTGACGAAGTCGGGCTGGGCAAGACGATCGAAGCCGGCCTAGTCATGGCTCAAAAGTGGGCTGAGCAAAAGCGCCGCATCCTTCTCATTGCTCCTGCATCACTCCGCAAGCAGTGGGAGCAAGAGCTGATCGAGAAGTTCGGATTGTCATCTACAATAATGGAGGCGGGTCGATATCGCGAGCTGAAGAAGGCTGGGCACAAGCAGCCATTCCAGGCCGTCAAAGGTGTCGTAATCACGTCCTACGAGTTCGCAGCCATGAAGAAGGATGACCTTCGAATGGCACGCTGGGATCTTGTCGTATTCGACGAAGCTCATCGACTGCGCAACGTTTACAAGAAGAACGGATCTCAACGCGCAAAGGACCTAAGGGACGCGCTCAAAGACCCGTTCAAGGTATTGCTGACCGCAACGCCTCTGCAGAACTCTCTGCTCGAACTCTATGGCATCGTGTCCATCATCGATGAAAATCACTTCGGCGGGGATGCGGCCTTTAAGAAGCTCTACACCGGCGCTGGCGCAACGCCCGCTTCGACCGAGGCCCTTAGAGATCGTCTAAAACCGATCTGCCACCGCACGCTTCGCCGGCAAGTTCAGGAAGCGGGCCATATCAACTTCACCAAACGAAACGCGGTTGTATTTGACTTCGAACCGCCGGATCTCGAGGTCAAGCTTTACAATGCGGTGTCCAGTTTCCTGCAACGCAAGGATACGGTTTCTTATGGTGATCGCGCGAACCAGCTTGTCATTCTGCAGATTCGTAAAATTCTCGGTTCATCTACTTTTGCTGTTACGCGGTATCTCGAGACCCTGATTGCGCGCCTTGAGAAAATGCAGACGGCCGACACGGCTATGACAGACGACATCGATACAATGGAGGAGATCGTCGAAGAAGCCGGCGGGGATGAGGGCGCCGACGTTGATGACGACGAGACCCCAATCGATCCGCTGAAACTTGCCACAGAACTCGTTGAGCTTCGAGGTTTCCTTGGCCTCGCCCGTTCGATCGGCGCGAATGCGAAAGGTGAGAAACTCATCGATCAGCTCCCGGTGGTTTTGGACGGTATCGTTGCCAAGAAGGGCGCCCGAAAAGCTGTCATCTTTACGGAAAGCGTCCGGACGCAGACATATCTTGCTGAACTTTTGTCAGCGAACGGCTATGCGGGCCAAATCGTTCTAATGAACGGTTCGAATAACGACCCTTCGAGCCAGGAGATTTACAAAAATTGGAAAGCTCAACACGCTGGGAGTGATCGAGTTTCGAATTCCAGAACGGCCGATATGAAGGCCGCGATCGTCGATGCGTTTAAGAGCGACGAGAAAACGATCCTTATCGCCACGGAAAGCGGTGCAGAAGGTATCAACCTGCAATTCTGCTCCCTGCTTATCAATTTCGATCTTCCTTGGAATCCGCAACGAGTTGAGCAGCGTATCGGACGTTGCCACCGCTATGGTCAGAAGATCGATGTGACCGTCGTCAATATGCTCAACCTCAAGAATCAGGCTGAGTTTCGTATTCACCAGCTGCTTCAGAACAAGTTCAAACTGTTCGAGGGCGTATTCGGCTCTAGCGACGAGGTTCTCGGCACGATCGAGCGTGGTGTCGATTTCGAGAAGAAAGTCCTCGACATCGTCCAGGAATGCCGCACGCCAGAAGACATTAATGAGGCATTTGACGCCTTGCAGGCTGAGCTGCAGGACACCATCTCGGCAGAGGTAGCAAGCGCTAGAGCCAAGGTTCTCGAGCAGTTTGACGCCGATGTCGTGTCTCGACTGAATACCCGCAAGAATAGCCTTACCCAGGCGCTGGATGATTTTAGCCGCCGCCTATTGTTGCTGGCACGCGCAGAGCTTCCATCGGCAGAGTTCGACATCGATGGTGATCACGCCTTCCGGCACGAGGGTGAGATTTTCACGCCGCACTGGCAGATCGCCGGTGAGAAGGATTGGCAGTTCTTCCGCCTGACGGACGAAAATGCAGCCAAGGTGACTGCCGACAAGGCGCTATCACGCGATCACACCGCACAAGCGTCAGCGTTGACCTTCAAGCCCCGCCTATTTCCCTTCGACGGGCAGCTCGCAGATGTCCAGGCGTTGGTAGGCACCAGCGGTCTGCTTCGCGTATCGAAGGCGTCGGTCAACACAAGCGGCAACCTTCGTGAAGATCTGCTGCTCTCCTGCATCACCAACGATGGCCGGATCATTCCTGTGGACACCGCTAAGCGGCTTCTCACCGCGCCTGCGCGAGACGATGGCTCGATTGCCATGCCCAGCGGCGCGGCGCCGCTGATGAAGACCGAAGAAACCCTTTTTGCGGAATTCGGAGAAGCTGTTAAAAAACAGAATTTCCAATGGCTTGAAGAGGAAGAAGCTCGCCTCGATAACTACTCTAAGGACATGGAAGTCGAAATCGAAGCCCAGATTGATGAGCTGGACGACGAGGTCAGGCAGCTTCGCAAGGACCGGCGCTCCCCAGATATATCGATGGAGGAGAAGCTGTCACTCGGCCGAAAGATCAAGAAGGTCGAGGACGAGATAGACGACCTGAAATTCTCCAAGCATGAGCGGCGGAAAGCCATTCGCAAAAAGATCAACGAAATGCTCGACGAGTTTTCGGAAAGCCTGAACCGCAAGCCCGAACTGAAACACCTTTTCTCCATTCGCTGGTCTGTGGAGTAAGCCATGCGAGGCTGGGCCGGCTTTCGTTCGTCTGAATTCGGCGTTTACCCGGTCGAGCTGCATTTCTCTCTAGACAGCCACGTAGGTCCTGCCTGGGTCGTCCCGGCTCTTCGCAATCGATCGGGCTGGCTCGCCGTCGCTGAGGTCGAAATGGAGACGGATTTCGATCATACACGCGCCGTGGTCGCCGCTTGCATCAACGACGAAGGAGAGGTCCTCGGAAAGTGGGTCGCGGAAGCTCTGTTTTCGATGCAGTGCGCGCTGCCTATGGAGGTTGTGACTGAGTCGCCGGATGATCTTGGCGATGCGTTAGATGCCCTCCATTGGGATTTCTTGGGCGGCTGCGATGTTTCCCACCTTCGCGCGCTCGAAGACAGAGAACAGCAAACGGCGTCGTCAATTGCGCGCCTGGAATTGCGGAGGAAAGAGGTCTACGCGAAGGTCGAGGACTTTCTTTCAAATCTGTATGCGCGGCGTCGACGAGAGCGGGATCGTCCGGATATTTGCCGCGTCATTGACGAAAAGATCGAAGAAATCGAGAACAAGCAGTCTGCAGCCGACGCATGGCATCGCAGTCAATTGACCGCCTTCCATACTGAGCTTGAAGAGTTCGAAACTCAGGTATTAGCGTCGCTTCAGAACCACGGTCGATTGCGGCCGCTTTATACTGTCTATTGGCAAACCCGATATTCCAAGCTGCGAACGGTAGCGAATACCGGCTTCGAGTTGCGGTATGGTCTCCCGAAACAGCCGGATTTCAAACCAAACATCCGTTCGGCGGAAAATAGCGCCCGACGTCATCGAATAGAGCAGCTTGAACGCAAACGAAAAGAATTCGCCGACTATTACGACGAACTGGCCAGGGCTGTCGAAGATACCGCCGCCGGTAAGCTTGCAGCCAGAATCGCAGCCGCAGAGCAGGAAAAGCGCACCAGCCCTGCCGTTTCCCGGGAGGAATGGGCAGAAAGTTTCAAGACAACTGACTTCTTCGATTTAGCGGCAAAGTCGCGGGCGTGGGAGGCACGGCACGGTCGCGCAGCTGCGACAACCGCCAGAGCGCCAGGCCGAAAAGAAGTAAGCCACCCCAAAGCAGGATCGAAGGATCCGTTAGCGAAGCTCCGCCCACCAAAGACCATCGCTTTGCCTTTGAGCGGCGGGAATGAGCAAATGTCGCCGGCAGCAGTAACTGCGGCCGAAGCGTCACTTTCGGCGGTGGAGGAACTCGATAACAGCGCGCTTGTCCGTGAGCTTCAGGTGGCCTTGGAACGCGACGCGGACCTTGAGAGAGAAACGACTGCCACAACAACAGCTGAAACTTTACTGGTCGAAGCGCCGGTGGCTCAGGGTCTTATAGACACACCATTGTTAGCCCATCTAACGAACGTAACAAGCCTCGGCGTCGTCGTCGGGGACACAGTGCTCTTGCGCTTCACCGATGGTGGCCTCGGCAAGTTCATTCGCTACACCATCGGACAGTCGGAGAACGATCCGTCCCGCGGAGTTTTGTCCGTTAACGACCCGCGTGCTCAGCAAATGCTGGGCAAGGAAGTGGGCGATGAGGTTGCGCTTGAGCAGGCCCCAGGCCGGCGAACTGCAGCAATAGAATCCATTGCCCGCGAAGGTCGACCCGTGGTGCAGCTTGCCAACACTGCACCTCCTGAGAAGGCCGTAGTAGAGCCGGGAGACACTATGGTTCTTCGCTATTTCGAGGAGCAACGGCAACGTTTCTATCATTGCCTGGTCGCGCCAGGTCTCATCTCTGCCAATGGGTTCGAACTGTCGCGTAAACAGGAACGGGCGCGTGCCCTCCTCGGCAAGCAGGTCGGGGATGAGTTTACGGTCTGGCTAGGTTCCTTCGAGCGCCCGGTGAGGATAGACAGAATACTCAAACCATAAAGGGATTCGCGCTGGCTCCCTGGACTATGTGACTGAGAACGGAAGACTGATGTCGAAGAAGACCAAGCTGGAACTCACCTGGATCGGCAAGGACGAGCGCCCGAAGCTGGAGCCGCGCATACTCATTGAGGATCCCACTAAAAGCTATCATGCAAGTGTGCGTCGCTCCGAGGCAGACATCTTCGACAACATGCTGATCCACGGCGACAACTTGCTGGCACTTAAGGCGCTGGAGAGCGACCCCGGGATTCGCGGACAGGTGAAGTGTGTCTTCATCGACCCGCCTTACAACACTGGTAGCGCTTTCGAGCACTACGATGACGGGCTGGAGCATTCGATTTGGCTCTCCCTGATGCGTGATCGGCTTGAATTGCTCAAGGACCTGCTGCACGAGGATGGCTCAATATGGATAACAATCGATGACAACGAGGCTCACTACCTAAAAGTGCTCTGCGATGAAGTCTTTGGCCGCCGGAACTTCATAGCGAACCTAGTTTGGCAGAAGCGAGCATCACGCGAAAACAGAGCCGCAATCGGCTCATCCCACGACCATGTCCTGATTTATGCGCGTAAGCCAGCGCAAGAATGGAAAAGCAACAGAAACAAACTTGCAGCAACTGAAGCAGGTTTTTCAAACCCAGATAATGACCCTCGCGGTCCCTGGAGATCGATCCCCTTTAGCGCTCAAGGCTACCGCGCGAATCAGATGTATAAGATCACAACTCCGACCGGCGTAGAGTTGGATCCTCCGAAGGGGCGCTGTTGGGGGGCGACCCAGCCTGTATTTGATAAGTTCTTGTCCGAAAACCGGGTTTACTTTCCCAAGGGAGGTGACGGTCGACCCCGAATAAAGCTCTTTATGGGGGATGAAGATGGCCTAGTGCCAATGACTTGGTGGCCTTCGTCAGATTTTGGAGACAACGACTCGGCAAAGAAGGAGATGCTCGAACTGTTTCCTGACAGGGAAGCTTTCGGAACGCCAAAGCCGGAACGGCTTCTGGCAAATATTATTCACATCGCCACGAACCCAGGAGATCTTGTGCTCGACTCATTTGCCGGTTCGGGCACAACCGGCGCGGTAGCCCATAAGATGGGACGTCGCTGGATCATGGTAGAGCTCGGCGACCATTGTGACACTCACGTCCTGCCGCGCATAAAGAAGGTCATCGATGACGCTGACAATGGCGGCGTGACCGAGGCGGTCGGCTGGAAGGGTGGCGGCGGTTTCCGCTATTTCGACCTCGCGCCTTCGCTGCTCGAACAGGACAGATACGGTAACTGGGTGATCAGCAAGGACTACCGGCCGGCAATGCTGGCCGAAGCCATGTGTAAGCATGTAGGCTTCACCTACGCGCCCAGTCAGCACGCGGACGAATACTGGAGCCATGGCTACTCCACCGAGAAGGATTTCATCTACGTCACCACGCAACAACTGACGCACGACGCGTGCCGAAAGATTTCGGAGGATGTCGGGCCGGAGCGCTCGCTGCTGGTCTGCTGCAAGGCCTTCAACGCCGATCCGGACAAGTTCGACAATCTAACGCTCGTCAAGATCCCCTCCTCCATTCTGACCAAATGCGAATGGGGGCGCGACGACTATTCCCTCAACATCGTTAACCTACCTCTCGTCGACCAGGATAATGACGAAGAGGCTGATGAGCCATCGTCTGTGCCCGTCAAGCGTGGTCGTAAGTCCAAGTCGTCGGCGGATGCCGAACTTTCCCTTTTCGACATTCCCGGCGCCGCGGAAGATGACCAATGAACAGCCCTGAACGTATTCTGCGCCAGATCGCCCAACGCCTTTCGCTCCGCAAGCCCCAGGAAGAAGCGCTCCATATCCTAGCGAAATTGCTCGACACCGCTCCACTGGGTAAAAATGAGGATATCGTTGCAACATTATCGGCCATCAGTTCGGTCTGGCCCAGCGTAGGGGATTTTGAGCGCGACTTTCCATCGGTCTGTTTCGCGCTTGCCACCGGCGTCGGCAAAACCCGGCTAATGGGCGCGTTCATCAGCTATCTCTATCTCACCGGCCGCTCGAAGAATTTCTTCGTGCTGGCGCCCAACACCACGATTTACGACAAACTAGTAGCGGACTTCTCACGGCAGTCCTCGCCGAAATATGTCTTTCGCGGCATCGCCGAGTTCGCGCAGTTGCCGCCCGTCATCGTTACCGGCGACACCTGGCAAGAGGGACGCGGTGTGCGCGGCTCGGATCTGTTCGGTGGCGAGGCGATTATCAACATCTTCAACGTCGACAAGATCAACAAGGACAAAGGCCGCATCCGCACCATGCGGGAGTATATTGGTCAGTCCTATTTCGACTATCTTGCCGAGCTTCCCGACCTGGTCATGCTGATGGACGAGGCTCACCGTTACCGCGCCAGCGCCGGCCTGCGGGCCATCAGCGAGCTGAAACCAATCCTCGGATTGGAACTGACGGCGACACCGCGTTCCGTCGGTGCGAAGTCTAAGTCGTTCAGCAACGTCATATTCAGCTACGGCTTGGGCAATGCGATGGCCGATGGCTATGTGAAAGAGCCTGCCGTCGCGACGCGTGTCGATTTCCGTCCGCAGGACTATGACCAAAACACGCTCGAACGGATCATGCTCGAAGACGGCATTCACTACCACGAAGAGGTGAAGACCCAGCTCGACCTCTATGCCCGCCAGACAGGCCGCAAGCGGGTAAATCCCTTCATCCTTGTTGTCGCTCAGGACACCGCGCACGCCAAGGCGATCAAAGACAGGATCGAGGACGACCAGTTTATGAAAGGAGCATACAAGGGCCGCGTCATCGAGGTGCATTCCAATCTCAAGGGAGAAGAGAGCGATGAAGCCGTTGCGCGCCTGGTGAAACTGGAAAGCGACGACAACACCGAGATTGTCGTCCACGTCAACAAGCTCAAAGAGGGCTGGGACGTCACCAATCTCTACACGATCGTGCCGCTGCGGGCTTCGGCCTCCGACATCCTCACCGAACAGACGCTCGGCCGCGGCCTGCGCCTGCCCTATGGCGAGCGGACGGGCAATGCCTTCGTGGATACGCTGACCGTTATCGCGCATGACCGCTTCGATGAAGTGATCAAGAAGGCAAAGGAAGCCGACAGCCTCGTTCAGATCAAGACCATCACCATTGGTGAACATGGCGACGTTTCCGATCTAGGATCGCGCGTCGTTGAGGTGGCGACTGGCTTCGAGTCAATGCTCACTGGCAAGCGGAACGACGGCATGGAGGACGATGGCACGGCTTTCGTCTTTGATCATCCGGAAGACCAAAAGATCGCGGTAGCCGCGATCGACCTCGTGACGCAGAAGTATGAGCGAGCGCTGCAAGGCGGCGTCAAGGATCTCACCCGTCCAGAGGTGCAGGCTGAGATCGTCGCGGATATCAGGCGCATCCAGCAACAAGCCCAAACCCAGGGAACGCTGGAAGGGATTGTTGAAAAGCGCGACATCGAGAAAATTGTCGGCGTCGTTGCAGCGAGCATCGCCGAACATACGATCGAGATACCCGAAATTGTCGTGCTGCCCAGCCGCGAGGTGAACTTCTGGTTCGAGGACTTCGACCTCACGGGCTACGAACACATCCGCTATCAGCCGATTTCCGACAAGATCCGAATCCGCCACCTGCGTGACGATACGCAGCGGGATCTGGCGCGTTCGGTAGCAGGCCCGAAGGAAGGGCAAATCGGGAACTACCTCGTCAGGCACCTGATCGACATAGACCAGGTGGACTACGATTCCCAGGCTGACCTGCTTTTCAAGCTCGCCGGCCAAATGATCACCCATCTGCGTAACTACCTTGAAACGGAAGAGGACGTGGAGAACGTGGCGCTTGCACACGGCCCCACGTTGGCGCAGATCATCTTCGAACAAATGAAGGCACATTATAGGGAGACGCCGGCGGACTATCGCGCCAAGATGGTGCGCTCGTTCCGTATGCTGCGACCACAGGCGTTTGGCATATCCTCGATCGCGAAAAGGTTGCCGATTACCCAGCCGGCGAAACCACTCTCCGACACACCCGGCTACATTTTCTATGGCACGAAAAAGAGCCCTTACCAGCAGCACAAATTCGATTCTGATGCTGAGCGCCGCTTCGCGGCAATGGTAGACAATGCGGCCGAAGTCGACGTTCTTCGCTGGCTCAAGCCGGCCAGTGGTCAATTTCAAATCGAATACCGCGCAGGCAAGGCATATGAGCCTGACTTCGTCGTCGAGACGATCAGCGAGAAGCTTATCGTCGAAGTCAAATCCGATAGGGAAATGGGCGACGAGGTCGTGCTGGAAAAAGCTCGGGCTGCAGTGAAGTGGGTGCAATATGCCAGCGATCTTGCCAAGGAGACGGGCGGCAAGCCCTGGGGTTACGCGCTGGTCGCGGATAGCGACATCACCGAAAGCGCCAGCTTTGCGGGGCTGATGGCGCGTTCACGGATGGCGTGACTTTTTTTGTGAGTGCGTCTTTTCGCCTGACAGCACTGCGGTAAGAGCCAGCGCCTACGAGCCCTCGAGCACGTTTGGCCTGTTGAAGCGCCTTCTGCTCGCGCAGGAGATCAAAAGCAGCCTCGTCTACACCGGATCGATCGGCACCGGCTTCAAGGAGCGAGATCTCCGCGAGCTCAAACCAGCGCTGGACAGGCTGAAGGTCGCCAAACCTGTCATCCCAATCGTCACCACCCGGAAGAACCTGGTCTTCACCAAACCCACGCTCTACGCGGAGATCCAATACCGCGGACTGGACCACTGACAACAAGCTACGCCAACTTCAAGGGGGCTACGCTCGCCAGAGGAGCTCTGATGTCTGCGTATAATGCAGCCCTAGGCTGATGGTTACAATCCACGGCGCCAGGCGTGCAGCCATGAACATGATAAACAGAAGCCACGTCTCAAGCCGCCCCGACGCCTCGCCGCGCATGGCCCATTTGGTGAACTCGAATTTCAGAAATTTCTTCAATTTGGTGCTCCGACAGACAGATTCGTCGGCACCACGATGGCAACCTACTCACCTTTCAGGCGGGCGGTCAATCTCGTTTCCCGCAATGAATGCTCACCACAACATGTTGTGGATGCGCCTGTGGAGTTTGTGGAAAGTGAAAATCCGTGTGAAATCACGCCACTCTCGACAAGATTTCACACTTACGGTAGGTCTAACGCTCCCGGAACGGAAGAGGAACGGGTAATGATCCGAAAGCCCAGGCAGATCACACCCTACGTCGACCGCGATCTCGATTGTCAGGCCGCCCTGGAAGACACCTTCCAGCACATGGTCCATCTCGCCGTCATATCTGGCTGGAACAAGGTCGAAGCTATCACGGCCTTCCAGGAGCTCGCCTACGCGCATCTCTCCACAGAGGACGAGAACATGCACGCGACGCTCGCCATAATCCACATCGGCCTCACCAAGCACTGAATCCCGCACCGCTGCCGTGGTAATAGGACGCCGCACCGATCGGCACCACGATGAACGGTATTAGCCGATACATGATGATGATCACGGTCAGCAGGCATGCCTGGAAGCGTCCTTCCGCCTCGCCCTGCATCCTTCCCTTCTGAAATTTCAGGTAGTTCTTCAATGTGATGCTCCGACTGAAAACAAAAATTCGTCGGCACCACGATGACAATTGATACACCCAGAGGGCGATCGGTCAAACTCTAAATATAGTATTATCAGCTTATTATCGCCAGCCCCGCTTTCAGCGTAAAACCCTATCTAGCTAAGCAGCTAACGAGCCATATAGCTAAAGCATGACAGTGATTAGGGCGACACCCGATCGCTAGCAATGCGATGCGAACTGACCTATATTCCGGCTACCGCGGAGCAGACAAATGACTAAGAAGAGCATTAATCAAAGAGGCCCAGGCAAGATTTCCGGCTTTCGGAATGACGATGGGCGTTATGGGAAAGCCATCTCCAAGGAAGGCCGCAGCGCGGTCAAACGCGAGTCCGACCCTGCCAAGGGCGGTGGATCATACAAATTGGCTGGTAGCGCTTCTATAACCACGACGACCAGAGCCACGTCTAAACCCTCCTCTGCGCGAACGACCGAGCCTAAGCTCGCTCGGCCCGTTGCGCAAAGAGTCGATCCGCGTGAATTTGCGGCCGAGCTACTGATCACCGACAAGATCATAATTGATCACCTTGCCAAGTGAGCGTTGAGCCTCTGTGGGTTACCGTTGACGAGGCGATCATGCTCAACCAGGTCATCGTGCAAGCGACCGGGGAGACCCATCTTGTCCGAGACCATGGCGCTCTCGAAGGTGCGCTCAACCGCCCTGTCAATTACTTCCACTACCATGACGTTGATGAAGTTCCTGCCCTTGCCGCCCAACTCGTCCTCGCCGTTGGCAAGGCACACGCCTTCGAGCAAGGGAACAAAAGAACCGCCTGGGCAGCCGGCCGACTGTTCATCCGGAACAACGGCTATCACCTGAAGATTGAAAAGGTGCCTCAGACTACCGTCGCCGAAATCGTGGAGCTGATGATGGTTGATGTGGCACAGACCAGGCGGCTCATATTCTGGCTCCGCGAGAACATTGAGCCAATCTAGCTTTAGGTCTGCATTCACACATTTACATGCAACCATTCAAACGGCAACGTCAGGTCTGATCCCGGGCAGGCCATCGAAACAGGTATTCTGCCAGCCTAAAACGTAAACGTCAGGCAAGGCCAAAACCCACCGCCCCCTAGCCCAGCGGACTGCTGTCGCGCATCTGATGAGCCAACCCATGGCCTTCGCGAAGCCGACCCAGAACGCCTTCATCGAAAGCTTTAATGGGCAGCTACGAGATGAGCTATTGAATAAAACGCTCTTCTCGTCACTGGCCCACGCTCGTTCAGCGCTTTCAAATTGGCGCAGCGATTAAACGATCACCTGCATCCCGGGCTCGGCTGGCCGACGCCGGCCGAGTTTGCTCAGACTATCAACCGGTGACGTAATGTGGTGCTGCGCAGCCGAAATGGCTCCGCACCGCGACCCGCCGCTGCCGCCCCAATGAAACCAAAAATCGCCGGAGCGAACTCAAAACTGGATAAAATTGGGGCTAGGTCACCTTCGAGCTAGCGCCACCACTGAGTGCTCATGTGATCCTCGCTGCCGCAACTTTCCATGCGTGTTTTCACTGACAACCGCCTCTGAAAAGAACAGCGGCGCCGGCGCACCTTTACATTTTTGGCGTCCCTACCTTGCCTGTGTAAAGGTAAGCGGCCCACAACGTTTACAAATACCAATCTAGGGTTGCCGTCCACCTTGACGCCAATTGCGAAATCGTTGCGGAAATGACCGCCGACCTTGACGCTAAGTTTCCCATAACTTGACAGATTTGCCGAAATTCCGCTTTTTGTGTCTGGATGTAAAGGTCTGTCGACGCGCTTCGGTTGCATTGAGCTACTTGGCAGTCGCGCCTCGCAGCGTTGCCCGCACAGATCTTTCGGTTGCCGCGATTGCTGTCTTCGAACTTGCAGCTTGCTCCTAGGGAAATCCTTGTGGCCAGCGCTGAAAACATTTCCGCACGTTTCAGCTCGTCGCAGTGCTGTTCGCTCCCGGAGCAAGGATGCAAGGCTTGCATGCATCGTTGATTTAAGCTCGAACCGAGCGCGCTGCCTGCTGATCTATATTGTGCGTGCTTCCATCGGATGATGAACCGGAGCGCGCGGTCTTTGTGTTGGCATAACTCTGGTGCCGCCTAGCCTCCTGTCGTCGGGCATTGCGTAGCCCCTACGCCGATCCTATCGAAGTCCTAGGTGGCGGCAAGCTTGTGAATCGGGATGCCTTCCACACTGGCGACGCTCCGGTAATCGTAACCTCCCATGCCCTCAACTTCTGGCCTTCCCCGCCCCTCACAAACAGGGCATCCATTTGCTAAAATTCGGGTGGTGATTCTACAGAAAGTCGACCGATGAAAAGTGAGGCGTTCCAAAGTCTCGTCGTAGCGCGCGCGCTCTTCGACCAAGTCGATGTCCTGATGTATGCAGACAACAAATATTCTTCGTCCGCTGCGCTAGTGATTTTGCAAGACGCGCTCGAGCTTGTCCTGCGGGCAGCTCTCGTTGAGTTGGGGCTCGATGAAATTAAGAATCTTGAAAACGCATCATTCGATCAACTGATTGCCGACCTGAGGGCGACTGGCGTAGCTGTGCCCAAGACTGGCACGATCAAGGCGATGAACAAAGGACGGGTGACCGTGAAACACCACGGCCAGCTTGCTGAACACGAGACGGTTAAGAACTTCGTCGCTGCCGCGCAGTTCGCAACGGCGGTCATCATGGATTCAGTGTTCAATGTTGCCTTATCCGAAGTATTCGCGGGCGGACAACTCAAAGATGATGAGATTCGATCCTTCATCAGTGCTGCTGCCGATCACATTGCCAAACGAGAGGGATTCAGTGCGCTGCTTTGCATTCGAAAAGCGATTTTCGTGGCAATTGAAGCCGAGTATGACATCGGGCCCTACGCCGATCCAAATGTCGACCGAAACAATTGGTCCCTCCTCTTGAGCAGCCGAGGTAGGAGCGCACCCTGGCACACTAGGACACCTCAATTCATTGAAGAACACGTGCAAGAGCCTTTCGACTTCATACAATTCAATCACGAGAAGCTGCGCGTCGACCTTATGGAGTGGGGCATAAATACGCAGGACTTCTGGAATATTCGCCGCCTCACGCCTGCCGTTTACAGGAAGGAGAATGAGCAAGATTTCGTCTTCGAAACCATTAATTCCTTTGACCCAGATCTCGAGCTGGAGAATGCGAAATACTGCTTGGACCGGGCGGTAAACGTTCTCCAGAAGATTCAAGCCCATAAGGACAATAGCCGAAGCAACCCCTACGGCGAACCCCGCGCTCTCAAGCTTCGGCGAGAGACGACGAAATATAAAAAAGCTGCACGATCTTCGGAAACCGCGGGCACGCTGCCAGCTGAGACGATCATCCTTTGTGATAACTTTCTGATCGGATTGGACGGCGAAGCTTATGTGAAGCTTTTTCCGGACTTCTCGGCTAAAGAATGGTTTTGGTGCTACGTCGTGCTCGATGACTGTTACGGTTACGAGGAATTGGATCGAGATAGATTACGCCTCGAGGACGCCTCGCCGGCACATCTTCCGCGAACATAACATCACACACCTAGCCACGTAGCTATCTAACCATATCACGCCTGCAATGTTGGGACTCAGCTCCTTCTCCTGGCATGTCGCCACGACTCTCCACTTTTATACCAGGCAGGAATTCCTCGGTGATCCTATCCTCCTCAGCCAACTGCCCAGCTATCTAGTCAGGTGTGCATAACGCTGCTGCGCCAACAATCTCCCTTAACACTTGAAGATCTTCGTGCTTCTACTCCGGGAGTATTCTGGGGCGGGCAATGAGCGACAATTCGAAATCCTTAGCAGAACTCGCCGCTATGAAGGCGCGAGGCGAACTCACCGTTGAGCAGTTTGAGGACGCGCGAAAGTTACTGTCGCCGGCCGTTCCGCTCGAACGACCAAATGTGCGGACACCCCAAGCGCCAAAGAAGAGTGAGGCTCGTAGGATCATCGTCGTGTTGCTTGCTCTCACGGGCGGATTTTGGGGCCTGGGAAAATTCATCGAGAGCAAGAACCCGGCGGCGCAAGAGCGAGCCAAACAGGAAGCTCTCGCGGAGAGCAACAAGAAGGCCGACGATAAGCGGAAAGGCTTCCACTGTCTTTCTGCCTGGGATGGTTCAAATCGCCATCTCGTCGATGCCGTGAAGGAGTCGCTACGAGATCCAAGCAGTTTCGAACATGCCGAAACCAAGATTGGGCCGGTCAATGAGCAAGGGCTGCATTTTATCACGATGAATTTCCGCGCCAAGAATGGCTTCGGAGGCACCAACATTGAGTCTGCAACGGGTATTATCAGGCAGTCGGACTGCTTACTTATCAGCTGGAAGCTGGTCTCCTCCTGACCCGACCCGCGGCATCTCCTGCGCTATATCCTCCTCAGCCAGCTGCTCAGCTTTCTAGCTACACACTGCCCTTCCGCAGTTGGATGCTTTGAGCTACATCTCCCGACAATCAAATGGGGAATCATCGACCGATGCTCAGGACTATTACTCTTTGGATTTCCGGCGTGCTTTCGAGCTTCCTGATCGGAGGAGGAATACCAGGAGTGATAATCCAAGAGATTACTAACGCGCCTAGTGGAGGAATCTTCATCTTGTTCGGCCTCGGTTTCGCCCTCATGTTCGTCTGCGTGAGGCTTTGGGCATTAGAGGCGCGGTCCCTTCGCCAACCGGCTGCCTAACCCCCACCCCGGCCGACTTTTATTGTCCATACCCACCGGACCCAAGGTGAACCAGCGCCTGAAAGAATACTCGCCATGCTGTTAGCTGGGCACCCTTGCAAACAGTCGAAGGCGACGGCGCGATGCCGGCGTTAGCTCCGGAATGTTCTCACCGTAGAGTTCGCGCAGGAATCCAATCCATTCCTGCTCAGTAGATGAAGAAGAGCCGCCGGCGAACACTTCCTTGATCGTGTCAAGGAACTCAGTATCAAACCAACTCCTGAGAACTGACTCGAACAACTGCCGCTTATTGCACCGAAGTGCGTCGGCCAATGGCAGCACCTTATCCAGCGGAACCTTTCGATCCCCACTAAGAAATCCTTCGACCATGTCAGGACTGCGAAAACCAAGGAGGAGAGTGATTTCCTCCACGGAATAGGGGGAATTTTCCAGGTGCGCCTGAATGAACTTCGCGACTTCCGAATTGCGCTCTGATTTCATTTTATGTGTCTCGCATATTGCTTCTCTCGAACTGAAATATAGCAAATATAAAACGGAGATTCACATTTATATTCTAGGATTTCGATGTAACTTTTAAGTAAATAATTACTTACTATTAATTCTTACTGGACAGGAATTGCCGAATCATCGCACACATCGTAATAACACGTAATATATCATTGAGATGCCGTGATGCCCTCCTATAGAAATCCTCATGCAGCACTACAAATCGGCCAAATGATACAGACGCATCTGACAAAATCACAGTTGTCGCATCGCGAACTCGCCATGCGATTAGGAGTTTCGGACACAAAGATCGTGAGCTTCGTGACTGGTAGACATTACTTCCCGATAGAATTTGCGAATCCAACAGCGGAAGCTCTTGGCATCGACCACGGTGAGCTCGTCTACTTCAGTCTGCAGCAGTATTTTCCAAGGGGGACGGTGGATTACATCTGGGAAGCTATCGTCACCCACGTCTTTGCACAGCAAGAACCAAGTGAGGAGGAATTGGGCGATAAAAGACGCGATAAGCAGAAGAAGAAAAAGAAGAAGGCTCGCTAGCACAGCCAGCGAGTTGAGCAGAGTAATGAGCTCGGCATTTCATGACACACAAGACCCGTGAAGATCAAAACGCAGCTCCATCCCAGGCTGATATCGATACATGGCGTATCCTCAAAAAAGCTCTTAAAACTGCCCTATCTGATCGAGGCTTCAATATCGAAGCTGAAGAAGCATCCCTGGTGACGCGCTTCATGCTGGAGCAGATCGAGACAAGCGGCCTTCGTGTCGTCCCGGCGAAACCAACAACAGAGATGCAGCAGGCTATCAAGCAAGCTCTTGACCAGGGCAAACGGAAGTCCGTCGCCTGGGTTGAACCTCGCACGAAACAGCGGTGGCGCTATCAAGCAGCGATCGACGCGGCTCCCAACTGGCGCCGCGGCTATCTCCTGGACCAGGGGGCCGATGGCGGCCAGCCGAAAGCTTAGGCTATGCCGCCGCCTCCGACGCATCTGCCACCCTCAAGTGATCGATCATCAATCCCGGATAGGCAATCGAGTTCACGAGCGTCACGCGGTCTTCAAGCATACCCTGTGGCAAAGTGCCATAGCGTTGCGTCATCGTGCCGGACGTATGGCCCAGAATGAAGCCAAACTGCTCATCGAGGAAGCCGGCACGACGCAGCGCGTCGGCCGCACCATGCCGGAAGCTGTAGAGCGACAGACCGCGACCGTCCTTCAAGCCGATCTTTGTTAAATACCGCGGGAAGTCTCGGCTGAAATCTGCGATCATCTGACCGCGATCATTACGCTCGGCCAACGGGAAGAGGCGCTGGCCACCCTTCTCCTTTGTCCTGGCGTGGTAGCCGAGGAAACCCAGCTTCACCAATTCCGGATGCACCGGCACCACGCGCATCGAGCCGGCAGTCTTCACAGACTTGTCGCCGTCCCCTTCGGTCGTGATGTGCATGATCCAGTGGCCGCGATCTTCACGCACGTCGTCAACACCGAGCTGCGCAATCTCAGCAGGACGCGCACCGGAATACAGCATCACGAGCGGCACCCAATAGCGGTGATCGCGAATGAGGACGTTTCCTGGCTTGCTCCAGAACCGTGGCGACTCATCGTTCTGGCATCCGGTGAAGAGCGGCGACTTGAACAGGGCATTCATTTCCGCAACCGTGAACGGCTTCGTGGTCTTCTCCTTAGATTTCTTCAGAAACATGTCGGCCGCAGGGTTCGCCGTGATATAGCCATGGTTCGCCAACCAGGTGCAAAATGCGCTGAAGCCGGAGAGATAGCGATTGACGGTCGCCGTGCTGATTGTCGGCTTTCTCACAGTCTCGTTGTGCTTGACGATTTGGGTGATCGTCATCCCTTCGAACGCTTTCGTCTCGACTGCCTTGACAGGAAATTGAAGCAATAACGCCTTCCACTCGCGGACGGCCTTCTTGTCTATCCGATGCACTGGGAAGGTGCTGCCAACAGACTCGACAAACAGACCCACGTCTCGGCGAGCCTGCGCAAGTGTGTCGGGCTTGATCTGGTTCGGGTTCTCGCGGGAGTAGCTTTCGAACAGCTCCATGATGGTCTCGCCTGGCGCTGCAGCTTCGCGAGCTCTACCGTTCGCAGGCTTGACGATCGGATCTTTCGGAGCACCTGAGAAATCTCCTGTGTCACGCTCCAGGGTGCGCTGCAGCCCCTCTATCTCCGCTCGTGTCATTAAGGTGCAGAGTTCGCGGTATTCATCAGCCCCCGTATCGACAAGCAGCCGATGCTGGGCAACGAACTTCATTACTGCAGGCTCGATCAACTTCGCATCGCCGGCCGAAAGCGCGCTCTTCAGTGCGTTGAGACGGCGCGCACGGAGGTTTGCGTCATCGGTGCGTGCGCGAAGCATGAGTTCATAGTCGGTGTAGGCGTTGATCATGCCGAAAAAATTCTCGGACGTGATCTCCCCCATGTCGATCTGGCGATAGATGTGCTGCAATTCGGCGTCCATCTGCTCCGGTGTCGGCATGGACCGCTGCTTGCGATCATAGCCGTCAATCGTAGCCTCGTAATGCTGCCAGACGGCGATCGCCTTGTCGTCCGAGGTAATTTCTCGGCGCGCACGAACCTCCTCGAATTCAGCGCGCCAACCTTCTATCACAGGCCAGAGGCGCTTCTTCGCTTCGTTCTCATCCTTGGTGCGCAGAGACTTCTTGCGCGTCGTGGTTCTGTAATGCCCGACGAGATCGAGCGGAACATCCAGCCTCGCGTAGTAGGTAGCGTTTCGCCGTTCGAGATATGTAACCCTTGCCAAATCCGCCCATCCGTAGCACTATTCCGGAACACCTAACCGGAACAGTCCTAGAAAATAAGCTGTTTGTTTGCAATAGGTTGTTTTGCATCATGGGCTTACTGAAAGTTGGATTACTTTCCAGGTTCCCCAGCCAAAATTTTCCGAGGACGAATTCATAGGCCGACGATAGCTCCGCAGGTGATTTGCGGTGAGCAAACGATCAACGCCTGTTTGCCTGGACTGGCAGCTTCATCGGCACTCAAGTCGGACTGTATCGACGTCGCAAACCCTTGCTTGGCCGAGAACGCGTCGTTAGAAGATTTACGATTAATGATGTTGAAGAGAACGTGAATTATGCTGACAGGTCAATCGATCCTCATCACCGGCGGCACCGGGTCATTCGGCCATGCATTTCTTCCAATGACACTTGAACGTTATAACCCGCGCCGCATCATCGTGTATTCACGCGATGAAATGAAGCAGTGGGAAATGGCCAAGAAATACAGTGCCGACAAGCGAGTACGCTTCTTCATTGGTGATGTGAGAGACCGAGAGCGTCTGTACAGGGCGCTCGACGGGGTCGATTACGTCGTTCATGCCGCGGCAACGAAGATAGTGCCGACAGCGGAATACAATCCCTTTGAGTGCATCAAGACCAACATCAACGGCGCCATGAACGTCATCGACGCCTGCATAGACCGCGGAGTAAAACGCGTCGTTGCACTCTCGACCGATAAAGCCAGCAGCCCGATCAACCTGTACGGAGCAACCAAACTCGCTTCCGACAAGCTTTTTGTCGCGGGCAACTCATATTCGGGCGGCAATCGCACACGCTTTGCGGTGGTTCGCTATGGAAACGTCATGGGATCGCGCGGCTCGGTCATTCCGTTTTTCCTCTCCATCAAAGACAAGGGTGTGCTGCCCATCACCGACTGGCGCATGACCCGGTTCATGATCACGCTTGAA
This sequence comes from Rhizobium sp. BK008, assembly GCF_014197345.1. Taxonomy (NCBI): domain Bacteria; kingdom Pseudomonadati; phylum Pseudomonadota; class Alphaproteobacteria; order Hyphomicrobiales; family Rhizobiaceae; genus Rhizobium; species Rhizobium sp. BK008. Next base: position 230,554 of record NZ_JACIFK010000010.1, on the reverse strand, counting down.
CAAGGTGTGGAACTGGTCTGGCACGCTTTCGACGACATGGAAGGCGGCGAGATCTACGTCAAAAAAATCCCTTCCATGAAGATGGTGGATCTCGCCGCCGCCGTTGCACCGGAAGCTCAGATCGAAATTGTCGGTATCCGCCCAGGCGAGAAACTTCATGAGCAGATGATTGGCGAAGAAGACTCCTTCTACACCTACGAATATAACGATCATTTCAAGATACTGCCGGCCATCAATAATTGGGGCACCAGTGCCGAGCGCATAAAGGACGGGGTGAAAGTCGCGGAAGGCTTCAGCTATACCAGCGACAACAATAAGGAATGGCTGAGCGTTGCATCTCTCCAGACCTGGATCGAAGAAAATCGTCTCAAGATCGGAATGATATGAGTTCCTCCATTCCCTATGGCAGACAGGATATCAACGATGCGGATATCGACGCAGTCGTCGCCGTTCTGAGATCTGACTTTCTGACGCAAGGCCCTGTCGTGCCTCGTTTCGAGCAGGCCGTCGCATCCTATTGCGGTGCACTCCATGCTGTTGCGGTGAACAGCGCGACCTCGGCGCTCCACATTGCCTGCCTCGCTCTCGGACTTGGTCCCGGTGACTTGCTTTGGACAAGCCCGATCACCTTCGTGGCATCCGCCAATTGCGCTCTCTACTGTGGCGCTGATGTCGACTTCGTCGATATCGACAAGGACAGCTACAATCTTTCGCCGGCAGCGCTCGAGCAAAAATTGTTGGAAGCAGAGCGGGCGGGACGGCTGCCGAAGGTGGTCGTCGCAGTCCATCTGACCGGGCAGCCCTGTGACCTTGCGGCGATCCATGCTTTGGCGCTTCGTTTTGGCTTTGCTGTTATCGAGGACGCATCGCATGCGATTGGAGGTCGCTATCTCAACGAGCCTATCGGCAACTGCCGCTATAGCGACATTACGATATTCAGCTTTCATCCCGTGAAAATCATCACCTCGGCAGAGGGCGGAATGGCCGTTACCAACGACCCCGAACTCGCCCACAAGATGCGCCTGCTGCGTAGCCACGGCATCACCCGCGAACCCGACAGGATGACGCAACAGCCGGACGGGCCATGGTACTATCAGCAGATAGATCTCGGCTATAATTACCGCATGACCGAGTTGCAGGGCGCGCTGGGATTAAGCCAGATGGATCGTCTGGACAGCTACGTCTCCAAGCGCCATCAATTGGCGAGACGTTATGACGACGCGTTCAGCGACTTGCCTGTGATCACGCCCTGGCAGCATCCTGACGGATACTCCGCGCTGCATCTTTACGTCATTCGTGTCAAATCGGGAGAGATCGGGAAGAGTCACAAGGACATTTTCGATGCGATGCTGAAGCAAGGCATCAATGTCAACCTCCATTATATCCCGGTGCATCTGCAGCCGTATTATCAACGTTTGGGCTTTCAACGTAACACCTACCCGGAGGCTGAATCCTATTATTCAGAGGCCATAACCCTTCCGATGTACCCAACGATGACTGATGCGCAGCAGGAGCAGGTCATCGTGGCGTTGCGGGAAGCCGTTACCGCATAAGGCTGTCGATCATCCCGATCAGGGACGGCGGATTACCTGGCAGGCGGCACGCCTGCCATCTCGGACGCCACCTTCACTGCCCCCAAACCATCAATTCCTACCGCAAAGACGCGCTCCACCATTGCCTCGAGGCCATCGCCGATGAGAGCCGATAGGGCTTTCGGCAAGCTTTCGGCAAGGGATTCGGGACCGTTCGGATCCAGCGCGATAACAGCCTTTCGCGATGAAAGCGCGTGAGCGCTTTGCCTTTGATTATCCGCCAGTATGACAGTGAGGCTGGGCAAGCCGAGACAGCAGCGCTCCCACGCGCTGCCGCCGGCGGCGCCTATCGCGAGATCGCTATCTGCCATCAGCAGCGCCATATCGGTCACGTCAACACGGACCTTTGCCGGCCAGGGCATCGACCGCGCCAAATTGCGCACACCTCTCAGCCATTGCGATTGAGAACTCATAACGACCGTAATCTGGCACGATGGAGATAGCGGAGATCTCTTCAACGCCTCCAGAATGTCCGATGTCACGTTGTTCCTGTCCACTCCGCCCATGGTGATAAGAAGCTGCTGCAGTTGCGGCGTTCTCCGGCGGGCCAGGCTGTAGTGTCGTAACTCAGCAAATTCCGGACGCAGCAGCGCATAGCCCGGACCCAACAGAAGTCTGCAATTGGCAGGTACTTTGCCGGCATACTTCTGCTCACCGGTTCCGAGGTTTTGATCCAACAACAAGTCGCAGTCGTGGACGCGATCGCCGAGATCATCGATCACCATCAGGCGATCGCAGAACGGGCGAAGCCTTTTTTCCCACCGGAAATCGATTGCGTAATGGTCGACGACGATCCAGGACCATTGCCCGCTTCTGCTCAGCAGCAGGCATTGATCTGCATCGGTTTCCTGAGCGACGCCCAGCCAGCCGGCGTGAGACAAGACAGGTTCGCCATCGGTAACATTTTCAGAGCCGCCATCCAACCTGACCAGGATATGCCCGGCATCCTCAATCAGCCTTCCAAGGCTTTCGAGCATGAACCTCGCGGCAAAAACGCAGCGGTAGCCGTGGGCCTTCAGAGTGTTCGCCAAGGTCAGGCACCGCATCACGTGGCCTGCTCCGATGTCAGCGGACGCGTCAGCACGAAAGAGAATTTTCTGCGTCATTTCACAGATGAAATCCCGATCTTGCGCGCCCGGATCTTGCATCATCGACTACCCTATTCTTCAGCGACTGAGCTCCAGTAACTCCAATCCCAGGCACATCCGGCCTTGCACTCGGTTTCAAGCGTGATCTCGTGAACATCAGCCGGTACGGCGAAACTCTCTGTCTGCTCGCCGCGATCCGCCTCTACAGCGGCTGGATCGAGACATCTTTGTGCTAGGGCCTGTTTTCCATTTCTGGCGAAGAAACATACGCCATCCGTGTGACCGCCATCTTGCCAGCCGCCAGGCCGTATGCCGAACGAGAGCGATAGCTTTGATGAGGGCGTCACCGGTAGACGCAGTACAGCCGGCGCATGGGCCAGCAGTCCCTCGGGCACCCGAGAAACAGTCGCCCCATTCAGCGCATTCGCGCGTAAAAGCGGGAGAATTTTTTCATCGCGCAGCAGGGCGTTTTCGATGATCGGTCCGCCGGAAGCCTTTCTGAGGACATCCTTGTCGAGCTCGGTAAAAGTCACCGTAATCGCCGATTGATAGAAAAGACCATGCCGGACCCCCGACTTGATTTTGACCGACTGCGCGTGCCTGAGATCCGGGTAATCCGAGTGCCCGGAAGAAACCTTCAAGTATGCGACAGGGTCGACAACCAGCGGTGAAACAAGAAAACCATCGCCTGCCATCCCGGGTATCAGCCGGTAGACGCCGGTCGATCCATCGGAATAATTGACGGATATCTCAGACATCGGCGGTCGGTAGATCAGCTCCGCCAGGCGCCCGAGAAGGGTCGGCCGCATGTCGACTGCGATCATGATCGGGTTGTCTGTTTTCGGCAGCTGAACGTCCTGGCCGAGTTCCGTCTGAACTTCGATATCCTGCTTTTTCACGCCCGATACCGCGGTCGGACGCTTCCGCAATATGATCTGCCGATCGGTTTCGATAAAAGGCTCATATCTGGCAAAAAATAGCGGCCACAGCGCTCCCTCGGCGGAAGCCGGATGCCGCCCGTCGATCGAGCCTGGGGCCATGATCAGGTATTCCGGTGCTTCAGGGCCGTCATAAAAGGCTCGAACGCGCTCAATCAGTTCTGGCGTGTAGGAGGTATATTCCTGCACAGTCGGACGAGGACGGTAGTCGAGGCCATTCCCGATGACATCCGATTGCTCTGACTGGATGATATCAACGGAACCGTTCAACGCCGGCAGCGGCGTTTTTTGGCGAATGGCAGCCAGAGAGGCGGCATTCTCGCCTTTAAGCTTATCAAGCCAAACGGTTGGCTGAAACAGAAACTCGCGTCCTCGAACCAAGCCTTCGGATATCTGTTGCGGCAGTGTCCGAATATTTTCTGAAGGCAACATCTTATAGGCGACATAAAGGGCGGCATAGCTCGGCATAATGCAGACGCAGGCCATCGGGATCAGGAGCTTTTTCCATCGCGTCCCTACGTAGGATGCTGAAAATCCGACCGCCGTAATCACCATCGCCAACGCGCTCCAGGAGATAAGCGTATGGAGATCATGGCGAACAAGCCCAGCCTTGAAGGCAATGAAAAGAAAGCCGGCAATGACGAGAGGTCGGGCGATGAGGATGTCGTAAGGTATGCTGCCAGCCCGCGATGCGGCATCACGAAGAAGGACCACGATGAACACCGCCGCGATTGCGAGCCAGATCGCAAGATCCGCCACGAAGACGGACAGGCTCATTGCGCTGGAATAGCCCCCGGAAACCTGCAGGCTCGCGACCAGGAACGCAGGCAACTGCGCCAGAGGCTGGCCGGAGATAAACAGGCCCGTGTAGAGCCCGGCCACCATCACCAGAAAATGCAGCGGAACTCGTCGGCGACGCACCGCCACGACGTCAAGCAGCAGCATGGCCAGTATGGACACCGGGAATGTGGAAAACTTGGCGAGCGCGAGTATGCCCGATAGATACGCGCCTGCAATCGTTACCGGCAGCCCCCGTTTCGAGTCATTCTCGAACCCGTATAGCGCGCCCAGAAGCGGCACGAGCAGCAGCAGGGTGTCCTTGGAAATCATGCAGATAGACACCAGGACCCAACCTGAAATCATGCTGAGGACGTTGCCGGATGCGGAAAAAAGCAGGCCTAGCGCAAGAGCCACGAAGGCGACGATGCCAAGGGATATAATCGCCACGGCGAAGGCGGTTATGGGCTCGAACTGCTGGGTATAGAGGCTGGATAGAGGGCCACCGGTAAAGACGAGATCTGTGCCGAACAACAGGTGATGTTCGACACCGTAAGCCAGAGCCGCCTGCCACGAAGGGTCAAGGCCTGACCGCACCGGATGAAGGGCGAGCGGCTGAAACTTGAGATAAAGACTGACGAACAGAAGCAGAAAACCGACTGCAGCGATCCACCATGTTTTTCCCGGTGCAGACGTCTTCAACATCACCGATGGCTCCCGAACGTAAAGTATTTATGGAGAAAGTAACTTGTTGCTATCGGGCTCAGGACGCCGATGACGTGAGCGACTGTTTCCGCATGGAAATTAAACCCGACAAGCGGAACGACGAAGTGGACAAGTCCGACGCTCACAAGCCAGACCTGCGCGAATGCCACGAAATTGACAAGGCCGAACCGAATATATTCATGGCCGACATGCCGCCCCGACTTCTCGAAGACGAATATCTTCATCAGCACATAGGCTGTCGACATGCCGATCAGGTATGCCAGCACGATGGCCGGCGTGTAGTCCATAATCGTCGACAGCGCGATCCGTGAAAGAATGTTGGCCGCCGCCGCGATCCCGCCTGATACTGCAAATCGGACGAACGGCATCGAGAAAAGGCTGACGACCCCGTCCCTTATCAAGTCAATGCCTCCGCCATATTCCGGCCGTAGCGGACACTTTCAGCAATCCCGCGATCCTCGGGATAGTAATAACAGGTGTCGGCAATCTGCAGGCCGGCGATCGGCGTCTGGATCGGCGGCAGCTTGTCGAGGAAGTTTGGTTCGCAGACAGGCTGCGCGTGTTTCAGCCGCCCGACCTTGGCCTCTATGAGATCGTCCCGGGTGATCGCTGGATTGACCTTGCGCAGATAGCCAAAGGCCTCCTCAACGAACTGGCTATCGCTCCATTGCCACTTCGCCTGGCTGGTCGGCATATAATAGGGAACATAGACGATCGTGCTCTCGACCGGCCGTAAGTTGGAAAACTCGATCAGTCCCGGAATCTCGATGCTTTCATCGACGATATTGATCCAGAAGTTTCGGCTGACGGATTTCTTCAGTTTGAACAGCAGGCAGACGACGCCGATGTTTCGGATGGCGTCGTATTTCGCTTTCGACGCTTCCGGCAGAGACGGGACAAGCGTGGAGATATAAGGTGTCGGCACAGTCGAAATGACGGCGTCCGCGGGGAAGAATTTTCCCGCCGCCGTCACTCCCGTCGTCCTGCCTGCCTCGGTCTCGATACGCTCCACGGGCATCCCGAGATGCAGACGGCCGCCTTGCGTCGTGTAGGCGGAAACAAGGGCGTCCACGAGCGTCTGGCTGCCGCCTTCGATGTAACCCAGTTCCTCCTGAAAGAGGGAACGCCGCGAATTGCCAATGCGCCGGACCCGCGTGGCAATCCAGGATGCGGATACGTCGTTTGCGAGCTCATAGAACTTCAGTTCCATGAGGCGCTTCCAGAGCGTGTTGTACACTTCCCGCCCCGAACCGCCTTCCAGCCACTCTCGGGCGGTCTTGCTTTCGATAGAAGCGAAGCTCTTCGCCTTCGTGGTCAGGAACATCTGCAGACCGGTGCGAATCTTGGCAATGAGGCTGAGATGCGGGAATTTCAACAGACTGATCGGATCCCCCCAGGAATGGATCTGTCCCTTCATGTAGTAGCCCATCGATGTCGGCCGCCAGCGCATGCGATCGCCGATACCGAGTTCCTTCATTAAGGCAAACGTCGGTTCATCCGATTTGCATACGAAGTGGTAGAACCGCTCGATCGACACGCCGCCGAAATCGAAATGCGCCGCCATCCCACCCGCGACGCTATCCGCCTCGATGAGATCAACGTCGTGACCTAAACTCACAGCTCTGTGCGCTGCCGCCAGTCCCATGGCGCCAGCGCCTATAACCACAACCCGGCTCATGTCACGTCTCCTAAAACTCCAATACGATGCTGCTGTAAACCGGATCCAGGTAGCTTTGGCGGATCGCTTCGCGCAGCGGCGTCGGTGAAACATCGAACAATCCCGGCCAATCGATGACCGGAAACGTCTCAGGGATGACGAGAGCCTCAAGCTGACTGGTCGTAAAGGGAGGCTTGCTGCTGAACTTGCCGTAGACGAACAGCAACAGCCAGAACAGCCGGTAGGGCACCCTGATGATGCGTGCTCTCGGCTTCACGGTGTCATGAATCATTCGAATCACGTCGCCGTAGTAGATCTGCTCCAGCCCCGATATGTCGAAGCTCCCGACCGGCTTGTTGCGCAGCGACGAAATGATAATGGCTGCGAAATCGCCGACATACAGCGGTTGGCGGATGAATTTTCCGTCGCCGGGGATAGGAAAGACAGGCACGCGGTCCATGAAGCGGCGAAGCCAGCCCAGATGCTTCCGATCGAACCACCCGAACATCAATGTCGGCCGCAACACAACATGCGGGATATCGGTTACAGTGTCGATCAAACGTTCCTGCGCAGTCTTGGAGCTTGTATAGAAGTCCTCGGCCTTGGAATGCACCACGGATGACGAGATGTGCACGAAATACGGGACGCCGTGCTTGCGCATAGCTGCGACGATCTGCTCGGTGGCCACGACGTTGTTGTCGATAAATTCCTGCTCGTCGAGGCCGCCGATCTGCGCCTGGTTCAACAGAACGGCAGATGCGTCGGCAAGAGCGTCCTTCCATGGACCGTCCACCGCAAGATCGGCTTCGATCACCTCGATTTCGGGATGAAGCCGGCGAAGCAACGCGGTATTGCTCGGATGTTTGTCGATACCCACGATCTGCAGGCCGGGCTCGCTCTTCAATCGAGCAATGACGTTCTGACCGACCAGACCGGCTGCTCCGGTAATGACTATCTTCGACATCAAATTTCCATCCGGTTGAAAATGGCGCTCGGAAGGTTCCGAATGATCAACATGATGTAGCGCCAGAAGCCCGGAGCATACGCCACCGGGCCGCCTCGATACGCACGCGCATGAACGATTGCCGCGACTTGTTCCGGCTTGGCCCAGAGCGCACCCTTGCGGTTCATGCCCTCGGTCATCGGTGTCATCGTCGGACCGGGTTTGATGAGCACAGCCCGCGGCCCCTTATCGGCAAAACGATGCGCTATGCCGACAACCAGCGCCTCCAGACCAGCTTTCGACGCCCCGTAGATGAAGTTGGCTCGGCGGCCCCTGTCGCCTGCAACCGAACCGATGACGGCGAGCGTGCCGCGGCCCTGCTTCTCGATAATGTTGGCCGTCGCAAGGCACCACGCGGCAGCCGAGTTGAAATTGACCCGCAGGATCGTTTCCGCCTCAGTCAAATCGCGCTCGGCCTCGCCCTGATTGCCGAGGATGCCATAGGCCAGGAGAACGTGATCGACGCCGCCAAGCTGCCTTACGAATGCGCCCAGCCGCTTCTCGACGTCAGCCGGGTCACCGAGATCGCTGATGGCAACTTCGGCGGTCTCCGCGCCACGCATCTTCAGATCCGCTGCAGCTTGCGCCAGACGATTTTCGTCCCGCCCGACCAGCAGCAGGCTTGCGCCTTCTGCTGCATAAAGCCTCGCGGCCGCAGAGGCGATCGCCGAGGTGGCCCCTAAAATGATAACCCGCAATGGAGCCCCCTTACTCTTGCGATACACGCTTCCAGAAATGCGAACTGAACCCGCTATCTACGTATTTGGCGAAGTCCTGCCAAGCCGGATAACCGGCCTTGAACATTCGTGCCGGCATACGGCCATCCTTGGCAGGGTAGAGCCGACCGCCCGCTTCCAGCACGATATCATCGAGCCGAGCCATCAGCCTCGAGGTGGTCTCGCCATGATTTGGAAAATCCAGCGCCAATGTCGTTCCCGGTCGCGGGAAAGACAGCATTCCGGGCGAGGAAATCGCGCCGAATGTCTTGAGAACGGCTAGAAACGACCCCTGCCCGCTGGCGGAGATGGTCTTTAGCATTTCTTTCGTAGCGTCTTTCTCGACGGCCGGCGGTACCACCGACTGAAACTGATACATTCCCTTGCTGCCATACATCCGGTTCCAACGCCCGATGGAATCGAGCGGATAGAAGAACTGATATATCGGTATGTTCTGCTTCCCGGCCTTTCGCTTGCCGTTCCAGAAATACAGCGAATTGAAAGCGCTGATCGAATAACGGTTCATGCAGAGGCTGGGAAGGCTGAGCGGCATCGTGAACTTGGTGTTCCCGCGGCCCGGCAGGCGAGAGCCGGTCTTTGCGTGGTTGCCACGCGTGAAAATTCCGCGACCCAGGGATGCGCCTTTTGCGAGGCAATCGATCCAGGAGACCGTGTAGTCGAACGCGTTGTCGCTCTCGGCTGCCAGAGAGAAGAACATGTCGAGATTGTCAAAGGGAATGTTTTCGGCATCCATGACCGCGCTCTCGATCGGCAGGACTTCCAGTTCAACCCAGGTTATTGCACCGGTCAGCCCCAGGCCGCCGATCGTCGCAGAAAACAGCTGGGGATCGCTTTCGAGCGTTAGCTCAAGTTCCTCGCCGTTGGAGCGCATCAACCCGATCCTGCGGACCCAGCGTCCGATGGTGCCGTTGATATGATGGTTCTTGCCGTGAACATCGTTTGCGACGGCGCCGCCCATCGTCACGAAACGCGTGCCGGGTGTCACAGGTAGAAAGAATCCCTGGCGGACGATGACCCCGAGCAAGGCGTCGAACGACAAGCCTGCTTCCACCCGAACAAGGCGGCGCTCTCGATCAAAGTCAATGATCCGGTCGAGACCGGTCATATCAATCAATCCGCCTTCGGGATTGAGGCCACTGTCACCATAGGAGCGGCGCAGGCCCGTCGCCAAAAGCGTTCGCCCTTCCTGGCGGCCGGACAGCACGATGCGGGCAAGCTGGTCTCGCCAGGCAGGAAAAGCTGCATGGTGTTTCGCCTGCAGCACATTACCCCACGAACGGACATCGGCCGGCTCGAATCTGGTCATAGTGCGGCCAGGAACAAGATCGCCACCACGACGCCGAGACCAGCGCTGATACGGTCTCGAATGGCAAAGCTGACCGGGTCGTCGTTCATCTTCCCCCGGTGTGCCAGAAGCCAGATTCTGCCAAGCCAAATCGACAGCATGATAGGAATTCCACCCAGGAAATGCGGAGAGGAATAGGCTTTGCCAGGCAACATTTCCTGCAAGACGAAGATCATCAGGACGACGAGCGACGCCAGAGCGGTGCCGATACCGAGCGAAAGCGTCAAAGGCGCGTCCTCGATTTCGTACCCGCGACTCTTGAGACTTAGGGACCCGCTGGTCGCTGCCCGCACAATTTCCGTATGACGTTTTGCCACGGCCAGCGAAAAGAACAGGAACACGGCAAAGGTTAGCAGCCATGCCGGCTTCGAACTCTCGAGCAAGACCGTCCCCATGATGAGGCGTGTCGTGAAAAGTATGCCGATAATAAGGGTGTCGAGCAGAGGAACCCGCTTCAATCCCAGCGAATACGCTCCCGTTATCACCAGATACGCAAGGAGGGCGAGCGTGAATTGCGGGGACAGCAAGGCCGCGAAAAAGAAACCGCCTACCAGCAGCCCACCCGCAAGCATGAAACCGGCCCGGATGGACAGTTTGCCGCTGGCCAAGGCCCTGTAGCGTTTCGACCAATGCTGGCGATCCGTATTGAGGTCGGCAATGTCGTTGAGCAAATAGGTGGCAGAGGTGACCGCCAGGAGACAGGCGAATGCTGAGACGGTTTGCAGAATGAGTAAGAGGTTGGTCCATTCATGGGCCAGAATCAGTGGAACAAAGAGCAGAACGTTCTTGGTCCAATGATGAACGCGGATGGCCTTCAAGAACTCCCTGAACTTCAGTGACGGCGAATGAAATTCGGCGATCACCGGCAGGTTGCGCCGCTTGAGCTCCCGCGCCACACTTTGACTGACGCCGGCGGGCACGACGCCCTTTGACGCCTGCCAGACAGGCAGGTCCGCCGCATGGTCACCGACATAGATGAAGCCGTCAGGAAAGCGACCTTCGAGATACAGCGCCTTGGCCTTGCCTTTCAGATTTGAGCTTGAAGAACCGACGGCCGAGGCGAATATGCCGACTCTTTTTGCGACCGCGTCTACCACGGATTGATTCGCGGCCGAGCAAAGATGGAGTTCATGCCCCTCTTCTGCCTTGCTGCGCAACCATTCGACGAGATCCTCCCGAAGCGGTAACACCTCGTGGGTCAAGTCGACTTCTTTCGCGAGCGCAGCCTTCAGTGCATGGCGGCCGTTCACAAGCTGTCTCAGCGCGTGAAACAGAACCAGCGGTTTACGGAAAAGCGCAACCGCAGCGGACTCATGCAAGGTGTCCGACAGGATCAGCGTACCATCCAGATCCACAATGATAGGCAATTTCGGTTCTGGGTTCAGACAACCGTCAAACAACTGATTTGAAGTCTCCATGACCACCTAAGTCTATTTTTCTGCCGACCATTCGCTATACGGAATCCCAAGACCCAATATCAACAATGATTCTGGCCTGGGATCTGTCACGGGGGTCCAATAACACACCAATCGGGTTGTGGCGATCTGCAGCGCCCAACCGAAGCGAATTGTTCGGCGACATGGAACAGCATGTTTCGTCGCTAAAGCCAGTGGAGCCAAAAGGGTGTCTGGTGGCATTTCCATGAGGCGATATCGGACGACAGTGATTTCGAATAGCTGATCGTCGATAGCACCATCATTCGCGCCCACCAGCACGCTTCCGACGAGAAAAAGGGCTAAAGATCAGGCCCTTGGCCGTTCTCACGACGGCTTGACCACCAAAATCCAGATGGCCGCACGTGGCCTTGGATGTCCTGTTGGTCTCGTAGTGACCGCCGGCCAGATCATCGAGTAACTCGCTGGTTGCACCTATCCGAGCGACTTGGTGTAAGCTGCAAGGACATCGTCGATAGGGCCACGCATCCGCATGCGACCGTGCTCCATCCAGAGGCCCTCCTTACACCATGCCCGTAACAGATCGTTCGAGTGAGACGCCATCACCAGAATTCCGGCGTTGGAAATGAAGGTGCGCATCCGTTCCTGCGCCTGGGCAAGGAATGCCGCGTCGCCTGCGCCGATACCCTCATCGATAAGCAGTATCTCCGGCTTGATCGATGTCGAGATCGCGAAGGCAAGCCTTGTCGACATGCCGGCGCTGTAAGTGCGAAGCGGCATATCGAGAAATTCGCCCAGCCCCGTCAAAGCACCGATCTCTTCTGCGCGGGCCTCGATCTCCTTGCGGCTGTATCCGAGATACATTCCCCGCAGAATGATGTTTTCCCAGCCACTTGACTCGGCATCCATACCGAAGCCGATGTCGAACATTGATGCGACTTCGCCGTCGATCTCCGCCGTTCCGATCGACGGTTCGTAAATGCCGGCCATCACCCGCAGGATTGTCGATTTGCCTGCGCCGTTGTGGCCGAGCAGGCCAAGGCGCGTGCCATGTTCGATATCCAAAGTCAGACCTTCGATCGCCCGAATGACGACCGAGCCAGTGCCTTCACGGGGCTTTATCTGTCCGCCTGTGGCTGAAGCGAGAATACTGTTCTTCAAAGAACGATGGCTGGCGCCGTAGATCGGAATGTCGACCACGACATCCTTCAGAGAAATTTTAGCCAAGGATCAGCTCCAATAGACGACGCGTGCGCGGTAACGGGCGAAAAAGACCGTAGCGATCACGCCAAGGGCAATCGTAATGCCAACACTCGCCGTCCAGTTGAGTAGAGTGCCCGTTTTTCCGAGCAACGGATCCCGGATGATTTCGATAAAATGATAGAAGGGATTTGCGGTCAGGACCCATGCGCGGCTTGGCATCTGGTCGGCACTCCAGATGATTGGGGTCATGAAGAAAACGATTTGCATAACGCTTCCAATGATCATCGGCACGTCGCGAAACCGCGCGCATAGCGGACCGAGTATCATCGATATAAAAAATCCACTTAAGACAACAAGAAAGAGCGCCGGAAAGAACAGAAGGACATTCCAGCCCGGATTCATCAGAAATACAATAGCGATAATTATATATATTAGAAAGTTATGCACAAAAACAAGAAGCTGACTCCAGATGAACTGAAAGATAAACATGCTGACCGGCATCTTGATCTGCCGCATGGCTCCACCGGCAACGGCGAATATCCTGCATGCCCCGATGATAATTCCGTTTATCAGGCCCCAGACGATGAGACCTATCGCAAGCCTGGGCAGGTAATTCGCGACATCGATCTTCAATATCTGGGAATAAAGCACACCGAGACCAAGAACCATCATTCCCATGGAAAGTGTGAGCCACAACGGACCTATGATGGAGCGGCTGTATTGCGACTTTATCTCTCGCCAGCCCAGGTAAAGCCATAGTTCACGCTGGTCGAACCCACCACGGATATCATCCAGCGCACGCATGGTATTGCTTTTAGCTCGCGTCGCCATCGTGCTCTTCTCGATCATGCTGTTCCATCGTTGTCTCCTGGCGCAGGCGCCGTGAACGCTCGATGGCAATCGTAAACTTCAATTTTTTGTCCATCTGGATGTCAGGACGCCGAGGTGGGATCAATATCGTTTCGCGGAGGCCATGCAAGTGAAAAATCTTCGTATTCCAACGTCAGATTAGGGTTGTAAGCCGGATCCGCCATCAACACCTTCTCCCAGCGCCGGAGCATGAAAAGCACCTCGGATTGGAAGCGCTCTTTCTTTTCGGCAGTATCTTCTACCCCGCGCGTTGCCGACTCGTGATGGCGCAGTTCAGCGTAGGGCGTCCAGACATTCCGGAAGCCCGCCTCTCGGAGCTTCAGGCAGAAATCGACATCATTGAACGCGACCTTGAGATTTTCCGCGTCCAGGCCGCCGACCAGTTCGTATGTGGATTTTTTAACGACAAGACATGCCGCCGTTACCGCGCTCAGTGTTTGCGTGAGCTCGCCCCGCGAGAAATAGCCATGTTCGCCGCGTCTCAACATCTTGTGGGCATGACCGGCCACCCCGCCGATACCGAGAATGATGCCGCCATGTTGCAGCCGGTCATCCGGATACCACAGCCGCGCGCCGACCGCTCCGACCTTCGGCTGCATGGCGATCGCCACCATTTCGCTCAGCCAATCCGGAGAGACGACCTCGATATCGTTATTGATGAGGCCCACATATTCGCCGTCGACAAGACTGACGGCCTTGTTGTTGATTGCGGAATAATTGAAAGCCTGTCCATCGCGAACGACTTTCACCCGCTCGTGCAACCGAATTTCGTCGAAATAGCGAAGCGTCGCATGGTCGTCCGAATTGTTATCGACGATCAGGATCTCAAAATTGGGATAGGTGGTCTTCTCGAGAATGGAGCTGACACACTGACGCAGAAGCCGCAATCCGTTTCGCGTTGGAATGATCAGGCTTACCTTCGGAGGATTGGGCGGCAAATCGTACCGCGCCCTGTACATTCCAGTCGGCAATATTTCGATGTGACCAGCCAGCCCCGTCCGATGCAGATGTTCGTTCAGGGCGGTTTGACCGGCGATGGCGGCATAATTTTTGTTGCCGCCGCTTTGCGCCGTGCTGCCGGAATGGCTTCGCCAGTGGTACAGCACCCGCGGGATATGGCAGATCTGCCCCGGCAGCAGGCGCTCAGAGAAGCGCAGCACCAGATCGTAATCCTGCGCGCCTTCAAAGCCCTTCCGAAAGCCGCCGATAGCCCGCACATGATCCATCCGGTACGCGCCAAGATGGCAAACCATGTTGTGCGACCGCAACAGATCTGGGTTCCAGTCCGGCTTGAAGTAGGGATCATAACGCCGGCCGTTTTCGATCTTGTCCTCGTCGGAATAGATCAACGCAACGTCTGGCTCACGGCTGATGGCACGACCGACATAATACAGCGCATCTTCCGTAAGAAGATCGTCCTGATCGAGAAGAACCATCCAGCTGCCGGACGCGAGTTTCAATGCGGAATTGGAGGCCTCGGATATATGCCCGTTCGTAGCGCGATAAACAACCTTTATGCGCGGATCAGCAGCGGCGAATTTTTCAAGAAGGGGGCGTACATGCTCGGACGTCGACCGATCGTCCGCGATGCACAACTCCCAGGACGGATAGAGCTGCGCCTGCACAGACGCGATCGCTTCCTTCAGCCAATCGACCTCAGGGTTGTAGACCGGCATGACCACCGAAATCAGCGGCGGTTTTTCCCACGACGCAATTTCGGACCGAATTTTTTCGCGTCCCACCTCATCGAGGCCGGAATATCGCTTAAGCCAGCTCTCATAGTCGTTGCCGGAAAGCGGGTTGCCTCCATGACGCAATGCCTTGGCGCGCGCCCATGCTGTTTTGCCGCCTGCCAACCCATCCCGCCTCAGGATGTTCAGCGATCTCTGTGCAAGGCGCGCATAACCGCCATGTCTCTTGGCCAACATCTGCATCATGCTGGCAAGCTGCGGAATACGCGCACCCGCGCGGTTCGCCAACCGGAGCGGAGCCGTCAATTTCCAGCTCGTCGAAGACAGCATCATGTCCATCGCCTGGCGATGTTGTTCGAAGGCATTGGCGATACGGTCGCGATCGGCCGTCAGCAGCTTTGCCTGCTCCCCAATGACTCCCAACTGCTCACGAGCCACATCTATCTGGTGATCAAGAGAATTGACGAGGCCCAGCCTCGAGTAGAGCATGCGGTTGACGGCTTGTTCTTCCGGCGTAAGAGCGCAGAGAGCCTTCAACGCCTCCGGCGCGTTCTTGCCCACGACGAGAACGCCCAGACCATTGCCGTGATGAAACTCGAAGTTCGGATGCGCGGCCGAAATCTCCGCCCAAAACTTCCAGACACCGAAGTCGCCGGTCTCTACTCGCGTATCATGAAACAGGACCACCGCTCTGTCGGATAGCGCGCTTTCCCAACTTTGAAAGTCTTCCAGCACATCCTCATAGCGATGGCGCCCATCGATATGCAGAAGATCGACGGATCCATCGGCGAACTGAGGCCTCGCATCGGCAAAAGTCGATCGCACCATGGTGCCGAAGCCTGGATATTCCTTGAGCAATTCGGCTCGGAGTGAATCGTGCACTTCAGACTCGTAGAGACCGGCATGCTCGTCGCCTTGCCACGTATCTATGGCGTAGATTCTTGTGTCGATCCCACCCGCCTTGGCTGCCTGGCAGAATGAAAGAAAGGAAAAGCCGTTATGTGTCCCGAGTTCGACCACGGTGCGAGGCCGCAGCTCCTGCATCACCCAGAAGGCGAAAGGCGCATGTTCGAGCCAGGCCGATTTTCTGACGTGCTGAGAAGGTTCGAGCGAATTTTTGGATACAAGCATTTAGCTCTCTCTCGGCATTTGGAACACTGCGTTATTGAGTTTAGCTTCTATCGATAATTGCTGTGTTGGAAATAGGGTATTTGACAAAAGGGCTTCCCACAGGATTTTGCCACCGGAATTATCCAGTTCCGGCCTCGTGGCGGACCAACTTCTGGTGGATCGGGTTGACAATGATCCGCTTGCCGAATTTGTCGTGAATATGCCGCGCCAGAGCGGTCGATACGGTCTCTCGCTTCTCTCCGGCGGCAGACGCACACTTCAGCTATCGGGGCGAGGATATGGTTCAGACACTGGAGCGGGTGTGCCGGCAGATCGCTTATCCGGCAGCGATCCGCGTCGAAGATGGTAGCGAATTCATCTCTCGTGACCTTGATCTGTGCGCCTACCTAACCCTTAAGCATTTGACGGCTGGGCAGGAAGCGAGAGGTCCTCGACAAGCCCAACTTCAACCAGTTTCAGGACGATGGGATAGATATCCCAAATCGCCACGCCGATCCTATTCGACACCTCCAAAAGCGATGTTCTGCCGTCGAGCTGAGAGATAACGTTCATCATCAGTCTGACGGTTGCGCCCGAAGTCTTTGTGGAAATGGTGGGATAGAGGCCCCGCTTTCCAAGCTGTGGCTCGCCGAGAACATTGATCTTATAATGACGGTCCTGTTCCACCGCTAAAATTGCGCCCTGAACGGCTCGAATAGCCCCACCAAGGCCAGCCGGTGAAATAAGATCCAGATTGTCGAGCGACGTATGATACTCCGGATAAACGCCGTATTTGGATCGCATAATTGAGGCAACTGGCAAATCGATACCGGGGGCGCAATATTGCCGTTCGTCGCTGCCGCGGTCCCACCAAGAATAGCGCTCAAACTCGCCAGCGACATGCTCTAAGGCATGGAGCACCGCGCGATCTGCCAGCGTATTGCCGTCCCTCGACGGCAGGAAGGAATAGGCGCGGTCATCGCCCACGCAGGTGATGTTGAACCCCGCACGCATTCTTTCTTTCATAACCCCCAAATTGCGACTGAGATAGCAAATAGAGCCAATCGTTTCAGGGATGAATATGACGCGAAATGAATAGGGAAGCCTATCTCGCGAGATTAGCCATTTGACAATCTCGGTTGTAACAACTGGACCAGAAAGTTCATTGTTTGCCATGGAGGGATGACAAATATAGGTGGATAGGAAAATTTCTTCCGCACTATCACCGGCGATGAGAATTTCGCCGTAATTCAGGTTGCCGGGCGCGAGCGTAGAGTCAATCCGAACCCGATATTGTCCAGGTTTCAACGACAAGCGCTGATGATGACTGAGGCAAAATCCCCACCGGCGGGAGTAATAGGACGTAACATAGGGTATTGCATCCGGCTGGTCTGGAAGCGAATAAAGATGCGCTTGCAGATCGTCCAAGGACAATTCGCAGTTTACCGGCTCCGAATATCCCATCAGATGGAGATTGTTGGCCTTGAAATCGACGATACGATTGCCTTCCGGATCTTCGATGTAGGCTTCTCGAACGTCCCATTCATCCGGTACGACCCAGTCAAAGGCCTGGGTGCCCGAAAGAACGGAATGAGTCGTCAACCCAGGCATTTCCCGCGTCAATATCGCAAGCGTTTGCCTCACGCCGGGTCCAGTAATCGACCGGTTGATCGGAAACAGCTCGCAAGCCAGATCGTAGGCAGCTTGGCCCGATTCGTGCGCTGTACCGGAATTCATTGGTTCAGCTATCCTTTCAGGCCAACCACCACGCACGCCATCACGCATTTCTCATTCCCCCAACAAGAACCTGACGTAGTCCTCTGCAGACGTCGCCACGCCAAGAATCCTCAAATGCTTCCACGAGGAAAACTCGTCTCAGTCTCGTACCAACGAAGATGCTGCTCCGCCAACATGTGATAATAGGCCGGATCGGCGCAGGACCTGATTTGCCCGATGACAAAATCGGTATCACCGACTTGCAAATACTCAGCATCGAGGGCGGTATAGTCGACAATAGGAAACTCCCGAACAATCAAGCCGGGGATGCCGCGCCCGATCCCCTCCAAGAGCGCGGTCGAGCCCAGCGAGACGGTTGAGAATATCATGTTTGGGAGATCCAGCTCCTTTGTCGTCTGCTCGGTGAAGCGAAAACGATGGCCGATCGGGAAAAACTGTTCAAGCCAGTCGGCCTCTTCCCAGTAGGCTTTCGGCTTAACAAGAACCTGAAATTTGTCCGGCAACTCGCCGAGCGCTCCGAAAAATTTCCGCAACGCCGCCTTATGCGCACGACAATCCAGCGTCGGCATTCGGTTGAGCCGGTGCGCGCCAGCAAAAACCACTATGTGAACGGGCTCTTCCAGCGCGTAGGAGCGGGCGCTGGAGGCCTCAGAGAGCATGAAACTCGAGTCGATATTTACGATTTCAGAGGTGAGCGCTCTAGACCACATCCGCTTGGCGCTCGCCGTAATAGCAGTCACACTGGCTAATGCATCGTGTTTTTGAAAGGGAACATGGCCAGCATTGGAAGAGTGCGGCCACAAACGGATATCTCCGCCAGCGGCGGCCACGGCGTGGCTTATAAACGCACCTTCTAAAAATAAATGATCGCAGACATGGGCCTCGCGGGCCTTGGAGGCAGCTACGGCTTTATTGGCATTCTCCCACGCCGCCTTCGACAGCCCTCCCACAAATGTCAGAAAGGCATCGGTGAGTTTGGGAGGTGGATTGGAGGGAGCGAAGATTGAAAATGCCTTGCAGGCTGAGACAATATCGAACGACACATTGATGGAAGGCGGGTTATCAACTTCGCTCCATAGGTGGATATCGGCTGCCGCTGCCGATGCCGGGTCACGCACGGTCCCGACGAGAGCAGCCCGCCCAATCGTAGAACGCACCTTGTGGGGATCACGCATTCCATCCGGCTCGAAAACCTTTTCGAACGTTGTCGTGGGGATTTTGGCGTCCACGCGCGAGTGCCACCAGGCAGAGTTTGCGACAAAATTCAGTTCACCTTTTCCGCCGGAAAACCGGTTCGACAGCTCTTGAGACCTTGCAAGCAGAAAACTTCTAGCACCGCGCCGCCTTAGTTCCGCGACCAAAATGAAGGGCTCAAGTTCATTGTATGCCCAGTGGTTGAGACACGTTACCTGCCCGCTGTCGATGGGGACAATAATAAGGCTCTCGCCAAACTTCTTATGAAGAAACCGTGCCAGATGACGCATCGGCACGATAACACTGATCTCGGTCCAAACGGCAAAAAACCACGCAGCCTCCAGAGCCGCAGCCTCGGTCGGTGAATTTGGCGCCATTACTCGAGCGAGACGCCGACATATCCTGCCCGATAACGCCAGTGACAGCCGTATACATTCGGAAAGATCAAAGGCGCCAAGAGCGTAGTCGCCGTCGTCGTTCAATGCATCGATAGCTTTCCTATCCAGAACCACAGACCAGTTTAGCGATCGCTCATATAGTTGCGCATCATTTACAATTATAATATCCGAAAAAGACGTATTCTTTAGAAGACGATCAAAGTTTCTACGTCGGAAAAAGTCAGCTATCCTAGCTAAACCGGTTCTCATCTTCCTCAACGGAACAGTGGCCCGGCGTCGCAATTTTTGCAAAAGCCCACGTTGCCAATGGCACCGACTAATCGTCTCCTGGTCGACTTTTCTCATTAGGCTAGATCAAACCTTTCGCTGCGCACAAAAGACGTGCCAATGATAGGGCAATCCAAACCACTCCATGTCGAGATCAGCATGGCAGAAGTTTTCGAATTTCGGCTCAAAAGACTCGACCAGATCGGCACGGTCTTTGATACAGCGCATGATTTCGCCATCGCGCAGGCCGAAATAGTCGTTCGCAATGATTCGATAGCCGGTTGCGTCACTTGCCTTCGAATCTTGAAAAATGAAGTTGGTTTTCTTTGGAAGAGAAGCAACGATCCAGCCTCCGGGTTTTAAGACCCTGGCCATTTCCGCGACGTGAGCACCAAACCGCGGGCCGCTCAATGACATGTAGTAGCAGCTGTTCCATGTCAGGAGACGGTCGAAAAACGAATCCTCGTATGGCAGGGAACCCGCATGACCGGCGCGGATGTCTACTTTCACGTCGTAGGCTTCCATCCGTCTGCGTAGCGTACTGCAAATTGTCTCGCTGACCTCGACTGCGCAGACATTGAAGCCTAGTCCGCTTAGGAATGGCAGATGTCTGCCGTCGCCGCAGCCCATATCCAAAATGGAAAGGTTTGCGTGATCGCGCGGCATCGTCAGCGCAGGAAACTTCCCCTTGAATATCCTTATCACGCCTTCCGCGGGGTAAGCGATCGGACTATCGCCCGAATAAAGCTCACCCCAGGCCTTTTTTGAATCATAGCCCATTCCAACCCCCATTCATATGAATCTCGTGCGACCGACCCGTCGCTGCGGCCTCACGTGCCCAGCATCGACGCCATAATTTTCAAACGACCAGCTTCTCGTGCCGAGCGGTCAATACATAAGGATTCCTCTCGAGCAACTCGCCGAGAAAATCGCGTGCCTTCCGGCATGATTGCGCAACAATCTGTCCGCGTCCAAGCGGCACTATCTTTGACAGGCCGGCGGCGACCGATGCATTGTGATAATGTTCAAATTTTGGAACGGCATTTGGATCGGCAAGTGAGCGGCCAGTGTAGACGATTTTCGCAGCGCGCGGCCTACCATGGTCGATAATCGTTCCCACCATCGGGATATCCGAGCGGTAGGCGACGCCTAATTCGCGTTCCACCCAATGCAGATAGGTAGAGCCGCTATCGAGATTCAGATTGCATATAGTCGCATCGGCCTCGTACAGCCGTGCCCAGATACTGCGGGGACCAAAGCAGATCGGGTCAATATCGCGCGTTAGACTGTCAGCTGAACCACCGAGAGCCACAACAGAAAGCATCGGGTCGGCGGAACGGCGCCCCATTCCATTTGCGATTAGCCAGTTGCCCAGCCCGGAGGTCGTTGAAACGCTCTTCTGAAGATCGAAAATGCCATCCTGTTTGTCGGAGCTGAACGAATAGGTAAAAACAGGCAGAACAAGGGTCCCGTCCGGTCCAAGAACGGACTTAAACGCGGCGAGCATGATATCGATAAGCTCGGACATATTCGCGGCGCCGGCTACCGGGCCGAAAAACGCTATATTGGCATGGCTGAAAACAGTCATTCCTGCGGTCAGCCCCGCAGACCGCAGGGCCTCAATAATATCGCCCTTGGTAATCATGCTGCGCTTTTCAAGCTCTCGACGACCTCGGCCAAACCTCGAATGGTTTGAAGGCGTCGATCCTGAAACGCCTCGGGTGTAAATGTGAAGCCGAATTGCGCCTCCGCTTCGAGTAGTAAATTCATGAGCGCCATGGAATCGAGACGCCCCGAGGTAAAGAGATTTTCACCGAGCTTTGCTTCTTTACCGAGCCCCGAAAAGCTCGGATCGATTTGCTCAACGAAGGCACATGCCCATTCGGTCAGATCCGTCACTGTTGGAACCCCTGCTATTCGACAATGGCAATAGCGCGCACGGGGGCGCCATCGCCTTCTTCAATCTTGAGCGGCAATGCCGATAAGATGAAGTCCTTGGTCGGAATTTGAGACAAATTGACGAGATATTCAAGAATGGCGACTCCTGCTCCCAACAGGATCGTATGATTGGGAGAGTCGCGGTCGCTTCCGCGGCCGTTGCGCGGGTCATCGGGCATAGGTGCGTCGAAGCCCACCAGACGAATGCCGTTTTCGACTATCCACTCGCAGGCCTCCTCGCTCAGATAGGGATGGTCGCTGTAATATTTCAGGCTATCGAGACGCCGTTCCCAATCATAGCGAAACAGAATACGCGATGGGAAATCCCGTCCGATACGTTCAACAAGCATTTCCCGGGTGATTTCGGTCTTGTCAGGAAGATGAGTGAAATCCAGCACCCGAGCCGGGCCATAGTAGATATCGAGGTCGGTATTTTCGATCGTCTCACCCTTGGGCACAAAGTGACGGGGCGCATCGACATGCGTGCCGGTGTGCGTGCCCAAAACGATCTTGCGGGTTTCCCGCCCTTCGACTTCGAAACGTCCCAATTGGGTAATTTCCACAACAGGATGCCAGTGTACGGGAAAAGTCATGATACCCTCCCGCAGAGTCATAGTCAGGTCAATAATCATGTGATCGGCTCCACCAACTCAATAACCGGTCCATGCTCAGACCGGACAAGCATTATTTTCAATGATCTATTGTTCACCGTAAGCGCAAAGGATTCACTATCCCCCCGTAGCGTGGAGGAGCCCCGCGCGACAAGCGCGATGCACGGGCTGCCCGCCGCGTCCAGAGGTGAGCGTAGTATCCAGTTCGGATGATCGCTGTACTCTATGGGCAAGAGCCTGGCCTGCAGGGTTGGAATTGGACTCAACAACGACCACAGGCCGGATGCCGCGTCGGGACGAAATCGCAGCGACGAAAGAAGCTCCTTTGACGCATCAACATTGAGGCTCGGCATAAGACATGCGAAAAGGCCGGATGCTCCGCTCGCACTGAACCAGACGAATATCAGCATCAGCTCTGGATCATAAAAGACTTTAAGCGGAGCATTCAGCATCACCTCTAGTCGCTCCCAGGCCTCCTCGGTCAGCGGTAAGCAGTCAGGGCTAAGGGTTTGCCATCCGGCAAGAGGCTCAGGGGACTGAAAAACCGGAATGAGGTCTGCTGATTGCATTTCCCCTGTGTGCCCATGGTCCAGAAGTTCAATGCTCATCCCGCCCGGAGCGCCAAGTGAGCGGATATGATGCCTTCGCTGGTAACGATCGAGGAGCGCGGACTTGGTCGGGTGGTTTTCGAGATCGGGTTCGTCAAATCGCGTCGTATATCCGAGCATGGCAAGACGCGAGGTGGAACGCTCAATATCCG
This sequence comes from Rhizobium sp. BK008, assembly GCF_014197345.1. NCBI lineage: Bacteria > Pseudomonadati > Pseudomonadota > Alphaproteobacteria > Hyphomicrobiales > Rhizobiaceae > Rhizobium > Rhizobium sp. BK008. Next base: position 207,518 of record NZ_JACIFK010000010.1, on the reverse strand, counting down.
GGGTATTCAGTGCGATGTGGCTAAGGCCCAGGATAAGCATCTCAAATCGTTTCCCCGGCAAGCATCTCCCGGAGGTCCTTTCGTCGAATCTTTCCCGTTGGCCCTATCGGAAAGGTCGCGACATAGGCGACGCCGTCTATTTGTACCCTACCGCCTTTTTCACGCATCAGCCTCTGGGCTTTGATAAGAATATCTGCCCCTTGCGGCCGCTGTCCCTCCTCCAAGACGAGAATGACTTTCTGACCGAGTATCGCGTCGGCCAGTCCGATCAAGCAGAAAGATCGCTGACCAAAGAGAGGCGCTAGATAAGCTTCTGCCTCAAAAGGATTCACATTGACGCCGCCCCGCAATATCACATCGTCGCTGCGTCCAAGGATCGAAAGGCGGTTGTCGTCATAGCTGGCGATGTCGCTTGTCACGAACGGTTGTTGCGGAGTTCTGACGCTGCCATCTTCGAGGTAGCCCAAGAATGCGTAGGGCGTTGTGATGACAAGGGTTCCAGAATCGCCGGTCGCAATTTCAACGCCCTCCAGAGGGCAACCGACAGTCCCGAAGCACGGCGATTCTGCGTCGTCGACCGAAACATACAGAAGCTCCGAGAGCCCATAGGATTGAAGCGGAGCCAGTCCGTAAGTTGCTTCAAATGTCTCGGCGTCGGACTTGAGCATCGCGCCCGTCCCGACGAAAAGCCTCCGGAATGCTTTGGGAAGCTGCTTGTCTCCACGATCCAACTTTGTCGCCAGCGACAACATGGTCGGAGAGAGCCATAAAGCCGATACTTCGTTTTCCGCCACGACTCGCCAAAATTTAAGGGCAGTCCCTGTCGAAAATGCGGAATCGATTACAACAGCCGCGCCAGCTTGAAGCGGTGCAAGAATGCCATTGAATATTCCTGCCATGTAATACATGGGCATGACATTCAAGAAGCGATCGATATTCGTAATGCTGGTCTGCCTGTTGAAGGCGTCCGCGCAAGCGAGGAAACTCTCGGCGGCATGAACGATTCCCTTGGGTGCGCCGGTCGATCCACTGGTGAATGTGACTGTGAGAGGGGTCCCGGGTCTAACATCCGCTGGCACTTTCTCGACCGCCGGCAAATCATCCAGGCACCAGGACTCGGTGTTGCATACGGTCTTTCCCGTGGCATTCACTGTGAATTTCGCCCCAACCAGGCGGGCCGCCTTCTCGACCTCGGCAGGGCTTGCATCGGCCGGCTGCATGCACAGCGTAATGCCGTGACGCATCGCAGCCAGCAGCAGCAAGGCTGCTTGAAGAGTGTTATCCACTACGGCGACGACACGATCTCCGGGGTGGATACCCATTTGCCCCAACAGCGATGCCAACCGATCCAATATCGGAACGAGTTCTGTCCCCGCGACTTCACGTCGCCGATCGCCAGCAATATCGATGAGGATTGGATATTCCAGCTCGCGAAAGCGCTCGAAATAGCGGTCTATCAGTTTCGACATTGCCGGCTCAGAGATTTTCCTGTTCGCGCCCGTAATACTGGCTGAGAGTAAAGTGATGTTTCGTCGCGCTATGACCCTTCAATTCCAGGGCCTTTTGCTCCACCAGAGCATCGGGCGCATCCGACTGACTCTCCTGGCAGACCGCGATGATCAGGAGACGCGGATCCACGTCATATTTGAGAGCATAGCGTCTAATCACGTGCATATAACTCGAATGAAATCCGGAATAACCGCACACCAGATCGACGCTGTCATGACCCACTTGATTTAAAAGCGGCCGCACATGCTCTTCCGCCGCATCAAGCAGGCGCATGAGATTGAGATTTACCAATTTACCTTCACGATGCATCAGGGCCACGAAATGCTCTGTCATCGTGTTTCCAGTGCAGCGGCCCATTCCCTGTAGCGACGTGTCGACCAATGCGGCGCCGCAGGCTTCGGCTTCCAGCGCATTTGCCACCGCCAAGCCTAAATTGTTGTGGCCGTGGAAGCCGAATGGCAAATCCTTAATCCGCTCACAGTACTGCCGGACGGTTTTTGGAACCATACTGCCTGCGGAATCAACGATATAGACATAGTCTGCTCCCGCAGCAACGACATAGCGCGCAGCCTCTTCGAAGACAATTGGCGGCCTTGAATAGGACTTCATAAAGTTGACGCAGGCGATAATACCGGCTGCCTTGGCTTTTTCGATAAAAGGGACCGCCTTTTTATAGGCATCTATTGAGACGCCAAAACGCAAGAATCCCATTTTAAAATCAATACAGGCATCAAGGTGTTCAAGATCGCATATGCCAGGGATCGCAAACATCCCCCATTTAGCGTCTCTTACCGCTCCAGATGCAGCCGCCATATAGGCCTCATCGGTCTCCCTGGCTTCACCTTGCCCCCTATTAGAGGCATTGAGACCAACACCATGTCCAACTTCGATAAAGTCAACACCTGCTTCATCAAGTTCCAGACATATGTCCGCCGTCTGCTTGCGATCAAAACCGAAATTGATCACATACGAGCCATCACGCAGGGTTGTATCCAGTAATTTCATTGAGGCCTTCTCAGACAGCCGATGCCAGCGGCTTGGACAGCTTTGGAGCCATTACATACGTCCTTAGTATTGACGGGATCAAGCATTTAACAGTGAGGCGTCCCCTTTCTTTGGGTCGTCCGAGCCGAATTCTTGCGGTTATGAGCGCGCTCGGCCAAGCCCGCCGAAGAGCCTTTCATCAGCACAATCGGCATTTGAATAGTCCTCTAACACTCAACAAGGGATGTGTGCTTACGGCACGCCAAGCTACGTAGCTGGTGCGCAGCTCGGCTACGCTTAAGCACCCGGCGGCCCAACAATTTAGGTCGAGGTCTTACCAGCAAAGAGCGAGATGAGCGCTGCCCTGGAAGCCTCCGAGGCAAAATCACTTGCGGCGTTCCGTTCGACCCTCGACGGCCTCAAGCCTGGCGATGATGATGCTATCTTTGAAAGACTGAGGGAATCACACCCTTCTACAATGTGGCGGTCTGGCCTAGGGTCTAATGTGGAATGTTGATGACGAGTCCCGCTTGCATTGGCGGCTAAATCGAAGGGACGAGCCACTGTGTTGATACTTCGTAAGGCAACAATCTCCGACGCGAAGGCGCTTTTCGATTGGCGAAACGACCCTGCCACACGAGCGGCTAGCATCTCCACCGAAGAGATCGAGTATGATTCTCATGTTGCGTGGCTTACGGCTACGCTCAACAATACCGCTAGGAGCCTCCTTGTTGCCGAGGAAGATGGAATCCCGGTCGGAACCGTCAGGATAGACCGCGAGCCGAATGGAACCGCAGAGCTATCTTGGACGGTTGCCCCTGATGCTCGCGGGCGCGGATTGGCGAAGCGCATGGTTCAGATGGCCGCCGAAGAAACAGCCCCTACACACACAGTCCGCGCTAAAGTAAAGGCCGACAACATAGCCTCTGCGAAAGTTGCCGTTGCTGCCGGGATGGTCCTTTTCAAGAGAGACGGCGACGTCCTGTATTTCTCCCGATAATCGTCAAAGTTTCGACGCAGCGAGGAAAAAAGCGTCGATCTGCTCGGGCGTGAAGTCCATGGCAGCGAAGCCGCTTTCCATCATCGGGGACCACCTACGAAGGAGCCGATTACAATCGACCCGTTCGGCCGATCAGGCCATGGTAGATTCCGAGAAGCATCATTTTCGAATGGTGCCACCTCTTAACCCCAAACACACTAAAAAAGACGAACTGACGGAAAATGCGCAGAGCCAATATAAAGCGCCATGCCCAGCCGATCCATCGCCGCCGGATGAGCCAGACAGCATTGCGAACCGCATAATAGTGCCTCAAAGGGCTATGAACCGGGACGCTGCGGCCGTTGAAATCAATCCATTCGTCCCCCATCGAATGTTCCATGAAGGCATCGTTCACGCCAAATAAGCCGAAACCCTTTTCCTTGGCACGCAGGCCCCACTCGATATCGACATAATCAATGAATAGCCCCTCCTCCATATGACCAACACTCTTGAAGACGGCGACGGGAATAAGAGAACCTGAGGCAATCAGAAAATCGGCACTGCTTGTTTCCTCTTGCTCCGACCTGGGACGCCTCTTAAGCTTCAGCCCTTGTCGATATACAAAAGGCGCCGTTTCGCCTTGGCGATGGTCGAGATAGCTCGGCCCCACAGCCGCTACCGCAATCCCCCTTTCCTTCAAGCCTTCGAGAGCGGTTATGAGTTGCCGGACCATTCCAGCGGCAGGCACGCTATCTTGATCCAACAGCAGGATGTATTCACAACCCCGCGCCTCGGCTCGGCGGATCGCAACATTTTGCGCGTAGGCGATGCCGTAATTCTCGCCCAGACAGATGACCTCGATATTGAAGTCGTAAACGAACGAAGGAAGCTTCGTCCCGTCGCCATTATCGACCAGACAGATACCATCAACTTGGGTGCGGATGCTCTCTATAAGCGGATACAGCGCTTCGGGATCAGGCTGATATGTGACGATAACTGCGACCGTCCGAGGCTTATCCGTCAAAGCCGATTCAGCTATCATAAAGGGCATATCCTCGACTGGTTCTTCAATCTTGCAGTCACTGCGCGGGCCATTGCATTGCGGAACGCGCAAGCATGCCGCTCGCCGTGCTTCATATTATCGGCAGGACCAAAAGAGTATCGGAATTTTGCGGTGCGCAGAATCTTTCACGGCTCACGAAACTGAACGGCAATCCGCCGCATCGGCATAGGAATAGCGATTGCATAGGCGAATATGTTGACGCTAATAGGAGACGGTATGGCTATTACATCCGTTTGTCACAGTGCACGTGCCGCCAGTGCTGAGATTGATGGAGCGGCCCAGTAGTTGCAGCGTAAGCCTGTCAGAAAGGTCGAAATGTTTACCGACGTCAATCTGCGATCGATCCGCCCCGGCTTCGGCATGAAAGCGAAGCATTTCGATGCCTTGCTCGGCCGGCGTGCCGCGCGCGACATCGCTTTCGGGAAGCCCCTTGACGCCTCAATGATCGAGGGTGGGTTCGAGGCTTGAACAAGGGCTCGAACGCCGTTTGCATCATTCCGGCCCGCGGTGGCAGCAAGCGCATTCCTCGGAAGAATATTCGTCCTTTCCGCGGTCGCCCGATGCTTCTCTGGTCGGTTGAGGCTGCTTTGATGTCCGGCGCTTTCGACTCGGTCCTGGTTTCGACCGACGACGACGAGATCGCGGACGTCGCCCGCGCGGCGGGAGCTGAGGTGCCCTTCCTGCGGTCGGCTCGTACGTCCAACGACCACGCAACGACCGCCGATGTCCTGGAAGAGGTCCTCGGGCAACTCAGCAATATTGGGCACAACTACACGCTGGGCTGCTGTCTTTATCCGACCGCGCCGTTTGTACAGGGCGGAGACCTGGCCAACGGACGGGCACGCCTCGAGGACAGCGATTTCGACGTCGTGATGCCGATCGCAGCCTTTTCCTACCCGATCTGGCGATCGCTGGCGCGGGACGCGGCAGGCAGGGTGCTTTTGAATTTCCCAGAAAACCTCAATGTCCGTAGCCAGGATTTGCCGACGGCTTACCATGACGTGGGTCAGTGGTACTGGTTCCGAACTGCGGCCTTCCTGCGCACTCACATGCTTATGGGCAGCAACACCGGGTCGATCGTGGTACCGGCGGAGCGCATGCAGGATATCGACACCGAGGAAGATTGGGCGATTGCCGAATATAAACACGAGAGGCTCTTCGGATAACGGCCCCCGCCTCCATCCTTTTCTCCAATCGTCGCGGCATCCACGAGCCTTACAATTATAACCGTAAAATTATCGGCTTTGCCTCCTGCTCTATGCGATCGGGCAAAGCCGCTGACTTCGTACCTGGTAACAGAATAATTCGCGTCACCAGCCATCGTGTGCTTCCGCGATCGCGGCACAGAGCCCGCTTTGCCGAAGCTGGGGTCGCTGTCATCGTCTCGAACACCGAGTTGCGTTGACGAATATGCATGGGTAATTATGAGAGCAAAACTCCAAGGATCGCAGATGACGCAACATGAGATCTCTATTGCTGGTCGCCGCATTGCGGACGATCAACCGCCATTTATCATTGCCGAGCTTTCCGCCAACCATCTGGGAGATATCGGCCGCGCCTTGAAGTCGATCGATGTTGCGGCCGAATGTGGCGCAGATGCCGTGAAGTTCCAGACTTATACTCCCGACACACTGACCATTGACGTCGACAATGAATATTTCCGAATAAGCGGCGGCCTCTGGGATGGGCGCACTTTGTACGATCTCTATGGCGAGGCGTTCACCCCATATGAATGGCACGCCGAATTGTTTTCACATGCTAGAAGCAGAGGTATCATCCCGCTCTCGACGCCCTTCGATGAAACCGCAATCGAGCTTCTCGAAGGCCTTGACGCTCCGGCCTACAAGATTGCCTCATTCGAAGTCATCGACCTGCCACTGGTGGCTGCGGTCGCGAGACGCGGAAAACCCATGATCATTTCGACGGGCATGGCCGATCTCGCAGAAATCCAGGCAGCCGTGCAAACGGCACGCGACAACGGCGCTTCCGAAATTATTCTATTGCACTGCACAAGCGCTTATCCCGCCCCGTTCACCGATGCGAGACTGCGAACGATCCCGCACATGAAGGAAGCATTCCAGGTCATCGGCGGGTTGTCGGATCATACTCCCGGTACCGCCGCAGCTGTCGCCAGCGTTGCCCTTGGTGCCCGCGTCATTGAGAAACACTTCACCTTGTCACGAGATGACGGTGGACCGGATTCTTCTTTCTCGCTAGAGCCCGATGAACTCGCCAGACTTGTTTCTGACTGCCGCAGTGCGTGGGAGGCCCTTGGGTCAGTTAGCTATAACCTCTCCAAAAGTGAACGCGGAAGCGAGAAATTCCGCCGGTCATTATTCGTAGTGCAAGACGTCAAGGCTGGTGAAACAATCACCCACGCTCACGTTCGTTCGATCCGCCCGGGATATGGCATGCCGCCGAAGCATCTTCCGGACGTCATCGGCAGAAAGGCTGCACACGACCTTAGCCGAGGCCAGCCTCTGACGTGGAAGGATTTGGATTAGCGATTTGCTCGAGGTCGGCGTACCGTTCTCGAAACAGCGCGATCGGTACGCGCCAGCCTTCCGGTCCCATCAGGCCAGACCGCAAAACGGCGAATTCGCGCCGTTCGACGTTCCAGGGGATTGCGCCAGGCGACGACGAAGCGATCTATCAGCGTCTCCGGACTGCTCATCCATTCTACAACGGAAGCGTCTACGAGCAGATTTGATCCACTTGCTCACAAGGGTTTTTCCTGAGATGGAATGCCATGCTAGCTATCGCTTTGTGTCCCGATACGCGATCACGCCTGGAGAGGGCTACGACCTCTCCAGGCGGCGTTGCAAGGCAGACCCATTCCTTGGCGCAAAGCTCAAGGCACATCTGTGAAAAGCTGGGGCCAGAACCTTCGATGCTCTCTGTCAGCGGCCTGCCTCGACTATCCCATCGCCACTGCCGATCTGCGGCTTTTCAGAGGACAGTGGCCTATCGCTCTGGTAGGGCATCGATCATGCCGTTTGACGATCAAATTTTCAAATCAAGCGCACCTCAGGCGTGTTTTCTGGCAAAGCTGGCCCAATTGTCGCATACGCTTTCCGCCCATCATCGAATAGAAACACGTTCATCCAGACTTCCTGTTGCCGGAATACAACGTTGAATAAAGCCATAGATTGCACCGACATCCACAGCTTGACAGTGGTGACCACGATCCTTAGCGAGGCAGCGTGGGCACGGTCAGGACCGGCAAATTGAATTACTTCAGACAACTCAAAATAGCGGTTCTTGGTCCGGAGAATGGGACGGGAGATTCGCTCGACCGAAATAACCGCATTGCGGTCTTTGCCTTTGCAATCCTTCCAGGACTTTCGTCGAACTTCAACTCCTTCATCCTCCTCGCGTCCATGGTGTGGGGCATCTATTGTCTGGCGACAGGCCGACTTGCATTGAACCTGTCGAGATCCGACCGACTGGTTGCCATCGGCATGTCGATCTACCCGTTGGTGATGATCGCGAGCATATTCATCAATCCACCTTACTCCGAGGAACTGGACTGGATATTCCGGCTCCTGCCTTTCTTTTCGGTCTGGCTGATCTTGCCACGGATGCGCCACTCTCCCGATGGCCGTCTCGTGCCACTCTTTATCCTCGGCGCCGGCATCGGCATGATCCTGACCTTTCTTTTCAGTCTGCTGCAGATCATCTTTCTGATGCCGAGGGCAGAGGCGGGAACTTCGAACGCTGCACTCCTCGGAGTCATAGGCGTTCTTTTCGGCGGCATTGCGCTTCTCAACGTTCAATCTCCCAGAAGCGTAGAGCAAAGAATTGCGATATTGGGATATGCCGCGGGTCTCGGCTGCGTGCTGCTTTCGGGAACGCGCTCAGCCTGGCTGGTCATTCCCGTCCATATCGTCATCTTTCTCTGGTATTTTCGCAAACACAGCTTCCATCTGAGTTTGCGCAGCCTGGCCATTACCGGCTCCCTGCTGTTGGCGGGAATTGTCGCCTTGGGCAGCGGCCAAATCCTCGATCGCATCCAGGCGCTCCAGGGAGATCTGACAACACTCGAACGCAGCGACGGCGAGATCACATCGCTCAGCGCGCGGATCGCTTTGTACAAAGGCGCGCTATCGGCAATCCGTAAGGACCCGTTGACGGGTTATGGCCCGCAAAACCGGATGGCTTCGGTCCTGGCGGAACTCCCCGATAACATAAGGCCGCAGTTGCCCTTCTCGCATGTCCACAACGGCTTTCTGACCGCGGGAATCGACGCCGGCGTTATCGGCATTGCAGCGCTTTGCCTGATGCTCATGACGCCCGTGATAGGCGCGTGGAGAAAGGAAGCGGGGCCGGGCCGGGACATCTCCATCGCGCTCGCTCTTCTGCTCGTCAGCAGCTACGTGATCACGGGCAGCTTTGGCATCATGTTCAATCAGAAGGCTCTGGATCCGATCTTCGCCTACCTCGTCGCCCTCATTTGTGCGGATCGCGGCAGCACAGGCTTTGCGCCCGTCGTTCGCGGCTAGATCTCGATCCAGTGACTGCTATCGACGTCTCTCGCTCAGAGACAACAAGGTCGATATCGCTGTGCCTTCTAACTTGAACGCGACGTTGCGTTTACCTGCCTCAAGAGGCCTGCTTCCTTCGAAGCCGAAGATAAGGAGGCTACGCCTACAATCTGTTCAGGAGAGCGAGGATGGGAAGAAATTTGGTCTGGAGCGTGCTTTGGCGCTTTATCCCGGTTCGCTTGAGCACCGACAATCGCTCAAAGGGCCAATCACCGTTGCGAGCCCGCTGAAAAGCCTGGAAAGCGGCGCGATTTTCGGGGGTAAGACGATCCTCGAAGGTCTTGATCGCCTCTTCGTGAGCCGTGTTCCACGCACGCCATTGCCCCCGAAAAGCCATCCACAATCTGGCGACTTGCATTGAGATACCGTTGTTGGCGCCAACCAGGTTGGTGGCGTGCTGGCGGTATTTCAACACCGGTTCCGCATCGTATCGGACCACGCCGCCGCAGCCTGCCACAACAATATAGAACCACCAGTCGTGGGAAATGAGACGTGTTTTCGGCAATGTGTTGACCACAAGATCCCTTGCCGCCTGATTGAACATCATGGTGTTGCCTCCACCGATGCTCTGGACCAGGGCGTTGCGAAAACTTGGTTCGAGTTTGAACTCGGGCGACATTCCTGCATGATTGAGTTGTTCATCGACAATTTCGGTCCGAGCGAAATAAACTGCCGGTGTGCCAGGGTCGATCCGCGACAGCCAGTCGAACGCACGTTTTAGTTTTTCCGGATACCAAATGTCATCCTGGTCGCAGAACGCATAAGCGTCAGCATTTTTGAGATTCGAAAGGTTGTTGAGGAAGTTACCGCAAAAGCCGAGATTGACGGGATTTCGTGTCAAGCGGAAGCGCGCATCCTTTGCAACCAGAGCTTCGAGCATTTCGACGGTACCATCCGTTGAGCCGTCGTCGAAGAACGTCACATGCCAGTCGGTGAGCGTCTGCGCCTCAATGGATGCAATCTGCTCCCGAAGATAGCGCATTCCATTATAGGTCGCGCAAAGAATTTCTATCAACTGAATAACTCCGATCCAGCTCGTATAACGGGGCGCCCGGCGATTTGTCGATCCGCTGTTTCACCACACATATCGCAACCCCATGCGGTCGATGTGCCAGCGTGCGCCATAAAGCATGATCGTCACCTCTGCCAAGCGCCAACTGAAATTCAAAGCATGTCGGGCGTGAATTCTCGCTGGCAGCAGCGGTTATGCCACTCCAAAGGCGCCTTGCAGTCTCGGATAGAGGCGAGCCGGCACCTTTCACGCATCCGCTGGCAGAACTGGATTCTCATCTTGCTGTCCCGGCCCCGGCGCGGTATGTGCTCAGCAGCACGATTGGCTATATTGCCGGCGTTGGTTGCTGTCACAATTCAGCGATCGAGCCTAATGCAAGGATGTATGCATTGAATGTAGAACAACTGGGGATCGGGGACGTCAAAAGGATCACTCCCGCCAGATTCGGTGACTCGAGGGGCTATTTCAGCGAAGTCTTCAAAGATTCCTGGTTCCGCACCAACGTGGCCGACGTTTCTTTCGTGCAGGACAATGAGTCTCTTTCAGCGCAACCGGGGACCGTTCGGGGATTGCATTTTCAGCTGTCTCCCTTCGCCCAAGGCAAGTTGGTGCGCTGCCTGCGCGGCGCGCTGCTGGATGTGGCCGTCGATATCAGGCATGGCTCTCCGACCTACGGAAAGTGGGTTTCTGCAGAACTGTCGCCGGAGAATGGCTCACAGCTTTGGGTGCCGGCCGGATTTGCGCATGGGTTCGTAACTTTGCAGCCCGAGACGATCATCAGTTACAAGGTCACGGCTCCCTACAGCGCCGAGCATGACCGCGGCCTGCGGTGGAACGATGCCGAGATCGGGATCGAGTGGCCGCAGATGGATGCCTACGTTCTTTCTGATAAGGACAACAAACAGCCATTGCTTTCCGAACTCCCCGCATATTTTCAATTTTCGTAAAACGGAGGGCCTCATGCGTGTTCTTGTAACAGGTGGCGCTGGCTTCATCGGTTCGGCATTGGTGCGCTATCTCGTCAGTGAGGTCGGCGCCGACGTCCTCAATATCGACAAGCTGACCTATGCCGGCAATCTCGCCTCGCTGAAAGCGATCGAGAATGCTCCGAACTACAGGTTTCTCAAAGCCGACATTTGCGACCGAAGCGCGGTCAGCAGCGCTTTCGAGGAGTTTCGTCCCGATTACGTCATGCATCTGGCGGCGGAAAGCCACGTCGACCGGTCGATCACCGGGGCGGCGGATTTTATCGAAACGAATATAAATGGCACCTTCAGCGTGCTGGAGGCTGCGCGGCAATATTGGCAAGGCCTTCCGGCGGACGAAAAGGCGGCATTCAGGATGCTGCACGTGTCCACCGACGAAGTCTACGGTTCGCTGGGTGAAGACGGGCTGTTTGCCGAGACGACGCCTTACGATCCGTCCTCTCCCTACTCCGCATCCAAGGCGGCCAGCGATCACCTGGCAACGGCGTGGGAGCGGACTTACGGCCTGCCGGTGATCATTTCCAACTGTTCGAACAATTACGGTCCTTTTCATTTCCCGGAAAAGCTCATCCCCCTCATCATATTGAATGCGCTGGAACGGAAGCCATTGCCCGTCTACGGAAGCGGCTCCAACATTCGCGACTGGCTCTATGTCGACGATCACGCACGAGCGCTGTGGCTGATCGTGCAACGGGGCCGTCTCGGCGAAAAATACAATGTCGGCGGGCGCAACGAGCGGCGGAACATCGATGTCGTCGAGCGTGTCTGCGCGATCATGGATGAAGTCCGGCCAGGACATGCACCGCATAGCGATCTTATAAGCTACGTTACCGATCGGCCGGGCCACGATGCCCGCTACGCTATCGACGCGACCAAACTCGAGACTGAACTCGGCTGGAAAGCACTGGAGAATTTCGACAGCGGCATCCGCAAGACCGTCGACTGGTATCTGGAAAATGCATGGTGGTGGCAGCCGCTGCGCGAGGATGTGTATTCCGGTGAACGCCTTGGCGTGTTGAAAAAGGTGTGAGATGCGCATCGCGGTAACAGGCAAGAGCGGCCAGGTCACGTCTGCGTTGCAAGCGCTCAAGGCGCCTGACATCGAGGTCATCGCCATCGGCAGGCCCGAGTTGGATTTGCTCGCGCCTTCTATGGTGAGTGAAACCATTGCGAAGCTCAAACCCGACGTCGTCGTGTCGTCGGCCGCCTACACTGCCGTCGACAAAGCCGAAAGCGACGAGGCGGCGGCGTTCGCCATCAATCGAGACGGCGCAGGAGCCATCGCTGCCGCAGCTGCCGAGCTGTCCATTCCCGTCATCCATCTCTCGACCGATTATGTGTTCGATGGAGACAAGCCCGAACTCTATGTCGAGAGCGACCCGGTCGGACCGGTATCCGTCTACGGCAGATCGAAGCTCGAAGGCGAATATGCGGTTGCCGCAGCCAATGAGAACCATGTGATCCTGCGGACGGCTTGGGTCTATTCGACATTTGGCCATAACTTCGTGAAAACCATGCTCAGGCTTGCGGAGACGCGAGACGAGCTAAGCGTCGTGAGCGACCAACTGGGTTGCCCGACCTCCGCCAACGACATCGCCGTGGCTATCGTCAAAATAGCGGCCAGACTGTCAAAGGATTCCAGCCCGGACTTGCGCGGCGTTTTTCATTTGGCCGGGAGCGGCGAAACCAACTGGGCCGAGTTTGCTCGAAATATATTGTCCATTCTCGAGGAAAAGACCGGCAGGCGTGTCACCGTCAGGGACATTGCGACTGCCGATTACCCCACAGCCGCGAAGCGGCCCGCCAATTCCCGATTGTGCTGCGATAAGTTGAAGCGCCTTTATGGCGTCAGCATGCCGGAGTGGCAGGTATCGACGCGAGCTATTGTGACAAAGCTCTTGGAAGAGCCGAAGGAGGCCGTATGAAAGGTATTGTGCTTGCGGGGGGCAGCGGTACTCGCCTGCACCCGATGACTCATTCGGTCTCGAAGCAGTTGCTTCCGATCTATGACAAGCCGATGATCTACTACCCGCTGACCACCTTGATGCTGGCCGGCATCAGAGAGGTTCTGATCATCTCCACCCCGCACGATATGCCGCTTTTCCAGCGGTTGCTGGGTGACGGCAGCGATTGGGGCATGTCTCTGAGCTATGCCGTGCAGCCGAGCCCCGATGGACTGGCCCAAGCCTATATTATCGGCGCAGATTTCGTGGCGGGCGGGCCATCCTGTCTTATCCTCGGAGACAATATCTATTTTGGCCACGGGCTGCCCGAACTGCTTGAAGAGGGTGTATCGAAGGGTGATGGCGCGACCGTATTTGCCTATCATGTGCACGATCCCGAACGTTACGGTGTCGTCGAATTCGGCAGCGACATGACTGCAATTTCGATTGAAGAAAAGCCGGTGAAGCCGAAATCGCACTGGGCCGTCACCGGCCTTTATTTTTACGATGCCGACGTCGTTGATATCGCCGCCAATCTAAAGCCTTCGGCGCGCGGCGAATACGAGATTACCGACGTCAACAGGACATATCTGGAGCGGGGTAAGCTGCGCGTCTCGATGATGGGCCGTGGTTATGCCTGGCTTGACACCGGCACGCCCGAAAGCCTGCTCGAGGCCGGCGAGTTCGTCCGCACCCTTGAAAAACGCCAGGGCTTCAAGATCGCTTGCCCGGAGGAAATCGCGCTGGCCAAAGGCTTCATCACCAAGGAGCATTTCGCCCAGATTGCCGCCAAAGCGGGCAAAGGCGATTATGGCCAATATTTGCGTGGCCTGATGGATTAAATAGCTGCGATCCGGCGAAATAGGCATACCGTGCGAGAGTGCACGGCGGCCTTGCGATAACGGCATGCGGAAAACAAAAAGCTAAAGAGCGAATCTGAAAAATTGCGACGCTCTATAGCAGTCAGGCTGAAAGTCTCCTCCTGACGTCCTCTCCCAACTCCTTCATGCGGTCGGCCGGAACGCGACCGATCAGCATGAAGGCATGCGTCTCGTTCGACCAGTAGACGACATTCATCCCCTTGCGGCTTTCGAGATCCGGCGTCTTGGGTCCGGCATCCGACATGACGATGCACAGCGCCATCGGGCCGGTTTCGGGGTCGAGATAGGCGATCTGGGCAAGCGGTTTGCCGTCATATTGCAAGAGCAGCGCGCGCTTGAAATCGATGCCCGGAAGCGCGACGGCTTCCGGGGAGAGCGACAGGCCGAGTTTCTCGTCAAGCGGGCCGAGCTGGGCGGCCTGGGCCTCCCGGGCAGGCACCGGGCCGGCCAGGGTTTCCGGGGTATAGAGCGAGATATAGTCGGCGACCACGCTGCGCCATTCGCTGTTTTCGTCGTTTGCCGAAAGGCGTGCGCCGATGCCGATGACGGCGCGGTCGATCGCGATGCCGGCAACGAGCGAGGCGGCGAGCGCGCCGAGGAACCGGCGACGGCTGGCGAATGTCAGCGCAGAAGCGGATTTTGCGCGCTGCTGCGCCGGGATGGCGGCGAGCATCGTCTCCAGCTTCTGACGCGGGGCTTCGGCGAGCAGCGGGGCGAAGACCTGCTCGAACGGCAGGCTGGCGCGCGCCAGGAATTCCAGCCGTTCGGCGACGTGTTCATCTTCGCTGACGAGGGCTTCGATGCGCGTAGCCTCTTCGGCCGTCAGTTCGCCGTCGATGAAGGCGGTCAGGTCCTCGTCGGAGGGAATGGTGTGTTTGCTGTTCATTGCCGTCCCCCTTCCGATCCGGCGCCGGAGAGCGTGGCGCGGGCAGCCGCCAGCCGGCTCATCACGGTTCCGATCGGGATATCCAATATGCCTGCAACCTCACGATAGGAAAGTCCTTCCACATAGGCGAGGAAAACCACCGTCCGCTGCGCCTCGGGCAACGCATTCACCTGCTTGAGCACCTGATGGGCCATCACATGCGCTTCAGTGTCGTGTGCGCCGTCGAAGGTCAGTGTTTCCCCGGCATCGACGAAACCCTGGCCCTGGCGCACCCGGCGGGAGCGGATCTCGTTCAGCCAGATCGAATGCAGGATCGAAAACAGCCAGCGGTCGAGCCGGGTGCCGGGGATGAACTGATCGGCGCGCTCCAGCGCGCGAAGGCAGGTCGCCTGCACCAGGTCGTCGGCAACATCGCGCTGATGCGAGAGCACGAGACCATAACGCCAGAGCCTTGCCAGATTTTCCGTCAAGCCGCTCCTGATATCCGCTTCGCTCGCGATGGTCGCCTCCGCCGATCCAACAACTTTCGGAACCGCCGGATGAACCGGCGATTCCATTCTCGCGGGACTATAGGCAGGAAATTGGGTGCGCGCGACCGACATTGAGATATCCCTTCCGTGCTTCCATCTTCCTGTCCGTGGATTCCCGATCAGATCTTAGAGGGGTTAAGGATCGCGGCGTTCAGATCCTGATATTCCTCGCAGGTGGTGCCGCAGATCGCCTTGATCGTCTTCAACTGCTCCTTGGCGAGATCGAACTGGCCCTTGATGACATAGGCCTCGCCGAGATATTCGCGGACCTTGGCATATTGCGGGTCCATCTTCACCGATTGCAGGTAATAAGAGATGCCTTCGTCGGTGCGGCCGAGCTTACGGGTGGCGTAACCGCGATAATTCAGCACTTCGGCCGTGTTCTGATCCTTGATCGTGTCGAGCATGGCAAGCGCCTCCTCATAACGGCCGGCCTTGGCCAGTGAATAGGCGTAGTCGGCGCGGTTCTTGTCGGAGATGTTGGCGCTCTGCTGCTTGACGCATTTCTTGGTCTTCTGGTCGTAGATCTCGCCCTTCTTACAGACTGGCGTTGCACTGCTGTTATCGCCGATGGCAAAGACCGGACCGGAGAACACAGATGCGGCAAGGCAGCCGCCGAGAATGATCGAAGCAATGCGGGCAGACATGATCGTCATGGGGAAACTCCTCGAAAGTGACGTTGCGAGGAGAGAACACCGCTGCGCCTGGCTTTATTCGGCTGCGCCTGGCATTTCTTACATCACGGTTTCGTGAAGCCCGCAGATCCGAATAATTTCGGCGTTCGCGTGTTTCCATCCGTTCCGCCGGGAACGACAAGGAGAATTCCGTGACCGATACCGTGAAACTCATCAGCCTCGCCGTCGCCGCCCCCGAACATGTCATCCTCCAAAAACAAGCGCTCGAAGCCTCGGCCCGGCTGTTTGCCGACCGTTTCGAGGATTTCCGCCATCTTGCCCGCGTCTTCGACAGCGCCGGCATCGAAAAGCGTCATGCGGCGCGGCCGCTTTCCTGGTTCGACGAACCGCATGGTTGGCAGGACCGGATGGAGGCCTATGCAGAGGTGGCGGGCGGGCTTTTCGTGGAGGCGGCCAGCTGCGCACTTCGTCAGGCAGGGCTTGAGGCCGGGGATGTCGACTGTGTCGTGACCGTCTCTTCCACCGGCTTTACGACGCCGAGCCTCGATGCGCAGCTTGCCCGCAGGATGGGTTTCCGTCCCGACATCGAGCGCGTGCCGGTCTTCGGGCTCGGCTGTGCAGCCGGGGTGTCCGGCTTTGCGATCGCCTCGCGGCTGGCGCAAAGCCGACCGGGCGCCGTCGTGCTATTCATCTCGATCGAGCTTTGCACGCTGGCCTTCCGGCTGGACGAGCTGACGCGGCCGAACATCATCGCGACAGCGCTTTTCGGCGACGGCGCGGCCGCCTGCGTGCTGCGTGCGGGAGGAGGCGGGCTGGCGGAAGTGGAATCAACAGGCGAACATCTCTTTCCCGACACGCTCGATATTATGGGCTGGAAGATCGACGATGGCGGCTTCGGCATCGTGCTGGCGCAATCGCTGCCGCCCTTTGCGGAGAGAGAGCTCGGCCCGGCGGTGACGACCATTCTGGCGCGCAATGGGCTGAGGCCGGAGGATATCGGCCGCTTCATCTGCCATCCCGGGGGCATGAAGGTGCTGGCCGCGATGGAGAGCGCACTGTCGCTGGTTCCGGGCACACTCGATCACGAGCGCGCCGTGCTTGCCGAATATGGCAACATGTCGTCGCCGACCATTCTGTTCGTGCTGGAGCGGGCGATCCGCGCCGGATTGCCGGAGCGTGCCGCGATGATCGCCATGGGGCCGGGATTTTCGGCGAGCTGCGTGACGCTGCGGAGAGTGGCATGATGTGGCCGTCGATCGCGCTTCTGGCCTTCGTGACGCTGCAGCGGCTGGGCGAGCTCGTGCTCGCCCAGCGCAACACCGCAGCCCTTCTCGCCCGAGGCGCCAGGGAGGTGGCAGCAGAGCACTATCCCGTCATGGTGGCGCTGCATACGGCCTGGATCATCGGCCTCTGGCTGCTGGCACCGGGAAGACCGGTCGAGCTCTTCTGGTTTGTCGTGTTCATGGTGCTGCAGGGGTTGCGGCTCTGGGTGCTGGCGACGCTCAAGGGCCGCTGGACGACGCGCATCATCATCCTGCCCGGCGCACCGCTCGTCCGATCCGGGCCCTATCGTTTCCTCAGCCATCCGAACTATGCGATCGTCGTCGGCGAGATCGCCGTCCTTCCCCTCGCCTTCGACCTGCCGTTTTACGCGGCTGTCTTTTCCCTGCTCAACGCGCTTATCCTCCATGTCCGCGTGAAGGCTGAAAATGCCGCACTGAAAAGCGCAATGATTTTGAAATGAATGCGATTTTTCGTTTGCGCCGCATCATCGGCAAGGGCATTTTCACCCCGACAAACAAAGCGGAATGCAGGGGAAATGACGAAGAACGCAATCGTGCTCGGCGCCGGCATCGTCGGGGTTTCCACGGCCATCCATCTTCAGCGGCGCGGCCGGCAGGTGACGCTGATCGACCGCAAGGATCCGGGCAACGAAACCTCCTTCGGCAATGCCGGCCTGATCCAGCGCGAAGGTGTCGCGCCTTACGGCTTTCCCCAGCAGCTCGGGCTTTTGCTGCGTTATGCGCTGAATAACCGCATCGATGCGCATTATCACCTGCGCACGCTGCCGAGCCAGATCGCCTTTCTCGCCCGCTACTGGTGGAACTCCAATGCGCGCCGCCACGCGCTCATCACCCGGGCTTATGCGCCGCTGATCGAAAATTCGATTGCCGAACACAAGGACCTGATCGAAGCGTCACAGGCTGAAGCGCTGATCCGCAAGGATGGCTGGATCAAGCTTTTCCGCACGCAGGCCAAGCGCGACGCGGCTCTTGCGGAGGCAGCACTTTGGCAGAATGAATTCGGGGTGGAGTACGACAGCCTGGCTCCGGCCGATATCGCCCGCATGGAACCTGATCTTTCCGGCGATTTCGCCGGTGCTATCCGCTGGCGCGACCCCTGGTCGGTGCTCGACCCGCATGCGCTGACATCGGCCTATCGCCGCTATTTCGAAAGCCTCGGCGGCCGTTTCGTCACCGGGGATGCCGCCTCGCTCGGTCCGTTCGGCTCCGGCTGGAAGATCATGACGACAGAGGGTCCGCTCGAAGCCGAGGATACCGTCATAGCGCTCGGCCCCTGGGCGGCCGTTGCGACGCGCCGGCTCGGCTATTCCTTCCCACTCGGGGTCAAACGCGGCTATCACATGCATTATGCCGCTGAGGGCGATGCCGTGCTCAACAACTGGATGCTCGATGCCGAACGCGGCTATTTGCTGGCGCCGATGAACCGCGGCATCCGCCTGACGACCGGGGCGGAGTTTGCAACGCTCGACGCGCCGAAGACGCCGGTCCAGCTCGACCGCGCCGAAGCCGTCGCGCGCACCATCTTCCCGCTCGGCAGGCGGCTCGATCCCGAGCCTTGGATGGGTGCTCGCCCCTGCACGCCCGATATGATGCCGGTTATCGGCAAGGCGCCGCGCCATCAGGGCCTGTGGTTTGCCTTCGGCCATGCCCATCACGGGCTGACGCTCGGGCCGGTGACGGGCCGCGTGCTTGCCGAACTCATCACCGGCGAGACGCCGTTCATCGATATTGCGGCCTATTCGCCGCAGCGTTTCAAGCCGTGATGCCGAGAGCAGCGAGACCTTTGAGAGCGGTCGCCGCGATGCCGTCCACCGTGTCGTCGATATCGACGGTGGCGACGCCCGGCTCGCCCGTGGGCACCTCAAGCGTCGCCAGCTGGCTTTCGAGCAGCGAGACCGGCATGAAATGGCCCTTGCGCTCGCCCATCCGCTTCGTCAGCAGCGCCTTGGAGCCTTCGAGATAGACGAAGGACAGATTGCCGCCGACAGCCGCCCGCAGCCGGTCGCGATAGACGCGCTTCAGCGCCGAGCAGGAGACGATGATGCCCTCGCTCTTGTCAAGCGAGGCCTGCATGTCCTCGCCGATTAGGTCGAGCCAGGGCATCCGGTCCTCATCCGTCAGCGGAATGCCCTTCGACATCTTTTCGACATTGGCGGCCGGATGAAGCGCATCGCCTTCGACGAAGGCCAGGTGCAGGGCCTCGGCGAGCTTTTCGCCGACGGAGGATTTGCCGCAGCCGCTGACCCCCATGACGATGATCGCATGGGGTTTGTTCATCTGCTCCGACATGATTCCTCCCAATCGATGTTTCCCGCTCAATCGAGCGGGAAGTGACAGGCATATTGTTGTGCGCCCTCTGCCCTTAATTCGGGAGAAACCTGGCGGCAATGGTCCTGCGCCTTCCAGCAGCGCGGATTGAAGTGGCAGCCCGACGGCGGCTTCAACGGCGACGGCAGCTCACCCTGCAGGCGGATGCGGCTCTTCTCGCGGTCGGGATCGGCAATCGGCGTGGCCGACAGCAAGGCGGCCGTATAGGGATGGCGCGGCCTGGCGAAGACCTCGGCGGCGGGACCGGTTTCGACCGGGCGGCCGAGATACATCACCATCACCTCGTCGGCGATATGATGGACGACGGACAGGCCATGCGAGATGAAGAGATAGGCAAGACCCATCTCCTTCTGCAGGTCCATCAAGAGGTTCAGCACCTGCGCCTGGATCGACAGATCGAGCGCCGAGACCGGTTCGTCGAGCACCAGCACCTTCGGCCGCAGCATCAGGGCGCGGGCAATGGCGATGCGCTGACGCTGGCCGCCTGAGAACATGTGGGGATAACGGCCATAATGCTCCGAACGCAGGCCGACGCGCGCCATCATCTCCTCCACCTTGCGGCGGCGGGCGGCGGCGTTGAGATCGGTGTTGATCTTCAGCGGCTCTTCGAGGATCGAGCCGACCTTCTGGCGCGGGTTGAGCGAGCCGTACGGATTCTGGAAGACGATCTGCACCTGGCTGCGCAGGCTGCGGTCGCCGACATTGGCGGGCTTGCCGTCGATCAGCAACTGCCCTGACGTCGGATCCTCGATCATGGTGACCAGGCGGGCGAGCGTGGACTTGCCGCAGCCGGATTCGCCGACGACGGCGAGCGTCTTGCCGGAATGGAGGCTGAAGCTGACGCCGTTCAGCGCCTTGACGGTGGCGTCGGCTTTGAAGAAACCACGGTTTACGGTGTAGAAGCGGGCGAGGTCCCTGCCCTCGAGAACAGCATCCGTCATACGAGGTCTCCTGCAGTTTCAACGGCTATCACGCCCGGATGGCCGAGCGGCTTGCCGTCCTTCAAAGGATAGTTGCAGAGCGCCAGGCCCAACTCCGGCCCCTGACGAACGACGCCGCGATCGCATTCGACCGTGGCGAAGCCGCAGCGCGGCGCGAAAAGACAGCCTGTCGGGCGACCGTGCTGACCGGGCACGACACCGGCGATCGAGGGAAGGCGCTGGCCGACTTTGGCGCGTTCCGGGAGGGCCGCGAGCAGGGCTGCGGTATAGGGATGATGCGGATCGCGGAACAGCGCCCTCACCGGCTGCTCCTCGACCTTCTGGCCGGCATATTGCACCTGCACGCGCTCGGCGGTTTCGGCGACGACACCCATGTCGTGGGTGATCAGCACCAGCGCCATGCCCTGCTCCTTCTGCAGGCGAACGAGCAGATCGAGGATCTGGGCCTGGATCGTCACGTCGAGCGCGGTCGTCGGCTCATCGGCGATGAGCAGCTTCGGATTGCAGGCGAGCGCCATGGCGATCATGACGCGCTGGCTCATGCCGCCGGACATCTGATGCGGGAAGTTCGACAGGCGGTCTTCCGGCGCCGGAATGCCGACGAGATTCAAGAGCTCGATCGAGCGTTGGCGGCGCTCCTTGCGGTTGAGGCCCATGTGAAAGCGCAGGGTCTCACCGAGCTGGAAGCCAACCGTGAAGCACGGATTGAGGCTCGACATCGGCTCCTGGAAGATCATCGCCATATCCTTGCCGACGATCCTGCGGCGCTGCCGGGCGGAGATGCCGCGCAGATCCTTGCCGTCGAACTGCAGACGGTCGGCGGTGATCTTCGCTGTCCAGGGCAGAAGCCCCATCAGCGCCAGCATGGCAACGGATTTGCCCGAGCCGGATTCACCGACGACCGACAGGATTTCGCCCTTGTCGCAGGCAAGCGACACGCCGTCGACGGCGCGGAACAGACCGGAAGAGGTCTGGAATTCGACAGTCAGATTTTCAATCTCGAGGAGCGACATCACGACCTCTTCAGTTTGGGATCGAGCGCATCGCGCAGGCCGTCGCCCATCAGGTTGATGGCGAGAACGGTGATGAGAATGGCAAGACCCGGAAATGTCACCACCCACCAGGCGCGCGAGATGAACTCACGGGATTCGGCCAGCATCGTACCCCATTCCGGTGTCGGTGGCTGGGCGCCCATGCCGAGAAAGCCGAGGGCGGCGGCATCGAGAATCGCCGCCGAGAAGGCGAGCGTCGCCTGAACGATCAGCGGCCCCAGACAGTTCGGCAGGATCGTCTTGAACATCAGCCGGAAGGTGCCGGCACCGGCGACACGCGAGGCGATCACATATTCCTTCTCGCGCTCTGAAATGACCGAGGCGCGCGTCAGGCGCACGAAATGCGGCTGATTGACCAGCGAAATCGCGATCATCGCGTTGGTGAGGCCAGGCCCCAGGACGGCCACCAGCACGAGCGCGAGCAGCAGCGACGGGAAGGCCAGGATGATGTCCATCAGGCGCATGATCGCGGTGTCGACCTTGCCGCGGAAATATCCGGCGATGAGGCCGATCAGCACCCCGCAGATGACCGAAAGTGTGACGACGACGACGCCGATGAAGAGCGAAAAGCGCGCGCCATAGATCAGGCGCGAGAGGATATCGCGGCCGACGGCATCCGTTCCGAGCGGGAAGGAGGCGCTACCGCCCTCCATCCAGGCCGGCACGGCGAGCAGCACCTGGCGGTTCTGCTCGTTCGGCGCATGCGGCGCAAAGAGCGGCGCGAAGACTGCGACGACCAGGATGATGGTGAACACCACGAGGCCGATGACGGCGCCCTTGTTGCGAGAGAAATAATGCCAGAACTCCGCAACAGCGGATGGCTGACCGGTTTTGACGGTGACGGTGCTCATGAACCGCTCCTAATGACGAATGCGCGGATTGATGAAGCCGTAGAGAACATCAACAATCAGATTGACCAGCATGATGACGCCGGCGATCAGGAGAAGGCCACCCTGGACCACGGCATAATCGCGCTTGAACACCGAATCGACCATCCATTTGCCGATGCCCGGCCAGGAGAAGATCGTCTCGGTGAGGATGGCGCCGGCAAGAAGGACGCCGATCTGCAGGCCGATCGTGGTAATGACGGGGATCATCGCATTGCGCAGCGCATGCACGCCGACGACGCGCAGCGGCTTCAGGCCCTTCGAGCGCGCCGTGCGGACATAATCCTCGCCCAGAACCTCGAGCATCGCCGAACGCGTCTGGCGGGCGATAACGGCGAGCGGGATGGTCGCCAGCACGATGGTCGGCAGAATGAGATAGCTGACGGCCGAGGCGAAAGCGCCCTTCTGGCCTGACAGCAGGCTGTCGATCAGCATGAAGCCGGTGACCGGCTTGAAGAAATACATCAGTGAGATGCGACCGGAAACCGGCGTCCAGCCGAGATAGCCGGAGAAGAAGATGATCAGCAGCAAGCCCCACCAGAAGATCGGCATGGAATAACCGATGAGGGCAACACCCATCACGCTCTGATCGAACCAGGTGCCACGCTTGACGGCCGCAAAGACGCCGGCGGGCACGCCAAGACAGACCGCGATGATGATGGCACAGAGCGAAAGTTCCAGCGTTGCCGGGAACAACGTGAAGAACTCGCCGAGAACGGGCCGCTTGGTGACGATCGAGGTGCCGAGATCGCCGTGCAGCACTTTTACGATATAATCGAAATACTGCACATATATGGGCCGGTCGAAGCCGAGATCGTGCATGATCTGGGCGTGACGTTCCGGCGCCATGACACGTTCACCCGACAGAAGCATGACCGGATCACCGGGAATCAGGCGGATGAACGAGAAGGCAATGAGCGAAACACCGAGAAACGTCGGGATCAGCACCGCGAGGCGGCCGATGAAAAAACGCAACATAGCAGGTTTTCCAATAGTTTCCGGCGGTCAGGGCAACCTGACCGCCGGCCGCACCCGGCGTTGACCGGGTAGTTTACAGATTTTTTATTATTCGGAAATGTCCACGCCGTCGAAACGGTGGATGCCGAGCGGATCCATGAAGAAGCCCGAGACCTTCTTGCTCATCGGAACGAAGACCAACGAGTGGTCGAGCGTATTCCAGGGAGCTTCCTTCTTGAAGATCAGCTGAGCCTGCTCATAAGCCTTGGTGCGCTCGGCGACGTCGGCCGTCTGCTTGGCCTTGGTCATCAGATCGTCGAATTCCTTGTTGCACCACTGAGCGCGGTTGTTGCCGCCGACAGCGTCGCAGCCAAGCAACGTATCCATGAAGTTGTCGGGATCACCGTTGTCGCCGGTCCAGCCGAGGATGACGGCACCGTCGCGATTCTTGTCGGACGAGAGCTTCAGATATTCGGCCCATTCATGGGTGACGATTTCCGCATCGACGCCGACCTTGGCCAAGTCGGCCTGCATCAATTCGGCGGCGCGACGCGCGTTCAACATGTACGGACGCGAAACCGGCATTGCCCAGATCTTCATCTTCAGATCCTTGACGCCGGCATCTGCCAGCATCTTCTTCGACGCATCGGGATCGTACTTGTCGTCTACGACGGCATCGTTATAGGACCACATCGTCGGCGGGATCGGGTTCTTGGCAACGGCCGCGGCACCCTGGAAGACGGCATCGACGATCGCCTGCTTGTTGATCGCCATGTTCAGCGCCTTGCGGACTTCGGCTTTGTCGAATGGAGCAATCAAGGTGTTGTAGGCGAGATACGAAACGTTCAGGCCGGCCTGCTCGAGCACGGTCAGGTTCTCGTCCTTCTTGAGTTCGGCGACGTCAGCCGCATTCGGATAAGGAATGAGGTGGCATTCACCGGCTTTCAGCTTCTGCGCGCGGACGGCGGCGTCAGAAGTGATGGCGAAAACCAGATCGTCGATCTTTTCCTTGCCCTTGAAATAGGTCTCGTTGGCCTTGTAGCGGATGACGGCATCCGGCTGGTAGGCGACGAAGGTGAACGGGCCGGTGCCGAGCGGCTGCTGGTTCATCTGCGCCATTTTGCCGTCGGCGGCGAGTTTGTCGGCATATTCCTTGGAGACGATCGAGGCGAAGTCCATGGCGAGGTCGGCGAGGAACGGCGCTTCGGGATGGTTGAGGGTGAACTTGACGGTGAGGTCATCGACCTTCTCGACCGACTTGATCAGCTCCGGGAAGCCCATGCCGGCAGCATATTCGTAAGAGCCGCCCTCGACATACTTGTTCCAGGGATTGTCAGCCTTGAGCTGGCGCTCGAACGAGAAGATGACATCGTCAGCATTGAAGTCACGCGTCGGCGTGAAGAAGTCGGTGGCCTGATACTTGACGCCCGGATGCAGCTTGAAGGTGTATTCCTTGCCGTCGGCCGAAACGCTCCAGCTGTCGGCCAGGCCCGGCTCGATCTCGGTGCCGCCATGCTTGAATTCGACGAGACGGCTATAGACCGTGCGCGACGACGCGTCGAAGGTCGTGCCTGCCGTGTAGAGGCTCGGGTCGAAGCCTTCCGGCGAGCCCTCGGAGCAATAGACAAGGGTCTTGGACCAGGCCGACGTCGCCATGACGGAAATCAGGGCCGTCGCTGCCAGGAGGACAGAGATCTTTTTCATAGTATTGTTTCCCGGTTGTTCTTTTTTGATGTTTGGAGATCGTAGAATGGCATCACGATCGACGGTTGATGGAACGATATTTATCTACTGAAAGCAACGGGCTACGGAGAAAAATTTTCCAGCTGGACAATTTTAGAAATTTTCAGTCAAAAATCAGCCGCATTTGGAAATTTTCGGACAAAAAAGACCGGAATTTTGTCGCATTTGGTATAAAAGCGCCGCCATCGCGACACGCGGACGCCATTCCCCCCCCCCCGCATTTCCGAGACCGGGAGACGCCGCAAAAACAAAAAGCGCGGCTGCTGGAGCAACCGCGGTTCAGAAGCATAATCTGCGCTTAGAGCGCCGTGCGTCTTTTCGGACGCACAAGGGATAGTTCAGGCGGCGGGGACAACGATCGCGGGTTTGCGATATTGCTGCTCACCGGTGATTCCGAGAAGGAAATTGATCTGCGGACGGGCCTTGACGAGGTCGTCAATGGAATATTCCGAAAGCACGGCGAAGAAGGCGTTGAGCGCCTTGCGCAGCGCCGAATTCAGGCCGCAGCTGTCGACCAGCGGGCATTCGACCTCACCGTCATCCTCGAAGCATTCGGCCATGGCGAAACTGTCTTCCGTGACCCGAACCACGTCGAAGAGGGTGATGTCGGCCGCCGGCTTGCCCAAGCGCACGCCGCCGTTGCGACCGCGCACGGTCTCGACCAGACCCGCCTTGTTGAGCGGCTGGAGAATCTTGAAAAGAAAGAGCTCGGAAACACCATAGGCCTTGGCGATTTCCGGAATCCGGCTCAAGTGCCCGTCGTTGGCAGCACAATACATCAACATGCGAACCGCATAGTTGGTCTGCTTCGTCAACCGCATGCCATTCTCCTGACTCGTGCCTGTTCAGACCTATATAGGCGGTTTGGTAGTTTTGAACAATTCCAAAATATGAAATTCGCATTCAGCTTATGAGGCCATTTGCCGCGACGTCAATTCGGCCCCATGACGGGAATCGCATGACCGGCAGTTCATCTGAAAGCAACGCCGCCGAAAATCAACAACTTAGAATCGAAAAGTTCGAGGGCCCTAAGGCCCCCGAATTGCAGATTGCAGATTGGAATGTCGTGAAGATCACTTCATCGTCGGCATGACGAACTCGGCGCCGCTCTTGATGCCCGAGGGCCAGCGGGCGGTGACCGTCTTGGTCTTCGTCCAGAACTTGATCGAATCCGTGCCGTGCTGGTTGAGGTCGCCGAAGCTCGATGCCTTCCAGCCGCCGAAGGAGTGGTAGGCGAGCGGAACCGGGATCGGAACGTTGATGCCGATCATGCCGATATTGATGCGCGAGGCGAAATCGCGGGCGGCATCGCCGTCACGGGTGTAGATGGCGACGCCGTTGCCGTATTCGTGCTTCATCGGCAGCGACAGCGCTTCCTCATAGTTCGCGGCGCGGACGACGGAGAGGACAGGTCCGAAGATCTCGGTCTTGTAGATGTCCATCTCGGGCGTGACGTGGTCGAACAGGCAGCCGCCGACGAAATAGCCGTCTTCATAGCCCTGGAGCTTGAAATCGCGGCCGTCGACGACGAGCTTGGCGCCTTCCTCGATGCCGCGGTCGATCAGGCCGCGGACACGGTTATAGGCATCCTTGGTGACGAGCGGGCCCATGTCGGCCTTGTCATCGGTGTAGGGGCCGATGCGCAGCGATTCGATCTTCGGCGTCAGCTTCTCGACGAGGCGGTTGGCGGTTTCTTCGCCGACCGGAACGGCAACCGAGATCGCCATGCAGCGCTCGCCGGCCGAACCATAGCCTGCGCCCATCAGCGCGTTGACGGCCTGGTCCATATCGGCATCCGGCATGATGATCATGTGGTTCTTGGCGCCGCCGAAGCACTGGGCGCGCTTGCCGTTCATTGCCGCCGTGCCATAGACGTAGCGAGCGATCGGCGTCGAGCCGACGAAGGAGACGGCGCCGATATCCGGATCGGTAAGGATCGCATCGACAGCACCCTTGTCGCCGTTAACGACGTTGAGAATGCCGGCGGGCAGACCGGCCTCGATCATCAGTTCGGCGAGACGGATCGGCAGGGAGGGATCACGCTCGGAGGGCTTCAGGATGAAGGCGTTGCCGCAGGCGATCGCCGGCGCAAACATCCACATCGGGATCATGCCGGGGAAGTTGAAAGGGGTGATGCCGGCGCCGATGCCGACCGGCTGGCGGATCGAATACATGTCGATCGCCGGGCCTGCGCCCTCGGTGAATTCACCCTTGGCGAGATGCGGAATGCCGCAGACGAATTCGCAGACTTCGAGGCCGCGGATGACGTCGCCCTTGGCATCCTCGATCGTCTTGCCGTGTTCCTTGGAAATCAATTCGGCAAGTTCATCCATGTGCTTGTTCAGGAGTTCGACAAACTTGAAGAAGACGCGGGCGCGGCGCTGCGGATTGGTGGCAGCCCATTTCGGCTGCGCGGCCTTTGCGTTTTCGACTGCGGCGCGCAGTTCCTCGACGCTTGCAAGCGCGACCGTCGCCTGCACTTCGCCGGTTGCCGGATTGTAGACGTTGCTCACGCGGCCGCTGGTGCCGGCAACATGCTTGCCGCCGATGAAATGACCGATCTCATGCATGGGTGTTCCTCCTGTTTTTGGATGACCGACAATCGCACTTCAATTTGCACAAATCAATGCGCTGATATAAGGAACTGTTGTGCGTATATTGTAGTCCTGTCGTTGCATCGGGCCTGCTGCTTACAAACTTGGCACGGCACGT
The DNA here is from genome assembly GCF_014197345.1 of Rhizobium sp. BK008. Taxonomy (NCBI): domain Bacteria; kingdom Pseudomonadati; phylum Pseudomonadota; class Alphaproteobacteria; order Hyphomicrobiales; family Rhizobiaceae; genus Rhizobium; species Rhizobium sp. BK008. The sequence continues at coordinate 179,642 of NZ_JACIFK010000010.1, read as the reverse complement.
CGACAAGTCAAATCCCAAGGGGAGGTCAAACCGTTGAGTCGGAAACCCGTCGTCAGAATGGCGGAGCTGGAGATCGCTCCGGAGACGCTGGAAACCTATCGCGCGTTGCTCGCAGAGGAAATCGAGGCATCGGTGGCGCTGGAAGACGGCGTCCTTTCCCTCTGCGCCGTTTCCATCAGGGACCACCCAAACCGTATCCGTATTCTTGAGGTCTACACCGACCAGGCGGCATATGAGGCCCATCTGCAGGCACCGCATTTCCTGAAATACAAGAACCAGACGGCGGGCATGGTCACATCGCTGGTGCTGATCGAAGTCGATCCGATCGCCATGCGTGCCAAGCCATGAACTGGGACGATGTTCGGATTTTCCTGGCCGTCGCCCGCACCGGGCAGATCCTTGCCGCCTCGAAGCGGCTGGGGCTCAATCACGCCACGCTCTCGCGCCGGCTGACGTCGCTGGAAGAGGCGCTGAAGACACGGCTTTTCATCCGCCGCACGAATGGCTGCGAGCTGACGGCCGAAGGCGAAGTGTTCCTGGCATCCGCAGAGCGGATGGAAACCGAAATGCTCGCGGTACAGGCCAGCCTCGGCCACACCGATACGGCTATTGCCGGGACCGTGCGCGTCGGCGCGCCCGATGGGTTCGGTGTATCCTTCCTGGCGCCGCGCATAGGCAGACTGATCGAGCGCCATCCGGAACTGAAGATCCAGCTCGTACCCGTGCCGCGCTCTTTCTCGCTGTCGCAGCGCGAGGCCGATATCGCCATCACGCTGGAGCGGCCGGTCCAAGGCCGGCTCGTCTCTTCCAAACTCACCGACTACACGCTCGGCCTCTATGCCTCACGCGACTACCTCGCCGCCCAGGGCACGCCCGGCGATATCGAGGCGCTGAAGGCGCATCCGCGCATCGGCTATGTCGAAGACCTGATCTTCACCGCCTCGCTGAATTTCTCCGGCGAGGTGATGCGCAGCTGGGATGCGAGCTTCGAGATATCGACGGCGATCGGGCAGACGGAGGCGGTGCGATCAGGCGCCGGCATCGGCATTCTGCACGATTATATCGCCCGGCAGTATCCGGAACTCCAGCGCATCCTGCCTGAAATTTCGATCCGGCGGGCCTATTGGACGACCTATCACGAAACGGCGCGCGATCTCGTGCGCGTCAGGAGCGTTGCCGATTTCCTGCAGGAACTCGTCAGCGCCGAGCGCCATATTTTTCTTTAAACGTCCCGCACGTGTTTTGCCGGCTCGTCGTTCTCGTCCGGGTTCGGAACCGGCGCCTCGTCGGGCAGCCTGTCCGGCTCCGGTTCCGTGATCGGAGGCACCGGCTTCCAGCCGGGTGCTGGCATCGGCGGCTGGTCGGGAATGGGTTCGTTGGGCACGGACATGACCGCCTCCCTTTCATGATCTTGGTTTGACGCGATGTTCGGGACTATTTGTCCGGCTTCAGCGATTCGGCCGCGCGCATCGGCATGCTGTCGATGATGGCGAAGAGCTCGCCATCGGTGATCGGCTCGCTGGCCTTCAGCTTGACGGTGCCGTCCTTGCCAACAAGAAAGGCCGCGAACTCGCCCACATCGGGCGCCTGGAGATCGCGGCGGATCGCTTCGCCGTCGAGACCATCGGGGGCACCGAAGAGTGGCCGAACGCCGGCGCCTGATATCTTCAGCACCACCAGGTCACGCTCATCGAGGGCCGAGCGATCGGCCAGCAGCTGGTTCTCCTGGCGGGCGGCGCGGGCTTTGTCCCTGTCGGCGAACACAACGAAAACGCGGTTCTTCCACTGGAACGCAGCAAGGCTTTTGACCGGCGCATAGGCGCTGTTGGTCTCGTCGATCTTGGTCGCACCGTAGAGAAGGGTTTTCGACATGCATATTCTCCCGTCAACTTAGAGAACCGCTTAGGACGACGCGGGTTCCATCAAAACGGTGGGAATCTTGCTTAGGTTTCGCTTCCCGAATTCATCGGTGAGATCCTGCGATTGCCAGTCTCACCGAGCTCGCCGCGGAGCCTGATGGTCAACTACGTTTGGCACTAAGGAGACTTTCGAGCGTAGGAATCTCCTTCAACGAATGCAAGGCCGGAACTCACCAGAGGGGTTTGGCTTGTTCAGGTCGGCGACGGTCTTCTTCATTTCCAGCAGCGACATGCCGGCTCCAATCGGGACTAGTCGTTTGAAACTTTCGCCGGCACGCCCGCATCTGCTAGGCGTCTGATTAGTGCGTTTTGCTCGCCTGGCTTGCGATGACTTCTTTGTCGTCCGTTTCCCTCTGTGGCATCAGATCAACGAATAATGGCCACTGTTGTTTTGTTTAGCCATTGATATCAATGCCGCGTCCGCGGCTGACAGCCCGCTGGCGCCGTTCCGACATGATCTTCTCGCTGCTCTCCCTGCGAACGGTCTGCTGCAGGACCTTCAGCCTGTCCTGCATCGCCTCGAAGGCGCGGCGCTGCGTCGGCGGCACACGGTTGATGAGATCCCTCTCTCCTCGGACGATGGCATTGCGGCCGAAGCGCTCGTCGAGCGCCGCGCTGACTGCGGCGAACTCCCGGCGAATGCTGGGATCAAGAACAGCAGCCGATGCATTCCGCTTGCGGCCGTCGTTCTTCGCCTCGGCAGTCAGCAACGTGAGCGCTTCTTCCGCCGCCTTCGACAGGCCGGGAATGGCAACCGCCATGCGCCGCCGCTCTTCGGCGATCGCCTGGCGCTCGGCATCAAGGGCGCCGGCATAGGCCGCACCGAGCGATCGTAGCCAAGCGGCGGCTTCGGGCACGGCCTGCGCAGCGTCTCTGCGTTCCCGGCCGGCGGCCAGCATCCGATCCATGAGGCGATCGGAGCCACGCAGCGCACCATAGGCGGCCGGGTCATTGGTCACTGCAGCAGAGATGCGGTCGGCGGCAAAACCTTTGACAAGCAGCTCTTCGATCTTCTCGACAGCGCCAGCCGGATCGCGCCAGATCGTTGACGCCACGTCGGCTAGCGCTGCTCGCTGCTGGCGATAGAGAGGGCCGGCCAGAGCACGCGATCTCGCCTCTTCCTCGATCGGAGTCTTGAACTCGGTGACGGCGGCAAGCATGGGGATATTCTCCTTCTGCGGATCGGCACTGGCGCTGGCGACGATCTTCGAACGATCCCGCCGTTCGGCGAGATGCTGCTCCTCGGCAAAACGCTTCACGGCCTCGAACAGCCGGGTCAGCTTCTCGCCCCTGGTGCCTGTGAAGTCTTCCGGCATACGCTCGACGATGTTGCGTTCGGCAACCGTATCGGCCTTGGATGTGAAGGCGCTCCAACCGAAGCGGGCGCTGAGCGCCTCGCTGACGGCCTTGATCTCCTGCACAACGGCCCGGTCTTCGGCGGCGATTGCAAAGGCCGTCTTGTAGGCATCGTCCCCTCCCTGCTTGCGCACCGCCTCGATCTCGACGAGACGTGCCACCGCCTTTCTGGAGAGCGCTGGGATCGACAATGACATATGCGCGCGGCGCTGGTGCTCGCGGCTTTCGAACCGCTCGGCGTTTCTGCGGAACTCCGTCGCGTGGGCGCGGGCCAGCGGCAGCAGTTCCGTCAATGCCGCGGTCGCGATGCTGCGCTCGTCGCGTGCGGCACGGCCGTCTATCATAAGGTCGGAACCCCGCAGGCGGCCGATCCGATCCGGTGCAATAGCAAGATCGTCGGCGAGCCTGCGGGGTTCGTTGCTCGTATCCGATGCCAGGGCGTTCAGGGCGACCAGTGCCGCCTCCGGCTCACGATAGATCTTCTCCAGCAGCGGCCGCAGGATTGCTTCCCGTTCCTTCCAGGCCGGCGAGGAAAGCTGCGCCCACCGCGCATCCTCCTCCACGCTTCTGGCAAAAGCAGTGTCGGGCGGCATCAGATATCGGCCGCGGCCAACATCTGTCTCCGAGACGGTGTGTGTCTCAGTGCGCTCCTCATTGTACGAGACACGTCGTTCCCGCTCGATCGCAAATCCCAGCGCAACGCTTGCCCTTTCCCAAAGCTTCGCCACCTGCCGGCGCTTATCGGCAATCCACGCGAGCCGGCGCGAGGCGTCCTCCTCCATCCCCGCCGCGACGAGAGAGAGATGGTCGAGCCCGCGGCGGCGGGCAAAATCGTCGGCATGCGCCCGATACCCAGCCTCGCTCTCGAAATCGAGCGTCGTCGTCTTGGCGCCGGAGCGCGACAGGCGTTCAACGAGTTGTTTGAACAGTTCCGGCCGATGGCTTTCCTGCTCGATGCGCTCCCGGCGCGCTTCGGCGGTTTCGACCCGTTTGGCTGTCCAGATATTGCGATCGACTTCTCTTTCCTCGAAGTGCTTCTGCCCGGTCTGCTCGTCGATGATGGGAACCTGGACTTTGACCCGCTCCACCCCGTCCTTGCGCAGGGTCACCGTGTCGCCCTCTAAGACACCGGCATCCTCCAACGCCTTCGGCAGGCTCACGCCCCAAAGACGATGGACGGCTCCGTCATCCGTCTTCACATCGGCATAGGGGCTATCGTCGGCATCCTCGTCATTCGGCCGGAACTTGGCTTGTCCGGTTTCCACGAGTTCGCCGGTGATACCGGCAGCATGATCGGGACGCAGCTTGCGGCTCCATTCGGGCTTCGCTTCAAAATCTTCCTTCGCGGCATAGAGATCGGCACGATGGCGATGCCGGGTCATCGACACGTAGGTCAGGTGCTGGTCCATCATGCCGGTGGCAAGAACGAAGGTCCGGTCGACGGTCGCGCCTTGAGATTTGTGGATGGTCGCAGCGTAGCCGAGATCGACATTGCGATAACTGTTCTCGCTGATGACGACATCGCGGCCATTGTCGAGACGCACCGAAAGCAACGTATCCCCACGTTTGTCGCCGGTGGATACGACCGTCCCGAGCATGCCGTTCTTGACGTATTGCGGACCGAGACGCATTGCGCGCGCTTCGACGAAGCGGGCATTTGCCAGAAAGATGATGCGGTCGCCGGTGGCGAATTCCCGCGCGCCGCGTTCGGTCTGGAATGCGCGGCTCTCCCCCAGCGCCCCCTCGCCCGCCATCACAGATCGCAGTTCCTCGTTCAGACGTTTGACGTCCTGATTGGTGTGGGCGAGCACGAGAAGCTCATCACCGCGAAGACGGCCATCATTGCCGGGCATAACGGAATCCTGGATCGCCTGTCGGCGCGCTTGCGTCCAATCACTGACAATCCGCCCGATGATGTCGTCCCGCGTGTCTGCCTCCACCAAATGACCCTGCTGCGCATAGGCATCAAGACCTTTCCCAATCTCGCCACGCGCAAACAGCCGCGACGCCTCGCGCGCCCATTGCTGGCGCTGGCGGCGCACGCCGCCAAGTTCGGCAAAACCGATCCGCTCGGTAATCGCCCGGAACGCCGCCCCCGCCTGGATCGGCTGCAATTGCATCGCATCGCCGACCAGCACGAGTTTCGCTCCCGCTTCCTCGACGAGCTTCAGCACGCGGGCCATCTGCTGCGACGACACCATTCCGGCCTCGTCGACAACCACCACATGGCCGCGGTGAAGCGTCTCCTGTCCATTGGCCCAGGCCAGTTCCCAGGCGGCGAGTGTTCGTGATCTGATGCCGGAGCTGTCTTCCAGACCCTCGGCGGCTTTGCCCGCAAGGGCCGCACCAATCACCTGGCGGTCTTGGCTTTCCCAGGCGAGACGGGCCGCAGCAAGCAAGGTCGACTTACCGGCGCCGGCAAGACCGACCACGGCGGCAATGCCATTGTCCCGCGTGACATGATGGACGGCGTCCACCTGCTCCGGGTCGAGCCGGAAGGACTTTTCCGGATCTTGAGTTTCGACGTTTCTGATCGCAGCGGCGACCGCCCGGTCGGAAACGGCAAAACCGCGACATTCCAACAGAACCTGCGCCGACTGCGCCATGTCATATTCGATGCGAAGGATCTCGCGCGTGGTGAAAACGGCGGGTTCGCTCGCCTTGCCCGTTTCGGCATCGACCTGCTGTGGCTTCAGCATGATGAGATCGTCCGACGCCATCAGCCGCGCCCGGATATTGGCGAAGTCTGCGGGATCGTCGACATAGCGATGCAGCCCCTTGGCGATATCGCGCTCGTCGAAGGTGGAGCGTTCATTGCTCAACTGCTTCAGCAGGAGCTCCGGCTCGGCGAGCAGCCGGTCGGCCATCTCCTGGCGACGGGCAAGATCGGCCGGTGCAAAATACATCTCGACACCCCCGCGGGAGAGCGCTGCCTTCTCCGGGCCCAGATGTCTTTGTGCGATACCATCGAGGCCCTGCTCGGCATAAGAGCGGCCGTCAAGACGGATGTCATGGCCGGCGAGCGCCAGATGCCGGCTGGCCGTCTCCGCCCAGGCGATCTTCCACGCCTGCAAGGTCTCCTTGTCGCCGCCCCAGGACTTATACACAATCCGACCCGTTAGCCGCCCAGGCGTGACAAATCGCAATGGCTCGCCATTTTCTCCCAAGATCGGAGCATGTTTTGGCCCGAAGCCCTCCTCCGTCAGCGGTCTCACGGGCGTCAGCAGATGGATATGCGGATTGCCGTCTTTATCGTGGTAGACCCAGTCGGCGACCATTCCCGCTCTTGTGAAATTATCCCGCACGAATTCGCGCACCAGCGCGATGTTCTCGGCCCGCGTCAGTTCCTCCGGCAGCGCGATGATCAGCTCGCGCGCCAGCCGCGCGTTTGCCAGTTTCTCGAAAGCTTCAACCGCATTCCACAGCACTTCGCTGGCGCCGGCAACGGAATACCCCTCGACCGCGGACTGCAGCCAATCCGGCGTTTGATCCGGCAGCGCCAGTTCCTCGTGCACCAGCTCCGACGCGCCGCCCCGATAGCTGAACGACGTGCCGGCCTGTTCGTCCATCATCCTAGTGCGATGACGATAGGCGGCGGCCGAGACGATGTTGCGTCCCGCTCCCCTGCTGATGACCTGCGCTCTGACGAACATGATCGCCATGATTGTCCTCGCATATTCGGAGCAGTTGCACCAACGAGCGACATCGCTCTGTCACAGACAGTTATACCGAACGACAAACGCCCTCCGCGCGTGTCTCCGGTCTCTTTCGCGCGGGTCCATATCACCGCGACAAATAAGCGATTTAACTGACTTATACAAGATAGTAAAATCAGAAATTGTTTCCTGCTTTGTTCGCCCTGACGCACGGTGTTCCAACTACGCCACATTCAGACGATGCCTGTTCCTAAATGATTGAATTTTTTTCTCAATCGCCAACGCGGCTTGGCAACTTGATGGGAGATAAGGGCAAAACGGCAGTTGAGCGGTGCTAAATTTGCCAGTAGACGATATTGGATCTTTCGCCTATCGATTGCTTATGAAATCGTCGCTCGATCATATGCCGCTTCGCAAGCAACGAGAACTCGGCCGGGTCCTTGAAATCCTCCACGAGGAATTCGAGGACGCGCTGAAAGAAGGCACGGCCGATTTCAAGAAGCGCGGCCGGATCCTCAAGATTATCCTGTTCGGCTCGTACGCCAAGGGCGGCTGGGTCGATGAACCCTTCACCATGAAGGGGTATCGCTCCGATTTTGATCTGCTGATCATCGTCAACAATCGCAAACTCTGCGAATTCGCCGAGTACTGGTACAAGGCCGCCGACCGGTTGATCCACGAGGCCTCGATCGAAACGCCGGTGAGCTTCATCGTCCATTCCAGGCGCGAGGTGAATACCCACCTGAAGGAGGGGCAATACTTCTTCTCCGACATTCGCAAGGAAGGCATCGTTCTCTACGAACTGGACGATGAGGCGCTGGCTGAGCCCGAGCCACTTTCGACCGAGGATCAGCTTCGCGTCGCGAAGGAGCATTTTGAGCAAAGGTTTGCCGAAGCCAGCGCCTTTCTGAGAACAGCTGAATTTCAACTCGGCAAGTCGATAAGGACCGGGGACGCCTGGTCAAACCTGTCCGCATTCAGCTTGCATCAAGCACTCGAACAAGCCTATTCCTGTGTTCTGCTCACTCTGACCAATTACGGCCCACCGTCGCATAACATCAAGTTCCTGCGCTCACTCGCAGAAGAGCAGGATCGCCGTCTGGCAGAAGCCTTTCCGCGTGATCAACACAAGGAACGCGCGTGGTTCAATACGTTGAATGAGGCCTATGTTAAGGCGCGCTATTCGAAACATTTCGAAATCAGCGAGGAGGCGCTCGGCTGGCTCGCAGTACAAACTGCGTTACTAATCGAACTGGTCGAGACGGTTTGCAAAGGACACCTGGACATGCTTAACGGAATGCTTGGGAGCGACATAACCAAACGAGATTCGCTGTCATGCGGTTGACCAACTGCGTGATGGAATTCGGCATCTCGGGCACGGACCGGTAACATAATCCACCTACCGGAGCCGGTCGAGGCGATGATCACCTCTGAAAGAAAGCCGCATTGAGTGCCAGAAAGGTCAGTGAAGTGCTGATCAAGCGCTTGGCCAGAGAAATGCGCGTGCCGTCAAACAAAAGACTTTGGGAACGATCGACGGCCCGTTCGGCACGAGGTTGTCACCCATGTGTTAGGTACGTTTTGTTACCTATGTCTCCGGTATGGACAAAGGAAAGATGGTACGGTTGGGGGGTCTCGAACCTCCGACCTCAGGTGCCACAAACCTGCGCTCTAACCAACTGAGCTACAACCGCATAAATCACGCTTGGCGCGACGGGGGTCACATACGAGGACTTGGCGATGAATTCAAGCCCCATTCCTCGTCAATATACAAAAAGGCTGGACGCGAGGTCCAGCCTTTTGTCTGCGATCGGTAAAAGACCGATCAGGCGACCTTGAAGGAAGCCATGGCCTTTTCGGCGGCGTCCTTGGAAGGCTTTGCGAGCTTTTCGGCCACCTGCTTGGTGGTTTCCTGGATCGACTTCGCCTGCTCGATGGTGAGTTCGGCCTGCTTGCGGATGAAGGAGGTCTGCAGTTCGAAGAATTCGGCGGCGGACTTGACGCTGAGCAGCGCTTCGAAGTGCGACAGCGAGTTCTCGGAATTGACGCGCAGGATGTCGATCGCCTTCAGGCCGATCTCAACGCTGCCGGCCTGAGCCGTCTGGACGGTGGCTTCGAGCGTCTTGCCGGCTTCCTCGCCAGCGGTCTTCAGCTTGGCATAGGCATCCTTCGACTGCTGGGCGCCCTTTTCGGCGAAATCACGGAAGGATTCGGCGAACTTGGACGGGTCGAAAGAAGCAATTGAAAAAACGTCATCGGTCTTTATGGTAGCCATGGGTCGCATCCTTTGGGCTGAGGCAGTCGCTGCCTTCGATAGTTGGGATGATGCTTATATAAGACATATCATTGTGCATTGCAACAATTATTGTGCGGTGCACAAGACGTTAACCTTTCCGGCCGAAAACACCCTGCTCTTCTGGACCGGCATGCCACCCGCAGTTATTAATAAGCCGTTAATTTAAGAAGGCCGACAGCGACAAGGTTCGAACATGCCCGCAGTCCAATATCCGTTCATCGATATCGCCGTGCATGCACGGGTGCGGGAACGCTTTTCACGCGGCGAGGCGATGGTGCTGTTTTCGGCCGATCTTGCCCGCCTGCTCTGGGCAAACGGCGCAGGTGCGGAGCTTTTCGGCCATTCGGCGGTCTATGACCTGCTCGACCAGGGCGTCGACCGGGGCGACATTACCTTCCGCCAGCTGGAAACGGCCGCGCGCCAGCTTTCCGATATCGGTGACAACAGAAGCCTGATGATCCGCGTCGCCAAGGGCTTCCAGCGCGCCCAGGTGCAGGCGGCGGCCGAACTGATCCGGCTCTCCTCAGGCGAAAAGGCCATCCTGTTTTCGGTGCCGGTCTCGGCCAAGCCAATGGCGGCCGTCGCCTCGGCGGCGCAGATGCTGCAAGGGCTTGATGATCCCGATACGCATATGGCGGTGATCGGCGCCAATGGCGAAGTCATCGCCGCTTCGCCGGGCTTTGCGTCGCTCGGCATATCAGAGCAGACCGCAAAGACCTTGATCAATCTTGCCGGCGCCCATCCCGACCGGCTGGTGAAGCGTCCCGTCGCCACCACCAGAGGCAATCTTCCGGCCGCCTTCGGCAAGCTCAGCGACGAGCCGGCGCTCCATCTGCTTTTTGCCGTGGAGGCCGCGATCGGCGATCTCGACCCGATCGATGCCCCCGTGCTCGACCCGGTCGATGCGCCCGCGCAGGAGGAAAGCGCGCCGGCCGCCGAACTGCTTCAGGACGAGCCTGCCGTCGCCACCGGCTTCACCGAGATTATTGATGCGGTCTCGGGGATCGAAGAGGTCGAGGAGACGCTCGAGGACATCACCGGCGAAAACGAACAGCCGGCCGAGACGGCAGCCGCATCCGAAGACGAGGCAGTCGAGGAGGCAGGTCTCGCCGGACATGACGAGGTGGAGAGTGACGGCAGTGTGATCGACAGCAGCGCGGATGGGGCCGATAAGCCTGCCGCGACCATCGAGGACGACCTTGCCTCCCTCACCGAGACGGTGGAAACGGCCGTGGCGGAGCCGTCTGCCGAAACCCGCGAAACGCCTATCGAAGATGCGCCGGAAGCGGTTCATGAAGAGTTCGCCATCGCAATGCCTGTGGTCCCCGACGCTGCCCCTGCCCCTGAGCTTGCGGCTGAGCCCGGCTTCGTCTTCAGGCCGAACAGCCGCGCCACGCGCTTCGTCTGGAAGATCGACGCCGATGGCTGCTTCACCGAGGTCAGCCACGAATTTGCCGAGGCCGTCGGTCCACATGCATCCCACATCATCGGTTCGGCCTTCGGCGATGTCGCCGCCCTTTTCAATCTCGATCCGGACGGCAAGCTTTCCGAGGCGCTCGCCCGCCGCGACACATGGTCGGGCAAGACGATCCTCTGGCCGGTCGAAGGCACCAGCCTCGTCGTTCCGGTCGATCTGGCAGCACTGCCGACCTATACCCGCAACCGCGACTTCGACGGCTTTCGCGGCTTCGGCGTCGTCCGGCTTTCGGATGCGCAGGAAGATCCGCTGGCGCTCGGCCTGACGCTTGGCCCCGATGGTATCGGCCATGATGCAGCAAGCCTCGAGCCGGTTGCCGACGTGGCCGATGAAGCGGAAGCCGCGTCCGAGGAGGTCCCGGCCGAAACCATCGTGTCGGAAGAGATCGACGTCCAGGCGTTTGCGGCAGCCGAGCCAGAGACCCCGGAGACCGAAGAGACGGGATCGGAAAAGATCACGGCCGAAGAGGCGATCGCCGTGACGTCAGCGCCGGAGAATACAGCAGAAGAACAGGCGACGGGCGCCGACGAAGGACCTGCCGCCGGGCCGGCAGCGGATCTTTCGGACGAGCCGCCGGCGCTTCGCATTGCCGAGACGCCCAATCGCCGTTTCTCCGATAAGATCGTTCAGCTCCACAATACCAGCGCCGGGCTGACGGCCGCCGAACAGGCGAATTTCCGTGAGATTGCCAAGCGCCTGGAAGCCTTCGGCACGCGCAAGGAAGAGCCCGCCGCTCCAGCGCCGATGGAACCCGCAGCCCCGGCGTCGGCGGCACCTACCGTGACGGCGGCGGTGGAATCCGCCGTCGCGGAAATGGCGAGCTTCGAAGGGGCCTCTGGACATGACGAGTCCGAGGCCGAAACTCCCGGCGACAAGGCTGACATCGCCTCGCCCGAGGACATCGCGCCGCAAGAGGCGATCTTCGAGAATGCCGTCGAGGCCGAGCGCGAAGACGAGGTCGTCGCCGAGGAGCCGGCTGTTATCGCCGAAGACGAGGCGACGGAAGGACTTGAGGAGACGGTCAGCCAGATCGAGGTTCTCACAAGCTTCATCCCGCCGCGCGTCAAGATGACCGACGGGCTTTCGGTGGGAACGGTCGACCAACTGCCTGTCGCCGTGCTCATCCATATCGGCGATGCGCTGATCCATGCCAATCCGGAATTCATGCGACTGACGGGCTATGCTTCGCTCGACGCATTGCGCGAGGTGGGCGGCATCGAGGCCCTGCTGCAGCGCCGCGAACTCGAGGAGAAGGCGGCCGGCTCCAGCACCATGATGCTCGTCAAGGCCGATGACACGCTGGCGCCGGTGACCGCCCGGCTGCAATCGGTGCGCTGGGAAGACGCCAACGCGTTGATGCTGGCGCTGATGCCGGTCGAAGGCAAGGATGACAGCCGCAGTGAAGCAAGCCGTTCCGAGGGCCGCTCCGAGGGCCGTTTCGAAGCCCGTCCCGAGCGGATGGTCGAGAAGGTCGCCAAGCTTCAGGTCGAAGTGGAGGAATTGCGCTCGATCCTGGAAACGGCGACCGACGGCGTCGTCGTCATCGGCACGGAGGGCGACATCCGCTCGATGAACCGGTCGGCGAGCGCGCTTTTCAATTACGACGAGCAGGAGACGCGCGGCAAACCCTTCGTCATGCTGTTTGCCCATGAGAGCCAGAAGGCGGTCCTCGACTATCTGAACGGCCTCTCCGGCCATGGTGTGGCCAGCGTGCTGAACGACGGACGCGAAGTGATCGGCCGCGAGGCGGCCGGCGGCTTCGTGCCGCTGTTCATGACCATGGGCCAGCTCACCTCCTCCAATGGCTACTGCGCCGTCATCCGCGATATCACCCAGTGGAAGCGCACCGAAGACGAGTTGCGCAACGCCAAGGGTGCGGCCGAAACCGCCAACGCCCACAAGACCGATTTCCTCGCCCGCGTCAGCCACGAGATCCGCACGCCGCTCAATGCGATTATCGGCTTTTCCGACATGATGGCGGGCGAGCGCTTCGGGCCGATCGGCCATCCCCGTTATATCGAATATGCCAACGACATCGGCCGCTCCGGCCGGCACGTCCTCGATATCGTCAACGATCTGCTCGACATTTCGAAGATCGAGGCGGGCGAGATGGACCTCGATTTTGCCGCTGTCGGCCTCAACGAGGCGGTTTCCGAAGCTGTGGCACTGGTGCAGCCGCAGGCGAACGGCCAGCGCGTCATCATCCGCACGGCGCTGTCGCATGCGGTGCCCGAAGTCGTGGCGGATCTGCGCTCGATCAAGCAGATCGCACTCAACATCCTGTCGAACGCCATCCGCTTCACCCCGTCGGGCGGGCAGATCGTCGTTTCCACCTCCTACGAGGCCAATGGCAGCGTTGTCTTGAGGGTCCGCGATACCGGCATCGGCATGACGCGCAGTGAACTCGACCAGGCGATGAAGCCGTTCCGGCAGGTCTCCTCGACCCAGTCGCGTCACCGCGGCGACGGCACCGGGCTCGGTCTGCCGCTGACCAAGGCGATGGTCGATGCCAACCGGGCGGTGTTCTCGATCAATTCGGCGCCGAACGAGGGCACCCTCGTCGAGATCACCTTCCCGTCGCAGCGGGTGCTGGCCGGCTGATCAGCGCAAAAGGAAAGCGATCACCATAAAGAAAAGGCAGCCCGGAGGCTGCCTCGAAAATTGGTGCTGTTCAACAAGAGCTCAGTCGATCAACGTCATGTTGTTGTAAGCCCTGGGGCTTCAGGCCGCCTCGTTCATGTGCGACCCCTAAGTTAGCTTTACATTTGACAAACCTTTCTTAACGAAAGGTTTCCATGACAGGCGATTGATGGAGGGTGAAAGCTTGTAGCTTGCGATCGCCATCAATCCTTCAGTTCGCTCAAACCGGCGAAGAGCCGCAGCGCCTCGGGATTGGCGAGCGCTTCCTGGTTTTTGACCGGCCTGTTGTGCACGACCTCGCGCACCGCAAGTTCGACGATCTTGCCGGATTTGGTGCGGGGAATATCGGCAACCGCGATGATCTTTGCCGGCACATGCCGCGGCGAGGCGCCGGTGCGGACCCGCGTCTTGATCGCCTTGACGAGATCCTCGGTCAACGTCACACCGGAAGCAAGGCGCACGAAGAGGATGACGCGCACGTCGTCATCCCACTCCTGGCCGATGCACAGCGCCTCGGCCACCTCCTCCATCTGCTCCACCTGATTGTAGATCTCGGCCGTGCCGATGCGCACGCCGCCGGGATTGAGCGTCGCATCCGAACGGCCGTGGATGATCAGGCCGCCATGCTCCGTCCATTCGGCGAAATCGCCGTGGCACCAGACATTGTCGAACCGGTCAAAATAGGCGGCGCGATACTTGGCGCCATCGGGATCGTTCCAGAACATCACCGGCATCGAAGGGAAGGCCTTGGTGCAGACGAGTTCACCCTTCTCCCCGCGCACCGGCTTGCCGTCATCGTTCCAGACATCGACTGCAAGACCGAGGCCGGCCCCCTGGATCTCGCCGCGCCAGACCGGCTGCAGCGGATTGCCGAGCACGAAGCAGGAGACGATGTCGGTGCCGCCAGAAATCGAGGCGAGCTGGACATCCGCCTTGATGCCCTCATAGACGAAGGTGAACCCCTCAGGCGAGAGCGGCGAGCCGGTGGAGGTCATCAGCCGCAGGCTGGAGAGATCGTGGTTTGCGCGCGGCGTCAGCCCGCCCTTGCGCACCGCATCGATATATTTCGCCGAGGTGCCGAAGATCGCGAATTTTTCGGCCTCGGCATAGTCGAACAGCACGTTGCCATCGGGCGCGAAGGGCGAGCCGTCGAACAGGCAGAGCGTTGCGCCGCTGGCAAGGCCGCTGACCAGCCAGTTCCACATCATCCAGCCGCAGGTGGTGAAGTAGAACAGCTTCTCCCCCGCCTCCAGGCCGCAATGCAGCCGCTGCTCCTTGAGGTGCTGCAGCAGCGTGCCGCCGGCCGAATGCACGATGCATTTCGGCACGCCTGTCGTGCCTGAAGAAAACAGGATGTAGAGCGGATGCGCGAAGGCAAGCGGCGTAAACTCGACCTCCCTTGCCTCATAGGGCGCGACAAAGGCCTCGAGCGTCGAAGCCCCCGGCGTCTTGCCCGCCACCGCCTCCGCATCGCCGGCGTAGTGGACGATGACCGTCGGGACATCCAGGCTTTTGGCAACCGTGGCGACCTTGGCGCCGACATCCTGCAGCTTGCCGGAATACCAATAGGCATCGCAGGCGATGAAGAGCTTGGGGCCGATCTGGCCGAAGCGGTCGAGCACGCCCTGCTCGCCGAAATCGGGAGAGCAGGACGACCATATGGCGCCGATCGAGGCGGCAGCGAGCATGGCGGCGACGGTCTCGGGCATGTTCGGCATCATCGCGGCGATGCGGTCGCCCTTGCCGATGCCGCGGGCCGCGAAGGCCTGCTGCAGCTTCGAGACCAGCGCGCGCAGCCGGTCCCACGACCAGCGATCCTCAGCCTTGTCCTCGCCGCGGAAGATGATGGCCTCGCCTTCACCGCGGCACGACAACAGATTTTCGGCGAAGTTCAGCGTCGCATCGGGAAAGAAGCGGGCCTCCAGCATGCGATCGCCATTGGCAAGCACCTCTGCGCCGCGTTCTCCCTTCACGCCGCAGAAATCCCAGACGGTCGACCAGAAATTCTCCCGCTCGGCCACCGACCATGCATGCAGATCCTCAAAGCCCGAAAGAGAAAGCCCGAAATCGGTATTGCAGCGCTCCATGAAGGCATGGATCGGGCTTCTGGCAACGGCGGCGTCCGAAGGTACCCAAAGTGGTCTGTTATCCTGCATTCAATCCTCCTCCCCAATGCCGTCTTTATATCATGCTGCATTGCATTATAAAGTGCGGAACCGACGCGATCCGTCGCCTATCGCATCGTCTTTTGCGCCTCTTGAAAAGACGCGCGGCATTGCATGGGATTTGCATATGCCCGATATTTCCTATATCGGCCGAAACCAGCGCATAACGGGATGACCGGCTGCATTGCCGGCGGAGATCATGAGCACGTCAAGACATCGCAGGTGGCGCAGGAAGATCGGACCCGTTTCGCGCTGGCTTCCGGCCTTCGCCCGTGTATCGACGGTATTCCTGCTGATTGCGCTGGCGCTTTTCGTGGCGCTGCGGGTCGCCGCCCCCTATCTCATTTCCACCGGCTTCGTGCGCTCCGGCATCGAGGACGCGCTGTCGAAATGGACGGGCTACCATGCCGAGATCAAGGGCAGTCCGGTTCTCGAATTCTGGCCGACGCCGCGCATCACGCTGAACCAGGTCACCATCCGCCAGCCGCGCGAAAGCGGCGACAAGCTGCTCGGCAGCATTGAAAGCCTGTCGGCCGATTTCAGCCTCATCGACGCGCTCCGCGGGCGGACGAGTTTCCACGAATTCCACCTGCTGCGCCCCAGCCTGGCGCTGACGCGCGACGAGAAGGGGCTGATCGACTGGAGTTATGCCGGCCTGCTCGCACGCGCGATCAGCGGCGTGCGCTACGAAAACGGAGCGGAGGTGCTCGATCCCGATCTCGATGCCGAGATCGGCGCGTTGACCGTCGAGGATGGCACGCTTGTGGTCACCGACATCAAGAGCGCCAAGGCCTTTCATTTCGACAGCGTCACCGCAGATATCGCTTGGCCGAGACTGTCCGGCGCGATCTCGGCGGTCATCATCGCCCGCATCAACGGCCAGGACCTGAAGATCGATTTCGCCTCGCGCCAGCCGCTGCTCGCCTTTGCCGGCCGGAATGCCGAGGCACGGACGTCGCTCACGTCAAACCTGCTGACGGCGCATTTCCAGGGCGTTGCCAGCATCGCCAACCTTTCGGCCCTTTCCGGCAATGTCACCGCCAGCATCCCCGATGTGCCGGCCCTTCTGGCATGGTCGGGCGAATCTGTCCCGGGCATCGGGACGCTGAAGAGCGCCTCGCTGGAATCCGACATCATGTCGTCGGGCAGCGGGCTGCGCTTCAACAATCTCAGCCTCTCCCTGAACGAAGCGAGCGCCACCGGGGTGATGGATCTCTTTACCCAGCCCGGCAAACGGCCGAAGATCGGCGGCACGCTCGCTTTCGACCAGATGAACCTCAAGCCCTTCCTCGATGCCTTCGCGCTCAGGCTCGCAGCCGGAGAGGCAGAAGAAATCTCCGCCGGCATCACTGGGCCGCTGCAGATGCTCGATGTCGACGTCAGGCTTTCGGCACGGCGCGCGCAAATGGGTTTCTTCGAGCTTTCCGATGTCGGCGCCAGCATGATCGTGGCCGGCGGCGAGGCGAAATTCGATATTGGCGACAGCCAGTTCGAAGGCGGCGAGATGACCGCGCATCTGGAAGCGACGCAGCGTGACTTCGACGGTGGCGGCAAGTTGCAGCTATCGATCCGCGATGCCGACTTCGCAGCTCTTGCCGAGCGCCTGCAGCTGAAAGGTCCGCTGCCGCTGGCGACAGGATCGCTCGATCTCGACCTCCGGTCGCCGAAGGCGATATGGACGACCGGCCTTGCCGACGTCACCGGCAAGCTGCGCTTCTGGACGAAGCAAGGCACGATCCCCGGCATCGATGCCGCAGCGCTCCGCACGCAGGCAGCCGAAAAGCCGTTCTTTCCGCTGAGCGCGGCGGCAGGCGGCGCCTTCACCTTCAACCAGCTGAACCTGCAGGCCGATTTCGCCAACGGCACCGCCGAGATGCACGACGCCCATATTGCCGGCGCCACGGAGACGCTGACGCTTTCCGGCGTCATTACCTACCAGTCGAACGGGCTGGCGCTTTCCGGATCGCTGGAGGCAACCGATCCGGCCAAGGCGGCAGAGCTGCCGCTTCTGCCGTTCTTCGTCGGCGGTTCATGGCCCAACCCGGTGATCTCGCCAGTGCCGCTTTTCGGCAATACGCCGCACGCGCAATAGAGCATTTCCGTTTTCGTCGAAAAACGGAAGCGCTTCATCTTTTGTTTCATGCAATTTCAGCTCACGCGCCGGCCGCAGCGGCACGCTCATCCCTCTGGCGCTGTGTTTCGCGGCGCTTGGTGATGATCGAGGCGCAGATGACGCCGAAGGCGACGACGCCGATCAGGATCGTGCACACCGCATTGATCTCGGGCGTCACACCGAGGCGGACCTGGCTGTAAATCCTCATCGGCAGCGTGGTGGCGCCCGGCCCCGAGGTGAAGCTCGCAATCACCAGATCGTCGAGTGAGAGGGTGAAGGCAAGGATCCAGCCGGAGAGCACGGCTGGCGCGATGATCGGCAGGGTGATCTCGAAGAAAGTGCGCACCGGCGGCGCGCCGAGATCCTGCGCCGCTTCCTCGATCGAATGATCGAAACTCAGCAGGCGCGACTGGACGACGACGGCGACAAAGCACATGGTCAGCGTCGTATGCGCGAGCGTGATCGTCCAGAAGCCACGGTCGAGACCGATCGCCACAAAGAGCAGCAGCAATGACAGGCCGGTGATGACCTCCGGCATGACGAGCGGTGCATAGACCATGCCCGAAAACAGCATGCGGCCGCGAAAGCGGGTGTAACGCACCAATGTCAGCGCCGCCATCGTGCCGAGGATGGTTGCAAATGTTGCCGACAGCAGTCCGACGCGCAGCGTCACCCAGGCAGCGTCGAGCAAGGCCTGATTGCTCATCAACGAGACATACCATTTCGTCGAGAAGCCGCCCCAGACGGTTACGAGTTTGGATTCGTTGAAGGAGAAAATGACGAGAAGCACGATCGGCAGATAGAGGAAGGCGAAGCCGAGCGTGACGGAGACGATATTGAAACGGGTCCATTTCAGCATGGTTTATTTCCCCCGCTCTTCGGCTTTGGCCTGGACATTCTGGAAGAAGACGATCGGGATGACCAGGATCAGCAACAGGATGGTCGCCACCGCCGAGGAGACCGGCCAGTCGCGATTGGAATTGAACTCGTTCCACAGCGTCTTGCCGATCATCAGCGTCTGCGACCCGCCGAGCAGATCGGGGATGACGAATTCGCCGACGGCGGGGATGAAGACCAGCATGCAGCCGGCCACCACGCCGGGGATCGACAGCGGGAAGGTGACGCGCCAGAAGGCGGTGATCGGCGGGCAGCCGAGATCCTGCGCTGCCTCGATCAGCGTGCCGTCCATCTTCTCGAGCGCCGAATAAAGCGGCAGTAACATGAAGGGGAGATACGAATAGACGATGCCGATATAGACGGCGGTATTGGTGTTGAGGATGATCAGCGGCGCATCGATCAGGTGCAGCGACAGCAGCAGCTGGTTGAACAGGCCCTCCGGCTTGAGGATGGCGATCCAGGCGTAGACGCGGATCAGGAAGCTCGTCCAGAAGGGCAGGATGACAAGCATGACCAGCGTCGGCCGCAGGCCACGTGGCGCCTGCGCCATGCCGTAGGCGATCGGATAGGCGATCAGCAGCGTCAGGAGGGTGGAGATCGCGGCGATCACCACACTCGACACATAGGCGTTGAAATAGAGCGGGTCGTCGGTCAGGTAGGTGTAATTGTCGAAGGAGAATTCGCCGATCTTACTTAAGAGGCCGGCCCAGCCGTCGGCGAAGGAGAAGACAGGCTCATAGGGCGGCATGGCGATCGCCGTCGTCGACATCGAAATGCGGAAGACGATGAAGAAGGGCGCCAGGAAGAAGAGCAGCAGCCAGGCGTAAGGGATGACGATGACGAGGCGATTGTAGAGGCCGGAGGTGAGCTTGCCCATGACGTCAATCCTTCAGCAGGACGCCGGCATTCTCGTCGAAGGAGACCCAGACTTCCTGATCGTAGGTGAAGGGGTCGTCGACGGAGCGCTGCGCATTGAGGGACGAGGCCTTGACGATATTGCCGCTCTGCAATTTCACATGGAAGACGGTCATGTCGCCGAGATAGGCGATATCCCAGAGTTCGCCTTTGGCGGCGTTGACGGACGCGTTGGCGGGAGCCGTGCGCCCGACCCGCATCTTCTCCGGCCGGATGGCGAAGCCGACGGCGCTGCCTGCAGAAGGTGTTTCGGAAGCGGCGACACGCACGCTGAAGCCGCTGTCGACTGATATCTCGACGGTGCCGTTGCCCGATGAGGCGACCTTGCCGTCGAAAATGTTCACGTCGCCGATGAAATCCGCGACGAAACGGCAATTCGGCGCTTCGTAGATCTCGGCCGGCGTCGCCACCTGCACCACCTTGCCGTGGCTCATGACGGCGATACGGTCTGCCATGGTCATCGCCTCTTCCTGGTCGTGGGTGACGACGACGAAGGTAAGTCCAAGATTCTGCTGCAGGTCCATCAGCTCGAACTGGGTTTCCTCGCGCAGCTTCTTGTCGAGCGCGCCGAGCGGTTCGTCGAGCAGCAGCACCTTGGGACGCTTGGCGAGCGAGCGGGCCAGCGCCACGCGCTGGCGCTGGCCACCGGAAAGCTGGTTCGGTTTGCGGGAGGCAAACTGCTCCAGCTTGACGAGCTTCAACATCTGCAAGACGCGGTCAGTCATCTCGTCCTTCGCCATGCCATCCTGTTTCAGGCCGAAGGCGATGTTCTTCTCGACCGTCATGTGCGGGAAAAGCGCATAGGACTGGAACATCATATTGACGGGGCGCCGATAGGGCGGCGTACCGGCCATATCGGTGCCATCGAGGACGATTTCGCCCGAGGTCGGCTGCTCGAAGCCGGCGAGCATGCGCAGAAGCGTCGACTTGCCGCAGCCGGAAGCGCCGAGCAGCGCGAAGAACTCGCGGTGATAAATATCGAGCGACAGGTTATCGACGGCGGTGAAATCACCGAAACGCTTGGTGACGTTCTTGATGGATATGAAGGGCTTGGCGGACGGATCGGTCCAAGGTGCGAACGAGCGGCGAATATTGCCTAGAGACTTCATATTGTTCCCCGAAAATGCATTCTTTGCTTTTATTCTTGGCTTTTGCTCCCGGTTTCACCCGGCCGGGATCGTCAAAAAAAGGCCCGGACGTTTCCGTCCGGGCCGTTATTCTATCATTGGCCGGTGACCACGGTGGTCCATAGCCGCGTCACGATCCGCTGCGTCTTCGGATCGAGCGGCGGAACGGTGAAGAGTTTCGCCATTACCTCCGGCGTCGGGTAGATCGCCGTATCGTCGAGGACCTCCTTGTCGAGGAACTGCTGCGACGCCTTGTTGCCATTGGCGTAGAAGACGAAGTTCGAGGCCTTGGCGATCACTTCCGGCTTCATCATGTAGTTGATGAATTCATGGGCTTCGGCGACATGCGGCGCATCCTTCGGAATGCCGAAGACGTCGAAGAAGATCTGGGCGCCTTGCGACGGGACCGAATAGTCGACCTTCACGCCGGCATTGGCTTCCTTAGCACGGTCGCGGGCCTGGAACATATCGCCGGAATAACCGAGCGCAATGCAGATATCGCCGTTCGCCAGCGCGCTGATATATTCGGAAGAATGGAACTTGCGGACGAACGGGCGGACGGCCGTGAGAACCTCCTGCGCCTTCTTGAGATCGGCGGGATCGGTGCTGTTGGGATTGAGCCCGAGATAGGCGAGCGCCGAAGGCACCACATCGGTCGGGGAATCCAGCATATAGATGCCGCAATCCTTGAGTTTGGCCGCTTTCGCCGGATCGAACAACGCGTCCCAATTGGGCTTCTCGTCGGTGCCGAGGGCGGCTTTGACCTTGTCGACATTATAGCCGATGCCCGTCGTACCCCACATGTAGTCGACGCTGTATTCATTGCCGGGGTCGAAGGACGCCACGCCCTTCATGATGACGTCCCACATGTTGACCAGGTTCGGCAGCTTCGACTTGTCGAGCTTCTGGTAAACGCCGGCGGCGATCTGGCGCTGCATGAAGGATACGGTGGGGACGACGACGTCATAACCCGAACCACCAGCCAAGAGCTTGGTTTCCAGCGTCTCGTTAGAATCGAAAGTGTCGTAGACGACCTTGATGCCGGTTTCCTTGGTGAAATCCTCGAGGATGGAACTGTCGATATAATCCGACCAGTTGTAGACGTTGACCACGCGCTCCTGCGAAAAGGCCGGAGCGGCAGCAAGGAGTGCGGTAACGGCGGCGGCCGTCACGCATAGGATGGTTGACCTCATAACTTCTCCTGTTTGTTCAAAGATTCCGCACCCCCGGACATCTTTTCCCTCTGGTTTTCCACGCAGACTAAGAAGGAATTTCACAGCCCACAAGCGCAAAATCCAGCGCCCTCAACGATTTCACGTCACTGGAAGTCGAAGGCGCTGAGCCCTGCCACCATCTCGTCGAGCCCGAGCGGTCTGGTCACCGGCGGCTCAGCCCGGGAAAGGCAGCCGCGTCGCTCGCAAAGGCGACAGGCCGGACCGATTTCGACCGGATCGAGCGCCATCGCCTGCCCGTAGACCACACCTCCGCCAAGGGCAGCGTCGCAGCCGATCAGGATCGCGGTGCGCCTTAGCCTTTCGCCGAATTCGACACTCGGTCCCTCCAGGGTGCGGGCGACCGTCAAGAAGGATGCGCCATCCGGCATGACCACGGTTTCGGCGAGGATCTGGCCCGGCTGCAGGAAGGCGGCGTGGATATTGAGCTTCGGACAGCCGCCGCCGAACCGGGCCTGCGGAAAGCCCTGGGCGCCCGCCCGGCGCAGCCGGTGGCCTGCGGCATCGATCTCGATCAGGAAGAAGGGAATGGCCGCCGCCCCGGGGCGCTGCAGCATGGCAAGGCGCGCGGCGGCATGACCGAAGGAGACGCCGAAGCGCGCGCGCAGAATATCGATATCGTAACGCGTCGCCTTCGCCGCCGAAAGGAAAGCCTCGTAGGGCATTGCCAGCGCTAAGGCTGCGATGCGGGCAAGCTCGAAGCGGGCGATGCGGCGCGCCTCGGCGGAGGAGAGCGGGATATCGCCGAGCTCGGCATCGATTGCCGGCAGCAGTGCCAGAGTTGCCGCCTCGATTGATATCTCATGCGCCCGGTCAGCCGGCGACAGCCGCTCGGAGATGAAAAGCCGCATCGAATGGCGATCGAAACGGCGGCGCAGATCGGGCATGACGTGGACGGGCAGGACGCGCACCGCGATGCCGCGCTCGGAACGCAACCAATCCTTCAGCCCGGCGGCAAGATCGAGGCCACCGGGGAGCGTTGCGGCAAAGGCTTCTGCCGCCGTCTCGATCCGTCCGAAATAGCCGGACCTGCGCTCCAGCGTCTCGCGCACCTCGTCTAGCGGCAACCGGCCGGTGGCGACCGGCGCATGCCCCTCGGCGGCCATCAGCGCCGTCAGATCGGATAGCCTTGCCGCCTGCTCGCGATAGGCGCGGTAGAGCTTGATCATGCCGCTCGCGGCATTGGGTGCTGCCTCGGCCACCTCCACCAATTCCTGATCACCCGGCAGCTCGCCCGACAGCAGCGGATCGGCAAAAATCTCCTTGAGCTGGTCGAGACTGCCGCCGGTCTGCCCCCGCAATTCCTCCAGATCGACCCTGTAGACGCTTGCAAGCTTGAGAAGGAGTTGCACCGTCAACGGCCGCTGGTTGCGCTCGATCAGGTTCAGGTAGGACGGCGATATTTCCAGCGCCTCGGCCATGGCGGTCTGCGTCAGCGCCAGCGCATTGCGGATGCGCCTGACTTTCGGGCCTGCGAATATCTTCCGTTCCGCCATGTCACACCCTTTGACAAGCTCCAAGCGCTGTATTTACAAAATTTTACAAATTCACAGCGCCAATCTGTCAATCCTCGTCATCTTAACCTCTTTCCGAGCAGGAAATCAAAGGTTTTACTGGTCATGACGGCTGATATTGTCAATCTTGTCATGACCACCCTTTATCGGCTTTTAGTGAGGAGAGCAGCATGACCGATTTTTACAAACTTGTCCCAAACGCATCAGCTAATCGTTTCGACGGCATTGAGAGACCCTACTCGGCCGACGACGTGCAGCGGCTCAGGGGCTCGGTGGCGCTGCGCCATACGCTGGCCGAAATGGGGGCGGACCGGTTGTGGCGGCTCATTCACCAGGAGGATTTCGTCAATGCGCTCGGCGCACTTTCCGGCAATCAGGCCATGCAGATGGTGCGCGCCGGGCTGAAGGCGATCTATCTCTCCGGCTGGCAGGTGGCGGCCGACGCCAATACGGCATCGGCGATGTATCCCGACCAGTCCCTCTATCCGGCCAATGCCGGTCCGGAACTGGCCAAGCGCATCAACCGCACGCTGCAGCGCGCCGATCAGATCGAGACCGCGGAAGGCCAGGGGCTTTCCGTCGAGACCTGGTTCGCGCCGATCGTTGCCGATGCGGAAGCAGGCTTCGGCGGACCGCTCAACGCCTTCGAAATCATGAAGGCCTATATCGAGGCGGGTGCCGCCGGCGTTCACTTCGAGGACCAGCTCGCTTCGGAGAAGAAATGCGGCCATCTCGGCGGCAAGGTGCTGATCCCGACGGCCGCTCATATCCGCAATCTCGATGCCGCTCGGCTTGCCGCCGACGTCATGGGCGTTGCGACGCTGGTCATCGCTCGCACCGACGCGGAGGCGGCAAAGCTGCTGACCTCAGACATCGACGAGCGCGACCAGCCCTTCGTCGACTATGATGCCGGCCGCACGGTGGAAGGTTTCTATCAGGTCAGAAACGGCATCGAGCCCTGCATCGCGCGCGCCGTCGCCTATGCGCCGCATTGCGATCTCATCTGGTGCGAAACCTCGAAGCCGGACCTCGAGCAGGCGCGGCGCTTTGCCGAAGGCGTGCACAAGGTCTACCCCGGCAAGCTGCTCGCCTATAATTGCTCGCCCTCCTTCAACTGGAAGAAGAACCTCGACGAGGCGACGATCGCACGGTTCCAGCGCGAACTCGGCGCAATGGGCTACAAGTTCCAGTTCATCACGCTCGCCGGCTTCCACCAGCTGAACTTCGGCATGTACGAACTGGCGCGCGGCTACCGGCAGCGGCAGATGTCGGCCTATTCCGAACTGCAACAGGCGGAATTCGCCGCCGAGGTCAACGGCTATACCGCCACCAAACATCAGCGCGAGGTCGGCACCGGCTATTTCGACGCCGTGTCGCTCGCCATCACCGGCGGTCGGTCTTCGACAACCGCGATGCACGATTCAACTGAACATGCGCAGTTTAAGCCGGCTGCGGAATAACCCGAAGAGGAGGAGAATATCATGGCATCCATCACACGCGTCCGGGAACGGGCCGAAGAGCAGACGACCAGCATGAGCGAGGATCAGCAGACGACGATCCGCATGCTCGCCAACGACCTGCATCGGCTGAACCAATCGGTCATGAAAGCCGTCGAGGCCGGCGTCTCGGTCGAACTGGTGCGCTCGGCCCGTCATCACGGCGGCGACGGCAACTGGGGCGACCTGCTGATTCCGGTCGTCGTCACCAACCGGCATTGACGAAGACGACCAGCGGCGGGCTGCCGTGTCGGCCCGCATTTCCCAATCGGAGCGCCTGCGCATCGGAGAGACGCGCGGGCGCTCATTCCTTTCGAAAACCCGTCCCGATTTGGGGCTTGGGCGCCGGGTGGCGCGATGCGCCTGCACGCCCTTTACAATTTGATGCAATTGTCACCGCCGCCTGGTCGGGCCATAATGGCGCATCTTCGAACGGAATTGCCCATGCCCGGCGCGCCGCACCCCAAACTCGAAGCCTTGACCGATCTGATCTACGCCGCCCTGTTCGGCGAGACGACATGGCAGACGTTTCTCGACGCTTTGAACGGGACGATGCCGGATGCGAAATCCACGCTGTTCTTCCACGATGCCATCGCCCGCACCGGCGGCCTGTCGCTTGCTTCAGGCATTCAGGATACGGAAGCCGAAGCCTATAACCACTATTATGCGAGGATCAATCCGTGGATGCCCAAGGCCGCTGTCCGGCCGGTCGGCCTCGGCGTCATCGCCGAGCAGATGCTGCCGAGAAGCGATCTCATCAAGACCGAATTCTACAATGACTTCGTCCGCAGCATCGGCTGCGAAAGCAGTGTCGGCGTCACCATCATGCGGGAGAATGGTCGCTCCTTCAATTTGTCGACGCTGACCTCTTCGGCCGATCCCGACAACAACCGGGTGAATGCCGACCTGCTGAGCGATCTCGCCCCGCATCTCAGACGCGCCTTCGATTTCATACGACGCGATCGCCGCGATCCCGAGAATGATGAAAACGGGCTGGCGCTCTTCGATGCGATCGGCGCCGGCGTCGTCTATCTCGGCGAGAACCAGCAGATCCGTTCGCTCAACAGGGTGGCGGAGCGGATGCTCGCCGAGGGCAACTGCATCGGCACCGGCCCATCCGGACACCTCGTCATCCATGATCCGGCGCTGGGCGCCCGGCTCGATATGCTGAGCCGTCATCATCATTCAGCCGTAAGCCCGCCACCATCGACGACGCTCGTCAAGACGAAAGCCGGCAGCGTCAGATGTACGCTCGTCAGGCTGCAATCGGATTTCATCACCGCCTTCCTGGAAGGTCCGACGATCGCACTGATCATCGAGCGCACAGGCATGGCGCTGAGGAGCGATATCAACGAGGCGCTAGCGCGCAGCAACCAGTTGACGGCGGCCGAGATGCGGATCGCCTCCGCGATTGCCGACGGGCTTTCACTGCGTGAAGCCGCCACGACGCATGATGTCAGCTATGAGACGGCCCGCTCGCATCTCAAGAGCATCTATTCCAAGCTCGGGGTGAACAGCCAGGTGGCGCTGGTGCGCCGGTTGATGCCGTAGCTTTTCGCTCGAGCGCGTCGCGATCGTTCAGATGCGCTTGCCACGCTTTAAGTCTTTGTTTTTACACATGTCGTTATCGCAAAACCGCTGCACACTTTGGCGCGACATGTCTAACCTCGGCTCGGCCGTTTTCCGGCGAAGAGATCGGCATAACTTCTGATGAGCTTGGTCATGCGGTCGGCGACCGTGCGGATCTCCGGCCGATGGCGGTCCTCGGCATTCATGACGATCCATTGCCGATGGCGCAATTCCGGCAATTCGCCGCCCTGCCGCTGCAATTCAGGATGGAGATCGCCGACGAAACAGGGAAGCACGGTCTTGCCGGCGCCGGCGCGCACCAGATCCGGCAGCGAACGCGGCCGATTGACGGTGGCGACGATCCCTGTCGCGGCATGGGCGTGCGGCCAGCGCAGATAGGCCGATATCGCCTCCTCCTCGGCAACCGCAATCCAGCGCTCGTCGGTCTCGGCAGTGTTGCGTCTGATATAGACGGCATAGGCCACCTCCCCGAGCTGACGTGCGGCGAGATTGGCCTCCTCGGGCTCGAAGGCGCGAATACCGATATCGCTCTCGCGATAGGCAAGGCTTGCCCGCGCCTCGCCGATGGTCAGCGAAATGGCGAAGGCGTCGCCCGGCATGCGGATTGCGGTAAAATTCTCGGTCAGCAGCCAAGCGAGCCAGGTGCCGGCGGCGACCCTGACGGTCGTGCCGCCCTCGCCGGATTGCCGCCACGCCGCCACCTTGCGGGCGGCGGCCTCCATCTCCTGAAGGTGATCGAGCAGCGCCTGGCCATCGTGTGTCAGACGGTATCCGGTCTGGCTGCGCGAAAACAATGCGCGGCCGATCTCCTGTTCGAGATCGAGCATGCGACGGCCGACGGTTGCCGGACTCAGCCCGCTTGCGGTGCTTGCCCCGGTCAAGCCGCCGAGCCGGGCGACCTGCAGGAAAAGCTGATAGGAATCCCAGCTTGCGTTTTTCATTGGTGAAAAACATAGCGGGATTTTCCCCGTTTATAAAGAGAAATTCGATGCCTAGATCAGGTGATGTCTGACATAGGAAAGGACATTGCCATGATCGACATGATGACCATCGCAGGCACTATCGGATACCGACATTCCGGCAGACGATGCGACTCCAGGGCAGACGAGGACAGATTCTATGCCGAGTTCGGAGACAACAGCCTCATTCGTTTCGGCGGTTGGCTGACGTCGCTTGATCTCTATCTGAGAAAGCCCCGCAAGGCCGCAGTGCAATCCTGCGGCAGCTGCGACCGTACGGTTCAGGCGACCCTTCTTGCCCCGAGATGAGCAGGTGCGGTTTCTGCGACGATGCGGAACCGCTCGATCAGCGCCATCAGCGTATCGGCCTCGCCGGCGAGCAGGCGGCTTGCCTGCGTCGTCTCGGCCACCATCGACGCGTTCTTCTGGGTCATCTGGTCCATGGCGTTGACGGAACCGTTGACCTCCTGCAGCGCCGCCGACTGATCCCGGCTCGCAGTGGCGATGGTCTCGACATGGCCGCTGATGGCGATAATCTCCTGGCTGATCGAGGCAAGGACGCTGCCGGTCTTCTGGACCAATTCGGAACCTGCCGTGACTTCCCGGCTCGATGTCTCGATCAGCGACTTGATCTCGCGCGCCGCATCGGCCGAACGTTGGGCGAGTTCGCGGACCTCCTGGGCGACGACGGCAAAACCCTTGCCCGCCTCGCCGGCGCGCGCCGCCTCGATGCCGGCATTCAACGCCAGAAGATTGGTCTGGAAGGCGATGTCGTCGATCACCTCGATGATCTGCTCGATGCGCTGCGAGGCCTCTTCGATGCGCTCCATCGCGGCGACGGCATCGCCGACCACGGCGCCGGAATTGTCGGCCGTCCTCTTGGTCGCAGCCACGACATTGTTGGCTTCACGGGCACGCTCGGCGGAAGACCGAACCGTGACGGTGATTTCTTCCACCGCGGCCGCGGTCTCTTCGAGGTTTGCCGCCTGCGCCTCGGTGCGCTTCGAGAGCTCGCTGGCAGAGACGGAGACGGCGCTGCTGTTGCGCTGGATCGTCGAGGCGCTGTCGCGGATACCGGAGAGCGTATCCTGAAGCCGCAGGAGTGAGGCGTTGAAATCGACGCGCAGCTGCTCCAGCCGGCCGACGAAGGGCGTGCCGATCGTCTGCGAGACATCGCCCTGCGACAGGCGCCCCAGGCCGGCGGCAAGCTGGTTGACGGCAAAGTCGATCTGGCCGTCAAGGGAGCGCTTGTCGGCATCGTTCCTGGCGCGTTCGGCATCGCTCAGAGCGCGCTGTTCGGCAGCCTGGGTTTCCAGATCGCGCCGCGCCCGGGCACTGTCGCGGAAAAGCGCCAGGGCCCGTCCGATGTCGCCGAACTCGTTCTTCTTGGCGACGCAAGGGATGGTGCCCTCAAGATCGCCCGCGGAGATCGAATGGACGCTCGCGGTCAACGCCTGCAAAGGCTTCACCGACAGGCGGATCGCGTAGAAGGCGACAACGCCGACGATCAGCATGACGATGGCGCCGATGCCGAGAACCAGGATCTGCAGCTCATTCAGGCGCTGGTAATAAACCTCCATCGGAATGCCGATGAAGAGAATGCCGACATTGGCGTTCGATGCATTCTTGATGGGGAAGTAACCGGTGATGAACTGGCGGCCGAAAAGCACCGCCGGGCCGTAATAGGCCTCGCCCTTGGCGAGAACCGGCTGGGCGGGGTGCTCGGCTGCGAGCTTGGTGCCGACGGCACGATCGCCGTTTTCCTTCTTGACGTTCGTGGATATGCGGACGTAGTCGCTGCCCTGCTTTTGGAAGATGGTCGCGACACCGGCAATCGACTGCGCCGTGCGGTCGACCAGCGAATGATCGGCAAGTGCGGGAATGGCGTCTTCCGTCACGGCAGAGAGCTGATTGTCCTTGAGCTCGATCTTTGCGTCCTGATCGGCCGCGCCGTAGAGGACGGCCATCGCGCGGGCGGCCTCTTTCGCGTCGGAGATCGCCCCGTCCATGACATGATTGCTCAAATTATAATAGGTCACGCCGACGATAGCGGCCGTGCTGATCGCCAGCAGAAACAATGTGATCGCAACGATCTGGCGTACGATCGACGTCGAGAAAAGGCGCAGCATCAAAACCCCCGGGATAAACCAAGGCTAGATTAAGCCAAAAGCGTTAAGGAAAATTTTCCGTAAATCAGGGCTGCGGGAGATATTCGCCGGTCTCGTTTTTAGACGTTTTCTGACCATTGTGGCTCGACAGACTGGCGGACATTCAAGGCTATTCTCCTACCGTTCAAATCTCTTCAATCGAAGCGCGATTTCTCGGCATAAACAGCAACGGCCCCGGAAAGTCCGGGGCCGTTCGCATGAAGACGGGGTCGGCCGGCGATCAGGCGGCGCGGTAGACCGGCGTGGCGGCTGCCTCGCCGTCGATCTTGAACTGCTGGATCAGCCGGCGCAGCGAATCGGCCTCGTCGGCCAGTTCGCGGCTGGCGGCGGTCGTCTCTTCCACCATGGCGGCGTTCTGCTGCGTCATCTGATCCATCTGGTTGACGGTCGCGTTGACGCTCTGCAACGCGTTGGACTGGTCGTGGCTGGCGCGGGCGATCATCTCGACATGCTGGCTGATCGTGACGATCTGGGCGCTGATCTTGGCAAGGACCGTGCCGGTTTCCTGCACGAACTGCGAGCCGGAATTGACCTCGTTGGTCGACTTGTTGATCAGCCCCTTGATCTCCTGCGCCGCGGCTGCGGAGCGCTGGGCCAGTTCGCGGACTTCCATCGCCACCACCGCGAAGCCCTTGCCGGCTTCACCGGCGCGCGCCGCCTCGATGCCGGCGTTGAGCGCCAGGAGATTGGTCTGGAAGGCGATCTCGTCGATGACGCCGATGATCTGCTCGATCTGGCGCGAGGCATCCTCGATGCGGCCCATCGCGTCGATCGCATTGCTGACGACGACGGCGGAATCGTCGGCGCTGCGCTTGGCCTGGCGGACGATCTGGTCGGCATCCTTGGCGCGTTCGGCCGACGAACGGACCGTGACGGTGATCTCGTCGACGGCGGCCGCGGTCTCTTCGAGCGAGGCAGCCTGCTGCTCGGTGCGCTTGGACAGATCCTCGGCCGACTGGGCCATCTGGTTGCCGTTGCCCTGGATCAGTTCGACATTGTCGCGGATCTGGCTCATCGTCGCCTGCAGGCGCATCATCGAACCGTTGAAATCCTGGCGCAGCTGTTCGAGACGGCCGATGAACGGCGTTTCGATCGTCGTCGAGATATCGCCCTGCGACATACGTTCGAGGCCGGCGGCAAGTGCATTGACCGCGAATTCGATCTGACGATCCATCTCGTGCTTTTCGGCGTCGTTGCGCTGGCGCTCGTGTTCGGCGGCGGCACGCTCCTCGTCGCTCTGCTCCTCGATGCGGATCTTCGAGATGGCGTTTTCCTTGAAAATGCCGAGCGCGCGAGCCATGTCGCCGATTTCATCATGACGCTGCTCGCCCGAGATGCTGGTTTCCAGCGCCCCTTCGGCAATGCGGCGCATGGCGGCGGTGATCTGGCTGATCGGGCGCTGCAGCGTCAGCACCAGGGCGATGCCGCCGAGGATCGACAGGAGGATGCCGAGACCGGTGGTCATGACCGAGATGCTGTTTGCCTGGGTGCGCTCGGTGCCGGCCGTCTGCTTCTGCAGCTCGGCGAAATCGGTCAGCTTCGTCCAGATCTGGTCGAGCTCCTGGCGGGCGGCGGCATAGGCGGTGACGCGCTCGCTGATCGTATCGACGATCTTCGAGCCGCCGCCGGAAATGGCGTCGAGCGCCGGCTGGATCGCGCCCGATATGCCTTCGGCAAAGCCCATGCCCTTGGCGCTGGTGGTCAGCACCTGCATATCCTTGCCAAGCGTGCCGGCCTGCTGCTGCAGGCGTACGAGATTATCCTTACTGGAGTTGGAGAGGAAATCGGAAAGGACGATCTGCAGCGCATAGACGGAGTTTTCCAGCCGCCGCGTATCCTGAAGGACGGAGTTGGTCTGGGCGATGCGGCCCTCGAGCTCGGCGAAACGCTGGGTCGCCTCGCGCATCTTCTGCGTTGCCGTCAGCTGCGTATAGGTCGAGGTCTGGCGGAAGCGCGACACGAGGCGGCCGAGTTCGGCGATGTCCTCGTCGGTCGGAGCGGGCAGCTGAGCGATCGCCTTGATGCTATCGATGGTTGCGGTCAGCGCGTCGATGACGTTCTTCTGGTTGGTCGGAACCGAAATGGCGATCTGCCGCTGGGCTTTGATGATCGCAGGCATCTGTCCGTTGATGAAGGCGATCTTGTCCTGCGGCGTTTGCGGCTTGCTGTAGCCGCTGGCGACGGTGCCGAGGAAGTCGCCGCCCTTCAGCAGGCGGTCGGCGGTGCGCAGCGTGATGGTGGCGGCGCCCTCGTCGTTCTGGAGCGCGGTCTGCAATTCCTCGGCCTGGTAGGAGACCGTGAAACGGGTGCTGATCAGGCTCTTCTGTGCGGCATCGATCTGCTCATGCAAGGCCTGTTCCTGCTCATGCAGGGCCCAGAGCTTGTCGACGACGCCCGATATGTCCTTGGTGCGGTGCGATGCCTCGGCAAGGCTGTCGCGGCCGGCGGCCTCTTCACCGACCTGGTTCAGCGTCCGGTCGAGCACGCCCTGCTGGGTCTTCAGTTCCGCGGTCAGCTTGTCGCGTGCCTCCGGGCTGGTGACGCGCAGGAAATCGTCCATCGAACCGTAGAGATCCTTGAAGCCGCTCAGCGACTGCAGCACGCTGTTGGATATTTCCATGCGGCCCTGCAGAAGTCCGGAAGCGTAGAGGCCCGTCAGGCCTACCGCCGAAATGGTGACGACGAAGGGCAGAACGAAGATCAAAACCTTCGTCTTGATCCTGAAGCGGGAAAGAATCTTGTCAATCAACATGGCGTTCCGGGCCTTTCATACACCACTCCTCCCGCAGGCAGCCACATGGCGCCAGCCGGGTACACATCAAGCCGTTCTTAAATTTACATTGGGGAACCCGGAGACCAGGCGGCAGTCATTGCCAGTTCATGTCCAAACAACTTGGAGATGCCCAAATAATCGCGGGCAATTGTGTCAGATTAGATATTAATTTTCGGATAAGCGGTTATGGCGGGTTAAGCCAAGGCGGTGAAATAGTTGCAGATTGTAAGCTGCAACGCCGCAGCGCGGCGATCAGCATGCCGCAATGTTCTTTCCAGGTCTACCGACGGGATCAGATGAAGTGCGAGATCAGCAGCGCGAGGCTGGCGGCAGTGGCGCCGGCGGCAAGCATCAGATAACGCAGGGTCACCATCCGGGCGTTCGGCTTTGCCTCGGCAATTGCGATGGCGCGGGCGCGTCGTGTGTTTCTGGTCATGCGCGAAACCTCACTTCTCTCTGACACAACAATCCAACAAAACGGCTTGCTGGTAAAGCATTATCTAGGAACGATTTTGCAAACCGCCAATTGAGACAGGATGGCGCACCTCTATTAAGAAGTCTTGAATCGGCTTTGGTCTTTGTCTTATGCAAGTCGTTCTCCCAAACCACTGGGCACTTTTGAGCGACATGTATTAAGCGCATTCACCGGCGGCAAAACCGGAGGCCCAGGCCCATTGGAAATTATAGCCGCCGAGCCAGCCGGTGACGTCGACACATTCGCCGATGAAATAAAGCCCGGGCAAGGCCTTTGCCTCCATGCTGCGGGAATCCAACGCTGCCGTGTCGATGCCGCCGAGCGTCACTTCGGCGGTGCGGTAACCTTCCGAGCCGGACGGTTTGACGGCCAAGCTCTGGGCGCCGGCGGCCAGGCGCAGCAGCGCCTTGTCAGGCAGGTCGGCCATGTTGCCGGAGATCTTTTCGCGCTCGACGAGAAATTGCGCCAGCCGCTTCGGCAGGATGTCGCCGAGTGCCGTCTGCGGCGACTGGCGGCCATTGAGCTGTTTTGCCCGCTTCAGATGCGCCGCAATGTCGATATCCGGTTCGATCGCAACGACGATCTCGTCGCCTTCGCGCCAATAGGAAGAGATCTGCAGGATGGCGGGGCCGCTTAAGCCTCGATGGGTGAACAGCAGTGCTTCGCGGAAGGCGGTCCTGCCGTGGCGGATTTCGGCCGGGGCGGCAATGCCGGCGAGCGGCGCAATGCTCTCGAGCAGGCCGGGATCGAGCGTCAGCGGCACCAGGCCGGGTCGGGTTTCGAGCACGGCCAAGCCGAACTGTTCGGCTAGGCGATAGGCAAAGCCGGTGGCGCCCATCTTCGGGATCGACTTGCCGCCGGTCGCGACGATCAGCGACGATGCTTCATAGGCGCCCTCGCCGGTCGAGACGCGGAAGCCCGCGTCCGTCCTCTCGACGCCTCTTATCTCGGCGCCGAGATGCAGCGCTGCGCCGGCCATGCGCATCTCATCCAGCAGCATGCGGATGATGTCCTTGGCGCTGTCGTCGCAGAAAAGCTGGCCCAGCGTCTTTTCATGCCAGGCAATGCCGTGGCGGTCGACCATGGCGATAAAATCGGCCGGGGTGAAACGGGCGAGCGCCGACTTGCAGAAATGCGGATTGGCGGAGAGGAAATTCTTCGGGCCGGCATGGATATTGGTGAAATTGCAGCGGCCGCCGCCCGATATGCGGATCTTCTCGCCAGGCGCCCTTGCATGATCGAGAACCACGACCGAACGGCCACGTTTTCCCGCGCGGATGGCTGCCATCATGCCCGCCGCCCCGGCGCCGATGACGATGACGTCGCTTTTGCGCTGCAAACCCGTTTCCCCGATCAAGACAGCGTCTTCTTTTCCATCAAAGGGCGAAAGTCAACGTTTGGCACCCCTCGCCAATTGGCAAAGTCTGGTTATGATGGCGCCACGATCAACGCAAACCGGTGTGTCATGTCCCCAAAAAAGACGACGCTGAAGCCTGCCAGAAACGTACCCGCCTCGACGAAAGCTCCCCCGGACCCCGGATCGCTGCGCGGCGTTGCGAACTGGAAGGAAGCAGCGCGGTGGCTGCGGGACAGGGGCATCGAAGACATCGAATGCATCACGCCGGACCTTGCCGGCGTTGCGCGCGGCAAGATGATGCCGAGCTCGAAATTCACCTCGAACACCTCACTGGCGCTGCCATCGGCGATCTACCGGCACACGATTTCGGGCGAGTATCCCGACGAGACGGAGAGCTTCCGCTACGAGCCGCGCGACAGCGACCTGAAGCTGATGCCCGACCTTTCGACGCTGTCCGTCGTGCCCTGGGAAACCGACCCGACGGCGCAGGTGATCTGCGACATCGTCGATTCGGACGGCGGCGAAGTGCCCTATACGCCGCGCAACGTGCTGAAGCGCATCATGAGCCTCTATCATGACCGCGGCTGGAAGCCGATCGTGGCGCCCGAGATCGAATTCTACCTCGTCGCCAAGAATGACGATCCCGATTATCCGCTGCACCCGCCCAAAGGCCGGTCCGGCCGTTCGATCCTCGGCGGCCAGGGTTATTCGATCGCCGGCATCAACGAATTCGACGAGCTGATCGACGATGTCTACCATTTCTCGGAGAAGCAGGGGCTGGAGATCGATACGCTGATCCACGAGGAGGGACCGGCGCAGCTCGAGATCAACCTGCGCCACGGCAATCCGATCGAGCTTGCCGACCAGGTGTTCCTGTTCAAGCGCACGATCCGCGAGGCGGCGCTGAAACACGACATCTATGCGACCTTCATGGCCAAGCCGATGCAGGGCCAGCCGGGTTCGGCGATGCATATCCACCAATCGGTGGTCAATATCGAGACCGGCCAGAACATCTTCTCCAATGCGGACGGATCGGCCTCGAAGGAGTTCTTCCATTTCATCGGCGGCATGCAGAAATTCGTGCCGAGCGCGATGGCGATGCTGGCGCCCTACGTGAATTCCTACCGGCGCCTGCAGCCCGATATGTCCTGCCCTGTCAACAATGCCTGGGGCTACGACAACCGGACGACCGCCTTCCGCGTTCCGGTTTCCGATCCGCAGGCGCGACGCGTGGAAAACCGGTTGCCGAGCTCGGACGCCAATCCCTATCTGGCACTCGCCGCCTCGCTCGCCGCCGGCCTGCTCGGCATCATGAAAGAGATCGAGCCGACGGCGCCGACCGAGGATTCGGCCAATGAGGGTTCGATCGACCTGCCGCGCGGCCTGCTCGAAGCCGTGGCGCTGCTCGAGGACGAGCCCGCTTTCGAGGAGATATTCGGCAAGCAGTTCATCGGCCTTTATGCCGGCGTCAAGCGTGGCGAATTCGAGACCTTCATGCAGGTGATCAGCCCCTGGGAGCGGGAATTCCTTCTGCTCAACGTGTGAGGGAAAGCATCCATGGCATCGCAGGAGATGTGGCAGAGCCCGATCGCGCCCGGGCTATCGTGGTATCAGGCAACCGTCGGGGAGCGGCCGACCTATGCCGCTCTCGACGGTTCGATAACATCGGACGTCGCCATCATCGGCGGCGGCTATACCGGCCTGCAGGCCGCCTACCATCTTGCCAAATCGGGCGTTTCGGTGGTCCTGATCGAGGCCTGCCGCTTCGGTGACGGGGCATCCGGGCGAAATGGCGGCCAGCTCGGCACCGGCCAGCGCTGGTGGCCGGAAGAACTCGAGGAGACGATCGGCTACGAACGCTCGAAGGCGCTGTTTAATCTTGCCGAGGCGGCCAAGCGCCATCTCCTCGATTTCGCCCGCGAACATCAGATCGAGATCGACTATGTGCCCGGCCAGCTCAACGTCGCACATAAGGCGAGCTACAAACGCGCCTATTACGAAAACGCCGAGATTGCCGCACTGCGTTACGACTATCCGCATATCAGCTTCATGGACGAGAAGGAAACCCAGGAGCGGCTTGGCTCGAAGCGGTTCCATTGCGGCGTGCGCGATGTCGGCACCGGCCATATCCATCCGCTGAAGCTGCTGGTGGGGTTGGCGCGGGTCGCCGCCAATGCCGGTGCCGCGGTTTTCGAGATGACCAGGGCAACGGCGATCCGCCAGGGCGGCGGCAAGGTGACGATCGAAACCGAAAGGGGGACGATCACCGCCGAGCGCGCGCTGATCGCCTGCGACGCCTATATCGACGGCCTCGAACCGGTAACCGCAAGCCACATCATGCCGATCCGCTCCTTCATCGGCGCCACGGCCCCGCTCGACAGGCATCCCAGCGTGTTGCCGGGCGGCGAGGCGGTGGCCGATTCGCGCTTCGTCGTGCGCTACTTCCGCAAATTCGGCGACGGCCGTCTGCTCTTCGGCGGGCGCGAAGCCTACACGGCGGACAATCCGCGGGACATTTCGCAGCATATTCGCCGGCAGATCGCCGAGATCTATCCTGACCTGAAAAACATCGACATCACCCATGCCTGGGGCGGCAGCGTCGGCATCACCATGCCGCGCCAGCCCTTCGTGCGCGAGGTCATGCCCGGGGTCATCTCGATCGGCGGTTATTCCGGCCATGGCGTCATGCTGTCAAACTACTGTGGCAAGCTCTATGCGGAAACGGTGCTTGGGAAATCCGGCGATCTCGACCTGTTCACATCGCTCGATATTCCCGCCTTTCCCGGCGGAGCCCGCATGCGCGCGCCGTTGCTTTTCCTCGCCTTGTCGTGGTTTGCGCTTCGCGACAAGTTTTAGTCCGATTGCGGATTTCCTCTTCCGGAAATTCGCTCTAAAACCGGTGCCTGACAGATTCATTGCACTGCACACTGGCTTTTTTAAATCGATTAGATTAAAAGGGCCGCCAACCAGCCTGATTGAGAGACAAGCTCATGAGCAGCCAGATCATTCCCGTTGAGCCCTTTGATTACGTCGTCTTCGGCGGCAGCGGCGACCTTGCCGAACGCAAATTGTTGCCCGCCCTCTATCATCGCCAAATCGAAGGCCAATTTACCGAACCGACCCGCGTGATCGGCGCCTCGCGCAGCCCATTGACGCACGAGGAATACCGCAAATTCGCCAGGGACGCGCTGAAGGAGCACCTGAAGAAGGGAGAATATGACGAGGCGGAGGTCGAGAAATTCTGCGCCCGCCTCTACTACGTCTCGGTCGACGCCCGCACCGATGCCGGCTGGGATCAGCTGAAGAAGCTGCTCGACGAAGGCAAGGAACGCGTGCGCGCCTTCTATCTGGCGGTCGCGCCCGGCATCTTCGGCGACATTTCGCAGAAGATCCACGACCACAAGCTGATCACCAAGTCGACCCGCATCGTCGTCGAGAAGCCGATCGGTCGCGACCTCGCCTCGGCACTGCAGCTCAACGACACGATCGGCCGTGCCTTCAAGGAAGAGCAGATCTTCCGCATCGACCACTATCTCGGCAAGGAGACGGTGCAGAACCTGATGGCGTTGCGCTTCGCCAACGCGCTTTATGAGCCGCTGTGGAACGCCAACTACATCGACCACGTGCAGATCACCGTGGCTGAATCGGTCGGCCTCGAAGGCCGCGCCGGCTATTACGATACGGCCGGCGCGCTGCGCGACATGGTCCAGAACCACATTCTGCAGCTGCTCTGCCTGACGGCGATGGAAGTGCCCTCGTCGATGGATTCGGAAGCCGTTCGCGACGAGAAGCTGAAGGTGCTGCGGGCGCTGAAGCCGCTCAATGCCTCGAATGTCGAGCAGGCGACGGTGCGCGGCCAGTACCGCGCCGGCGCATCGGGCAGCGGCCCGGTCAAGGGCTACCTCGAAGAACTCGAAGGCGGCGTTTCGAACACCGAGACCTTCGTCGCCATCAAGGCCGAGATCAACAACTGGCGCTGGGCCGGCGTTCCCTTTTACATCAGAACCGGCAAGCGCCTGACCGGGCGCATGTCCGAGATCGTCATCACCTTCAAGCCGATCCCGCACGCGATCTTCGACCAGGCGGCCGGGCGCATCGTCGCCAACCAGCTGATCATCCGCCTGCAGCCGGATGAGGGCGTCAAGCAGTCGCTGATGATCAAGGATCCGGGTCCGGGCGGCATGCGCCTGCGCAACGTGTCGCTCGACATGAGCTTCGCCCAGGCCTTCAACGTCCGCAATCCCGACGCCTACGAGCGTCTGCTGATGGATGTGATCCGCTCCAACCAGACGCTGTTCATGCGCCGCGACGAAGTCGAAGCCGCATGGAGATGGGTGGATCCGATCCTCAAGGGTTGGGAAACGACCGGCCAGCAGGTGCAGGGCTACACGGCCGGCACCTGGGGTCCGAGCCAGGCCATCGCGCTGATCGAGCGCGACGGCCGCACCTGGCACGACGAGATCTAGGACGACATCGATGGCATCGACCCTGCATTCCTTCGCCAGCGCCGCAGACCTTGCCGGCAGCCTCGCCGACAAGGTCGCGAGCACGCTTTCGGCGGCGATTGCCGCCCGTGGAACGGCGTCCATCGCCGTTTCCGGCGGTTCCACCCCGAAGGCCTTCTTTCAGGCGCTGTCGACGCGCGACATCGCCTGGGAAAAGGTGACGATCACCCTCGTCGACGAACGTTTCGTGCCGGCCGACAATCCGCGCTCGAACCATCTGCTGGTCGATGCCAATCTGCTGCAGAACAAGGCAAAGGCGGCACGCTTCCTGCCGCTCTATCAGGATACTGCCTCCGTGGAGGAGGCAGCCTCGCTCGCGACCGAGAAGACCAGGGCGATCAGCTCACCCTTCGACATCGTCATCCTCGGCATGGGCGGCGACGGCCACACGGCCTCGTTCTTTCCCGGCGGCAGCAATCTTGCCACGGCGCTCGACCCATCGACGCCGCGCGGCATCATCACCATGGAAGCGGAAGGAGCCGGCGAGCCGCGCCTGACCTTCACCTTCTCCAGTCTTGAGGATGCCGCACTCCTGGTTCTCCATATTGAGGGCGAAGGCAAAAAAGACGTTCTCGCCAAGGCGGAAGGCAGCGGTGACGAAGCAGAAATGCCGATCCGCGCCGTTCTGCGCCGGGCCACTTCCCCGGTCGAGATCTACTGGGCTCCCTGATCGGCCGTCAATCCGGACCGAGATTCAGGCCAGAGCCGCCGAAACAGATAGAGACAACGAACAAGGCAGGGATATTCCATGTCCGCTCACGCACGCATTTCCGCGATCACCGATCGCATTGTCGAACGCTCGAAGCCAAGCCGCGAGCGCTACCTGGAACGCCTGCGCGCCGCCGCTTCCAAGGGTGTCGCCCGCTCCGTGCTCGGCTGCGCCAACCTTGCCCACGGCTTTGCGGTCTGTTCCCCCGCCGAGAAAGATGCGCTCGCCGGCGACCGCATCGCCAATCTCGGCATCATCACCGCCTATAACGACATGCTCTCGGCCCACCAGCCGTTCGAGACCTATCCGGCGATCATCCGCGAGGCGGCCGCCGAGGCAGGCGGCGTGGCGCAGGTGGCCGGCGGCGTGCCGGCGATGTGCGACGGCGTCACCCAGGGACAGCCGGGCATGGAGCTCT
Organism: Rhizobium sp. BK008; assembly: GCF_014197345.1. Classification (NCBI taxonomy): domain Bacteria; kingdom Pseudomonadati; phylum Pseudomonadota; class Alphaproteobacteria; order Hyphomicrobiales; family Rhizobiaceae; genus Rhizobium; species Rhizobium sp. BK008. Next base: position 139,885 of record NZ_JACIFK010000010.1, on the reverse strand, counting down.
CGCTCTTCTCGCGCGACCTGATCGCCATGTCGGCGGGCGTCGGCCTGTCGCACAACATGTTCGATGCCGCCCTCTTCCTCGGCGTCTGCGACAAGATCGTGCCCGGCCTCGTCATCGCCGCCCTGTCCTTCGGGCACCTGCCGTCGATCTTCGTTCCGGCCGGTCCGATGACGACAGGCCTGCCGAACGACGAGAAGTCGCGCGTGCGCCAGCTCTTCGCCGAGGGCAAGGTCGGACGCGCCGAGCTGCTCGAGGCGGAATCGAAATCCTATCACGGCCCCGGCACCTGCACCTTCTACGGCACCGCCAATTCCAACCAGATGCTGATGGAGATCATGGGCTTCCACATGCCCGGCTCCTCCTTCATCAATCCCGGCACGCCGCTGCGCGAAGCGCTGACGCGCGAAGCCGCCAAGCGGGCGCTGGCGATCACCGCGCTCGGCAACGAATTCACCCCGGCGGGCGAGATGATCGACGAACGCTCGATCGTCAACGGCGTCGTCGGCCTGCATGCGACGGGCGGCTCGACCAACCACACGCTGCACCTCGTCGCCATGGCGCGGGCGGCCGGCATCCATCTCACCTGGCAGGACATCGCCGAGCTTTCGGAAATCGTGCCGCTGCTTGCCCGCGTCTACCCGAACGGGCTTGCCGACGTGAACCATTTCCAGGCGGCCGGCGGCATGGGCTTCCTCATCAAGGAACTCCTGAAGCACGGGCTGGTGCATGACGACGTGCGCACCGTCTTCGGCCAGGGTCTCGCAGCCTATACGGTCGATGCGCGTCTCGGCGAAAACGGCGCCGTCCTGCGCGAGCCGTCGCCTGACAAGAGCGTCGATCCCAAGGTTCTCTCCAGCATCGAAACGCCGTTCCAGGCGAATGGCGGGCTGAAGATGCTGCGCGGCAATCTCGGCAAGGCGGTGATCAAGATATCGGCCGTCAAGCCGGAGCGTCACATCATCGAAGCGCCGGCGATCATCTTCCACAGCCAGCAGGAGCTGCAGGACGCCTTCAAAGAAGGCAAGCTCAACCGCGATTTCATCGCCGTCGTGCGCTTCCAGGGCCCGAAGGCGAACGGCATGCCGGAACTGCACAAGCTGACGCCACCGCTCGGCGTGCTGCAGGACCGCGGCTTCCGCGTGGCGCTCCTGACCGACGGGCGCATGTCCGGCGCATCCGGCAAGGTGCCGGCAGCAATCCACGTCACCCCGGAAGCGGTCGACGGCGGCCCGATCGCCCGCATCCGCGAAGGCGACATCATTCGCCTGGACGCGATCAAGGGCACGCTGGAACTGCTCGTCGATGCGGCTGATTTGGCCGAGCGCGAGCCGGTGACCGTCGATCTCTCCGACAATGAATTCGGCATGGGCCGCGAGCTCTTCGCGCCGTTCCGCCGCGCCGTCGGCGCTTCGGACCAGGGTGCGAGCGTACTCTTCCACCACTGAGCGTGGCCGACCACAGACGACAAAACCCGCGGAGCGCACGAAGCACCCCGCGGGTTTTCTGTATCAGTCCCAGCGCTACCCGTCAGGCGCGAATATCGAGAACATAGTCGCGGTGCGCCGGATGGGTGCTGTAGACAAAGATCTTGTTCAGCTCCTTCTGCGTCAGCAGGCGCAGGAAGCGGACCTCGATCGTATTGTTGGCATTGACCTTCATCAGCAGGCAACCGACCTTGGTGATGCGGGCATCCGGAATATCCAGATAGAACTGCTTCGGCAGGTTGAACTGGGTCAGAATCGCGAGTGTCGCGCTGCTCATCGAGATCCGGACAATGTCGCAGCGGCGAGACGCCGCGTGCATGACGCCCTTTTCCGTATATTCGATGCGCGCGGCATTCATGGTGTCCTCCATCTTGAACCGCGCCTCGCGGTCGTACATGAAGGATTCTTCCTTGCTCAGGAAATGAGATTTTGGCTGTGACGGATTGGAAGCGGCCACGTGCTTATCCCCCTCATAAATTAACGAGGAAAAGGTAGCAGCCGATCTTTAACAGAAAGTGAGAATTTGGCCCGTCCCGTACAATTCTTGGGATGACTACCCCAAAAATGGCCGCCTCATTTCCGGTAGGTATGACCGGTTGCGTCAAAGAGATGCAACTTCTGCCTGTCGGCGGCAAACCGCATCCGCTGGCCCTTCTTCACATCGTAAATGCCGGGCAACTTGACAACGATCGGTTCGCCCGGGACCAGGCCTTCGATATAGAGCAACGTCACTTCGCCGAGCGCTTCGACGATCGACACCTCGCCTTCGAAAAGGTAGTCGGCGCCGTCGGCGATCCTCAGATCCTCCGGACGAACGCCGAAGCTTGCCTGCTTGCCTGCTTCCGACGCGTCGGTCGCCACATCGAGCGTCACGGACATGCCGCCGGTCAGCGTCACCGTCGTCTGGCTTCCGGTTCCGGCCACCGTCGCCGGGATGATGTTCATCGCCGGCGAGCCGATGAATTTCGCGACGAAGAGGTTGGCCGGGCGCTCATAGAGCTCCAGCGGCGCACCGACCTGCTCGATATTGCCGGCGGAGAGAACGACGATGCGATCGGCGAGCGTCATCGCCTCGACCTGGTCGTGGGTCACGTAGATCATCGTCGTATCGGCCATCTGTTCGTTCAGGCGGGCGATCTCGATGCGGGTGGCGACACGCAGCGCGGCATCGAGGTTGGACAGCGGCTCGTCGAACAGGAAGACCTTCGGATCGCGGCAGATGGCGCGGCCGATCGCCACGCGCTGGCGCTGGCCGCCGGAAAGCGCCTTCGGCAGGCGATCGAGATATTTGGTCAGCTGCAGGCTCTCGGCCGCCGCCCGGACGCGGCGGTCGATTTCCTGCTTGCTTTCGCCGGCGATCTTCATGCCGAAAGCCATGTTGTCGAAGACGGTCATGTGCGGATAGAGCGCGTAGGACTGGAACACCATGGCGATGCCGCGCTTGGAGGGCGGCACGTCATTGACGAGATGGCCATCGATATACATCTCACCGCCGGTGATCGCCTCAAGGCCGGCGATCATGCGCAGAAGCGTGGATTTTCCGCAGCCGGACGGACCGACGAAGACGATGAATTCGCCCTGTTTGATATCGAGGTCGATCCCGTGGAGAACGTCCACGGAACCGTAGGATTTGCGAATATCCTTCAGCGTCAGTCCAGTCATTTTTCTCTCCCCTATGTTCGGTTCCTTAGGCCAGATGGGCGAAATACGCCCCCCAGGCCGGAATATCGATCTTGTCGCCATAGTTGTTGCTGGTAAAGCCATGGCCCGTCAATGCCTGCCATTCTCCCGCGGGTAGGGTAACGCCGGCTTCGGTCGGGCTCATGTTGAAGATGCAGAGCAGCTTCTCATTGCCGTATTCGCGCGTAAAGACCAGGGCATCGCCCTGCTGCTCCTCGAATTCGATCTCGCCCTTGGCAAAAGCCGGGTGCAGCTTGCGGAAGGCGATGAAGCGGCGATAGTGCTCCAGCACCGAAGCCTCGTCGCCCTGCTGGACGCTGACGGCGCGCAGGATATGCTCGACCGGCACCGGCAGCCAAGGCTTGACGCTGGAGAAGCCGCCCTGGGCGACCTGGCTGTCCCAGACCATCGGCGTGCGGCAGCCGTCGCGGCCCTTGAATTCCGGCCAGAACTGGATGCCATAGGGGTCCTGCAGATCCTGGTAGGCAAGATCGGCCTCGGTCAGGGCCAGTTCCTCGCCCTGATAGAGGCAGACGGAACCGCGCAGCGTCATCAGCAACGAGGCATAAAGCTTGGCGAAGGCGTCGTGATCGGCGACCAGCCCGCCCCAACGGCTGACATGGCGCATGACGTCGTGATTGGAGAAGGCCCAGCAGGCCCAGCCATCTGGCGCGGCAGCTTCGAAATCCTCCATCACCTCCTCGACGCGCTCCGGCGTCAGCGGATCGGGCGCCAGGAACTCGAAGGCGTAGCACATATGCATCTTGTCGTTGCCGGAAGTGTATTCGCCGACGATCTCGAGGCCGCGCTGGCTGTCGCCGACTTCGCCGACGGCGGCAATTGCCGGGAACTCCTCGAGAACGGCGCGGAAGCGCTTCAGGAAGGCAAGGTTCTCCGGGCGGTTCTTGTCGTAGAGATGCTCCTGGAAATTATAGGGATTGACCGCCGGCGCCGTCGAAGCGTTGCGGCGCTCGGGAGCGAGCGCGGGATTGTCGCGCAGTTGCGTGTCGTGGAAATAGAAATTGATGGTGTCGAGGCGGAAGCCGTCGACGCCGCGATTGAGCCAGAAGCGCACGACATCGAGCAGACGATCCTGAACTTCGGGATTATGCAGGTTCATATCCGGCTGCGAGGTCAGGAAATTGTGCAGGTAATACTGCATGCGCGTCGGATCCCACGCCCATGCGGAGCCGCCGAAGATCGACAGCCAGTTGTTCGGCGGCGTACCGTCCGGCTTGGCGTCGGCCCAGACATACCAGTCGGCCTTGGCATTGGTCTTGCTGGAGCGGCTCTGGACGAACCAGGGATGCTGATCCGAGCTGTGGGAGATGACGAGGTCGATCATCACGCGGATGCCGAGGCGGTGGGCCTCAGCGATCATCGTGTCGAAATCCACGAGCGTCCCGAAGATCGAATCGACATTCTCGTAGTCGGAAACGTCATAACCGAAATCGCGCATCGGCGAGGTGAAGAAGGGCGAGATCCAGATCGCATCGACGCCTAGGCTTGCCACATGCGGCAAGCGGGCGGTGATGCCCTTCAGGTCGCCGATGCCGTCACCGTTCGAATCCTGGTAGGAGCGCGGGTAGATCTGGTAGATCACCGCCCCACGCCACCAGTCCTTGTCGGGGGTCGAGATCGATTGGGAAGCCACGTTCATGGAATATCCTGTTTGAAGTCACGTTCGGGAATGGTCAGCCTCCCTTGACCGAGCCAGCCAGCAGACCGCGCACCAGGTAGCGCTGCAGCCCGAAGAAGACGAGCAGCGGCACGATGATGGTGACGAAGGCCGACGCCGTCAAAATCTCCCAATTGCCGCCGCGCGAGCCGAGCAGCGCGTTCAGGCTGCCGGTGAGCACGAGGTGGTCCTTGTCGGTGCCGAGGAAGACCATGGCGACGAGCAGGTCGTTCCACACCCACAGGAACTGGAAGATGGCGAAGGAGGCGAGTGCCGGGAAGGACAGAGGCAATACGATGCGGACGAAGATCTCGAAGTCGCTGGCGCCGTCGACGCGGGCGGATTCGATGATCTCCTTCGGCAGGCCGGCGATATAGGCCCGCAGGAGATAGATGGCGAGCGGCATGCCGAAGGCGGTGTGGGCCAGCCAGATGCCGGGATAGGTCTTCGACGGCTGGCCGAGCATGCCGCCGATCTCGTTGTAAAGACGCAAGAGCGGGATCAGCGACATCTGCAGCGGCACGACGATGAGGCCGACGACGAGCGCAATCAGCAGGCCGCGGCCGGGAAACTCCATCCAGCTCAGGGCGTAGGCGGCGAAAGCGGCAATCAGGATCGGGATGATCGTCGCCGGGATCGTCACCGTCAGCGAGTTGATGAAGGACTGGCCGATGCCCTCGCCTGTCAGAACCGTGTTGTAGTTCTGCATGGTGAATTCCGGCGGCGCCGAGACGGACGCATAGATGCGCCGCGGGCGTTGGTCGGGCGAAAAGGCGGCGTTCTTCATATAGCGATAGCTGCCGTCGCTGTTGATCTGCAGGGTTTCGCCGTCGCCGAGATCGGCGGTCTCGCCGGCCTTGTAGGCGGCGGGTTGCTGCACACGGTTGCCGAAGGCCTTCACCGAGCGGCCGGTCTGGCCTTCCAGCACATTGCCGGAGATGACGTAGGCCGCACCTTCCTGCTGCTGCTGGTCCGGCGTGCCCAAGCGGACGGCGACGGTCTGCGTCGAGCCGACGAAGGCCGTCCACCAACCGGAGACGACGATCTGGTCCTTGTCGCGCAGCGCGCTGACGAAGATGCCGAGCGTCGGGATCAGCCAGATGATGACGATCAGCAGAACGGCGGCGTGAACGAAGAGACGGGCGGGGCCGATCTTGAAGTAGCTTCCGGCAGCGGTCATCTCAGTGCCCCTTCAGTTCGCGATTGGCGCGGCGCACGTTCCACACCATGATCGGCGTGACGGCGAGCATGATGATGATGGCGATAACCGCACTTCGGCCGGAATCGCCGCCGCCGCGGAACATCCAGTCGAACATCAGGTTCGCCAGCACCATCGTCTGCCACTGGCCGTTGGTCATGGTCAGCACGATGTCGAAGACCTTGAGGACGAGGATGGTGATCGTCGTCCAGACGACGGCGATCGAGCCCCAGACCTGCGGCACCATGATGCGCCAGAAGATCTGCCAGCCATTGGCGCCGTCGATGACGGCGGCCTCGATCGTCTCCTCGGGGATGCCGCGCAGAGCGGCCGACAGGATGACCATGGCGAAACCGGTCTGGATCCAGATCAGGATGACCATCAGGAAGAAGTTGTTCCAGAAGGGAATGGAGATCCACACCTCGGGCGTGCCGCCGAAAGTCTGGACGATGGCGTTCAGCAGGCCGATCTGAACGTCGTTGCCGCCGCGATATTCATAGATGAATTTCCAGATGACCGAGGCGCCGACGAAGGAGATCGCCATCGGCATGAAGACGATGCTTTTCGCGATGTTGCCCCACCAGATGCGATCGGTCATCACCGCGATGACGAGGCCGAAGAAGGTGCAGGCGGCCGGCACGACGGCGAGCCAGAGGATGTTGTTGAAGATCGACTGGCGGAATTCGCGGTCGCCGATCGCCCATTTGTAATTGGCGAGGCCGACGAACTGCAGACCGGCACGGTCGTAAAAGGAGAGGATGAAGGTCGCAACGACGGGATAGACGAGATAGACGATGAGCAGGAAGAGCGCCGGGCCGATGAACAACCACGGCCGGATCAGCGCGCGGCGGTTGAGATTGCGCGATGCGGCGCGGATGTCGCCATCCTTCACCGGCAGAGCGAGATCCAGAATCTTGTTCGAAAAATAGAAATAGGCCGAGCACGCGAAAACGGCGACGACCACGACGCCCAAAGCGGACACTATCTGCGACAGCATTTCGTCCCTCCCCTGCTTCCCCTGATCTTATCCCAACCGGTTTTTATGCTGACGGGTCAACGCCGGTCATGGTCAATCTCTTTGTATTGCCCAATCACAATATATCCTGCGATGGCCGGGCTCTTTTCGAGCCCGGCCAGTCATGCAAGCCATGCCGCCGGCAAGCCGGCGGCATAATTTGAAGATTACTTGATGCCGTCCCAGGCGCTCTGGATTTCGCCAGCGGCCTCTTCGGCGGACTTGCCGCCGACGAAATCGACCATGCCCGTCCAGAAGGCGCCGGCGCCGATCTTGCCCGGCATCAGGTCGGAACCGTCGAAGCGGAAGGTAGTGGCCGAGGTCAGGATCTCGCCTTCCTTCTTCATCTGCGGATTGGCATAGGCCTCGGTGCTGACACCCTTGTACGGCGTCAGGAAGCTCGACTGCGCCATCCAGACCTCATGCGCGATCGGGGTCTTCAGGAAGTCGATGAAGGCGCGGGCCGTCTTCGAGTCCTTGGCGATCGAGACGAGCGTGCCGGCGCCGAGAACCGGCTTGCCGAGCTCGGGATGCGACGCATAGGTCGGCATGTAGAAGAAGTCGGCATCCTGGCCGAGCTTCGTGCCCTCAGGGAAGAAGGACGGGATGAACGAGGCCTGATGGTGCATGTAGCACTTCGGCGGAACGGCGAAGAGGCCCTTCGGGCTGTCGCGGAAATCGGTCGAGGCCACCGCGGCGACGCCGCCATCGACGTATTTCTCGTTCTTGGCGAACTTGCCGAATTCGTCGATCGCAGCAACGACGGCCGGATCGGTGAACTTCAGCTCGTTGGTCGTCCACTTGTCGTAGGCTTCGGGCGGCTGCATGCGCAGCATCAGGTCTTCGACCCAGTCGGTCGCCGGCCAGCCGGTGGCGCCGCCGGAACCGAGACCGATGCACCAGGGAACGCCGCCATCCTTGACGATCTGGTCGGTCAGGGCATGCAGCTCTTCCATAGTCGTCGGGATCTTGTAGCCGGCTTCCTCGAAATTCTCCGGAACATACCAGACGAGCGATTTCACGTCGGCCTTATAAGGGAACGCGTAGAAGGCTTCCTTGCCGTCCTTGCCCTTGTAGGTGCCGTAACCGACCCAGCTGTCGCCGGCGCCGTAATTGTCCTTGATCCACTTGGAGTTGTCATCGCCGAGCGGTGTCAGGAAGCCCTTGCTGGCGAGATCGGCCAGGAGGCCCGGCTGCGGCAGAACGGCAATGTTCGGCGGCGAGCCTGCCTGCGTATCGATGACGATCTGCTGTTCGTAATTTTCGGAAGAGGAGTATTTGACATCGATGCCGGTGGCTTCGACGAAATAGGCAAGAACGCTCTGGAAGAACGCCTCGTCCTCGCCGCGCCACGGCCCGAAGATCGTCAGCGGCTGGCCCTTCAGATCGGCGTGAGCGGCCTTGAATTCGTCATAGCTCTTCCAGTTGAACTTGGAATCCTGCCCCGGCGCAAATTTCAGATCGGCTGCAGACGCAGTACCGGCAAAAAGCGCTGCCACGGCAACGCCCATCAAAAATGACTTTTTCATGTGATCAACCTCCCATCACAATCCCAACTGCGCCGAACTCCCTTAAATGGAAATTTCAAAGCGCTTTGACACCCAACTCATTTCACTTTCGGTGGAATGGAGTCAAGTCATTTCGCGAAAACCCGCCGTGAACACGCGGGATTTCGCAGTGCAGCGGCGCCTCTCGGGAAATATGGAGCGATTTTTCTTGAGTCAAGCGCGCCAAATGCTACATATTTGAAAGCGCTTTGAATGCCGCTGGGAGGCGGCAAGCCTTTTCAAGACGGCCGCAGGGCGGGCCCGGAGGAAGCATAACAGGTGAATCTCAAACAGCTATCGGAATTGCTGGGGCTGTCGCAGACGACGGTGAGCCGAGCGCTCAATGGTTATCCCGAGGTCAACGAAGCGACCCGGGAGCGCGTGCTCCAGGCTGTCAAGGAAACCGGATACCGGCCGAACAAGGCGGCGCAGCGGCTTGCGACCGGCAAGGCAGGCTCGATCGGCCTCGTCATGCCGACGGCGCCCGGCCACCAGTCAGACGTGCATTTCGGCGAATTCCTGGCCGGGCTCGGCGAAGAGGCGGTCCGCCACGATTTCCACTTCGTCATCATGCCGGCCGATCCGGATGACGAGGTGGGAGCGCTCCGGCGCCTGGCGATCAGCGGCAATGTCGATGCAATGTTCGTCGCCTATATGCGCGGCCACGACCCGCGGCTTGCCATGCTGAAATCGCTCTCCATGCCCTATGTCGTGCACGGCCGCTCCTTCGGTTCCGAGCCCGACTATCCCTATCTCGATATTGACAATGAAGCGGCCTTCTACGATGCGACGCGGCTGTTGCTGCAGCTCGGCCATACGCGCTTTGCGCTGATGAACGGACCGATGCATCTCGATTTCGCCATCCGCAGGAAGAACGGCGTCATATCAGCCCTTGTCGAACGCGGGCTCGTGCTCGACGAGGGCAACATGAGCCATACGCTGATGACGGACGAACAAGGCCTGCTGGCGATGGAACATTTCCTGCAATTGCCGGAGCGCCCGACGGCAATCCTCTGCTCCAGCACGGTGCTGGCGCTCGGCGCGATCCGCGCGGTCAACCAGGCGGGATTGCGGCTCGGGGAGGATATCTCGCTGATCGCCCATGACGACGTGCTGCCGCTGCTGAAACCGGAAAACTTCTCGGTGCCGCTGACGACGACACGCTCTTCGTTGCGGGCGGCGGGCGTCCGTATCGCCCAGCGGCTGATCGGCACGGTAAAGCAAGCCGGCCCCTTCCCCGACCAGGAGCTCTGGAAAACCGAACTGATCGTCAGGGCCTCGACCGGCCCTGTTCCCCAGGTTTAGAGCATCCCGAGCTTCAAAACTGCGGCGGCGTCTGTCCCGCGGTACGATGAGCGGCGATGACGGTGTTGGCCATCAGCATGGCGATGGTCATCGGCCCGACACCGCCAGGAACCGGGGTGATGGTGCTGGCGACCGCCGAGACTTCCTGGAAGGCGACGTCGCCGACCAGCCGGGTCTTGCCCTCACCTCTTTCGGGTGCCGGAATACGGTTGATCCCGACGTCGATGACCGTCGCACCTGGCTTTACCCAATCGGCCCTGACCATTTCCGGCCGGCCGACGGCGGCGACCAGGATATCGGCATTGCGGCAGACCTCGGAAAGGTTCTTCGTTCTGGAATGCGCGATCGTCACCGTCGCATTGGCGTTGAGCAGCAATTGCGCCATCGGCTTGCCGAACAGGTTGGAGCGGCCGATGACGACGGCGTTGAGGCCGGAGAGATCCTCGCCATGGGTGCGGCGGACGAAGACCATGGCACCGGCCGGCGTGCAGGAGACCAGGCCGGTCTTCAGGTCGCCGGTGGCGAGCTTGCCGGCATTGACGACGCTCAAGCCGTCGACATCCTTTTCGGGCAGGATCGACTGGATGATCGGTTCGCTGTCGAGCGGCTTCGGCAGCGGCAGCTGCACCAGGATGCCGTGGATCGAGGGATCGGCATTGAGGGTGGCGACGAGGGCTGCCAGCTCCTCCTGCCTGGTTTCGGCCGGCAGCGTGTGCTGGACGGACTTGAAGCCGCATTCCTTGGCCATGCGGCTCTTGGAGCTGACATAGGCGTGGCTTGCCGGATCGTCGCCGACGATGACGACCGCAAGGCCGGTGGTGACGCCGCTGCTCTTTTCCAGCGCTGCCGTCGCACTCTTGACCGTCTGAATTACCGATGCAGCTACGTTCTTGCCGTCGATTACTGTCGTCACACGTCTCTCCGCCCTGTTTCGCGTCAATCTATGGATAGTCGGCGAGCGTCAAATGCCCGCTAACGCCCTATCCTGTCGGAAAGCAGCAAGGCAATATCAAAAATGCAAGGAAATGTTCGTCAGCGGAGCGGCTGCCGCGCTTCGAGCGCATGAACACGAAGCCGGTCGCGCAGCCCGGAGATCTCGGAGCGCAACACCTCCATCTCGTCGACCGGTGCGGGAACGGGTGGAAGCATCGGCGGCGGCGAGGCCTGCGGCCGGGATAGCGGCATTTCCGCATGCGCGGCAGCAGCGATGGGCTTGCGCAGGCGCAGCAGGAAAGCCGCGGCAAGACCGACCGCCAGACCCATGGCAGCGCCGGCCAGCAAGCGGCCAATCCAGCCATCCCTCGCCGACACCGCTGTTGCCAGCGCCGGCTTCATGAGCGTGATATGACCGTCGGCCGCCGATGCGGAAGCCGCATCTTCCAGGCGCGAACGCGCGGCATTGGCCTTCTCGCCGAGTTCGGTCAGCCGGGAAAGATCGACGCCGGTGTCCCGGCTCTGGGCGATCAGCGTGTTGCGGCGGTCATTCAGGCCCTTGCGCGCATCGACGGCGGCCTTGGCGGCGACATTGGCGGTCTGGGCAAGACGGGTCAGTTCCTTGCCCATATTCTCCTTCAGACCATCGGTTTCAGCCTGCTGCTGTAGAAGGCGCGGATGGCGCGGGCCGAGTTCGGCCGAAAGCTGGGCAAGCGCGGTTCTGGCGACGGCATATTTGTCGCGCCAGTCCTGCAGCGCCGGCGAGAGCATATCGGAGGGCAATGAACCGTCGAGCACCTCGGCAAGTTTCGCCGCCTTGAGCCGGTCGGCCTGCGCCTTGGCGGAAAGGATGTTCTGGTCGGCCTGTTTCAGATCGGCATCGAGCCCGTCGATCTGGCGGCGAAGGTCGATCGCCACCTTGACGTTGCCCTCGCCGCTCTTGGTCGTGAAGGCGGCAAGCTCCGCCTTCGCCTCGTCATAGGCCTTGCGCAAAGCGGTGTCGGTTTCGCCGTTGCCGCCGGGTCGGTCTGCTGCGGAAACCGCTTCGGCAAGCCTTGCAGCGATGCGCATGGATTTGCCGCCATCGCCTGTTGTCACCCTCAAGAGGATCGTGCCGGCGGCGGCATCGGGCAGGATTTCCACCGCATGCTTCAGCGTCGCCTCGGCGCGCGAGGCCGGATCGGCAGCCGCACCGGTCGCCGAGAGGAGATCGAGCGCAACGCCAAGCGCATTGGCGCCGGGTCCGGCAAATTCAGGATCGCGATCGAGTTTCAGGGCGGCGACCGTCGAAGCAACCACGCGCGCCGTCAGCAGCCCCTTTGCCGCGGCCTGGGTAAAGGCAGCGCGGCTTGCAGCATCTGTCTTCACCGCAAGCGTCGCTTCGGCACGGTAGAGGGTTGGCGACGCCGGCGTCAGCGCCGGCAGGCCCGCTCCGACGACCGTCGGGACGGCGATCGTCATTGCAAGACCAATGCCGCTCAGACGACGGCGCGGCCTGGCCGGCCGAGGCGCTGCGGGTTCTTCACGGATAACGGCCAGCAGTTCGGGTGAGCGCACCGGCTCGCCGGCCGGAGCAGCCAGTTCCTCGTGGCGCGCCGGCTCCTCAGAAAGCAGATGGCCGACATCATTGGCGGCCCGGAGGCGGTTGCCGAGGATGGTTTCGATGCGGTCGACCAGCGGTGCTGCGTGCGCCGCCATGGCGCGCTGCTCTTCCAGCGCGCGGCCGATGGCGCGCAGCAGTTCAGCCTCGGGCGGCGCGATACCGGCCCGCTTCGATCGGGGCGATCGATACGAATCGTCATGGTCACGCGGCTCAGCGGCTGCGCAATCGTGAAAGCTGTTTCTGGCCCTGATATCGTACATTTGCGCCACATCTCATGCACATGATGGCCGGCTTCGTTCATCCGCACGGAGGCAGATGATTAAACCAATCTAAATATTCATGGCAAAGAAATGGTTAACCGCAGCGTGTAAAAAACTGGGGTCAGCTAAAGCGCTTCGCGTCTTTCAGATTCGCTTCCTGCGCTTTAGCTCTTGGTTTTTACGCAAAACCGCGGCCCTTTGGCGCGACGCGCTCTAGCTCGCTTTCTTATGCTCCGACCGCGGCTGCAGCGCGGTGCCGTGCTCTTCCGGGTAGCTGAGGATCCTTTCGCGCCGGCGAAAGCGGTAGCGCAGGACATGGAAGAGGAAGACCGGGATGCCGATGACGTAACGGCGCCAGAGGCGCGTCGGCTCCTGCAGCAGGCGATAGGCCCATTCCAGGCGCATCATCCGCACCGTCCTCGGCGCACGCGGGACGGCGCCGGAAACGAAGTCGAAGAGAGCGCCCACCGTCAGCACCAGACGCGCATGATCGGCGCGGATATTGTCGTGGACCCATTTCTCCTGCAGCGGCGTTCCCATGCCGACGATCAGGATATCGACCTTCTGGCGCTGCAGCTCCTCTGTGATGACGGAGGAATCGACCTTATCGAAATAGCCGTCGGAAATGACGACGAATTCATGCCAGGGCGTATGCCTGCGGAAATTTTCCGCCGCCGCCTCGACGACCGAGCGCGTGCCGCCGATCAGACCGATGCGACGCGGGGCCTCCATGAAGGTGAGGAAGGCCGGCACGAAATCGGTGCCGTTCAGATTGGCGGGAAATGGCGAGCCATGGGCGATCTGCGATGCGATGTTGAGACCGATGCCGTCCGGCAGCACCAGATTACGCGACATGATCCGGTAATATTCGTCGTCGCGCAGCGCCGTCAGCATGTTGTGGGCGTTGACGAAGCAAACCACGGTCTGGCCGACGGGAATGGAGGCCAGCTCGTTGATGAAAACGAGGGCGTCGTCCCAGCCGAGATCGCAGACCGGCAGATCGAAAATCGTCCGCCGCGATGCGAGCACCGCGAAGTTTGCAATCAGATTCATTCCTACCTCCTGCCGAGGGTGCTGCATGCGCCCGACATCCCGGAAAACAAGCCCATATTTCCGCACCGGAGGTCTCGAAAGAACCGGTCGCGTGACGCCGGGACGGCGTCACCCCGATCCCGGAAGGCGGCGCAAGCCAAGCTGTGAGACCTGATATAACAGGATGGTTTCAAACAACCCTTAGGAAAATTCCTTGAATTTCAATGCTCGCATAAGTGGTTTATTAACCATGGGCGCCAACGAAAAAAGGCGCCCTGCGGCGCCGTTTGTCGTCGATGATCGGATGTCGCCTAATGCGCAGGAGGCGCCGGCGTTTCGCCGGCCGGTGCGGTCTCGACGATCTTGACGGGTGTGCCCACCTTCTTCGGCTGGCCGGCGGAGCTTTCCTTGACATCTTCCTTGGAGAGATAGTCGAGCTGCTCCAGCATCACTTCGGCGACGTATTCGCCACCCAGGCGCTCGTTCATGCCCTTCTTGATCTCTTCGCGGAAGGCCTTCGGATCGAAGGATTTGATGTGGGCGATATCGACCATCTTGTTGCCGACGAGCAGGCTGAAAAGCTCATCCGTCGTCATCTCGGACAGCGGCAGCGTCACGCCCTTCAGCATCTCCTTGTTCATCATGAACGAAACGCGGCCGAGGAAGTAGCCGGTGACTGCGCCGTTGCCGATGATCGGTACCGTGATCGTTTCGCCCTTCACCAGTTCGAGTGCGCTCTGCTTGGAATCGGTTGCCGCAGGCGCCGGCGCGGTCGCCAGGTACACCGAGAAATAGACCGATGCCAAGGTGATGGCGCAAACCCAGACACCAGTGAGGACGAGCTTGATCATCAGTTTCCACGCATGGCGAATTGTTCCTGGGAATAGGTGCCGTCGGCATCGGCATCCTGAACGGCGTTCTTCAGGAGGTCGGCGACGGCACGCACCGCTTCGAGATGCGCCTCGACGCGGCGGGCATTGAGAACCAGCTTCTTCTTCAAGCCGTGCAGCTGATCGAGATGGGCAGCGGCAAGCTCGGCCGGATCGGTATCGCGGAAAAGCATCGACAGCTCGTAGAGGCAGCGGCTCTTATGCGCATTGGAGACCTTGAGATCGAATTGCGGATCGCTGCCGATCCGGGTGTTCTCATTGTCGATGATCATTTCGAGGCGTCCGAGAACGGATTTGATCCTGTATTCGTTCGAAACTATTTCCATTGTACCCTCGGTTATGCGTCGCTTAGAGCATGGCGCCGAAAAGTGTGCGCGGTTTTCGGACGACACCATGCTCTGACTTTAATTGAGAACAGGATTCAGATTTCAGGCCAACGGGCCTAAAATCATCCTGTTCGATCGGTCTTGGCTTCGGCGGTCGGTGTGCCAAAGGTCTTACGCTGGAAGTCGTCGATCATGCTGATCGCGGTGTTGCGGTCATCGTTGTCGGTCGAGGCATTGACGATCTTGCCTTCCTGCCGGCGCAGTTGTTCGCTGTACATCTGCTTGGCGATGCCGATGCCGTCACCCTTGGCCATGGTGTTGCCGAGCTGTTCGGCCATCATGCCTTTCCAGATATCGCCGGTCGCGCCCTTGCCGTAGACGTCTTCGCTTTCGCTCGGCAGCATGGACTTGACGAAATTCTGCAGAACCATGGCCTCGAACTTCCGGTAGCTTTCCGGAACTTCCTCGGCCTTGGTGCGGTTCTGGATGTCGGCGAGGCCGCTCTTCTGGCCGATATGATCGAGAACATCGACCGTATTGGAGAAGCCCTTGCCGTTTTCGGCGAGGCTCGTTGCGGCAAAGGCCGCACGATTTGCCTTCAATTTTTCCTGGGCCGCCTGAACCTCCATGGGGTCGGCAGCTTTGACAACGTCCAGGACCAGATCACTGGGGGGCGAAATAGCCACGTTAGAATCCTCTGAATTAAGATCGTAACGACTATGGTTTTTGAAGCTTGCTGGAGGCTGGCGTTGCGAATTGCTGATCGATGACATCGTAGACGGCATTGTCGTCGGCCTCGCGGCGCTCGGCCTCGAGGGCTTCCTTCATGCCCTCTTCGAAACGATCGCCCTTGGCGCGCTCGCGCGCCAGCCGCATCTCGTGGACCTCCTGCATGCCGGTCAGTTGCTTGTCCTTGATGGTGAGCCTGCCGAATCGATCGGCGTAGCTCTGCGAGAAGGCGTGGTGGACAGGATCCATCGAGCCGAGCGCGAGAATGACGTCGTCCATCGCCGCATTGACCTCGACGCGCTGGCGGCTGGTTTCGGCCAGGTCGTTCTCGGCTACCCGTTCGATATGCCGCTGCACCGAGAGCAGTCGCTTGAGTTTCTGGGAGCGCGTCTTTTCGGTCATCGCCTCATCGCCCGATATAGATCGAGCCGAAGGACTGGCCGAACTGGCTGACCATCGCCGCAATCGAGAAATAGATCAGGAAGAGGCCGCCCATCAGCAGATAAGGTGTGGAGATGAAGTAAACCGGGATCTGCGGCGCCAGCTTGTTGATGAAGCCGATCGAGACGTTGAAGATCATGCCATAGATCAAAAACGGGCTCGACAGCCGCAGCATGATGTAGGTGGTCTGCTCCAGCGTGTCGGTGAAGGAGATCAGCGTCGCGCGCATCTGCATCAGGCCGCCGAATGGCATGGTCGTGTAGGAATCGATCAGCGCGCGGAAGACGATGTGATGGAAATCCATGATGAAGAGAATCATGATGCCGGCAAAGGTGACAAAGGCCGACAGGCTGTTTTCCGACGTGTCCTCGATGATGTCGGTGGACCCCGGCTGGGTATAACCGACCATCATGGCCATGATCGAGGCGGCGAACTGCATGCCGAGCGTATAGATCCTCGCCAGCATGCCATACATCACACCGATCAGCGATTCGCTGAATATCAGGCCGATATAGGTTGCAGAACCGGTGTGAACGGCCGGATAGACAGTATCCCAAAGCAGCGGCATGACGGCGATAGACAGCGCGCCGGCAATGAAGACGCGCAGTTGTTCGGGCACGCGCGCCGAGGAGAAACCCGGAAGAGCCAGCACACAGCCACCGATCCGGCAGAAAACCAGAAACAGCGCCAGAACGGTCCCTTGCGGGTCTGTTATCATGAAATAGAGCCCAAAATCTTTATCTCGATGCCCTTGGCCAGTTCGACATGCGACAGGACAGGCAACGTGGCGAACAAACGTTCGATGATCATACGCACATAGGAGCGTGTTTCGGGCGATGTGACAAGGGCGAATGGCAGGCCGCGATCCATGAACTCACGGATAACTTTGGTGGCCTGCTCGCTGAACTCTTCCAGGCTGCGCGGATCAATATCGAATTCAATCACCTCGCCTTTGGCGTCGCGCTTCAGCGCCTGGTGGAAGGCCAGATCCCATTTGCTGCCCAGCCTGAGCACGCGCAGCACGCCATTGTCGGCAAGATCGCCGCAAAGCTGCTGGGCCATGCGGATGCGGACGTGCTCGACGATCTGCTCGGTCTTCCTGACATGCGGGGCAAGCTCGGCCACCGCTTCGAGAATGAGGTGCAGGTTGCGGATCGAGACGCGTTCGGCAAGCAGGAGCTTGAGCACCGCCTGCAGGCCCGAATAGGACATGTGCGACGAGCAGATCTCGTCGGCGAGCTTCTTGTATTCGGGGTCGAGCCGATCGATCAGCACCTTGACGTCCTTGTAGGACAGAAGCTGCGGCAGGTTGTTGCGAATGACCTCGCTCATATGGGTGAGCACGACCGAGACGTTGTCGATCGGCTGGAAGCCCTCGCGTTTCAGATCGTCGGCGAAGTTTTCGAGGATCGAGACGGCCGGCATGCCGAAAGCGGGTTCGCGGATTTCGTCGCCCGGAATGCTCGGCCGGCGGCCGGCGCCGGTGACGACGAGGACTTCGCCGACGCGCAAGAGATTGGAGGCGACCGTCGTGCCGTGGATGCGGATCTGGTAAGACTTCTCGGCGATGGCGATATCGTCCGTGACCTTGATCTCGGGCACGACGAAGCCGTATTGCGTGGCGAACTTCTTGCGCATCTTGCCGACGCGGAAGGCGAGCTCCTGGTGGGCGCCGAGCAGGCGCGTCGAGACCATCTTGCCGAGTGCGAGCTCGATCTCGGAGGTGCGCAGCACCGACTTGACCGAATCCTTTTCCAGCTCCTTGCTCTGGACGACCTTCTTTTCCTCCTGCTCGCGGCGAAGCTTGTTTTCCGCCTCGACCTGCCGCGGGATGAACCAGGCGCCGAAGGCAAGAAGACTGCCGAGGATCACGAAGGGGACAAACGGCAGGCCGGGCATCAAGGCCAGGACGAACATCAGCACGGCCGAGACCGAGAGCGCGCGGGGATAGCCGCTCAACTGGTTGACAACAGCCTGGTCGGTGGAGCCGGTGGTGCCGCCGCGCGAGACGAGAAGGCCGGCGGCGAGCGAGACGATGAGCGCCGGCATCTGCGAGACGAGGCCGTCGCCGACGGAGAGCTTGACGAAGACGTCGGCCGCTTCGCCGATCGGCATGCCGTGGCGGAAATAGCCGATGATGATGCCGCCGAAGACGTTGATGGCGGTGATGATGAGGCCGGCGACGGCATCGCCGCGCACGAACTTCGAGGCACCGTCCATCGCACCGAAGAAGGAGCTTTCCTCCTCGAGTTCCCGGCGCCGCCGCTGGGCTTCCTTTTCGTCGATGATGCCGGCCGAAAGATCGGCGTCGATCGACATCTGCTTGCCGGGGATGGCGTCCAGGGTGAAACGCGCGCCGACTTCGGCGATACGCGTGGCACCCTTGGTGATGACGATGAAGTTGATGGTGATGAGGATGAGGAAGACGATCAGACCGATGACGAAGTCGCCCGACATGACCAGGCTTGCAAAACCGGCGATGACGCCGCCGGCCGCGTCGTGGCCTTCATTGCCGTGGGACAGGATGACGCGCGTCGTGGCGATGTTCAGCGCCAGCCGGGTCATCGTCGCGATCAGCAGAATGGTCGGGAAGGACGAGAAATCGAGCGGCTTCTGAATCCACAGCGCGACCATCAGGATCAGAACCGAGAAGGCGATCGAGAAGGCCAGGCCCATATCGATCAGAAATGGCGGGATCGGCAGGAAGAGAATGCAGATGATGCCGACGATGCCGAGGGCAAAACCGACATCGCGCAGGCTCGGGGCGACTTTTGGAATGGGGAGTGCAGGTGGTTGCGCCATGACGATTCCGTCTCTTCATGAGAGGAGGCGGATATGAGTCCGCCCAATTCGAATCGAGACTTAAATGGCGAAGCTTGCGCGAAGGTGGCTCAGAAACCAGACTGGATGCGCGAGAAGACCAGATTGGTGAAAATCGAGATCTGCGAGCCGACGAAAGGCGCGGTTACGCCGACCGTGATCAGCACCGCGACGATCTTCGGCACGAAGGTCAGCGTCGCTTCCTGCACCTGGGTAAGCGCCTGGATCAGGGCGATCACGAGACCCACCACCATCGCGGCGATGACCGCGGGACCGGCGGCAATCAGCACGGTCCAGATCGCGGCCTGGAACAGATCCAATGCATCAGCTTCATTCATCCGAAGGCAACCTCATATCGCCTTGAAGCGGCCCCGCCTTGGCCGGACCGCGCTAGGTTGGCGTCAAACAGGCGCGTTGGCGCCGTTCGCATCAGGAGCTGCTGCTCGGCGCCTCGTCGGCAACAGTGATTCCCGTCTGCACGAGTATCTTATCGCCATCTTCGGTCGTCGCAATGATACCATCGGAATAAACCTTGACGGAATCGATGATGCCTTTGACGGTGCCGTCGGCACTTTCCATGTATTTGCCGACGTAGCTGCTGGCCTGGGTGAGGCTCGAGCTTGCCAGAAGCGTGTCCAACTTGGTGTTGGTCTGGATCGTCTGCTCGACCTGCGAGAAGGTTGCCAGCTGCGCCACCTGCTCGCTGGCATCCATCGGATCGGTCGGATCCTGGTTCTTCATCTGCGCGATGAGCAGCTGCAGGAAGTTGTCGTAGTTCAGTGTCGCCGACTTCGAGCTCGAACTCGTCGAGGAGGTCGTCGAGGTCGTTGAGGTCGCGCTTGTTGTTGCATCTACCGCCATGGTGCAATCTCCCTGCGAATCTGCTCGACCATCGTTGGCGGCATTTCGTGGTTGTTGAGGATGCTGTCTTCGATCGCGTAGAGGCCGCGGATCGCCTTCAATGCATCGAAGGCACGGCCGGTCGACACCAGCGCGTCGATGCGCTTCAGTTCGGCGAGGATTTCCTCGTTCTTGAAGCAGGTGAGCAGCATGGTGATCGACTTGCGGAACATCGCCGTCGAGTGGTCCTTGCCCTCGGGATTGATGAGGATCATCTGCGCGATGAAATAGAGCTGACGCAGGGGCGTGGTGGCGCCTTCCGGCTGCAGGACGTGGTTTTCGAGAAGGAACGTCACATCATTCAGGAATTCCAGCGCGACCTTGCGGTCGACGCGCAGGACAGCGCCGTTGATGAAGATTCTTTCTCCGGCTTTCAGAGAAATGCGAAGTGTACTTTTCATTTAAGTCCATCCCTGATGATGGTGGTAACGTCGATGATGCCCTGGTAGTTATTAGACTGACGTTTTCTGATCCTGTCGCATTCCTTCAATATCCAGATCGCAATCGAGATGAGGTTGGCCCTGAGCTCGATCTCCAGCTGGTTGTCGGGATGTTTCAGATCTTCGATGAAGCTGATCCACACCCGGCGCGTATAAAACAGGGCTTCAATGGCTTCCCGGCCGTATTTTTCCTTTTCGCGCGCCTGCGAAAGCAGATCTATGGACCGGTCAAGAACCTGCCATTCCCGCTCTTTCGCGTCGGCCACCGAGTCCTGCATGACTTCGGCATATGAGAACTGATACATTCATGCATCCTTCTTTGCGCGCCTTTGATCATCAAAGGTAGTTTACGAGACTCAACTGCTGGATCTTCGAGACGATCGTGTAAGCGGTTTCAAGCTGCGTTTCCAAAGTCTTGACGAGCGTCGAGGCCTCGTAGGGATCGACGCCCTGCAGATCGACGAGCTTGTTCTTGATGATGTTCGACTGGGCGTCGAGGGCGTCGTTGGATTTCTTGACGCGCTCCTGGGAAAGGCCGAGCTGGCTTGCCTGGGTCACGAGGCCACTGGTCGCCTTCGTCGTATAGCTGATCGCCTGCTTGGACACCGTGCTCATTGCGTCGCTGCTGAGGCCCTGGTCGAGGAGCGCCGAGGTCATCACCGAGGCGAGCGCGAAGTAGCGCATGCCTTCGGAATTGGCGTTGGTCGAGGATTCGATCACTTCCGAGTTGCTGATACGGCTCGTCATGTTCTGGCTCGACGCTTGCGACCAGCCGGTCGTCGCATCGGTCCAGTTCGCTTCGCTGAACATCGGCTCGACCGTCGACGTTATGAAGGTCTCCATTTCAGCGCCGGTCAAATCGCTGACCGCCTTGCCGAGACCGGTCGCATAAGTGTTCAGTTCCGTGACGATGGCGGCGCTCGTCGTTGCGGTCATATCGGTCAGCGGCTGCACATCGGTATTGATGCCGGAGAACAGATATTCGCCGTTCACCATGGTGTTGGCGGTGTCCATCATCGTGGAGAGCGCACTGGTCGCCGACTGGATGGCGACGGTGATGCTGCCGGGATCGTGGCTGCCCTGGAGTGCCGTCAGCTTCGAAACCAGGCCGTCGCCGACGTCCTTCATCTTGGAAAGGCCGAGCTGCGAGGACTCCATGCGCGCGGCGACAAGCGAATTGCTTGATTTGATCGAGGCTATCCTGTCGGTCTCGCGGGTGAAGTCCACGCTCCTGGCGGCGTTGCCGCCGAGAGAGACACCGATATCCGCATAGACACCCGTCGTCGCTTCCATCGTTGCCTTGGTCATCTGGTTCTGCCCCTGACGGATCGTCAGGCGCATCGCGTTCTGAATGGCTGAACTTGAAATAAATGAGCTCTTCATGGCTTAACTCGCAATATCCAGCAATGACTTCAACATTTCGTCAACGGCGTTCAGGATCTTCGTCGCCGCCTTGTAGGACTGCTCTATGTCGAGGAGCAGCGTCAGTTCCTCGTCGAGGTTGACGCCCGTCTCGTTGGAATAGGCTTCGTCGGAGCGTGAAAGCGCCGCCGAGGTATTTTCCGCCGCTGTCGTGGCGTTGCTGCGATACTGCTCGAGCCAGCCGAGGGAATTCGTGGCGTATTCCATGATGCTGACGTTCGAATCGATGCCCGTCGTGGCGTCGAAGCCGACGGTCGTTCCCGTTGCCGGGTCGAAATCCATATCGGAGCCCAACGCCGTATAGAGGCGATCGAGTTCATCCGTATAGCCGCTTTCGCCTGACGTGTTCACAACGACGCCGGTGGCATTGATGCCGCCATCGCGCAGGCGCATCGGGTCGCCGCCCTGTGAGGTGATCACACGGGTGCTGACGGCGATGGTCGAGGCCATGCCGTCAACGGCGGTGGAGCCGTCCTCGACCGTGCCGCCGCTCCAGGTGAAGAGGCCGGTCACGTAGGCCGGGGTGCCTGACGAGTTGTCCTCCTTGAAGATCGAGACCAGGCCGCGGGCGATTTCGTCGAGCTGCTTCTGGAAGTTGGGGGCGATCTCGTCGCGGACCTGCAGGAGCGACTGAAGGCTTCCCATCCCCGTCGTGGTCGATCCGCTGCCGAGCGGCAACGCGACACCGTCGATATAGACGGAATTGCCGACGGTGGTGGCGGTATAGATGTCCTGAGACTTGACGGTCACGGTGCGCGGAACCGTCTCGAAGAGGATCGTCCCGTCGGGCGTGCTCAGCACCATGTCGTTGTTGTCGCGCGTCGTCGCGCTGACGCCGACGATCTTCGAAATCTGCTTGAGAGCCTTCTCGCGTTCATCGAGAGCGCCGGAAGCATCGGCACCCGAGGCCGTGGCGGTCTTCACCGCATTATTCGCCTCCTCGAACTGGCTCAGCAGCGTATTCAGCGTTTCAACGTCGGTGGCAATCTGCTTGTCGGCGGTGGCGCGGACATCCTGAACGGATTGCGAGGCATTGTTCAGCGAGTTGGCGACATCCTGGGCGGCGGTGATGGCGCCCTGGGCGGCGACGGTGCTGCCCGGCGTCGTGCGGAAAGCCTGAAGCTTCTGCTGGAAAACACCGAGATAGGTGGATGGCGACGTTTCGTAGTCGTTGCCACCCATGATCGACTTGAGGTCCTCGAGACCGCCGAGCAATGCCTGCTGGGCGCTGTCCTGAGAGGATGACTTCAGGTACTGGCGCAGCAGGGCATCTTCCTGCGCCCGATCAATCTTGACGACCTGGGCGCCGTTCAAGGACGTGGTGAGCATTGCCTGCCGGCGCACGTAATCTTTGTTGCCCGCATTCGAGATATTGTTCGATACGACACTGCTCTGCGTGCCGGTATTGTTGAATATGCTCTGCGCGGTATTCAGTGCTGACGTGAGCGACATGGCTTAGCCGTTACCCTGATTATCTCTTGAGGTTGACGAGGACGTCCATGATGTCGGACCCCGTCTGGAACACCTTGGAATTGGCGGTATAGCTGCGTTGCGACTCGATCATTTCGGTCAGCTCGCCGGCGAGGTCGACGTTCGAACCTTCGAGAGCGCCTGATTTGATCGTGCCGAGGCCGTTGGTCTGCGGGAAGCCGGTGACGGTGACGCCCGACTGGCCGTTGGCGCTGTAGACGTTGCCGCTCATCAGCGTCAGCTTGTCGGGGCTCGCCACATTGGCCAGCGGAATGCGGTAGAGCGGCTTGGTGCTGCCATCCTCGTATTTGGCGTAGACGATGCCGTCGCCGTCGATCGTGACGTCCTTGACCGGGCTGGCGGCCTGGCCGTTCGGTGTGCCGGTGCCGGCAAACTCGGAGGCGAGCTGGGTGAAGCCCGTGAGATCCATGTCGATGTCCAGACCAGTCACCGGATCAGTGATTGTGAAGGTGCCGGTCGAGTTGGTGATCGCGCCAGTGGAGTCGAAGTCGAGCGTGGTCGAACCCACAGTGCCGCCGGCGGTGCTGTAGGGGAAGGAGGTCGTGCTGCCCGTCGTCGCATCGGCGTTGCGGAAGACCGCAACCTCCCAGGTGCTGGCGGTACCGGTAGACGGCGGCGGCGTCGTGGCCGAGGTCTTGGTGAAGTAGAAGTCGTACATCACCTTGTTGCCGAGAGTGTCATAGGCAACCATCGAGAACTTCTTGGTGTCAGTCGTTGTGGTGGTACCGTTGGCGCTCGGAAGATTCGCCGCGGTCGACTCGACGGTGGCGTTGGAATTGAGGTTGCCCGTGAAGACGCCTGAGGTCGAGGCGATGGCAGTCAGCCCTTCCTGGTTGACGTTGACCGGAACGAGGCCGTCGAAACCGTTGACGACGACGGCGGGAGAGCCGGAGTCGTAGGAATAGCCCATCAGCTGGAAGCCGGCGGAATTGACGAGGTTGCCTTCGTCGTCCTTGGTGAAATCGCCAGCGCGGGTCAGGACCGGCGTGCCGTCCGCACCCTGGACGATGAAGAAGCCGTCGCCCGAAATCGCGAGGTCGGTGCCCGAGGTGGTGTAGGAAATATCGCCCTGGTCGGAAACGGCCTGGCGCACGGAGGTCTGAACGCCGCCGGAATTGTAATTGCCGCCCGAGGAAGGCAGAACCAGCGACGAGAAGCTCGTCGACACGGCCTTGTAACCGCTGGTGTTAACGTTGGCGATGTTGTCGGCGACGGTGCTGAGGCGGTTCGCCTGCGCGTTCATCCCCGATACTGCCGTCTTCATGCTGCCGAAAATGCTCATCTGAAAACCTCGTTTTACCTGTTAAACTCGAGAGTATTTGTCGGGCCTTGCGTGAAGCTGTCTGTCATGCTCGCAGCGAGGCCGAATATCGAGGTTCAGCCGGGCGCCGCCACCCGACCGGCAAAATCAGGCCCAATCGATGCAGTAGCCAAGGAAACGCTTGGAATCGACCGGATCGACGCCGAGCTTCTTGCGCAGCTTCTTGCGCAGCTTCGAGATGTGACTTTCGACGACGTTCTCCTCGACCTCTTCATCGAAGATGCCGTAGATGGCGTTGAAGATCTGGGTCTTGGTGACCCGGCGACCGCGATTGGCGATCAAATATTCGAGGATACGGCGCTCGCGCCGGGGAAGCGCAAAGACCTCGCCGTTGATCTCGGGGTCGCGGCCATCCGAGAAGACGCGGATCCCGCCGATCTCGGTGTAGTTGGCGATCGCCTTCAGCCGGCGCCGGATCGCAGCCGCTCTTGCGAGGATTTCGCGGGGATGCACCGGTTTGCGCACCACGTCGTCGACGCCGCAATCGAAAAGCGCAAGGGTGTTTTCGAGCGAGGGCTGGTCGCTGACCGCAATCACCGGCGCCATCGACCGATCCCGGATCGCCCGGGGCAGTTCATGGTTGCGCTGGCCCTGCCCGATCAGGAAAGCCTCGACTGCCGCTATATCGGAATCGGCAGCGGTCTGTACCCACTCGCCGAACTCCGTTGGATCAAAGCCGGTGGAGGGAATGCCCTCACGGCCGAACAGAGATGTGTATCCATCTTTCACGAGCTCACGCTCATCAACCACTACGATCATTCGTCCGCCTCCGAATCAGTGTGGCACTTCGATGATCTATGGGTACGAATCGCACGAATCGGCGACAACTCGTTAAAGTTAATGGCAGAAATTAATAATTGATTAAGATCTTGGGTCCGATTTGATCTATATCTAGTGGGTATGATTGAATATGCACACCAAAATTTCGTGGAAAAGTTAACGCCCGGTTAATTATGGCTTGCACACGGGATTCGTGCCGGATTCCCGCCATATTGTGACACAGTTTCGTCACAATATGCCTCTTCCATTTTTGGTTGCATTAATTTCGGCAAAAGTTACTCGCATTGGGAGTCCACTTGCCGTAGCCCGTGGCAACCAGATTGGCGATGACGCGACAGACATATTGCTTCTGCGCCGGATCGTTGTTGGGTCCGGCATGGTATCTGGCTACCGCCATCGTCCACGTCTCGTGCCGATCATGAAGGTTGCGGAGGAATTTTGCCGCGTACTCTACGTTGCGGTGTGGGTCGAACATATCCTCGGCGGAGCCGAAATTTTCACCGTGATAATAGTGGTTGATCTGCATGCAGCCGATGTCGATGAGCTTCGCGCCGCTGCTGCGGGCGACGTCGAATTGCCGCATCGCATCCTGCTCCGAGGGCGGAAAGATCGCCTTGCCTTCGACGTTCATGGCATAGGGATAGAGCGAGCCCTTGCGGCCGGTCTCCGTCAGACCGACTGAATAGAGGATGCCTTCCGGGATACCATATTTGGCAGCGGCCGACTGGATCTCGCGTTCGCAGGCGCCGGTGGAGGCTGATGCCTCAGAGGTAAACGCCGCCAGTGCCGCTGCTGCCGCCAGTACGAGCGTCTTCAATACCAGTCTCGCCTGCGCCATTGAAGGCTCCATCCGTCCGTGCCGTCTGATTGTGACGCTCGCGCGCCTCGCCGCCCTGCCCCTGCTGGGGGAGCGACTGCTGCTGGGAGGCCTGGCTGCCCGCCTGGTTGCCGGTATCGGCACGCTCGACCGGCGCCATGCTGATGGTGACGTTGTCGACGGCGTAGCCCTGGCTGCGCAGAGCTTCGAGAATCTTGCCGTGGTCTTCCTTCATCTGACGATAGGCCGCCCCCGTTTCGACCTTGAGGTCGACATTCAGGGCGTCGCCGGACAGGCGCATGGTCGCCGTCACCAGGCCGAGATCGAGCGGGTTCATCTGGATCTTCAGCGTATTGACCACCTTGCCGGTGCTCGTCCATTCCGCCGCGTTGGAGAGCGCCGAGCTCGGTTCCATGGCGCGCGCCCATTCGGAATCGCCGGAGAGAGCAGCGGTCACGGCGGCGGAATTCGAATTCTGCATCAGGCCGATATAGCGGCGCGATTCGAGCACCGAAACATTTTCGACATCGGCCTTCTTCGCGCCATCCTTCGCCCCGGCCTGATCAGTGCCGATGTGGACATCCATCGATACGCCGCGGCCATCGGCACGACTGATCCTGAATGTCCTGCCATCTGTTGCTTCGGCACTCTCCGCTCCGGGAAGCTTGACGTCATCCGCCTTGCCGCTCTCAACGTTGCTGCTGACGGCCGCCAGAGCATCGGATGCATGGCCGCCCGCCTTGGCGTCGACCCCATCGAGTTTCTTGTCGGCCGGTCCGGCCTCACCGGCCTTGGCGGACAGATGGTGGGCGGCTGTTGCCGCCGGCAAGGCGACGGCGCCGTCGGCAGGTTCCTGCTTCAGCAGGCCGAGGACGTCGGAAATGCCGCCGTCATCCTCGTCGCTGTCCTGGTCCGTATCGGTTTCCAATGCGTCGGCCTTGGCGTGCTTGCCACTCTTGGCCGTCTGCACCACCTCATCTGCGGGACTGTCTTTCGGATCGAGCGTGCCGAAGGCGAGATCGGCCGGCATTTTGACCCCGGCCTTTGCGGGCTTTGCCGCAACCTTTTCAACATTGGCGATCGTTTCCGGCGGCACCCCCGCCTGCGCCTTCAGCGCGGCATCACTGAGATCGACCAACGGCTTTGCGCTGCTGCGGCCGCGGATCGTCCGCGCCACTTTCTCCGCGGCGCCATCGGCAGCCGTCCCTTGATCCGGTTGCGCATCGTCGGTGTCGTCATTGACGGCATTGCTGCCTGCCTTGGCAAGCACGTCGAAGAAGCCGTTCTTCTGGCCGGCGGCATCATCTTTTCCGGCCGGCCGCGCGGATTTCGCAACCGCAGCCGACTCCGCACCGGAGGCTCCGCCCGAGACGCTGATATCCATCATAATTAATTGCCTTCCTGCGCCAGAAGACCGTCGATCTCGTCGAGCTTGGATCGATTGGTCGTCACAAATGCGTTGAATGAGGGGTCGGTATCCTGGCTCTGGCCAGTCGATGCCACACCTCCCGGAACAGGCTCGGGAAGCGCGCCTGGCGCTTCCGGTTGCGTCGCTATCGCCGCAGCCTTTTCAGAAGTGATTTCTTGATGATCAGTGTTAGGAGTGGATGCTTGCCTCAAGCTTGCCGGATCGGGAGCGCGCAGGATCTGGTCGGCGACCGATCGCGCCGCCTCCTGCAGCGCCTGATCCCGCGGTGAGAGCGTATTGCCGTCAATGCCGCGGACATTCTTTGCCGCCCGGTCGACATCCTCCGTGGGAAGGCCGGCCATGCCGCCATAGAAATTCGCAAGCGGCCCGAAGGCATTGTCGGTGTCGGCGCCAAGCGACTGCACCCGTTCGACCGCCATATGCGTCAGCTCCGGCTTACCTGATATCGCCGCAGCACGGGCGATGCGCAGATAGACCTCGCGCTGGCGCGGCGCATCCATGAAAGACAGGATGTCGACGACATCCTGCGGCTTCACGTCGTGATCGTGACTGACGACGAGCGTGACGAAAAGATCGGCGAACTGGCTGGCATAGGGCGAATGCAGAAAACGTCTGACATAACGCTGCGAATAGGCCATTCCCTTATCGAGCATCCCCTTGTCGACGCAGATGGCGACCGAGCGGCGCAACGCCGCCTCCTCGACGATCGTCCCGGGTGCTGCAAGACGCGCCTGGTCGTAGAGATCCAGCGCGTCTGCCGGTTTCGTCGCGATCAGCACGTTGCCGCCGATCAGCGCAAGATAGGGGCCGATCTTCTTGTCGCGATATTCCCGGGCCGTCTCCTCCAGCGTCTTGGCGACGAGCAACCCTTTGCCGCTCAGATATTTGCGCAGCACATCGGTGACGCGATTGTCGAAATAGCCGTTGACGTCGTGGGCGATCAGATATTCGAGCGTCTGGGGATTGCCGCCGCTCATCGCATAGATCAGCGCTGCATCGACATTGCGGTCGTCATCGAAGACCGAAGTATCGACGGTGCGCAGCCGCTCGTCGATCGTCCCCAGCATGAAGCGCTGCATCTCGCCGGCCGAATGATCGCCGGTGACGACGGAGTCCTGCACGAACTGCAACGACCGCAGCATCTTGTACGGCGCAAGATCGTCCGGATCCTGCGCCTTGCCTGCGGCCGGCGAAAGCATCGCCAGGCCGAGGGCCACACATCCGATATAGCGATGCTGCCGACGCGCCATCCGACTATCCCTTATCCGCCTGCACCAGGATCTCGATCCGGCGGTTGGTCGCGTTGAACGGGTCGGTCGGCAACTTCAGCCGACGGTCGGCGAAGCCGGAGACCTGGGAGATACGTTTCTCGTCGAGCCCACCGCGCACGAGCATGTAGTAGGCGCTCTGGGCGCGGTCCATCGAAAGCCGCCAGTTCTCGTTCTGGGTGCCCTTATACTGGCGCCCGTCCGTGTGGCCGCGGATGGCGACCGCGCCACCCCTCTCCTTCAGGATCGCGCCGATCTTTTCCATGGCGAGCACCATCTCCTGGCGCGGAACAGCAGAACCGATATTGAACATCGAATCGTCGCTCTGGTCGGAGATGCTGACCAGCAATCCGCCTTCGGACGCCGTCACGGTCAGGCCTTCGGCGAGCTTGCCGGCAACGCCGCCGATCTGCTGGGCGATCTGCTCCTGCAGCTGCTCTGCTTCCTTCTGCTGCTGCACGGCCTCATCAGCGCTCTTATCCGCATCCTTCTGATGTTCGGCGTCTTTCTGAGCTTCCGCCTTCTTGTCGTTGGCAGACTTGCCGGCCGGCGCCTTGCCGTCCTTGGCTTCGACCGCGCCCTTCGTTTCCTTGGCTTCCTTCGTTTCCTTGGTTTCCGGGGCAGCCTTCTGATCGGTGGTCAGCGGTATCGGCTTGGTGTCTTCGAGCTTGGCGATCTCGGTCGTCCCGCTCTCGACCGCCTGCTGGTCGCTCTTGCCGGGAGGCGCCGACTTGCCGGCCGTGGTGACCTCGACCTGCTTCGTCCAGAAATCCGGATCGAAAGGATCACGATAGGCCTCGCCGCCATCGGCGCCGGTGGCCGGACCGGAATCGGCGGCGCCGCCGTCGCCCTTGGCGCTGACATTGGCCTGCTGGCCGACTTCCTGGGCGATCTCGGCGAGAACCGAATAGGGATTTTCGAAGAAATCGGCCTCGGAATAATTGGTTTGGTCGCCTGATGTCGATGTCTGGTCGTCACCATCCGCCGCGGCCTTGCCGTCGTTCGGATCTTCTTCCTTCTGCTTCGACTTCTCCTGCTTCTCCTCGCCTTCGGCGTTATCGACAGGCTTCTTCAGACCCTTCTCGGTCGGCTTTTCGTCGGAGAGCTTGATCGGATTGAAATAGGTCGCGACCGAGGCCTTGGTCTCCTCGTTGGCGGCATTGACCAGCCACATGACCAGGAAGAACGCCATCATCGCCGTCATGAAGTCGGCATAGGCAATTTTCCACGCACCGCCATGGGCGCCATCGTGATCGCCGCCGCCATGTCTCTTGACGATGATGATCTCGTTTTTGCCGTGGTGGTGGTTTTCGCCTTCGCTCATTCGAGAACTTTCTTCAAGCTGGCCGCCCAGGCGGACATACGGGTGACGATGACGGAATCACCGATTTCGACGGCAAGATCGATATCGTCGGTCTCAAAATGGCGAACCGCCTCGGCATGTTCGCCGAGCTCGGCCTTCAATATGTCGAAAAGCCGGGTCGGTCCCTTGACGACGATCGGTCCAGCGGCGCCTTCAAGGATCGCGTCGCGCAGCAGTGTGGCGAGGTTTTCGGCAGCTTCGGCGGCAAGCGCTTCCGTCATCACTGGCGCGATGGCGGCGGCGGCGCCGGCGCTGACCAGCTGAGCGAGCTCTTCGGCAATATCGCGGATGCGGGATGCAATGACTGCTGCCGCCTCGACTTCGTAGCGAAGCTTCAGCTCCTCGAGTTGACGCGCATGGACCTCAGCCAGCGTCCGCGCCTCCAGCGCGTGTTTCTCGGTCAGTTCCGCGGTGGCCGCGGCATGACCTTCCGCATAGGCTTCGCGGCGCTCCGCCTCGACGTCGATCGCCGGTTCGCTCAGTGTTTCGGGGAACATGTCGCCACCGAAATCATCCATATCGAGGACCGGCGGTGACGGTTCCGGTTCGCCGAAATCCTTCAAATACCGGGAAAGCGAAATGCTCATAAAAACCATCCAGCATTCGGGAGGCATGCAACATGCCCGCTCCCGCTCAAAATGTCCTTGCGCGCCGACATCTCCCTTCGAAACGGGCAAGGGCCTGACCTTGCGCCGGCACGGATTCGGACGATGCCTTCATGCCGGAAACTAGGAAGTCAAACTTGCGCGAGGATGAATGGCGCCGTTGCCACCCGTGATCGCGCCCATTCCTTATTCCAGCAGAATCAGAATCTTGCTTGCGGCCGTATTGAGGATCGAGATCGCTTCGACGGCCATCTGCTTCTGGGTTTCGATTGCCTTCTGCCGGATCGAAGCCTCGTCCATGTCGGTATCGACGAGCGCACCGACGCTCTTGTCGATCGAATCGGACAGATCGGCGGTATAGTCTATCTGATCGTCGATGCGTGTCTTCATCACGCCGATGGATGCCGCCGTGGTCGTCAGCGAGGAGAGCAGCGACTCGGTCACGTCGAGCATGTCGGTGAGCTGCGCATCGGTCGTGTTGCCGTCGATCGCAATTTCCGTACCCGTCGCCGGCGTCGTCGAGCCGGCATCCAGCAGATAATAATTCCGCGACGTCGTGCCGGAGTTATTGATCGCGTTGGCATCGACCGCCTTGGTCAGCAGGCCGCCGCTCGCACTGTTCTTGTCGATGAGGATGGTCTGCGACGATGGGAAATCGATGGTCTGGGCCTGATATTCGCCGGTCGAAGCGCGCACGAAACCCGAGATGACCGACCATGTCGGCGGTGCAGCAGTGTCGCCGTTCAGCAGCCAGTTTTCCCCCGCAAACGACGTCGATTCGACGACCGTCTGCAACTGCTCTTTGTATTCGCTGATCTCGGCGTTGATCTTGTCCTTATCGACACCAGGTTCTCTTGCCGAAACCAGCTTGGCGCGGATCTGGCTCATGAGATCGATCGCCGAGTTCATCGCCGTATAGGTCGCATCCACCTTGGCAGCGCCAAGACCGAGCGCATCTCCGACCGTTCCGAGATTGGTGCTGTCCGAACGCATGACGGTTGCGACCGACCAATAGGACGCATCGTCGGCGGCCGTCTCGATACGATATCCCGAGGACACTTGCTGCTGGGTCTGGCTGGCTTCTTTGTTGATGCTGCGCAGCACCGAAAGCGCATTCACCGCGGCCGCGCTGGTAATCTTAACGGTCATCGACAGGTCTCGGATTAAGGTGAAAGGGCAGGCCGGATTGCCGGCGGCGACTGAAGTGGCATCATGCCTCCGGCAGGGTTTCTACCGGCGTGTCGCAAAAGCAAATCAACTCAAGGCGTAGTTAACTTGATATCAACCCGTTGGGCAAGAGCGCGGCGCCGAGCCTGGCGCGTCGATCGAAGCCTTGATCAAGCCATTGATGTAAAAGAAAAAACCGCGCCATTTCGGGCGCGGTCCGGGAGGCTTTATGTGTGCGGCCAGACGATGGCGCAAGATTCGGTCCAGCTTCAGGCCTGACTTAGCTGCGGAACAGCGTAAGGATGTTCTGAGCGCTGGAGTTGGCGATCGACAGCGACTGGATCGCCAGCTGCTGCTGGGTTTGCAGGGCGCTGAGCTTGGAGGATTCTTCTTCCATATTGGCGTCGACGAGGCGGCCGACACCGGAGTCGATCGAATCGCTGAGCGCGCTGACGAAGCCTTCCTGCAGCTCGATGCGAGTGGAAATCGAGCCGAGCTGCGATGCAGCCTTGGTCATCGCCTCAAGGCCTGCCTCGATCGACGTCAGGGCCATGGAAATCTCAGGCGAATCGAAGTTGGTGATGTCCATCGAGTAGATCGAGCCGATCGTACCGGATGATGTGCCGATAATGCCGGAGCTGGTCTCGATCGTGCCGGTCGAGTCCATGCCGAAGAGAACGTTGCCCGCGGAGCTCGTGTCCAGAATATAGTCCGTCGTCTTGACCGAGACATTGCCGTTGCCATCGCGGACGAAAGTGGAAACGACGCTCTTGGTGCCGTCAGCGCCGGCAACCCAGTTTTCACCGGAGAAGGAAGCCGACTGCGCGATGCTCAGGAGCTGTTGCTGCAGCTGGCTGATTTCTTCCTGAACTTTAGCCTTGTCGACACCCTTTTCGGTTGCAGCGACGATCTTCGCCTTGATTTCGGTGATGACGTCGATGGCACTGTCCATGGCGGAGTAAGCGGTGTCGACCTTGGCGGCGCCGAGGCCGAGAGCGTCGGAAACAGCCGAGAGGGCCTTGTTATCCGAACGCATGGTCGTTGCGATCGACCAGTAGGCGGCGTTGTCAGCAGCCTTTTCGACGCGGTAACCCGATGATACGCGGTTCTGCGTGTCCTCAAGGTTGTCGTTGATGCCGCGGAGTGTCTGGAGAGCGGCCATCGCCGCGACGTTCGTCAAAATGCTGGTCATGAAATGATTGCCCCTCGTCGGCAAAAAGAAAAAAGGGACATTCCGGAAGGCCACCGGGAACGGGGATCAGCTTCATGCCTGTTAACCGGTTCTTAAATTTGGTTAACTCACCGTCTCGTTGGACGCAGAAAACAGCATTATGGTTAATGGATCGTTAACAGACATTAAAAAAGCCGCGCTCCATCGAAGCGCGGCTCGATACCAGTGCCCGCCGGAGTCCGGCGGGCTGATGTTTCCGAGGGTTATTAGCCGCGGAACAGCGTGAGGATGGTCTGCGAAGAGGAGTTCGCAATCGACAGCGACTGGACGGCCAGCTGCTGCTGGGTCTGCAGTGCGCTGAGCTTGGAGGATTCTTCTTCCATGTTGGCATCGACGAGACGGCCGACACCGGAGTCGATCGAGTCGCTGAGAGCGGACACGAAGTTTTCCTGCAGTTCGATGCGCTTGGAGATCGAGCCGAGCTGAGCGCCGGCGCTGGTCATGGCCTTCAGAGCCGATTCAACGTTGGTCAGAGCCGACTGGATTTCGCCGAGGGTGAAGTTGGTGATGTCCATTGCGTAGACAGAACCGGTCGCACCATTCGAAGTGCCGAGGATACCCGTGGAGGTTTCGACCGAACCGCCGCTCATGCCGAACAGAACGTTGCCCATGGAGCCGCTGTCGAGTACATAGTCGGTCATCACGACCGAAACGGCGTTGGAGCCGTCACGGACGAAGGAGGCAACGACGTTCTTGGTGCCGTCAGCGCCGGCAACCCAGTTTTCACCGGAGAAGGAAGCCGACTGCGCGACGCTCAGGAGCTGCTGCTGCAGCTGGCTGATTTCTTCCTGGACCTTGGCCTTGTCGACGCCGTTTTCAGTGGCGGCAACGAGCTTCGCCTTGATGTCGCCGACGACATCGATGGCGCTGTCCATGGCGGAGTAAGCGGTGTCGACCTTTGCAGCGCCGAGGCCGAGAGCGTCGGAAACAGCCGAGAGAGCCTTGTTATCAGAACGCATGGTCGTTGCGATCGACCAGTAAGCAGCGTTGTCGGAAGCCTTGCCGACGCGATAGCCGGACGAAACGTGAGCCTGGGTTTCCTGGAGACCCTGGTTGATGCCACGGAGAGTCTGGAGGGCTGCCATTGCAGCGTTATTGGTGTTGATGCTCGTCATAGTTTGCTTGCCCCTTGTTGGCAGATTTTAAGAAGGGACATTCCGGATTTTGGGCCGGCCCACAGCGATCAGCATCATGCCTGTTAACCATTCTTGTTAAGGTTAACTCGCCGTTTCGATGGGCCTAGAAAACAGCAAGATGGTTAAGGAAAGCTGAATTCGAATTGGAAATATCTTAAAAATATCTGAGACTTAGAAGGATTTTCATTAACCTTATATTAAAACATTTCGCGGCCGGGGATGACCCGGCCGCGAAACTTGGAAATCTTGTGCCGACCGGTCTTAGCGGAAGAGCGACAGGATGTTCTGCGAAGAGGAGTTCGCGATCGACAGCGACTGGATTGCCAGCTGCTGCTGGGTCTGGAGCGCGCTGAGCCTGGAGGATTCTTCTTCCATGTTGGCGTCGACGAGACGGCCGACACCGGAGTCGATCGAGTCGCTCAGAGCGGACACGAAGTTGTCCTGGGCGTCGATGCGGCTGGAGAGCGAGCCGAGAGCAGCGCCAGCGCTGGTCATGGCCTTCAGAGCCGATTCAACGTTGGTCAGAGCCGACTGGATCTGGCCGGCGGTGAAGTTGGTGATGTCCATTGCGTAGATCGAACCAGTCGCACCGGTCGAAGTGCCGAGGATACCCGTGGAGGTTTCGACCGAGCCGCCGCTCATGCCGAACAGAACGTTGCCCGCAGAGCCGCTGTCGAGTACGTAGTCGGTCGTCGTGATCGAAACGGCGTTGGAGCCGTCGCGGACGAACGAAGAAACAACGCTCTTGGTGCCGGAGGCGCCGGCAACCCAGTTTTCGCCGTTGAAGGAAGCCGACTGCGCGACGCTCAGGAGCTGCTGCTGCAGCTGGCTGATTTCTTCCTGCACCTTGGCCTTGTCGACGCCATTTTCAGTCGCGGCAACGAGCTTCGCCTTGATCTCGCCGACGACGTCGATGGCACTGTCCATGGCGGTGTAAGCGGTGTCGACCTTTGCAGCGCCTACGCCGAGAGCGTCGGAGACAGCCGAGAGGGCCTTGTTGTCAGAACGCATGGTCGTTGCGATCGACCAGTAAGCAGCGTTATCCGAAGCCTTTTCAACGCGGTAACCAGACGAAACGTGGTTCTGCGTGCTGTTGAGGCTCTGGTTAACGTTACGCAGCGTCTGGAGAGCGGCCTGCGCGGAAGTATTCGTGTTAATGCTTGTCATAAGTCTGTCCCCTGGAAAACTAGATACAAAAAGGAGGACATACCGGACTATAGTACCGGCGATGACGGACCAGCTTCATGCTACTCGGCGCCTTTTTTGTTTGGCCCAAACCCGTCATGTCCAGGGCAATCTCGCAGCCAATGCTTGCCAACTCCTTAAAAATACAGGCTCCAGGCCGGCTCCTCGCGGGCCATAGTTAATGCTTGCTGAATATATTCCTTTGCATTCTAATTCTCTTGAAAACCAAGCGTTTTCCCTGGGCAAAAGTCGGCATTTCCCCGCGAAAACAGAGGTTCACCAAGCGCACCGGTTTCAAGCAAGCTTCGAATGCCAATGTGGCAGGCGCCGAGATAGCACCATCGGACCGATCCGCTCGTTTTGCGGAGGACGGCCTGTCCGTGCCGCGGCGATCGACGCCAGAACATTTCCTTCACGGAGTTGGGTTTTGAACAGCAAAGTTTCGTTCTCTGCGGCATCCAAGGATTACCAGATGGGCCGCTACACACAGTCCTTGGCAACGCTCAACCAGCTGATGGATATCCAGCAGGACGCCAAGACCTATGCGCTGCTGGCCAAGAACCTCGTGCAGCTCGGCTTCAAGGCCGATGCCGCGAAAGCCTATGGCCTGGCCGGCAACTGCGAAGGACCGAATTCCTACGAATACCAGAAACAGGCTGCCAAGCTGCACTACGAGACCGGCAACGAGGACGATGCCCTGCTGATCGCCATGCGAAACCTCGCCAAGGCGCAGGAAGACCCGGAGCTCGCGTTCATCATCACCGCTATCTATCTGAAGCGCCAGCAGCGGGATATCATCCGCCCGTTCAAGACGGTGCTGTCGCAAAGCTCCAATCCAGAGCATATGCGCCTGGCGGCGCTGCTGCTGAGCGACGATCTGAACGACGCAACCAACCAGAACCTGGCGCGCAATATCTTCAAGCGTTTTCCCGGGAATCTGGCATTCCGCTTCCTTCACCTTGTTTTCGCCCGCGAATTCAACGAGTTCGAAGAGGCGAGCAAGCATCAGGCAGTAATCGACGCGGCCCTTGCAAAGGGCGATATCGAGATCCTGCGCAAGGACAACCCGTTCTATCATCTGCACTGGTGCGGCAATGAGGACTTCAACCGGTATGCGACGATCGGCACCACCCCCCTCAATCCGGAACGGGTGGCCTTCCGTCGCAGCCAGCCGCACAGCTGGTCGGACAAGATCCGGATCGGCTACATGTCATCGGACTTCTGGGATCGCCATGCGACGATGAAGCTCTTGCAGCGCATCCTCGAA
Source organism: Rhizobium sp. BK008 (assembly GCF_014197345.1). Lineage (NCBI taxonomy): Bacteria > Pseudomonadati > Pseudomonadota > Alphaproteobacteria > Hyphomicrobiales > Rhizobiaceae > Rhizobium > Rhizobium sp. BK008. The sequence continues at coordinate 103,122 of NZ_JACIFK010000010.1, read as the reverse complement.
TTGCACGACAAGGACCGGTTCGAGGTGACGCTCTTCTGCCACACAGGCCCGGAGTACCTCAAGCACAACACGACCGACCGCAGCCGCTGGGGCCGGGTCGTCACCATTCACGGCTTCTCCGATCAGGCGGTGCTGGAAGTGGTGCGCGAGCACAATATCGACATCATGGTCGACCTGAAGGGCCACACTTCGGGCAGCCGCGCGCCGGCCTTCAACCTGCCGCTCGCACCGGTTCATGTCGGCTGGCTCGGCTTCCCCGGGAGCACGGTCAATATCGACCTCGACTACGTCATCGGCGACCATTCGGTGCTGCCCGAGGTGGCCAAGCCCTTCTACCATGAGAAATTCTGCCGGCTGCCGGAAAGCTATCAGCCGAACGACCCGATGCATCGCCCGAAGCCGCGCCCTGTCACCCGCGAGCAGCTTGGCCTGCCGGAAGACGCCTTCATCTTTGCGTCCTTCAACGGTAACCGCAAGATTACGCCGGAGACGATCAACAGCTGGTGCCGCATTCTCAAGCGTGCGCCGAACAGCGTGCTCTGGCTGATGGCGAACACGCCGCGCAACCAGGCGAATCTCTTGAAGCAATTCCAGGCGGCGGGGATCTCCGCCAAGCGGATCATCTTCTGCCCGCGCGCACCCTACGAAGAACACATCGACCGTCAGCAGGCGGCCGACATCGGCATCGATACCTTCCCCGTCAACGGCCACACGACCACCTCGGAGCAGCTCTGGGGCGGCCTGCCGGTTCTGACCGTCAAGGGCACCAACTTCGCCTCACGCGTCAGCGAGAGCCTGCTCAGGGCCATCGACCTGCCCGACCTCGTCGCAGACGACCTGCAGGCCTATGAGGATATGGCTGTCGAGCTGGCTCAGAATCCCGGACGGATCGCCGCATACAAGGCGCATCTCAAGGAAAAGCGTTACATTGCGCCGCTCTTCGATGCCGAACGGTTCTGCAACCATCTTGAGCAGGCCTATGAAATCATGGCCGAGCGTGCCAAGCAGGGTCTTGCACCCGATCACATGGACATTCCGGCGCTGCCGCCGCGCACGGGGCCATTCGCGGCCGAGTGAGGCTTTTCAACCGCCACGAAAAACCCGCCGGGGCGATCGCTCCGGCGGGTTTTTCATTGGTGAATGCTAAAGCCGCGTCGCAATCTTTCAGATTCGCTCCCGCACTCCGGTCCTGGCTTTTACGCATGTTGTGATCGCAGCACCGCTGCGTGCTTTGCGCAGCACGTTTTAGCGGCAGCCGCTCAGCTGAACGAGCGCACCAAGCTGCCGACGAGCAGGTTCCAGCCGTCGATCAGCACGAAGAAGAGAATCTTGAACGGCAGCGAGATCGAGGTCGGCGGCAGCATCATCATGCCCATCGCCATGGTGATGGTGGCGACGATCAGATCGATGACGAGGAACGGCAGCACAACGAGGAAGCCGATCTCGAAGCCGCGGCGAATCTCGGAAATCATGAAGGCCGGGATCAGCACGCGGTAGTCGATCGGATCGGTCGTCTGGATATTCTGTCCGCGTTCGCGCGCCAGATCGACGAAGAGCGCCAGATCCTTGTCGCGGGTATTGGCCGCCATGAAGGTGCGGAAGGGTTCGGCGATACGCTGGACCGCCTCGGTCTCGTTGATCTGATTGGCAAGCAGCGGCTGCACGCCGTTCTGCCAGGCCTGATCGAAGGTCGGCGACATGACGTAGAAGGTCATGAACAGCGACAGCGACAGGAGGATCATGTTGGAGGGCGTCGAGGAGAGACCCATGCCTGAACGCAGGATCGAGAAGGCGATGATGAAGCGCGGAAAGCTCGTCACCATGATCAGGATGCCCGGCGCGACCGAAAGAATGGTCAGCAGGCCGAAAGTGCGGATGATCCAGGCGGCAACGGAGCCATCGACCGGCACGTTCAATAAGTCAGTCGGCAGCTGCTGTGCCACCGCCAGTTCCGGTACCGCCATCATGGCGGCAAGGAAAACTATGAGACGAATCATTCGATGACAAATGTCCTGAACATGACCTTCGATACCCGCCCTTGCGAGCGAAGGTCAACACGTTCCTGTATGTCATCCTTGAGATATTGAAAGCCCCGCGGCCCCTCGATCTGCTGGAGGGAAACGGTTCTGATATAGGCGAGGATATCCTGATGAATATCCTCGGAAACCTTGACATCCGGCGGCCCGTTAAACAGCAGCGCGACTTCGAGTCGCACCCAGTTTTCCGAGGGGTAGGCAAGGTTCGACGTGATCGGCTCGAGCTGGACGATGTTGTTGGCCTCGGTCGAAATCCGCGCCAGACCTTCCTCGGCCTTCTTCTTGGCCTCGGCTTCCTTGGCCTGCTCGGCCTCCTTGGCGCCCTTGACGTTGGGCGCGACGATCGTGCCGACCGCCCAGCCGCCGCCGGCGCCGAGCAAGGTCAGGACGGCGATGCCGATGATCGTCATCAGCGCCGCGGATTTCTTCTTCGGTTGACCTGCGCTTGCGTCTGGCTCTGCCATCGTCGTTCAACCTCAAAGCGGCGAGAAAAGATCGACGGCCTGCTGGCCGCGTGGCGGCTGCTGCACTTCCATCAGGCGCCCGCGGCCGCCGTAGGAGATGCGGGCTTCGGCGATCTTGTCGTAGGAGATCTGGTTGTCGGAATTGACGTCCTGCGGACGAACGATGCCGGCGACGTTCAGGATGCGTAGTTCCTGGTTCAGGCGGACTTCCTGCGAGCCCGATATGACGAGGTTGCCATTTTCGAGAATGCCGGTGACGACGGCGGCGACAAGCAGGGTGATCTTGTCGGTGCGCTCGATCTTGCCCTTGCCGTCGGTACTGGTGTCTGAACCATAGGTCAGGTCGGTCTTGGACTCGGGCGTCCAACCGAAGATCTGGGCGTTGACGTCCCAGTTCATGCCGCTCGAATTCGTGCGGCTGCGGTTGGTCTCGTTGTCGAAGGAAGCCTTGTCGTTGATCTGGATGTCGACGGTCAGGATGTCGCCGACGTTGAGCGCGCGCGCATCCTTGAACAGGGCGGCCTGCGAATCGCTCCACAGCGAATAGCCCTGCGCCACGGCGCGCGGCTGCTTCGGATAAAGCGCCATCTGCGGCGTCTGGCCGTAGGCAAGGCCGCTGCCGATCGGGCTCATGGCGGGCGCGCGGCCGATCTCGCTGACTGCCGTCGGAGACTGGCAGCCTGCAAGGAGCGCGAGGGCGGCGATCGCGGCCGGAAAACGCATATTCATGAAGGATCCTTCGACGTATTGGGATCGGACGCACTGGCGATGACGCTGGCGATGGACGCGGCCTTTTTCGGGTCCATCTCGTTGAGGATGAGGCTCGACTGCCGCGGACCGAGCCGCATGATCACGGCGGAGGCCACCTCGATCTTCATGTCCTGCAACTGGAGTGCGGCCGCATCCGGCTTCATCTTCTTGTAGATTTCGGTGAGTCCGGCTTCCGCCTGCTTCAGGAAATCGTCGCGCCGCTTCAGCCAGTCCTGGTATTCGGCCTTGCGCTTGTCCATCTCCGCCATGCGGGCATCGATGTCGGCGCGAAGCTTTTCCAGTTCCTGCTTCTGCAGGAGGTACCGCTGGTCGCGGGCGGGATCGGCGATGTTGGTGCAGAACTGCTTGATCTCGTCCTGGGAGGTGATGTCGCCAGCGGGCGCATGTTCCTGCGCGAAGGCGCCGGGGATTGACAGAAGAACGAGGCCTGCGGCCGGCAGCGCCAGCCGGCGCAGCAGTTGCAGGACCGTCATGTCAGGATTGATGATCTTTATCATTGCAGCACAAGCTCCGCCTGCAGGGCGCCTGCCGACTTGATGCCCTGGAGAATGGCGATGATGCCATCCGGTTTTACGCCGATATTGTTGAGGCCGGCGACGAGGGTCCTGAGGTCGGGCCCATCGATGATGGCGACGCGCCCGCCAGTCTGCTCGGCCGCGATATCGGTCTGCGGCTGGACGGCGGTCTGGCCGCGCGAGAAGGGTTCGGGCTGGATGATCTGCGGCGTCTCGGTGACCTGAACCGTCAGGGTGCCGTAGCTGACGGCGACCGGCGAGACGCGGACGTCAGAGCCGATGACGATCGTGCCCGTGCGCTCGTTGATAACGACCTTGGCCGGCGTGTCGGTTTCGACGATGAGATTTTCGATATCGGCCATCAGCCGGGTAAGATCGGCCGTGCGCGGCTTCTGGATCACCACTTCCTGCGAATCCTTGGCTTCGGCGACCGGACCGCCGAAACGCGCCGAAGCATAACCGTTGACGATGTCGGCAATGCGGATCGCCGTCGAGAAGTCGGGGTTGCGCAACTGCAGGACGAGATTGACCGAATCCTTGAAGCGGGACGGCAGTTCGCGTTCGATGATCGCGCCGCCGGGCACGCGGCCGGCGGTGGTGACGCCTTCGGTCACGGTCGCCGCCTGGCCCTGCGCCTGAAAACCGGAAACGATGGCGGCGCCCTGCGCGACCGCGTAGATCTGGCCGTCGGCGCCGGACAGCGAGGTCATGACGAGCGTGCCGCCGCGCAGCGACGTGGCGTCTCCGAGCGAGCTGACCGTGACGTCGATACGGCTGCCCGGACTTGCAAAGGGCGGCAGGTTGGCGGTGACCATCACCGCCGCGGTGTTCTTGGCGCTGGACTGGCTGCCCTGGGTCGAGATGCCGAGGTTCTGCAACATCGCCCGCATCGACTGCTCGGTGAAGGGTGAGGAACGGAAGCCGTCGCCGGTTCCCTGCAGGCCGACGATCAGGCCGTAACCGATCAACTGGTTGTCGCGGCCGGCCTGAAGCGAGGCGATGTCCTTGATGCGGGAGGTCAGCGCCCAAGCGGGCGCGACATCGGCCAAACTCATGGCGAGAACCGCGACAAGGGTTAAGAAACGGAAGAACAATTTCATTTTGCCCTCACATGGACCGTGCCGTCCGCAAGCACCGTGCCGCTGACGATGACGCCGGAATCCATATTGCGCGCGCGGATGAGCTGCCCCGTCGCGCCGTCTTCAAGCGGCGTGCCGGCGGCGGAGATGGTCATTGGGCCAAGCGAAAAGACCAGGCGGATCGTAGAGCCGCGCGTCACTGTATAGGGGTCGCGCAGCGCCGAGACAGAAATCGTACGACCCGGCAAGAGCGTGCGTTTGGAAACCAGGCCTTCGACCTGTGAAAGGGATTTGGCATAGTCGCCGGCGAGGTTGGGGTTGGTGACCTCGACCTCCTGAAGCTGGCTGGCCGACAATGTATCGCCGGGGTAGATGATCGTTGTCGGGACAACGGCATAACCCATGCCGGCATCCACCTCCGCGGGCAAGAAAATGCCCGCGACTGCGATCGTGGCGGCCGCCACCCATCCTGAGATGTGTCCTACCCGGCAAAACATCATGTTTCGGCCCTTCCCTTTACTTCAGGTTCTTGCTGACGATGGAGGCCATTTCATCAGCGGTGGTGATCACCTTGGAATTCATTTCGTAAGCGCGCTGGGCCGAGATCAGCTCGGTGATTTCCTTCACCGGATCGACGTTCGACGATTCCAGATAACCCTGCTTCATGTAAGCGAAACCTTCCTCATCGGGATTGCCGATGACGGCTTCGCCGGAGGCGGCCGTTTCCTGGAAGAGATTGTCGCCGAGCGGCTGGAGGCCCGCCTCGTTGACGAAGTCGGCAAGCGTCAGCTGACCGAGCACGGTCGCATCCGTCGCACCCGGCAGCTTCGCCGAGACTTCGCCGGAGCGGCTGATGGTCAGCTCGGTCGAGCCCGTCGGAATGGTGATGCCGGGAAGAACCTCGTAGCCGTCGATGGTGACGAGCTGGCCCTGGTCGTTCTTGTTGAAGGCGCCGGCGCGGGTATAAAGCGTCGTGCCGTCGGTCGACTGGATCTGGAAGAAGCCCTTGCCGATCAGCGCCACGTCGAGGTCGTTGCCGGTCTGCGTCAGTTCGCCCTGGAGATGCAGGTTGCGGACCGCCGAGGTCTGGACGCCGAGGCCGATATTGGCGCCTTCCGGCACTACGGCCTGGTTGGCGCGGTTGGCGACACCCTTGGCGCGTTCTGTCTGGTAGAGAAGATCGGAGAATTCAGCGCGGGCGCGCTTGAAACCCGTCGTGTTGATGTTCGCGATGTTGTTCGCGATGACTTCCAGATTGGTCTGCTGGGCATCCATGCCCGTTGCTGCAATGGCGAGCGCTCTCATGTGTTCGTCCTCAAATCAGTTACATCTGCATCTTGGTGACTTCGAGAAAGGCCGAGACGACCTTGTCGCGGATGGCAATTGCGGTCTGCAGCGTCTGCTCGGCCTGGAGCATGGAATCAACGACTTCACGCGTCGTCGCTGTACCCTTGATCCCGGCAAAAGACATGCTTTCCGCACCCTTCAGGCTGCTGACCGCATCGCTCGCCATGTTGCCCATGACAGATGCGAAGCTCATGCCGTTGGCCGCACCGGCGGTGCCCGGCATGGTGGCGGCGGCAGACGATGAGGCGGAATTTTCGGTGTCGACGGCGCCAAGCGCGCGGGTCATCGAAAGATTGCTGACATTCTGGACGCTGCTGATCATTATTATTGGCTCTTCAGGAGATCGATCGTGGAGGAGATGAGATCGCGGGTCTGCTTGATCGTCTGCAGATTGGCGTCATAGGAGCGGTTGGCTTCGCGCATGTCGGCCATCTCGACGAGGATGTTGACGTTCGGCAGCTTGACGACGCCCTTCTGGTCCGCAGCCGGATTGCTGGGGTCGAATTCCGTGCTGAAATCGCCTTCGTCGACACCGACCTTCTTGACGTTGACCGTCTCGACGCCGCTGGTGCGATCCATCTGCTGGCCGAAGGTGATTGTCTTGCGGCGATAGGGGTCAGCACCGGGCGTATCACCGGTCGAGCGGGCGTTGGCGATGTTCTCCGAGACGATGCGCAGGCGCGTCGACTGCGCCTCGAGTCCCGAACCGGCGATTTTCATTGCTGCTGAAAGCGGATCCATGATTTTACTTCCTGACGGTCATCAACATCATACGGTTGAAGGAACTGACCAACGAGGTGTTCAGATCGTACTGGCGCTTGATATCGCCCGACTTGGAGAGCTCTTCGGCCAAACCGACCGTATTGCCGGATTCCTGGATGCCGATTTCCTGGTCGAGTGCCGCTTCCTTGACGTCGATATCGCCGCTGTCGCTGAAATCATTGCCGCTCAGATGCGCCGGATTGGTGCGCGCCATGGTGATATCGGACTTGTCGAGCACGGCGTCAAAAGGCGTGACATCCTTGGCATGGAACTTCGGGGTATTGGCATTCGCGATGTTGCTGGCAACAACCTGCTGACGGACCGTCAGCCATTCCGCCTGTCGCGAAGCCAAGTCGAAAAGTTGGATCGGTTGCATGAGAACTCTCCGTTTTTACTGCCCCGAACCTAGTGCGGTAATCTTGCGTGGGACTTACGGGAATTCAGGCTTCGAGCCGCTTTTCGGAGAAGGCCACGGCTAAAGGAAAGCGGAGCTCCAAAAGGAAACCGGGCTCCGGCCGGTTCGCGGCGGAGCCCTTTCGTGTTCGGCACCTGCGGGCAGGTTCAATTGTTCTGGTAGGTCTCGCCCTTGGAGGTGACGATCACCCATTTTCCGTCGCGCTGCTCGAGGGCCGCAAGGCGGCTTTCGTCGGGCAGGATCGAGCCGATGCGCACCACATACATGCCCGAGGTATCCTCGATCAGCGCCCGGCCGTTGGAGACGTGCAGCAGGCGGAAGGAAGATTTGCCGGGAAAGGGCTGATCTTCCAGTATCGGGCCACCATCGCGCTCCTTGCCGAGATCGGAGACCGTCGCCGTCGTCAGCGGATCGATCGGCGGAGCTTTCTTCTCTCCCTCGTTCTTGTTGACCATGGCAAGCGGCGAGACGCTGAAGACGTTGCGGGCCGGCCAATCCGGCAGGTCGCGGGAATTGCCGCTGGCGGCGACGTTGATGCCGAACTTGTCCTCGTTGAAGAACACATACCAGGGGAAGAAAGCGGCGGCGCCGGCCAGCGCCAGGCCGGTGAAGGTCAGAAGCCGATCCAGCATGGCGGTCTTCCTGCGCTGCTTCAAGGAAGCGATGCGTTCGTCGTCGAATTCAGCCACGTCTATCTCCTCTGAATCTGTCCGCCCTGATTGCCCATACCGGCTGCGGCCTTGAGCGCGCCGGCGAGATCGGCAAAGGCATCGGGCGAGTCACGGTCGCCCGGCGACTGCTTCAGGACGTCGTAAATGATGGGCACCTGCTTGACCGCCATGTCGAGATCGGGATCGGCGCCCTGGCGATAACCGCCGATCAGGCGCAGGTCGCGCGTCTCCTCGAAGCGGTGGATCAGCACTTTCAGCCGCGACACCAGCTTTTCCTGGTCCGGCGTCCAGGCCTTGCGGGCGAGACGCGAGATCGAGGCCAGCGGATCGATCGGCGGATAACGCCCTTCTTCGGCGAGACTGCGCTGCAGGACGATGTGACCGTCGAGAATGCCGCGCGTCGAGTCGGCGATCGGGTCGTTGTGGTTGTCGCCGTCGACGAGGATCGAGATGATCGCCGTGATGGTGCCGGCGCCCTCGGGGCCGGGACCGGCGCGTTCCAGCAGGCGCGGCAGCTCGGTGAAGACGGACGCGGGATAACCGCGCGCGATCGGCGGCTCGCCGGAGGCGGTCGCCACTTCGCGGATCGCATGGGCGAAACGCGTGACGCTGTCGACGATGAAGAGGACGTTCTCCCCCTTGTCGCGGAAATGCTCGGCGATGGTGACCGCCGTCAGCGGTGCCATCTTGCGCAGCATCGGGCTCTCGTCGCTGGTGGCGACGACGGCGATCGCCTTCTTCATATTGCTGCCGAGCGTATCCTCGATGAATTCGCGCACCTCGCGGCCGCGTTCGCCGACGAGAGCAATGACAACCTTGTCGAAGGCATCGGCGCGGGCGAGCATCGACAGAAGCGTCGACTTGCCGACGCCGGAACCGGCGAAGATGCCGAGGCGCTGTCCGAGGCAGAGCGGCGAGAAGATGTCGATGGCGCGCACCCCGGTCTTGAAGCCGGTCTGAACACGCTTGCGGGTCATCGAAGGCGGCGCGGTGTTGGAGATCGAGCGGCGATCGAGGCCCTCGGTGATCGGACCCAGCCCGTCGATCGGCTCGCAAAGCGAGTTGACGGTGCGCCCGCACCAGCTGTCCGACGGCGAAATGCGGAAGGCGCCCTTGCGGATGACCGTATCGTGGATGCCGATCGGCTCGCCGGGTTCGATCGGGCAGACATAGATCAGGTCCGGCTCGACGCGCGCGACTTCGCCGAGATGGATGCCGGTGGCCGATTTATGGGCGACGAACTCCCCGAGACGAACATGGCGGGAGAGACCGCGCACCGTGTAATGGCCGGCGGCGATGGTCTGCACGCGACCGCCATGGGCAACGGCGAACTCCGGCGATGCATAGCGCTCGACGAGGCCTGCCAGATGCGCCAGCTTCGGGGAAAGGCCGTCCTCGGACAGTAGCCTGGTGCTCATGCTTCAAGTCCCGCCCTAAAACACGTCGCGTGCAGCATGCAGCATGCGCCGCATTTTCGGCCTTTGCTCTTATGCATGCCGTCCTCCCAAAACCGCCGGACATTTCTGGCGACGTGCATCAGCGGCTGCCCCCAAGCGTCTGGACGGCTTCCTTGAAGGAATCCTCGCTGTCACGCATCAGCGACGAAACGCTTTCGAAGGCGCGGTTGACTTCGATCAGCTGGGTGATCTCGCGCATGGCGTTGACATTGGAGTTTTCGAGATATCCCTGCTCGACACCGATATTGAAGCGGTCGACAACGGCGCGCGGCTGGTCGGTGGTCATGATGCCGCTGTTTTCGTAGCGCAGGTAACCCTTGCTGATATCGGCTTCGAACAGACCGAGCGAAGCGACCTGGCGGTCGGCCTGATAGATGATGCCGTCGGTGCCGACGGCCGGCTCGCCGCCCTTGGTGTTGAGCTGGATCGGCGCGCCGCCGGCGTCGAGAACGGGATATCCCCTGATCGACACGAGTTCGCCGGTATCCTTGATCGTGAAGCGCCCGTCCCTCGTCAGCACGCGGCCGGCCGGCGTATCGAGCGCAAACCAGGCATCGCCCTTGATGGCGAAATCGAGCATGTTGCCGGTATGCTGCAGTTCGCCATTTCCTTCGTTCAGGTAGTCGTTGCCCTGGGAAACGAAGGCGACCTTGGTATTCAGCTTGTTCTTGGTATTCGCCACCATCTCGTCGAACTTCACCTCAGTGGCGCGAAAACCGGTGGTGTTCACGTTCGCCATGTTGTCCGCGATGGTGTTCAGGCGCTTTTCGAGGGCCATCTGCGACGACAGAGAAACATAAAGACCGGATTGCATGTCGGTAAGCTCCAAGCATTGGCGATGAACGGAACGAAAAGCCGGGCGTCGTCTTGAGTGGTTCGGCCGGGATTTCGCTGAGGCGGCATCTCAGAAAACGGGTGCGGACACCCATTCGTCTCCTTTAGACTGACGGCAGATGCTTGCGCGAAGCTGGCACGTGGAAATGCCTTGCGAGCGGCCTTTTCATCAGCCTCACGCAAGGCAGAAATCCTATCCGTCTTAGAGAAAAGTAACGTTCAGATTGGGCTGACGATGAATATCATTATCGGATTTATAGTGACTTGCGGCTGTGTCATCGGCAGCTTCATGGCGATGGGCGGCCACGTGGACGCCCTGTTCCAGCCCTTCGAATTCGTCATCATCGGTGGCGCCGGTCTCGGCAGCTTCATCATGGCGAACCCGATGAAGGTGGTGAAGGATTCCGGCAAGGCGCTCGGCGAAGCCTTCAAGCACGCCGTGCCGAAGGAACGCAATTATCTCGACACGCTCGGCGTGCTCTATTCGCTGATGCGCGACCTGCGCACCAAGTCGCGCAACGAAATCGAAGCCCATATCGACAATCCGGCCGAATCGACGATCTTCCAGCAGGCTCCGACTGTTCTAAAGAACAAGGAACTGACAGCGTTCATCTGCGACTACGTGCGCCTGATCATCATCGGCAACGCGCGCAGCCACGAGATCGAAGCGCTGATGGATGAAGAGCTCAACACCATCATGCACGACAAGATGAAGCCCTACCACTCGATCCAGATCATGGGCGATTCCTTCCCGGCGATCGGCATCGTCGCGGCCGTTCTCGGCGTCATCAAGGCGATGGCCCACATCAATGATTCGCCTGAAGTGCTCGGCCATTTGATCGGCTCGGCGCTTGTCGGCACCTTCCTCGGCATTCTCTTGTCTTACTGCGTCTGCTCGCCGCTGGTCTCGCAGATCAAGGTGGTACGCAACAAGCAGCACCGCCTCTACGTCATCGTCAAGCAGACACTACTTGCCTATATGAACGGGTCGGTGCCGCAGGTCGCTCTCGAATACGGCCGCAAGACGATTTCGGCCTACGAGCGTCCGTCCATCGATGCGGTCGAACAGGAAATGATGAATCCAGGCGGCGAAAACAAGGCGGCTTAAATGACCATGAGCAATCCTTCGCACGACAAACCGGCTATGGATCCTGCCCTTCTCGCCAAACTGACAGGCGGGCTTGGCGACAAAGGCAGGGTCGCCAAGATCTGCAGCTCCTTTGGGGAAATCTACAGCGAATTCTTTCCCGACGTCATCAAAAGCGAGACCGGGCTCGACGTGACGGTCAACTATCTCGGCTGCGAGATCGGCTACAAGAACCATCTGGTCGACGACCTGAGTGCGAACGTCACGCTCGTCGACGCGACGCTGCGCAACTGGTCGCAGAACATTACGCTGGCCTGCGGCAACGGGTTCGTCATCACGCTGATGGAGCACCTGCTCGGCGCCACCGCCGATACGATCGAAGAACCGGCCGATCGGGTGCTTTCGATCATCGAACTCGATCTGGCGGTCATGGTCTTCGACAAGATCGCCAAGGTGCTGCGCTCGGCCGTCAACGCGCCGGGCGGCTTCGAACCGAGCCTTTCGGCTCCGCACTCCCATGACACACGCGCCCGCCCGGCCGAGGATCGCCCGGACGAGTTCGCCGCCGCCATCAACATGTCAATCACCCTTGCCGGCATCGTTTCGGAATTCGCATTGATCGTTCCGCAGACGGCGCTGCTCAAGACCACGGTGACGCCGCCGAAGCCGAAGCGCCAGGCTGGCAGCAGCTCGGCGGAATGGACCGAACAGCTCGGCGACCAGGTCCGCCGCTCGCATGTCACGCTCGAGGCCAAGATCAGGCTGCAGGACCTGACGCTGCGCACGATATCGAAGCTGATGGTCGGCGACGTCATTCCGTTCCACGACAGCGGCGACGTGCGCGTCGAGGTCAGCGCCAACAGCAAGGAATTGTATGTGTGCGAGTTCGGGCGTTCAGGCGAAAACTACATGGTCCGCGTCAAGGATACGATGAACTCGGATGACGAGCTCATCCGTCATTTAATGAATTAATCGGTTCTCTGGCTTTTGGGCTGCAAAGGCAGTTTGAGGCAAGTTTCAACTGGAATAGTGATTTCATGGCTACGAAGAAAACACAGCAGAACAGCGACCTCTCCCTGGATATTCCGGGCAGCGAAGCGGATCTCGACCAGGCGATCGACGATCTGCGCGGCGTGCTGAAGCAGGATGCCGATGGCGACCTACCGCAGTTTGGCGACGACCTGCAGAGCGACCCTTTCGCGACAGGAACGGACCTGGCGGCCTTCGGCGGCGAGGCTTCGGAAAGCCCCTTCGGCAGCGACGACTTCGGCGGCGATTTCGGCGCTGGCAATGCCAGCCAGGCTGCCGGCATGGATTTCGGCAGCAGCGCCTCTTTCGAGGGCTCGCCGGCTCCGCTCGGCAGCGCTTTGAATTCCAATTTCGATCTGATCATGGACATTCCGATCGATGTCCAGATCATGCTCGGCACCAGCCGCATGCAGGTCTCCGGCCTGATGAACCTCAATGAAGGGGCGACCATCGCCCTCGACAAGAAGATCGGCGAACCCGTCGAGATCATGGTGAACGGCCGCAGGATTGCACGCGGCGAAATTACGGTGCTTGATCACGACGACACGCGATTCGGTGTGAAACTGATAGAAGTTTTGAGTACGAAAAAAGCCTGATCCCTGTGTGGGACGGAGAGGTTAGACCATGATGGACTTTGACGATTTCGGCGGCGCGCTAGCCGGGAAACCGTTGACCCAGGCTGAAAAGGCGGCGGCTGTTCTTCTCGCTATGGGAAAGGGCGTCGCCGGCCGGCTGCTGAAGTATTTCACCCAAGCCGAACTTCAGACCATTATCTCATCCGCCCAGTCGCTTCGTGCCATTCCGCCGGATGAACTGCTGCTGCTCGTCGCCGAGTTCGAGGACCTCTTCACCGAGGGCGCCGGACTGATGGACAACGCCAAGGCGATCGAGGCCATTCTCGAAGAAGGCCTGACGCCCGACGAGGTCGACAGCCTGCTTGGCCGTCGCACCGCATTCCAAGCCTACGAAACCTCGATCTGGGATCGCCTCAGCGAAGCGGAGCCGACATTCGTCGCACAGTTCCTGCTGCGCGAACATCCGCAGACCGTCGCCTATATTCTTTCGATGATGCCTTCCAACTTCGGCGCCAAGGTGCTGCTGCAACTCCCCGACAATCGTCGCGCCGACATCATGAACAGAACGGTCAACATGAAGACGGTCAGCCCGAAGGCCGCGCAGATCATCGAGAACCAGGTCATGACGCTGCTTGCCGAGGTCGAGGCAGAGCGCAATGCGGCCGGCTCGACGAAGGTCGCCGATCTCATGAACGAACTCGACAAGCCGCAGGTCGACACGCTGCTCACCTCGCTCGAATCGATCAGCCGCGAATCGGTCAACAAGGTCCGCCCGAAGATCTTCCTCTTCGAAGACCTCATGTACATGCCGCAGCGCAGCCGCGTCTTGCTGCTCAACGACATTTCGACGGATGTGCTCACCGTCGCGCTGCGCGGGTCGCCCCCCGAGATCCGCGAATCGGTTCTCTCGGCCATCAGCCCACGCCAGCGCCGCATGATCGAATCGGATCTGCAGAGCGGCATGGGCGGCGTCAATCCGCGCGAGATCGCGATTGCCCGCCGCGCCGTGGCGCAGGAAGCGATTCGCCTGGCCAATTCCGGCCAGATCGAACTCAAGGAGAAAGAAGGCGACGCTTCGGCAGCCGCCTAAAACGCGTCGCAGTGCGCTGATTCATGCGACTCGTTTTCGCTCCGTCTATTGTGCACGTCGTTTTCCCGTTGCATGCATCGGCACTTCGAGACTGTTGACAAATCCGGCATGCCGTACGGCAGCTGTTGATCGCCGTGCCACAGGCGACTACCCTTCCAGCAATAGGCTGCGCTCCAAAGCGCGTCGCAGAGAACCCGGTTCCTGCGACGCGCTTTGGGTCTTTGTTTTGATGCATGTCGTCATCCCAAAACCGCTGCACATTTTTGGGCGGCATGCATTAGCTGCAGCCTATTTCTTTGACGGAGGGCCGCGACTTGGCAGACGATGACAAGGACAGCAAAACAGAAGCCCCGACCGCGAAAAAGCAAACCGATGCCGCGGAAAAAGGCAACGTGCCGTTTTCGCGCGAGCTGTCCATCTTCGCGACCATTCTCGCCACCTACATCTATCTGGTGTTCTTCCTCCCCGACAGCGTCGGGCGCATGACGGAAACGCTGCGCGACATCTTCGAGCAGCCCGACCAATGGAAAATCGAGACGGGGCCGGATATCCTATCGCTGTTCGTCCGTATCGGCTGGGCAAGTGCGGCGCTGGTGGCGCCCGCCTTCATCCTGTTCATGGTGTTCGGCATCGCCTCCGCCGTCTTCCAGAACCTGCCGACACCGGTGCTCGAACGTATCCGGCCGCAGTTCTCGCGCATCTCCCCGGTCAAAGGCTGGACGCGGCTGTTCAGCCTGCCCGGCCTCATCGAATTCGGAAAGTCGCTGTTCAAGGTCGTCATCGTCGGGATCATCCTGTTCTTCGTGATGAGAAGCGAATATTTCAGCTCGATCGACGCGATGTTCTCCGATCCTCAGACCATCCTCGTGCGGACGACGACGGCGATGCGCAAGATCATCATCGTCATGCTGATCGCCACCGCGATCGTGGCGATCGCCGATCTTTTCTGGACGCGCCATCACTGGTTCACCGAACTGAAGATGACACGCCACGAGGTGAAGGAAGAAAACAAGCAGGCGCAGGGCGACCCCTTCGTCAAGGGCCGGCAGCGCTCGCTGATGCGCGACCGCGCGCGCCGGCGTATGATCAACAATGTGCACCGGGCGACGCTCGTCATCGCCAACCCGACGCACTATGCCGTGGCGCTGCGTTACGCGCGTGAAGAAAACGACGCACCGGTGGTGCTGGCCAAGGGCCAGGACCTCGTCGCGCTCAAAATCAGGGAGATCGCCGAGCAGAACGGCATACCGGTGTTCGAGGATCCTCCGCTTGCGCGCTCCATGTTTGCGCAAGTCTCGATCGATAGTGTCATACCGTCAGTCTTCTACAAGGCCGTTGCGGAGCTGATCCACCGGGTCTACGCCGCAGACGCCAAGAACAAACGGGTAAGATAAGCCGAATGAAAAAATGCCCCCACTCTACCCAGCGTGAAAAGATCCTCGCCGTTGCGATCAGCCCGGTCGCCACGGAACTGCGCCTTCTGGATGCCTCTGACCTTATTTCACTGCTGCGCTTCGAGTATTACGGCAACCTTTCCGATCTCGTCGCGTCGGCGGCGGAGCTTTTCTTTCATCCGGGCACGGTGAATTTCGGCCTGGGCGGCAACTATACGCTGGAGTGGGGCGGTAAGCCCGAGGTCGTTCTCGATCTGGAAATCAAGCCACGCGGCGTCACCGTCTATGCCCAGCTCACCCTTGCCGAAGATCACGCCGGCATCGAGATCAATCATATCGCTTTCCAGGATCCATCGGCCGATCCTGACGAGAATACCGTCTTTCTCGAAAAGAGCCTCCGGGAAGCCCGTTACAACGTCAACCAACCGCCTCGGGCGCTGGCCGGCTGACGTCCTCTCAAGACAATCGAGCATTCATCCATATTGGATAGAAGAACGGCGCTGGTTCAGCTGATGTAGCCGAGCCGGATCGCCTTGGCGATCGCCTGTATGCGATTGACGGAATCGAGCTTGATGGTCGCCGAGCCGAGATAGGCGTTGACTGTGTGCACCGACAGGCCGAGCTTGTCGGCGATCTCTTCGCTGATGCGGCCGTCGCCGGCAAGCTGCAGACAGGCGATCTCGCGTTCGCTCAAGGCCTCGGCGGCAGCCGTGCGGCGTTCATCGAGCGAGAGCAGATCCATCATGATATGGCAGCAGCGACCGTGCAGTTCGACGATGGTATCGCTCGACGGATCGATCTCATCGCCGGTGAAGAGGATGAAACCATTGCCGACGGCGCCGAGCCGCACCGGAAAGGCAAGGCCGGAGAAAGGCAGAATACCGTTCTGCAGCCGTGTCATGAACGGCGAGAAGTCGGCCGGGCCGGGCGCCGGGCGATCGTGACCGCCGGCCCATGAGAGCGGCAGCAGCGACTTGTCGATATGGTCGAGAAGGATATCGCTGTAGGCATCGATGAAGGCCTTGCCGAAACCGGCATTGGAAGAGCCCCAGTTCTCGAGTTCGCAGACCAGGCGCTGCTTTGCCGGTAGGCCCGAGCCGCTGACGCGGAAGATCGCAAAGCCTTGCGCATCGGCGAGCTTCTGCATGGCGATCAGCCGCGGAAAAAGATCGGACCGGCTGGAAATCCTGTTCACACGCACCATGCGCAGCTGCTCGGCGCTGCTCATCGTCCTGCCTGGTGAATGTGCCATGGATCCCCCTATACGAGATTATTGCGGACGGCGAAGGCAATGGCCTCGGAGCGGGTCTTGGTCGCCGTCTTGCGCATCACGCTGGTGATGTAGTTGTTGATGGTATTGCGGGAGATTCCAAGGATCATCGCGATCTCGTCGCTGGTCTTGCCCTCGGCGATCCAGAACAGGCATTCGAGCTCGCGGTCCGTCAATTCGAAATCGCGATCGACCTTCGTGCCACCGCAGCGAAGGAAGCTCGCGACATAACCTGCAAGCAGGCCCACATCGCGCAGGCGCTCCGGCGAAAGGATGAACCCTTCGCCGAACAGGAACATCAAGGCCAACCGCGACCGGCCGACATTGAAGGTCAATGAACAATATTGGCGGCTGGCGCCGTCCGGCACATCGGCACTATCCGGCAGAAGCGCAAAATTCGGCTGGAAGACCTGCATGCATTTTTCCAGCTCGGTCGAACGGGCATAGCCGCTGACCAGATCATTGGCGATGTCCTTGACCAGATCGAAAGGCCAGTCGGACGAAACGATGAAATCGAGGCCGCTCTCCTGAATGAGATCGCAGCGCGCCAGAAGATAGTGCGAAGCACCCACATACTCCGTCAGCGCGCGCAGACCGGACTGCAACCTTCCAGTGTCGGCGACACCGTGCAGGCGCTGGATCACTTCATCGCGGGGTAATAGACCCGGCGCCACCGCGCTCGCGAAATTCGCCATCTGCCTCTCGCCCTTGCTCGCCTGAAGTATGTTCATATCCATTGGCAACGTCCTGCGGCTGAGAAACGATCAAACTCGGTGCAACAGCAATTTTTCTGTAAAGGATTCAATTCAAGTCCCGCTGGAATCCCATTTCGAATCACCTAAGGGTAAGCCAGCCGATGTAAATCACCATCTCCGACTTCTAGGGATTTACATCAGCTGCCGTCCATGCACTGATTCGAGCACCATTCGCACCCTTCAAGATATAGGGGAGGCTAAGGTGATTCTGGCTGTACCGCAACTTGATTCGCGTTTTACGCGAGTATACGTCAACAAGTTTCTCTAAAGCGGCATTCACTGCAGTCAAGCCTATCCTATTCGAATTGCTGGCGCCGGTCGTCATTTGCTTTGCGGGAACCGATACATCCCGCGGCAGGGCATAGTGCTTGCTACCGACATGAAAAAAGGCCGGTTGCCCGGCCTTTCCCTTACGCTGCGTCGTCGATCGCCCACTTCCGGAGGATTTTCGCGGCGCGCTCCTCGTTGATCTCGACCATGCGAGAGAGTTTGCGTTCCGGGCCTTCCTTGACGCGCCGGTTGAAGTTTCCGTCGTCGTCGCCGAGGCTGAGCAGGTCCTCGGTGCTGTCGAAGCCGAAGTCGGACCCGAAGCCGTCCATGAGAGCACCTCCGGACCCTCCTGCCGCAGGCGCGAAGTCGGGAAGCTCGAGGCCGGCCGCTTCCGGCGTGGCGTCGCCGAGAACCGAGGCGCCGCCGTTGCCGCTGACGCTGCGCACCAGAGGCCGCAGGCCCATCCAGACCACCACGAAGGCGACCGCGACGAAGGCGAGCGAGTTGATGATGCCGGCAAGGTTGCGGCTCAGCATGTCCATGACGCGGACACCACCGGTGGCGTCTTCGAGCAGCTGGTTCTCGAGGAAGTCCATGGCCGTGACGGTGACCACGTCGCCGCGCTTGGCGTCGATACCGGCCGCCGACGTGACGATCTTCTGCATCTCGGCAAGATAGGCGTCGATCTTGGCCTGATCGGCAGGCTCGCCGACCATCTTGGCGATGCGGCCCTTGTTGACCACTACGGCGATCGACAGCTTCTCGACCTTGTAGCTGTTGCGGGTCGTCGCCGTCGTCCTGCTGTTGATTTCGTAGTTCGTCTGCTCTTCGCGCTTGTCGGACTTGTCCTGCGATTCCGGCCCGGCGGAACCGCCGGCCTCGGGAGCCGCTTGCGGGATGTTCTGCTCGACCGTCGTCGCGCTATCGGATGTCTTCTGCTGCGACTGCTGGGCTTCCTTCGTCGAGCGGACCGAGCGTTCGACCTTGGATTCGGGATCGTAGGTCGTTTCCTGGATCTGCTGGGCGTCGGTGTTGAGGTCGGCGGTAACGCTGGAGCGGAAGTTGTCCATGCCGAGGAACGGCGCCAACGCCTTGTCGATGTTGGATTCGACTTCCTGCTGGACGTTCTGGACGATGTTGAGCGAGCGGTTCAGCGAGCTGTTGCTCGCCTCGTCGCCGGATGCAAGCAGCTGACCGGCGGAATCGAGGATCGTCACGTCATCGATGTCAAGCCCCGGCACGGCCGAGGCGACGAGGTGGCGGATCGAGGTCGCCGCGCTGCGCCCCGCGGTGGCGCTGGCGCGAATCATGACGGAGGCGGTCGGCTTCTGCTCGGCCTTCCGGAAGTTTCCGACCTCCGGCATGACGATATGGACTCGCGCGGCTGTTATACCCGAGATCGATTGGATGGTACGGGCGATTTCGCCTTCCAGCGCTCGAACCCGCGTCACCTCCTGCATGAAGGAGGTCAGGCCGAGGGAGCCGACATTGTCGAAAAGTTCGTAACCGGCATTGGCGCTGTTCGGCAGGCCGCGCTCGGCAAGCATCAGGCGGGCCTTGCCCGTCAATCCCGCGGGGACGCTGATGCTGGAACCGTCCGTGCCGACCTGGAAATCGATGTTGGCTTCGGCAAGCGCCATGCTGATCTGATTGAGATCCGGCGAATCCAGACCGACATAGAGCGTTTCCTGTGCCGGCTTGTTGACGAAAAGGGCGGCCGCAAGGACGATTGCGATGGAAACGGCACCGACGCCTCCAAGAATCATCAGGCGCGTTCGGCCCAGGGAGCCGAAGTTCTTAAAGATCTGAACTAATTGATTTAACAGATTCATTCTGTTCTCGCACGATCCGTCAAAGACAAAGCAGGCTTATTGCCTCATCAGACGAATAGTCGGCGAAACTTGTGCGAGCGTTTCGTGAAGCGCTGCGGGAGCGAAAAGGCCTAATGCCGTCGCCCGGAAGAAAATAGTGATTTTGGGATAACGACCTGCACAAGCACGTCGCATGAATCCGGTTTGGCGCGAGGTGCTTTAGAAGAAATCGAAGTCGCCGGCTGCCTTGCTCAATGGCTGGGAATGGCCGTGGCGGGTGGCGCCGCCCAATGCCTTCTGCATCTCGGCCAGCTTGACGAGGCTGAGCGCGGTTGCGACGTCGACCGACCAGCCGTGCGGGATTTCGCCGGTGATGGTGTCGATGAATTCGGCAAGGCCGCGCGATTTCTGCACGGCGAGATCAATGCCCTGCATGACCTTCATGGCATCCGGCGAATTCAGGATTTCCGCGCCGCCGAGTTCGAGAAGCTGCGGCTCGATGCGCTCGATCAGATAGGCGACGTCGTGCAGTTCCGAAACGATGCGCATCAGGATGTCGCTCAGCGCTTCAACGGGCGCAGGCGGCTCCATCACCGGGTTAAATGTCATATGAAAATCCTCGCCATCAAAAAAATTCGATACTGGTTTCGACGGGCTTCTGCGGAGCGGCGGGACGCTGCTCGAGCGCGACGGTTCTCTGCGTTTCGGCGCCGGTCAGGGGGTATTGCCGCGCACGACCGGAGACCGGCCAATATTCAAGCTTGCGTCCATGTTCTCCGCCGGTGGAGGAACCGACCACCGGAATGCCTTCATCCCTCAGGAACTGCACGGCGAAGGCCGCGTTCTGCTCACCGACATTGGAGAATGTCGAGATCGTCTTCGCGCCGCCGAAGATCTTTGCCTCCAGCCGGTCGCGCCGGGCGCCCTGCTTCAGGAGACCGTTGATCAGCAGTTCCATCAGATGCACGCCGTAGCGCGTGGCATCGCCGCCTGATGTCGGCGAGGTCGCCGAACCGGGCAGCAGGAAGTGGTTCATGCCGCCGACACCGGCGATGGGGTCTCTGAGACACGCAGCCACGCACGAACCGAGAATGGTCGAGAGGACCGCATTCGGATCGCTCAGAACCTTGTACTCGCCCTGAATGATGTGCACGCGGCGGGCTGCCCCCTCAGTGATCATTTCAGGGCTCCAAACACGGCTTCGATGGCCGCTTTCATCTTCTCGATCGTGAACGGCTTGGCGAGCACGTTGTTGGCGCCGAGCTGGGCCGCCTTCTGTACCAATGCGCGGTCACCCTGAGCGGTGAGGATGATGAAGGCCGCCTTCTTGGTGTTCGGGTTGGTGCGCACGGCCTGCAGGAAGCCGATGCCATCCATCTTCGGCATGTTGAAGTCCGAGATCACCAGATGGTGCGGCTGCTCGGCCATGATCTTCATGCCCTGCTCGCCGTCACCGGCCGACGTGATCTGTTTGAAACCGAGCTGGGTCAGCGCGTCGCTGAGCAGCAATCGGCTCGTTACCTGATCATCGACGATCAGAACTTTGATTTTCTCCGCGATCGACATTTATTCGGTCCCTTCCTTTCGGGCGGCTGTCATTTTCAATATTTCTTCACCGATGGCAGACAGCGGCAGCTGCTGCTCAACGGCGCCAAGTTCGTGGGCAACCCTTGGCATTCCGTAAACGACACAGGTTTTTTCGTTCTGGCCGAGCGTTCTGGCGCCGGCGTGGCGCATTTTCAACAATCCGGCGGCGCCATCGCGGCCCATTCCGGTCAAAATCACGCCGACGGCGTTGCGGCCCGCCAGTTCCGCGACCGAATCGAACAGCACGTCCACGGATGGGCGGTGGCCATTGACCGGCGCACGGTCGACGAGGCGGCAGGAAGGCGCCGAGGCGCCGCTGACCTGAAGGTGACGCTCGCCGCCGGGGGCCAGATAGATCTTGCCGATCTCGAGGCGGGCCCCATCGGTCGCTTCCTGCACCACCGGGGCACAGAGGCGGTTCAGCCGTTCGGCGAAGCTCTTGGTGAAGGTCGGCGGCATATGCTGGGTGATGACCGTCGGCGGGCAATTGGCCGGAAATTTCTGCAGCACGGCGATCAGCGCTTCGACGCCGCCGGTTGACGAGCCGATGGCGACGATCTTACGGCCGACGCGGAAATCGGCGACGGAGGGCGGTGGCGTTGGCGCGGCGGTGGGCTGCGAGAACTGGCGCTGCGTACGCGCGGCGGCCTTGACCTTCTCGGCGAGGTCGCCGAAGGGCCTGAGTTCGCCCGGGCCCGGCTTGCCGACACAGTCGAACGCACCGATCTCCAGCGCCGCAAGCGTCGCCTCGGCGCCGCGATGGGTCATGGTGGAGACCATGATCACCGGCATCGGGCGCAGCGTCATGATCTTCTCGAGGAAATCGAGACCGTTCATGTTCGGCATCTCGATGTCGAGCGTCACGACGTCCGGGTTCAGCCGCTTGATCGCCTCGCGCGCTTCCAGCGCGTCGCCGGCCTGGCCGATGACGTTGACCTCGGGATCGGAACTCAGGACGGCAGTGATCAACCCGCGCATCGTCGGCGAGTCGTCAACAACGAGAACCCTTGCCGGAGCGCTCATGCCTTCCTCCCGAGACCTTTGGTCGTATAGCGATAGGTCGTGATGCCGATATTGTCGAAGACGTGTTTTGCCTCGCCTGAAACACGCTCGGAATGGCCGATATAGAGATGACCGCCTTCCGGCAGCAGGCCGGCGAAACGCTGCCAGATCTTCATCTGCGTCGGCTCATCGAAATAGATGACGACGTTGCGGCAGAAGATGACGTCGAACTTGCCCTTGAACGGCCATTGCGCCATCAGGTTCAGCTCGTTGTAGGTGATCAGCCGCTTGACGCGGTCGTCGACCTGGAACTTCCTGCGGCCCTGCACCTCGACTTCGCTGAACCATTGCTTGCGCATGGCCGGCGAAACGGTTTCGAGCGCGTTCTCGTCATAGGCGCCGGCCCGGGCGATCGCCAGGATCTTCGGGTCGATGTCGGTTGCCAGAATCTTGAAGTCGTAATCGGCGACATTCGGCATCAGCGACAGCACGGTCAGCGCGATGGAATAGGGTTCCTGGCCGTCGGAGGAAGCCGCCGACCAGATGCGCACCCTGCCGCCCGATCTCGCCCGCTGCAGCAGCTCCGGCAGGACATGGTCGCGCAGATGGTCGAAATGGTGGTTTTCGCGGAAGAAGCGGGTGAAATTGGTGGTCAGATGCGACAGCATCTCGCGGCGCGCCGGGGCGCCGGCCGGCGAAGCGACGAGGTCGCAATATTCCCGGAAGCCGGACAGGCCGAGATTGCGGATATGTTTCGACAGGCGCGAATAGACGAGCGACGCCTTCGTCTCGTTGAGGAAGATGCCGGCATCCGAATAGATCATCGCGGCGATCTCCGTGAGGTCGCGGCGCGTCAGCGGATATTCTCCGCTCGCCAGGACCTCGTCGGATCCCTGCCTTTGATCTTTTGCGCCCATTACACTCATGCGGCTTCGCTTTCGGTCTCTGAAAAGAGGGATTCGAGTTCGATCAGGCAGATCATGCGCTTCTCGATGGCGAGAATACCGCGGGCAAATTGACGCTCGAGTTCGGAGGAGATCTCGGGCGTCGGCTGGATGGTTTCGTCGGTCACCGTCAGGATATCGGAGACGGCGTCGACCAGGAGGCCGACGACCTTGCGCCGGACCTGGGCGACGATGATGACATGACGGGCAGTCGGATCGGCCGGCTTCATCCCCAGCCGGGCGGCCAGATCGATGATCGGCAGCACCGCGCCGCGCAGGTTGATGACACCAAGCATATAGGCAGGCGAGTGCGGCATCGCGGTCGCCGGGGTCCAGCCCCGGATTTCGCGAACCGACATGATGTTCACGCAAAATTCCTGATCCCCGATGCGGAACGCGATCAGCTCGCGATCCCCCTCGTTCAGATTTTTTACAGTGTACGACATTCCCTTACCCTACCGCTGCTAACGACATTTCCGCTTTGAGCGACTGGCCGCGCGAGGCGCCGACAACCGCGTCGACATCGAGGATGAGCGCCACGCGCCCGTCACCGAGAATGGTGGCGGCGGCAATGCCCGGCACGTGGGTGTAGTTGGCCTCCAGGCTCTTGATGACCACCTGGCGCTGACCCTGGATGGCATCGACCATCAGGGCGCGCTGGCCGCCGCCTTCGGATTCCACCAGAAGCGCCACGCCCTCGACAGGATTGGCCTGGGTCGCACGGAAGTTCAGGATGCGGCCGACATCGACCAGCGGGCAGAACGAGTTGCGGATCGAGATCAGCCGGTGGTTGGCACCGAAGGAGTGGATCGCGGCCGCTTCCGGCTGCAGGGTTTCGACGATCGCCGTCAGCGGCACGACCAGCGTCTGGCCGGCAACGGTGACCACCATGCCGTCGAGAACGGCGAGCGTCAGCGGCAGGCTCATGGTGAAGACCGAGCCGTGCCCCGGCTTCGAGGTGATGTTGATGCGGCCGCCGAGCGCCTGGATCGAACGTTTGACGACGTCCATGCCGACGCCGCGGCCGGAGATGTCGGAGATCTTGTCGGCCGTCGAGAAGCCCGGCAGGAAGATCAGGTTGTCGATTTCCTCGTCCGAAAGGTTGGCATCGGCCGGGATGAGATCGTTGTCTATCGCCTTCTGGCGGACCTTCTCGCGGTTGATGCCGGCGCCGTCGTCGGCAAGCTCGATCAGGATGCGTCCCGAACGATGCTTGGCGGTCAGGCGAACCGTGCCTTCGGTGTTCTTGCCGGCGGCTGCGCGCTTTTCGGGCGTTTCGATGCCGTGGTCGACGGCATTGCGGATCATGTGGGTCAGCGGCTCGGCGAGCTTGTCGATGACCGTCTTGTCGACTTCGGTGTTTTCACCTTCGGTGATCAGGCGGATCGACTTGCCGGTCATGTCGGCGATTTCGCGGACGATACGCGACATGCGCTGGAAGACCGGCTTCACCGGCTGCGCGCGGATCGCCATGACCGAGTCCTGGATCTCGCGGGTGAGCTGCTGCAGTTCCTCGAGGCCCATATTGATCGAGGAGGTGCCGGTCGTGTCATTCTCGATGACGCTCTGCGACAGCATCGCCTGGTTGATGACCAATTCGCCGACGAGGTTGATGAGGCGGTCGACACGGTCGAGATCGACGCGGATCGTCTGGCCGGCGCCGGCGGCATTGTTCTGGGCGGCAGCGCTTGCGGCGGCGGCTGCGGCGGCTGCCGATTCCTTCTTCTCGACACGGGCTGCGGCTGCGGCCATCTGCGTGACGTTGGACGCGGTCTCGGCGGCGGCAACGGCGGCGGCCGTCTCTTCGGCGCGCGCGTCGGCGGCAACCTCTTCGGTTGCGCCCGTTTCATCCAGGATCGACAGATCGAAGGGAACCGGCACCATCGGCAGTTCGTCGTTGCTGGTCGCGTCGGCCCTTGCTTCCTCGAGCGGCTTCACCGTCAGTTCGCAATCCCATTCGGCGAATTCGAAGACGGTGCGAATGGCGTCCTCGCCCTTGTCCGTCTTGATCGTGACGTTCCAGAAGAAATAAGCGCCTTCCGGATCGAGTTCCTCGAGGCCCGGCAGTTCGTCCGTGTTGCAATAGATGGTCATTTCGCCGAGGCGCGAGAGATCGCGCAGCAGCAGGGTCGCGTCGTTGCCCTTGGAATAGAGTTCGTAGCGCGGCTTGAAGATGACTTCATAGGTCGGCAGGTCGGAGCCCGCATCGCCTTCGCCGCCAAAATCGTCGAAGGAAAAGGGGATCGGCTGGAAGCCGCTATCATCCGTCGGCTTGACGGCCGGCGCTGGAGCGGCCTTGGCCGCGGGCTTTGCGGCAGCCTTCGGCGCGGGCGCCTCGGCCGATGCCGAAGGAGACGGCAACTCGCCGTTGGCCAGCGCCTCGAGCTCCTTGACGAGGCCGCGGCTGCGGCTTTCATCGACACTGCCGCCGTCGCGCGCAGCATTCGTCAGGTCGGCCAGCACGTCGGCCGACTTCAGCATCACCTTCAGGACGTCCTGGGTCGGCTCAAGCTTGTTGGATCGAACGCAATCGAGAGTGGTCTCGAAAACATGGGCGAAGGCTACCAGATCATCAAGGCCGAAGGCGCCGGCGCCACCCTTGATCGAATGCACGGCACGGAACACCGCATTGACGGTTTCCGGATCGCGATCGCCATCATTCATTTTCAGAAGACCGGATTCCAGCTCGGCGAGCTGTTCCTCGCACTCCTGGAAAAAGATCTCTTTGATTTCGTTCATATCCATAGGAGCAAATCCTGGGTTTAAGCGGTTACACGCTCAATGGCATCGATCAGCTTGGCCGGGTCAAAAGGCTTGACGATCCAGCCCGTGGCACCGGCCTGGCGGGCGCGGTTCTTCTTTTCCGCGTCGCTTTCGGTGGTCAGGACCAGGATCGGGATCGCCCGATATTTCTCGTTGCGGCGAACACCTTCGATGAAGCCGAAACCGTCGAGACGCGGCATGTTGATGTCGGTCACGATGACGTCAGGATTGGACTCTTCGAGAACCTCGAGGCCTTCGACGCCGTCTTCCGCCTGGATCGTCTCGAAGCCGGCATTGTTCAGCGTCACGAGCAGCATGTTTCGGATGGTGCGGGAATCATCCACGGTAAGAACTTTTTTCTTCATTGCCGAATCTCCTTGGCAAGCAGGTGGTCAATATTGACGCCAACCAGCTGCATGGTTTTCTGAAATGCGTCGGACACCTTGGAGAAGGTGAACGGCTGCTTGTCCTGTTCCCAGGTCTTCTCGGCGGACATCAGAACCTGGGCGCAAAGAGCACCGATCCGTTCGACGCCCGATGCGTCGATCGAAAGGCCGCTGCCCCTGAGGGAGAGGAGTTTGTCGCGCAAGGCGGAAGCCTCGTTGAGGTCGAGCACCGCTGTCAAATCCAGCGTCTTGCTACTCTTCTTTGCTGCCATCAGCTTTTCCTTGTCCCCTTGTCCCCGGCTCGAGAAGACGAGCTGAGGCAATCATCCGATAGGTTAGTAAACATTCCGCCCACCTCCGACGCTTGCGAAGGGCTTCGGAACGCCAAAATCATCATTTTCATAGGCGTCTTCGACCGGTGCCGGACGGGCAGAGGCTTCGATGGCGCGCGGCGGTGCGGCGCGAACCGGCGCCGGGCGCCCGGCATTGGCGTTTTCCCGAGCGATGCGGAACTCGCGAACCGTCTGGCCGAGCTCGAGAATGACGGTGTGGAGGTGGTCGGCGCCCTCAGCCGAGCGCTCCGCCAGGCCGGCACTCTCCGCCACCTCGCCGCCCAGACCCTTGACGTCTGATGTGACGCTGTCGAGGCTTGCGGCATGTTCGCCGGTTCTCGTTGCGATGCCGGCGATGGCGGCGTTGATGTCGGTGACCTGACGCACGATGCTGCCGATCGAATCCTGTGTGCGGCCGACCATCTGCACGCCGGCGTCGACCTGCGCCTTGGTCGTCGTCACCAGCGTCTTGATCTCGCGGGCGGCTTCGGCCGAACGCTGGGCAAGGGCGCGGACTTCCTGGGCGACGACGGCAAAGCCCCGGCCGGAATCGCCGGCGCGCGCGGCTTCGATGCCCGCGTTCAGCGCCAGAAGATTGGTCTGGAAGGCGATCTCGTCGATCGCGCCGATGATCTGGCCGATCTTTTCCGCCGACTGTTCGATATCGGCCATGGCGCTGATCGCGCGACCGACGACCTCACCGCTTTCCTCGACCGCGGCGCGCGTCGAGGCGGCTGCCTGTTCGGCGGCGCGGCTGTCGGCCGCACCGTCGCGAACACTGCCGGCAATGCCGGCAAGGGCGGCGGCGGAAAGCTGCAGCCGGTCGGCCTGGCCGGAAGCCGTGCCGGCGAATTGCCTGGACAGGCCGGCAAGCGAGCCTGTCGCCGCTTCGGCTTTGAGCGTGCGCTCTGTGATCGCGGCAAATTCCGCCTGAAGTCCGTCCAACGCGCCATTCAGCGCGGCGGCGATCCCGGCATGGTCGCCGTCGACGGGCGCGCGGCGTGTCAGGTCGCGGGCAGAAAGACCTTCGATGACATCGCCGAAGATCCGGGCGATCTCAGCCTCGTTGTCGGCGCGCTGATCGGCGAGCGCGCGGCTCTGGGCGGCGCGCAGCGCGTTGAAGCGCAGCGAGACGGCAATTTCCACATCGACCATGACGATTCGGATGATCGCCGTCATCAGATCGGAGATTTCACGGCCGCGGCGCTTGGCCGACGGCAACAGCGGACGGCCGGCAATCTCCTGGGCAAGACCGGAAACGACATGCTCCAGCATGACGCCATGGCCGGCGACGTGCCAGCGCGGGTCGAGGCCCATCTTGTTTTCGGTATCGGAGAGCACCTTGACGCGCTCGGCATAGAGACTGTCGAACCGCGCATCCGTCAGCACGTCCCAATGCGAGGACTGCAGATCATGTAGGCGCTCGACCTGACGCTCGCTCTCGAAATTGCGCGAGGCGTCGGGGAACGACTGGAATCGATGGAAGAGATCCCTGAGCCCCGCCTTCAAATGGGCTTCGAGGGCCGGCCGGTTGCGGCGCACCAGCTCGCACTGGTCGGCATCGAGACCAGCAAAGCGCAGGCGGTCGCGCAAGCTGCCTGCCTGCGCTCCACGAGCCTGATCTGATGGCATGTCCTGCCTCAATGCCTGTCCCCAACCACATTCCGGGCGACGGCCCGGCGAAAAACCTGCGCAGCATCCGTTGAACGCGAAGCGTGGAGACGGTTCTCACCACCGGTTACAACCGGCGGATCGAAGCCCCCTGATCAGCTATGTTTCGGAGCTGTCTGAAGAGATGGATACCGGATCAACCCGGTACGGCGGGACGGCGTCATGCCTGGTGGGAACGAGTGCATCTTCCCATTCCGACGTGTAAACCAATGTTTATGGTTAATTCCTTGCCTGAAGGTTAATAAGCCTTTCGCAGGACAGGCTTTTGAAGCAATTCAAGGCAGTTGGCTGCAAATAC
This sequence comes from Rhizobium sp. BK008, assembly GCF_014197345.1. Lineage (NCBI taxonomy): Bacteria > Pseudomonadati > Pseudomonadota > Alphaproteobacteria > Hyphomicrobiales > Rhizobiaceae > Rhizobium > Rhizobium sp. BK008. The sequence goes on along the minus strand of NZ_JACIFK010000010.1, from coordinate 74,507 downwards.
TGTTGCGGAGTTGCATGGCTGCTACAAGGCACACGCAAGCTCCGTGGTATATGCCGGTAGATAACCAAGACATGACGTCGACAAGGACAGGGCAATGATTGTTCTCGGATTGGGTTCCTGCTTGATAGCAATGACGCTGCTTGCAGCCGTCGCCCTCCTCGATTTTCTCGCTGCACACCGCGATACCCGCACGCTTCGGGTGTTCTAAGCGCGTCGCGCTTTCAGATACGCTCCTCGCGCTCCGGCTCCTTATTTCCAACGCATGTCGTTATCGCAAAACCGCTACACAGTTTTGTGCGACAGGCTGTAGACCGCCCCTTCCCCGTTGGCAGTCCGGCACCTTTGGTGTATCGCACTCGCGCCTTTCATGTCAGCGGAACTATTCGTTCATGTCCCCCAGATCTGGTCTCCTCATCGTTCTCAGCTTCACGCTCTGGCGCGTCGTCCTGCTCAATTTTGATGCGACGGACCTTTTCGTCGATGAGGCGCAGTACTGGTTCTGGTCGCAGAATCTCGATCTCGGCTATTATTCCAAGCCGCCGATGATCGCCTGGGTGATCCGGGCGATGACCGAGTTTTCCGGCTCCAACGCCATCTATTGGATCAGGCTGCTCGGACCGCTGATCCACATGGCGGCAGCATTGGTGCTGATGAAGATAGCAAAGCGCTTCGTCGGGCCGGAGATCGAAGGCTGGACGGGCGCCACCTACATCACCCTTCCCGGTGTGGCGCTTTCTTCGGTGTTCTTCTCGACCGACGTTATCCTGCTGTTCTTCATCGCGATCGCCCTGCTTGCCTATTTCGGCCTGACGCAGCGACGCTCGGTCGGGCTGGCGCTCCTCATGGGCCTTGGGGTCGGCCTCGCCTTCCTGTCGAAATATGCCGTGCTGTTCGTCGTTCCGGGCGGCGCGATTGCCCTCCTGCTCATTCCGGCGGCGCGCATCGCCATTCGGGATTTCATCATCGCGGTCGCGGTCGCGGCGATCGTCGCCTTGCCGAATCTCTGGTGGAACCTGCAGCACGACAACACGACGGTGCGGCATACGCAGGACATCGCCCACTGGAGCGAACTCGGCATCAATCTCCGTCGCGGGCTTGAATTCTTCTCCGCCCAGTTCGGCGTCGTCGGGCCGATCATCTTCTTTGCGATGCTCTGGGCGGTCTATCGCATGATCAAGGGCAGGAGCGACGACCGGGAAAAGATGCTGGTCTGGCTGTCGATGCCGGTGGTGGTGCTGATCACGCTGCAGGCGACGGTCGCCAAGGCCTATGCCAACTGGGCGGTGACCGCCTATGTCGCCGGGACCATCCTTGCCGTCTGGCTGCTTTACCGGATGTGGCCGAAGGGGCTGAAACTGTCGCTCACCATCAACGGCATCGCCAGCCTGCTCTTTCCGCTGGCGACGATCTTTCCGCAGCAGTTGCTGCTGCCGAACGGCGACGAATTGATGAAGCGCTATCTCGGCCGCGCCGAGGTCAGCCGCGAGGCTGCCGCACTCGCCGGTCAGGCCGGCACCGACATCATCGTCACCGACAATCGCGACATGGTCGCCGATCTTTTCTATACGCTCCGCGATGCATCCTACCGGATCTATGCGCGGGCGCCGGCGGGCCTTCCGGAGAGCTATTACGAGCAGGAATTCGCGCTCCCGGCCGAGATTACCGGCAAAGTGCTTTTCCTGACGGACGGGGGCCTCAACTGCGCCACCGAGGCGCCCGAGGTGCTGAAGAGCTGGCAGCCGACGCAAGGCAACTACAAGGGCAAGACGCTCTCCGCCTACAAGGTCTCTGCCGCCTGCCTGGCGCCCTGAACCGATTCAGCCGGCTGGATTGGGCAGGCAGAGACCGGTGCCCGCTCCCTCGATCTCGACGAATTTGACGCCGCCCTCCTCGAAGGCGAGGCGCAGCTGCGCCTCCGTCGCGCGGTGGATGTCGTGGTGCCTTCCCTCGTAGTCGCGAATGGTGCTGCGCGAGACCGCGGCCCTTTCGGCAAGATCGGTCTGGGTCCAGTCGAGCAGGCCGCGTGCCGCGCGGCAGAGAGCGGGAGTGAGAATTGTTTCCCGTGCGCCTTGACCCATGATTTTAAGTTGCCCATATTGGTCGATATAGACCATATATGTCATATTACGAACGGGATTTCCAGATCGGGAGACGACGATGCCACACGATACGCCCTTGATTTCGACAATCGTCGGCGGCCTCGTGCTGGCTTTCATCTTCGGCGCCTTCGCCCATCGGCTGCGGATGCCGCCGCTCGTCGGTTATCTCATCGCCGGCGTGCTTGTGGGGCCACATACGCCGGGTTATGTGGCGGATCAGAACCTTGCGCCGGAGTTGGCCGAAATCGGCGTCATCCTGCTGATGTTCGGCGTCGGGCTGCATTTCTCCCTGAAAGACCTGCTGTCGGTGCGCGGCATCGCCGTGCCCGGCGCGATCGTGCAGATCGCCTTTGCGACACTGCTCGGTTGGGGACTCGGCGCCTTCATGGGCTGGCCGACCGGCGGCAGCCTGGTCTTCGGCCTGGCGCTTTCGGTCGCCTCCACCGTCGTGCTGTTGAAGGCGCTGCAGGAGCGGCGGCTGGTCGAGACGGAGCGCGGCAGGATCGCCGTCGGCTGGCTGATCGTCGAGGATCTCGCCATGGTGCTGGCGCTGGTGCTGATCCCGGCCGCCGCCAGCATCGGCGGCGAGGGCCACGCTCCTGTCGAGCCGCTCTCGGCCGCACTCAGCCGCCTGTTCGACCTCGATCTCGGCATCGGCGGCATGATCGCCATGACGCTGGTGAAGGTGGCGTTGTTCGTGGCGCTGATGCTGGTCTTCGGCCGCAAGCTCATTCCCTGGACGATGCACCGCATCGCCCATACCGGTTCGCGCGAGCTCTTCCGGCTCGGCGTGCTGGCGATCGCGCTCGGCGTCGCCTTTGGCGCGGCGAAGCTCTTCGGCGTGTCGCTGGCGCTCGGCGCCTTCTTTGCCGGCATGGTGCTGGCCGAAAGCGAACTCAGCCATCGCGCCGCGCAGGAAAGCCTGCCGCTGCGCGATGCCTTCGCCGTGTTGTTCTTCGTCTCGGTCGGCATGCTGTTCGATCCGAATATCCTGATCGACAAGCCGCTGCCGATTCTGGCCACCATCTTCATCATCGTCATCGGCAAGTCCGTCGCCGCCCTGCTGATCGTGCTCGCCTTCAAGAAGCCGCTCGGCACGGCGCTGACGATCTCGGCCAGCCTCGGCCAGATCGGCGAGTTCTCCTTCATCCTCGCCGCTCTCGGCGTCGAACTCGGGCTGCTGCCGGAGGAAGGCCGCGACCTGATCCTGGCCGGCGCCATCATTTCGATCATCCTCAATCCGCTGCTGTTCTTCCTCTGCGACCGCATGCGGCCGCTGCTGGATGGTGCAAAGCGCGAAGACGTCGTGGCCGACCCTGCTCCCGCTGCAGATGCGATAGCAGCCCAGGAGGAGATGCCGTCTGAAGACGACGAGGTGCACCCGACTGCTCTCAGCGGCCACGCCATTCTCGTTGGCTACGGACGGGTTGGCAGCATCGTCGGACAGAATCTCAAGTCGTCAGCCACACCTTTTCTCGTCATTGAGGACTCCGATAAGCGCATCGGCGAGCTGAAGGTGCAGGGTATCGAAACCCTGGCGGGCAATGCGGTGATGCGGGAGACGCTCGACCTTGCCAATCTCTCCGGCGCCCGCAGCATTGCCATCGCCATCCCGAATGCTTTCGAGGCCTGCCGCATCGCCGAGCAGGCGCGCAGCGTCAATCCATCGATCCTCATCGTCGCCCGCGCCCATTCCGATGCAGAGGTCGATGAATTGAAGCAATATGGCGCCGACACCGTCATCATGGGCGAGCGCGAAATCGCGCTTGGCATGGTTGACCGGCTCGCCCAAGTGCATCATGAGAGTGTGCCCTATGAAGACGGACTTGGGCCTGATACAATTATGCCTGCGGATGAGCCTCCGCCGGAAAAAGAATGAGAGATTGGCGCGCTTTTGAGCCGATACGGGAGTGACATCGCCGGGACGGAGAAGATGGAGCTGGAGCAGCGCCGTCTGACGGGCCGTATCGCCGCCTCCCTCTTCGTCGCCATTCTTGCCTATCTCGGCCTGCTTCTCGGCGGCAACCTGATCATCTCGCCTGTTGTCACCGTCAACACACTCTCCTCTTCCGAGCGGGATCCGCAGCCGCCGCAGCTGACCGCGCGCGATGCCGTGCGCGGATTGCTTGCCACCGAGCGCAGGCTTGCGCCGAAGCAGGCGGCGCATGACGCCGGATCGCCTGCCCTTGCCGTCGCCCCGGCTCTCGATTTCGCCGGCTGGACCATGCCAGCCGCTTTTCCGGCATTCGAAGCCTCGCTTCGCGCCGCAGTCTCCAGGACCCATCAGCCGCGCGCACCGCCCGCCGCTGCCTGAGGTTTGCGCCGATCGGCGCTCCGACCGACCATTGACGACATGCCGCCAGCGCCCGAGCGCCGGCCCTCGATATCAAGGAATACAACATGCGTACTTCACCATGGCTGGTGTTCACCTATACGGTGATCATCCTTCTCGGCCTATTGATCGCCCTGCCGAACGTCCTGCCGCAATCCACCCTCCAGCGTATTCCGGCATGGCTGCCGCATGAGCAGGTGTCGCTTGGCCTCGACCTTCGCGGCGGCTCGCACCTCGTTCTCGAAGTCGACGAAGCCGACCTGACCAAGGAGCGGCTGCAATCACTGCTTCAGGACGCGCGCCGCGTGCTGCGCGAAAAGGGCATCCAGCCGAAAGCCGTGGTCCGCAGCCAGAACCAGATCGTCGTAACACTCGCCGACGCCGCGCAGAGCGATGCCGCCGTCACCGAACTCAAGACGCTCGCCAACCCGATCAGCACCGGTCTCAGCGCCGGCCAGGCCGATCTTGATGTCGCCGCAAGCGGCGCCACGATCACCGTCGGCTTCTCGCCGGCCGGCATTTCCGCCAATGTCGACAACGCCGTTCAGCAGAGCCTCGAAGTCATCCGACAGCGCGTCGACCAGGTCGGCGTCTCCGAGCCGACGATCCAGCGCATCGGCGCCAACCGCGTGCTCGTCCAGCTTCCGGGTGCACAGGATCCGTCGCGCCTGCGCGAACTTCTCGGCTCCACGGCCAAGATGTCGTTCCACATGCTGGCGCCGAACAACCAGCCGGGACCTGGCGTGACCATGCTGAAGGACGATGAAGGCCGGTCCTATCCGGTCCTCGATCGCGTCGAAATCTCCGGCGACCGCCTTTCGGATGCTCGCGTCAGCTTCGACCCCAACACGCATGAGCCGATCGTCAGCTTCCGCTTCGACAGCGCCGGCGCCACCCGCTTTGCCGACATCACCCGCCAGAACGTCGGCAATCCCTTCGCCATCGTCCTCGACGACAAGGTGCTGAGCGCCCCCGTCATCCGCGAGCCGATCACCGGCGGTTCCGGCCAGATCTCCGGCAACTTCTCGGCCGACAGCGCCACGACGCTTGCCGCCATGCTGCGCGCCGGCGCCCTGCCCGCCAAGCTGACCGTCATCGAGGAACGCACCGTCGGCGCCGACCTCGGCGCCGATGCGATCAAGATGGGTATTTATTCCGGCATCGTCGGTTTTGCTCTCGTCGCACTCTTCATCTTCATTCTCTATGGCACCTGGGGCGTGCTGGCGAATGTCGCCCTGTTGATCCACACGATCCTGACCTTCTCCGCCCTGACGCTGGTCGGTGCGACGCTGACGCTGCCGGGCATCGCCGGTGTCGTTCTCGGCATTGGCCTTGCTGTTGACGCCAACGTTCTGATCAACGAGCGCATCCGCGAAGAAACGCGCAAGGGCAAGAGCGCCTTCGCCGCCATCGACACCGGCTTCCGCCGCGCCTATTCGACCATCATCGACGGCAACATGACGGCCCTGATCGCTGCGGCCATCCTGTTCTACTTCGGCTCCGGACCGGTTCGCGGCTTTGCCGTGACCATGGCGCTCGGCCTGATCATCTCGATGTTCACCTCGGTCGCCTTCGTGCGCGTCGCGATGATCGAGATCACCCGCCGCCAGAGGCTGAAGGTGCTGAACATCAGGCCGCTGATCCCGTTCAGCCCCTATGACAAGCATATCCAGTTCATGAAGGCGCGCTTCTTCGGCGTCACCGTTTCGGCGCTCCTGTCGATTGCCTCGGTCGTGCTGTTCATTCACCCCGGCCTCAACTACGGCGTCGATTTCCGCGGCGGCATCCAGATGTCGGTCAGGACCAGTGCCCCGGCCGATCTCGGAACCTTCCGCGAGGGGCTGAACAGCCTCGGCCTCGGCGAAATCTCGCTGCAGTCCTTCGGCGACAACAACAGCATTCTCGTGCGCGCCCAACGGCAGGAAGGCGGCGAAGAGGCACAGACGGCCGCTGTGACCAAGCTGAAGGCCGAAGTCATCAAGCTCGACCCGAAGGCCACCGTCGAAGGCACCGATGTCATCGGTCCGAAGGTCAGCGGCGAGCTTGCCTGGGCCGGCATCCTGTCGGTCGTCATCGCAAGCTTCGCGATGCTGATCTACATCTGGGTGCGGTTCGAATGGCCGTTTGCCGTCGGCGCCATCGTCACGCTGGTGCTCGATGTCACCAAGGCGATCGGCTTCTTCGCAATCACCGGCCTCGACTTCAATTTGACGGCCATCGCCGCCATCCTGACGCTCGTCGGCTACTCGGTGAACGACAAGGTCGTCGTCTATGACCGCATGCGCGAAAACATGCGGCTCTATAAGTCGATGCCGCTGCGCGAGATCATCGACAAGTCGATCAACGAGACCCTGGCACGAAGCCTCTATACCAATGCGACGGCCTTCCTCGCCCTGGTGCCGATGGCGATCTGGGGCGGCAGCGCGGTCTCGAGCTTCGCGATCCCGATGGTCTTCGGCATTCTCGTGGCCGGCGCCTCTTCGATCTTCATCGCGGCGCCGATCCTGCTCTTCCTCGGCGACTGGCGCCGCCGCCATGCCAAGGCGGCACCGGCAACCGATGCGGCAGTCGAAATCATCCCGCCAGAACAGGGCCGCCCGCGCAAATCGGCGACCTGAGAATCTCGTTGTTAACGTATCCTTGAAGAGGGCGCCGGTTGCAGAGCCGGCGCCCTCTTTCTATTGTCGGCGACTGCATTATGTGCCAATTCAAAGTGTTACCGCGTCCTTTGCGCACCTGAAGAGACGCGGCGCTGTCATTGAGATCGGGGAAGCCGCCAGATGTCATCCAACCCGACAAGACCGCCGGAAACCGCTGTCGCCGGCGACAGCGAGGAGCGCATCAAGCGTTTTCTCGCGACCGCCTCGCATGACCTGCAATCGCCGCTGCGCCACATCGCCATGTATGCCGAGCTGCTGCTCGACGATCTCGAGGAGACGCTCGACGGCGAACAGTTGCAGAGCCTCAGGATGATCCTGGAGAAAGCGCAAGCCGCGCAGCGCCTCACCAAGGCATTGATGAGCCTTGGCGGCGGAACGCCCCAGGTGACGCCTGAAGAGGTGGATCTGCAGGCGCTGGCCGACAATATCTGGGGCGAGTTGACCGACGAGACAGAGGTTCGCGGCGCGACGCTTGAAAGCGTAGGCCTGCCCTCCATCCGGACCGATCCTGCCCTGCTCGGGCTGGTGCTGCGGCATCTGCTGACCAACGCCCTCACCTATCGCAGCGAAGCGCCACCGCATGTGACGATTGCGGCAGTGCGAGAGGGCACCGACTGGTTTATCCGCATCTCCGACAATGGCACGGGCATCGATTCGGCCTATCGGGAGCGGATATTCGAGCCCTTCTGGAAATTGCCGAAAGCGGGAGCGGTTCAGGGCGCCGGTCTCGGATTGACGACGGCGCGGGAGTTTCTGACGGCGCTGGGTGGCGATATCAGCCTCGAGCATTCGGATGAAAGCGGCAGCCGCTTCATCGTCCGCCTTCCTATTGCTTGAAATCAGCAACTTCCAGCAGAAGCGTGCAGTGGTTTTGCTGGAAATTGCTTTAAAGCAGTTCAGCTTTTAAGGGAGCGCCGAACCGCTCTATCCTTTTGTTTTTACGCAATTCCCGGCAAAACCGCTTCGCACTTTTCCTGGAATTGCTCTAGATGCTGTAGTCGTCCTTCCAGAAATCCGGGACGTCATAGGTCACATATTCGCGGATGATGTGCTGCAGCGTCTGCGCATCGATTTCGTCCTTGCCGATACGGAAATCGACGCCGTAATCGGGGAATTCCTGGAAATAGCCACCCGATATATCGGTCGAGACGACGCCGATCGGTCCGGTGTAGCCGATGCCGCGCAGTTCCGGCACCGTTTCGCGGAAATCGGCGTTCGGCAGAAGGCGGTTGTCGAGCAGGATGAGATCGAATCGCTCCAAGCGGATCTTTTCCAGCGCGTCACCGATCGAAGGCGAATATTCGACCTCGACGGCCGGCTCGGAGAGATCGGCGATCTTCTTCTTGAGCGCGCGGAATTCGATGAATTCGTCGTCGACAAACAGAACCTTGACGGCGTTCCTTCGGCCCGTTTCGGTGATCATCGTCTCATTTCCCCAATCCCGAAACCAACTTCACGACACCAAACCATTCCTCAAGGCGATCGCCACCATATGAACGCGGTTGACGGCGTCGAGTTTGCGCGCGGCCGCGGTGATGTGCGAATTGACCGTATGTTCGGAGAGACCGAGAATGATGGCGATCTCCGCCGACGTCTTGCCTTCGCTCGTCCATTTGACGATTTCCGATTCGCGCTGCGTCAGCCGTCCGGACATTTCCGGCGTCAGGATTTCCTCGTAGAGCTTGTCGAAAATGCGCATGGCATCGAGAAGCATGTCGGCGATCTCACTCTGATCGGGCTCCTGACGCTCGCCGCTGAGCACGAGGCAATAGCGCCGCCCTTCCGGCGTGAACAGCGGGATGAACAGAAAGACGCCGCTCAGGAACTCGTTGAAAACCAGCTCGGAGGGATGATCTTCCGGCTGCGCGCTCCGGCCATGGACCGGCGTTGCCAGGAACTGGGCGGACTTTGCCCGGACGGTCCCGAGCGCTTCCTTCAATGTGGTGATGAAAAGGCCGACACGCCGCTCGGCAACATTGGTGATGACAATATCGCGTTCACCGAAAGGAGCTGAAGCCTCGGAAATGCGGGCAAGCGCGAAATTGTCGAAGTTGTAATGCTGCGCCGCCGACTTCAGCAGACGGAAAAAATCGGTGCGGTTGATCGCCCGGCTCAGTTCCGGTCCGGCGTGAAAGGGAATTGCCGGGGCATTGTTCATTCCCACTCTTCCTCTCCTCCCGCCGATGCCTCCGATCCCGAAATCTTGGGATATACGTCTTAGACGCGAAGAGCTACAAAAATTGCGAGACAACTTGATGAGAGATATCGAAAACGGGGACTTTCGATATTTAAGGCGGAAATCATCAATTATCTCAACTACAGGTGATGCACGGGCAGATTTTACTGAGGGGCAGTAGTTCTTACCTGGGTATCGTAAATCTTCTCGTGTTCAACATCCATGAATGCGAGAAGGCAGTGCCAGACGTAAGCGCGAGAGAACCGATAGACCCATTCAGCTAAGGGGTTGGCTGATGTTCGTGGCGGCGAACGCGGGTTCATCGGTTCTCTCAGCGCTTATTTTGCGTTCCATTTCCTTCGCTTCGGTTGCATCTTGTGTTGCGCCCCCGACCTTGTCAATTGCGGTTTGTCGGATGCTCCAGGCAAGCGGCAGAAAACAGGCCGCCGGACTGACGTCGTTTCCTACACTTCAAGATTGAGAATGAGTGCGGCAAGGTCAAGGGGTTTTTCGAGATAGAAATCGGCGCCGGCCTCAAGCGCACGCGCGCGATCCTCATCGGCATCCGATCCGCTGCAGATCGCAAGCCGCATCGACTTGAACCGAACATCCCGGCGCAGGCTCAGCACCAGGCCAGTGCCGCTATCGAGCGGCATGTAGAGATCGGTGATCAACAGATCGGGCACGGCCTTGCCTTCCGCCGCGCGCGCCTCCAACGCCTCCAGCGCCATATCGGCTGTCGAAAAGCAGAATAGATCGATGTCTATCTGCTGCTTCCGGCTGATATAGTCGAGATAAAAGAGGTCATCCCTGCTGTCATCGACGTAAAATAGGGTCGGCATCCATCACCGTGATTGGATATTGTTCGAACGAACGTCGCTGTCCTTAGAAATCACGATACCGCGGTTTCACGAAAATTCGATATATATTACCGCAAGGCATTTCGCAAAAAGCGCGGCATCGCCTTCCCTTTGCCTATTGAGTATTCGTTGATTTCGGAAAAAATGACCGCGCAAACCAAGGAGAATAGGCGGGTGCAGGATAGCAGCGACGTGGACCTGCAGGACCAGCGAAGGCGGCACTACCGTGCCTTTGCGATTGCGGTCGGCTGCCTGATGGTCCTTCTCGGCGTGACCGCCCTTGCCGGCTGGCTGCTGCAGGTCGAGATCATCATTTCGCTGGTTCCCGGCTTTCCGTCGATGGCCTTCAACACTGCGCTCTGCTTCGTGCTTTCCGGGACGGGGCTTGCCGCCTCGACACTGACCGGCCGCCGTTTTCGAATAACGGCTACGATGACGGCGGGGCTTGCAGCGGCGTTTGCCGCAGCCCGGCTCGTGGAAATCGTCACGATCGGCCGGACTTTCCACAATGTCGACGTGTTGATCTCGCGCTTCCTGGTTCCCCCCGCTTTCATTGTGCAGATCGGCGGCGGCATGGGGCCGAATACGGCGTTGATCTTCCTGATCGCCAATCTTTCGCTGCTGCTTTCGCTTCCGGTGGAGAGGAAAAGCCAGGTGGTGCAGGAGCTGACGAGCTACGTCGTCATGACGCTCGGCATGATCGCGCTGGCCAGCTACGTCACCGATGCCGAACAGGGCTACCGTTGGGGGCCCTATGCAGCGATGGCGCTGCATACGGCGGTCGGCATGGTGATCTTCGGCGCGGGGCTTCTCGCCCGCTCCTGGTGGATGCAGCCGGCAAACCGGGCGCAGATCCCGCTCTGGATCCCGGCTGCCGTGTGCTTCACCGGGCTTCTCGTCGATCTCTATACGCCGCTGGGTGTCGCCAACGGCATTCTCTACGTGCCGCTGGTGCTGACGGCGCTCTGGTTCGGCAACAGGAACGCGCCGCTTTTCTTCGCCTTTGCCTGCACCGTGCTGCTGATGCTCGGCTTCTTCGCCGTCAGGCACGATGAGGCGACATTCTGGCAGGAGATAGCCAACCGCACGATTACGGCCGCCACGCTCTGGCTGATCGCGATCCTCGTCTTCTATTTCATGCGCAACAACTATAACCTCGAAACCGAGCGCGTCCGCTTCGGCGCGTTGTTGCGCGGCACGCCTGATGCCGTCGTCGTCATCGACGATCGTGGAACGATCAGGAGCTTCAATCCGGCGGCGGAAAGCATGTTCGGCTACTCCCCGCAGGACACGATCGGCCGGAACATCAAGATGCTGATGCCCGAACCCTACCATTCCGAGCACGACGGCTATCTCGCCCATTACCGGCAGACCGGCGAGGAACGGATCATCGGCACGACGCGCATGGTCTCCGGACGCCGCAAGAACGGCATCGTCTTTCCGATCGATGTTTCCATCAGCACCGTCGTCACCGGCGATACGAAGATCTTCGTCGGCATCGTGCGTGATATCAGCGAGCGCGTCCGGCAGGAAGAACGGATGAAGGCGACGCTTGCCCAGCTCGAGGCCTATACAGCCGAACTCGAGCGCAGCAACCACGACCTCGATGAATTCGCCTATATCGCCTCGCATGATCTGAAGGAACCGCTGCGCGGCCTGCACAACCACTCCCGCTTCCTCCTGGAGGACTACGAAGACAAGCTCGACGTCGACGGCGTACGCCGGCTGAACCGGCTCGTACGTCTCAGCCAGCGCATGGAGAAACTCGTCAACGACCTTCTGTATTTCTCCCGGCTCGGGCGGCAGCAACTGGCAGTCAAACGCACCGACATCAGCCTGATCGTCAAGGATGTCGTCGCGACGATGGAGCTGCTGCTCGAGGAACGGCATGCCAAGGTCATCATCGACGGCCGGCTGCCGGACGTGGTCTGCGACGCGCCGCGATTGACCGAAGTGTTCCGCAATCTCATCACCAATGCGATCAAATACAACGACAAGCCGGCGCCGCTCGTCTCGATCGGTTACCTCGACCGGTTCGTCGGCCAGGACGGCACGGTTGCCCGCAACGTGTTTTTCGTTAGAGATAACGGCAAGGGCATACCCAAGGAATTCCATGAGGACATTTTCCGCATTTTCAAAAGGCTGGAAAAGTCGCAGGATTCCGAAGATGGTACCGGAGCAGGCCTCACCTTCGTTCGCAAGATCATCGCGCGACACAATGGCGATATCTGGCTGGAATCCGAGGTCGGCGCCGGCACGACGTTCTATTTCACCCTGGGAAGAAAGCGCGAGGGGCAGAATGCAGCAGCGTGACACGCAACCAATCCTGATCGTCGAGGACAGCGAAGACGATTTCGAAGCAACGATGCGCGCCTTCAAACGCACCAACCTGCGCAACTCGATCCGCTGGGCGGCCTCGGGGCAGGAAGCGCTCGACATGCTCGGCGTGATGGCACCGAAACCGGGGCTGATCCTGCTCGATCTCAACATGCCGGGCCTTGACGGCCGCAAGACGCTGGAGGCGATCAAATCGAACGCCGGCTGGCGCAAGATCCCGGTGGTGATCCTCACGACCTCCGACGACGAGCGCGATATCGAAGGCTGCTATGCGCTCGGCGCCAATACCTATGTGCAGAAGCCGGTCGATCTGGACGGGCTCTTCGCTGCGATCCAGCGGCTGAAGGAATACTGGTTCGAAATCGCGATCCTGCCGCTCGAGGACTGACAGATTGGCGGAAGTCTGCAGCATTCTCATCATCGACGACAATATCGACGATCGCGAGGTCTATCGCCGCATATTGGGCCGCGTCTCCAGCACCGCCTATACGGTCGTGGAGGCGGAGACAGGTGAAGAGGGCCTGGCGCTGAACGGCCGGAAACGGCCGAACTGCATCCTGCTCGACTATTCGCTTCCGGGGCGCGACGGTCTCGGCGTTCTTGCCGATATCCTGGAGGCCGATCCCGCCGCCAACGTCATCATGCTGACCGGCCAGGGCAGCGAAACCGTGGCCGTCGAGGTGATGAAGAGCGGGGCGCGCGACTATCTGACAAAGGATTCCCTGTCGCCGGAAACACTGCATCGCTGCATCCAGAACGCCATCATGCACGGCATGCTGGAAGCAAAGCTGGAGCAGAAGCGGCAATCGCTCGAGATCTTCACGCGCGCCATGGCCCATGATCTGAAGGAGCCGCTGCGGACGATCAAATCCTTCAGCCGCATCCTGCACGGGTCGTCGGCGCTTCCGGCCGAAGACCGCGAACTGCTCGATTACGTGCTCAGCGCCGCCGACCATATGGAAGATCTGATCGTCAAGGTCTCGGGCTTCACCAGGCTCGAGGCCTCCGGCGGACCGGAGCTCAGGCCGGTCTCGCTCTCCGCTGTGCTCGACCAGGTGGAGGACAATCTGCGCCAGCAGACCGAGAGCCGAGGAGCCGTCATCATCCGCGGCGCACTGCCTGAGGTGATGGGCGATGCGACGCTGCTGACCCAGCTTTTGCAGAACCTCGTGTCGAATGCCATCCGCTATTGCGACCAGAAGGTTCCGGAGGTCAGCATCACCGGGCAAGCGCAGCGCGATATCTGCCGTCTCACAGTGCGCGACAACGGACCCGGCATTGATCCCGAGCACCGCGAACTGATCTTCCAGCCGTTCAAGCGCCTCGTCGGCCGTGGCATCGAAGGCACCGGGCTCGGCCTTGCCATCTGCCGCCGCATCGCGCAGTTGCATGGCGGCTCGATCTGGTGCGAGCCGGAAAATGGGCCGGGCGCCACCTTCGTTGTCGAAGTGCCGCTCGCCGAGGCAAGGCCCGCGCCGCCGGCCGCATCGGCCATCCCGCACAGCGCCAGGCCGGCGGAGCAGCCAGGCGAAGGTTCGGGCAGGCTCGCCGAAGTGCTGCTGGTGGAAGACAGCCCGGCCGACATCCAGATTCTGAAGATCAAGCTGATGCGCCGGGAGAAGGTGAATTTCAACCTGCATGTCGCCACCAATGGACGCGAGGCGATGCGGCTGCTCGAAGAGCGTGCCGGCATCGCGGATGTGCCGCAGATCGACCTGATGCTGCTCGACATCAACATGCCGATCATGGACGGCTTCGAGGTGCTGCATGCGCTTTCCGCCGATGTTCGCCTCAAGCGAATTCCCGTCTGCATCCTCAGCACCTCAAGTGATGAGACCGACATGCGGCGGGCCAGAAATCTCGGCGCGCGCGCCTATATGGTCAAGCCGCCGACCCTGCAGCAACTGGAAGAGGCACTCGAAGATGTCGAACATTTGGAATTGCTGCAGCGCGGCGATTCGCTTGCACTTTGTGCGGAACAAAACTAAGCGACGGTCATTGGCAACGGTATGACCTTCGCAGCTCTCATACTCGCGCTCCTGACGACGCCGCTTCAATCAGGACTGCTCTCGATGGTATCAGGCATTCATCACGTCACGGCCGTAACCCGAAAGGTGCAGGCGAACGTGGACTTTTACGCCGGGTTTCTCGGCATGCGGCTCGTCAAGCAGACAGCCGGTTACGAGGACGCGACGCAGCTTCATCTCTTCTATGGCGATGCGGCGGGGACGCCGGGTTCCCTCCTCACCTTTCTCGCCTGGGAAGATGGCGCCCCCGGCCGGGTGGGCTTCGGCCAGATCAGCGAAATATCGCTGTCGATCGATCCCGCCAGCATCGGCTACTGGCTGACGCGCGCCATGAGCTTCGGCCTGCGCTCGGAGGGGCCGGCTGACGAATTCGGCGAGCCTGTGCTGCGGCTGAAGGACCCCGACAACATCATCCTCAAGCTCGCAGGCACGAAGACCCTGGCATCGCCGGCCGCCTGGGACGGCGCCTCGATCCCGGTCGAGCATGCCGTCCAGCGCGTGCGCGGCGCCACCATGCTGACGGAGAAGCCTGCCGAAAGCCGCAGCTTCCTCGAGACCCATTTCGGTTATCGCTTCCAGGCCAATCGTGGCACGATCGACAGGCTGGTGTCGCAATCCGGCGACGTCATCGACGTGCGCGATGCGCGCGGCTTCTGGTCCGGCGCGCCGGGCACCGGCACGGTCGATCACGTCGCCTTCCGCGCCGCGAACGAGGACACGCTGCTTTCGGTGCGCAAGGCATTGGAAGCGACCCATGCGTCGCCGACCAACATGCACGACCGCAAATATTTCCGATCGCTTTATGCCCGCGAACCCGGCGGCACGCTGGTGGAGCTTGCCACCGACAAGCCCGGCATGACCGTGGACGAAGAACAGGCCGCTCTGGGGACGAAGCTGTTCTCCCCGCCCGAAGCCATCACCAATCTCCATGACCTGAAGGTGGTGCTGCCGCAGTTTTCGATGCCCGGCCAGCCGCGCGTCAACTATCGCGAGCTGCCATTCGTCCATCGCTTCTATACGCCCCCCGATCCCGATGGCAGCGTCTTCGTGCTGCTGCACGGTTCCGGCGGCAATGAGACGACGCTGATGCCGCTCCTGAACAAGGCGGCGCCGCGGGCGACGCTGCTCGGCGTGCGCGGCCGGGCAACGGAAGAAGGTTTTCCGCGCTGGTACAAGCGCATCACCCCCTTCTCCTTCGACCAGAACGACATCAAGACCGAGGCCGAAGCCTTCGCGGCCTTCATTGAGGGCGCCGTCAAATCCTACGGGCTCGATCCTCAGAAGGTCGTCTATGTCGGATATTCCAATGGCGCCAACCTGTTGAACTCGCTGCTCTACCTGCACCCGAACCTGGTTCACAAGGCGGTGCTGCTGCGCTCCATGCCGGTGCTCAGCGACTATCCGCATGCCGATCTCAAAGGCACGGACCTGCTCGTCATCAGCGGCAAGACCGATGCCTACGGCAAATATGCGAGCGAGCTGGAAGAGAGGCTGAAGAGTTCGGGCGCCACCGTCGATTCCGACGTCATCCCCGGCGGCCACGATCTCGGCGATGCCGACATTCCGATCATCCAGAAATGGCTGCTGCAGGAAAATCGCTGACGATCAGCCGCGGCGGGCAACCATGATGCCGGCAAGCACGATGGCGCCGCCGAGCGCCTGCATCGCCCCGATCGCCTCGCTCAGCAACGCCCAGGCGAGGATGGCCGCGACGACCGGCTGCAGCAGCAGCGTCAGCGAGGAAAACGCCGGCGGCAGATAGGCGAGCGCATAGGTGATCGCCACCTGCCCGCCGGCATGGCTGATAAAAGCCAGGCCGAAAACGATCGACCAGCCATAGACGGTCGCGGGCAGCATATGGTCCTCATAGATGAGGCCGATCGGAAAGATGCAGACGGCGGCGCAGGCCGTGCTCCACAACATGATGCGGATCGTATCGAACCCGCTGCGCAGCCTGCCGATCGCCAGGATGTAGCAGGCATAGAAGAAGGCGGCGATCATCGCCATGCCGTCGCCGCTGAGATCGCCATTGCCGACGGCTGCCGGCCCGCCCTTCAGAATGACGACGCCGCAGAGCGCCACGGCAAGTCCGAGGATGAAGATGCGGCTGATCTGCGCGCTGAAAAAGAGGAAGGCGATCAGCGTGACGAAAACCGGCGCAAGATTGGCAAGCAGCGTCGCATTGGCGACCGACGTCATGGTGAGCGACAGGTGCCAGGCGCCGAGATCGAGCGCCAGCATGACGCCCGGGAGAACCAGCATGCCGTAGTCGGAAAGATTTTGCGGCTTCGGACCCCTCTCCTTCTTCATCAACGAGACGATGAAGATCGGGATCAGTGCCAGCGCCACGCGCCAGAAGGCGGTCGCCATCGGCCCGACCTCGGACAGCCTGACGAAGATCGGCGAGCCGCCGATCGCCGCTCCGCCGAGAAGGAGGGCCGCAAGGGCAAAACGATTGGAAGGCGGAGCTTCGGATAGGGTGGAGGCAGGCTGCGACATGATCTCGATATTCTTGGTCACCCGGATGCCGGGTGCGTATCAGAAGTCGATCACCGGCGACAGCCGAAGAGCGACATATTGATCGAAAATCAGGCAGGATGCCTATTCGTCGCGCGCGTCCTCAGCTTTTCGGCGATCTCGCCGGCGACGAAGAAGGCATGCTCGGTCACCTGCGGCAGTCCCATCAGCTCGCCGAACGTGCCGCGCGCCAGCGGGCCGGAGATCAGCAGCGAGGGGTCGGCCCGTCCGGATGGGCCGATCGCCTCCGAACGCTCGGTACAGGCAAGGCCGAGGCCGGTCGGGTCGAGCGCCAGGTGACCGTCTGCCGCAAGTGCTGCAAGCCAGGGCTGGGTTTCGAGAATACCGCCATGCGCCGGGCCGGTGGTGACGACGACAGCGTCATAAGGTCTCTCCAGCGGCTGGCGCTGATGACGCGGCTGCAGGGTGCAAAGGATCAACTCGCCCTCGATGCGCGCATCGGCGACCGAGCCGGCGAGGATATCGAGGCGGCCCGCAGCAACCGCCGCGTCGAGCACGGCCTCGACCTGCGGGGCGATCCGGAAACGGTGCACGTCCCAATAGGGACGCAGATGACGGACGAGACGGCGCCGTTCGGCAACCGGCAGCGCCTGCCAGAGTTCGTATCCCTGCGCCCGCACCTGATCGATCACGCCATGCCAGCTGATGCCGTCAGCCTTCGCCGCATCGATGGCGGTGCGGATCTCCGCCAGCAGCGACACGGCGGAATGGGTCGCATCGGAGACGAAATCGCCGAAGAGCGGCTGCGGCACCGGCGCATGGCCGCGAGACCGCAGACCGCGCCGCGAGATCGCGGTCACCGGACCGTCATGTCCGCGCTGCGCCAGCGAGGCAATCACATCGGCGGCCGTCAGACCGTTGCCGATGACCAGCACCCGGTCATGCGGGCGGATAGCGTCGAGCGCTCCGGGCTTGGTGGTATCGGCGACGAAACGGGGATGGGCAGCAAGCCGGATTGCAAGCCGGCCGGGAGCCGCCGGCGGCGGATGGCTGGTGGCGATCGCGACGATATCGGCCTCCGTCACGCCGCCCTTGTCGTCGAGGATCGACCAGCGGCCGGCACGGCGTTCGACACCCGTCACCGCGGCGCGGCAATGACGCACGCTCCCGTCTTCCAGCAGCGGTTTCAGCAGGGAGGCGACATACTCGCCGAAGAGCCGACGCCGGGGGAAGAATGAGCCATCGGGCTGCCTGGCCTCGGGATCGTCGGCGACGGCATCGCGGGCTTCGATCCAGGCCTGGAATTCACTCAAGTCGCCCGGCTGCAGGCTCATCTTGGCGGCCGGCACATTGATGCGATGAGCCGGATCATCCGTGTCATAGGCAAGGCCGCGGCCGAGTTCGGCGCGCGGCTCGAAGACCACGATGGCAGGACGCTCGCCGCAGTCGGCCTTAGCGAGATGATAGGCGACGCCGGCGCCGGAGATACCGCCGCCAATGATGGCAACGACGGGTTGTGCGGACGTCGGGAGAGGCTTGGGCTGCATGGTGGCCGGGATCGTTGCTTCGATATCCGAGCATAGAAGCGGGGCAGCGGTCGCGCAATCCTTCCGCCGCTATTGTCTATAATTTTTATAGGCTTATCCCGATATTGTCGTCGAGAATTCGGGATTGCCGCGGATGGTGTTGCTCACCGTGCAGATCTCGTTCTCGGCGGCGTGGGCGATCTTCTGCCGGGTCTCCTCGTCGATATCACCCTTGATCGAGAAGGCGATGTTGAACTTGGCAACGCGCGAAAGGCCTTCCGTCGCCTTCTCGCCGGTGACGTCGGCAGTGATCTCGCTGATCTTGTCGAGAACGCCCATCTGGCTGGCGACGATGCGGGCGCTGAGCACCAGGCAGGCCGAGAGCGAGGAATAGAGCAGGTCGAGCGGATTGAAGCCCGGCTGCGACGGCGCGGTGACGATATCGATCTCGCCCTTGGTGGCGGAGGTGACATGTGGGAAACCGGTGCGGCCGACCACGGCGGTGGCGCCGGTCGGGCGGGAGCGAATCTTGAGATCGGCCATATTGAAATCCTCTCGCGAATATCCTGCGGATGGCGATTCCGCCTGATGCGGCGATGGCAAAGCCCGCCCACCGGTTTCGGAACCTTTCCATCCCTCATCAGTTGAATACACCTGAACGAAATCAGTGACAAAGGTGGATTGCGATGGTGCACGTCCGCAGCGTGGATAACCAAGGCCGGCGGATGGATGCTCGTGATCGGCTGATCGTTGCGCTCTATGCGCAGCTGAAAGCCGAGCGGGAGACGCGCGAAACGCTGGAATGGGCGATCCGCAACGGCGCCGTTTCGAAGGAGGTGCTGGAGGCGATCGCGGCCGATCCGGTTCCCGTCGTCACCAGCGAGGATATCGCATCGCTGGAGAAAATCATCGCCCTCGATGAACGGCGCAAAACAAATCGGAACTAGAGCAGGATGCCAACGCCATCATGCTCCCTATTTGATTGAGAAGAGGAGATCCGAAATGGCCGATATCACCTATCAGGTCGTCCCGCATGACAATGGCTGGGCCTATAAGCTCGGCGACACGCTTTCGGAAACCTATGCGACGGCTGATGAAGCGATCTTCCATGCCAAGGACGCCGCGTCGCGCCAGAAGATCGGCGATGGCGATGCGCTGCTCGCCTATCCCGCGCCTGACGGCCGCGGCTGGGCATTTCAGGAACTCGAAACCGACAAGAGCGGCAGCCGGCTCTGATTTGCGACGGAGGATGGAATGGCCGCTCGGGCAAGCTGGAAGGGTCATCTGAAGGTGGGCGACCTTGCCTGCGCCGTCGGGCTCTACACCGCCGCTTCCTCCTCCGACCGCGTCTCCTTCAACATCATCAACCGCAGGACCGGCCATCGGGTGGAACGGCAATTCGTCGACAGCGAGACCGGCAAACCGGTCGAGCGGGACGACCAGGTCAAGGGCTACCAGATTGAGAGCGGCGACTACATCGTCATCGAGGGCGACGAGATTGCCGAGATCATGCCGGAGAGCGACAAGGTGTTGAATATCAAGGCTTTCATCGCCCTCGACGGGATCGACAAGCTTTATTTCGACCGCCCTTACTATCTCGCCCCCGTGGACGAGCATGACGAGGAGGCGTTGTCGCTGATCGCCAGGGGCATGCGCGACGGCAAGGTCGCAGCACTCGCCGAAGCCGTGCTTTTCCGGCGCAACCGGACGCTGCTGATCCGCCCTCATGACGACTACATCGTCGCGACGATGCTGAACTTCGATTACGAGGTGCGCTCGGCCGATACGGTCTTCAAAGACATTCCCGACATCAAATTCGACAAGGAGATGATCGAGCTTGCCGGCCATATCATCGGCACCAAGCAGGGCAGCTTCGAACCAAGCGAATATGAGGATCGTTACGAGGCTGCCCTCGTCGAACTGGTGAAGGCGAAGATCGAGGGCCGGGCACCGCCGAAGAAAAAGAAGCAGCCGGAGCGCAAGGTCGTCGACCTGATGGAGGCGCTGCGCCAGAGCGCGAAGATGAGCGGCAAGGCCCCAGCAACGAAGGATCCGGCAAAGAAGAAGGCGCCGGCCCGCAGCGACAGCCACAGCAAGAAGGCAAGCTGAGATGGCTCTCGAAACCTATCAGGCGAAACGCAATTTCAAGCTCACCCCCGAGCCACGCGGACAAAAGGGCCGCAGCAGCGGCAACAGCTTCGTCATTCAGAAGCACGATGCGACCCGGCTGCACTATGATTTCCGGCTGGAGATGGATGGGGTGCTGAAGAGCTGGGCGGTGACGAAAGGACCAAGCCTCAACCCGGAGGATAAGCGGCTCGCCGTGCATGTCGAAGATCACCCGCTCTCCTATGGCGATTTCGAGGGCATTATCCCGAAGGGGCAATATGGCGGCGGCACCGTCATCGTCTGGGATCGCGGCACCTGGACGCCGCATGGCGATGCGCACAAGGCCTACCGCAAAGGCCATATGGAATTCGAACTCGACGGCGAGAAGCTGAAAGGCCGCTGGCATCTCGTGCGCATGCACGGCCGGCCCGGTGAAAAGCGTGAGAACTGGCTCTTGATCAAGGGCGACGACGCCGAGGCGCGCCATGACGGCGACATCCTCGACGAACGGCCGGAATCGGCCAAAACGGGCCGGCAGCTCGAAGAGGTGGCGGATAATCCCGAAGCGACCTGGAATTCCAAAGCGAAGAACGGCAAAGGGATTGCCGTCAAAAGACCGGCTCCGAAGGCAAAAGCAGCCGCACCCCGGGAACGCGACTGGCCGAAGGGCGCGCGCCAGGCCGCGATGCCGGATTTCATCGAGCCGGCGCTCGCCAAGCTGAAGCCGAAGCCGCCGGCGGACGATCGCTGGATCCATGAGATCAAGTTCGACGGCTATCGCCTGCAGGTCAGGATCCGGGACGGCGAGGTCAGGATGCTGACCCGCAGCGGGCTCGACTGGACACCAAAATTCGGCAAGGACGTGCTCGATGCGTTCGCCGCCCTGCCGGTGCGATCGGCGGTGATCGACGGCGAGATCGTCGTCGAGCGCGATACTGGCGCCTCGGATTTCTCGGCGCTGCAGCAGGATCTGAGCCAAGGCCGCGATGACCGCTTCGTCTACTATGCCTTCGATCTTCTGTATCTCGACGGCCACAGCCTGCTCAACGCGACGCTCCTCGATCGCAAACATCTGCTCGAAACCCTGATACTCGGCGACGACGACAAGCTGCGCTACAGCGCGCATTTCAACGAAAGCGGCGGACTGGTACTCGACCATGCCTGCCGGCTCAGCCTCGAAGGCGTGATCTCCAAGCTGCGCGACAGCAAATATACGTCGGGACGGAAGGGCGAGTGGATCAAGTCGAAATGCTCGCATCGCCAGGAATTCGTCATCGGCGGCTACGTTCCGTCGACATCGATGAAGAATGCGATCGGCTCGCTGGCGATGGGGTATTACCAAAACGGCGAACTCAGACATGTCGGCCGTGTCGGCACCGGCTATACGGTGGCAACGGCGCAGATGCTCCATGAGAAGCTGTCGCGGCTGACGCAGAGCGAGAATTCCTTCGACGACAAACTGACATCGGAGGAACGGCGCGGGCTGATCTATGTGAAACCGCAACTGGTCGGCGAAGTGGAATTCCGCGCCTGGTCGGCCGACGGCAATCTGCGCCATGCCGCCTTCCGCGGCCTGCGCGAGGACAAGCCGGCAAAGGACGTGACGCGCGAAACGGAAAAGACCACAGCCCGCGCTTTGCCGAAATCGGCGGTGGCGCTCACCCATCCCGACCGCATCTACTGGCCGGACGAGGGCGTTACCAAGGAGGGCCTGGCGAATTACTACGCCCAGGTGTGGCGCTTCATGGCGCCCTATGTCGTCAACCGGCCCCTGGCGCTGCTGCGTCTGCCCGACGGGATCGAGGGCCGGCAGCGGTTCTTCCAGAAACATGCCTGGAAGGGCATGAACCCGCATATCGGCGAGATAACCGATCCGAAGGACAAGCAGGGCGAGAAGCTGCTGCGCATTACCGATTTCGATGGCGTCGTGGCGCTGGTGCAATCGGCCGTGCTGGAAATCCACCCCTGGGGTGCGACGACCGACAATTGGGAAAAGCCTGACATGATCACCATGGACCTCGACCCCGGCGAGGAGGTGGCGTGGGAGAATGTGATCGCCGCGGCTTACGAATTGAAGGAACGGCTGGAGGCCGAGGGTCTCGCCGCTTTCGTCAAGACCACAGGCGGCAAGGGGCTGCATGTGGTGACGCCGCTTGCACCGAAAGCCGGCTGGCTGGAGGTGAAGGGCTTTGCCAAATGGCTTGCCGACAGCATGTCGGCCGACGATCCCCAGCGCTATCTCGCGACGGCGACCAAAGCCAAGCGCCAGGGAAGGATCTTCATCGACTATCTCCGCAACGGCCGCGGCAATACGGCGGTCGCACCCTATTCGACGCGGGCAAGGCCGGGGGCTGCGGTGTCGATGCCACTGGAATGGGATGAGCTCACCGCCGACATCGGGCCGGCCTATTTCACGGTGGACAACACGCCGACGCGGCTGGACGCCTTGCCGAGAGATCCTTGGGACGGGTTTTTCGCAGCAGCGAAACCGCTGGAAAAGAAAAAGCGATAGCGGATCGGCAATACCCTTTCGCCTAATGCGGTTTGCGCCCGCTCTCAGCAGCCAGGCTCTTTTTCAATGCATCCATGATGTTGATGACGTTACCGGTCGACTTCACCGGGGCGGGCTTTTTCGCGGGCGCGGTCTTCTTCAGGCTCTTCTGCTTGCCGCGGATCATCGCCTTCAGGCGTTTCTGAATCGGATCCTGCACCATGGTGGGGCTCCAATCCTTGGTCTCTTCCTTCACCAGTTGCTTCATCAGCGTCAGCAGCTTGCTGTCGATCTCGGTGTTGCTATCGAGTTCGGCTATGGGATCACGCACCTCGTCGCCATAACGCAGGGTCCAGAGAACGATGCCTTTGCCTTGCGGCTCCAAGAGCACGGCACGCTCCCGACGATAGAGAACCAGACGGGCGATGCCGACGACATCATTCGCCTTCATCGCCTCGCGGATGACGCAGAAGGCTTCCACCCCGACCTTGTCCTCGGGCGCCAGAAAATGCGGCTTGTCGTACCAGATCCAGTCGATCGAGCCGCGCGGCACGAAACTGTCGATGTCGATGGTGCGGGTGCTTTCGAGCCCGACCTCCTCGATTTCCTCGTCTTCGAGCAGAACATAATCGTCCTCGCCGCGCGGATAACCCTTCACCTGGTCCCGCTCGGCCACAGGTTTGTGGGTGACGCTGTCGACATAACGGCTTTCGACGCGGTTCTTCGTCTGGCGATTGAGGACATGGAAACGAACCTTGTTGCTTTCGGTCGTGGCCGGCGTCAGCGAGACGGCGGCGGTGACCAGCGAGAGCTTGAGATAGCCTTTCCAGAATGTCTGACGTGCCATGTCTGTCCTGCCTCCCGGACATGGTTGGGCATCGTTATAAACGGCCTGTTCGGTCTTTGGTTCCGGGAGCTGATGAGGTTTCGATTGACGACGACGGCCAGCGTCGCGGCGCGCGGCAGCGGGTGGCTCGAACCAGTTGGGCGCGACATATTGGAAGGTTTAGCAAACTGGATTCGAGGAATGATATGGCTTAAAGTGGCGCCACATGGCGGGTTAAAGCAGGAACTGTAGCAATAACTCGTTGGTCTGGCTCATGAATTTCGCGCCAACCATATACTGCAGGAAGAGCGACGTGTCGGCTGTTTTGGATTGTGGGAGTGGTCAACCGATCGAAATCTATCGATTTGTGATGGGTCGTAGACAGAAACCAGTGTCGATGATTTCAATGTCGCATACAGAGTCCAGCAGAGGTAAATTGTAATTTTGGCTCAGTCCTATTTCGAATAGGAACATCCCGGAACATGAGATAGAAGAGCTCTTAATGGCGATACAAGACGCGTCTATAGCACGAGACTATTATCAAGGCAGCCACCGTCGGCGGACTGCTTCCAGATGGCGCGTCAGACGGGACGTGCTGGCGAAGCTGGTGCTTACTGTCGCATTTTACGCCGCACTTTGGCGGGCGACCGGCATGTGGTACGGACTGCCGGCAAATTTCGATGACGGCGCGTCGGTAGATCCGCTTCCGATGAAGCTGATGCTTTACAGCCTTATCCCGTTGTCCGGTTTGTATTTTCTGTTGGAACAACGGCAATTCATACGGACCTTTTCAAGAATTTCGCCTCTCATCGGGGTCGTTGCCATTTCCTGTCTGACATCAATCGTGTTCTCGATTGACAGAGGGGCGTCTTTAAAGGGATTGGCCGCCGTCATTGTTCTTGCGCTCCCGCCGCTGCTTTATCGCGCGCGGTATGGCAACGTGGAAGCGTTTCGCATCCTGGGGCGTTTTGCGATCGCGGCCGCATTTATCAATGTTCTCTATACTGCCGCTTTCCCGCAATTTGCCATCATGCGTGGCAGCTACGCCGGCATGGTAAAGGGGGCGTTTTACCACAAGAATACGTTGGGACAATTTTGCTCGGTCAGCTTCGTGTGCCTGTTGTCGACGCAGAAGCTAGGCCGACTTCGTTACAGCACGCTTGTACGGTGGGCTGCGATGCTTTGCCTCCTCGCTTTGATTGTAGCGACAAAGTCGTCGACCGCGGTTGTATTGACGATGTTCGGCAGTGTCATGCTGTATGCGATCCGGATTATCCACGTCTATCCAAATCGCCTTTTTCGCTCATTTGTCGTCGCTCTGCTGTTTCTTCTGGTGGGTTTTGCCGCCAGTTTCATTTATTTGGGTGTGGCCTCTGCCGTTGCTGAAGCTTTCGGCAAAGACCTTACTTTCTCGGGGCGCACCAACATCTGGGAACAGCTGTTTCCGCTGATATGGGATAGGCCTTTAACCGGCTATGGCTTTGCGATGTTCCGCCAGCCCGATGTCATGGAGGAATACGTCAAGGTGACGTTCGACGCGCGGTCGACGCACAACACCTATCTCGAACTTGCCCTCAATATCGGCATTCCCGGTATAGGCGCATGGGTCTTGTTTTTGGTGACTCGTCTGTTCCGAAAGATGACAATCGTCGAAGCCGATCAAGAGCGATCGGGCGCCAGACGGAAGGAGATCGTGATTATCATCCTGATTATGCTTGGCTCCATGACAGAGGCAGGGATGATGCTCGCACCTTTTATTCTCTGGCCACACACTGTGATTGCACTCTCCGAGCTGCGTCCGAGGCTGTTGGCAAACCGGAGACCGCGTGAGGCTTGAGACACGGAGGCTTCACGGGGGCTCCGCTCCGCCTGGTCTCAGTGTGGCGATTAAGTCGAGAGATAGCGCTTCTGCCAAGGCAGCATGTTTTCTTGCCATGCGCGCGGCGTGAAATCGTCATAGGCCGTCTCGGCAATCGCCAACATCCAATTCTGCCTCTTGCGGGCCAGCAAGACGCATGACAATTCCATGCCAGGCTCGATCGCAATGGAGGGCCGGTTGGCGCCTGATATATCGATCCCCTTGTCCCGCCACTGGATGCGGATTTCGTCGGGCTCGGATGTCCATTCGCCGGAGGAAACGGAAGCCTTTCCGTCCGGCTTGATGCGAAGCGGCGGCGGCGTGACGTTCAGAAAGCTGCCGTCGTTGAGATAGTTGCCTTCGACTTCCCCTGCGGTCGCTTTGCCGTTTCCTTTCAGAAAGATGTCCTGCTTGCACCGCAAGAATATGTTGCGTCGAAAACTTCCAGACCACGGCCGATTGGCGAAAAACCCGATCTCACAGTCGCTGATCACGTTATCGTGGATATTCATGTCCTTGCGAAATGCCAGGCTCTGGTCCGAGTAACCGCTCAAACTCACGCCACGATTGCTGTTCTCGATCCGGTTGTCATAAACATGGTGGCCAGCATGGTCGACTTGATCGCCAACCCCATACCCGAAGGAATAATCATTCATCTTGCCGTCACGCATGACGTTACTGCGCACGACGGCATCGTCGCCGATCGATGAAAAGGAGAAATTCTTCCCCCCGATGAAATTGTATTCAACATGGTATTGTCGCGTTCTGCCGCAAACCAGCGCCCCCTTGTTGGATGTGCTGGTCGGCGACTGAAGAAAAAGGTTGCCCCGAACCACCACATTGGAGCTCACATTGCGGTCGTCGTTTTCGTAGGCGAATTGGCAGCAATCCGCTCCCTCGCCGGGCGCCGGGCCGACGCGGTTGTTCTCCAGCAACACGTCCGACGTCATTGTAAGGTAAATGCCGTCGCCCTTCACATTCTCGGTCTCACAGCGCCGTATGACGAGATTCCTGCCATTGTGAAATTTGAAGCCGCGGGGAGAATTCTTGACGATAACGTCTTCGACCACCGTATCGGAAAACACCTGATAGGCGACGCCGATGTCCGGAGCGCCGTCGATGACCTGTCCCCGTGTGGATGCACCGTGAATTTTCTTTCGCAAGATGGCGGGCATCGGATCTCCATTCGATACGGTTACAGCTCGTAATAATGAGGGGTCGTGTGGCGGATGTTTGAATATCTGGAAATTATCTTGACCTGAACGACCGCTGAGAAATCCATGTAAATTGACCCCTGACGTCCCGGCCACATGGGCTGAAACTGTGTCTGGCCAGTTGCGTGCTCTGCGCTGGGATCGCCGTCCGGCACTCTGTTGGTCACACGTTCGCCCAATTTGGCCTGCAAGCCATCCTGGCAATGCCGCGCTGCGTTCCAGCAGTCAATGTTAAATCGCCCGTCAGTCTTATGGCCTGAGTTGTGGAACCGTTGAAAGGCAGCTGTAAAATGTGCCCTTTAGTTGAATCACCGTCGAAATGAGAAGCGGATGGACATCGCTCTCGTTCTCGCCGGCTTCATCGGACGAATGGTAAAATAAGCAATAACCCTAAAACACCCGATGAACCTTGCGGCCCCTCCGCTGCTCTTCAGGTCGTCTCTCGCTGTGGACAGAAGCCCGTCTAAGGCGAGTAGTTTTCATTTCACCCTGATGCTGGTTGCATATTGACCGGTCTCACGGTACGAAATCCTGGGAGGCCAAATATCGAGGCCCAAATGATTACGCATCGTCAAGATATCGACGGCCTGCGTGCCGTAGCCGTAATTTTTGTGATTCTTTATCACTGTGGATTTGACCGCATTCTCCCCGGTGGATTTATCGGGGTGGACATTTTTTTCGTGATCTCGGGCTACCTGATTACCAAAATCATTCTTGCTGACGTTGGGGATGGCCGATTCTCGATTGGCAACTTTTATAGTCGCCGCGCAAAACGAATTCTTCCCGCTGTCGTGGTCATGTATGCCGTTGTGATGGCGGCTTCTTATTTTACGATGCTGCCCGACGAAAGCTTGCGGGTCTTTAAGTCTGTCACTTCCTCAGCGCTTTTTGCCTCAAATGCTTATTTCTATTTTACAACTGGATATTTCGATGATTCCTCGGAATTCAATCCAGTCCTGCACACATGGTCGTTGTCGGTCGAAGAGCAGTTCTACGTCTTTTTTCCCCTGATCGTCATGCTGGCAAGCCGATATGGGCGCAGGGCAACCGGGATGGCCATAGCCGGGCTTTTTGCGGTCAGTATCATTGCTTCCATTATCACTGTTCCAATCAACCGCTCCGCAGCCTTTTATCTTGTACAGTATCGCGCCTGGGAACTGCTCGTCGGCGCTCTCATCGCAGGACCGGCACTGCCGAAATTCGCTGATGCGCGGATCAACGATGTGCTTTCGGCAATCGGTGCTTTGCTCATCTGTCTCAGCGCATTGCTGCTGTCGAAGACGTCCGAGTTTCCCGGATTGACGGCGTTGCCCGCGACCGCAGGCACGGCGCTGATCATCTGGACCGGCCCAGGCACACTTGTCAGCAAGCTACTCTCATTGAGGGTCGCCACTGCCATAGGCTTGATCTCATACTCCCTCTATCTGTGGCATTGGCCGATTTGGGTGTTTTCGAACCAGTACGGGGCATGGGAGCATGGCTGGCAATTGGTGCCGATCGCTTTGAGTCTCGTCGTCGCATATGTTTCGTGGCGATTTGTCGAAACGCCGTTCCGAACAATGAGATACCGACCTGCCGTGTCGGTAGCCGCCGGGGCTGCTTCAATCGCATCGGTAGCAATGCTGGCATTTGTCGGGCAACTCGCGGCCGATCAAATGAAAGAGGACAACACGGCCGTTGAACGGGTGGCGGAATTTGCTGACTACGACCCTTCGAAGGCCTTTCGCAGTGGACAATGCTTCCTCACGTCAAACGACGGCATCGAAAAATATGATCGTGATGCCTGCCTGGCGCTATCAGACAATCAGCAAAACATAGCGCTTGTCGGTGATAGTCACGCCGCTCATCTATATCCCGGACTAAGGGCGCTTTCGGGGGCCAATGTCATTCAAGCGAACGCATCAGGATGTCGTCCCACTCTCGACGCCGAAGGCGAAGAACGCTGCATCGAACTCATGAACTACATGTTCAAGGATTTCTTGCCGAGCCATAAAGTCGATGTTCTCGTATTGGCTGGACGCTGGACAAAAGATGACGCGAAACTCATCAGGAAGACGGTGGATTACCTATCACCGTTTGCCAAAAAGATCGTCGTCTTCGGACCAGTGGCAGAGTATAAATCATCCCTGCCGCGGTTGCTCGCACACAGTCTCTACGACAAGCAACCATTTAAAGCCGCCGATCATCTGGTGCCTCGACAACACATCGGTCTGGACATTCAAGACGCGTTGGCCGGAAGCGGGGCAACATACATCTCTACCTATAAGACGATGTGCAACCCAGATTGTGTGGTGTGGACAAAAAGCGGAGACCCAGTCCAATTCGACTATGGGCACTTCACCGCCGACGGCTCCCGCATTCTGATTTCAAGAGTTAAGCAGGCCCTCGTCGTTCAGCGATAAGCGCATGCCCATCATCGCGCTTTTTGTTGAACTTATCCTTCGATAGCGGTGCAGCAGGGATTAAGGCGAGGGCATGTGCGGATGTTTGAATATTCGGACATTCAGATTGTAAAACGCCCATCTTTCAGAAACGACAGGGTTTGGCGCCACATCGTCCTGTTGACGGGTAGGAAAGTGTGGTTGGCGGGAATGACGATATGCGCCGCCGCGCCGTCGAGACGTGTGCTCTCCACCGAAACCTTTCCATCATTCGGAACCCCGAGGCCGATGACAAGGGAAGAGACCGGGTCAATGGTCCGATTGCCGGCGATGATGCCAAGTTCGTAATCGACCGTGCCGAACAGCTTCGCCATTGCGGTCTGATCGGTAATCAGCTGCTGGCCTGCCGGTCCATAGACCTTCCTGTATAAGGACCAGCCCTTGAGGAAATCGGCGATCTGGCTGCCGTTGTTCGGCGTTCCGACCATGACCACTCTACCGAGGTTGGCTGGGCGATAACGCGTGAGAAACGCCCGGATGATCAGCCCGCCCATCGAATAACCGACGAAATGGAGACGGCCGTCTCCTGCCGCCGTCGCAGCGCCGTCGATCTCCGGTCGAACGATGTCGATGAGGTCACTGATCGAAAACCTGGTGGAGGGGTAACCGACATTCACAACCCGATAACCGTGGCCGGACAGGAAGCCGGCGAGCTTCTCCATGCTCTTCTTCGTCCGAGCAATGCCGTGAAAAAGAATGACTGTGTCGTTCATCATCTGTCCGCTCAACGCGCCGCTATCGATCAAGCCCCTATCCTGTAGCGTGCAAGCGTGAAGCTTGTCGATTGATGCCGGAGGGTTTCGTCGTGCCGTGCGCCTTCTCCAACGCCGGAGCATGGAGGGCGGAAGCGATCAAGCAGATGATCGAGCGGGGGCGCTTATTCTCACGCCCCCACAAGCATCTTTGTTCTTACTTCGAGATGGCTACCACTGCCTCATCGATAAAGGCTGCGACCTCCAGAGGCTTTGAATGCGGCAAGGCATGACTTGCCTCCAAGGTCACGACTTTCCGAGCATTGAGACGAGTCGACATTGCTGCCTGGTTTCCAGGAGCAATCATTCTGTCTTCGCTTGCTATTTGATACCAGGACGGCTTCTTCCTCCAGGCTGGAGCGGTGATGACGTCGCCAAAGGTGCCTGCAAGCGGCGCTTTTTGGGTGGCCGCCAAAACGAAAGCATCTTCGAGGGATATATCCTGGCAGAAGCTTTCGTGAAATTTGTCGGCCTTGAGCCATAGGTAGCTGTCGCTGTCCGGCTCGATATTGGCCATTGCCGCAGGCGGATGCCGTTGCGTGATAGCGCCTGGACTTTCACCTTCGTCGGGAGCGAATGCGGCGATATAGACAAGCCCCGCGACATTCGGTTGATCTCCCGCTTCGGTGATGACCGCGCCACCGTAGGAATGACCGACGAGCAGAACCGGTCCTTTCTGCTGGGCCACCATCTTGCGTGTCCGTTCAGCGTCCTCAGCAAGCGACGTCAACGGCAGTTCGACGGCGCGAACGGATTGATAACCCCTCCGCGCCAGTTCGAGTATGACCTTGCCCCAATGTGCGGCTCCACCCCAAAAGCCATGCACCAGAATGATCGTAGGTTTATTACTCATAGTTTTCTCCTATTTCGTGGAAAGAGCGACGCGGCCTGATCGGCGACAACGGAATCCGAGCATCTTTTTCGCCTCCTTCCTCCACCGTCGACGGAGTTGGCGACTTATTCCGCTGACCAACGAGCGGCCCTATATATACATCCAAGTGCTCTAATTGATTGCATTCAATATAGCTAAGCCGTTCCGATTGATGCGATAAGGCATCTTGACGCAGACCTCCCTCGGAAGCGAGCCGCTTCCGTTGCCAGGCGCTGCCAGCACCAGAAGGCGGGTGCGAGTCTGAGCACCCATCCCAAAAGCCCGGCGTAAACGGGTTGCCGGGGCTCACGCCACAAGTATTATGCTCCCTCATGCTGATTGACGCGCAATTGAATGCATCTGTTTTGAGCTTTCGTGCATTCGATTTTTGCACTCGATCGCCTATAAAATCGGCTTTAAAACTCTCTCCTTCAAAATTGATAGCATAATTGAATGTATTATTTGTCAATTTGATTGCTATTTATGCATAATCAATCTGGCATGTGGCTTGCAATTGGATGGATGCTCCCCGGATGGGGATCGGATTTCAAACCAAGGAGCCATCCATGCCCGCAGTGACCAAGCCCGCCAATCAAAAAGGCGACTTTCTTGTCAATTACGAGGAAAAGGTTTTTGAGGACGTACAGGCCGGCGAAGGGGAAAAAGCCCTCGTCACCTTCCATACCGTGGCGTTCGAAGGATCGATCGGATTCGTCAACCTGCTGCAGGCGACGCGCCTGAAGCGGAAGGGGTTCGAGACCTCGGTCCTTCTCTACGGCCCGGGCGTCACGCTCGGCGTCCAGCGCGGTTTTCCGACGCTCGGCGCGGAGGCCTTTCCCGGCCATCTGAATTTCAACAACCAGATCGTCAAGTTCATGGAAGAAGGTGGCAAGGTCTATGCGTGCCGTTTTGCCCTTCAGGCGCTTTACGGCCATGGCGAAGGCGCATTGATCCCCGGCATCACGCCGATCAGTCCGCTCGACGTTCTCGACTTGATCCTGATCCATCGCCGCGACGGCGCCTTCATCCTCGACACCTGGACGCTCTGAGCAGCAACCGCCCCAAAGAATAGGGGCGGAGTCCTGGCGCTCCGCCTACCCGCCCGTCAATCGAGGATTTCGTCATGGAGAAAAAAATGAGCGTCCGGGTTGCCGCCGCGCAGATCGCGCCGGATCTGACCTCGCGCGAGAAAACCTTGGCCCGCGTGCTGGATGCAATTCGTGAAGCCGCGACCAAAGCCGCCGAGCTGATCGTCTTTCCCGAAACCTTCGTCCCCTGGTACCCCTATTTTTCTTTCGTGCTGCCTCCCGTTCTCTCCGGCAAGGAGCATGTGCGACTTTACGAGGAAGCCGTCACGGTGCCGAGTGCCGCCACCGATGCCGTCTCGGCAGCCGCCCGCGAGCATGGCATCGTCGTAGCGCTTGGCGTCAACGAGCGCGACCACGGATCGCTCTATAATGCCCAGCTGCTGTTTGATGCCGATGGCACACTCCTCCTCAAGCGTCGCAAGATCACCCCGACTTTTCACGAGCGGATGATCTGGGGCCAGGGCGACGCCTCCGGCCTGAAGGTGGTCGACAGCGCCGTCGGACGCCTTGGCGCGCTGGCCTGCTGGGAGCACTACAACCCTCTGGCCCGCTACGCCCTGATGGCGCAGCACGAGGACATCCATATCGCCCAGTTTCCGGGCTCGATGGTCGGGCCGATTTTTGCCGACCAGATGGAAGTCACCATCCGCCACCACGCGCTGGAAAGCGGCTGCTTCGTGGTCAATGCCACGGGCTGGCTGACCGACGAGCAGATCGCTTCCATTGCTCCCGACGCGGGCCTGCAGAAGGCCCTGCGCGGCGGCTGCATGACTGCAATCATCTCGCCCGAAGGCAAACACGTCGTGCCGCCGCTGACGGAAGGCGAAGGCATCCTGATCGCCGATCTCGACATGAGCCTGATCGTGAAGCGCAAGCGGATGATGGATTCGGTCGGCCATTATGCCCGGCCCGAGCTGCTGCATCTTGTCATGGACGGCCGCGCCACCGCGCCGATGGTCACCACCACCCAGCCATCCCTCCCAACAGCCGAAGCAAGGACCCTTTCCGATGGAGAATACGACACATCTGCCGACCGAGATTCTGATCAACGAATTGCAGTCCTACGGAGCCCGGCTCGTTGACCCCAAGGCCGGACATGAAAGCCGCCGCGGTGGTGCCGGACCTTCCGACCACAAGGCGCTGACCATTGACGGCATGACGGTGATGGTGCCGGTTCACACCGCACCTGCATTCGAGAGTCCCTATCTGGTGGAAAAGCCGGATGATATGGGCCGCAGCCGTATCAGCCGGGATGGCAGGGTGCTGGGTGAGGTTTCCTTTCCCTTGCGCCCACGCTTCTACGAGCGCTCGACCGCCGACGGCATTCCCTATTCGCAGATCGCGGTTCTGCACGGCAAGGACGTGCTCGCCACGACCGTGCTACAGACCTGCATCCGCTATCAGAGCCGCAGCAAGACCTGTCAGTTCTGCGCCATCGGCCAATCGCTGGCAGCCGGCCGCACCATCGCCCACAAGACGCCGGAGCAGCTCGCGGAAGTCGCCAAGGCCGCCGTCGAACTGGACGGCGTCAAACATATGGTGATGACCACCGGCACGCCGAAGGGCGACGACCGCGGCGCTGCGATCCTCGCCGACAGCGCCCGCGCCATCAAGGCGGCCGTCGATATTCCCATCCAGGCGCAATGCGAGCCGCCGGAGGACGATATCTGGTTCACCCGCATGAAGGAGGCCGGCGTCGATGCCCTCGGGATGCATCTGGAGGCCGTGACGCCGGAGGTCCGTGCCCGCATCATGCCGGGCAAGGCGCAGGTCTCGATCGCCAAATACATGGCCTCGTTCAGGGCCGCGGTGGAGGTCTTCGGGCGCGGCCAGGTCTCGACCTATATCCTGGCGGGGCTCGGCGACAGCCGTGAGGCCATTCTGGATATCTGCGAAAAGCTGGTTGCGCTTGGCGTCTATCCCTTCGTCGTGCCCTTCGTGCCGATTTCCGGCACGCCGCTCGAAAGCCACCCGGCGCCCAGGCCTGACTTCATGCACTCGATCCTCGGCCCCTTGTCCAGGATGCTGGTCGACAGCGGCTTGAAGGCCGTCGACATCAAGGCCGGCTGCGGCAAATGCGGCGCCTGCTCTGCCCTTTCCACCTATGAAAGGATGCTCACCAAATGATGCTCGAAGCCTTTGCTCCCTATCGCTCGAGCGAATTCCAGGTGAAATTCGCGACCTCTGCCTGGGAGCGCAGCCAGGCGCATGCGCTGCGCCGTGCCGTCTTCTGCGAGGAACAGCGGATCTTCGAAAGCGATGACCGCGACGCGATCGACGATCACGCCATCCCGATCGTGGCTCTCTCCATGCTGGGCATTGCCGCCGACCAACTTGTGGGAACGGTGCGCATCCATCAGGCCGAACCCGGCATCTGGTGGGGATCAAGACTGGCGGTCCATCCGGATTTTCGCAAGATCGGCGCCTTGGGGGCGACGCTGATCAAGCTCGCCGTGTCCTCCGCCAATGCGATCGGATGCCACACGTTCCTCGCCAATGTGCAGGTTCAGAACGGCCTGCTGTTTCGCAGGCTGCACTGGGATGTCATCGAGGAGTTCGAGGTCTATGGCAAGCCGCATCTGAGGATGAAGGCCGACCTTGCCTATTATCCGCCTTGCGTCACACCCGAGGCAGGCTTCACCGCCCTTTCCAGAAAGGCGGCGTGAAGATGGTCGCGATCGACATCAAGGCCCTGGCGGCCAAACTCTCGACGAGCGGCGGCATCGCCGCCAAGCAGGATATCGGCACGATCGCCGCAAGGCTCGGCCTGCAGGGGCAGCAGATTGCCGTCGGCGACGATTGCGCCGCGCTGCCCGATGGCGACGGTCATCTGCTTTTTGCCATCGAAGGGTTCATGAACGAGTTCGTCGCCGCCGACCCCTGGTTTGCCGGCTGGTGCGGCGTCATGGTCAATATCTCCGACGTCGTTGCCATGGGCGGCCGGCCGATCGCCGTGGTTGATGCCGTCTGGGCCGATGGCGAGGCTGGCGCGACACTCGTTCTGGATGGCATGAGGGCGGCATCCAGCGCCTTTGGCGTGCCGATCGTCGGCGGCCACACCAATATCCGCACCGAACGCGGCCAATTGTCGGTCGCCATTCTCGGTCGCGCCAAGACACTGCTGACGAGCTTCGATGCAAGGCCGGGCGATGTGCTGGTTGCGGCGATCGACCATCGCGGCCGTTACCGCGAACCTTTCAACAACTGGGAGGCCGCCACCGATGCCGCGCCGGCGCGCCTGCGCGGCGACCTCGAGCTGCTGCCCGAGATCGCCGAGGCCGGGCTCGCGCTGTCTGCGAAGGATATCAGCCAGGGCGGCATCATCGGCACCGCCATCATGCTGGCCGAATGTTCGCATGTCGGCATCGATATCGACGTCGCCGCCATTCCCCTGCCGGCCGGTGTCGCTCTCGATCGCTGGCTCGTCACCTTTCCGAGCTTCGGCTATCTGCTCTCGCTCGCGCCGGAACATGCGGCCGATGTCGTCACCCGCTTCACCGCGCGCGGCATCAGCGCCTCGGTCATCGGCGCGGTCGTGGCTGGTGCCGAGGTCGCCCTGGTCGATGGCGAGACCCGCGCAGTGGTGCGCAATCATGCCGAGACACCGCTGCTGCAGCTCGGTCGACAGGATGCCGCCGCATGAACCTTCCGTCGCACCGAACCTTGCGCATTGCGATGCTGACCCATTCCACCAACCCGCGTGGCGGCGTGGTTCATGCCATGCAGCTTTCGGAAGCGCTGACCTCGCTTGGTCATGAGGTGGTCCTGCATGCGCCCGATGCCAAGGGGGCGGGCTTTTTTCGTCAGCCCTCCTGCGGCACCGCCTGCATTGCCGCGGCGCCGGCATCCCCGAACATGACGGAAATGGTCGAGCAGCGGATCGCCGATTATGTCGGCTATTTCCGGAAAACCGGAGCCAATGGCTTCGACCTGTTCCACGCCCATGACGGCATTTCCGGCAATGCGCTGGCGACCCTCAAGCTGGAGGGCCTGATCCCGAGTTTTGCCCGCACCGTCCACCACATCGACCAGTTCGCCGATCCGCGCCTGATGGCTCTGCAGGATCGCGCGATCGATGTGGCCGATATCTTCTTCGCCGTCAGCCGCCTCTGGCGAGACAAGCTCAGAGAGGATCGCGGCATCGAGGCGACAATAGTCGGCAATGGCGTCGATACCAACCGCTTCTCGCCTGCCTGGAACGGCGAGCAGGTCGCTCTGCGCGACAGGCTGCAGCTCGGAAGCGGACCGATCTTCCTCAGTGTCGGCGGCATCGAGGCGCGAAAGAACACCCTCGGCATTCTCGAAGCCTTTCGTCAGGTCCGCGCCATCCGGCCGGATGCCCAGCTTGTCATTGCCGGCGGCGCCTCTCTCCTGGACCATGGCGACTATCAGGAGGAGTTCCGTTCTCACCTCGCCTGCCTCGGTCGGGACGCAGCAGCTGTGCATATCACCGGTGCGATCGCGGATGCCGACATGCCGAGCCTCTACCGGTTGGCGGATGCGCTGGTGTTCCCCTCGCTCAAAGAGGGCTTCGGCCTCGTCGTTCTGGAAGCCATGGCCAGCGGTATTCCGGTCGTGACATCCTCGATTGCGCCCTTCACCGAATATCTGGGTCCCGGCGATGCGATCTGGTGCGATCCGCATCATCCGGTCTCCATTGCCGAAGGCATGGCGCTGGCGCTGGTCGCACCGATCCGCGAGCAGATCATCCCCCGTGGTCTCGAGGTTGCCGCCCGCCATGGCTGGCACCAAACAGCAACAGCCCATCTTGCCCGCTATCACACGCTGCTGGAGGCCGACCATGCCTGAAATGCGGTTCGTCATTGCCTGGCCGGATGGCCGCAAGGAGACCTGTTACTCGCCCTCCCTGGTGATCAAGGACTATTTCGCCGAGGGCCAAAACTATCCGCTGGCCGACTTTCTCGATCGCAGCCGCACGGCACTGACCATCGCCAGCGACAGGGTCAAGGCGAAATACGGCTATCCCTGCGCATTGGCGCTCGGCCAGCTGTCGCGCATCGAACAGGCCGCCACTCCCTATCTCACCGACGCAGAGGCCGAAGTCCGCTGCGAAAGCTTCATCCTTTGAAAGGACCCACCATGACCACACCATCCCTCAAGAGCCATTACAGCGCGGTTGTCATCGGCGGCGGCCAGGCCGGGCTCTCGGCCTCTCACTATCTGAAGAGGCACGGCATTGATCACGTCGTTTTCGAGAAGAAGACCGTTGCGCATAAATGGAAGAACGAACGCTGGGACGCCTTCTGCCTGGTGACGCCGAACTGGCAATGCCAGCTTCCGGACCATCCCTATGACGGCACGGATCCGCACGGTTTTATGGTCAAGGACGAGATACTCGCCTATGTCGATCGCTTCGTGAAGAAGGTCGACGCGCCGGTCTTCGAGCAAACCAGCGTGACGTCGCTCGAAAAGCATGGCGGGCTCTTCCGGCTCGAGACCTCAGCTGGCGCGGTGACAGCCGATGCCGTGGTGATCGCCACCAGCCTCTATGCCGATCCGGCCATTCCGCGTGCGGCCGAGCGTCTGCCCGAGGACATCATGCAGATCCACACCGCCGCCTACCGCAATGCCGACCAACTGCCGGAGGGCGGCGTCATCGTGGTCGGCTCCGGCCAGTCCGGCTGCCAGATCGCCGAGGATCTGTATCTTGCCGGCCGCAAGGTGCATCTCGTCACCGGCAACGCGCCGCGTTGCGCCCGTTTCTATCGCGGTCGCGATGTGGTCGACTGGCTTTCCGATATCGGCCAGTACGACATCACCGTCGAACATGATGGCATGACGAAGAAGAAGCACGACACCAACCATTACCTGACAGGACGCGACGGCGGACGCGATATCGATCTGCGCAAGTTCGCCCTGGAGGGCATGGCGCTTTATGGCCGCATGTCCGGCGTCGCCGCCGGCCGGATGCTGTTCGAGCCGAACCTGAAGGCCAATCTCGACGGCGCCGACCGTGTCTATAACGGCATCAATGCCCTGATTGACCGGCATATCGCCGAAAAAGGCATCGAGGCTCCGGCTGGATCCCCCTATGTCCCTGTCTGGGAGCCTGAGGCGGAGATTGTCGAACTCGATCTGAAGGCGGAGGGGATCACCTCGGTCATCTGGGCCACGGGTTTCAGTCCGGATTGGTCCTTCGTCGGCCTGCCGATCTTCGACGGCAACGCCTACCCCGTTCACCGCCGCGGCGTTACCGTCGTCGATGGCGTCTACGTGCTCGGACTTCCCTGGCTCTGGACCTGGGGTTCCGGGCGGTTCCTCGGCGTCGGCAGGGATGCCGAACATGTGGTCGGGCATCTCGCAGCTCGGCTTTCGGCACAGGCATCCTCTCTCAAGCAAGCGGTCAGCGCCTGATGATGAGCGCAGCCGTTCTCGATTTTCCGCCCGCAGGACCTTCGGCACGCGACTTGATGGAACGTGCCCTTGATCCGCATGTGCTTCTCGGCATGCCGCATTTGAATGGAAACGGGCTGTCGGAGACCTGGCTGATGAAGGAACTCGGCCATCGTCACTGGCTGATGCTCGCCCGTCACCTCGGGCTCGACAATGCGGATTTCAGAACGGCCGATGGAGAGGAAGCCTATGCCGCGATCTGTGCAACGTCCCTGACGGATGCCCATTTCGCCATCGTGCAGGCAAATGACATTTTGACGATCCACTCGAAGCTGTCCGCAGTCTCGCGAACCCGAACGTCGACCCGACACGAGTTGTCTCTGCACGGACGAAGCGTCGGCGCGGTGGAACTGATCTCGACCTTCGTTCACAGAACGATCAAAGACAACAATCACTCGATCGCGCGTGTGACGTTGCCTGAGCGGCAGGGACGGCGCTTCCAGCCCAGTCCTCTGGCCCAGAACGCTGTGGACATCCGGAATGGACGGTTGGGCGCGCATTTCGGGTTTTCCGTCCTCGCTCACAGGGCGCTCCGAACCTTTAAGTTTGATCCCAGCGCTTCGCAGGAGTTCAACGGCGCAGGATTGTTTTATTTTGCCGAGTATCAGGCACTCGCCGACCGCGCCCTGGAAAACTGGTTTCCCCGCAAGGGACCGGTCGTCCGTAAGGACGTTTTCTTCCTTGGAAATATCGAACGAAATGAAAGTGTTTTCTTCGACCTTATCGATTTTTCCGACGAGCAAAAAACTGTCCATGGGCAGCTACGACGCGAGAATGGGAAAGTGATCGCCAAAATATTCAGCGCGTTGACATATCTTCGCTGAGTCATCGTCCCGCAATGCCTGCTTTGTGTCGTTTGAAACGGAGAAGGACAATGGGATGGCGAGCGGCGCGCGCTTGATGCGGCGTGCCGCTAGTGATCTAGTGGATGACAAATGGAGGTGAACTTCAGCAGTTCGGTTCATTCGACCGCCGGAAAGAAATACGAGCACGTGACGACCAGCATCAGACATATCGCCAAACTTGCAGGAACGTCGGTCTCTTCGGTCTCGCGCGTGATCAACAACAGCGGTTACGCCTCGCCTGAGCTCCGAGATCGCGTCGAGGCGGCGATCCGGACGCTGAACTACACGCCCAGCAAGGGTGCGCGCATGCTGCGCGGTGCGCCAAGCCGGATGATCGGGCTGATGCTGCCGTCGATCGACGTGCCCTTCTTCGGCATACTGGCCCATGCCATCGAACAGGAATTGTTTCAGCACGGCTATCAGACGCTGATCTGCAGCACGGCGGAAAATATGGAGCACGAGGCGCGTTATATCTCGATGCTGCTTGCTCAGCGCGTCGACGGCGTCATCGTCGCCAGCGCCTTCGGCAGCATAGAGCATTTCGGGGTGCTGCGGGACGCTCGCATTCCGATCATCGCCATTGACCGCGAGTTGAACGGCATCGCCGACGACGCTGTCATGGCCGATCACGAGGAAGGCGGGCGGCTGATGGCGCGCCATCTGATCGGCCTCGGCCACCGGGCGATCGCCATCGTCGGCGCGCCGGCGCACAGCCAGCCCATCCAGCTTCGCCTTCAAGGCATCACCGCGGAAATGGCGAAAAACGGCATCGCGCCTGCCGTCGTGGCAATGGCGGAAGAGCACAGCTTTGCCGAGACCTACCGGCTGGCGCGAGAATTGCTGGCGTCTCGGCCTGATATCACCGCCATCATCGGCACGACCGACGTTTCAGCGATTGCCGCCATCCATGCTATCCAGGATCGCGGATTTTCGGTTCCGAACGACTATTCGGTCGTCGGCTTCGACGACCTGCCGGAAGCAGCCTACGTCTTTCCGCGGCTGACAACGGTTGCACAGCCGATCCGCGATGTCGGGCAGCAGGCAGCACGCCTGTTGGAAGCGCTGATCGACGAGCACCAGACCGGGGACGAATCCCGACAGGCTGCGATCGTAAAGGTGCCGGTCACGCTGATCGAGCGCGATTCCACCGGCCCCGTCCGCAGTTGAGCAGGTGGGTCTCGAGGCTAAGGCCGGACGATGACCTTGATCTCGCCGGGCAATGGCGCGTTGCCCACCACCTCGGCGACCTGCTCGAGGCCGATGGTTCTGGTGACCAATGCATCCAGCTCCAACACTCCGCTGGCGACCATTGCCGCAGCGCGCGAATGGGTGAAGGGATTGAGGTAGGCCGGCCTGATATCGACTTCGTTTATCAGCAGATCGAAGGGCAGAACCGGCACCTCGACACCCGCCGGCGTCACCCCGAAAAGCACGAAGGCGCCACCGCGCCGCGCCATTTTCAGACCGCTTTGAAGCGTGTCGCTGACGCCGGCGCATTCGATGACCACGTCGGCGCCGCCTTTGGTGACCTCTCGAACGGACGCGATCGTGTCAGAAGAGGCCGGGTCGAAGGCGTGCGTCGCCCCCAGGCGCAGAGCCGTTTGGCGTCTTGATTGCTGCCGCGTGATCAAAATGATCTCGCTCGCCCCCGCCAGGCGGGCCAGCTGCACCATGAGCAGGCCAATCACGCCGCCGCCAAGGATGGCGACGCTGTCGCCAGGACGGATCCCTGCCTTGTCGATGGCGTGGAGACAACAGGCCAGCGGTTCGCTGAAGGCGCCGTGAACGGGATCGAGGTCGGTCGGCAGCACGAAGGCCTGCGCGTGCGGCACTGCCACATATTCGGCGAAGCCGCCATCCCGTGTCACACCGATGGCGGTCAGGCGCTCGCACAGGTTCGGCCGCGCCCGCGTGCAAGCCGGACAGGTGCCGCAGGCGATATTCGGGTCGACCGTCACCAACTCGCCGCCGGTAAACCGTGTCACACCATCGCCGATCTCTTCGACGATGCCGCAGAATTCGTGGCCCAGCGTGACGGGGATCGCCGTCGGATATTCGCCCTTGTACATGTGGCGATCGGAACCGCAGATGCCCGCGGCTGCGACCCGGACAAGCAGCTCGCCCGGCCCGGCGACCGGTTTTTCGACACTGCGCATGGTCAAAGACCCGATCGACTCCAAGCGTACAGCCTTCATTCCACTCCTCCAGAACCCCAAGTTCGATTGCCTATTGCTGCAGATGAAGCGAAGCGTCAGCTCATGACATTGCCGCCATCGACATTGTAGCACTGCGCCACGATGTATGCTGCATCGGGGCCGGCCAGGAAGGCTGCCATGGCCGCTTGTTCCTGGGGGGCGCCAAATCGTCCGGCGGGAACGGCGGCAGCCACGCGGCGCTTGACGTCGCCGGGTTTCAAACCTTCGCGGCTGCCGAGTTTTGCATCGACGACATCCCACATCGGCGTATCGACGACGCCGGGAGCGATGGCATTGACATTGATCCCGTAGCGGATCAGTT
The DNA here is from genome assembly GCF_014197345.1 of Rhizobium sp. BK008. NCBI lineage: Bacteria > Pseudomonadati > Pseudomonadota > Alphaproteobacteria > Hyphomicrobiales > Rhizobiaceae > Rhizobium > Rhizobium sp. BK008. Next base: position 32,586 of record NZ_JACIFK010000010.1, on the reverse strand, counting down.
CCAGAGCGCAGCTTTGCGTGATGCTGATGACCGCCGCCTTGGAAGCGCAGTAGGCCACGGCAGGTCCTTCGCCACGACGTCCAGCCTGGGACGAGAAGTTGATGATGCGTCCACCTCCCCCTCTCTCCACCATGTGCCGGGCAACGGCCTGCGTCATGAAGATCACGCCTTCGATATTGACCTGAAATACCTTCGCGGTCCGTTCCCGGGATATGTCCAGAATGGACTCGACGTCGTAAATTCCGGCGGCGTTGACCAGGATGTCGATCTGACCGGCGGTTGATATAGTGAAGCGAACGGCTTCTTCGATGCTGTCCTGGCTGGTCACGTCAAGCGCCACACCCCAGGCATGAGGACCGATCGCCTGCGCCACCCGTGCGCATCGTTCACCGTCGAGATCCGCCACGACAACCCTGGCGCCTTCGGCGGCGAAACGTTCGCAGACCGCTTTGCCGATGCCGCTCGCGCCTCCCGTGACCAGTGCCACCTTGCCGGAGAGCCGTCCCGTTTCCGTATAGCTCATCGCCCTGCCTCCCTGGTCGCGGCCAAATCGGCAAAGGTGCCGTGCACGGCTGCCATATCGAATAGCTTCATCTCTGCTCCTCCATTCTGACTGGATGGTGATCGGCGCCGCGCTCTCGTGAGCCGACGCCGATGGGCTAAGCGGATTGCGGGTGCGTCTCCTTCGCCTCGCGAAGGAGGACAGACATGTCGGGGATGCCGTCGGTGGCCGTCGCACCCGCGAGGCAACGCGCAGCCGCAGCATGGGCGACGGCGCAGATATGCTCGACAGGCCAGTTCTCATGCAGGCCGTAGAGCACGGCGGCACAGAAGGCGTCTCCCGCGCCGACCGTGCTGACGATATCATGGGGATCGACGGGCCGTGACCGCGTCATGACCGGGGAAGCGCCAGGCGCAAACCAGAAGCAGATTTCCGGCGCATGGATGAGCGCACCCTTCGCGACGCCGGCGGCAAGCAGGCGCTCGCCCGCTGTCAAAAGCCCCGCCTCGACCAAGTCTCCCTTCGCATCGCGAACGACAACGCCGGTTGCCCGGCCCGCCTCCATCTCGTTGATGATCAGGTAATCGCAGAAGGGCAGAGCGACGCCGACCTTGGCTGCAAATTCCGGGTCCTCGCTCGATACGAAATCCACGCAGGTCGTCAGCCCGGCGCGGCGCGCGGCCTCCAGCAGGCGCGATGCTCCCGAACGGCCATCGGGGCCGATGCGGTCGAGACCCGGCAACAGCATGAGATAGCCGAGATAGAACAGCCGATAGCCGGCCTCAGCGAAGGTCGCGGGTGAGACATGTTTGTCGGTGACCGCATCGTTGGCGCCACCATGATAGAAGAAGGTGCGGTTTTGACCGGGCACATTCATGACATGCGTATGCGCCGTGACGCGGTCGGCCAGCGCCGTCAACCCACCGACATCGACGCCGGCGGTCGTAAGGCGGGCCTTGACGATCTCCCCGTCCTGATCAGCGCCGATGCATCCGGCCGCTGCCAGCTGTCCGGGAAATCCGAGCGAGGCCAGATCGGTGACGACATTAGCCGCCCCGCCCCCCACACCCAGATCCTGGTGCAGGATATGCGCAAGATTGCCCTGTTCGGGCCAATAGGACAGGGTGTGGACGCGATCGACGATGAAGTTTCCCGCGCAGACGATGCCGCCCTGCTTCCGACTGTCGCGATGTTGAACCTCCTCCCGGCTTCGCATCAGCTGGCTCCCTCGTTCCACAAGGGTCTGAGCGGCGGCTCGTCCTCCTCAATCGCGGCAAAGCGCCCGATCGGCTCCAGGAAGACATTATCGCTGTTGTCGTCGTTGACCTGGCTGACCTCGCCGACAAGGACGGGTCCGCCGCCTTTCCTGCCGTAGAAGCGGTGGTAAAGCCCGGTGCGGATCGTCACGCTCTGGCCGGGCTGGAGAACCAGCGGCTCCCATGCGGCGAGCCGGTGCGGCAGCCCGTCGACCGGAACCGTCACATCCTCCTTCAGCACATTGCCATCGGTATCGGTTGCGGCGAATTCGATGACGAGATCGCCGCCGGCGCGATTGATGATGTCTTCCATCTTCGCCGCATGCCGGTGCGTCGGCGTGACCTGGTCTTCCCCAACGAAGAGCAGCTTTTCGGCATAGGTCCGCTCCCCCTCGACATCAACAATGCCATTGCGCAGGCAGAACAGCACGAGGCCGCATTCGGCAAACCGGTTCGAGCCGAAATCGGTGACGTCCCAACCCAGCTGATGGGCGCGCAAATAGGCCGATGCCGCCGGGTGAGCGGCAAAATCCGCCGCCGTCCAATAGCCCCATGCCGGCAGGGACCAGTGCCAGCGCTCGAGGGTTTCGGTTGCCCGCCGCAACGCGGCGTTGATCTCGGAGCGCTGCATCAGGCTGACGCCCCGTCATATTCGACCGGCACCACGACGTCTTCGCGGCCGGCTTTGAGGGCAGCCGTCAGGACGGCATGATGCGCCTGCGCCTCCGCCGGCGTCGCGCAGCCGAAACCGTTGGCATTGCCGCCGGCGAGCTCGTCGACAAAGGCCGCCCACATCTGCTGTATGGCGTCGGCAAAACCGAATTCGAAGATCTTGCCTGTAATGGCTGGAAACAGCGAGCCATAGCCGAGATCCTCGGTGCTCCAGGCCTGCGCACCGCCATTATAATCCATCCATTGCCACTGGCGCGGCGACTTCGTGCTGAAGAATGCGCTCTTCTTCATGCCGAGAACGCGGATGTACCAGCTGTTGGATTCGCCGGGCGCGATGCGCCAGGTTTTCAGCACCATCGGAAAATCCTGATCTGCAGTGCGCACGCGGCTGCTGATCGTGGCATTGTCCCAGGTGGTGCAGGGCAGCATGCCGCCCTTGCCGTCGGGACGTTCGGTGACCTTTTTGACCAATTGCGCATGCAGTGTGGTCGGGCGCCAGCCGAGACGCAGCGGCACGTGCAGCACATGCATGCCGAGATCACCCATGCAGCCATAATCGCCGTTGATCTCGGCCATCCGCTTCCAGTTGATCGGCTTCTGCCGGTCGATATCCGAAGAATGCAGGAACCCCGCCTCGACTTCGAGGATATCTCCCATCTCGCCGCTTTTTGCGAGCGCGATGACCTTCTGTGCACCGGGGAAGAACGGCATTTCCGACGAGCAGCGGACCAGGAGGTCGGGATGCTCGGCTAGAACCGCCATGATCTCCCGGTTCTGAGCGGCATCCATGCCGAAGGGCTTTTCACCGAGAAGATGTTTTCCGGCCTTCAGAACGTCGATATAGAATTGCTGGTGCAGCACATGCGGGACGGCGCAATAGACCGCATCGACCTCGGGATTGGCCAGAAGCTCCTTATAGTCGGCGGTGAACTGGCGAACAGTCGGCACATGATCCCTGAACCAGTCGAGCAGCGTCGTGTTGGTGTCGCAGACGGCGACGATTTCCGGTCGCGCCTTCACATCAGCCAGGTGCAGCCAGCGCGCCGCGGCACTGGCGAATTCGCGTCCCATCAGACCGCAGCCGATGACGCCGAAGCGGAATGTTTTCGTCATGACATCTCCTCCCAGCCGCGCGTCAGCCGATATGCAGCGAGGCTTGCTCGACCGAAGCCTTGTCATGGACGATCGCCATCAAAGCCCGCGTCATGCCGCCGGGATTGTTGTGTTGAATGACGTTGCGGCCATAGACGATGCCACGGGCGCCCTGCTCCATCAACTGCTTGGTACGGACCAGGATTTCCTGATCCGAAACCCGGCCGCCGCCGCGCACCAGCACCGGCAGGCCTTGAGCGATCTCGACCACGCGGTGATATTCATCGACATTGTCGCAGGGGTCGGCCTTGATGATATCGGCGCCGAGTTCGGCCGCCTGGCGCACAAGCGGCAGGATCTTGTCGATCGCGCCGTCGACCATATAGGCGCCCTTGGAATTGTCCTGCATGACCAGCGGCTCGACCATCAGCGGCATGCCGTAGATCTCGCATTCGCGCTTCAGGCTGTTCACATTGCGCACACAGGCGCGGTAGACCTCCGGCTGGTCCGGCAGCATCAAAAGATTGACGACGACGCAGGCCGCGTCCAAGGCAACGCCCTGCTCCACCGCCCTGTCGATCATTTCGGAAAACAGCTGGGACGGCAGCGGATTGCCGTAGATGTTGGCGATATCGGTGCGCAGCACCAGTGCCGGACGATGTTTGCCGGGGATCGCCTGCAGAATGGGTGCCGTTCCCGGCGGAAGCTGGATGGCGTCGGGCGCGGCTTGCGCGATCACCTCGATGGCCGTCTTCATGTTCTCGATGCCGGCGAGGAACGTCCGTTCATTGAACATGCCGTGATCGATGGCAACGTCAAAACAATTTCCAGACACGCCGAAAAGTCGGTTCAACCGTGCGGACTTCATGAAGCTCCTCCCAGATATGGCAACGTTTCCACATTCGAATAAATGGAGCGGAATTGCGAGTCAAGAAAATGTGGTAACGTTTCCACATGGTTGATTTGTCGGCTGCCGACCTTCCAGTGCGGACGAGGCGCCCCTCGCGCCTGTCCCGCAAGGATTACCAGCAGGTGAAACCTGCATCGACATTGACGATCGCCCCGGTCATCAGGCTGGCGGCGCCCGATGCGAGGAAGAGGACAGCACTTGCAACCTCCTCCGGCGTTCCCATCCTCCCCATCGGCGTGTCGGCGAGCCAGAGCGGAATCCGCTCGCGATTGGCTTCGACGGCGACCACCATCGGTGTCTCGATATAGGTGGGTGCGACGGCATTGACCCTGATGCCGTGATGCGCCCACTCAGCCGCCAACGAGCGCGTGAGGTGATGGACCGCCGCCTTGGAGACGTTATAGGCCGTCTGAGGCTGAGGCCGGTTGCAGATGTGCCCCGACATCGAGCCGAGGTTCACGATGGCGCCGCGTTTCAGCGAAATCATGGGACGACCGAAGGCGCGCGAGCACCAGAAGACGCCGTTGAGATTGACGTCCATCATGCGCAACCAGTCGGCGTCGGTGAGATCCTCCGCCGGGATGCCGCTCTGGCCGATGCCGGCATTGTTGACGAGGATCGTCGCCGGCCGGCCTGCATCGGCAAGCTCGGTCGCGATCGCTTCCATGCGGGCCGCGTCGGTGACGTCGCCGACCCGGACTTCGATGTCGTAGCCTTTGTCGCGCAACGCAAGCGCTTGCTCAGCGTCGGCCTCGCTGCGTTCGATGACGACGACGGCAGCACCCGCCTCCGCCAGCGCCTCGGTGCAGCAAAGGCCGATCGCGCGCCCTCCGCCGGTGACCACCGCGCGTTCGCCGACAAGGCGAAATTTCTCCTGGTAGCTCATGTTCGGCTCCTTCAGATGTCGAATGCGCTTGGAAGCACCACGATATCGCGGATGGTGACGTTGCGCGGCCGGGTCAGCATGAAGATGATCGCGTCGGCGACTTCCTTGGGCTCGATCAAAGCGCCGGCCTCCTTGGCCTTGCGAAGGTTTTCTTCCGGCCAATCCGCCAGCAGAGCGCTGATCACCGGCCCTGGAGAAACCGACCCCACGCGAATGCCATTTTTCAGGAGCTGGCGTCGCATCGTCTGGACGAAGCACGTCATCGCCCACTTCGATGACGAATAGACCGGTTCCCACGGAATCGCCGAATGTCCGGCGACCGAGCTGGTGACGACAATGTCGCCAGTGCCGCGTTCGATCATGTGAGGAATGACATTTCGAACGTTCTTGATGACGACGTTCACGTTGAGATTGAGCATCCGATCGATGGTATCGAGGTCGGTTTCCATCAGGTCGCCGCCGATATAGGTGCCCGCATTGGCATGCAGAATGTCGAGTTTGCCCGTCTTCGACAGGACGCCCTCGAGCAGTCCCGCGCACTGGTCCGGATCCAGCAAGTTGATCACCAGCGGAATGGCGCGCTCGCCAAGCCGTTCGCAAACCGTCTCAAGCGCCTTCTGATCGCGGTCCACCAGCACGACCGTCGCGCCTGCGGCGAGCATCGCCTCCGTCGAAGCAAGGCCAATACCGGATGCTGCACCCGTGACCGCTGCGATCTTCCCATTCAGTTCCGTCATCGATTTCTCCTCCTATCTTGATGCTGATTGCTCATTCTTTCCGACGCCGCAGGCGGCGTGATAGTCCGAAAGACTCCTTGTCACTCTCCAGACCAAAACCTGTTCCGGATCGAGCGGCGCATCCGCGAAGTGCCGCGCGGCCGGCATATGCTGCCAAAGCAATGGCAGCGGTACGGATTGACCTCGAAGGGCCCCGCACAGGCGCCGGACGGCATCTTGCGCTTCAGCCGACGCCCAGTAGTAGCGGATACGGTCGGAGAGCGAATAGTGCCGCAGCCACCGCTTCTCGCCGTCGGTTCCGTGGTAGTGGCGGCTCCAATTGCCGGGCTGATCGAGCATCAGCGTTTCCATCGCCGCATAGAGCGGGCGCTCCCCGTAGTCGGGCAACAGATCGGACGCGATCGCATCCAGCGCATAGAGCGCCTCGCGCAGGACGAAGGTCAGCTCCGGACCGACTTTCAGAATGGGAAACCCGTCCGCCACCAGCGCGGCCAACGGCCGGGTGCCCTGATAATCGGTCGAGTGAGCCTCGAACACGAATTGCGGCTCCTCGGCGAGCACTGATTGCAGCGCCTCGATCTTGCTGCGGTTATAAAGGATGACATTGTGATTGCCGAACTCGACACCCGGCTGAACGACCAGCCCGATAGCGCGTCCGAACGCCTCCGTTAGGCCCTCCTCGGCAAAGACCCGGCGGTGGACATCGATCGTCTTCAGCGCCGCCGCTGCAGCCGTCGGCTCGATCGTCGTGAGGGCATGGTCGGCTCCACCCGGCGGCGGCACTTCGGTGCCGATGACGTAAACCGGCATCGCGCCGCCGGCCTTTTTCGCCGAGGCCTCGGCGACAACAGCCAGCCGGGCGGCGCGATGGGCGGTGGTTTCGTCGTCGAGCGCCACCGGCTCGCCCTTGCAGCCCATCGAGGCGTCGAGGTGGATCTTGCGGAAACCGGCCTCGACATAGGCGGCAACCATCTTCTCCGCTTCGGCCATGGCCTCTTCCGCCGGGCGGTCGCGCCAGGGATTGGGGCCGAGGTGATCGCCGCCGAGAACGATCAGTTCTTCGGGGCACGCCTCCTCGGCCGCGATCTTCATGACGAGAGACGCGAAGTCGCCTGGCGTCATTCCGGTGTAGCCGCCGAGGTGATTGACCTGGTTACAGGTCGCCTCGATCAGGACGGTGCTTTCCTGTTGCCGCCCGTGCCGGAGTGCTGCCCGAAGTACGATCGGATGAGCGGAGCATACGGAGGTCACGCCTTTCGGGCGGCCTTCGATCCTCAGTCTGGCCAGTTCGTCGAGGTGCACCTGCATCACGGCCGCCTTTCCGTTGAAGCAATAAATGCATCGAGTTCCTGCCGAGTGCCGGCGCCTTCCATCGGACCTAGCACCGTCACATTGCGGGCGCCGGCGGCGGAAGCATAGGTCAGCGCTTGCTTCTGAGACATTCCGAGCCGCCGGCAGGTGAGATAGGCTCCGCCGAAGCAGTCGCCGGCGCCGGTCGGATCGACCTCACGAACGACGAATGCCGGAGCCTCGATGCGGTCTCCTTGCCTGCCGAAATAGGTCGCGCCGTCGGCGCCGCGCTTCAGCACGATTTCCTTGACGCCCATCTCGAATAAGCGGCGGATTGCTTCCGCCTCGCCTTCGACACCTGCGGCGCGTTCAAGCTCCTCTCCGGACGGCAGAAGCAGATCAGCCATGGCAACAAGCTTGGAAAACCGGCGCTCGGTGTCCTCGTCCAGCTTCAACTCCTTGCGAATGTTCGGATCCACCGAGAGCGTTCCCCCGCGCGCCTTGACGATATCGACCGCCTTGTCGATCACCTCGCGCGCACTGGGGACCGACAGAGCCGAGCCCATCACGTGAAGATGCCCGCTCCGATCGATGAGATCGCCGACCGTTTGAGACCAGCCGAAGCGCGCGGCTGCCGATGTGGCGATGTTGTAGACGAAATCTCTGGAGCCATCCTTGCGGTAGCGGACAAACGCGCTTCCCGTCGGATAGTCCGGATCGATCGAGATCGCCGAAACGTCGACGCCGTCGCGTTTGAGGCGATCGGTATTCACCCGGCCGAAATCGTCATCGCCGACAGCGCCGACCATGGCCGACTTGCCGCCGAGCCGGCCGCATTGCGAGATGAAGATCGCCGGCGCGCCGCTCGCAAACGGACCGACCAGCGGCTGGGCTTCGAGAAATCCGTCTCCGACCGTCGTGGCGACGATCTCCACAAGGATCTCGCCTACGCAAATCGTGGGACCAAGCGCGTCCGGAGCCAGTACTGAAGCCATTTGCAATCCTGCTTTCGATAGTTCTTGTCGTCAACTCGTCGCCGATTGGACCGGCGCACCGTCCTCGCTGCCGAACTCCTCGCTCTCCAGTGACAGAAAGCGCTGGTGCAACATGCATGCCGCCCCGAAGGCGGAACCGAACTCCGCATCACTGTCCACGACGATCTCAGGCGTGGGGAAAGGGATGTTCTGGCTCTCCGACATGTGGACCGCCACGCGGGCAGCGACCATCGGGTAGAGGGATGCCACGGAGCCGCCCAGCACGATCCTGTCCGGGTCGAGCAGGCGACAGGCTTGCAGCAATGCGTAGGCGAGATGGCGCGACCAGGTTTCGGCGATGTTGACGGCAGCCGGGACACGGTCACGAACGTCGCCGAGGAAATCCTGCAGATCGGCGTTCTCGCGGCCGACAGCCTCGCGATACTGCCTGATGAGCACCTCGCGACCGATCAGCTGTTCAAACTTCTGACCACCGCTTCCCGGCACCAGGGTGTGGCCGATTTCTCCCGCCAGACCGTGGCCGCCACGAAACAGTTTGCCATCGATCATGATGCCGCCGCCGACGCCGGTTTCCATGAGCAGGAACAGGGTCACTCCCGCGGCGCCGTGGCGATAGCTGTCACCGATCGCGAAGGCGTTGGCGTCGTTTTCGACCGTGATCGGGACGGCGGCCGGGACAACGGCCAGGAAAGCGGATCGGCCAATCTCCTTCAACGGCACGTCCCGCCAGCCGATGATCGGTGCCAGGGTGACAAAACCATCCGGCCGGATATGGGCCGGCGTCGATATGCCGAGACCCTTGCACCTGCCGATCATCCTCTTCGCCATCACGCCGACAATGAGCTCGACACCCTGCGCCACCGCCTCCTCCACCGTCGAAGACGGTGTATCGAACGCCATTTTTCGACAGGCCCGGACTTCTGCGGAGAGATCGATGACGGCTGCCGATATATGCTCGACGCCGATCTCGATTCCGACGAAGAACGCGGCATCGGGAACCAGTTCGAGCATGATGCCCGGCCGCCCGGCGCGGGAGGGCTCCGAGCGCTGCTTGCCGCTCTCGTCCGATTCCTGAACGAACCCGCCTTCCGTCAGTTCGGCGACGATCTCTCCCGAGGATGAACGGTTCATCCCGAGCTTGCGGGCGAGATCCGCCCTGCTGAGGCTTCGGTGAGCGTAGATCGTCTGCAAGGCGGCGACGATATTGTTCTGTCGGATCCTGCGCGGCGAACTTCCGATGGAGACGGTGTCGTTCATATTTCAATTCCCTTCAAGTCGCCCAACCCTTACACGACTGGAACAGGCTGTCAGAAGGATAATTAGGGCCGCGCGTTTGTGGCGCGGCGGCGCTTGGCCTCGTCATATTTCAGCTCGATGTAGCGCTTCGCGTGTGCTGCAAGCGGATCATTATCCTCCCAGGTGTCGCGCCAGATCGCGCAGGCGAGCGACAGGCCCTCGTCGACGACCGTCGTCGAGAAACTTTCGAATACGATGTCGCGCCTATAGTCGATGTCGAGCAGCGCGTCGAAGATCAGATCGAAGTTGATGACGCCGTCGCCGAGGTAGCCGCGATTGCTCTCGCCGATGTGGAAATAACCGATCTTGTCGCCGGCGAGACGGATCGCCGCGGCCGGATTGGCTTCCTCGATGTTCATATGGAACGTGTCGAGATGGAGACGGACATGCTCCGATCCCGTCTCGGCGATGAACTTCAGCCCCTGCGCCGTGGTATTCAGCAGGTTCGTCTCGAACCGGTTGACGACCTCCAGCACGAGGTCGACGTTTGCCTGCCTGGCGACCTCGCCGGTCGCGGCGATCGCGGCGACGCTGTTGTCCCAGCCCTTCCTCGTCGGCTGGCGATTGTATTTGGTGTGGGCGGAATAGAGAATCCCGCCGAGCTTGTTGCCGCCGATATCGCGGACCGCCCGAACGGCGTCGGCCAGCGTCTGCTTGCCGGCGGAGACAGCAGACATGTCCTCGCTCGATACGTCCTTGTCGAGCGGCAGACCCATCGTCACGCCAATCTCGACGTCAAGGGATTGGGCAAGCTTCGCCAGTCGATCGAGGTTGAATTTCTCGGGGCGCAGATAGGCAAATTCGATGGTGCGATATCCGTGTTCGGCCGTCTTGTTCAGGGCCATCTCCAGCCCCTCCTGCGTTTGGCCACCTGTCCATACAAATGAATGGATACCCAATCGACGCATAGCCTTTTCCTCCGCGAGATGCTCTTGATCGCGGACAGTGCTATGCCATTTAGTTTGGTGAGGCAACAAATAATTTCAGCGGCTAACTTTTTGCTGCTTCGCAAAATTTCTTTGCAATGCAATATATTATGCCGTTTTTGCGCTTACCCTGCCTCTCACCAGAAATTAGTTTCTGCAGAAATCAATGGGATAGGCTCATGATTTGCATGTTTAGACAACAAATGTTGCGCCGCCGGTTTTTTTAGCCTACACAAAGCACCGGCGAAATGATCTCGCTGCACTCTGGGAGGATTGGAAATGAACTATGCTTTGAAGGCTAGCGCGCTTGCGCTGACGCTCGGCCTCGCCGCCACCGCTTCACCGGCCTGGGCCGACTTCTGGTCCGACGCGGGGGCTAAATACAAGGGCGTGACCCTGCACGGCGTCACCGAAAGCACCCCGCCGTCGAACTACATCAAGAACGTGCTTGCTCCGGAATTCGAAAAGAAGACCGGCATCAAGGTCGACATCGAGACCACGTCCTGGGATCAGATGTACGACAAGGCCATCAAGGACATGGAAGCCAAGACCGGCATCTATGACATGGTCTACATCGAGCAGGACATCATCTACTCCTATCTCGCCAGGAATTTCCTCGTCGACATCACTAAGACGCTGAAAGACCAGCCGGATCTGAAAGCGCCGACCTACGACGATGCGAACTTCACCAGCTTTGCCGACTACTTCAAGGACACGAGCGGCGATCTCTTCGGCGTTCCGATGGAAGCCTTCCTGAAGACCTATCTCTATCGCAAGGACCTCTTCGACGATGCGAAGATCAAGGAAGCCTTCAAGAAGGAAACCGGCAAGGACCTGAAGCCGGCGACGACCCACGAGGAGTACACCCAGATTGCCGAATTCTTCACGAAATACGGCAAGGACAACGGTCTGGAGCTCTGGGGCACGACCGCTCAGGCCCATACCGGCCATCCGGCCTCCTGGTATGAATTCTTCGAGTCCATCGTGCCGACCTTCGGGGTCTACAATTGGGGCATCGACGCCAAGAACAATTATGCGGCGACGGTCGAACACGGCGGTTCGATGAACGGTGACAAGGCGAAGGCCGCGCTGAAATATTGGCTGCACCTGCGCGACATCGCTCCTCCGGAATCGACCCAGTCAACCTGGACGGAAACCGCAACGACGTTTGCCGCGGGCCGTGTCGCCCAGGGGCTGATCTATGGTGAGAATGCCGCGTGGATCGCCAGCGATCCGGCGCAGTCGAAGGTGGTCGGCCAGGTCGGCTTCGCTCTGCCGCCGCTCGAGCCGGGCGTATTGGATGATGCGAAAGCCGGAAAGGGCTATATCGGCTACTATGATGGCGGCGCCTTCGGCGTGCCGGTCACGTCCAAGAACAAGGAAGCGTCGCTGCTCTTCCTCGAATTCATCGGTCAGAACGAAGTTCAGCCCGATTGGGCCATCGCCGCACCGCGCATCACCAACACGGCGACGTTCGACGATCCGAAGGTGAAGGAGATGGACGCCAAGCTCGGCGGCTTCTACACAATGCTGAAGGACGAGGGCAAGCTCTTCGCCGGCGCTCCTCCCTACCCCTTCCATGCGCAGGTGCGTGAAGCGACCGCTCCGATCTTCTACGACATCCTGACCGGCAAGATCGGCCCCGATGAAGGCCTCGACCAGATGGCGGCCAAGGCCGAAGAGGAGCTCACCTCGCTCGGCTATCGCAAATAAAACATCCTCCCCAACTGACGGGTCGTTTCCTGCGACCCGTCATCTTTGCGCTCCAGGTGGAGCGGACGTCCACATAACGTTCAATGGGGGATAGGCGATGCATTCGCAGAAGCTCGGGTGGCTGTTGCTGTCACCGACCATAGTGATCCTCGGACTGTTCGGGATCTTTCCTTTCGTCTACGTCCTCTGGGTCTCTTTCCATTCATGGAACCCGTTCGCGGCCAATCCGGGCATGATCTTCAACTGGGCTGAGAACTATCGGCGGCTGGTCTTCGACCAGCAGTTCCTGGCATCGCTCGGCATAACCCTGGCATTCGTCTTCTTCGCGGTCGTGTCGGAGCTGGTCCTCGGCTACATCCTCGCCCAGGCGCTGCTCAAGGACTTTCCCGGAAAAGCGGTGTTTCGCACGATCCATACCCTGCCGCTGATCATGGCGCCGATCATCGTCGGCTCTGTCTGGAAGCTGATGACCACGCCGTCGATCGGCATCATTCCCTATCTCCTCCGAAGCTGGTTCGGCTACGATCTGAATATCGGCCAGAGTGCCGTCGCGGCCTTCACCGTGACGGTCATCATGGATATCTGGCACTGGACGCCGCTCGTCACCCTCTCGCTGATCGCCGCCCTCGTCTCGCTTCCGTCAGACCCCTTCGAGCAGGCGCAGATCGACGGCGCCGGCAAGAGCCAGATCTTCTGGCACATAACACTCCCTTTGATCCGCCCGGCCCTGCTCGCCACGGTGTTCATCCGGCTGATGGATGCGCTGCGCACCGTCGACGAAGTGCTGATGCTGACCGGCGGCGGTCCGGGTTCATCGACGCGCTACATCGGCGTCCATATTTTCCGGGAAGTCTTTCCCAAGACGAATTACGGCTACGGTTCGGCGATCTCCGTCATCGTCCTTTACCTCACCATCGTCGTCTGCTGGCTGCTCTATGTCGGCTTGATTGCGCCCCGCGTGAAGAGAGGTTGACGCGATGAAGAACCAGACCCCCTGGCTTCCGGTCGTCCTGTGGACGCTGATAAGCCTCGCGACGCTTTTCCCGATTTACTGGCTGTTCGTCATATCGGTGAAACAGCCCTTCGACCTGTTCTCGACGCCCGACGTCATTCTCCGGAGCTTCTTCTGGAAGAACTATCAGGACGTGCTGACCAATCCGACCTTGCGCGGCTACATGCTCAATTCGCTGATCATCTCGTCAGGCAACGCGCTGCTCGTGACGACGCTCGGCTTTTTTGCCTGCTACGCCCTGACGCGCTTCGAGCTTGCCGGCAAGGAAAGTATCTTCTTCTGGACGATCACCAACCGCATGGCGCCGCCGGCAGTCTTCCTGCTGCCGCTCTTCCTGCTGCTGACGCAGGTCTACAGGATCGGCGACTTCTCGCTCGCCGATTCCCGGCTCGGCATGATCCTGGTCTACTGCTCCTTCAACCTTCCCTTCGCAATCTGGACGCTGCGACCGACCGTGGAAGCCATTCCGAAGGAGTTGGACGAGGCGGCCTATATGGATGGCGCCAGCCCATGGGTCGTCCTCTACGACATCGTCTTCCCCCTGGCACGGCCCGGACTTGCGGTGACGCTGATCCTGACCTGGGTGTTTGCATGGAACGAATATCTGCTGGCGGCGACGCTCACCAATTTCAATGCGCGGACGCTGACCACCGGCCTGTCGGAATATGTGACGACCACGGGAACGGCCTGGGGCATCATGGCCGCGATCTCAATGCTGACATTGGTTCCGGCGCTCATCGTGTTTTCGGTGGTCCAGCGTCACATCGTTGCCGGCCTGACCTTCGGCGCCGTGAAAGGATGAAGCCATGACATATCCGTCAGGAAATGGTGAACGCAAGCCGGGCTTTCTGCCGATCGAAACGAACTGGTTCGACCGGCTGTTCATCTCGATTGTGATCTGGGTCGCGCTCTCGCTGTTCTGGATGCGGTTCATCGAGCCGTTCGGGCTTTCGGTATGGTTTGCGGCAGCAATCTCGGCAGTCCTCGGCGCCTATCTCGTCTGGAAGGGATGAGCCGATGAATTTCCGTCAACACCATCAAGACACGACAGCGCCGCGCGTCTCATCAGACGCGCAAAGGATGCTGCCGCACTTTAAATTGCTGCTTTAGGGAGGAACGACTTTGGCAAATGTACAGGTGAGCGACGTCACCAAAAGGTATGGCGCACTCCAGGTCATGCACGGCGTCAGTGTCGACATCGAGGACGGCGAATTCGTCGTGCTGGTCGGCCCATCCGGATGCGGCAAGTCCACCCTGCTGCGGATGATCGCCGGTCTTGAGACCGTCAGCGGCGGCGACATCCGGATCGGCGGCCGTGTCGTTACCAACGCTCCGCCGAAGGAGCGCGACATCGCGATGGTCTTCCAGAGCTATGCGCTCTATCCGCACAAGACGGTCGCCGAGAACATGGGCTTTCCGCTGAAGATGGCCAAGCGCCCCAAGGCGGAGATCGACGAGAAGGTCGGCAGAGCTGCCGAGATCCTCGACCTGACGCGTTATCTCGACCGCTATCCGAAGCAATTGTCTGGCGGACAGCGTCAACGTGTGGCGATGGGCCGCGCGATCGTGCGCGATCCGAAGGTCTTCCTGTTCGACGAGCCGTTGTCGAACCTCGACGCCAAGCTTCGCGTCACCATGCGCGTCGAAATCAAGGAGCTTCACCAGCGGCTGAAGACCACCACCGTCTACGTCACGCATGACCAGATCGAGGCCATGACAATGGCCAATAAGATCGTGGTGATGCGTGACGGCAGGGTCGAGCAGATCGGCAAGCCTCTCGATCTCTACGACTTCCCGGTCAACCTCTTCGTCGCAGGCTTCATCGGCAGCCCATCGATGAACTTCCTGCAGGGCCGCATCGCGACCCGCGACGGCAGGAAGGTCGTCGTCACCGACCAGGGTATCGCCCTTCCCATGGGAAGTACAAATGCGGACGAAGGAAGAGCCGTTACCTACGGCATCCGGCCGGAGCATATCACCATCGGCGATGAAGGCGTTCCGGTCGAGGTCTCGGTGTTCGAGCCCACGGGTTCGGAGACATTGATCTTCGGCCGCACGGGAGGCGTGCCGATCGACGCCCTGATCCGCGAGCGCATCGAAGTCGATCCCGGACGGACGATGTACTTCCATATCGATCCCCGGCGTGCGCATATCTTCGATCGGGAAACAGGCCAGAGACTGTAAGGGAGGCGATCCATGGAGTTCACAGGAAAGACGGTCATCGTGACCGGTGCCGGAAAAGGCATCGGACGCGAAATTGTAAGGATGCTCATCGAACGGGGTGCGCAGGTCGTCGCGCTGACCCGGAGTGCTGCCGATGTCGAAGCGCTGCAACAGAAATCCGGCTGCCGGGCCATACAAGTCGATCTCGCCGATGCCGATGCGACCAGAGAGGCTGTCATCGCTGCCCTTCCCGCCGATTTCCTCGTCAACTGCGCCGGCACGACCGAACTCCAGCCGTTCCTGGATACGACAGTCGAAGCATTCGACCGACTTGTTGCGGTCAACACCCGTGCTCCGATGATCGTGGCCCAGGAATATGCCCGTTCGCTGATCAAGGCGGGCCGCAAGGGCGCCATCGTCAACGTCTCGTCGGTCGCGTCCTTCGTCGGCATCCCCGATCACGCTGCCTATTGTGCGTCGAAGGGCGGGTTGGATGGCTTGACGCGGGTCATGGCAAAGGAGCTTGCACCGCACGGCATCCGCGCCAACGGCGTCCACCCAACGGTGACGCTGACCCCCATGGCGGTGAAAGCATGGAGCGATCCCGAGAAGGCCGCGGGAATGATGAAGCGAATCCCCGTCGGTCGCTTCGCCGAACCGGCAGACATCGCCGAGGTCGTTCTTTTCCTGCTCTCCGATCAGGCTGCCATGGTGAACGGGATATCGATGCCGGTGGACGGCGGCTACATGATTGCCTGAAGTTCAGGACGAACGCGTCGTACGAGCCTGCGATTGCAATGGGGGAAGCGGCGACTTTGACCGCCGCACCAAGCGGCGCAGCTCATCCTGATCAATAAAATGATCCGTTACGCCGGCCTCTTTATCTGGATGACTGAAAACAAGACCCTCGGAATCCTCAAGCTTCAGAGCTTGCTCCGTATTCATGATCCCCAGTGCCTGGCGCTCGTACCCGGACTCGAGCGCCGCCTCGACGATGGCTTTTCTCTTGGGCATGTCCATGTCCTCCGTTCCTCAAAGGGTAACGGACGGTCGGAGTCGCGGTTCCGATCAGGGCATCACGATATGAGACCCGTTGAAACGAAAGCCTCGCCGATACACGGCCCGCCATCGCGCGGGCCGCGCTGTTTTTGGCTCTCGCTACCACGTTTGGCGCTGCCACCAACGTTGAGACAGCTCCCCAATATTGGCGCCGCCCAACTCGGCGAGGCGTCTTAAGCACCTGACTTATGACGGCCTTCAACCAAGGACCCAGGTTGCGGCACGCCGCCGCAATAATCTCGGCCCACTCCTCCTCGGCAGAAGGTTCCGCCGGGGAAGTCCGAGCGAAGGTCACGCAAACTGGAAATCCGTCGACTCCAGGCTCGATACGGCGACATTCTTCAACGTTATGGTGTTGTTGATATCCGCGGTAACGATTGTATCGCTGCCAGACTGACTGGATGCGGCAAGAAGCGACGCCCAATCGGCAAAAACGCTGTGATCGATCCTGATGGTGTCATGCGCTGTGCCGGTCGCCACGAAATTCGTGATCGTATCGTGGCCCCAGTTCGGCAAATAGATGAAAAAGTCCGCTGCCGCCCCACCGATGAGAATATCGTCGCCGGCACCACCGGTAAGCGTGTTGCCCCCGTTACCGCCGGTGATCGTGTTGGCGGATGCATTGCCGGTGCCGGTGAAGGCCGCCGTTCCGTTATAGGTGAGGTTCTCGATATTGGCGCCAAGCGTATAGCTTGCCAGGTTCGTGCGAACCGTGTCGGTCCCCTCGCTGGCGTTCTCGGTGACGCTGTCGCCGACATTGTCGACGGCATAGATGTCGTCCCCCGCTCCGCCGATCAGCGTGTCGGCACCGGCGCTGCCATTCAGCGTGTCATTGCCGTCGCCGCCGGAAAGCGTATCGCTGGCAGCGCCCCCGATGATAAGGTTGTCCAGCGAGTTGCCCGTTCCGGCAAAGGCTGCCGTTCCGTTATAGGTGAGGTTCTCGACATTGGCGCCAAGCGTATAGCTTGCCAGGTTCGTGCGGACCGTGTCGGTCCCCTCGCTGGCGTTCTCGGTGACGCTGTCGCCGGCATTGTCGACGGCATAGATGTCGTCCCCCGCCCCGCCGATCAGCGTGTC
>NZ_JACIFK010000010.1:0-14901 GCF_014197345.1 Rhizobium sp. BK008 | reverse complement strand
GCCTGCCGCACCCCTGATCGTGTTGGCGGATGCATTGCCGGTGCCAGTGAAGGCCGCCGTTCCATTATAGGTGAGGTTCTCGACATTGGCGCCAAGTGTATAGGTCGCCAGGTTCGTGCGAACCGTGTCGGTCCCCTCGCTGGCGTTCTCGGTGACGCTGTCGCCGGCATTGTCGACGGCATAGATGTCGTCCCCCGCTCCGCCGATCAGCGTGTCGGCACCGGCGCTGCCATTCAGCGTGTCATTGCCGTCGCCGCCGGAAAGCGTATCGCTGGCAGCGCCCCCGATGATAAGGTTGTCCAGCGAGTTGCCCGTTCCGGCAAAGGCTGCCGTTCCGTTATAGGTGAGGTTCTCGACATTGGCGCCAAGCGTATAGCTTGCCAGGTTCGTGCGGACCGTGTCGGTCCCCTCGCTGGCGTTCTCGGTGACGCTGTCGCCGGCATTGTCGACGGCATAGATGTCGTCCCCCGCCCCGCCGATCAGCGTGTCGGCGCCGGCGCTGCCATTCAGCGTGTCGTTGCCGGTGCCGCCGGAAAGCGTATCGCTGGCAGCGCCCCCGATGATAAGGTTGTCCAGCGAGTTGCCCGTTCCGGCAAAGGCTGCCGTTCCGTTATAGGTGAGGTTCTCGACATTGGCGCCAAGGGTATAGCTTGCCAGGTTCGTGCGGACCGTGTCGGTCCCCTCGCTGGCGTTCTCGGTGACGCTGTCGCTGGCATTGTCGACGATGTAGGTGTCGTCCCCCGCACCGCCGAGCAGCGTGTCGGCGCCGGCGCCACCGTCCAGCGTATCGTTGCCGGCGCCGCCTAAGAGCGTATCGGTGGAGGCGCCCCCCGTGATCGTGTTGGCGAGCCCGTTTCCGATACCGCTGAAGGCCCCGGTGCCGATAAAGGTTAGGTTTTCGACATTGGCGCCAAGCGTGTAGCTTGCCGTGGCGCGAACCGTGTCGGTCCCCTCACTGGCGTTTTCGGTGACGACGTCGGCGGCATTGTCGACGAAATAGGTGTCGTTGCCAGTGCCGCCGATCAATGTGTCGACGCCAGTACCACCGGACAGCGAATCATTTCCGGCATTTCCCCAAAGCGTATTGTTCGCTTCGTTACCGACAATCGTATCGTCACCGGAGCCGGCCTGAACATTCTCGATCAAGGAGGCAACGTTATTGTGATAAAGAAGCGCGTTGAAAATGTTGCCGCGGGCGTAACCATTGTTCGGACCACCCCCCAGATCTGCCAACTGGCCCTGGGAAAAGACCGAGTACCCCCCTGCTCGCAAATCGATCGTGAGGTTGGTGGTATAAGCGCTCAAATCATAGGTATCGATACCGCCGCCGTCCCAGATTGTCGCGAAGATGCGGTTGGCATCGGGCGTGATGGCCGCAACCCCGTTGACATAGGTGATGCCTTGGTTCGGATTCCACTTGTAAACGGTATTGCCACTGTTGGTCGTGTAGTCCGCACCATACATTTCCTGCAGGGCGGCGATGTCGAGCATCATGAAAGTTTGTGGCGCACCGTCATGCTCATACTTGATCCCACTCAAATCGTCTCCGACAAATGTGTGGTAGGTCATGATCGTGTATTCGAGCGAATCGTAGGCACTCGGAACGACCGTTGAATTGCCGAAGTATATGGGCTCATGAGCATGTTTCAGGCCGAGAGCATGGCCCAGTTCATGCGCCAAGGTATGGCCGGCATAGTTGCCGAACTCCGGAAAGCGAAGATCTACCTCAGTGCCAGCATATGCCGTTCCGAACCAGACGTCGCCGCCTGCCTCCGGAGTGTCTGGATAATAGGCCCATGCCGTCGGGGGCATCCATGACTGAGCGAACCGCACCGATGCGGTCTCCGCACTACCGGCCTGAAAGTTGGCGTTCGTAAATCCCTCAACGGAGAAACCGTCATTTGCCGTATTTCCGTAGGATTGCTCCATGAAGAACAAGGCAAAAGACTGCTGCTGAGAGGAAATCGCAGAGAAACCCAAATCTTTCTCGCCGGCATAGGAATACGATGTCGAGAAGGTGGGAAACGCATAGGTTATCGTTCCGTCCCAGGCTGTGCCGCTGAACAGCCCGTCAACTTTCTGATCCCCAGTCAAGCTGACGTTCTTCGTCGAAGTAATAAGGTTCGTCATAAAATCCCCGTTTGCCTAATCCACTCTGCCGTGCCAAATGCCGGTTCCCTCTGCTCCGCATGAGGGTGAAACTTCAACTACAAGTCTTCTCTCGCTTCGGTAAGGTTTCGACCTAAGTAACTAACGCTCATGAAGCGCTTCCTCCGCGACCTCGATCAAAGGCGAGAAGACATATTCCAGGATCCTGCGCTCGCCCGTTCGAACCTCCGCAACTGCTGCCATGCCCGCACTGAGCTGGACGTTACGGCCATCTGCTAGAATTTGATCGGCCTCCAAACTCAATGTCACCGGAAAAACGAGGTTCTGCATCCTTTCGGCGCCGCCGAACGTTGCCTCCGACTGTCGTGCCGCAGGGTCGCCTTCACGGCGCGCTGCATCGGGTTCCGGAATCGCATCTGCCGCAATCTTGATGACGCGGGCCGGGATCGTCCCGTAGCGCGTAAAGGGAAAGGCTTCGAGCTTGACGACAGCATCCTGGCCGACCTTGATGAAGCCGATGTCCTTGTTCAAAGCGTAAGCTTCGAGTTCCAGTGTGCTTCCCTCAGGCACGACACGCATCACGTCCTCGCCGACGGTCACCACTTGGCCCACACTGGTAATCGAGGATGCTTGCACCGTGCCGTCTATTGGACTGCGCAAAGTCATCTGCTCACGAACATTTATGGCTTTCGCCAGTCGCTGCTCCAGCTCTTCGACCCGACGTTCCGCGTTACCCAGCCGCTCGAGCTGATCGCCTAGGAATGCTCGTTTTAGCTTGTCCTTTTCCCGCGCAAGGACCTCGATACCAGCGGCGGCATCAGCGAGCTGACCTTCCTGCATAGCCAGTTGCGTCGCCTGCTCCTTCAATGTTTGCGTCGCATCGATCACGCTTGCCATGGTGCCGGCTTCCTTCGAAGCCAGCATATTGCGCATCGCCACACGCTCTTTCAGCGTTTCAACCAGCGAGTTCTGAGCCGCAACCGTCACCGTCAGACGATCGCGCTCCACTTCCTTCTGGTGCTTCTGAGCATCAAGCGACGCAACTGCGGCCTGGTATTGTTCGAGGTCGCCCCGCAGGATGCCTTCTTCACGACGACGCAATTCATCGGCCGCGTCCGCATCCCATGAGATCGTTGGCAGCAGCCCGTCGCTCTCCTGAGAACGAACATAGTTTACCGCAGCTTTTCGGCGCCGGACCTCGGCGTTCACAGACGCCAGGCCTTTTGCCGCATCCGTCTCATCGGCAACAGCATCCGTCGGATCAAGTTCGAGCAGGATATCACCGGCCTTAACCTGTGCGCCATTTGATGGCGGAAGCGCCTTCACCTTACCCGTCAACAGCGGCTGAACAACCTTGACGCGACCGGCCGGCTGAATCTTGCCCTGTGCGGCTGCGATGATGTCGATGTGGCCGATATAGGACCAGATCAATGCCGTTGTGACGAAGGCGCAAATGATCAAGATCAGCGCCAGGCGCACCGGCGAGGGCGGGGTCTCCAGGATTTCGATCGCCGGTGCCAGAAACTCATGATCGGATCGCTTGGCCGGGCGCGGCGCAAGACCGGCATATCGAACAGCTTGGACAGGTCCACTTTTCATGCGGCGCCTCTGTCATTCTGCAAGGCCCAAAGCCGCGCATAGAGCCCGTCCGGGCGCTTAAGCAGCTCGTCATGGCTGCCAATTTCCGCTATGCGCCCGTCTGCCATACCGATGATCCGGTTGCAGGGCCGCACAGCTGCGAGCCGGTGCGCGATGATGATAACCGTTCGGCCGGCGGCGATCTGGCGCATATTGGTCTGTACGACCCGTTCGCTTTCATAGTCGAGGGCGCTGGTCGCCTCATCGAAAATCAAGATCGGCGGGGCGGTGGCAAGCGCACGGGCAATGGCGATCCTCTGACGCTGGCCGCCGGACAGGTTCGCGCCACGTTCTTCGATCATCGTGTCGTAGCCTTGCGGCAACCGCAAAATGAATTCATCCGCCCCGGCGAGCTTGGCAACCGCAATAACCTGAGCGCGGTGCATCGCCGGGTTTGAGAAAGCGATATTGTCGTGGATCGTGCGGTTGAACAGCAGGTTCTCTTGGAGAACGACTCCTATGTGGCTTCGAAGCCACGCGGGGTCGAGTTGTGATAGATCCATGCCATCCAGCAGAACCTGACCCTCTTCGGGGACGTAGAGACGCTGCACCAGTTTGGCAAGCGTGGACTTTCCGGAACCCGATGCGCCGACGACACCGATGATCTCGCCGGGTTTGATGTCCAGCGATACGTTTTTCAAGACTTCCGGAGAGCCGGGCCGATAACGGAAGGTGACATTTCGAAGTTCAATGTTCCCCCTTGGGGCAGGCAACGACAAACGGGCGCTTGGCTGACGCTCCATCGGCGTGTTCAGAATGTCGCCGAGCCGATCGACCGAGATCTGCACCTGCTGGAAATCTTGCCAGAGTTGGGACAACCTCAAAACCGGCTGGGTGACCTGCCCTGCGATCATGTTGAAGGCAACAAGCGAACCAACGGAAAGCTCGCCGTTCATCACGGCCCTTGCACCGAAAAGAAGAAGGACCGCCGTCGAGACCTTGCTCACATATTGAATGGCATTTTGTCCGCCAGCGCTCAGCAGTGTCGTATCGAAGGCTGTTCGCACGTAAGCTGCGAGCTTTTCCTCCCACTGCGCCTGCATCACCGGCTCCACCGCGGCGGATTTAACCGTGTGGACACCGACGATCGCTTCGACCAGGAACTGCTGGCTTGCCGCTCCCCGATTGAACTTCTCTTTGACGAATTCGCGCAGCGGCGGTCGAATCACGATTCCGATCAGGAGGTAAATCGGGATCGCCGCAACGACAATCAGGGTCAAGCTCCAGGAATAGGCGAAAAGAACCGCGATGAAGACAAAAGTGAAAATGACGTCGAGCGCCGAAAACAACCCCTGCCCGGTCAGAAATGCGCGGATCGTTTCAAGTTCTCGAACGCGGGCGACGGTCTGGCCGGCTGATCGCGTCTCGAAGTACTCCAGCGGTAGCCGCAGGAGATGATGGAACAATCGTTGGCCGAGCTCGACATCGATCCGGTTCGTCGTGTGAGCCAACGCATAGGACCTCAGATATTGAAGCATGACGTCGAAGAGACCAATGATCGCGATGCCGGCGACAAGCACGAACAATGTCGAATAGGCTTTGTGCGTCAGGACCTTGTCGACCACGACCTGGAAGAACAAAGGTGTGATGAGCGCGAAGATCTGCACAAACAGCGAGGCAAGCAATACATGGGCAAGCGGCTTTCGATAACGCCAAATCGATGGCAGAAACCACTTGAAGCCGAATTCTCGCGGGTCGGACCCTTCGCCTCTTATGCGCCGCCCCACAAGAATAACGCGCGCGTCGATTTCGGCTAGTATATCCGCAGAAGCGATTTCACGATCGACGCGCGTTATCGGATCGACGAGTCTGTACTTTCCAGATGGGTTCAAGCCGCCGAGCACCTGAAAGGATCCGCTGCGCACCTGGACAATAGCGGGGACGGGCATGGCTCGAAGACGTTGCTCCGTGACCTTCTCCACGACACGCGCCTTAAGCCCGATGATCTTGGCTGCTCGTTGAATGTCGATGGCCCGGGACGTGCGCCCCTTCAACGCCAGATCGTGCTGCAGTTGAACCGGGTCGGCAGCAATGCGATAGAATGCAGCAATGCCGCAGAGCGCACGAAGACCGGAGTCCAGATGCTGCGAAAGGCTGCCATCCATGCGCGGAACTATTCCCCTGAAGCTACAGATTACCGCGCTCCACCGGCCCAACCGCCTGCTGCGGCTGCTTGCTGATGATGTAACTCACTCGGAAATACTGCGCCACGGGGGGATATTGGCGCTCGCCTGATTTCGAGCCGGTTGTGGCGAAGAAGCAACAACGCACCGACGGTAGCACAGTCTAACTTCGCCGGCGGTGGCAACGGCTCGAGTCAGGGAACAATCTCCGGCGCCTATGGTAGGATAAACTGCGCTCCGACACCCATTCAAACATTGGGAAAGCGCCCGGTACTGGCCGACACCGCCTAACTCGGCGAAGCGTCAGGCCTACCGGCGGCTCTTTGAATTAAGCGGGCAACCACTTCAGTGCGGTTCTGCGCCTGCAACTTGCGCATAATGTGTTGCAAATGCATCTTGACCGTATGCCCCGACAAATTGAGTTTTCCTGCAATTACCTTATTTGAACAGCCACATTGCAACTCTGCGAGGACATCCGCTTCCCGTGGAGTGAAATCAGCAATGGCCAAGTACTGCGTCCTGTCATCCAAGTTTTTTTCAGCCTCATTTCTGGCCGGACGATGCTCGTTTAAGCCGTGTGCAACATCCCCTAATAGCTGCGGGAAAAATGTTCCTCCTGCCAGAACGAGACGAAGACCGGCAAGAGCAATGTCAACAGGGAGTGACGTCGAGAAGAAGCCGCGGATCCCAATCTCGAGCGCCTGACGGGCGATGATGACGTCATCCGTACTTGAGAGCAACGTGATAGGAACCTCTGGAAAACGTGCACCAATTGCCGCCAGATCATCACGCAGGCTGGCACTCTCGACATCTCTGCCGGCCAGATCCAATGCAATCAAACGCACCTCGGCTCCAAGAGCCCGATCGAGACTCTCGGTCGAAATCAAGTCTATAAAGTTCCACCCAGTGAGTTCATGCTCAAGAAGCTTCACCACGGTAGTCCGCGCCAATGTAGAATGCCCAATGATGAGCACAGTTGGTGCACTGCGCCCCATACGGCGCTTGTTTCTAGCAATGTTGGACACTTGCGTGCTCCCCAGACTATTTGCAACGCAACAGCCATTTATAATATTCCTGTTCTCACTACATGTCATGATAAAAAATGAGTGTATTGCCGATATAAATAGTCTGATCTCTCACGATAATTCTTATAGCCTATGAGATTTCAGTGATAGATAACTGGGCTATCAGAGCATATTGAAGAGATTGTCCATGATGGCATGACGGCTCGACTTGTCGCCACAGTCCTTCCTCCCCTTGGCCGAATTGACGTACGGCAAGCGGGTCAAAAAAGCTTTCAAAGACACTGAAAAGGCAACCGATCTGCTACAGGCCCATCTCGGAAAGAACGAGTTGACATAATGAGCTGCCGATCGGCTCGGCTTTGTTTCCATCTCTCAATTCAAAACAGCAGCAGGGTCCGACAGCGAAACGACAACCGTAAAGGGCGACAAAAGCAGAGGATCGCTGATTACCCGTTATGATTAGTGAAACTGCGCTCTAATGACGCATTAATACCAGTTGTTTCACGCAGGCTGCGCTGCGCCGGCACCGCCAGGCGCCAGGCAGCGGTCACGGCCTCTGGCGGCCGAAATCGACGACAATACGGATGAGGTCATGGTGAAATGTTCGGCATCTCGCGAGCCTGTCAGCACGACGAGCGGTTTCGTCCAGTTGAGCCTCCGCAATGCAAGCACAGAGTCTATCCGCTAGCTATGCATGAAGCCCAGAATGTCGTCGACCAGAGCCGAATGGGCGTCCGTGAGGTTGCCCTCTCCACCGTGGCCCGCGATGCCGGCCAACTGGAGCGCATGCTGGTCATAGAGAACATGATCGATCTGCTGGGCGTCCGCCGTCCCACCGGCGGGAACGGCAATGTTGATGGGATGGAAATAGCCGAAATTGACGTCCACCATGCTGCCCGTCGACGATCCGACCCCACCACCGCCGCCCGCATGGTTGCCGGTGAAAATCGTGTCTGACGACAGGTTGAAGCCGCCGCCATTGCCGCCGATGCCTGCGATCTGTACAGCGCCCTGATCGAAAATGACATTGTTTGTCTGATGGGCCTCGGCCGAGCCGCCCGCGGCGCCTATGGCGATGTTGATCGGTGAAAAGATGGCGATACTCACGTCGACTATAGTGCCGACGAAATATCCATCGCCGCCGTGGCCCGCATAATAGTCCCCGGTCAATGTAAGCGACGTTCCCGGACTGATCGACGAGCCATGGTTCGCGACGTTATGATCTCCACCCGAGCCGCCCATGCCGCCCATCTGGGTTGCGCCCTGCAGGAAGAGGGCGTTGTTCGATTGCTCAGCGTGAGCCTCCGCGCCAGGGCCTGCAGCCACGGCCGTATTCACGGGGGCAAACAGCGCGACCTCGGTGCTGACGAGTCCACCGTAGAAGAGACCATTGCCGCCGGCGCCGGCATGATTGGCGCCATCGCCGCTGCCGATGGCAACATTGCCGCTTCCACCATTCCCGCCGATCCCGGCCATTTCGGTGGGATGCTGATTGATGAGCGCATCATTGCCCTGGAAAGCGTCCGCACCCGAATGAGGTCCGGCCATCGCGGCATTGGACGGCATGAAGACGGCCAATGAATTGCTGCTGATCACGCCTTCGTTTATCCCGTCACCACCGCTGCCGGCAGACGGACCGGAAGCGACATCCAATGGAAGCCAGGTCGGCACCAGTGCCAGATGCCCCGCCGCCACATTGGAGGTGAGGTTTTGATCGGTGCCCGCTTTGGGCAAGTCTTCCAGCAAGGGACGAATTTCCGTCATTACCGTCTCCATTCCAAGGGCAGCCCGCGGATCCGCAGAACGCATCGCGCAGCCAGCCTGAATTGTTCAGACATTGTGCCCCCGAACGGAAGAAAAGCAGAGCCTGCAATTCGTCTACATCCCGTCGGCTAGGGCTATAGCCGTTCGGCTGTCATGAGCGCAGCGCCCGTTGAGCGAGGTTACGAGCAAACAATCCGCTTTTGGATTAGAGGTCCCGCATCTTTCGCACGATCGCACATAGACGTTTTCAAGACCCGAACAGGATCGACTTTGCCACGGGCTACCTGATCAGACCCCCTGAATACAGCGGTTCTCTATGGGGCGGCCTCTTCAAAAAAGGTCGACGTCGCTTCGACAAGAGATCACACCCATCCCATCCCGCGCCAAATTACTTCGTACTAATCCAGAATAACTCTCCGTCACCTTCAAGTATGCACTCGAAGGAGTGTCGCCGAATATCCGGGTAGTCCATAGATTAAATCGCAGGCAATATTCGATCGCGGTTGTATTGGCTGGCGGTGACATCTTAATACCCACGCCGTAAGGGAACGCCGTAAAAGGAACACGGACGAAACGAAGTAGAAGGAGCGACATCAATGCCTATTCCACAAATATCTGACACGATTCAACTCCACAACCCGGATGCGGGTGATGCGAATGCCGGCAACGGCGGTAATGGTTACAATCATGGGGACATTGACTACAACCCGGTAGCCTATGTCACCCCTGTGCAAACGGTCGACGGGGCATCTACCCATCTGCACAACGGCGATCACGTTTGGCAGACGGCAGATTGGGACGCCGGCGGTGGCGGACCCGGTGGCTTCAGCCAAGCCCAGAACGGCTTCCTGGCATCACTCACCAGCGGCGCCGGCGGCGCAGGCGGAAACGCTCAATCCAACGGTGATCAAGGAAACACGAGCGGCCACGACACGGCTTCGGTGGCTGCGGCGACGACCGCGACACAATATACGCAGCTTGTGGCCGATCAGCATGCCACCATCCTCGCAGGTGTCGGCGGCAACGGCGGCAACGGGAACAACGCTCTGGGCGGCGACATCTCGTCGGCACTGGTTCACTCGGATCCTGAAACGACGACGGTGAACAATTCTCTCGATCACTTCATAAACGCCTTCGGTCATATCGACGTCGACCATCTCGGCTCATGAACTCAGACTCTGAGGGTCGCCGGTTTCGGCCGGCGACCCTCCTGAATTGCTGAACCAGCACGCAGTCTTTTCTCGTCAGTATCAAATGCAGCGAGATCTGATAATGACAACGATTTCCATCAAGCCACCGCGCCCGCAGACACAGCTCGTTGTCGCGCTCCGAGCCTGTGCCGGAGCCTTCGGGTTGGTCTTCCTCTATAGCTGCGGCTACAATCTCTTTCTTCTGGCCCCGTCTATCTATCTCCTGCAGATCTATGACCGGGTCCTGTCGAGCAGAAGCGCTGACACGCTCCTGATGCTGACGATGATCATCGCCATCGCCGTGCTGGTCGGCTCCATGCTGGATATCGTGCGCAGGGCAGCTCTTTCGCGCATCGGCAGCTGGCTGGACCACAGGCTGCGGCCCATGGTGCTGACCGCATCATTCGAATATGCCACTCGCGCCGATACGGGTGCAGCCACGGAGTGCTACAGGGACCTGGCCGCATTACGCCAGTTTCTCGATTCACCGGCCAGCTCGCTGCTTTTTGACGTTCCCTGGGCGCCGCTATTCCTGCTCCTGCTCTTTCTTGTACATCCGCTGCTTGGGACCATCGGTCTTCTGAGCGCCGTTGCACTTCTGCTGTTTGCGTTCCTGACGGAACTGGCGACGCGAGAGCCGCTTGCCCATGCCAATCTTTCCCTGTCGATGAGCTATCTGCGATTTGCGACAGCCCTCAAGAACATCGAGGTAATCAGGGCAATGGGCATGCAGGATGGCGCAGCGCAGATCGTCTATCGCGATGCGGAAATGGCCAGAAGGGCGCAGGACATCGCGATGCATCGCACGGAGATCATTATTGGTTTCTCCAAATCGATCCGCACGCTCGCGCAGATCCTGATGATGGGATCGGCGACATGGCTGGTGCTCATAAACAGCGGCAGTCCCGGCATCATCTTCGTTGCTAGCCTGCTGCTCGGGCGCGGGCTCGCACCAATCGAGGGGGCAATAGGTGCATGGCGCTCCTTTGCGTTTGCGCGTAACGCCTTCAATCGCTTGAACAGAATGCTGATAACAGTTGCATCGGAACGCGATGCCCGAATGGTGCCGCGACCGGAACCCAATGGCCTTGTTCTGGATAATGTCAGCTATTTCAAGCCATTCGCCAATCGGCCGATATTGACTGATATCACATTGCGGCTGGCGCCAGGCGATTGCATCGCGCTCATCGGTCCGTCGGGATCGGGAAAATCGACGCTTGGCCGCATTATGGCAGGCGTTGTGCAAGCAACGAGCGGATGTGCCCTTCTCGGTGGGGTCGATATCTCGGCTCTGCGTCTTTGCGGCGGGACCTGCCATGTCGGATACCTGCCGCAGGACATCGAACTCTTCGGCGGAGCAATCAAGGACGTGATCGGCCGGCTCGATGGAGCAGATCCCGGCAAAGCGATCGACGCCGCAAAGCTGGTTGGATTGCACGACGCGATCATGCGGCTGCCGCAGGGCTACGAGACCGATATCGGTGAAGGTGGGAACCTGCTCCTCCGGGCTCAGCGCCAACAGCTGGGACTGGCACGGGCGGCCTATGGAAATCCGTCTCTCATCGTTCTCGACGATCCGAATTCGAGCCTGGATTATGACGGCGAACGCATGTTGTTTACGGCAATCGAGCGCATGAAATCCAGGGGAATGACCGTCGTTATCATAACGCACCGGATGGGGATCCTGCCTGTCACCAACAAGATTGCCATCATGCGCAACGGGACAGTAGCTGCCTTCGGCGACAGTGAGCGGATTTATGATACCTATCTTCAACCGCCGTCTCGAACAGGAAGATAGGGAGAAGCGCCATGACCCTTGTTCAACTGGACGCAACGCGGGCGAAATCTTCAGATTTGTCAGGGGCGACTCAGCGATTGCCTCCACGATCGACGGCAACAGCCAGGCAACGGACGGCCTATTGGCCGGTGATTGAATCGAAACAGCGCGGACCCGCTCCCCCTTCGCCCATGCCGGGGCTCAGAGGCGTTGTTTGGACGGGAAACCTGTTGATCCTGGTGTTCATCGTCGGATTGGGAATCTGGTCGGTTCTGGCGCCGCTGCAAAGCGCTGCGGTCGCATCGGGCGTCGTCGAGCCGGAAACCAGCCGCAAGACCATTCAGCATCTGGAAGGTGGAATCGTCCGACGAATCCTCGTTAAAAACGGTGACGCGGTCACAGCCGGGCAGATCGTCATCGAACTCGACGATACGAAGTCTCGCTCGGAGCGCGACAGTGTTCAAGGGCAACTTTGGGACGCCGAAGGAAGCCGCGCCCGCCTGCTTGCGGAGCAGACGGGCAGCGATCACGTCGCCTATCCTGAGGATCTCAGGGCAGCAATGGACAAATATCCTTCGGTCAGCGCCATTCTGATCGGACAACAGAAAATCTTCGACGCCCGTCGCCGGGTCATGCAGGCGGAAATTCAGATCACCAATGAAAAAATCGCCCAGGTGCGGCAGGAAATCGTCGGGCTTGGTGCGCAGAAGGCAGCATTGGCCGACAGAGCCGCAATCTCGAGCCAAGAACTGGATCAGGTTACGGTCCTCACCGCCAAAGGACTGGAAAGAAGGAGCAGACTTCTCAACCTACAGCGGGAAAAGGCAGACCTCGATGGCCAGCAGGGTGAAGTAGAGGCGCAGATCTCTCGCGCCTATCAGGCGATCAGCGGCTCGCAGGCCGATCTCGCAAAACTTGAGAGCGACCGGTTGAGCGAAGTCGCCCAGGGCATGCGCAACACGGAAAGCCAGATCATGCAGCTGCGCGAGCGCTTGCGGGCGATCGACGACCAACTGTCAAGGACCGATATTCGTGCTCCCGACGATGGGACAATCATGAACCTGCGCATCCACACATCAGGTGGCGTGATCGGCGCGGGTGAACCGCTCGTCGATCTTCTGCCACGCACCGATCGCCTTGTCGTGTCTGCCCACGTCAGACCGGAAGACATCAATCTCGTCCGTCCGGGGCTCGAGGCACAGGTCCACCTCCTTCCCTACAATCAGCGGCGCGTTCCACTGCTGAAAGGTCGGGTCGAGTACGTATCAGCGGATCGTCTCACCGACCCGCAGAGCGGCCAGCCCTACTTTGCCGCGACTATCCGTGTAACGGACGAGCGGTTGGCAAAAATGAGTGATGTCGAACTGGTCGCGGGCATGCCCGCACAGACACTGATCGAAACGGGCGAAAGCAGCGTGGCGCTCTATGCCGTCAGACCACTCCTCGACAGTTTCAACAGAGCATTTCGCGAGGACTGAGACCGTGATGGGCAAGAGAAAATTCGACGACGACCAGATTACGGGTATCTTGAAGGAGCACCAAGCCGGGGTGACGGTGGCGGATGTTTGCCACAAGCACGGGATCAGCGAGCCGACCTTCTATCGGTGGCAATCCTTGCAGTACGGAAATGTCGGTCTCTATGCCAAAAGGCTGAGAGCACTGGAGGAGGAAAACCAGAAGCTCAAGAAGCTTTTGGCCGAATCCATGCTCTCGGCGGCAACGCTGAGCGAGATGCTGGCGAAGACCTCGAAGGGACGAAACTAAGGTCACGATGGACTTATGGATGTTCAGCCACAGTTCCAGATTGATCTTGAATTGTGGCCGCTACTCACTCCGTCATCGAGCGCAAGTGGCGGCTGTGGATGCGACGATGCGGACGATGAGGATAAAGTTTGCGGAATGCGGGGTTTTGTCGTGGCCAGCCAGCTGTCTGCCGAAAAATACGCCTTGGTCCTCACCTGCGAACTTGACGTCGCCTTAAGGCCAAGAATGAAATTGAAGCTATTTTCGCTGCCGGCTTCGCGCGTAAAGCTGAGATAGGCGCCGAATTGGTCGTATTCGACATTGCGAAGGCTTTGGATCGACGCAAGCGCATCTTCGAAATCACGCCAGCAGGCCTGCTTCACAATGATCTCGAAAATGCGCAGGACAGCCGGAGCGAGACGCCCCTGGGCATCTGTCTGCGGCCCGACGATCTTGGCGCGGATCTCAACAATATCGCCCCTTTCATTTCCCCGAACCCTAACGAAGGTCGAACTGAGCGGTCGCACCTCGTCCCGTTCGTGGATGCGCTGAAAATAACATTCATAACTACGATTGCGCATCGATGCGGCTTTCCACTCGCTCATTTCGATGCCGGCCTCTCGAAGAGCGCCGCAGATATTTGGCCCCGCGAAGCGCCACGTCCGCAGAAACTGGCTGGCCAGCTCCAGTTTCGGAACCTCGATCAGCTTCAGCGATACAGACGTCGGCGGAAGAGGAGAAGGAGCCGCCGTATCAGGGCGGACTGATATGCGTGATGATCGGGCGGCCTTATCGAGCGCTTGATACTCAAAGCGACCAGCCGGATCTTCGACGTGGCGGATTTCATGGTAAAAAACAGCGATACCTGCAAGAAGCAAAACGGGCATCAAAAGCGCTGGCCAAAGCAGCCAGCGGCGGTTGCTCCGTAAGAAGAACCTCCAGTGCCGCGGCTGGCTGTCGCGAGGAGGACCGACTGCCGACAACACTTTATCCACGGCGATCCCCCGCAAGCTTGCGACCAGCGGCGTCGGTCGGCGCGTGGCCAATCGGCCGCTGCGGCTAGTCTCTTCTGAGGCGAGCAACAATGTGAAAGCGGGTACGGTCGACTCACCCTCAACGCTGCGATTCTGATGCCGACTGTATAAATCGTCAAGCAGGAACCTCGGGGCGGCAATTTTCCGGACGATACGCTAGTAACGCGCGGACCCGCATATGTCGAAAACAGGGCTCCGTCGAGCAACCTACCTTAGCTATATTTGCCGACAATGGTGACCTCTGTCGCGGCGCGCAAAGCGTCTTGGCAAAGGTCCACTCCTTGACGTTTCGGCCCTGCCTCTTCTTTACGGGCACGAGATCGGGATGCCGGCCAGTTTCATCCTCAATCAGCCACGGGACTTTGAGCACTCAAAAAAGGATGCGGGCAAAGCCCGCATCCTCCAGACTGCTGACAAACCCCTGGCACCGTCCAGGGGTTTATGATTCACTGGGACATGTTGAAGAAACCTGCCCCCACCCAGACCGCTCTTGAGATG
>NZ_JACIFK010000009.1:0-325266 GCF_014197345.1 Rhizobium sp. BK008 | reverse complement strand
AGCCCGTTTTTCCATCTTATCGGGGGCAACCACCCTCGCCAGACCAAAAGCCGCAGACGATCGCGCCGCGATTACTCCATGTTCGAGAACCGCGGTCCCAAATGCGCCTTGCTCGTCTACATCGATGACGCCACCGGCAAGCTCTTGCATCTGCGGTTTGCCGGATCGGAGAACACCTTCGACTACTTCCATGCGACGAAGGCCTATTTGCAGCAGTGGGGCAAGCCTCTGGCATTCTACAGCGACAAGCACGGTGTCTTCCGCCCAGTCCATGCTTCGGAGAAAGACCGGACGAGCGGCCTGACGCAGTTCGGCCGAGCCCTTTATGAGCTCAACATCGACATCATCTGCGCCAATACCCCACAGGCCAAGGGACGCGTCGAACGCGCCAACCAGACGCTGCAGGATCGATTGGTCAAGGAACTGCGGCTGCGCGGCATCGACACGATCGAAGCGGCAAACCTCTATGCACCAGCGTTCATTGCGGATTTCAATGCTCGTTTCGGCAAGCCGCCGCGCAATCCGAAGGACATGCATCGGCCGCTGGCCGATCATGAGAGCCTCGATGGTGCCATGTGCCGGAAGGAAGTCCGCACCCTGTCGCAGTCTCTGACGTTGCGCTACGACAAGGTCTTGTTCATCCTCGATCCAACAGAACAGGCCAAGGTATTGGCGGGAAAGAAGGTCGTCGTCTGCGACTATCCGGACGGTCGCCTCGAGATCATGCACGAGAGCTTCACCCTACCCTACAGAACCTTCGATAAGTTGCGATCGATACACAGACCCGAAGTCGTCGAGAACAAGCGTTTGGACGACATGCTTTCGATCGTCGCTGAGCTACAGGCTGGACGTGAACTGCAGCGCAGTAAGAGCGGCCCTCGCCGCACAGGTCAGACAGATCATATGTTTGGGATACCGGATGGTAGCCAGGGCAATGGTTATCAGAAGCGTGGCCGCAAGCCCGGCCGGCGGACGGACTTCATGAACGACCCGGAGGTCATTGCCAAAAGGCAGAAGGCGCTGGCGCGCATGGAGGCCGCGGAATGAGCCGCTGGCACTCATAGTCTCAAAGCTAAAGCCGAAGGGGTGTCCCTCACCCGCCCCCGCTCCTCCCTCGCAACCCGGCCCAGCCGGTCGGATCGGGGGCTGCCGTCAGCGCCAGCGGCAATGCTGAGTGTCGCATCTCTAAATGGCTGGCAACGTCGCGCCTCTAATCAGCTTTGACAATTGTTCTAGCGGGGGTGGGTTCAAGGATGAAGCGTCCTGTTTCTGCAAAAGTTGGAATGTCACTCTCCCCGAGTCTGAACGAGATCTGGGAGACGAGCGGATGGGATTGATAGCGACTTGAATACGTGATGACGGCGTCGTGTCTGGCGATCAGGCATCAAAGAATTCAGGGCCGTCACCTCGAACGAGACAGGACGCATTACTCGATATCCTTCAACGCATCGAGTGGGCCGATCAGCGCCGTGCGCGGCGGCACGAGTGTCGGCTGCACCAGATGCGTGATTGCCGGGCCGCGATCCGCATCGAGGATCGCAAACCCCCTGGTGATCATCGCCTCGCTATCCTGCCGGATCATGAAGACGGGGAAAGGCAGGAAGGAGCCGAAGGGATCGTAGTCGTAGCAGCCGACGATGATATCGGCGAAGGTCTCGTGCGGATGCAGCGCGAGGAAGCGCATCAGCCCTTCGAGATTGATCGAGGAATTGACGAAAAATGCGCGTGGCAGCTTTCCGTGGCCTTCGTAGAAGGCTTCGAAGGCGCGAGCAGTCATGGCGGGGGAATAGCCGGTCGGCTGGATGCAGATGTCCGGATCCGCGCCCAGCAGGGCGCGCTTTACGTCGCGGAAACCGCGAATTCGCTCATGGCTGGCATGGTCGTTGCGGCCGCCGAACAGGTACAGATCGTCGGGCGAAAGCGGGCCATCCTCCTGTGCGCGCTCGATGATCGCCTGTGTCAGCATGCGCGCACCTTCATAATTGTCGCTGATGATCGACGGCGCCAGCGTGCCCGGCAGATCGATGTTGACGTGCTTCAGTCCCGCCTTTTCGCAGACCTTGTGCACGCCATCCGGATCGGTCGCGCCGGCGATGAACAGCTCGTCGATAGAATAGGAGATCAGCGTCTCGACGACCTGCCGCTCCTCCTCCGGGTCGCGACAGGCGCTGACGACGAGCGGGCACTGGCCGCGGCTTCGGACCTGCGCCTCGAAAGACTGCGCCATAGAGGAGAAATAGCGGTTGTCGTGCACCGGCAGGAGAAGACCAACGAGGCCGGAGCGGGACGACCGCAGGCCACGCGCCTGCAGATTTGCCTTATAGCCGTGCTCGTTCGCCAGCTTCTGAATGAGCTGGGCTGTCGCCTCTTTGATACGCCGCTTCCGCCAGCTTCCGTTCAGCACGGCGCTCACGGTGGAAGGCGACGCGCCCGATAGGATCGAGAGATCGTAGATTGTCGCCTTTTTCTTGCTGATGTCCGTCATTCCCAGCCTTTCCTCTATCGTTCCCTTAGAAACAAACCCCTCTTGACGAAAGCCCCACCTTGATCGATAGTTATTGCACCATCGATTGTGCAAAAAAGAAAGATCGATTGTGCAGGATGGTTCGCCGGAGGAGGCGAGACGGGAGGCAAGGGTATTCCCTCGCCATGAAACAATCAGGAGCAACCTGCCGTGAAGCCGGCCGGTGGTCGTCGTTCGCATGAGCGACCTTTGAGGAGGAGTGAGGATGAGGAGCCTTATCGTAGCGGCATTTGCCGCATCGCTGTCGCTTGCCGGGGCGGTGGTCGCGTTTGCACAGGACGCACCGAAGGTCGGCATTGTCGTCAAGATCGGCGGCATTCCCTGGTTCAACGCGATGGAAGCCGGCATCAAGGAACAGGGCCAGAAGTTAGGGGTCGATGCCTTCATGATCGGCCCGACCAGTGCCGACCCGGCGCTGCAGGTGCGCGCCATCGAGGATCTGATCGCCCAGGGCGTCAAGGTCATCGGCGTGGTCCCGAACGATGCCAAGGTGCTCGAGCCGGTGCTCACCAAGGCGCAAGCCGCCGGCATCAAGGTCATTACGCATGAATCGCCCTCGCAGAAGGGCGCCGACTGGAATTTCGAGCTCGCATCGTCGACTGGATTTGGTGAGGCCCATGGCAAGCTGCTCGCCGAAAAGATGGGCGGCAAGGGCGAATATGCCGTCTTCGTCGGTTCGCTGACCGTCCCGCTGCACAATGCCTGGGCGGACGCCGCAATCGCCTATATCAAGGCGAACTATCCGGACATGAAACTCGTCGGCGATCGCTATGGCGTCGCGGAAGACGTCGACAAGAGCCGCTCGACGGCGCTCGACCTTATTGCCGCCCATCCGGATCTGAAAGGCTTCCTTGCCTTCGGCAGCCAGGGTCCAATCGGCGCCGGGCGCGCTGTCGAAGAACGCCGCAAGACGGGCAAAATCTTCGTGCTCGGTCCGTTCTCGCCCGGCCAGGGCCAGAAGCTGATCAAGTCCGACGCGATATCGGGCGGCTTCATGTGGAATCCGAAGCAGGCCGGCGAAGTCTTCGTCACGCTCGCCGATCGCCTGATCAAGGGCGAGAGCGTCAAGGAAGGTGATGACATTCCGGGTCTCGGCGTGATCAAGCCGGTTGGCAACGACATCATCGTCGATCAGCTGCTGCCGATCAACAAGGATACGGTCGACGACCTGGCCGCAATGGGCCTCTGAAGAGGCCCCCTCCCCGGGTGTCGGGCCGGTCGACATGGACCGGCCCGACGTTCGGGAAAAGAGCGGTATCCGGCCATGGCTGGGCCATTGACCTTTCATGGCATTCGACTGGACAGGCAACCGGCATGAGCATGGCAACGGATGATGGTGTGAAGGCCCCGCCGCTTCTTTCGCTTCGCGGCATCAACATTACATTCGGCGGTGTGAAGGCGCTGAAAAACGTCTCCTTCGAAGTCTTGCCCGGCGAAGTGCATTGCCTCGCTGGCGAGAACGGTTCCGGCAAGAGCACCCTTATCAAGGTGATATCAGGCGTCTATCGGCCTGCAGACGGCGCCGAGATCGTCTTTGACGGCGAGACGATATCCCACATGACGCCAGGCATGGCCCAGTCCCGCGGCATTCAGATCATCTGGCAGGACCTCGCGCTCTTTCCGGAAATGAGCGTGGCGGAAAACATCGCCTTCCAGACCCTTTCCGGTTCGCGCCCGCGCTTCGTCAATTATGCCGCGATCCGCGGAATAGCCGAGGAGGCGCTCGCCCGGCTTGGCGTCACCCTCGACGTCGACAGGCCTCTCAAGGATTTCGCCATCGCGCAGCGTCAGATCGTCGCCATTGCCCGCGCGCTGGTCGGAGAGGCCCGGATCGTCTTCATGGACGAGCCGACCGCCTCGCTCACCCAGTCTGAGACCGACCATCTGCTGGCGATCGTGCGCACGCTGTCGGCTTCGGGTGTTGCCGTGGTCTTCGTCAGCCATCGCCTTGCGGAAGTGCTGGATATCTCCTCGCGCATCACGGTGCTGCGCGATGGCGCGCTGGTCGGGGTCTACCCGGTGGAGGGCATGACCCAGTCTAAGATCACCGAGCTGATGACCGGGCGCACCTTCGACCAGAATGTTCTCGCCCGCGACGTATCGCAGAACCCGGTGGTGCTCTCGGTCAGCAAGCTTTCCCGGCCTGGCGAGTTCGACGACATCTCCTTTGATCTGCGCCGTGGCGAGACGCTCGGGATAACCGGCCTGCTTGGCTCGGGGCGCACCGAACTTGCGCTTACGCTGTTCGGCATGCGCCGGCCCGCTGCCGGAACGATCGTGTTGGAGGGAAAGCCGGTGCGCTTTGCCTCCAACCGCGAGGCGATCACATCAGGTGTCGCCTATCTCTCCGAAGACCGCCTTTCGCTCGGTCTCAACCAGCCGCAATCCATCGCCGACAATCTGGTCATGGCCTCGCTCAACCGCATCCTGGGCCGGCGGCTCATTTCGCCGGAAAAGAAGCGCTCGCTCGTCGCGCGCTGGATCGCTGATCTCGGCGTCAGGATCGGCAAGCAGGACGATGCGATCTCGACGCTTTCGGGCGGCAACCAGCAGCGCGTCGCGATCGCCAAATGGCTCGCCACCGATCCCAAGGTGCTGATCCTCGATGCGCCCACGGTCGGCGTCGATGTCGGCGCACGCGCCGGTATCTTCGAAATCGTTGCGCGTCTCGCCGAGGCGGGGCTGGCTATCATCCTGATTTCGGACGAGGTGCCGGAGGTCTATTTCAACGCCGATCGGATCATCCATATGGAAAAGGGCCGCATCGCCGGCTGGCATGATCCGCGCGCGACCACACTGAAGGACCTGGAGGCGGCGGTCTATGCGTAAGCTGTTCCTGTCCCATACGACTGAATTCGTGCTCATCGCCGTCATCATCGCGATGAGCATTGTCCTGGCTTTCATGACCGACCGTTTCTTGACGCTCGGCAATGTCTTCGACCTGCTCAATATCAGCGCGGTCAACATTATCTTTGCCGTTGGCCTGCTCGTGGTGCTGATATCAGGCGGGATCGACATCTCCTTCGCCGTCGCCGCCTCGATCGTGCAATACGTCACTGCACTTGCGCTCGAGAGGATCGGCGGGGGTGGATGGATATCCGGCTTCCTGATTGCGGCCGGCATCGGCATCGTGCTCGGCGTGATCAACGCCTTCCTGATCCACCGCTTTCGCATCATCTCGATCGTCGCGACGATCGCAACCTTCAACGTCTATTTCGGCTTGCTGATGTTCTTCACCAAGGGTGTGTCGATCTACAATCTGCCCGACTGGCTGACGAGCCGCGTCATCATCTACGAGCGCGAAATGGCCGATGGGAGCTGGGCTGAGATCACGTTGCCTGTTGTGGTCATGGTCGTCTGCACGCTCGCCACCTGGTTCTTCATTACCCGCACGACGACCGGCCGGCAGCTCTATGCCTTCGGTGACAATCCGGAAGGCGCGCGCCGCTTCGGCATCAATATCGGCGCCATGCAGTTCATCGCCTTCGGCTGGCTTGGATTGATGGCAGGCATCGCCGGGCTGATGCAGGCGCATTATGCGCAGGAGGTCGTTCCGAACGCACTCTATGGCCGCGAGCTCGATGTCCTGGCCGCAGTGGTGCTCGGCGGTGCGCGGCTGGGCGGCGGCAAGGGCTCCGTGCTCGGTTGCGTGTTGGGCGTGCTGCTCGTCTCGATCACCCAGAACGGCCTCAACCTGATGGGCGTCTCGCCCTTCGCCTTCAAGATGATCGTCGGCGCGATCATCCTCGTTGCGATCACTTTGTCGAGCGCTCGCATCGGCAATCTGGTGCCGGTGTTTGCGACCCGCAAATCGACCGGTGACAGACCTGCAGAAAGGGGAGAGAGCTGATGAACGCGCTCGCCGCCCGCTTCAACGCCATCTTCGGCGCCGACATGGCCGGTCCCCTCGCCGCGCTGGCGGCGGTGCTTGTCGTCTTCGGTTTCGCTTCGCCCCATTTCCTGACGGGCGCGACCTTCGGATCGGTCGCCTTTCAGCTTCCGGAGCTGGGCGTCTTGACGCTTGCGATGCTGATGCCGATCCTGACCGGCGGCCTCAACCTTGCGATCACCTTCACCGCCAACATCGCCGGCCTGACGCTCGCCTGGACGCTGCAGGCCAATGGCGGCATCGACGCCGGTCCGGGCGCCTTTCTGCTCGGCTCGGTTCTGGCGCTTGCCGTCGGCGCGGCAAGCGGCCTGGTCATGGGACTCGTCATCGCCTTTACCCGCGCCCACCCCATCCTCGTTTCGCTGTCGATGATGATCTTCCTGCGCGGCCTCGGTGAGTTCCTGACGCGCGGCGGCGATATCTCGGGCTTCCCCACCTTCATCGCTCCCATCGGCCACGGCAGCATTCTCGGCATCCCGGTACCTTTGTTGATCCTGATCGCCTGCGTGATCGCCAGCCACCTCCTGCTCTCGCGCTCCAAGCTCGGCTTTTCAACCTACATGATCGGCTCCAATATCGAGTCTGCCCGCTATTCCGGCATCAACACCCGCAAGATCCTGGTGCTGGTCTATATGCTCTCCGGGGTGATGGCTGCAGTTGCCGGCATCATCATGCTTGCGCGCTTCAATTCGGTGCGCGTCGGCCACGGCGAATCCTATCTGCTGATCACCGTGCTCGCCTGCTTCCTCGGCGGCATCAATCCCTTTGGCGGCTTCGGCCGAGTCCTGCCCGTCTTCGTGGCGCTCATCGTGCTGCAGCTTCTTTCTTCGGGGCTCAACCTGCTCGGCGCCAACCAGCATCTCACCACTGCCGTCTGGGGCATCCTGCTCATCGTCGTGATGGTGCTGCGGTGGTTCTCGGCCAAGTTCATCAGAATCATGAAATAGGAGATACGACCATGGAAGGTTTCGGCGTTCACACCAGCATGTGGACCATGAACTGGGACCGCGCAGGCGCCGAGAAGGCGATTGCCGGGGCCGTGCACTACAAGATGGATTTCATCGAGATCGCGCTGCTCAACGCGCCTGCCGTCGATGCCAAACACACTCGCGACCTGCTTGAAAAGAACAAGCTGCGCGCCGTCTGCTCGCTCGGCCTGCCGGAGCACGCCTGGGCCTCCATCCGCCCGGATGCAGCAATCGAGCATCTGAAGGTTGCGATCGAAAAGACCGCGGAAATGAGTGCCGAAGCCCTGTCCGGCGTCATCTTCGGCGGCATCGGCGAACGCACCGGCGTGCCGCCGACGCAAGGCGAATACGACAACATCGCCAAGGTGCTCGACGCCGCGGCAAAACACGCCAGGAAGTACGGCATCCAGCTCGGCGTCGAGGCCGTGAACCGCTACGAGAACCACCTGATCAACTCGGCGCAGCAGGCCGTCGACATGGTAGAGCGTGTCGGCGCGGATAACATCTTCGTTCATCTCGACACCTACCACATGAATATCGAGGAGAAGGGTGCGGCCAACGGCATCCTGATCGCCCGCGATCACCTGAAGTACATCCATCTTTCCGAAAGCGACCGCGGCACGCCGGGTTACGGCAACATTCCGTGGGATGCGATCTATGCCGCGCTCGCTGCAATCGGTTTCAAGGGCGGACTTGCCATGGAAAGCTTCATCAACATGCCGCCTGAGGTAGCCTATGGCCTGGCTGTCTGGCGCCCCGTTGCACGCGATATGGAAGAGGTCATGGGCAATGGCCTGCCATTCCTGCGCAACAAGGCGGAACAATACGGGCTGATCTGAGCGGATTGCCGGGTCACTTGAACACTCCGGTGGTGACCCTTACCGTTGTCGTAGGCCACCTGCCGTTCAAGTGCCGTGGACCCTTGCGCGGCGTCGCAAAGGTCATCTTGTCAGCCTGGTTCTTCCCTCGAAAAACCAGGCTGATCAAGTGGCGAAAGGCGTACGGCCGCATGCTGGTGACGAGCAGCAGGGCAGCCGCGTCGAAAGAAGCGAAAATAGTTGATTGCTGCTCTCATCTTTAGTACCGGCCTATCACCCGGTTAAAGGATGTCACGTGGCCATACTCCCCCCGATGCAAGATCCGCCTCGAGCGGCCGAAACTTTTGTCACCGAAAATATAGGTCTTTCGATCGAGGGGAACGCAATTCTCTGCGACGTAAGCCTGACATTTCCGGCAGGAGAAGTCGTGGCACTGGTCGGCCACAACGGTTCCGGCAAATCCAGTCTTCTCAAAATGCTGGCGCGCCAGCTCGTGCCGAGCGCCGGATCGATCTCTTA
Organism: Rhizobium sp. BK008; assembly: GCF_014197345.1. Classification (NCBI taxonomy): domain Bacteria; kingdom Pseudomonadati; phylum Pseudomonadota; class Alphaproteobacteria; order Hyphomicrobiales; family Rhizobiaceae; genus Rhizobium; species Rhizobium sp. BK008. Next base: position 316,548 of record NZ_JACIFK010000009.1, on the reverse strand, counting down.
CGGAAACCGGGATCTGAGGACGTATAGCGAACGCGCCTTCGCGCGTTCGGTCGCCTATCTGCCCCAGGACGTCACGACCGGAGCGGACATGACGGTCCGCGAGCTTGTGGGATGCGGCCGCTACCCGTGGCACGGAGCGCTTGGCCGCTTCACCAAGGACGATGAAGGGAAAGTCGAGGAGGCCCTTCAGGCAACGCATATCGAGAAGTTCGCCGACCGTATCGTCGGAACACTGTCGGGCGGTGAGCGGCAACGGGCCTGGATCGCCATGCTGATTGCTCAGGATGCCCGCTGCCTGTTGCTCGACGAACCGACTGCGGCACTCGATGTTGCCCACCAGATTGAGGTGCTCTCACTTGTGCGACGCTTGGCGCATGAGGGTGGAAGGAGTGTCGTCATCGTTCTTCACGACATCAACATGGCCGCGCGCTTCTGCGATCGGATCCACGCATTGAAACGCGGTGGCGTGGTTGCCAGCGGAACACCGAGCGCGATCCTCGCGCCGAAGACGCTGCAGGAGATCTATGGGATCGATATGGATGTGATCTCCGCGCCCACCCTGCCCTATCCGCTCGCCTATGTTTGCTGAGGTTGGGCGTTCAATGGGCGTTTCGCGGCGCTTCCTTCTGCAGTTCGCGGCGGCCTCGGCCATTCCGGCTCCGCTGTTTGCGCAGTCGATCGGCCAAAGGGTCGTCAGCCTCGACTACGGTCTTGCGTCCACGCTTTTATCCCTTGGATTGCCTCCGGTCGGGATCTCGGACCTCGCCGATTGGGACAGATGGGTTGTCGAGCCGCGAATGCCAGAATCCGTCGTCGATATCGGCAGTGCGTTCGAGGTCAATTTTGAAATTCTCGTTGCGCTGAAGCCCGATATCATATTGACCACACCCTACCTCGATGAGCTGTTACCCAAGCTGCAGTCGGTGGCGAAAGTCGTTCGGCTGGAAATCTTCGTGCCGGGCATTGGGCCTATTCTTCCCGCCGCCATTGCGGCGACGCGCAAATTGGCCGTTGAGCTTGGTCGTCAGAATGAGGCGGAGCAGTTCCTCGCGCGCGCCGACGCCTTCTTCGAGCGATGCCGCAGCCGCCTGGCGGACAAGAACCTGCCGCCGGTCGCCCTGGTGAATTTCATGGATGCCCGCCATGTCCGCATCTATTCGAGTCCCGGGCTGTTCCACAATGTGCTCGAGCGCATCGGTGTCCGGAACGCCTGGACCAGAGAGTCGAATTATTGGGGTTTTGAAACGATCGGCATTGAGGAGCTCTCCAAGATCACCGATCCAGATGCGCGTCTGATCGCCTTCGACCCCGTTCCTCCGGACGTTCTTCCGAAACTTGCTCAGAGCCCGCTGTGGAACAGGTTGGCCTTTGCGCGTCCCGGCCACCTGTCGATTCTGCCGCCGGCCCTGATGTTTGGCATGGTGAACGAGGCCATGCGCTTCGCGGGCCTTTTGACAGATCTTCTGGAAAAAGAAGCATGATGATATCCCGCCGCGACAATATCGGGCCAGCATTAGTCTTCCTCCTCCTGATTGGCGGTGGAGGCGTGGCTTCGTGGTTTCTTGCTGCTCCTGCGCTGTCTGAAATTGCGCTACCGAATTACGATGTCACACGAATGGTATTGTACTATTCGACGCTTCCCCGCCTTGCGACGGCGCTCATTGCCGGCGCTATGCTTGCCTTGTCTGGTGCGCTGTTTCAGCAGGTTTTGCGAAACCCGCTCGCCGACCCTACCACCCTCGGCGTGTCGGCCGGAGCAAACCTGGCGCTGGTGGTAACATCGCTGTTTCTCCCGGACCTGCTCGGGGCCGGCCGTGATCTTGTCGCTCTGACCGGCAGTGCGACCGCGGCCGTGATCGTCGTCAGCCTTGGCGCGCGCCGCGGTTTTTCGCCTTATTCGCTTGTTCTGTCGGGGCTGGTTCTCAGTCTGTGGTGTGGCGGCCTCTCTGCGATCCTGATCTATTTGAACCAGCGCTACCTCTCGAGCCTGTTCATCTGGGGCGCCGGCTCGCTGGCCCAGCAAAGTTGGGTCATTCCCGTGTCGCTTCTTTGGAAGTTGGGCGTCGTTGCCATCGTCTGCACTTTCGTGATCAGACCGCTTTCGCTGCTCGATCTTGGCGAGAGCAGTTCCACGGCACTCGGCGTCCGATTGGTCCGTCTGCGTTTCATTGTCGTCGCCCTTGCTGTCGCGCTTGCTGCATTTGTCACCAGCGCTGTCGGGGTCATTGGTTTCATTGGACTGGTCGCGCCGACGATTGCGCGATTGTCCGGAGCACGACGTCCCGCGCAGCTCATCTTCTGGTCTCCCCTGATCGGCGCCGGGCTGCTTCTCTTCGCCGACTCTGTTCTGCAACTGGTCGCAGGCGGGCTTGGTGATTTCTTGCCGACGGGAGCGGTAACGGCCATCTTCGGTTCGCCGCTGCTCCTCGCGCTCCTGCCGCGGCTGAAGATCCGTCATCGATTGCAGCAATCGCCGGCGTTCGGACGGTCACGTCGATGGGATGGAACCGCACCGGTCGTCATCGCCGCTGCCGGTCTGCTTATGCTGTTGATGGTCAGCGTTTTTCTCGGACGTGACGTCAATGGCGGCTGGGCCTTCGCTTCCGGCGAATTCTCGTACGATGTCCTTGCCATCAGGATACCTAAAATCCTCGCCGCTCTGGCATCGGGCGCGATGCTTGCGGTCGCGGGCTCGATCCTTCAGCGGTTGACCGGAAATGAAATGGCAAGTCCCGAAGTTCTCGGGATCAGTGCCGGCGCGACCTTCGGCGTTGCGATTGCCCTCTTTGCCGTCGCTCCCGGATTTTCCGGTCAATTTGCCTTTGCCGTGGCCGGTGCGATCAGTGTGCTTGCCATCATCTTCGCCAGTTCCCGGCGATCGGCCTTCGCTCCCGAGCGGGTCCTGCTTGCGGGCATTGCCTTAAGCGCGATGGTCGATGCCGTCGTCGGCGTGTTGAGCTCGACGGGAGATCCGAGAGCCGTTCTGCTGATGCGGTGGATGAGCGGGTCCACCTACCTCATCGAAGGGTCGACCGCGGCAACGGAGGCAGCGCTCGGCGCTGTGCTGATTGCCGTTGCGCTCGCCGCCCGCCGCTGGCTTGACATACTTCCCCTTGGGCCGTCGCCTTCGGCGGCGGTCGGCGTACCATTGGCGAAATCGCGTTTTGCGCTTTTTGGCCTCGCAGGATTGTTGACGGCCGCCGCGACGCTGACGGTCGGCCCCTTATCATTTATCGGCCTCATGGGACCTCACCTGGCACGGGAGGCGGGACTGACACGCGCGCTGCCGCAAATGGTTGGTGCCGCTCTGATCGGCGGGGGGCTTATGGTTGCCGCCGATTTTGTCGGCCGCACGATCGTATCGCCCTATCAGATCCCGGCCGGTCTTGTTTCCGCACTCATCGGAGCACCGTTCCTGATGCTGATGATGCGCAAGCGCGGTGTCGGCTGAGGGTTGCCACAGGAAGGCCCGGCATTAGGTAGCAAAGACCACCAAAAGCGCCTTACGCCTCTGAATCAAAACAGAATTTCAGGCCGGCATTCCCATGAATGCGGCTGACGTTGATTGGGTTATTGACAACGTTGCCACGGAGCCTACATCGGCGGAACGGCAATGCGATTGCGGAGGGTGACGCTTTTCAGAGTAGAGGGTGTGAATACTTCGGACATGTTGCCTCTGGTTGGGCAATTCGATGCACGGCTTGGGCTGCCTAAGCCTCCCTGGTCCCGCGCCCCTTTTCATCGGATGCAGGTGTTCGCGATTCCTGACCCGGCATCTGTTCCGCCTCGTCAAGAATCCATTCGCGAAAGGCGACGACACGGGGATCGGAAGCCGTTTCCTGCGGATACACGAGGAAATAGGCGAGTTCGGACGGAATCGGGATGCCAAGATCGAAAAGCCGGACAAGCCGCCCCTCGGCCAGATCGTTTGCGACAGTGGTGAGGTCCACAAGTGCCACAGCATCCCCGCTGATCGCGGCTTGAAGCATTTCCGATGACGTGGCGAGCGCAACCGTACGACTGTCGTCGAAGGCGTCGATACCGGCAGCCGCCATCCACGTCGACCAGTTCGGCCACGCGACACCCTGTCGCTCCCATTCGATATGGACCAAGGTGTGATCAAGCAGATCAGTCGGCGTTCGAATGGGCCTCTCGGACGCGAGTAGCCGAGGACTGCATACGGGCACGACAACGTCATCAAACAATCGATCAGCGCAAAGGCCGGGATAGTTTCCCGTGCCAAAGCGAATGCCGATATCGATGTCGTCCAGCTCGAAGTCGCGCACCTCGGGGGAGATATCAAAGCGCAGGTCGATTTCCGGCCAAGCGCCACGGAAGCGTTTCAGCCGCTGCATCAGCCATTTGACGGCAAAGTCCGGATCGACGGTGATTTTCAGGTGGCGGGAGCCGCGCTCGCTCCTGCGGGCCTGTGCGACGGCACGCTTCATGAGTTCGAGCGCGTCACCGGATGCGCGGCAAAGGATCAATCCAGCCTCCGTCGTGCGGATCGAGCGATTGGTGCGCTTGAAAAGCGACAGGCCGAGCTGGTCCTCGATTTCCTTGATCTGGTAGCTGACCGCCGCCGGGGTCAGGCCAAGTTCGTCGGCCGCTCGACTGAAGTTCAGATGTCGCCCCGAGGCATCAAGCGCTCTTAGCGCCCGCATTCCAGGAATTATGCTCATTTTTGCTTCAAAGAAAGTTTGAAATTCTGAACGAGAATACTCGTTTCCCTGCTCGCATTCAATATGCGAGTATGTCAATTATTCGAGAAATATCAGGTAGCCGCGATAACGGCAAGGAATATGCCACATGAACTCGACAAAAATTACCCTCAATTTTTTTAATTCAAAAATGCACGATCTGGTGCGTCGATTCAACGATGAAACGCGCCGGCGGCGGACACTGCATTACCTCAAGCGAGACCTGCGTCGTCTTACTGAGCAACGCCTGCGGGACATAGGCATCAACCCGCAGAACATTCCTCATCTGACGAAATGTGAATTCGAGTTTTGAAATCAGGCCCCAATGGGCTTCTGGGAAGAAAGCCCCGACATCTGGGCATTCATTTCCACATGCCTGCAATGGGCCGAAAGCAATCGCGGGTCGCACGGATATCCAGCAAAAGGCTTTCGATCTCTCGCCAAAATTAACCATTTAGACCTCCTTCGGTCGACCTCGACGCGAAGTCCAGATAAGAACCTGGATCATGTTCAGGATGATACAAATACAGCTCTGATCTCCCGCGGCCTTTTCGTCCGCCGATCTGCTGTGCCTGCCGTCGACCTCTGGAGTCTGAACATGACCCTCATCGCCACCGCTGCCATTGCCCATCGCTCCCGCGCCGAGGTGTCGACCGTCAGTGTGTTGGTCGATGGCTTGGAAATACGCCCAGCCGCCTTCCGGATGGCGGAGTGGTTGAGCCGTGGCGAACCCCGACGACACGCCCAAGGGCCAGCATTTCCTGCTCTCGCCAGAGTGCCGAACGCTGACGGTGCTCGATCTCGCCAAGATGCGGGATGCGACTGCCTCCAACTGGTTTAAGCGCCTGCGCTGGCACCAGACGGAGGGCAAGCCTTACTGCCCCCGGTCATGAGGCAGGCACCAGCAGGATACCGGTGCGATGTTCGGCTTCTTCCGACGATAGGGCGCTGGCAGCACCGATAGCGAATAGCTTCTATGGTCAAAGACGGTAAGGGCGGCCGTTCATCGAAAGATGAGCATTCACCATGGCGTTCGGTATAGATGCCTTGGAACACTGGCTACAGCGCAGCGATCCTTATAACTTCGACGTTCAGATTGCGGACGCCGCCTTGATCGGACAAGGCGGCGTCCGTCACCTTTACCAGGAATACTTCAGCGTGCCGACGACCTTGCGCCGATCGCCGTAGAACTCAGTTCCGTAGTAGCTGCTGGCGATATATTTGCGATCGAACAGGTTCGTCGCGTTGACGGCAAGCGTCACGTCCTCGGTCACCTTGTAGCTGACCGCGGCATCAAACAGCGTGTAGGCGGCAACCGACACGGTATTTGCATCGTCCCCATAGGACTGGCCGATATAACGCACACCGCCGCCGAGCGTCAGGTCGCCGCGCTTTCCGTCTCCGGGGATCGTGTAGTCGAGCCAGGCGGATGCCAAGTGCCGCGGCACGCGTGAAGGCCGGTTACCGATGTTGCCGCCGGTGCCGTCCTCGCGGATTTCGGCGTCCCAATAGGAATAAGCAAGCGTGAGATTAAGCCTGTCGTTGATTGCGGCTTTGCCTTCGAGTTCGATGCCGCGCACACCCACCTTGCCGATCTGCTCCTGAACCAGAGGGGTGACATAGCTCGGCACATTCGTTTGGGTAAGATCAAACAGCGCCAAGGTGAAGAGGCCATCAAACCCATCAGGGCGATATTTGAGGCCAATCTCGTATTGTTCACCTTCCTGTGGCTTCAGCGAGCCCGTCACGGTGTATCCGTTTGCGGTCTGCGCGACGAGCGGCTGGAAGCTTTCCGAATAGTTCGCATAGGCTGCGAGATTCGGCGTAAATTTATACGTCAGCCCGGCACGCTTGGTGAAGGCTGACGCCGTGTCGTCGTCGCTTGTCCCGCTGTCGAGATAATCCGCAGTCGTGTGGACATGGTCCCATCGTCCGCCCAGGGTAACGATCCATCGGTCGTCGAAGGTCAGTTGCTCCTGTGCGTAGATCCCGACCGCCTGCTGCTTGACGCGCCAGTTCACGTACGGGCCGAGATTGATGCAGGAGAGACCGCAATAGACGGGGTCGTTGATATCGATCGGTCCGGCCGTCCCGAACAGGATGTTCTCGCGCGTATTGTCGTTGGTGTAATCGACGCCGACCAGCGTCTTGCTGTCGATCCCGTTCCATGTCGCATCATATTGCAGCTGATTGTCGATGGCATAACGGTTGGACATGCCGTCGACCGAGAACGCCGTTCGATCGGCGGTCGGATCCAGTGATGCGCCATAGACTTCGGCATAGTCGAGCTCGAGATGCGTATAGCGGGCATTCGAGCGAAAGGTCAGATTTTCATTGATCTCGTGTTCGAACTGATAGCCGATGTCGGCCTGCTCCGTATTGAAGCGATTGAAGTCCGGCTCGCCGAGGAAGGTGTCGATATCGATATCGGCGTCCGTGGGAAATCCGCGCGCGCCCGTTCCATCGCGTTTGTAATAGTCGGTCAGGATGGTGAGCGAGGTCCCCTCTTCCGGTTTGATCGTCAGGGCCGGTGCAACGTAGGTGCGGTCGTCGTTCGAATGATCCCAGCCCTGATCACCGTCCTTGGCAAGTGCGGTAAGCCGGTAGCTCCACACGCCGTCGGGATCGATCGGCCCGCCGAAATCCGCGCCTACTTCCTTGGTGCCATCACCATAGGAGGTGTAGATTTCGCCATGCTTCTCATCCAAGGGCCGCTTGGTGATCGCATTGACCAGTCCTCCCGGACCGTTGAGACCGAAGAGGGTCGAAGTCGATCCCTTCAGGACCTCGACGCGCTGAAGACCATAGGGTTCAAGGCGGCTGGCCGTGAACCACGCGGGAATACGCGCCGCCAGACCATCCCGATAGGTGCCGAGCGCCGTCTGATCAAAGCCGCGAATTCTTATATAATCGTACCGGTCGTCGTTGCCGAACTCATCCGAAAAGACGCCGGCAGTATAAGCGACCGCCTGCTGAAGATTGTCCACATGACGCTCTTCCAACTCCTTTTGCGTCACCACCGATACGGAGGCCGGGACATCGATGACCGGAGTGTCTGTTTTGGTGCCGGTGGCGGTATTCTTGGCGACGATGGTGCGATCCGGGCCAACCACACGATCCGACTTGCCCGTTATGACGATCGGGGCCAATTGCGTCGCCTCTTCGGCCGAATTGTCCTGTGCCCAGCCGATGCCTGCCGATCCGAATGACACCGTTATCAACGCGCTGCTCGCAACCAATCGGCTTGTGAGCATGCGCAACTTTCCCTGTAGTCCCACTGTCATACTATCCCCTGTCAGACCAATATCGGGCAGTGTGACGGCCGCCCCTCCGGCCACTGCTAAGGTTGCGTTTACTCAAACAGGAGAATTGGAGTCAACTTAATAATCACGGTTTGTGACCATCTTTGCACCCAGTCGAACCTTGAGGTTTTGGAGCAACACGGGCCGCGCGCCCGGCAGTCTCGATCGGGCTTGGGGGCGGGCAACGAAGCGGCAACAGACCCGCACAAGCTTCAATTGGAAGGATCGGCAATGGGATGGTTTGAGATGGACCATTCCGATCTAAACCGCTTCCGAAAGATGCAAGCTAGCCTGATGATCAATACAAGCTTCGAGGAGTCCTGTGCGCGGGTTCGTCGTATAATCGTCGACACCGCGTTTCGGTGCGGACAGTCGGCGCACATCGGCGGTAGCCTGAGCATGGTAGAGCTGTTGAATACGCTCTTCGGCGACGTGCTTTCGCATCGCCCCCATGAACCTCAATGGGACGGTCGCGACATCTTCATTCTTAGCAAGGGGCATGCAGTGCTGGGCTATCTGGCGGTGCTGCATCACTTCGGCTATTTCGACGCCGAAAAGCTTGCGACCTTTCAGACAAACGGCAGCGATCTGATCGCTCACCCGGTAAAGAAGGTCGCGCTCGGCATCGAAAGCTCCAATGGCAGCTTGGGCCAGGGCCTTGCCTATGGCATGGGCATCGCCCTTGGTATGCGCAAGCGCAAACAAGACCGTCGTGTTTATGTGCTTCTCGGCGACGGCGAATGCAATGAAGGGTCCGTTTGGGAGAGCGCCGCTTCCGCTTCGGAAATGGGCGTCGGCAACCTTACCGCGATCATTGATGAGAACGGGTTCCGCAACGACGGGCCGAATGCCACCTATAGCAATAGAATTGCATTGACGAACATCTGGAAAGCTTTCGGCTGGAACGTCATCAATGTCGATGGCCACGATCACCATCAGATCCTGTCGGCACTCCAGCAGGCAAAGCAGGTCGCGGATATACCGACCGCCATCGTCGCCCGTACCGTGAAAGGCAAGGGATTGTCATTCATGGAGAATAACAACGATTGGCATCACAATCGCATCACGGGAACTGTCTATGAAGAGTGCCTGAAGGCGCTCGGCGAGAGCACTGGGTCGGAGCTGGAAACGGAAGGAGAATTCCGTGGTTGAGTTGTCGAGCCGTAATGCACGCACATGGTCGCGCATCGGGCCGCGGGCTGTTTATGGCCAGGCGCTGACAGCGCTCGCGACCGAAAACGAGAACATTATCGCGATGAGCGCCGATCTTGGGCGGTCTTCCGGTCTAGACCGATTCTCCAAGGAACATCCGGACCAATTCCTTAATACCGGTATTGCCGAGCAGAACATGGTGGGCTGCGCTGCCGGTCTCGCTCGCATGGGGTTCGACGTGTTCGCCTCGACGTTTGCGCCCTTTGCTTCAATGCGGGCAAGCGAACAGGTGCGCATGAACATGGGTTATATGGGCGAGCCGGTGAAGCTCGTCGCACTTGGTAGCGGTCTGGCGATGGCTTATCTCGGCAACTCCCATTTCGGCCTGGAGGATGTCGCGGTCATGCGTACTGTGCCGGGCCTGACGATCATATCGCCGGCCGACTGCTCGGAAATTTACAAGACGTTGGAGGCTTGTGTCGGCTTCGACCAACCGGTCTATATCCGCCTGACCGGCACGCCCAATGCACCGGTCGTCTATACGGAAGACTACACGTTCGAAATCGGCAAGGCCGTTTGGCTGACGCCGCCACGCGAGGTGATGCTGATCTCGAGCGGCACCACGGTCGGGCATTGCCTTCTGGCCGCTGAAAAGCTGAGTGAAGCCGGTCTGGAAGTCGGCGTCCTCAACATGCATACGATCAAGCCGCTGGATGCGGTCGCACTGGCTGACGTCGCTCGCCATGCCAGCACGGTTTTCGTCATCGAGGAGCACACGACGGTTGGCGGTCTCGGCAGCGCAATCCTTGATCACTACAATGCTTCGGGCATGCCGTTTCCGCGCATCGTGACGCACGGCATTCCGGATCGCTTCGTCGAGACTGGTGACTATGCCTTCATGCTGAAGGCTGCGCGCTTGGATGGCGAGGGTATCGCCGGTTTCCTGCAGGAAAAGTTGTTGCAATAGGAAATCGAAGCATGAGTCTGGATCATTGGTACATCTACGGGGCGGGCGGCCTCGGCATTGAAACCATGGACATACTGCAATCGGCAATCCGCCGAGGCCTGCAGAAACCGCATCATTGTGCATTCATCGTTGATCATCCGACGGCGACTGAGGTGCTTGGGTTTCCGGTCGTCGCCGTGGGGGATCACGTTCCCGGCGCCAAAGTAACGATCGCAGTCGGTGAACCTTTTGCCCGGAAAGCTCTTCTCGAGAAGGTGGAAGGGTTGGGCCTTGTGCTTCAATCGATCTTCTCCCCCGATGCCTTCATTTCCGAGTATGCGGAGATTGCCGACGGCGTGATCGTCGCGCCGCATGTCTCCATCCAGGCGACGGCAAAGATCGGTCGAAACGTTGCCGTCAATACAGCTTCGATCCTTGGCCACGACATTGTGGTAGGAGAAAACTGCGTCGTCTCATCCATGGTCAATCTGGGCGGCGGCACGCAAGTCGGGACGTTGAGTTATCTGGGCATGGGCGCACTCGTCAAGGAACGCGTGCAAATCGGACACTCGTCAATTGTCGGCATGGGCTCGGTCGTGCATATCGACATTCCGGATGAAGTCATTGCGCTGGGCAATCCCGCGCGCGTCGTTCGCAGGAACGAAGACAAAAAAGTGTTCAAGTAGGAGCAAGACATGAGCAACAAAGAAAAATACGATGCCGCTTTCATCGAAACGTTCGGTATTGGCGCCGAGGATTTGAGCGACGGCCTCCAGTATCAGAGCATCCGCGCTTGGGACTCGGTCGGTCACATGGCGCTTATCGCATCTCTTGAGGATACGTTCGACATCATGCTTGATATGGACGACGTGGTCGATTTCGGCTCGTACAAGACCGGCCTGAAGACGCTCGAGAAATACGGCGTGTCGTTCTGAATGTTCTGGCAAAGCCTCTCGGATGGCGCCGATGACAGGACGTTCCTGATCGCCGATGGACGCCGCTACAGCTACAACGACGTTTTCGGATTCGGAGATGCGCTATTCTCCAAGGCCGACAGGGCGATCGTACTGATTCTGTGCGATCGGTCGCCCGAAACCGTTGCGGCCTATCTGGGAGCCTTGCGGAAAGGCCTCGTGCCCATGTTGGTCGACGGTGAACTGACCCGTCACTCGCTGGAACGCACCGTGGGAGCCTATACCCCCCGTTACATCGTCGCTCCCGCAGAGATGGCGCTGGAAGACTATGCGCCAAACGGGCGATTGGGCACAAAGGCTCTGTTCGAGCGGTCGTCGGTCGTAAACACGACGCTGCATCAAGATCTTGCCTTGCTCATTCCCACCTCGGGTTCGACAGGCGACCCTAAATGCGTGCGACTGACGGCCAACAATATCGATGCCTGCACGCGTTCGATCGTCGAATATCTCGGCATGACCGGAGAACGCATTACGGTCAGCCTTCTGCCATTTCATTACTCCTACGGGCTTTCCGTTCTCCACAATACGATATTTGCGCGCGCCTGCATGGTGTTGACTGATAAGTCCATCCTCGACAGGAGCATTTGGCAAATGATCGAAGAGGAGAGAGTTACCGACCTTGCCGGCGTGCCCTTCACATTCGAAACATTGCGGCGCATTCGCCTGAGCGAGGCCTGCCTTGGCAATCTCGTCTGCGTGACGCAGGCCGGCGGGCGCCTGGCACCGGAACTGACTCGCCATTTCTGGCAGTATTTCGCCGATCATGGCGTGCGCTATTTCACCATGTATGGCCAGACCGAGGCTGCCCCGCGCATTTCCTATGTCCCCCCCGGCCAGGCGATCGAGAAGCTGGGAAGCGTCGGCATTCCGCTGCCCGGCGGTCGAGCTTTGATCGCGGAAACGGGCGAGCCGATCGGTGAAGGTGAGCTGCTCTATGTCGGCCAGAACGTGTCGATGGGGTATGCGACCTCCGCTCAAGACCTTGAAAAGGGCGACGAATTCCACGGTAAACTTTATACCGGAGACTATGCCAAAATCGATGAGGACGGGTTCATCACAATCGTGGGCCGTAAGAAGCGCTTCATCAAACTGCACGGAATTTCAGTCAATCTCGATCATGCGGAGTCCGTGCTGAAGTCCGGCGGGCTTGATTGCATCGTCATCGGTGCCGAAAACCGCCTGATGGTCTGCATCAGGGAGCCGGACGCGGAGCGAGCGCAGACGGCATTGAAGGATAACTTCAATTTCCACCCGTCTGTTGCAAGGGTGGTTGTCTCCGAAACCCTACCGCTCACCTCCGCCGGAAAGCCGGACTACGTTACGCTGTCCGAGCGTTTCCTGTAGACCTCTGCGAAATCAAAGGCGGCAGAGCCGCATCTGTCCTGCAGCAGCCTATCGGCAATATCAGAGCTTCGCCAGCATGGCCTGCAAGTCGACGATCCGGGCCCTCAACTGCGGATAAGCGTTCTGCCAGTAGCCGTAGTGCTCGAGCAGACGGCGCATGGAGGCCGGCAGATCCTCTCTTGTCATATAGCCCTTTTCGAAGGCCATCTTCATTACTTCCTCATAGTAAAGAATGCCGTTGATGAAGAGCGGATTGATCTCGTGATTTGAGGTCGAATTGGCATGCTGGCGGAAATAGGAAAGCGGATGCGGATGTCCGATGATCGGGCCGCGTTTGGCGAGATCGATCCATGCCGATAGATCAAGGATGCCGCGGAAGATCCCATCCTCATCGACGCGAAACAGGCGGAATGCGCCGTTCTCGTCGAAGCAATCTTCCTTTCGGAACATCACGCTCGAGAACTCGCCAATCAGGTTCATGTGATTGACAGCTGTCACACGGATGAAGGCGCCGCCGTCGATGACCTTTGCCTGGTCGGCGATGCCGAAGTGATTGACCAGCGACGTGATGCGGTTTTTCCCATCGATCAGGTAACGCGGCGAAAAGGCGAGCCTCGTGCCGAGATGGCGGCTCTCCTCCAGTGTCTCGAGCAGGAACTGAACGCAGAATGGGTTGATAATGTCATCATCGAACAGAAACTTGATGTATTCGCCGTTCGCAAGATTGGCCAGCCGGATGACATTGGAAAACTCGCTCGGCTTCGGATTTCGGCTATAGGAGAGATGCTGCTGATATCGCTCGCAGATATTTGCGATTGCATCCGTTGGGCAATCGTCTGAAACGATAATCTCCGTATCGCCATAGCTTTGCCCGATGGCACTCTTCAAGGCTTGCTCAAAGAAATCCGGCTTGTAGGCGGGGATGCAGATCGATACTCGGGGCATTGCTGGTCCTTTTTGCGGTTGTCTCACCCGTGAGTGGTTGGAAGTGGCATGACGCTGGCGCGGCGCGCGCAGTTCCCCAGCACGAGATTCAATGTCGGATGAAGTCGATGCCTGGCGACTGTCGATGGGGCGGCACGGCCAGTGCCCTGATTTCCGGCAGTCGTTGTCTGCTCAAAACGCTTGTTGTCGAAGAGCAGCTCGCTGCGGCATGTTCCACGGGCGCCTCATTGACGACGATACGGCGACCACTCGAAGCGTGTGAGATCATCAGGCGGACTGCACTTTCGGAAGCGGTTTCTGCGCGGAAACGGCCCATCTCAAACCATCTCGCCGCCGATTTTTCCAATTTAACCTTGTGCGAGTCTTTTGCCCTCTTGCTGACCGTCCGGCATCCCGCGCGCAAGCCACGAGAAAGCTAACCCCCCTAGTCTGCGGAGACAATCAAGGCCCGGTTTCCGCCTTGTGGCATATATCGTGATATGGAGCAGTGAAATGACGGCGAACGAACTACCCATTGTTCCAGTAACGAAGCCGCTCCTTCCCGATCTCGCAACGGTCAACCGTACCCTCGCCGACATCTGGGCTACCGCCTGGCTGACCAACATGGGTGCTCAGCACCGTGAACTGGAATCACGGCTTGCCCACTTTCTCGACGTTCCCTTCGTTAGCCTGTTCAATAACGGCACCGTCGCCCTGCAGATCGCGCTGAAAAGCCTCGACCTGCCTGCCGGCGGCGAGGTCATCGTCACGCCCTTCACCTTTCCGGCGAGTGTACACGTCATCGATGCCTGCGGACTGACGCCGGTATTTTGCGATATCGATCCCGTCACGCTGACCATCGACCCGGTTCGGATCGAAAGCCTTATCACGGACCGCACCTGCGCCATCCTCGGCGTTCATGTCTACGGCATTGCATGCGACGTGAAGGCCATTGATGCGCTCGCGGCAAAGCACGGCATCAAAGTCATCTACGACGCTGCTCACGCCTTTGCCACGCGTGTCGACGGGAAGCCGATCAGCCTCTTCGGCGACATCACGATGCACAGCTTTCACGCAACGAAGCTTTTTCATACCGTCGAAGGCGGTGCGCTGATTTCACCGCATGCGGAACTTCAGCGCACGATCTACCTTCAGCGGAATTTTGGCATTGCCAACGAAGAAACAATCCTGCTCGCCGGCCTCAACGGCAAAATGAACGAGCTGCAAGCGGGCGTCGGCCTTGCCGTACTCGACATGGTGAAGGATGAATGGGAACGTCGCCGGTCATTGCTCGAGCAATACCGCACGTTGATCTCCGCCATGCGCGGCGTCACCATCCTCGAGCCACAGGCCGGTGTCACGCCGAGCTATCAATATCTGCCGGTACGCATCGATCCCGATCAATCCGGCTTCACACGCGACATCCTCTACAGCAGATTCCGCGAAAAGAACGTGCTCGCGCGCAAATATTTCTACCCGCTTTGCAGCGATGCCCCGCACTATAAGAACCAGCCTTCCGCGCAGGCTTCCAACCTGCCGGTAGCGACTCAGGCGGCGAAGGAGGTCCTTTGCCTGCCGTTCTTCGGCGCGCTGACCGCCAGCGATCTGGCACGGATATTCAACGTCATGATCGCCACCTACGAGGAATATCACTCGGCGTCGCTGCCCACGGTCGGCCTTGCTACGGCAGCCATGGGACGAAGAGGCTGAAACGCCATGGCTATCGACGACCAACTCGCCAATGATCCTGTTGTGTTCCTGAACGAAATCAATTTGTTGACCGAGCACCACAAGGCTTATTGCGATCTTTACGGTCATTATGTGCACACGATGTTCGGCGACCGCGCGGCGACGTCGCTCGCCGAAACACCCTATCTGCCAGTCCGGGCCTTCAAGAACTTCGACCTCAAAAGCGTCCCCGATAGTGAGGTCGTCAAAATCATGACCTCGTCCGGCACGACCGGACAGGTTTCCAGGATCTATCTCGACAAGGAAACGTCACAGGCACAATCGCGCAAGCTCGTCGAGGTCTTCTCGATCGCCTTCTCGAAAAGCCGCTTCCCGATGCTTGTCATCGATGCGGAGAACACTGTTGCCGATCGTCGGAAATTTTCCGCGCGCACGGCAGCGATCAATGGTTTCAGCATGTTCTCAAGAGGACGCGATTTCGCGCTCGACGACGAACTTTCCGTCGACCTCGATCGCGTGCAGGCCTTCGCCGAAAGCAATCGCGACAACCGCATCTTCATCTTCGGTTTCACTTCTATCGTCTGGTTGAACTTTGTTCAGATGCTGCGCCGCCAGAATGTGCGGCTCAACCTGTCAAACAGTTTCCTGCTGCACGGCGGCGGATGGAAGAAACTCGCCGATCAGAAGATCTCGGATGCGATGTTCAAGGACGAGGTCCGCGAATGGACCGGCTGTAGCGACATACGGAATTATTACGGCATGGTCGAGCAAACGGGTACGATCTTCATGGAGTGCGAACACGGCAATATGCATGCCGCACCCGGCTCCGATGCCCTCATTCGCGATACTTCGTCGCTCGATGCGCTCCCGCACGGCCGGGAAGGCCTTATCCAGGTCTTCTCCTCCATCCAGAAGAGCTATCCGGGCCACTCGTTGCTGACTGAGGATGTCGGCTTCACGCTCGACGGCGCATCCTGCTCCTGCGGCAATCGAAACACGATCGTCAAAATCAACGGCCGACTGCAGAAGGCGGAAATTCGAGGATGCAGCGATGCCTATAATTCGTGACGACAGGTTCGAAGCGGGCGACTGGCTGAAGCAATTCGATCTTTCGTCACGCCACGCTTTCTTCGATGAGCGGGTTGTCGATTTTCTGCATGAGCTTTCCCGTCGTCTGATGAAGGACAACGATGCCCGGCATTATCCGGACCTCGTTACCTTCGCCTATTTCTGCCGCAAGGCGAATCTGCGGACACTCTCGCAGCAATATCGAGATGCAGAATATCGCAGTGGATGGGGTACTGTGGCCCATATCGCGCCATCCAATATTCCCGTCAATTTCGCCTTCTCGTTGGTCTTCGGCATGCTGTCCGGCAATTCGAACATTGTGCGCATGCCGAGCAAGGCGTTTCCACAGAACGATATCTTCTTGCGGGCATTCGACGGCGCTGCAGAGTCGGAAACATTCCGATCGATCGCAGTTGGCAATGTATTCATCCAGACGGCGCGGGGAAGTGCCAAGCTCAAGGAGATCGTTGCAGCGGTTGATGGCCTGACAGTTTGGGGAGGCGACGCGACCGTCGCCGAATTCCGCTCGCTGCCGAAGAAGCCTCGATCCGTCGAGCTTTATTTTCCGGACCGGACATCATCGGCCGCGATCGACGCCAGCGCCTATTCCGCGCTTGAGACGGAACAGAAGACGAAACTGGCGCGAGATTTCTTCAACGACACCTATCTGGTCGACCAGAATGCCTGCTCCTCGCCAAGTCAGATCTTCTGGCTTGGGGAACCGGCCGCGATCGCCAAAGCCAAGGTCGATTTCTGGCATCATCTCGACGAAGAGCTGCATCGCCAGGACTTTCGTCTGGATACGGTCGCACGACTGGACAAGTTTCTCGACCTGATGAATGCAATACGCACGACCGGGGGAACCCTGGCGCTCAACCGCTATTCGCCGGATATCTGGTGTATCGGCCAATCCTTGCCGAAGGAAACGCGGCTGCGCTTCGGCCAGTTTGCAGAAATTGACGTACAGGCGCCTTCCGACATCGCAGCGTTTCTTCGCCCGCAGGAACAGACACTGACCTATTTCGGACTGCAACCGCAGGCGCTCTTCCTCGCTCTCCAGTCGGGTTCTGCCAATCACGCGATCGACCGCATCGTCCCTATCGGCAAGGCGCTCGATATCAACCCCTTCTGGGATGGCAAGGACATTCTGTCGCTTCTATCCCGGCGCGTCGAAATAGTGGAAGGGCGCGAGAATGCAGCAATATCCGCAACGGCTTTAGCGAGTTTCCAGAACTGAGCGGTTCAGCTCGCGATTCAATGCAGCCCCCTGTCCAGCCGCAGGATCTGTCCGGTCATCTTTGATGATGCATCGGACACCAGATAGGCGACAAGTTCGGCCACGTCGGCCACTTCGACCACTCCCTCCAATGCCGAACGCTCATCCAACGCTGTTCTTGCTTTTTCGTCCATCTGAAGAGCCATGTCGGTTTCGACCACCGCGGGCGCAATGGCATTGACGCGAATCCCGAATGGCCCCAGCTCGGTCGCCATCACCTTTGTGGCGTGGATCAGCGCAGCTTTGCTGCCCCCATAAGCGAGCGTTCCCGCGTCTGAAAGCAGTCCGGCGGTCGATGCGATATTGACGATGGAGCCTGCCTTCGCGCGTACCATTCTCTTCGCCACATATTGAGAAAACAGAATTTGGTTGAAGTAATTAACGTCGAATATCCGTTTCAGATCCTGGATCGAAACCATCGAAAACAGCCCGCCGGCAGCGACACCAGCGCAATTCACCAGCGCATCGATGCGCTGGTATTGCCGGTGAAGTGCCTGCGCACATTCCTTCACCGAATTCGGGTCGGCGAGATCGAGCTGGAAGAAGCGGACATCGCCTTCATCCCCCGTCGGAAGTGCGGGAGACGGATGGCGGCTGCAGGCAGCGACTGAAAAACCGTCCCCGACCAGCTTCCGAACAACGGCGAGACCTATACCTCTGCTGCCGCCTGTTACGACCGCAACGCGTTCAGGATCGTTCGGCATCTGCAAGCCCTCCGCAATTGGCGATCACCGGTTCCAGGAGATCATAGTCGATATCGTCCATAATGGTCCGGTTCGGGAAAAGCGGAACCGGTTTGCGGGTGAGAGCCTTGGAGACGGCCGGCGTCGAAAAATAGAGGACCACCGCTTGCTCTGTGAAATGATCGACCAGATCCGGTGCGCCACTTCGCAGCGCCTTGAGCAGGACATTGACGTCCTCCGGCCATGCGGCCTCCGTCTCCTTCAGAATCAATGCATCAATCTCGGCCAGACCGGCAAACCGCTCTTCCAAGCGCGCGGCCGCAATTGCATCGAATGCCGGGACCGACCTTTCTGGTTCACCGGGAAACATCCTTGCCAGCAGTTTATAGAATGGTCTGTCTGACACGTTCATCGATACGATCCGAAAGGAGAAGGGCAACTGCCTGAATGGTATTGGCAGGATTAACGCAGGAACCGGTGACGAAGACGCTGGAGTCGATCACGTAGAGGTTGTCGGTATCGTGAACTTTTCCCGATGGATCGACGACGGAGTGCTGCGGATCGTCGCCCATCCGCGCGGTTCCGAGCAGATGCCATCCGGCGTTGCGGACCGGGCCATAGGCCGAGCTTCTCACGGCTCCCGCCGCCGCCATGAGTTCGCGCCCGCGGGTCATGCCGCGCACCATCATCTTTTTCGTATTTTCGTGCAGCTTGTAGTGAACCTTGATGCCCGGATCTCCGAAACGATCCTGTCGTGTTTCGTCCAGCTCGATCCTATTCTCCACCTCCGGCAGATCTTCGCAGATGATCGCCACAAGGAGTTGCTTGCCGTAGAGCGCATCGAAATCGCCATAGATATCGCTCCCGAAACGCAGCTTGCGTTTGCCGAGCGCAGACATCGCCGTCTCGACAGGGCCTGTCCCCCGCAATGCATGCATCATATAACCAAGCTTATGCCCCGCCTCTTGCGAACGGTAAAACTGCAGGCTGTAAAGCATGCACCCCTGCGGGCCGGCGTCCGTGTCCATCCGCTCGGCAAAGATGCCTTCCACATAACCAAGCGGATGGATCATCAGATTGCGGCCGACGAGACCCATCGTATTGCCGATCCCTGTCGGGCGCTCGGCATTCCTCGAGTTGAGGAGAATGCGCGGCGTACCGATAGCGCTTGAAGCAAGGATGATGTTGTCGGCGTGAAACGCATGGCGCTCGCCGTTCGCATCAAAACCCTCGACACCATAGGCCACACCGTCCTTGACAAGGACGCGCGACACAGCGAATTCGGGAACAATCGTTAGTCCTTGCCTCAACGCATCCGTCAGATAGGTATTGTCGGCACTCGCCTTGGCCCCTTGCGGGCAGCCCGTGTTGCAAGGGCCAAGGTTGAGACAGGCACTGCGCCCGCCCTTGTCCCGCGTGGCGATTGCGGCAAAGCTTGGCCACCAGTGCCAGCGTTTTTCATTGAACGCCCGAGCGAGCCGGGCACCCGCCACGCCAAGCGGCACAGGCGGAAGCGCCTCCTCGATGTGCGGATAATAGGGATCGCCGACGAGACCGGACATGCCCATCTGCCGTTCGTTCAATGCGAAATACGGCATCAGTTCGGCATAGCTCAGCGGCCAGTCCTCACCGAGGCCCTCATTGGTCTTCAACGAGAAATCAGGCTCAAGAAACCGTGGAAAATGACCGGAATACAACACCGTTGAACCACCAACAGCGTTGAAGTTGCATACCGCAATCGGGGAATCTGCGTCATCAACCGGGTAATCGAAACGGTTCTGCCGTTCTGCAATTGCTGGGTTGAACTCCGCCCTCTTTCGGATCTCCCAGTCCGGGCCTGTGGATGGGTAACTGGAGGGCTCCATCCGCGGGCCGCGGTCAAGGCACAGCACCCGATATCCCTTCGACGTCAACCGCCAGGCCGCTGCCGCTCCCGCGGCCCCGGCTCCGACAATGATGAAGTGGAAACGGTCCATTACTTCGGAAGAAACTGCTCTAGGATTTCCGGTATCGTAATCAACATATCGGCCTCGCAAGCGATCGTGCCGTTGGTATAGCCCGTCGCGTGACCCTTACATATGCCGCGTCGCCAGCTGTCCACGTAAGCTTCGATCTGCAGGCACTCTCCCGGCAGAACTTCCTTGCGAAACCGCACCGTGTGCTGAAGCGCATGAGTGACCATCCCCTTCAGCCCTTCCTGCGTGGTGATCGCGACGGTGAGCATCTGCGCCATCGCCTCAAGCTGCAGCGCGCCGGGCATGTTCGGACGGCCGGGAAAGTGGATGGGAAAATACCACTCGTTGTTGGAGAGGTTCTTGTAGCCCTTTGCATATTTACCTGGCTCGACATCGGTGACGCAGTCGATCATCAGGAAAGGATATCGATTTGGCTGATAATCCTTCAGCGCTTCCGCGTTCAACATGAATCCCAATGTTCTTACTCCTGTCTGACAGCTAAATTCAGCATATGCGGCAGCACGATCCTGGATAAGCAATGTTCATGGATCTGACTCGCGAAGTGAAGGCGTACTGCGACTTAGCAAGCCAACCCTGCCGCAGGCTTGCGCAGAAACCCCGCCCAACTTGCGCTGCAAAGGCGCCTATAGGCTGGTTTCACCAGCCAGTGTGGCTCTCATTGAGAACGAGAACAACGGCTTATCAAAGCAAACGAACTCATGCTTCCGGAGTGCCGTCAGCTATACCGAAAATGCGATAACCGTCGATGTCATGGATTGCAATGGTGCGCCTACCAGCGCATCGGCCCGAAAATCGGAATCGATTTTCGGGCCGATGCGAGGATTGAAAGTGTTAAGGCGTCTTAGGCAGCTCGCGAAAGCTGGCTGAGGGTAAAGACAGAATGCTCGCCGGCGTTCGAGAAGCGGGGAATTTCACTCGCCCTTTCGCTTTCGCAGGACATAGCTGCTCTCGTACTCCGGCAATTGACCCAAAACATCATAATTTTCGAAAAGGCCCGCTGCACCTATTCTATCTACGGCGGGTCCTACTTCTGGTGAATGGGCAAAATCGCCATAGTCGTCGAAGACGATATACCCACCAGGTACGACAAATCGCTCATAAAGAAGGAAATCTGCCCATACATTCTCGCTCGCATGACCGCCATCGATATGCAAAATCTTGAACCGTTTGGTGGCCTGAAGCGTGCGCTCGATGGCATTTTGCGAGTAGCCTCTTACCAAAATGCAGGTTCTATAAAGAACATTGCGAAAATAATCGACTTCTTGAAGTTGTCCTGGCAATTCGAATGGATCGATTCCAACGAGTTTTGTCGAAGGCGACGAAAGCCTTTGCATAAAGGCGAGAGACTTGCCTTTCCAGACGCCGATCTCAACGATGTCTCCCTCGAGTGAGGCCACGTCGATACTGAGAAATCCCAAAAGCTTCACGTAGGAATGAAAGGACAATTCTGTTCGGGACATGTACTTGACTGGCATCGCGGCATAAGCTGCGGCAAAATCTGTCTCCAGCTTATCCCATTCGTTGTCGACGCGTGCCCGCACTGCAGGGTCCGTCATCAGCGTTATTAGACTATCCATTACCCAGTCCCCTGCCAGATTTTTACCATTTCTTCGATGTGTTATTGCTCTGATTCTGTCAATATGGAGTGCCCCCACCAACTCCCGAGGGGAGGCCATTTCGCCGATGAAGCCTTTGCAGAGAGCGTTATCTGTCGGCCAAATCCTGGACGGCGAACGCAATGCTCACCGCGCGATTGACGGCCGCCGCAAGAACCGACATATGGGTCTCGCCGGCATACAGCTCGAATTCGGTACGCAATCCGTCGGCGGTGCCGTTTAATCGCTCCGCCATCTCCCGCGCCAGGAGGACGGTCCGCTCGATCTTCCTCTTCTCCAGACGTGTCGCGGCATCCTCGTTCCGGTACTGGAAGGGTGCCAGCTCATCGCCTTCGTGTTCTCCGGCGGACAAATGCAGGAAGGATGCCTTTCCCGGTATGACTTGGCGGTTCGCCTCATTCTTGAGAATTTCACTGTTCTCCCAATAGATGGTTGGGCTGGCGGCAATCCAATTGGCAAACAGACTTGGACGCTCGAACAGGCCATAGAGAGTAAAGAGGCCGCCGAAGGAATGTCCGAAAAGCGATCGGCGCATGGGATCCAGGATCACCATCTCTGCAATCCGCGGTATAAGCTCGTGCTCGATGAAATCGAGCAGCTTGCCGGTCCCTCCGATGACAACCGGCGGACCGCCCTCAACGAAGGGCGGATAGGATTTGACCGGCGGAGGCCCTAGATCCCAAGACCGGCGGAGTGGATCATAGGGCGCGTCGCACGGATAGCCGATCGCCGCGATCACCCCCCAGCCGACATTCGTTCCCGTGGGATAAGGTGCCTGCGTGACCAAGCTGGCGACCGCGAAGGGGAAAGTGGCGTTGCCGTCGGTCAACACGAGAAGCGGCCATCCTTCCGCTGGTGGTCTCTCTGCCGGAATGGACAGGAATATGCGATAGGGCTCGCCGCCCGCGACAGGAGTCAGATCGAAAAAACACGTTCCGGGCATTGAATAGACGCTGGAAGGAATGGTCATGAGAATCGCCTTGTCGATATGCGCGCCAACGGGAAGAGCCAGTACACGATGCCGAGTGAATATCTGGACGCCCTTATTCGCGAAGATATGGCACGCGAAGAAGATGGCCGCTATGCCCTATGCTCGCTGTTGCGGGCGGAAGAGGAATCCCGGCGCGGAGAAATGCTGCCCTTTTCGGCTCTGGATGCCGTCGACGCGGAACTGGATGAAGAGCTACGCTAGTGGCTCAGTGCGTTCTCATCCTGCCGGCCGACGACGCCGGCCGGCATAAGCGAGAGCATGTCGTCGTTTCTTAACTGACACCGAGGAACTGCTTCAGCTCTGCCGTCTGCGGATTGGCGAAGACTTCCTCCGGCCGGCCTGCTTCGTGGACCCGGCCCTGATGCATGAAGACGACACGGTTGCAGACGTCGCGGGCGAACTTCATCTCGTGGGTTACCATCAGCAGTGTCATGCCCTCGGCGGCAAGCTCGCGCACGACGGCCAGAACTTCGGCGACCAGTTCCGGATCGAGCGCGGAAGTGATTTCGTCACAGAGAAGGGCTGCAGGCTGCATGGCGAGCGCGCGGGCGATGGCGACGCGCTGCTGCTGGCCACCCGAGAGCTCGTCCGGATAGGCGTCGAACCTGTGGCCCAGCCCCACCCGCTCCAGCATCTTGCGGGCGGTGGCTTCGGCTTCGGCCTTCGGGGTTTTCTTGACCACGGTCTGCGACAGCATGACGTTGCCGCCGACCGTCAGGTGCGGGAAGAGGTTGAACTGCTGAAAGATCATGCCGACCTTGAGGCGCAAGGCCTTCAGATGCACTTCGTCATCGAGGAGCTGCGCGCCGGCCACGGAGATCGAGCCGTCGGTGATGGTCTCCAGGCCGTTGATGCAGCGAAGCAGGGTCGATTTTCCCGAGCCGCTCTTGCCGATAATGGCGATGACTTCGCCAGCCTCGACATCGAGATTGATGCCCTTCAGCACCTCGGTGGTTCCATAGCTCTTGCGGACTTCAGTGATTTCGATGAGCGACATTGAGCTTCCTTTCCAGGATCTGGCTGCTTTTCGACAAAGGCCAGCAGAGGGCGAAATAGATGAGGGCGACGAGCCCGTAGACGGTGAAGGGCTGGAAGGTGGCATTGGTGACCACGGTGCCGGCTTTCGACAGTTCGACGAAGCCGATGATCGAGGTCAGCGCCGTACCCTTGACGATTTGAACGGAGAAACCGACCGTGGGCGGTATGGCGACCCTCAGCGCTTGGGGCAAGATGACGTAGCGCATCTGCTGCAGCCGTCCCATGCCAAGGCTGGCAGAGGCTTCCCATTGCCCCTTGGCGACCGCTTCGACGCAGCCGCGCCAGATCTCGGACAGGAAGGCAGCACTCCACAGGATGAGCGCCAAACCTGCGGCAAGCCAGGCCGGCACGTCGATCCCGAAGAGGCCGAGGCCGAAAAACGCGATGAAGAGCTGCATCAGCAGCGGCGTGCCCTGGAAGAGCTCGATATAATATTTCGCGATTGCCCTGAATGCCTTGCGCTTGCTGATGCGCAGGAACAGCAGCCCCAGTCCGACCACGCTGCCGCCGATGAACGAGACGAGCGAAAGCAGGATCGTCCAGCGGGTGGAGAGCAGCAGGTTGCGCAGGATGTCCCAGAGTGTGAACTCGATCATCGTGCCGCCCTCCTCGGGAAAATGAACCCGCCGACCACTCCCAGCAGCTGCCGGAGCAGGATTGCCAGGACGAGATAGATTGATGTCGAGACGATGTAGGCCTCGAAGGCGCGGAAGGTTCGTGATTGTATGAAGTTCGCCGCAAAGGTCAGATCCTCGGCGGCGATCTGCGACACGACCGATGAGCCGAGCATGACGATGACGACCTGCGACGATAGCGCCGGCCAGATGCGCTGCAGTGACGGCACGAGAACGACATGGCGGAAGGTTTCGAAGCGCGTCATGGCGAGGCTCTCGCCTGCCTCGAACTGGCCCTTCGGGGTCGCCTGGATGCCCGCACGGATAATTTCGCAGCTATAGGCGCCGAGGTTGATGACCATCGCGAGATTGGCGGCCGTCAGTTCGGGAAGCTGGAGGCCGAGCGACGGCAGGCCGAAGAAGATGAAAAAGAGCTGGATCAGAAAGGGCGTGTTGCGGATCAGTTCGACATAGGTCGCAACGACAGGTTTCAGCCAGGCCGGGCCGAGTGCGCGCACCCAGGCGCAGAAGATGCCGAGGGCAATGCCGAGCACACCGCCGATCGCGATAAGCTCCAGGGTGACCAGTATGCCCTTGATGATCTCAGGGTAATATTGCAGCAGCCAGCCAAATTCGAAATGATAGCTCAAGGAATTGTCCCCTCTTGCGGTGACCGAGCGTCACGTCATCCCGCGTGCGGGCGCGGGATGACGTTGGTAAGACCGGGTCCTTAGAGATCCGACGGGAGATCAGCGCCGAGCCACTTCTGCGATATGGCGTTGAGCGATCCATCGGTTTTGGCGGCGGCGATAATGCCGTTCACCTTCTCCAGAAGCGCCGCCTGCTCCTTGTTGAGGCCGATGTAGCAGGGCGAATTCTTGATGAGGAACTTCAGCTCAGGGCGCTTGGGAGGATTTTTAGCGAGGATCGCAGCGGCCACGACGTTGCCGGTGGCGATGGTGTCGACCTGGCCGGACAGGAAGGCGGAGATGGTGCCGTTATTGTCCTCGTAGCGCTTGATCGTCGCATCGGCCGGCGCGATCTTCGTCAGTTCGAGGTCCTCCACGGCGCCGCGCGTGACGCCGATGCTCTTGCCCGCAAGATCCTCCGCCTTGGCGATCGAAAGATCGGCCGGCGCGAACACGCCATTGAAGAAGGGGGCATAGGCTGTCGAGAAATCGATCACCTTTTCGCGCTCCGCATTCTTGCCGAGGCTCGATATGACCAGATCGACTTTGTTCGTCTGCAGATAGGGGACGCGGTTGGCGCTGGTGACCGGCACGAGTTCGGTCTTGACGCCCAGCTTTTCGGCAATGAGATTGGCTACATCGATATCGTAGCCCATCGGCGCCATATCGGTGCCGACGCTACCGAAGGGCGGGAAATCCTGCGGGACGGCGACACGCAGCGTCCCGCGCGCCGTGATGTCGGCGAGAGCATCGGCATAGGACGCCGAGCCGAAGCCGAAGGTTGCAGCCAGGGTCGCGATTGCGAAGAAGAATCGTCTTGTCAGCATGTTTCAATTGCTCCTTTGAAGTTGTGATTTTTTGGGTCTGACGGTTGGGGATACGGCTCTGGGAGGAAGGGACAGGGAATTGCGCAGTTCCGAGAGCGGATCCGGACGCGCGGTGAGGTCGAGGCCCATTTCCACTTCGTCGAGATGTTCGACGGAGAGCTCCGCAGCTCTGCCGAAATCGCCCGCCTGCATCGCTTCGAAGATGCGGCAATGCCCGTCGTGAGACTGTGTCGCATGAAATTCAGACTGATAGAGCATCGAAATGAGGATCGTCCTCGCGGTGAGATCGCGCAGGATGTCGACGATGATGGCGTTCCCGCTCAATTCTGCGATGCGGATGTGAAAATCGCCCATCAAATAGGTCAGGCGCTGGCGGTCGCCGGCAGCCATGGCGCTTTTTTCCTCGTTCAAATGCGCGTCGAGAGCTTTATGTCCCTCGTCTGTCAGCACGCGCATGCTGCGCAGCAATCCGGCCTCGATGACGCGCCGCGCCTCATAGACCGCGATCGCCTCTTCGGCAGACGGCTCGACGACGAACCAGCCCCGTCTCGGACTGACATGTACGATGCCGCGTGTTTCCAGGCGCATCATGGCTTCGCGAACGCGGGTGCGGGACACACCGAAAAGGGTTGCCAGCTGGTTTTCGCTGAGCCGCGTACCGGGCCGGATCTTGGCTGACAGAATCCCGGAAACGATCGTTTCCTCGATGGTCTTCTGCGTGGTCTCGGATGTCTGGCTATCTTGCATACAAGACAGAAAGCAAAGCGCGTGCCAAAATTCTGCGTTCAGGATTTCCAGGATATCTCGGATTCGGCGCCTGGAATTTGCACCCTGGGAATGCAGACTGAACGTAAATTGAGCGAGTGCCGGCAACTCGTTGTCAATCCGGATCGGCGCCGGCCGCCCAAAGCCCACAAAGCCCCTTCCTCTCGAAAAGCTGCTTGCGGCAAGACCGGTTCGGCCGAGGAATGGCAGCGGAAGACCGCGCGCAAGGGAACCCTTGCAGAGTTTCTGATGCAATCGCCTTTGCGTGGCGCCGATCTGGATCCCGAACGGCAGCGCGACGAACCGCGGGATCTCCAGCTGTGAGACTTCTGCCGGCCACGAATGTGCTTTCCGAGGTGACAAGGCCGCGTCCCGATACACATGCCTTACAATGGCTGGACAGCCTCGACGAGGATCGCTCGTTCATCAGCGTCGTGTCGATCGCGGAGATCCGGCGTGGCGGTGCACTGATGGCAAGCGGCCGGAAGCGCGACGCGCTGGCCGAATGGCTTACCCAAGACCTGCCGCAGCGCTTCGAGCAGCGCGTCATCCCTGTGGACGAGCCGGTTGCGATAGCCTGTGGCGACTTGATGGGGTTCGCAAAGCGAAGCGGACGCGGCTTGTCGTCAATGGACGGCCTGATTGCCGCCACTGCGATTGCTCACGATCTCACCCTCGCCATCCGCAATATAAAGGATTTCGAGGGCTTTGGGATCGAACTTGTCGATCCTTGGACCGAGCGCCCGTGACGATCCGCAAAGCGGAGCGCCGCGGGATCTTTAAGTTTTGTTTATGCAAATCGTTGTCCCAAACCGCTGCGCACTTTTGGGCGACATGCATTAGAGCATTTCCGTGGAAATGCTCTATCTCTTTGTTTTCACGCAATTCCGAACGCAAAACCGCTACGCACTTTTGCTGAATATTGCTCTAGTTGAAACTCGAGGTCTTGAGGAATTCCGCCAGCCGTTCGGTCTTCGGATGCACGAACATCTCCTTCGGATTGCCTTCCTCGCAGATGACGCCCTGGTTCATGAAGATGACGCGTGACGAAACGTCATAGGCAAAGCGCATCTCATGGGTGACGAGCAGCATGGTCATGCCGTCGGCGGCAAGCCCCTTGATGACCTGCAGCACTTCGCCCACCAGTTCCGGATCGAGTGCCGAGGTCACCTCATCGAACAGCATCAGCCTGGGCGACATGGCGATGGCGCGGGCGATCGCGACACGCTGCTGCTGGCCGCCGGAAAGCTGTCCGGGATAATGGTTCGCGCGGGCGGCAAGGCCGACACGATCGAGCCATTTCTCCGCGATGGCGCGAGCGTCCGGCTTCGTCATTTTCTTGACCTTGACCAGGCCGAGCATGACGTTTTCGGCGGCGCTCATATGCGGGAAGAGATTGAACTGCTGAAACGCCATGCCGGTCAGCGCGCGCTGTCGAGCGATTTCCTTCTCGCTCTTGCGTCGCCGCGTTGTCCCTTCCGCGCGGTAGCCGATCTCCTCGCCATCGAGGCTGATCGTGCCGCCCTGGAATTCCTCCAGCATGTTGATGCAGCGCAGCAGGGTAGTCTTTCCGGAGCCGGACGAGCCGATGATGGAAATGACTTCGCCCTCCTCCACGGCGCAATCGACGCCCTTGAGGACTTCGTGGATGCCGTAAGTCTTGCGCAGACCCTTGATGTCGAGAATGGTCTTGGCCATCGGGGGAACTCCTCAGGACGGCAGGGCGGTCTTGCGCTCGACATATTTGCCCAAGTGCTCGATGCCGTAGTTGATGATGAAATAGAGACCGCCAGCCAGGAAATAGAACTGGAGACTCATGAAATTGCGGGAGATGATTTCCTGCGTGCGCAGGAGAAGCTCCGCAACGCCGATGACGGAAAGCAGCGTCGAGGCCTTCACCATCTCGGCCGCCGTATTCACCCAGGCCGGCAGGCACTGGCGCATGGCCTGCGGCCACAGCACCGAGGTGAAGGTCTGGGTAAAGGTCAGGCCGATCGCCTTGGCGGCTTCGGTTTGTCCCTTCGGGATCGCCTGAAGCGCCCCACGGACGATTTCGCCGACATGGGAGGAGCAGAAGATAGCAAGGGCGAGCACGCCTGCCGAGAACGGCCCGAGATCGAGGCCGACGGCGGCGGAGACGTAGTAGCTCGCCAGCACCAGCACGAGCACCGGCGTGCCGCGGATGATATCGGTATAGGCGCGCACGACCAGACGCAAAATGACGCCGCCGTAGACGAGCGCCAAGCCGACGAAAACGCCGAGCACGGAGCCCGCGAGGATGGCCAGCAGCGAGATCGACACGGTCACGCCGATGCCGTTCATGATGACGTAGCGGGCAATCCAGAGTTGTTCGAGAAAGGTGTGGGACATCAGGGTCTATCTCGGCAGGGCCAGACGGCGTTCGACGAAACGCATCACGGCGGCGATGAGGAAACAGGTCGCGACATAGAGGGCCGATGTGACCATCCAGGTTTCGATGACGCGGAAACTCTCGACATTGATCTTGCGGGCGGCAAAGGTCAGTTCCGGCACGGCGATGGCGGCGGCGAGCGAGGTGTCCTTGAAGAGCGAGATGATCGTCGAAGACAGCGATGGCAGCACGTTGCGCAGCATCAGCGGCGCGATGATGGAACTGCGGATCTGCATGCCCGTCAGGCCGATGGCAAGGCCCGCTTCCGTCAGTCCTCTGGGAATCGACAGCAGTCCGGCGCGGAACACCTCGGCCAGATAGGCGCCGGAATAGAGGGATAGAACCAGGACGAAGCTTTTTATCTTGTCGAGGCGCAGGCCCATCTGCGGCAGCGCAAAAAAGGCGAAAAGCACCAGGACGAGAATCGGCAGGTTGCGAATGACGGTGACATAGGCCCGGGCCGGCACGACCGCAAAGCGGCTCTTGGAGGTCAGTGCGAAGGCCACGACGAGACCGATCACGGCTCCGATCAGGATCGAGATCACCGCGAGGCCGAGACTGAGCGCAAGCCCGCTCAAAAGAAAATCGAAATTGCGCCAGACGGCCGCGAAATTCAAAGTGTAACCCATACGGGCTGCCCTTTCAGATCAGAGCATGATGCCGAGAAGTGTGAACAGTTTTCGGGCGACGTCACACTCTCACTCTTTAATCGAGCGGAGCGGGAGCAAGTCCCGCTCCGCATGGATGTTACTTGAACTCGACGGGAAAGCCGATCTGCGGCGGCGTTAGATCCTTGCCGAACCAGGTCTTGAAGGACTTGGCGTAAAAGTCGAACTCAACGCCGGTCATGGCTTCGTGCAGGGCGGTGTTGACGAAGTTCAGCCAATCCTGATCGCCGCGCTTGACGGCGCAGGCATAGGTCTGCGGGTTCCAGCCGTAGCCGGCATCCTTATAGCGGCCCGGATTCTGCGTCATGTACCAGGCGAGCGACGACTGGTCGGTGGCGACTGCATCGGCACGTCCCGACTCCAGCGCCTGGTAGATCAGGTCGACGGATTCGTACTGGTCGACGGTCGCCTCCGGCAAGGCCGCATGCACCATGGCCTCGGCATAGACGTTCTGAAGGACGGAGATGGTGACGGAGGAGCCGGCGGCCTTGAGGGCGGCGTAATCGGCATATTTTCCGTCCGCTTTCAGCATCAGGCCCACGCCTTCGCGATAATAAGGAATGGTGAAGGCAACCTGCTGGGCGCGCTCGCCGGTAACGGTCATGAACTGGCAGGTGATGTCGACCTTGTCAGTGGTGATGTTCGGGATGCGGGCGTCTGAGGACTGGTTCACATACTCGATCTTTTCAGGATCGCCGAAGAGGGCCTTGGCGATGATATGGCCCATGTCGACGTCGAAGCCCTGAAGCTTGTCGTCGGCGCTCTTGAAGTGCCAGGGCGCATTGGTGCTGCCCGTGCCGAGGACGAGGTGGCCGCGGGCCAGCACTTCATCGAGCTTGCTGCCTTCAGCCAGCGCAGGCGTGGACAACAGGGCGGCAGCGATCAGCGACAGCACGCCGGTGCGAAAGGAAATGGTCATGGCGTTCCCCTTAATGGATGTTTCCAGCTAATCCAATATACCGGACACATGTCTATTTTATTGGATGGACTTATCAAGTGCCATCAAGGAGAAATTGTCAATGGGGCATGCCGAAAAAACGCGCAGTGGCGCGCGTGGCGATTTTTTCGGCAGTGCAGCATTTCCCTCTTGTTTCAGAGGTTCACCGCCATGACCTTGCCGCCAGCGACTTGGCGGTCATTGGCGGGTTTCATTTTCGGGTTGAAGGAGGTCGAAGATGCAGCCCTTGGAGCCGGCGCCTCGCGATCCGGCTGCCTTGCGCCTTCTCGCCATATGGTCGCGGCTAGATCGAGCTGGCCCGGAGGCTCCCGCCCTTCCCCAACGAATCCACGCCGCTGCCGCTCGCAAGGCACGTTGATTTTGGAAAGATGCTGCCGAGCCGGAGGAATGTTATGAGCGCCGCCGAGTTCATCGAGATCGTCACGCGCTCTATGATGCCAATCGATACCGATTATGTCGGAGAGGATTTCCGCTCCAATCCGGAGCTGCCGCCGCTTGCGTCACCGACAGCCATCCAGGCATCGCGAACGGCCTGACGCAGATAACGTTCACGCGTCGCCAAAGGTCTTGGCGACGTGCCGCGCTTTGGCCGTTTCGCCGATCCAGCTGTTGAGCAACGACGCAGCCGCATGGCTCTGCAAGACGATCTGAGGCACCAGATCGATATCCGGAAGGCTGCCCAGGCCGAGCGGCCCCATCGCAAACAGCCCGTGCAACGCGCTCGCCTTGGTCCGCCCGCATTCGTCAACGACGATACCGATCTCGAGTTCGTCCCGCGTTGCAAGGCCTGCAACGATAAGCGATCGAACCAGCGGGCTATCGGTCCCGGACGGCCGGAACCGGCAGTCTATCGTCAGATCCGCGGGAAGGACCTCGAGCCCGGTCGGCGCTGAAAACAGCACGCCGTTGGTGGCGATGCAATTCACTTTGCCCTTCCTGACGGCGATCGCGCCGCTGGCGATCGCATGATGCAGGCGCTGATAGTGCTCCGGCGGCAAGCGGTTGCGATGGCTGTCGTAAATGGCCTTCACGTGGCGTTTGAATCGCGCTCGCTCTTCCGGCGTCAATCCCGCCCAAAGATCGCGCGCACGTGAACGAAAGCCGTTCATAATGCCTTGCCATCCCGAACCTTCCAGATCGGCTTTGCTGGCGGCCTCACGCAGGAAACGGAACGCGCCGCGCAGCGTCCGCGGCATGGGTTGGTCGGTGACAACAGCTCCGACGGCGGCGGGAGCATGCGACTGAGGCAGGAAGCCCGATTCCGAGATCAACGTGACATGGGAAATCTTGGCATCCGCCAGCAAACCGAGCGCCCTGTCGACCGCATGGATGCCGCCGCCGATCACGACGGCGCTTCGCACTCCGCCGGCAGGCGCCACGTCTGTATTGTCCCGCATGCCGTAACCGGTCGCGAGAAACACGGCATCGAAGCGGGTTCGTTGCTCTCTTCCAAGGCAAACGGAATATCCCCCGTCCAGATGCCTGTCGATCGCCGTGACCGCATCCGAGCCAAACTGGACGATCACATCAGGCCGATGCGTCAGGGCTTCGGAAAAGCGTTTATACACATAGGTGCTGAAAATATCTCCGGGTACAAAGGCGTGTTCGAGACCGGCAGGATCCGAGATCAGTCGATCGCGCCATGTGTCATCCGTTTCCAGCCAGCGGCGAAAATCGTCCGGGAGTCCGGGATCGACGGAAAGGTCGCGAACGCGGCTGGTTAGCACCGTCGATGCGGGCTGACTGATGCCCTCGCCAATATCGATCTTCGCGCGCGGATCGAACATCACCAGATGGAAGGGCCGATCGACTCTCTTGAAAAGAGCGATTGCGGTCATGATCCCGGTAAAGCCCCGGCCGATGATCGCAATCCTTGCGAGATGGTCGGCATCTCGGCTCTCCGAATTCGAAGAACGTGAGGAGAGAAGAGTCATTGGCTCCTTCTGCGTTGGATCGCTCGGCTCTGTATCCATCAGAACCGACCGGCCGCATAATTCTCTACTAAAACCATAGAAATTTATATCCGGAACGCAAGCACTATTCGACTTCAAGTGATGACGGCCCGGCTTTGGTGTCTGGCGAGCCTTGGCTTTCTTGCGGCTGCTCGCTTCAAGCCTTCCGGAGC
Source organism: Rhizobium sp. BK008 (assembly GCF_014197345.1). Taxonomy (NCBI): domain Bacteria; kingdom Pseudomonadati; phylum Pseudomonadota; class Alphaproteobacteria; order Hyphomicrobiales; family Rhizobiaceae; genus Rhizobium; species Rhizobium sp. BK008. The sequence continues at coordinate 283,813 of NZ_JACIFK010000009.1, read as the reverse complement.
ACCGGTGACGGGTGATGCGGCAACTTGGAAATAATTTCCCGTTTCTCACGAAAAAAGAGAGGAATTTTGGAGCTGCTGCGAAGATCCACGTAATTATAGACCATCTATCGAGGGCCGGATTCACCTAACCTCATGCCGGACGTCACGACGTTCGCCTGTAGAAGGAAGGTGCTATGACGGTTCCACTGGTCAGCTTGAGCAATCTGTCGACCGAGCCATCCCCCTCGCCTCAGGTTGCCGCCATATGGGAGGCTCTTTGCGCGGAGGCCGTCAATGCTTCGGCCAAGGATGCAGCACTCACGCGCGCCATGAATTCCGCCGTGCTTTATCATGCGAGTTTCGCCCAGGCGCTGGCCCAGCGGGTCGCGATCAAACTGGCCAACCACGACCTCGACCATGACGAGCTGCTGGCGGTGATTGCCCAGGCGTTCATCGGCAATCGCAATATTGTCGCCGATGCCGCGGCGGACCTGACGGCAATCAAGGAGCGTGATCCGTCGAACACGGAAATCCTGACGCCATTCCTGTATTTCAAAGGCTTTGTGGCTCTGCAGGGCCAACGCGTTGCCCACTGGCTATGGCACCATGACCGCCTCCATTTGGCGCGCCATATTCAAAGCCGCATTTCCGAAGTTTTCGGCGTCGACATTCATCCCGCCGCAAAGATGGGCCGGAGCATCATGCTCGATCATGGGAGCGGCCTGGTCATCGGCGAGACGGCTGTCGTCGAAGACGATGTATCGATCCTCCAGAACGTCACATTGGGAGGAACGGGTAAGGAAACCGGTGACCGGCACCCGAAGGTGCGGCGCGGCGCTCTGATCGGAGCGGGAGCCAAGATCCTCGGCAATATCGAAATTGGCATCGGCGCCAAGGTGGGTGCAGGCAGCGTGGTCGTGAATGCCGTTGCCGATTACACATCGGTCGCAGGCATTCCGGCAAAGCAGGTGGGCAGGCGTCACTTCAACCTGCCGGGTATCACCATGGACCAAACCGTGTCCGAACCGGAGTATATGATCTAAGGGCGCGGTGCGGATATACGCTGTCCTGGATCGAGCATCCCTACTGCGCGGCGGTCCGAAAGGGATTCGACGGGAGATCGCGAAGGCGGAGGTCCCAAAGGGCATCGGCCGTCATTGTCTCCCCTGCCCCGGATTGACCGATAAATAAAAGCGCAGAGCGACTATCAACCGCATTGTCTCTACGGCCAGTTCGGCGACGGCGCATAAATATCCCGCATCTCTGCAGTTCACTGAAAATATAATTAATTTATCGGTATAATGAACTTAATTAGCCAATTAGTTCCGCTACTGCGGAATGGGATGGAAGTGCCTCCCTCACGCTATAGCTAGGGGTCCAATACCGCTAGTGATGGATCTGGCGCCGCAAAGACGTAAAACAGAACAGATCGGAGCCATGTCCGGAGATTTGCCCATGCCCAGTGCAATGTTCACGGCCGACGACCTTGCGGTGATCCGCCGCGCTTATGCCCATCAGGTGGCGGCGACCGCCGGGATGACGAACCCGCGGATCGAAGCTGCCTTTGCCGCTGTGCCACGCGAGAAATTTCTCGGTGCTCCGCCATGGCAGATCGCCAATCTGGGTGGCGGATATCGCCCCCTCCCCTCCTCCGATTTGGTTCTGGCCTATCAGGATGTGTTATTCGCCCTGCAGCCCGACAAGGGCGTCAACAACGGCAGTCCCTCACTGCATGCCCGGCTCCTGGGCGAACTGGACGTCAAGGTCGGTGATCGTATCGTCCATATCGGTGCCGGCACCGGCTATTATAACGCCATCCTCGCGGAGCTGGTCGGTGCTGCCGGTCATGTCTATGCCGTCGAGATGGACGCCGATCTGGCCGACCACGCTCAAACGGCGCTTGCCGACCGAGCCAATGTCAGCGTCATCATCGCCGATGGCACTCAATGGCCGCAGCAAGAGGTGGATGCGATCTATGTGAATTTCGCCGTCGCGCGTCCCGCGGCATCCTGGATCGAAGGGCTGCGGCCTGGAGGGCGCCTAGTGCTGCCGCTTGGCGTGCCGCGCCAGGGCCGACCGTCGAATGGCGGCCGTCACGCATCCCACGGCGCCGCGCTTCGCATCGAGCGCGGCGCGAATGGATTTGCGGCGCGGTGGATCAGCACGGCTTATTTCGTCTGCGCCGAGGGCGGGTTGACGATCGACGAGAACGAAATCGAAGCGCTGACGGCCGCGTTCAAGCGCGGCGGTATCGATTTCGTCAAAAGCCTGCTGTGGAAGGCGGATCCGCGGATTGGACGCTGCTGGTATATCGGCGACCAATGGGCGCTTTGTTATGACGACGTTTGAAACATCCGTTCCGCCCGAGTCGACCGCTCCATCTTCGTGAGGAATGGGAGCGATGCAGCACATCGCCGTGCCGGGAGATAAACGCCCTCGATGCCGCCCTGCCCTTTGGCGGCGCAATCAGCCGGTCACACTTCTGGCCGGCAATGGTATCGCCACACCCAAACACTCTGCCCAGGACGGCATGGGTGATGACAAAGCTTGGAGTGCCGACGTCTGACTCACCCTCCCTAAGCTGAGTGCAGGCGCGTCACGGTCTCCCCTGCCCTGGCGCCGGAATGCTTGCCGGTGAGATTTTACTGCCGGTGCCTTTGAGATTGGCCAAGTGCGCCGAGGTGTCCGAGCCACGGCCGTGTCCGCGGAGGACGAAGCGGGATTGCTCTGGTCCGTATGGATCTGGATACGGCGCGTCCACGGACGAGCTGCTGGCCGATCCGAGCGCGCGCGGTCTCGCCGAGGCATTCGAGGCTCCTCTGGGAAGGCGGCGTTCAGATGCCAGTGTAGATAAGCAGGCGACGGGTACTAAGTCGCTTCCGCCGGCTTCACCGGTTCACGGCCTATCGCTTGAGGAGCGTCCACAAGAATGGAGAAATTGGGAAGCGTTGCTGACTCGCCGGCGACGGAAGGCGGCCAAAACGACAAAAGCCCGGCGCGGGAGAGATGCGCCGGGCTTCGATTGTGACCGACAGCCGGGGAGGAGAGATGCTGTCCGTCGGACCGAAGCTGCTCGGAGGGGTTAAGCGCTTCAGTCCGTCACGAGGTAGTGCCGCAATGCGGCAAATTCAAGCCTGGCGGTTGCGCCGCTCTTTATGTGGATCACGCTGCGGACGAAGGCGGTCGGGCAGGTGCAGCTTTTCTCGCAGGTGATGGGGCTGGCATGGTGTTGTCCGCGGACAACCAGCCGAGGTGCGGTGCCGGAGGAAGGGCTGCGCTTCGCTGCGAGACGACGGAGGTCGGCTCGGTCCGGGGTGAAGCGATCGGTGAGAGCATCAGTGATCGCATTGCTGCGCCTCAAGCGCCGGGGTGCGCGAAGGTGAGGGCGGCTCGGTGGTCGACGATGACGATCCTCTCTTGGTCTGTCTTGGTTGGGCCTTTCGCTCGCTCGAGCGCGTGACCTTACGCATCGCCGTCCAGCTGATGGGTGCATTGATCGAATATTCGACAAGCGGTCGCCAAACTGACCACCTTACACTGGTCATTTGCGGCAGGGACCGGCCCATCGGCTTCCACCGCATGCGGATGCTGCCGCTGTCATCAAGCCACTTTCGCTTCGGCCTTGTTAATTGGTCCAGTGGCTTCCCACCGCGCGGTGGATGAGTTCGTTTCCGCCTCGTCGCTGAGCCAGCCGACGATCATCCGTGGAAGCTTTCGGCGAGAAAAATCACTACGCCGGCAACTGCGCGGCTTTTCGAATGGGCCGCATTCCGTCCCTTGTGGAACGAGCGGGCAGATCTGCCGGCTGGTCCGATCTTTACCAAATTCTTTGCGCACATTCACGAAGCTGTTCGACAAGGCGCCGCTCTGCGATGGCTGGCGGCGCCGCCACGGCGGTCATGGTGCTGCGCGTCCAGGATGCCGGCTGGGAAGGTGACATCAGGGGTATCTCGTCGGTCGCGCCATCAATTGCTGTGGGGCCGTTCGCGCAAATGATCTGATTGGAATCACGTTGATCATCCCGTTGTCCGCGGACAACGGGGTCCATCAGGCAGTTGTCCGGGCGCAGGGATTGCCGTCCCGCCATTGAGGCTGCCGTCTCGGTGTGATGCGGTCCAGCGGCGCAGCTGTCATCTGCAGTCGGGTCCTTATGTGATTGAGTGGAAGGATTGCGGGGCAGGGGATCGGCAGTTCGCGGATGAGACCTTCGTTAGCGCACATGAAGCTGCGGTGACGTTCAGCGATTTGCCCGCGGTGGCGAGCCGAATGCATGTGTGAAACGGCAGCCCCCGGTTCATTCTCGTGGGATAGGCATATGTGGCGCTAAGGCTGCGCCGCCATGGCAGATGGAGCAGCGCCCGACAGTGGTGCGCGTATTGATGGGGAAGTCCCTTGCTCTCAGGCAGTCTGGGGAAGACCTGCGTCAATCCCGGCCACTATACCTCGAGATGATCCTGCGCCGTGCGAAGGGGGTGCCCACGGGCGCCAGATACTGAACTGCCGGAGCAGCGCCGCCGGCGACGGTCGGGGCGCCGATGGCTGAATGAGGCCAGGCTGCGAACTGCTCGCCATCCTGAGTGGGCAGCTGGCTTCGCCTTCTTGCTGCGCAGATGCTTGCGTGTTCGTCGATCGCTGGGCGTATTCTGTCAATTGCCGACAATCTGGTACGCGACAACGAGGCCTTCAAGATCGTGTCCGTGAGCAGGCAGCGTCTCGGTCTCGACGACGCTTGGTCGTGAGCTGTGCCGGGGGAAAGCAATCGGTCGTGGATGCTCTGACCCGATATTTGTCGGGTGAAAACGCAAGCGGCTATTGCAGGCCATCGTCGCCGGCGCTATTCTTTTGCCAGGCTTGTGATCAACGCTTCATCTGCGGATGCCGGTCGCCGAAAGGTGCCGGAATCGGGATGTTGGGGAGTGGATTTTGGATCCAAATTGCGCTCCGGATGTGAGCCGAGCGCCAATCTATGGCCTCGTGGCCGCCAAGAAACCCTAGTGGCAGCCCTTTCGGACAGGCAGCCGGCAACGCGGTAACGAAACCAAAGTCCGATTTTGCTTCCGTAGTCTTATGTGATTGAAGCGATATCAATGACTTATGGCTTTCCGAATTGCTCCCGCTTTCGTGTCCATTCCCCTGCAGCCTGACCCGCCTGGGAACAGACTGACGTCGCCCCCGCATCAAATGTCCGTAGGAAAGCAACGGCTTGCATCCTTTAGCGGCGGCCTGCGTTATGTCAGCACCAGACCGGAGAACATCCTCATGTCCGATGTGCTTCACCTCAAGAGGCTCTCCATTGCCGCGACAGTGATGGCCGCGGGGATCGGCGCGCTTGTCTTGATGCAGGCAAAAGAGCGCAGTTCGGTCGCCCCGTCTGCGAATACCGGCCACCGGGGTGACGATCATGGCCGCAGTGCCAGTGTGCCCGAGGCCATTCCTCTCAGCGGTCTGCGCGACGTGTTCTGGCGTGTCTTCCACGAAGTCCTCGCGGACCGAGTGACGTTGATTGCGGCGGGCGTGACCTTTTATCTGTTGCTGGCGCTGTTTCCAGCCATGGCGGCCTTGGTCTCTCTTTACGGGCTGGTTGCCGATCCGATCACCATATCCGAACACCTTCGCGAATTGGCCGCGCTTTTGCCGCCCGGCGCGTTCGATCTTCTTGCCGACCAGATCAAGGAACTGGTCAACCGGCGCGACGCCACGCTCGGCATGACCTTCTTCGTCGGTCTCGGCATCGCCCTGTGGAGCACGCATAGCGGCACGCTGGCGATCTTCGACGCGATGAACGTCGCCTATGAGGAGGAGGAGAAGCGGGGGCTTGTCCGGTTGAACCTGATAGGTCTCTGCTTCACCTTGTGCGCGATGCTTTTGATGGTGGTCATGGTGGCGCTCGTCGGGGTCATGCCGGTGGTCCTCTCCTATCTCTGGCTCGATCAATTCAAGGAGCATATGGCTCTTCTCATGCGATGGCCGCTGCTTCTGCTGGTCGTCGCGGTGGCGGTCACATCAGTCTACCGCTTCGGCCCCAGCCGCGAGCCTGCCACGCTCCGGTGGATGACGTGGGGCGCGGTTCTGACCACGGTCGCCTGGGCTGCCATGTCCCTCGGTTTCTCCTTCTATCTGGATCATTTTGCCAATTACAACGCGACATACGGCACGCTCGGCGCGCTGATCGGCTTCCTCATCTGGATCTGGCTTTCCGTCGTCATTCTTATCGTCGGAGGGGAGCTTAACGCCGAACTGGAGCATCAGACCGCAAAGGACACGACGACGGGCACGCCGCTGCCGATGGGAGCGCGTGGCGCCTATGTCGCGGACACTCTGGGCGAGACCATGAGCTGACCGCGATGATTGCTACTCTCATATAGTTTTGATGTATTCTGCCGTTTCTGCAGTCCCGAAACAGGAGACGATGATGACCGCCCCGCATCCTTCCAAAACCCATATCGGCAATCATGCCTTGCATCCCGAAACACAGATGCTGAACTACGGCTACGATCCGGAACTCTCGGAAGGGGCGGTCAAGCCGCCGGTGTTCCTCACCTCCACCTTCGTGTTCAATACCGCGGAGGATGGCCGCGACTTCTTCGATTATGTGTCGGGCCGCCGCGAGCCGCCCGAGGGGAAAGGGGCCGGCCTCGTCTACTCGCGTTTCAACCATCCGAACAGCGAGATCGTCGAGGACAGGCTTGCCGTCTACGAACGGACGGAAAGCGGCGTGCTGTTTTCATCCGGCATGGCGGCGATCGCCACCACTCTGCTTGCCTTCGTCCGGCCTGGCGATGCGATCTTGCATTCGCAACCGCTCTATGGGGGAACGGAAACATTGCTGGCGAAGACCTTCCTCAACCTCGGCACCGCCGCCGTTGGATTTGCCGACGGCGTCAGCGAAGGATCGGTGCAGAAGGCGGCGGAAGAGGCGATGGGCAAAGGCCGCGTCTCCGTCATCCTGATTGAGACGCCTGCCAATCCGACCAACAGCCTGGTCGATGTCGCGATGATCCGGCGGGTGGCCGACATGATCGGTGCAAGACAGGGCCATATGCCGATCATCGTCTGCGACAATACCCTGCTCGGACCGGTCTTCCAGCGGCCGATCGAGCACGGCGCCGATATCTCGCTCTATTCGCTGACCAAATATGTCGGCGGTCATTCCGATCTGATCGCCGGCGCCGTTCTTGGTCGCAAGGCAGTGATCAAGCAGATCAAGGCCCTGCGCGGCGCGATCGGCACGCAGCTCGATCCACATTCCTGCTGGATGCTCGGCCGTTCGCTGGAGACGCTGCAGCTGCGCATGGAGCGGGCAAACAGCAACGCGCGGGCCGTTGCCGATTTTCTGCGTGATCATCCGAAGGTTGAGATGGTCCACTACCTGCCCTACCACGATCCGGAATCGCCGGCCGGCCGGACCTTCAGGGCGCAATGCACCGGCGCCGGCTCCACCTTCTCTTTCGATATTCGCGGCGGTCAGCCCGCTTCGTTCAAATTCCTGAACGCGCTACAGATCTTCAAGCTCGCGGTCAGCCTCGGCGGCACGGAATCGCTTGCGAGCCATCCGGCCGCCATGACGCATTCCGGTGTGCCTGCCGATGTCCGCCAGCGCATCGGTGTGTTGGAATCGACGATCCGCCTGTCGATCGGCATCGAACATCCGGATGATCTGATTGCCGACCTGGAACTGGCGCTGCAGGCGGCCTGAGACACGGCGAGGAAGTGATGCCCGGCGCCGCCGGGCATCACGCATGGCGTCACTTGTCGTCGATCGTCAGCTCCGTCTCGTCGGTATCCAGCACGAAGACCGCAAGCAGGCGCGCCGGCTTTGTCTTGCTGGCGTTTTTGCTGACGCTGTGATGATCGCCGGGAAATTCGGGAAAGCTTTCGCCGGCCTTGTAGACTTTTTCCGGCCCGTCATTCACCTTGCTGGTGATCGCTCCTTCGAGAACGGTGGCATAGATGAAGGCCGAAGCCGGATGCGTATGGCCGGGCGAGGAGCCGCCTGGCCCATATTCGACAAGCACCGCCCGCACGCTCTTGCCGGGAACATTGGGGAGCTTCTGGTCGTAAACGACGCTTACCTTCGCGTCGCCGCCTGCCGCGTGAGCCTGAGTGCCGGCAGTAAGGACAACGGCGAGCGCCGCCGCCGAGATCATTTTGGTGAGCATGTCTGGTCTCCTACGTTGATGGGAATGGGTCGGACGCCCGGTATCAGGCGCTCTTTTTCTGGGCCGGCTGACGGCTGAGCCAGTCGTCGAAGCGGATCCGGCCGAGCCGCGCCTTGGGGCCGGTCACGAGCGAATTGTCCTCGAGCTCCACGCCGAAGTAGCGGGCGTGCGGATCGGCGATCACCTGGCGCGGATCGTTCGTCGCCTTGAACAGACGCGTTACGATGTCGGTAAGGCGGATTTTCTCCGGCCCGCCGATTTCGATCGTGCCGTTGACAGGCGGGGCGAGCGCCACCTCGGCCATGACGTCAGCAACGTCGTCAGAGGCGATCGGCTGCAGATAGGCCGGCGACAGATGCGCCGCCTGGCCGACGGTGTTCGACTGAGCGATGCCAGCCATGAATTCATGGAACTGTGTGGAGTGCACGATGGTGTAGGGTAGCCTGGAGCTCTTGATCAGCTCTTCCTGGGCCATCTTGGCGCGCATATAGCCACTGCCCTGCAGCCGCTCCATGCCGACGATCGATAGAGCGATGTGATGCTTCACGCCGGCAGCAGCCCCCGCCTTGAGCAGGTTGCGGCCCGAGGTCTGGAAGAATTCCAGAACGGCCTTGTCCTCGAAGGAGGGTGAATTTGCGAGATCGAGCACCACCTGTGCGCCTGCGAGCGCTTCCGTCAGGCCTTTGCCGGTGATCGTGTCGACGCCCGAATTCGGCGAAGCCGCCAACACCTCGTGCCCTTTGTTGCGCAATCTTTCCACGGTCTTCGAGCCGATCAGGCCAGTGCCGCCGATAACGACGATTTTCATGGGTAGTCTCCTTGTCCTTGGCGAGGATTATCCTCTGGTGACTTGAAGGTGAGCAGGCAGTTGTTCGGCATGCCCACCGCGTCCTCGATGAGCGAAGCGACTTCGTCGGCGCCGTCGCACGCAAGATCTCCGGTGCGGCCGGTAAACCGATGGATTGGAGAATGCGCCTGATCGCAGTCCCAAACCATTCTCCCTCGGTCGCTGTCACCCTATGCGAACGCAGTAGGGCAGCTGGCTCTGCGGTCCATGCATCCGGCCGAAATGGAGGAACGTGTCACGTCGACAGGCATCGGCCAAACTTACCGTCGGGGCAGATAGCCGACCTGGAGGGCAAGGCGTATTCACTGGCCTGCAAACCTTGGCTTGCACCATCAATCCTCTCACGATGGAGACAAGAATGATCAAGCGCCTGAACTTCATGGCTTATAGAAATAGCGGCATCGATGGCCTCGTGGCGGTTGAAGCCTGGATTGCCAAGAGATTCGATCCGAAGTTGCTCGAGCTCGTCAAAGTGCGCGTGTCCCAAATGAACGGATGCGCTCACTGCCTGCATATGCACCGCCAGGACGCGCTGAAGCTCGGCGAAACGGACGACCGGCTGCTGCTTCTGAACGCCTGGCGGGAGTCGCAGCTCTTCACCACTCGGGAGCGGGCCGCGCTCGCCTGGGCCGAGGCTCTCACCGAGATCACCAAAAGCCATGCGCCGGATGATATTTATGAAGAGGCGCACGCCAACTTCTCGGATGACGAGTTTCTGGCGCTTTCGATCGGCGTCGCGATGATCAATGCCTGGAATAGGCTGGCGATCGGCTTCCGGCTTCAGCATCCGGCGGATCACAAACGCGCCGCCGCCTGATAGCAGCTGAACGACGAATGAGCCGGGCGAAAGACTTCGTCCGGCTATTTGACTGGTTTCTTTCCAGCTCGCCGGGATCTGCCGGAATAAAGTGATGGATCAGCGTTCGACGGGCAATCGCAGCGTCACGACCGTGCCTCGGCCTGGTTCGCTTTCCACATGGAGATTTCCCCGTGCTTCCTGGGCGAAGCGTTTGACCATCGGCAGGCCGAAGCCTCCAAGCCCCGATGCTTTCGTCGTGAAGAAGGGATCGGTCGCCCGGTGCAGCACATCCTCTGTCATCCCGAGACCGTTGTCCGAAATCCGCAATTCGATCCCGGCGCCTTCGCCTTCGCCGTCGATGGCGGCGGCTGCGATCGAAATCACACCGCCATCCGGCATGGCGTCGCGCGCGTTGAGCAGCAGGTTCATGATGGCGCTTTGCAACCCCACGCGGCTGCATCTGAGCATGGGAAGCGTCTCGCTCGCATATATCTCGAACGCGATATCGCGGTCCCAGGTGGCTCTCGCCAGGGCTTCGATTTCCATCAGGCAAGCCCGGATGTCGATTGGCTCTGCCGCGGCATTGCCGTCACTCGCAAGGCGCATCGTCTGCTGAACGAGCGTTCCCGCCCTCTGAAGCGAGATCCTGGCGCTGGCAAAGACCGGCACCAGGGTCGAGCCCATCTCGATGTCGGGACTGCGCGACATCATATTCAGCGCGGAGGTGGCGATCTGGATCAAATTGCCCAAGTCGTGGACGATGCCGAGTATCGCATCCGCAGGATTTGCATTGAGGGAGATCGCTTCCGGTCGCGTGTGGGAAAAGTAAGCTTCACCGGCGAGGATATTCGTATCTGATTCCGACATGCTTTGCTCCTCATCCGCTCCATCGACAGACATGTCGGTCCCGAGCAGATGGAGGCTATGATACGAGCCGGGCTGTAGTCGATTGGTTCAAGGGTGAGGGCAGGCAATACCGTCGTATGGTCTCGCGCCGGACGCTGTTGCCCCTTGGGTTCAGGAAAGCGCAATAGCCTCGAACATGGCAGTCAGCCCGATGCCGCCGCCGATACCGATCATCGCAAGCCCGGTCGTGCCTGTCATCAAGGTTCCCCCGCTGTCGCGGATCATCTGGCTGTATAGACGGGTCACGAGGACGGCGCCGGAGGCCCCGAATGGATGGCCCAAGGCAATCGCGCCGCCGCTCCTGTTGACCGCGTCGGCCGGGATTTCGAGCTGATCCAGCGATGCCAGAACCTGAGCCGCGAAGGCCTCGTTGAATTCGATGGCATCGATGCCCGCGAGCGAGAGCCCGGGCTGACGCCGCATGAGTTTCCTGGTCGAGGCGACCGGCCCGATGCCGAGCAGGTTGGGATCCACACCGGCAGCGGCACTGTCGATGAAGGCCAGGCCCTTGTCGATGCCCATGCTTCTTGCCATTCCGCGGCTCATGACAAGCACCAGGCAGGCGCCGTCATTCAGCGGACAGGCATTGCCTGCCGTCACCGAACCATCCGGCAGGAACACTGGCCGGAGGTTTGCAAGCGCCTCAAGAGATGTCGCGGCGCGGGGGCACTCGTCCCGTTCTATCAGGCCGTGGCTGGTGGAAATTTCAACGATCTCGGGTCGAAAGATGCCCGCCTCGGCCGCCTGCACGGCGAGCCGGTGGCTGCGCAGGGCGAATTCATCCTGTCGCTGGCGCGATATGCCGAACTGACGTGCGACGTTTTCGGCGGCAATTCCCATTTCCGGGTCGCCGGTCGTTTCAGGCGAAAACCGGGCGCGGCCATAAAAGCGCGGCAGCGCCCCATTCGCCTTAGGTCTTTCGACGCGCCATGGCGCGGTGCTGACGCTCTCCACGCCGCCGGCCAGAAAACACAAGCCCGCTTTCGCCTGGATCAGCCGGGCTGCCATGATGATCGCTTCCAGGCCCGAGCCGCATTGCCGGTCGATCGTCATACCCGGAACCACCATGGGCAGGCCGGCGGTGAGGGCTGCCAGCCGCGCGATGTTTCCGCCGCCGCCTGCGGCATTGCCGACCAGCACGTCGTCTATGGTTTCGGGCGCAATTCCCGTTTCGGCAACAATGCGACGGATGATCGGCGCAAGCAGGTCTTCCGCCGCGACGGTCGCAAGCGATCCGAAAGCCCGGCCGATCGGCGTGCGGTAAGCGGCAACCACGACCGGCTGCCAATCCTCGTCAGGCTGATAGGCGTAAGACAAGATCGCCTCCAGAAACCACTGATGTCTCCACTTGCCCCCTCGAGATCTTGCCGCTGCTCGTCATCGGCCAGGTTCCGATATGGTAGAATTGCTTGGGGATCTTGTACCTGGCGAGCTCTCGCGCGCAATGATCGGCCAGGATTTTCGCGTCCTTCATCTCTCCCGAGACGACAGCAATGATCCGCTGACCCAGATAGGCGTCCGGTAGCGCGAAGACAACGGCATCTTCTACGCCTGGGCAGGCTTTCAACGCGCTCTCGACTTCGGCAGGATAAACGTTGTTGCCGCCTGATATCATCATGCCGCCCGCCCGGCCGATCACCTGCAACATGCCGTTTGCATCGAGTTCGCCGAGATCTCCGACCGTCGCTCCGGCTTCCGTGACCCGGAACGCCTGACCGTCGTCGCCCCAGAGATAGCCATCGGCGATCAGGTCGCTTCTGACGAAAATGGTGCCCGGCACGTCGCTCCCGACGTCGTTTTCATTCGGATCACGAATGGAGATTTCGACGCCGGGATAGGCTTGTCCAACCCGGTCGATCGGAAAATCGACTGCGCCGCCAACGAGGGTCGAGACCGTCATGAAGCCGATCTCGGAGGCGCCGTAATATTCGCGAATGCGCGCCTTCGGAAAGAGGCGGCGCATGGAGTCGACGCCGTTCACATCGAGTTTTGCGCCGGCGGTCAGCACGTCGCGCAGCGATGTCAAAGCGGGCTCCGTCGACCAGGCCCGAGCGATGCCCGCTATATGCGTCGGCACGGCAACCATCCGTTCTATCTGCGCGGAAGAGAGAATACGCGCGACCGTGCCGGGTTCCCATTTCCTGACCGAATGGAAGGTCGCCCCGGCATCCAAGGCTTCGACCAGGGCGTAAAGCGCCAGCCCATGCGCGAGGGCTCCCGGGCACATGGTGGAGGGTGCGTCTTCCAGTTGGAAAACGACGCGCCCCCGGTCGAGGCTTCGGCGCCACTGCTCGCGTGAGCGATAATAGGCTTTCGGCTCGGCGGTGGTGCCCGAGGTAAAACCGATCAGGAAGATTCCGTCGGTATCGACAGGCAGGTCGTCTCCCGTCGCGGCGAGGTCGAAGGGCTCCGCACTGGCCGTGATCACCGGTATGCCGAACCTGCGGCCGATTTCGGCGCTTGGGCCTGCAGCATCGTCGACAACAAGCACGTCCGGCGCCAGGCGCTCGACAATGCGTTCGATCCTTTCCGGCGGCATCATCGGATCGATCACCGCGCAAGCAGTCGGGAAGGCGGTAGCAGCTGCAAAATATTCGGCAAAGCCGATATGGTTGCCGAGGCTGAGAGCGGCAAGCTTGTCCACACCGGGTAGATCGAGCATGCGGCAGTTCGAGCGGGGGAGCTTCTGGAGAAACCGATAGATTGCCTTGGCGCGGGAATAAAGCTCGCCGTAGCTCAGGGAATGCCCGTCAATCACCAGCGCCGGCTTGTCCGGTGTCTCCGTTGCATGTCGAAGAAGCTGCGCATGGATCGGCATAAATACCCACTGGGCTTGATTGATCGGCGACTAACCCAGAGACAAAGCGGTTTTGGTCGCGTCCGGTATTGGTGTCGGGCGGCTGTCGGAAAGACTGACGCATACCCAGACGAGGCAAGCCGATGCGCAATGGGCGCCGTCGCGCTGGCGAAAGAGTTCGATTGCAAATGAGAGGCTCGATCGCCCGATTTTCTCGATGCTGACCTTCGCTTCGACGACGTCATCGACGTCGATCGGGTTGTGGAAGGTGATCTCCGCCTTCTTCACGTGATAGGCAACGCCGGAGGAGGTATGGCGGAAATGGCTGAGAATTTGCCGGTGCCGCAGGAACTCGACGACCGCATCCTCGCAATAATCGAGATAGACGGAGTTGTGGACATGGCCATAAATGTCGATGTCTCGCATCGAGACCCGGAAGGATGCTAAAGGCCTGTCGTCAACACTCATTCGATCACCCAAATTCGAAGGCGTGATCTAACCGGGAGTGTGTGGGGGATGCAATGCAATATCAGGCGGTCGTGCGAAAATTCGGGCCGGCTCAGGAGGTCGTTGAGCTCGAGCGGGTAGCACTGGCGCCGCTGCGGCGCGACCAGGTCCGGGTGCGCCTGCTGGCGCGGTCGATCAATCCCTCCGATATCATCACCATCTCAGGCGCTTATGCCGGGCGCACGACCTTGCCCTTCATTCCGGGCTTCGAGGCGTTCGGGGTGGTCGAACAGTGCGGCGAGGAGGTTCATGGGCTTTCACCGGGAACACGCGTGCTGCCGGTTCGCAGCGCCGGCGGATGGCAGGAGTTCAAGGATACCGATTCCGGCTGGTGCCTTCGCGTTCCGGATGAGCTCACCGACTTCGAGGCGGCGACCAGCTACGTCAACCCGATGACGGCCTGGCTGATGCTGCACAATAAGATCGGGCTGAGATCCGGCATGCGCATCGCCATCAATGCCGCCGCCTCTTCGATCGGATCGGTATTGATCGGGCTCGCCAATGCCGTGGGCGTCACGCCTATCGCCATCGTCCGCAACGAAGCCTCGCTCGCGCGTCTGCGCGGCCGCCTCGAGACGGTCATCGTCGACAGGGCGGACAGCGACCTCGCCGCCGGCCTCGCCGGCCGGCACGGGCTCGACGCGGTGCTCGATTGCGTCGGCGGTGCGCGCGCCTCCGTTCTCGCCGATGCGCTGAAGCCGGGCGGACATTTCGTGCACTACGGCCTGCTTTCGGGTCAGAGCATTCCGGCATCCTTCTGGGCCTCCCATCCCGATATCGCCTTTTCCTATTGCCATCTCCGGGAATGGGTCCATTCCGAAGCGATGAGCGAGGTCCAGCGCGCCTATTCCGAGATCGCTGCGCAGATCGCCTCGAAGGTCATCGCGACCGAGGTGCGGGAGGTGTTTCCTCTGGAAAAGGTCGGCCAGGCGCTGCAATCCGCCCTTCCGTTCCGGACCGGCGGAAAGGTTCTGCTCGCCTGACAGGATTTCCCCGCTAAGGGGTTTCGTATCGCTGCCGCGCGCTCTTGATTGCCGTGTGGTTCTGCTCAGCCCATCCGATCAGGGCTTTCATGGGGATGAGAAAGGATTGCCCCAGCTCCGTCAGCTCATATTCCACGCGCGGCGGCACCTCCGGATAGACGGTGCGCCTGATGAAGCCGTCCTGCTCCAGATGCCTCAACGTCTTGGAGAGCATCTGTTTCGAGATGTCCCCGATCTCACGCAGCAGCTGGTTGAAACGCTTCTTCTCGTCTTCCAACGCCTCGAGGGTGAGCAGGCTCCATTGATCGCCGATACGATCGAGCACGCCTCTGATCGGGCATCCCGCCCCAGGCCGCTGTTTCGGCTCGTCCGTTTCCCTGGGCATGCTGCCTCCTCGGTCACTATCGGCTGACCTTGCCACCAAAACCTGCCTCCTTGCTCGACATGTCGAGGTTTCATAGACCAGTTCTCATAGTCTGCTTTCTAGACCAGATCGCCGATCCATACCAAGGAGCTTGATACATGACACTCGGGAAATTGCTTTTCGCACTCGTCATTCTGGCGGGCGTCGCCGCGCCGGCCGGCGCTTTTGCTGAATCGGCCTCGCGGGATTTGAAGGTCGAGGAAGCCAACCGGAAGCTGGTGGTGGAGTTCTACGACCGCTTCTTCAACAAGCACGATCTGGAAGCCGCCTCGGTCGTCGCCGACGACTACCGGCAGCACAATCCGCAGGTTCCCGACGGCAAGAAACCTTTGATTTCCTTCTTCTCCGGCTTCTTCAAGGACAATGCCCAATCGAAGGCGGAGATCGTCCGCAGCGCCGCCGATGGCGATCTCGTCTGGCTGCATGTGCATGCGACGAACGGCGCCGACGACCGCGGCCAGGCCATCGTCGATATTTTCCGCGTCAAGGACAGCAAGATCGTCGAGCACTGGGACGTGATCCAGGCGGTTCCGAGCGAGGCTGCCAACAAGAACACGATGTTCTGAATTCTAGGGGGCCGGCTTGCGGCCGGCCCCGTCATTGGCGCCACGCGCCTGGTTCAGCCGTTTCATTGCTGCCGATTTCCGCTGCACTGCTGGGTCAACATTCGCCAATGGCCTGACGCCCATACGCCAAGATAACTGGCACCATCAATCGATTCCGATCAATCAATCCGCGGACGCTCCGATTTCGGCGTCGCCAGTCCGTGTTTGGCGAGTTCCAGTGTCAGGATACGTGTTTCGAGAAGGTTGAAGATGCGCAGCACCGCCTCGATCGCATCGAAGGGCTTCGTCAGAAAATCCTTCGCACCGAGCGAAAGCGCCCGTCTGCGCGTCGGCAGGGTCGCATCCGCAGTGAGCACCAGGATCGGCAGATAGCTGTTTTCGGGAATGAGCCTCGCAAAGGTCTCCAGCAGGGCGAAGCCGTCGAGATCGGGCATCATCAGATCGAGAAGAACGAGATCGACAGGATGTTCGCGGAAAAGCCGCAAGGCCTCGCGCGGTTCGGTGGTGCTGATCAGCGCGGTAAAGCCTTCGCGCTTGAGGATGCGCTCCAGCAGCGAGACATTGGCGGGCTCGTCGTCGACG
The DNA here is from genome assembly GCF_014197345.1 of Rhizobium sp. BK008. Taxonomy (NCBI): domain Bacteria; kingdom Pseudomonadati; phylum Pseudomonadota; class Alphaproteobacteria; order Hyphomicrobiales; family Rhizobiaceae; genus Rhizobium; species Rhizobium sp. BK008. The sequence continues at coordinate 267,264 of NZ_JACIFK010000009.1, read as the reverse complement.
ATCAGGATCGTCGATCCTCGCACGATATCGGTGGAATCTGTCATGGACCCAATATTTCGTTGAAGCGATGCCGAACTGATATCAAGCGGCGCGGCCAAATCAAAGGCGATGCCATTAAGGTGGGCTTCGCATCGCAGCCTGCCTTGCCTCTACCGACGCCGGCACGCGCGGCAGATCGATATGGAACGTGGCGCCGCCTTCCCGGTTGCTGAAGCCGAGCGTTCCGCCCATGGCATCCGTCAGATGTTTCGACAGCGCCAGCCCGAGACCGGTTCCCTCCTGGCTGATCCGTTCGGCTCCCAGCCGATCGAACGGGGTGAACAGCCGGGAGACCCGTTCGGCCGGAATGCCGGGGCCGGTATCGCTGACCTCGATGCGGATATAGCCGCCATCCATCGCGCGGTGGCTGACGGTTACGCTTCCCTGGGGACGATTGTATTTCACCGCATTGGAGAGAAGGTTGAGGAACACCTGCAGCAGCCGCCGTCGATCGGCGAGCACCGAAAGATCCGGCTCGGCCGGCTCGACGACCTCGATCGTGATCTGCTGCTTGCCGCAGAGCGGTCTTGCAAGCGACACGGCTTCGTCGATCACCTCGGCGACGGACTGTGCTTCGACCGCGAGATCCATGCGCCCGGCCTCGATCCTCGCCATGTCGAGAACCTCGTCGATCAGGCTGAGCAAATGTCGGCCGGCCCTCAAGATCTGCGCGACGCTCTCTTTGGACTCGGTATCGGTGACGTCCATTTCCAGAAGCTGCGCGAAACCGAGCACGGAGTTCAGCGGCGTGCGCAGCTCGTGGCTCATGCGCGACAGGAATTCGCTCTTGGCATTGCTCGCGCGGATCGCATCCTCGCGGGCGGCAAGCAGGGCCTCTTCGATTTGCTTGCGCTCGGTAATGTCACGCGTGATCTTGGAAAAGCCACGCAACCGGCCCGCCTCGTCATGGAGTGCGGTCACGACGACGTGCGACCAGAATTGTGACCCGTCCTTGCGCACGCGCCAGCCTTCCGCTTCGGTGCGCCCATGACGGGTCGCTTTGGCAAGCTCTTCTGCCGGAAAACTATCTCTGGTTTCGGTGGGATAGAAGCGGGAAAAATGCTGACCGACGATCTCCTCGGCGCCATAACCGGTGATCCGCTCGGCGCCGGCATTCCAGCTCACGACCCGCCCTGTCGTATCGAGCCCGAAGATGCCGTAGTCGCTGACGCCTTCGACCAGTTGCCGGAAGCGCTCCTCGCTCTCGGTCAGATCGGCCTCGCGTCTTTTCAGAAGGACGCTCGCATCTTCGAGCGCCTGTCCGAGGCTCCCCAGTTCATCGCGGAAGGGGTCCGCCACCGTCACGACCTCGCCTTGCGACAGCCGATGCGCCTCGGCTTTCAGCGCATGCACACGGCGCACGATGCTTGCCGAAAACAGGAAGACGGCGACGAGCGCGCCGGCAAAACCAAGAAAGCCGGCGGCGATCATCAGGCTTCGCGACAGAGTGCGAACCCGGTCCGCGGCCTCGGTTCTCGAGTGAAGCAGATCCGCCTCCCGCCGGCTCATCGCGTCGATCTCCTGTCTCAGCTCATCGAGGACCTGCTTGCCCTCGATGAGCTTGGCCGCAAGGTCCTCGCGTCCGCCGGCGCGCAGGGTATCGGCCTGTTTCAGGAGTTGGAGACGGTCGACTTTCGCGTCGACCAGGGCGCGGATGCGGTCGAGGCGCATCTTTTGCTCCCCATCCCGCAATCGGCCGCCGACCTCGTCGAGCACGACGGGCAGCCTATCCTCGGCGCGGTCGAAAGGATCGAGAAAATCACTTCTGCCGGTCAGCAGATAACCGCGCATCGCGGTGGCGGCTTCGGCGATCGAGGCGTGGATCTCCTGAATGCCCGATTGGATCTCCAGCGTCACCCGCACCTGATCCTCGGCAATCCGGCTTTGCCGGTCGGCCACGAAGACCGAGGCCAGCGCCGCCAGCAGCAGCGCCAGCGGCACCGTGATGATGACGATGCCCTTTGCTCTGAGCGGAAGGTCGGCGAAACGCAACGCCCGCCGGCGCGTGGCGGTCATGGCTGCTCTTCCCGGGATGTTGCGACGAGCCCGCCGCGCACGGCCATGACCGCGGCCTGCGTCCGGTCCCCGGCATCCAGCTTGCCGATGATGCGCTCGACGTGGATCTTCACGGTGCCGGGCGAGATCTTCAGCGCCCTGGCGATTTCCTTGTTGGTCAGGCCTTCGGCCACTTTCGACAGGACTTCGCGCTCCCGGATCGTCAGCGTCTCCAAAGCGCTGCTGTTGGTCTGCGGCTTGGTGGCAGCGCGGCGCAGCAGCTTGGCGACGAGCGGACCGTCGAAGAAGGCGTCCCCCTGAAGGACACACCGGATCGTGCGGAGAATGTCTTCCCGGCTGGCATCCTTGAGCAGATAACCTGTGGCGCCGGCTTCGATCGCCGCTTCCAGGTAGTCGAGGCTGTCATGCATCGTGATGATCATGACGCGTGTGCCGGGCGACACGCGCCGGATCTCCCTCGTCGCGGCAAGGCCGTCCATACGCGGCATGCGGATGTCGAGGAGTGCCAGATCCGGCTTGTGCTGAGCTGCTGCTTCCACCGCTTCGACGCCGTCGCGTACATCCCAGGCGACATGGAAATCATCCTGGCCGCCGATCATGGCGATGAGACCGGCGCGGGCGATGTCGTGATCGTCGGCGACAAGAATCGATGCCGTCATGCTGATGGGGTCCCCTGCGCAAGGGGGGCAGCGGCGTGGACATGCGTGCCGCCCGAAGACCCGGCTCCGATCTCGATCCGGCCGCCGAGCAGCGCCAGCCGTTCACGCATTCCGACGATGCCGAGTTGCCCGCCCCGCATCTGGGGATGGCGCAACGCGCCGATGCCTTTGCCATCGTCGATCACTTCGAGATGCGCTTCGCCCTTATCGTCCTCGAAGAGACGCACGACCAAGCGGCTCGCCTCGGCGTGCTTGATCACATTGGTGATCGCTTCCTGCGCGACGCGGTAGAAGATGATCCCGGTCGATGTCGGCCAGCGGTCGGAGGCGGCATCGAGGTCGGCGATCACTTCGAGACCGTCGATCGCATCGAGACGCGTGCGCAGCGCCGCGGCGACACCGAGATCATCGAGTTCGGGCGGGCGAAGATCGGCGATAGCAGCCCTGAGATCGGCAACGGAATGGCGCGCCAATGCAGCGAGCTGGTCGATCTCCGGCTTCAGGGCATGCGCCTCGCCGATGCGGGCCGCAAGGTCTTGCAGGCGGTAGCTGAGGCCGGCGGCCAGTTGCGCCGAGCCGTCGTGAAGATCGAGCGCCACCCGCTGCCGCTCCTGTTCCTGCGCCTGGATCAACTGGGCGACAAGGGCCGCGAGTTCACTTCGCTGCCGCTGGAGATCGCCAAGGAGAGCCTGATTTTCCGCTGCCTGCCGATTGAGATTGTAGGCGTCGGCGAGCTGCCCGGCCACCACCTCCAATGTCTGCCGGTCGTCGGCATCGATGGCGCGCGCTTTCGACGAGCCGATGATCGTCAAACAGAGATCGGAGCCGTCCTGAGAGGCAAACAGGATGGTGTCGCTCTCCGGGCTCGTCGACTTACCCACCGTCAGCTGCACGGGCGCCTCTCCCTGCAATGAGGGGAAAACGAGCCTGGCGAGCGATGCTCCTGCGAAATCTGCAAGCCGGGATAGAACGTCCCGGGCAGCCGTTTCGAATGCCGCGGCATCGAGCAGGTTCTGCACTTCGATGATGAAACGCAGACGTGCCGCCCGCGCTTCCGCCGCCCGGTAAAGGGCGCGCAGTTCCGCAACGTTTGGCGAATGCGTCGGACTTGTATCGTGCTCCATGCCCAACAGGACTGCTCCGAAGATGAATGACGCCGGCACGATAGTCATTCCGGCGGGAATGTCATCTATGCCGTTCGGCAGATCGGATCGAAGCCACCCGGCAGATGAGGCGGCAGCTCAGGATACTTAAATTGCTGGTCATGCGGTTGACCGATGCGATGTCCGCCGGAACCGCCACATAGGAAAGTCAAAATGCGTACCATCATTGCTGCCGCTCTCGTTCTCGGTTTCGTTCAGGTCCAGTCGGCCGCGGCGGCTGCCGAAACCGCAGCCTGTGCGCCGACAAGCGAGGCGGAAATCGCCAAGCTCTTCGATCGCTGGAATACCTCGCTTGCGACGCTGAGCCCTCAGGAGGTCGCCAAGAACTACAGCGAAGATTCCGTGCTTCTCGCGACGCTGTCGAACAAACCTCGCCTGACCCAGGGCGAACGGATCGATTATTTCGAACACTTCCTGGCGAATGAGCCCAAGGGCCATGTCGACAGTCGCGACATCAAGATCGGTTGCAACTGGGCCGTCGACCTCGGCACCTACACCTTCACCATGAAGGACGGCTCGAAGGTTCCCGCCCGCTACACCTATACCTATGAGTTCAAGGACGGGAACTGGCTGATCACCTCGCACCACTCCTCGATGATGCCGGAGAAGTAAGGCCTCATGGCTTGCCGGTCCGGCAGGGAGATACCCCATGCGGGGTCTCCTGAGCCTGGCCTGCCGGTCATCTCCCCCACAGGTGTGAGATCGGCCGGACGCACCAGTTTCCCCAAAACAATTGGCATCGCAGTGCGACGAAACGGCGGAGGGTGGCCACGGCACGCCCTCTCCTTATTCCTTGCAAAGCCTGAGTAATCCGCGCCCGAAGCTTTGACGGCTAAGCGGGATCGGGAGTAGCATCCACGCGGCAGCGGCAAGGTGGTCAAAGCGGCCGGCGGTGGAGATGCAATGATGAAACACAAACCTTTCCTCCTGACGTTCGCGGCGCTCGCATTTTGTTCCGCATGGCCGATTTCTGACGCCTTCGCTGCTGCGCAGCCTATCTTCTGGAGCGCTTTACGGCCGGCCGATCAGCCCAAGGCGACGGTGCCGCTGTCGGGTAAGCCGGTGAGCGGTCCGCAGGGCGAAACACTCGCCTGGCATGGCGAGGAACATCCGATCGAATTGACGGGCTTCGTTCTGCCGATCGACCAGGATGGCAATCTTGTCTACGAATTCATGCTGGTGCCTTGGGCCGGAGCCTGCAGCCACATGCCTTCCCCTCCGCCCAACCAACTGGTTCGCGTCGTTCCGCAAGCGCCTTTGCACCTTACAAGAATGTACGAGACCGTCACCGTTACGGGTGCCCTGCAGCCCGGCCTGGATGAGGCGCAATTCTTCATGATCGACGGCAACCGCATTCTCACCTACGGCTATAGCATGAACCATGCCGAGGTAGCGACGGCGACGGCCACGACCGATCCCGATCTGCTGTCACTCTCGCCTTTCGGCATTCTGCCTCGCTAAAACGCACATGTGGTGCCACCCCGCGTCTGCGCGGTGAATGACTCCAATCAAAGCAAGGACGTCTCGCGCGCCCAAGGACTTGGGCGCACTGGATCTCCGTGACATCACTCGGGTCGAGCCCGAGCACAGAGGTGAGGGAGAAGAAGGGTTGCAGTGGAAGCGCAAACCGACCCAAAAGAGAAATGCCCGGGCGCAGCCGAAACTGCGCCCGGGCAAAATGCTACCGATCAGACGTGGTCGAAGCGGTCGGCATTCATGACCTTGGTCCAAGCGGCGACGAAGTCCTTGACGAACTTCCCCTTGGCGTCGGCCTGGCCGTAGACTTCGGCGAAGGCGCGAAGCTGCGAGTGCGAGCCGAAGATCAGGTCGACGCGGGTGCCGGTCCACTTGGCAGCGCCGGTCTTGCGGTCGCGGCCTTCATAGACGCCTTCCTTGCCGGCGAGGGGAACCCACTGCGTGCCCATGTCGAGCAGGTTGACGAAGAAGTCGTTCGTCAGCGTCTCGGGACGCGAGGTGAAGACGCCGTGCTCGGGGCTGCCTGCCTTCAGGACGCGCAGACCGCCGACGAGGACGGTCATCTCAGGTCCGGTCAGCGTCAGGAGCTGGGCGCGGTCGACGAGTGCTTCTTCCGGCTTCATGAACTGATGGCGCTTGTCGTTCACGTAGTTGCGGAAGCCGTCGATACGCGGCTCGAGCGCTGCGAAGGAATGCGCGTCGGTCTGGGCTTCGGAGGCATCCATGCGGCCCGGCGTGAAGGGCACGCTGACGGCGTTGCCGCCGGCCGCTGCCGCCTTCTCGACACCTGCTGCACCGGCGAGAACGATCATGTCGGCGAGCGAGATCTTCTTAGCCCCGGTCTGGGCGGCGTTGAAGTCCTTCTGGATGCCTTCGAGAACGTCGAGCACCTTGGCGAGCTGCGCCGGCTGGTTGGCGTCCCAGTCCTTCAGCGGGGCAAGGCGGATGCGCGCGCCATTGGCGCCGCCGCGCTTGTCGGAGCCGCGGAAGGTCGAGGCTGACGCCCAGGCGGTCGAGACCAGTTCCTGCACGGTGAGGCCGGTGGCGAGAACCTTTTCCTTGAGGTCGGCAATGTCCTTGTCGTCGACGAGCGGATGGTCGACGGCCGGGATCACATCCTGCCAGATCAGGTCTTCGGCCGGAACTTCCGGGCCGAGATAGCGTACCTTCGGTCCCATGTCGCGATGGGTCAGCTTGAACCAGGCGCGGGCGAAAGCGTCGGCAAACTGGTCTGGATTCTCGAGGAAGCGGCGCGAGATCTTCTCGTAGGCCGGATCGAAACGCAGTGCCAGATCGCTCGTCAGCATGGTCGGCAGGTGCCTCTTCGAGGCGTCGTAGGCATCCGGAATGGAGGCTTCGGCGTTCTTGGCCTGCCACTGCTTCGCGCCGGCCGGGCTCGTCGTCAGTTCCCATTCGAAGGCGAAGAGGTTTTCGAAGAAGTAGTTGCTCCACTTGGTTGGCGTCTGCGACCAGGTGACTTCGAGGCCGGCGGTGATGGCATCCTTGCCGACACCGGTGCCGAACGAGCTCTTCCAGCCGAGGCCCTGATCCTCGATCGCGCCGCCTTCCGGCTCGGGGCCGATCAGGGACGGGTCGCCGGCGCCATGCGTCTTGCCGAAGGTGTGGCCGCCGGCGATCAGCGCCACGGTCTCTTCGTCGTTCATCGCCATGCGGGCGAAGGTTTCGCGGATGTCGCGGGCGGAAGACAGCGGATCGGAATTGCCGCCCGGGCCTTCGGGGTTGACATAGATGAGGCCCATCTGCACGGCGCCGAGCGGTTCGGCCAGCTCGCGCTCGCCACTGTAGCGTTCGTCGCCGAGCCAGGTGCCTTCAGGACCCCAGTAGAGTTCTTCCGGCTCCCAGACGTCGGCGCGGCCGCCGGCGAAACCGAAGGTCTTGAAGCCCATGGATTCGAGCGCGACATTGCCGGTGAGGATCAGCAGGTCGGCCCAGGAGATGCGGTTGCCGTATTTCTGCTTGATCGGCCAGAGCAGGCGGCGGGCCTTGTCGAGGTTGGCATTATCAGGCCAGCTGTTGAGCGGCGCGAAACGCTGCTGGCCCTGGCCGGCGCCACCGCGGCCGTCGGTGATGCGGTAGGTGCCGGCGCTGTGCCAGGCCATGCGGATGAAAAGACCGCCGTAATGACCGAAATCAGCCGGCCACCAGTCCTGCGAATCCGTCATCAGTGCCTGAAGATCCTTCTTCAGGCCGTCGAGATCGAGCTTCTTGAACTCTTCGGCATAATCGAAGGCCTGGCCCAACGGATCGGCGCGGCCGGAATTGTGATGAAGAATCTGAACATTCAGCTGGTTCGGCCACCAGTCACGATTCGTCCTGGCAGTCGGAGCCTTATGCGTATGTGCAACAGGACATTTGCCTGCGCTGTCAGTGGGGTTGTCCATGATCGTCTCCTTCATTGCTTAATTTGTCTGCCCGTCGAAAAAGATGAGCCGAGCCGGCGCCCGCTCTCTCCCCTGCAGTCTTCATATCGGAAGCGTTTAATAATTTTAAGTTGGATTTACTGATCGTTGCGATAAGCTGAGCTTATGAAGAATCTTACCCTGAAACAGCTGCGTTATTTTGAAGCCCTGGCAAGGGATGGCCGCTTCCGACGTGCTGCCGACGCCTGTGCCATCTCCCAGCCTGCGCTCTCAATGCAGATCAAAGAACTTGAGCAAGAGTTGGGCAACGAGCTCTTCGAGCGCAGTGCGCGCGAGGTGAAGCTCACTCCGTTCGGCCAGACCTTCGCGCTGCGGGTCCGCGATATCCTGCGCGCCGTCGACGAGCTTGGGGAGCTGGCGCGCGCCTCGCGCAATTCCTTCCTGACGCGGCTGCGCATCGGCATCATACCGACGATCGCACCTTATCTGCTGCCTGTCATCATCAACGACCTGAACAGGACCTTCGCCGGCATCCAGATCGAGGTGCGCGAGACGCAGACGGCGAAGCTGGTTCAGGAACTGGCGCACGGTCAGCTGGATATGGCGATCGTTGCGCTGCCGGTGTCGGAACCCTCCCTCACGGAACTCGAGCTCTTCAAGGAAGAGTTCGTGCTGGTCAGGCGACATGAGGACGAGGGCAAACCTGTGCCGGAACGCGAGGTGCTGCGCGAAATGCGGTTGCTGCTGCTCGAGGAAGGCCACTGTTTCCGCGATCAGGCCCTGTCTTTCTGCAAGATAGGGCCGGCTCGGCCCCGCGAAGTCATGGAAGGCAGTTCGCTCTCCACTCTGGTGCAGATGGTCAGTGCCGGCATCGGCATCACCTTGATTCCGGAGATGGCCGTTCCGGTGGAAACACGCTCGGCGCGTGTGTCGATTTCCCGATTCCCGTCTCCGCAGCCGTCGCGCACGATTGGTATGGTCTGGCGCAATTCGACACCGATGGCCAAACAGCTGCTGCAGGTTTCCGAGGCGGTCCGCCGGTCGGCCGAGACGATGCGCCAACAGTCTATCGTCCGGTGATGGGCCGGGCGGCTCGCTTCAGGGCCGCCGCTTGAATGTATGCTCGGCTGCCGGAAACTGTCGCGACCGGACCTCGTCCGCATAAGCAGCGGCGGCCGCCGCGATCCTCTTGCCCAGTTCGTCGTAGCGCTTGACGAAACGCGGGGTGAAATCGTTGAAGAGCCCGAGAATGTCGTCGGAGACCAGAACCTGGCCGTCGCAGGCCGAAGAGGCGCCGATACCGATGCTCGGTATGTGCATGGCGGCCGTTACCTCGCGGGCGAGCGGCTCCACCGTGCCCTCGATGACGACGGCAAAGGCGCCCGAGCCGCCGATGGCGTGTGCGTCGCGCCGGATCTTCGACGTCTCGTGTTCGGAATGGCCGACGGAACGATAGCCACCTGCGGTCTGGACCTGCTGCGGCATCAGACCGATATGCCCCATGACCGGGACCCCTCGCTTCGTCAGAAAGGCGATGGTCTCGGCCATCTCCTCGCCGCCCTCCAGCTTGACGGCATCGCAGCCGGTTTCCTGCAGGATTCGGACGGCATTGCGGAAGGCGACCTCCTTCGATTCTTGATAACTGCCGAACGGCATGTCGACGACGACGCAGGCCTTGCCGACGCCGCGCATCACCGCCTTGCCGTGCGCGATCATCATGTCGAGCGTGACGCCGATGGTGGTCTCCATGCCGTAGAGCACCATGCCGAGTGAATCCCCGACCAGCAGGAGATCGCAATGCTCATCGAGCAGCCGCGCCATCGGCGTCGTATAGGCGGTCAGGCAGACGATCGGCTTGCCGCCCTTCATCGCCAAGATGCGGGCTGGCGTAAGGCGCTTCTGAATTCCGGCGGCGCTCATCTGGCCACTCCCTTTCCCGGCAAGCTCCGCCCGCCGATAATGCGGTTGCCCCCGGCGACCCTGTTGCCCCCGGCAATCCTGTTGTCACCGATAACCCTGTTGTCGAGAAGCCGTGTCGAGCCGACCCGAACGAAGAGTGCGATGACGACGGGTTCCGCAATCGACGTGACCGGCTGCAGTGTCGAGGCATCCCTGACGGCGACGACCTCCGGCTTTGCCAGAGGCTCGCGATTGAGAAACGCCGTGAGCTTGGCCTCGAGCTTCCCCGGATCGGTAAGGCCGCCGGCGACCAGGCGCTCCGCCTCGTCGAGGGTCTGAGGAACGATTACGGCGGCACGCCGCTCCGCTGCGCTGAGATAGACGTTGCGCGACGACAAGGCGAGGCCGTCGGCGTCCCTGACCGTCGGCACCGATATTACCCGCACCGGCACGGCCAGATCGTCCACCATGCGCTTGATGATGACGACTTGCTGGTAATCCTTCTCTCCGAAATAGGCGGTCTGCGGCTGCACGATGTTGAAAAGCTTGCAAACGACAGTGGCGACGCCGGCAAAATGCCCGGGGCGTACCGCCCCCTCGAGTTCGCAGCCGAGGTCGGGAACGTCGACGACAGTCAGCATCGGGCGGGGATACATGTCCTCGACGCCAGGCGAAAAGAGGAAATTGACGCCGGCCTGTTTCAGCATGGCGGCATCGCGTTCCAGATCGCGCGGATATTTGCTGAGGTCTTCCGCCGGGGCGAACTGCAGTGGATTGACGAAAATCGAGACGACGACGATGTCATTCTCAGCGCGCGCACGCGCGACGAGTTCCATATGACCGGCATGGAGATAGCCCATCGTCGGAACGAGGCCGACGGTTCGCCCCTGCCGCTTCAGTGCATCGAGCGTGTGGCGCAGCTCGTCAATACTCGAGAAAACCCGCATATATCCTCCCCGCGGCCGGTCACTCCATCTTGGGCGCGGATATGAAGTGTAATCGATGTGACAGGTCAATGCATATTTCTCGATAAAAACGATTAGATGCAACGGCAGCCGATGACACCAGGCGATGTCGACCCCGGAAACGCCATTTCACCACACGGGCTCCCATACCGCTCCTCACCGGCTTGCAGTGGAACCGACGATGTGCGACTTCCGTTACTCGCCCTGTCCGTCAAGATACCATCACAGTCGGTCGCTATGGACGTTACATGGAGGACGCATGGACAAGCCCTGGAAGATCAGCCGCGGACCGATTGCGGCAACCGAGCTCGACGTGGAGAAGGCAAACGCGATCAACATGCTGTTGATCCGGCCGGTCGGCGTCCTTCCGGCCAAGTCGGGAGATCCGATCCGTCCCTTTGCCGTCGGTCTTTTCAACGAGTTCCGTCCGCTCCTGAAGCCCGATGCCGGCGTCACGACCCTGCGGCGAGCGACCGCGGCCTATGTCCACTGCCGGCGCTACTATTTCGCCAGCGCCCAGCCCGATTCCATGCGCTATGGCCTTGACGGCGAACCCGTCGAGCCACTGTCGCCCGAAGACCGGCTGGTCGCGCAAAAACGTTTCCTGAGTCTCAAACAGATCACCGGCAAAGCCGACGCGCCAGAGCAGGCAGCACCGGTTCCCGCTCCCCTGTTGAGCAAAAGCGAACAGATCCGCGCGGCCCTCCTCGGCAAAAGGAACGCCGTCAGCTAAAGCACCCCATATCTGGCTGCAGTCATTGCGCGTTCTTGCGCAAGGCGATTCTACGAGATCGATAGAACAGTATCGTACTCCGCGGCGAATAATATCTGTGTGCGGCCGGCGGCTGTGGTTTCCTCCACCATCGCCGCGTTCTGCCGGGTTACCGAATTGGGCAGGGCGCAGGCCAACACGCGGACCTATCGCGACGCAGCTTGAGCGCATTCGGGGTCGGGGGCGCGGAAAACGCGCCCCCGACCGAAGCCCGGCCGAAGGGGAGGGGGCAATCGGCCGGGTCAGTTCAGCGCGGCTTCGCCTGACGTGATCCGCTGTTCGTCTGCGGCGAACAAGTGAACCGCATCGTGGATCGGCGCAATCCTCAGCACCTCGCCGGGTGCCGCCCTGATCCGTTCCCGGAAGACGCAGGTCAGCGTCTGCGTTCCCAGCCGGACGATGACCAGCGTCTCAGAACCCGTAGGCTCGACGACCACCGTCGTGACCTCGATCCCGCCGGGGTCCAACTGGATATGCTCGGGACGAATGCCGTAGGTCACGGCTGCGGGCGGACGTCGCTCGCTCGGCAGCAGCAGGCCGTCGGCAGTTCGAAACCCGTCTTCCGTCATCTTGCCCGCGATGAAATTCATCGCCGGGGAGCCGATGAAGCCGGCAACGAAAAGGTTGTTCGGACGATCGTACAATTCCAGCGGAGAGCCTGACTGCTCGATCAGCCCATCCTTCATGACGACGATCTTGTCGGCCATGGTCATGGCTTCGATCTGATCATGGGTGACATAGATGGTCGTCGTCTGCAGCCGTTGATGCAGTTCCTTGATCTCCGAGCGCATCTGCACCCTGAGTTTGGCGTCGAGGTTCGACAAAGGCTCGTCGAACAGGAAGACGGCCGGATCCCGCACGATTGCCCGCCCCATCGCCACCCGCTGCCTCTGGCCGCCGGACAGCTGTTTCGGATATCTTTCCAGAAGGCTCTCGAGACCGAGGATCTTGGCGGCATTGCCGACCCGCTGGTCGATCTCCGTCCTTGGCATTCGTTTCAGCCGCAACGAAAAGCCCATGTTCTTCGCGACGGTCATGTGCGGGTAGAGCGCGTAATTCTGGAACACCATGGCGATATCCCGATCCTTGGGCGCAAGCTCGTTGACGATATGCTTGCCGATCTGAATCTGCCCTGAAGTGATGCCCTCGAGACCTGCGATCATTCGCAGAAGCGTGGATTTGCCGCAGCCCGACGGGCCGACCAGCACGACGAACTCGCCGTCGCCGATGTCGACCGATACGCCTTTGATGGCTTTGAACGCACCGTAGTCCTTGCGCGCATTGTTGACCGAAACATGGGCCATAACAGTCCTCCAGAAATTGCCGTCAAAGTCCGTTCAGGACATTTCTCAAATAATCGAGCCCGAAGCGCTCGCCCTCTTTTCGCGCGGCTAAGTCCTTGCCTGGCCAGCCATAGGCGGCATCCTCGTGTTCTATGGACAGCGTGCCATCGAAGCCGGAGCCACGCGCCTGGCGCAGGAACCTCGGCCAATCGATGAGGCCGAGCCCGGGCAGCTTGTATTGCCACCAGCCTTTGCCGTGATAGCCGACAGCCTGCAGTATCTCCGGATCGATGGCCGTGTCCTTGGCATGAAGGATGGCAATGCGGTCCTTCACCGCCTCCATCGCCTGATAGGGATCGACGCCGATGCGGATGAGGTGCGAGGGATCGAATTCCAGGCCGAAGCGGGGATTGTCGATCCGCCGAAAAAGCTCCTGCCACCCTTTCGGTGTCGTGCCGATGAAATTGTCCTTCGGACCCGGCCAGTTCTCGATCGCGAAGGTGAGGCCGCTCGATTGCGTCTGCGCAATCAGCCGGTTTGCGAATTCGGCGAAGTCATCATAATTGGCTTCGTCGCTGGCCGTGTCGTCCCGGCCCGGGAAGATCAGGAAGATCGGAACGTCCGCTTCTCCAATCGCACTGGCAAATTCGGCGGTCTTTGCTCGAAGTTCCTGGCGTCTTGTCGGGTCGGCATCGAGCTGGTTGCCGAAATAGGTGATCGACGACACGAAGAGGCCGCGGCCGCGTGCAAGCGCGACGGCGCCCGTCACCTGATCGGGTGTCTTGATATGGCCGCCGACATCGATCTCGATTGCGTCGAAACCGGCCGACGCGGCGAATTCCACCACTTCCTCCAGGGGACGATCATTGAATGTCGAGGTGTAAAAGCCGATCTTCACCAAAGTTCTCCGATCTTCACCAAAATCCCTGGGGCCTAGCTGGCCGTTTCAATTGTTCAGGCGATCCATATTCTTGAGTGGCGAACGTGTGCGTTGAGCAGCATCGGCCGATGCGAGCATCAGGGCCGCCGCCATCGGCATGACCGCCGCCCCCATGGCCGAAGCATCCTCTCCGAGCGAGGCACGGTGAAGCGAGGGGAGGTTGGTGTCCTCGGCGTCGAGATGCTCGTGCACATACCGAAGCAGCTCGTCGACGATACGGATCGGCAGCCGGCCGCCGACAAGGACGGCATCGGGATCGACGATCATGCCGATATGCTTGACGGCGACGGCCAGATGCGCGCTCATTTCCTTCAGCCACTGTGAAACCAGGCGCCTGCCCTGTGCATCCAGCGTCAGCAGATCGTGGGGAACGCTGACCTCGACGCCGTGCCGGGCAAGAAAATCATAGAGGAAAAACAGCGAGAATATCTCGCCGAGAAGCTGGACCTTGTGTGCCTTCTCGTCCCGGTCATCGGCAATTGGGAGCCAGCCGATCTCGCCGCTGAGGCCCATGGCGCCGCGATGACCGTTGCCGTCAAGCACCAGGCCTCCGCCCGGGCAGGCATTGATGGCGATGTAGAAGAAGCTGCTGCTTTCGGCACCCAATCCGTAATCGAGTTCGGCAAGGGCCGCGGCATTGGCTTCGTTTTCGATGAAGACAGGATGCTGCGTCAGGTTCTCCAAAGCAGCGCGCACATCGAATGAAGTCCATTCCTGATAGGTGTCGGGCTTGCCGAGGAGCGAAATCTCGCCGAGCCAATCCGGCATGGCGAGACCGATACCGGCCAGGCGCGCGTCGTCGATCAGGCGGCTGCGCTGGAAATGCGAAATCGCATCGGCGGTGAGCTGCAGGAATTCCGCCGGCAGGATGAAGCGCTTTTCGTGATGCACGCGGGCACGGACATTGCCGACCGCATCGAGGGCCAGGATCGTCAGATGGTCGCGATCGATGTTGATGCCGATCGCAAAACAGGCATCCGGATTGATCTCGAGTTCGATCGCCGGCTGGCCCCGCAGCCCGTGTCGCCGGCGGGCTTCCATGATCAGGCCTTCGTCCAGCAGGCGATCGACGATCCGGGCGATCGCCGGTTTGGTAAAACCCGTCCGCCTGGCGATTTCGGCGCGCGAAATCGGCGCCTGGCGATGGATGCAGCGCAGGACGACCGCCCTGTTATGCTCGCCTGCATCTTCGACATTGGCGCCGGTCAGATCCGGGGACAGCCTGGCGCCGAGTGTCTGGTTCATCGGGTCAAATCCTTCATCGCGCATGGAGACCGAACCGACCCTCATCCCTTGACGGCGCCGCTGGTCATCGCGCCGAGGATCAGCCGCTGCAGCGACAGAAAGGCCACGATCGCCGGAACGACCGAGATCAGGCAGGCGGCGGCAAGCAGTTGAATGGACGAGTCGGTTTGCATGCCGCGGAAGTTAAAGATTCCGACGCCGATCGGCATCAGGTCATTTTTCGTGAGCAGCAGGAAAGGCACCAGGAATTGCGACCAGCCGGCAATCACCGTGATGATGAAGACCGAGGCGATGCCCGGCGCCGACAATGGCAGGATGATGCGCCAGAACACCGAAAACCGGTTGCAGCCGTCGATCATGGCGGCTTCGTCGAGGCTGCGCGGGATGCCGTCGACCGTGCTCTTCAAGAGCCATGTCGCCAGCGGAACGCCGAGCGCGATATAGACCATGACGACGGCAAAATGCGTATCCAGCAGACCGAGCCGGTTCATGTAGCGGTAGAGTGGCACCATGATGACAAGCGGCGAGATCATCTGGAAGAGAAGCAGCGCCATCATCGACAGGCCTTTGCCGCGGAATTGAAACCGGGAAAAGGCGTAGGCTGCGGGCAATGCCACGATCAGTACGCCGAAGCCGCTCAAGGCCGCAAGCTTGAGGCCGTTCCAGAGATAGATCGGAAAATAGCTGTTGTTCAGGACGGTGATGAAATTGTCGATGGTGGGATTGTTCGGAATATACCGCGCCACGCCGCGATAGATCTCGCGCTTGTCACGCATCGCCATCGACAGGAGATAGGTGAGGGGGCCGGCGAAGAATACGAACATCGCCAGCATGAACAGATAGCTGAAGAAATCGCCGAGCCGCGTTCCTGTCCGTCCGCTCATTGCTCTTCCTCCTTCGGCAGGAATGACGCGTAGACGAAGGCAAGTCCGAGGCTGATGATCAACATGAGCACGGAAAGCACGCTTCCGCCGGAGAGGTCGTAGTTTCTGAAGACGATATTGAAGACGTAGAGCGAGATCACCTCGGTCGCGCGCCCCGGTCCGCCGCCCGTCAGCGTGATGATCGCATCGAAAGTATTCACGGTCTGGATGGTGATGAGGATCATGTTGACGAGGATTGCGGCGCGCAGTTGCGGAAGCGTGACGAAGAAGAACTGCTGCGATGCGGTTGCGCCGTCCACCTCCGCCGCTTCGTAGAGCGAGGGATCGATCGCCTTCAGTGCCGCATACATGACGACCATCGAAAAGGCCGTGCCGCGCCAGATGTTCGATATCAGCGTCGACCATGGCGCCATGGCCGGATCGGAAAGCCAGGCGACAACAGGCAGATGCATCAGCCGCAATATGCTGTTCAGCGCGCCGTAAGGCGCTTCGGAAAAGAGCATCTGCCAGATGATGCCGCCGGCAATACCCGGCACGACCCAGGCGACGAGCGCTGTCGTCCTCAGGATGGTGGTGCCGAACAGGCCGCGCTTTTCGCCGCGAATGACCGTGACGGCGACCGCCAGGCCCAGGATCTGCTGGCCGATCACGCTGCCGCCGACGAAGATCAGGGTTGCCCAAAGAATGTCGGGCAGCTGCGGTGAGCTCAGCGCATTGGTGATCGACCCGAGCGTATATTCCTGATTGTCGCCGATCAGCGTCGCATTGGTGAAGGAGAGTCGGAAAACGTCGATGACGGGATAGAGGTAGAAGATGCCGATGACGACGATCACGGGCATGATCCAGGGCAGGGGCGCGCCGGCGAAACGACGCATGAACGTTCTGCTTTGAGGCGGGCTGTCAGCCTCGATGGCAATGGGGCTCATTGGGCCTCTCTGTCCGGGTTGGCAATGTCGACGGCGCCTGAGGGCAGGCGCCGTCGCGATTGGAAGCGTCACGGACGCCCGGCACTACAGCCGCTTGTAGGCCTCCAATGCGGCGTTGAAGGCGGCATTCAAAGCGTCTTCCGGTGTCTTGGTCCCCGAGAGCACGTCGCCCATCATGATCTGGATCTGGTTGGAGATCTCGGGATAGATCGGTACGCCGGGGCGCGCCTGGCCGTCGACCAGAGCCTTGGCGAAGGTCTTGTTGGCTTCGGTGGAGAAGACCTCATACTTGTCGAAGAGCGACTTTCTGGTCGGCAGCTGCTGCTGTAGCGCATTTGCCGGCCCCATATAGACCTCGCGTGCAAGGTTTGCGCACATCTCGATCTTGTCCTTGTCCTTGCTGAAGGAGGCGATCGTCCAGCCGCCCGTGCCGGTCGAGAGTTGATCGGCCGCGGGGCCGGGGATCGGTGAGAAGGTCCAATTCTTGAACTCGTCTTCTTCAAGCGTCGTCTTCAGCTGCGCATATTGCCAGTTGCCGCCGATGAAGAGTGCCGTCGTTCCCGCTGCCGCCGCAGCATTCATGTCGTCATAATTCGCGATCGTGGTGACGCGTTTGGGCGCGGCGCCGGAATCGACGAGATCCTTGAAATAATTCAGCGCCTTCAGGAATTTCTCCTTGTTCTCGCCTTCGCCGAACACAGGCTTGCCGCTATCGTCGACGAGCTTGCCGCCCAGCGCCCAATAGTTCGCCAGCCAGTCAAAGGTCGTACCTTCCCAGCGTCCGCCGTTGAACAGAACGCCTTCCATGCCTTCCTTGGTGGAGGCGAGCGCAGCCTTTTTCAGGTCGTCCCAGGTCTGCGGCGCATCTGATACAATCGACTTGTTGCGGTAGAGCACACGAAGATCGGTATCCCACCACCATGCGCGGACCGTCTGGTCCTTATCGGTGATGCCGCTGCGGATGAAGGGGAAGAGGTCGTCCACTTCCTCCTTCGAAAAATACGGCGTGAAGTCCGCCAGCACGTGATTGACCATGAACTGCGAGAGCACGAAGGAGTCGACCGCGGCGCAGTCGGGCGCGTTGCCGGCCTTGGCCTGCTCCAGCATCTTGGCCTGTTCCGTGCCGATATCCGACGACATGAACTGCATCTGCAATTTCCAGTCGGGATGCTTCTTGATGAAATCGACGAAGAGCTTCTGATAGCCCTCGGCGATGGCCGGATCCGAATTGTTCGGACTATCGTTCGTCAGGCGGACGACGAGGGATTTTGGCGCATCGGCAAGGCCGATCCTGTCCTTGGTGGCAAGTTCCTGGGCAAATGACGTGGATGCTGAAAATAACATTGTGCTCAGCGCAAATGCGCTGACGGTGGCGCTCTTCATGATGGGTCTCCTCCCCATTTGAACGAATACAGCCTGGCGGTCGGTTGACCTCTCCTCAATTCCGTGCTGCATTAATTAGATTAAGTTACTTTGATTTGATGTCAAGCCACAGCTTGGAAGGCCAGAGCCTGGGAGGTTGAGATGCTGGCGACAATCAACAGCAGCTAGCGCATAATTTCCGAAAATCGAGATCGATTTCTGGAAAAGGATCCGCGCCATTAAAGCGATGGAGCGTGCTGTCGGGCGCGTGGCGCATCGACCGAAATTTTCCTGAAGAAGAGGACGAGGCGATCGCGGATGGCCGCGATGGCAGGAGTGCGATTTTGCCCGGCCGCGCTGCCGGAATCAGCTCTGACACACCCGCGTCCGATAGGACGCGCCAAGGGAGGATAAGATGCGTTTACTCATTCTCGGTACCGGCGGCATGGCCAACCAGCATGCCGCCAACTTCAAGGCGATCGAAGGCGTCAGCGTCGTGGGCGGCGTCGACGTCGTCCCGGAAAGGCTTGCCGCCTTCTGCACCGAACATGGCATCGCCAACCATTTCACGTCTCTTGAAGAGGCGCTCGCCTGGGGCGAGTTCGATGCGGTGGCGAACGTCACGCCTGATAGCATCCACCACCCGACGACGCTTGAGGCGATCGCCGCTGGCAAGCATGTCTTCTGCGAAAAGCCGCTCGCCACCGATGCACTCAAGGCCATGGAGATGACCGAGGCGATCGAACGATCGGGCAAGGTCGGCATGGTCAATTTCACCTATCGCAACTCGCCCGCCCTCCAGAAAGGCCGGCAGATGGTGCTCGCCGGCGAAATAGGAGACGTGCGCCACGTCGAGGCGTCCCATCTGCAAAGCTGGCTGGTCGGCCGTCACTGGGGCGATTGGAAGAGCGAAAGCAAATGGCTGTGGCGGCTGAGCAAGAAGCATGGATCGAACGGCGCGCTCGGCGATATCGGCATCCATATCGTCGATTTCGCCTCCTACGGTTCCGGCCTCGACGTTGCCCATGTCTTCGCGCGGCTGAAAACCTTCGACAAGGCGCCGGGGCACAAGATCGGCGAATATGATCTAGACGCCAATGACAGCTTCACGATGAATGTCGATTTCGCCAATGGCGCGATCGGGACGATCCAGGCGACGCGCACGGCGGCCGGACAGATGGATCAGCTGCGTCTCCGGGTCTATGGCGAAACCGGCTCGATCGAGATGATTTACGATACCGGAAAGTCGACGCTTCGCGCCTGCCTCGGCGAAGACGTGCACACGGCGACCTGGCGCGACGTGCCGTTCGATCCGGTCGAGACGAATTACCAGCGTTTCGTCCAAGCTGTGCGGGCGGGCAGGACGCAGGAACCGTCCTTCCGCCGCGCCGCCAATATCCAGAAAGTCCTGGATAAGGCGCTGGCCTCCGATCTTAGCCACACCGATGAAGCGCTCGGCTGAGCCGGCTCTCAAGCGGAAGCCGGCGGCAGCAGTAAAGTGTTGAGGAAGGGCAGGAGGGCAGCCCCCAGCGCAACGCCGCCGCCGCTGAAGCTCGCCGGTTTCATCGGCGAAATCCAGGGTGTCAGCAACGGTCTCGTGGAGGTGTCGCGGCGCTCGATCGAAAGCTGATGGATCAGCGCTTCGATCACGCCCTGCGGCAGATCGCTGCCGATCATGACGACGCTCGGGGCAAGGAAGCCGGCCATGGCGATGATCGGATCGAGCAGATGGCCGGCGGCCTCCCGTATCCATTGCGACAGCGATGGCGAGGAGATTTCCTCGCCCTTCAGCAGGCGGGTGAAGTCCTGGTCGCCGATCCGCGATCGCAGTGACTCGAAACCGACGACGGTGTTCAGCTGAACATTGTCCGGGCCGGTCAACATTTCGCCGATGCTGCCCGCCCTGCCATGCACGCCGGAATAAGGAATGCCGCGGATGAGAAAACCGGCCTGGATGTCGTCATCGATGATGATCATCGCCAGTCCGCCTTCCCTGGCGGAGCTGCCGATCGTGCGTTCGGCGAGAAGGCTCGCCGTGCATTCGTTCTCGACATAGGGACGCGCAATCGTCGACATGGCGGCGATTTGATCGCTTTGTTCGTCCGTCCAGTCGTTGGCGGCGATGCCTAGGCCGATGATCGGCAACATCGCGTGGCGATCGACCATGTCCCTGACGGCCGCGTGCACCAGCTTGACCTTGTCTGCTGGCTCCAGGCCGAAATAGACCCGGTCATGCACCTGGCCGCTAAGATCGATGAGGACCATCTCGCCGCGCCTCTGGCGAAGCTTGACGCCGATCGAGAAAGCGCCTTCCGGGCGCAGGGCAAATTCGGTCGCAGTCGCACCGCCGCCCGAGCCGTTGCGGCGGTTGGAGGTGACGAGCTTCTCCTCGGCCAATCGGCGGAGAATATTGGTAATGCCCGGGCCGGTCAGGCCGCAATGGCGGCCAAGCTCCATTCGCGTCAGCGGACCATGGCGGCGGATGGCTTCCAGGATGACGCGAATGTTTCGATCGGCGATTTCACCGGATCGCAGACCGACTGTTTTGGCACGCGGGGCGCCCGTGTCCTGGGTTTGAAGCCGACGCGGCCCTGATCGAAGATACCGCATGGTCGCCGTCCTTAGAGCTACAAGACGCTTGTGTATCACGCCTGCGTCCACCGCAATGAATTTCTTACGGGCTTGACGGGAAATCAAAGTTACTTAATCTAAAGCTCTCGGAATTGCTTGGAGGAGGAGACCGGGCAAATCGCGATGCCGGTCGCACCATCTTCATCTCCCAAAACTATGACCACGGATTGTCGCCGTCGATTTTCAATAGGATAAGCCATGCCTCTGACCATTGCCCAGCGTCTCGATCGTCTGAAAGTCCGCATTGCCGAGCTCGCTCATTGGCGGGATCGACACAGTGCTGCGATCGACGGCTGGACCTTCGAGGGAGAGCCGATCGCACATCACCAGGATTGGCCGCACCGCCAGGGGGTGGTGCATTTTGCTGCAACCGCCGAGGCACCCGAAGCGTGGCCTCTCGACGGTATTCGCCTGCAGCTCGATCTCGGTGGCGAGAGCCTGATTACGCTGAGCTATCCCGACGGCGAGACGGAAACATTCGGTCTCGATCCCTATCATCAGGAATTCCCGCTGAAGGGCCGCCGCTTTTCAATCGCAACGGAAACCGTCGCCCGTTTTCCGTTCGGCGAGCCCAATCGCGCACCGCGGCTCAACAAGGCCCGGTTTATCTGGCTCGACGGTCCCGCTCACCGTCTGCATCTTCTGTTGAAGCAGGTTGCCGAGGCGATCGAGGCGCTCGGCGAGCATGAAGTCGTGCCGCATCTGATGGATGCCGCCGAACATGCGCTGCGCAGCCTCGACTGGCCGTCGGATACGGCGGCTTACATCTCCCGCACGTCAGGCGCGGTCATGCAGCAGAAAATCTGGGAACTGCCGGAGCTTGAAGCTAATCCGGCGGGCCTCACGGACGAGCAAAGCGCTTCGGCAGCTACGGCCTTCGAGGCTCTGACGGCGCGGCTGAAGGAGCTGCAGAAGCGCTTTCCGCCGAATGGAGAACTGCTGCTCACGGGGCATGCGCATATCGATCTCGCCTGGCTCTGGCCCTATCGCGAGACGCGGCGGAAAATGCGACGCACCTTCAATACGGCGCTGTCGCTGATGGAGCGCTCCGATGATTTTCGTTTCAATCAATCGACCGCCCATTATTACGCGCAGATGGAGGAGGAAGACCCGGACCTTCTCGAGCGCATCAAGCAGAAGGTCGCCGAAGGTAAGTGGGAAACCGTCGGCGGCATGTGGGTGGAACCCGATACGAACATGCCGACCGGTGAAAGTCTCGCCCGTCAGGTTCTCTACGGCCAGCGTTATTTCGAGAAGACCTTCGGCACGCGCCATACGGTTTGCTGGTTGCCGGATTGCTTCGGCTTCTCCGGCGCGCTGCCGCAGATCCTGAGACAGGGCGGCATCGACAGCTTCTTCACGATCAAGGTCAATTGGAGCGAGACCAACCATATTCCCTCCGATCTCTTCTGGTGGAAGGGGCTCGACGGCAGCCGGGTGCTGACCCATACGTTCGACAATCCGATGCAGGGTTACAACGGCTTCGTGCAGCCCGATTGCTTCGTGCCGACATGGAAGAATTTCCGCGGCAAGACGCAGCACCATACGTCGCTTCTGGCCGTCGGCTACGGCGACGGCGGCGGCGGCGTCACGCCGGAAATGGTCGAGCGCGAAGTGCAGCTGCGCGATTTCCCGGCGATCCCGCAGGCACGCTGGGGCACCGTCAAAAGCTATTACGAGCAGGCGCACCGCACTGCTGGGGAAAAGACCCTTCCCGTGTGGGACGGTGAAATCTATCTCGAACTGCACCGCGCTACGCTGACGTCGCAAAGCGGCGTCAAGCGCAAGCATCGCCAGGCCGAACGTGCGCTGATCACCGCGGAAACCATCGCTTCGCTGGCGCATATGCTCGGAGCAGGCAGGCCCCAAAGCCTCGAAGCCGATTGGCGCGTAGTGTTGAAGAACGAATTTCACGACATTCTGCCGGGCTCGAGTATCCGTGAGGTCTATCAGGATGCCGAGCAGGAACTGGGCGGGGTCATCGACCATGCCAAGGCCGAGCAGGCAAAGTCATTGCGGGCGCTGTCTGCCAATCTGCCGAAGGGCGGGGTTGGAGACGCCCTCGTCGTCGTCAATCCGTCTCTTGCGGCCAGGCCACTCAGCACAACGCTCTCCGATGGCACGGTCGTCGCGGCCGCCGATCTCGTCGCCCCCTTGTCCGTCGCGGTCTTCGACAAGCGCGCGCTCAAGCCGGCGGGCGGGCTGAGGGCAGGCTCCGACCGTCTCGAAAACGACCACATCTCCGTCGGCATCGGCGAGGACGGCGCGGTTGTCAGCCTCATCCACAAGGCAACGGGCCGGGAAGCGATCGACGGCTCGGCAAATCAGCTCTGGGTCTATCCGGCCGACAAGCCGCGCAACTGGGACGCCTGGGACATCGATGCGGATTATGCCGAAAAGGCCATTCGCCTCGACACGCCGGAGAGCATCGCGCTCGTCGAAGAAGGCCCGCACCGCGCAGCGATCCGCGTCGTTTACCGCTACCGGAATTCAAGCGTCACGCAGACCTATGTGCTGACGGCCAACGCCCGGCGGCTCGACATCGAAACGACGATCGACTGGCACGACCGCCGCACCCTTCTGCGTACGCTGAACCCGGTCGCCGTCCAGACCCGGAAGGCGACGTTCGAATGCGCTTTCGGCGTCGTCGAGCGGGCAACCCATACGAACACCTCCTGGGAACAGGCGATGTTCGAGGCTGTCGCGCATCGCTTCGTCGATATCAGCGAGCCGGGCTTCGGCGTCGCGCTGCTCAACAATGCCAAATATGGCCATAGCGCCCGCGGCAATGTGATCGGCATGAGCCTGGTGCGCGGGCCGATCTATCCGGATCCGCTGGCCGATGAAGGCGAACAGAGCTTTACCTATGCGCTGATGCCGCATGAGGGTGCCTGGCATGAAGGCGGTGTTCTCGACGAGGCGATCGATCTCAATCAGCCGCTCGTCGCGGCCGAAGCCAGCGGCCTCTCCGCCGGCACTTTCGCGCCGCTTACCGTCA
The DNA here is from genome assembly GCF_014197345.1 of Rhizobium sp. BK008. Taxonomy (NCBI): domain Bacteria; kingdom Pseudomonadati; phylum Pseudomonadota; class Alphaproteobacteria; order Hyphomicrobiales; family Rhizobiaceae; genus Rhizobium; species Rhizobium sp. BK008. The sequence continues at coordinate 243,625 of NZ_JACIFK010000009.1, read as the reverse complement.
ACGGCACACCCGTCGCTTTCTCGGGCCTGAAGCCGGCGGAAGAAGGCGATGGCCTCATCCTGCGCCTCTACGAACCGGCCGGCCGGCGCGGCCGGCTCTCCCTCGGCCTGCCTTCCGGATGGGCGGCATCGCAGCCGCTGAACATTCTCGAAGAGCCGATGGAGCGGATTGGACCTGCCGACATCATGCCGTTCGAAGTCAGGACTTGGAGGCTGCAAAAAGCCTGACGCCGCTTGCCTGGGAGATCACGCTCCGCCGCTTCGTTTGCGGCGGAGCAGTTACCGGGCGCAGCCCGTGCAACCGGGCTGGTCGCCAGCGATGTCCGCTTTCGGCATTCATTATCCCGATCGCGCAGACAAGTCCCAAGCGCGGCGAAAATGGAACTTTTTATTAGTTTCTTATCGGCTGTTAGTCGGCTGTGGCCACGACAAAAAGACTCCCCTCGGAAGCGAAGGTGATCTCGGAACGTCGGTCGCATAGGTGGCGATCGAATGAAGTCGATCACCCATTCCGTAGCCGGCAGGGGATATGAGGACTCCTGTTTGCGCTAAGCAGGAACTGACACATGCCCGCAAGTATCTTTTCGCGCATCAGCACCAAACTGGCCATGCTTTCCGCCATCGGCATTTTGCTGGTTGCGGTTATGCTCCTTACCGTCTGGCAGGGAGGCCAGCATGTCGCTCAGCGCGCGAAATACCGGGACGAGCAGTTGATCGTCTCGCGCGATCTGGTCGATGCCAAGGCGTCGTTGCGCGGCTTGCAGGTCGGCGTGCGTGATCTGCGTCTCGCCACTTCCACGGATGAGATTGCCAAGGCAGCCGACTACATCGCCGCACGCCATCACTCGGTTATAAAATATCTGGACGATGCCATGGAGGGGTTGCGATTGCAGGTCAACAGGGACCGGATCGTGAAGCTCAAGGCGTTGGGCGACAGGCTTTATGCCGCCACCGACGACATGGCCGAAATCGTCAAGGCAAAGCTTGCCCTCAAGGCCGGCGATCCTTCGCTTAACGCAAAGGAGAAGGACGTTCAGGTAAAATTGTTGGCAATTTCAGACGAGACAGCCCAGCTGATCGATGAAGGGGTGGACGCCGCAAAGGCGATGGCGACAATGGCTGAGGAAGAGGCGGATGCCGGCACTCTTCTCGTTCTAAGCCTCAATCTTGGCATCGGCCTGCTGACCATCGCCACGCTGATCGGCGCTGCGGTCTTTGGCGCTCGCGTGATTGCAAAGCCGATCGGCCGGATTACCGCAAGCATGAGCAAGCTTGCAGAGGGCAATCTCGCTGCCGAAATCCCCTTCGCCAATCGACGCGACGAAATCGGCCAGATGGCCCGCGCCGTCGAGATCTTCAAGCAAAACGGCATCAAGGTGCGTGAGTTGGACGCTGCCGGTGCGGATAAGCGGGCGAAGGTCATTGAAATGCAGATGAACATCGACGCGGTCATCACCGCAGCGGTTGCCGGAGACTTCACGCGTCGCGCCGTCGTGGAATATGGCTATCAGGACCTGAACCAATTCGCATCGGGCGTGAATGACCTCGTTGCGGCAGTCAACCGCGGAATCGCCGAGACCTGTCGCGTGGTTGCTGCGCTCGCCGACGGCGACCTGACCGAGAACATGAGGGGCGAATTCCAGGGCGCCTTTGGCGAGCTCAAGGAAAACGTCAACGCGACGATGGTCAGCCTGCGCTCCGTTCTCGGCGAGGTGCGCGCCGCTGTCGACATCATCAACGGCGGCGCCGGCGAAATGCGGATTGCCTCTGGAGATCTGTCGAAACGCACCGAGCAGCAGGCGGCGTCGCTGGAGGAAACCTCCTCTGCCCTGGAGGAGATCACCGTCGCAGTGAAGAACTCGACCGAGCGGGCACTGGAAGCCAGCCACATGGTGGATGAGGCGAAGAAAAACGCCGGGCAGTCGAGCGCCGTCGTCAGCCAGGCCGTTTCGGCCATGGGGCGGATCGAGCAGGCCTCCGGCGAAATCGTCCAGATTATCAACGTTATCGACGAGATCGCCTTCCAGACCAATCTTCTGGCGCTCAATGCGGGGGTCGAGGCGGCACGCGCCGGTGAGGCCGGCAAGGGCTTTGCCGTCGTCGCACAAGAGGTGCGCGAATTGGCGCAACGCTCGGCCAATGCGGCCAAGGACATCAAGGTGCTGATCAACCGCTCCAGCAGCGAAGTCCATTCCGGGGTGAAGCTGGTGACGGCGACGGGTGAGGCGCTTGGCGATATCCAGGGCCAGGTGGTCAAGATCGACGAGCATGTGCGCTCGATCGCGACGGCGGCAAGGGAGCAGTCGACCGGCCTCTCCGAGGTCAGTACTGCCGTCAATCAGATGGATCAGGTGACGCAGCAGAATGCGGCGATGGTGGAGGAATCGACCGCAGCCACGAACCGGCTGGCGGACGAGGCGGCGAATCTCGCCCGATTGATCGCCCGCTTCAAACTGGATGCCGCTCAAGTAGCCCCACGCGCCGTCACGTCGGAAAGCAGACCGGCGATCTCTCCTGCGCGCGCGCTCGGTCAGAGGCTGGCAGGCGCATTTGGCAGATAAGTTGCCGTGGCGGCTGCCGTGATTGCCGCCGGTCGAAAAGCGTCAGGGCGGGCGGCAAAGTTCGCAACCACAAAATCCACGAAAGCGCGGACTTTTGGTGAAAGCTGACGATTGGATGGCCAGACGAGCGAGAGCGAACCGTACGGTACCATGAAGGAGGTGAGGACGGGGACCAAATTTCCGGTTCGCATATCGGGCTCTGCGACGTAGACGGGCAGATGCGCAAGGCCCAAACCGTCCCGTGCTGCTCGCAGACCTGCATCCGTGTTGTTGAATGTCAGGCTTCTCGGCAAAAGCAGCCGCTCGCATGGCGGGCGGAATGCCCACCGCGCGACACGACCGCTGGACGGGTATTTGAAGTGAATGCAGGCATGTCGGGAGAGATCATCCGGGGTCTCCGGTCGCCCATGGCGCTTGAGATAATCGGGACTTCCGCAAACGACGAAATGTTGATCGCCGAGATGGCGGGCAATCAATCGTGCATCGGCAAGCTCACCGCTGCGCACGACGACATCCAGGCCCTCTGCGACTAGGTCTATGACCCTGTCTTCGAAATCGATGTCCAGCTCGATCTCGGGAAATCGCTCGGCAAAGATCGGCAGGATCGGCATAAGAAGGTGATGTCCGACGATATGCGGCACGCTGACACGCAGGCGTCCCCTTGGGCGTTCCCGGCTTCGTGAGACTGTAGCCTCTGCGTCATCCATGTCGTCGAGGATGCGTTTGTAGCGCTCGTAGAGAACGGCTCCTTCCTCGGTCAGGCTGATACTGCGCGTCGTCCGGTTGAAGAGCCGCACGCCCAGCCGGCTTTCGAGGCGCGCCACGGCTTTTCCGATCGCCGACGGCGAAACTCCGGCAACCCTGGCGGCTGCGACATAGCTCTGTTGTTCGGCGGCGTAAACGAAGGCGACAACGCCTGCGAGACTCTCCACATCAACACCCAATTCAAGACATTTTGTCCTTTATGTAAGTCCAGGAGCGGTAATTGATCAATATTGCATAGGAAATATCCTCTGTCTGAATGCGCGGCCAGCCAATATCAAAGGAGTGAGCGATATGCGGGACTATGCAAAAGAACGACCCGAGCACACGGAAAAATACATCGGAGAGAATGACTTATTTCTGGAAATATTTCATGGGCGCGGTGATTCAAGGCAGTCCGTTCGGCCGCCTTTGCTCTTCGTCCACGGCGCCTTTACCGGGAGCTGGATGTGGAGCAAGTACATTCCGCATTGCATATCGGCGGGATGGAACTCTTATTGCATCAACCTGCGAGGCCACTACAAAAGCAGGTCGGCGGATTTCACAAAAATCCTGTTTGAAGATTACCTGGAAGACATCCGGCTGGTGATCTCCGAAATCGTCGAGGAATGTGGAACTCCTCCCATCGTGATCGGATTCAGCATGGGAGGAATCCTGAGCCAAAAGCTGGCGGAAAGCGTGGGGATTGCCGGACTGGCGCTGATCGATTCCAGCATTTGCAGGGAAGTGCATGCCGAAGTGCCCTATCGCGATCTCGCGTTAAGAATGCCCGGCCTCGTGGTCCCCGCGCCCGCACGCGACGAGCAAATGAGTATCGATGAAACATTCGAGGATATCGCATTCCAGCGGAAGTACCTGTCCATGGAATCTGCAAAGGCATTCTGCGCATTTTCCTTTCATTTCGGGGCGGAGGGGATTTCCGTCGAAGGCGAGAGGATCACCTGTCCCAGCCTCGTCATTTGCGCCGTCAACGATGAATCCGATGATCATCGAGGCAGGGCGACGGCTCGCCACATCGGCGGCGAGTACCTGGGGCTCCGGGGCACGACACATACGGGTCTGCTTGTCGGACAGAGGTATTCCGAAGCGGTAAGCCGAATTATCGACTGGTTGGCGCGCTTTGATGGATGATAGATCTGCCGATCGGGCGTCATCCTCGACCGGCTCCCGAGCACAGAACCGCAAGCCAAAGCTCAATCCTCCAGACCAAGGCTCGCCAGCAGGCGGCTGACATAGGCTTCCAACCCGCCGACCATATCGAAACGCGCGGGATCGCGCAGCCAGAGCATTTGCAGGCCATCCATCATCGCAATCAGCTCGGCCGCCATCGCCTTGCCATCGATCCTGCCGTCTATCGAGCCATCGGCAACAGCCCGGTCGACGGTCGCGGCGATATCGTTCTGCAACTGGGTGGCGCGATTGAGAAACCATGCCTTGGCCGGGTGGTCCTTCATCAGGCTCTCGGCATTCAGGATAGCGAAGGCCCTGATGACCTCGACCATTTCGGCGTTACGGCGGAAGACCTCGACCATACCTTTGAGAAGGCCACGCAGGTCGGCACGATGGATGCCGATGAAGCTTTCGCTTTCGAGATCGCGCTTGTCCAGAATGGCGAGCAGCAGATCGACTTTGGTCGGGAAGTGGTGCAGCAGGCCGGGCAGCGACAGGCCGACGTCGCGGGCCACATCGCCGATGGCGGCATTCTGGTAGCCGTCTTCGGCGAAGCGCCGCATCGCGGCCGTCAGGATCTCCGCGCGGCGCGCCTCGCCCTTGCGGGATCTGCGTCGTCGCTTTTCCTCCTGTCCAGACTTCAATTCGGCAAACTCTGCCATCGTCTCTCCTCTTCGGCACTCTCAATCCATACATCAGGCTTAGGCGGTTGACATCTTAAAAATACCGAGTAATCGGTAAGTTTAATAATTGCATGGCGCGGAGCAGTCGCGCACGCCTGGCGCCGCCGCACAGCGCCCGAATTCCAGTTCAAGGGGAGGTTTGCATGATCGATTCCATTCTCGACAAGATGACGCTCGAGGAGCAAGTCTCGCTGTTATCAGGCGCCGATTTCTGGACGACGGTTCCCGTCGAGCGTCTTGGTGTGCCGAAAATCAAGGTGACGGACGGACCGAATGGCGCGCGCGGCGCGGGTTCGCTGGTCGGCGGCGTCAAGGCGACCTGCTTTCCCACTGCCATCGCGCTCGGCGCCACCTGGAATCCCGATCTCGTCGGGCGCATGGGCGTGGCGCTTGCCCATCAGGCAAAGAGCAAGGGGGCCGCGGTGCTGCTAGCGCCCACGGTGAATATCCATCGTTCCGGTCTCAACGGGCGGAATTTCGAATGTTATTCCGAGGATCCGATGCTGACCGCGGAACTCGCCGTTGCCTACATCAAGGGCGTGCAGAGCCAGGGGATCGCGGCGACGATCAAGCACTTCGCCGGCAACGAATCCGAGATCGAGCGGCAGACCATGTCTTCCGATATCGACGAGCGGGCGCTGCGCGAAATCTACTTTCCGCCCTTCGAACAGGCTGTCAGGCGCGCCGGCGTGATGGCCGTCATGTCCTCCTATAACCGCCTCAACGGCACCTATACGAGTGAGCACGAGTGGCTGTTGACCAAGGTGCTGCGCCAGGAATGGGGCTTCGACGGTATCGTCATGTCCGACTGGTTCGGTTCGCATTCGACGGCCGAGACGATCAATGCCGGTCTTGATCTCGAAATGCCGGGTCCGGCGCGTGATCGCGGCGAGAAACTGGTTGCGGCCGTCCGCGAGGGGAAGGTCGAAGCCGCCACCGTGCGGGCGGCGGCGCGGCGTATCCTGCGTCTGCTCGAGCGGGTGGGCGCCTTCGAGGCGACGCCCGATGTCACGGAGCAGGCGGTCGACCTGCCGGAGGACCGGGCGCTGATCCGGCGCATCGGCGCAGAAGGCGCAGTCCTTCTGAAGAACGACGGCATCCTGCCACTTGCCAAGACTTCGCTCGACCGGCTTGCCGTCATCGGACCCAACGCTGCGAGCGCGCGCGTCATGGGCGGCGGCAGCGCGCAGATCGCGGCGCATTATACGATCAGTCCGCTCGAAGGAATCCGCGCGGCCCTTGCCAACGCCAATAGCGTCAGCCACGCCGTCGGTTGCCGCCATAACCGTCTGGTCGAAGTGTTCAAGGGAAAGATCACCGTCGAATATTTCAAGGGGCGCGGCTGCCAGGGCAAGCCCATTCACGTCGAGACCGTCGACAAGGGCGAGTTCTTCTGGTTCGAGCTGCCTTCGGGCGAACTCGACCCCACCGATTTCTCGGCCCGGATGACGATGCAATTCGTGCCGGAGGAGAGCGGCGATCATGTCTTCGGCATGACCAATGCCGGACTGGCGCGGCTCTTCGTCGATGGCAGGCTGACGGTTGACGGCCATGACGGCTGGACCCGCGGCGAGAATTATTTCGGCACGGCCAATGACGAACAGCGCAGCATGGTTACGCTCGATGCGGGCCGAGCCCATGCCGTGACCGTCGAATATGACCCGCCGCTGGCGAACGGGCTGGGGATCAATCTCACGGCCATTCGGTTCGGCGTCGAAAAGCCCTTGGGTGAGGCCGATATCCAGGAAGCTGTCGAGATGGCTCTGAACGCCGATGTCGCGCTCCTCTTCGTCGGCCGCGACGGCGAATGGGATACCGAAGGTTTGGACCTGCCCGACATGCGGCTTCCGGGTCGGCAGGAGGAACTGATCGCGCGGGTTGCGGCTGCCAATGCCAACACCGTCGTCGTGCTGCAGACGGGCGGTCCGGTGGAAATGCCCTGGCTCGGCAAGGTCCGCGCCGTGCTGCAGATCTGGTATCCCGGTCAGGAGCTGGGCAACGCCGTCGCCGATGTCCTGTTCGGCGATGCCGAGCCCGGCGGACGCCTGCCGCAGACATTCCCCAAGGCGCTTGCCGACAATTCCGCAATCACAGGCGATCCAGCCGTCTATCCGGGTAAGGATGGCCACGTGCGCTACGCCGAAGGCGTCTTCGTCGGTTATCGTCATCACGATACACGCGCTGTCGAACCGCTCTTCCCCTTCGGTTTCGGCCTTGGCTATACCCGCTTCAACTGGGGCGAGCCGCGGCTCTCGGCCAACGAAATGGGTCCCGAAGGCCTGACTGTCAGCATCGATGTGACCAATGTCGGCGACCGCGCCGGATCGGAACTGATCCAACTCTATGTGCGCTCGCCAAAGTCCAAGGTAGAGCGGCCGGACAAAGAGCTGCGCGCTTTCGCAAAGCTTTCGTTGCTCCCTGGTGAGACTGGCACGGCCGACCTGAAGATCCTGCCGCGCGACCTCGCCTATTTCGACGTCGAGGCCGGCGTCTTCCGCGCCGAAGCGGGCGGCTACCAACTGGTCGTGGCGGCGAATGCCGCGGATATCAGGTTCGTCATCGACCTGCCGTCACCACTCGAGTATCGGCTGCCGGCTTCGTATTAACGGCAGGCTGGCGGCCCATTCGTATTTGAGCTGGGCCTAGCCGATACGGTCGATAGCGGTTGACGCCTCCGCGCCAGGCGTTGAGTGGCTGGAGCTGGATCAGGCCGCGTCGGGCTGAGTGCGCAGATTGGTGACGACGCGCCGGTTCTGCACCCTGCAGGAGCGCTCCGTGCAGTCGCGGACTTCGCGGTCGTTGCCGTAGCCCTTGGCCCACATGCGCCTGGCGTCCACGCCCTTCGAGACGAGATAGGCCATCGCCGCATCGGCGCGCTTCTGCGACAGCGTCTGCATTTTCGATGCGGAGCCGGAATCGTCGGCAAATCCCTGCAGCTTGAGCAGCCAGGTCGGGTTCTTGTTGAGCCAGATGGCCTGGTTATCCAACGTTGCCATGGCGACGGAATCGAGCGTGGCGGAATCTTGCGTGAAGTAGATCCGTCGGCCGACATTGAGGATGAAATCCTCCTCGCTGCCAGCCGCGACATTTTCGAAACCGGGCGCGGGATCGTTGGTCTGGCCGGTCATCGGCGCAGCCGTTGGTTCTTCCAGGGAGGCGATCTTGGTGGTGGAGCAGGCGGCAAGCGCCAGGAGCATGGCCGCGGCGAGAAGGCGCCTCGTATATCCGGTCATCGCAGACATCAGGGGATATTCCTTATTGGACCGGAGTTGCTTGACTGACCTGAGCTGCACTTTCAGCCTGATCGGCAATATGCGGCAGAACCTGTACAGCGGTGCCGATGGGGCAACGCTGGTAAAGATCGATGGCGTCTTCGTTGAACATGCGGATACATCCGCTGGAGGCATCCTTGCCGATGCTCCACGGCTCCAATGTGCCATGGAAGCGATAGCCGGTGTCAACGCCGTCGCGATGCAGGTACATGGCGCGGGGCCCGAGTGGGTTCTTTGGCGAGCCTCCGGCCACGAATTCCGGCAGTTCGGGATGGCGCTTGCGCATCTCCGGCGGCGGCGTCCAGCGCGGCCAAAGCGATTTAGCATCGATCGTGGCCCGGCCAAACCATTTGAAGCCCTCGCGGCCGACGCCGACGCCGTAGCGAATGGCGGTCTTGCTCTCCATGATGACGTAGAGAAAATGGTGCCGTGTATCGACGACGACGGTGCCGATCGGCTCGCTGCTGAAATATTTGACGACTTGGCGGTGCCACTTCCTGTCGATCTTGGCGAAGTTGGTCTTTTGGAAGGTCACGCCATTGTCGACGGCGGTGCCGGCAAAATTGGAAGACGCGACGGCAAAGGCGGGTTTCTGGATCGCACCCACGCCAAGTAACGCCAAACCACCAAGCAAAATATCCCTGCGGGTCCCCACCATCGGCAATATCCCCCTTAAAGCCAGCAGCGGAATATTAGTAAATCAGATTTTTCATTTGCGACAACAGAAAATTCTTCTCTTCCATAAAGACCGAGATCGCCTTTCCGGTTTCATGGGTCTGTATTGCTATGGTCGTTACCCCGGACGATCGTACGCCAGACAAACATACGGATCCCTCAAACGGACAGACAGTTGACAGTCGCCCAGGCCCCCCACTCCAGGCGCCCCGCACAACAGAACCGATTCCGATGGCAATTCACCTCTGCGCAGAGCGTGCTGGCCCGATATCTGCGTGCAACCTCTTCGGGAGTGTCGAAGGCGTAGATTTTATCGACTAAAAGGTGACTAAAATAATCATCTTATGTTGACAAGGTCTCTTTCGCTCCATAGTTTCCGCCCGCATCCGAGAGGTAGGGACCAAGCAATGGCGCGTGTTTTTTTGAATGTTTCTAATAACGTATCGAGAATTTATAGAGATAGCCTATTTGTCACGACAGCGATCGTCCTGATCGGCATTGCAGCATCGCCGGCCGCAGCCCAGAGCACTTCTGCCGATGCCAATGCGACAGCGCTGGATCCGATCGTCATTGAAGGCGGCGCATCCTCTGATAGCAAGACCGACCGGACCTCCGTTGCCGCCAAGAACAGCTCGGCTGCGACCAAAATCAACACGCCGCTCATCGAAACGCCGCGTTCGGTCTCGGTGACCACCGAGAAGGAAATCGAGCAGCGCGGCGCGCAGAGCATCATCGAGGCCGTGCGTTATTCGGCCGGCGTGACGACCGGACCGAACGGCTTCGATCCGCGCTTCGATCAGATCTTCATTCGCGGCTTCAACATCACGACGGTCGGTGACTATCGCGACAGCTTGCGCCAGCCTTATATCAATTACGGTATGTTCCGCACCGATCCATATCAACTGCAGCGCGTCGAGGTGATCAAGGGGCCGGTATCCGTTCTCTACGGATCGGGATCGCCGGGCGGTTTGGTGAACAAGATATCGAAGCTTCCAACCGAAGAGCCGATCCACGAAGTCGGTATCTCCTACAGCACCAAGGATCGGGCTCAGGCGATGTTCGATTTCGGTGGGCCGATCAGCGAAGGGAACGACGATTTTCTCTATCGCATCGTCGGCCTTGCACGCCACGGCGACAACAATTTCGATATTGCCGACGACCGGTATTTCCTGGCGCCGTCCTTCACCTGGAAGCCCGACGAAGGCACGTCCTTCACGCTGTACGGCCTGGCGCAGTCCGACGAGACCGATGCCAATGTCGGCGCGATCACGACCGTCGACGGCAAGATTCTCGACATAAGGCAGAGCGATCCCGATTACGACTACCAGAAGGTCAAGCAGCAGCAGGTCGGTTATCAGTTCGAGCACGAATTCGACAACGGCCTGACGTTCCGCCAGAACCTGCGCTATTCGCATCTCGATCTTAGGGCTCGTTACCTCGGCGTTTCCAGCTGGACCGGTACTGTCGCCCATCGTAACGCCAGTTCGATCCGGGACGAGATGAACGTCTTCCAGGTCGACAACCAGCTCGAGGCAAAGTTCGATACGGGTCCCCTTGCGCATACGATGCTGTTCGGGCTCGACTACACCAATCTCCAGTCGAACTGGGGCTACGGCATCGGGGCGGTGAACTCGGCATTCGATTTCGATATTGCCAACCCGACCTATGGTGTTTCGGGCGCTACACCGGACTATAACTTCATTGTTGCCGATGCCGATATGCGCCAAGTCGGCATTTACGCCCTGGACCAGATCGAGGCTGGAAACTGGCGCTTCAACCTCGGCGGCCGCCAGACCTGGGTGAACCAGACGCGCGACACGACCTACCCCTCTTTCGGCTTGAACGACTCGGAAGACGTCAACAAGAATGCCTTCTCCTGGCAGGCCGGTGCGCTTTACCTCTTCGACAACGGCATTGCGCCCTTCGTTTCCTACGCGACCTCGTTCGATCCGGTGACCAACCGGTCGACATCCGGCAAGATCCTGGAGCCGACGGAGGGCGAACAGTACGAGGTCGGCGTGAAGTACCAGCCGCCCGGCACCGACATCCTGCTGTCGGCGGTCGCCTATCACATCGTCGAAAAAAACAAGCCTGTGCTGGTCAATCCGCTGACCCTTGCCTATGATTCGCTCGGCGAAGTGACGGGAAAAGGCATCGAGCTTGAAGCGCGTGCGGCAGTTGCCGACGGCCTCGACATCATTGCGGCCTACACCTACAACCATTCCGAGGTGACCGGAGGCGACAATGAGGGCAACACGCCGGCCTTCACGCCCGCGCATGTCGCAAGCCTCTGGGCCAACTATACTTTCCAGGAAACCAATCCCTTCAACGGCCTCTCGCTCGGCGCAGGTGTCCGCTACATCAGCAACAACTGGACGGACACGGCCAACACCTCGAAGAACCCGTCGAGCTTCTATGTCGACGCATCCGCCGCCTATGATTTCGGGGTGGTCGACAAGAAATACGAGGGCCTGACGGCTGCCTTCAATATCCGCAACATTGCCGACCACCGCGACACGGTCTGCAACGAGGGCTTCTGCTATCTCGGCCAGGGCCGCAACATGACAGCCACCTTGAAGTATCGGTGGTAGGCGTGGCGACAGGGACGAACGGGGCATCTCGGCGCCGGAATTCGATCGCCGATCATTCTGTCGCCCACCAGGCCGTCGACCTCGACGGCCTGGTGGGCGACAGTCCGTTCTCCTATTGCCGCGGCAAGCTGCTCGGCGCGCCACCGCAGACAGGCATCGTCGTTCCCTGCAGGGATCTTTGCGACCGGGCGATCTTCGACGAGATCATCGGCCGTTATGCGCAAAAGTTTCCAGGCAGCGACCGCCGCGCGATCGTCTCCATGTGGACGCTCTACTATTTCAGCATGCTGACGATCGCTCCCAGCGTCCACATGTTCGTGCATCGGATCGGGCTGCCGCTGGAGATCGATCGGCTTTCCCTCGTCTGCAACGAACATACGGGCGAGCCGGAGGCATTCGTGATGTCCGAAAGGCCTGAGGCGACCACCGATCCGGCCGCTGAGCTTCACTGGCTGATGCGCGGCCATGTCGAGCCGGTAATCGCGGCGATCGCCGCCAATGCCGCCGTCGCTCCGAAGCTTCTCTGGAACAATGTTGCGGCGTATCTCTCCTGGATTCTCAAGGAGATCGCCCATCGCCACGAGCCCGGCCTCGTCGAAGGCGGGATGGCCCTGCTGGAAGAGGCGGTATGGCCGTGCGGCAGGCGCAATCCGATGTTCGGCATGATCCGCATCGCACGACAGCAATGCGGCCTCGAATTCGCCCGCCGGAAGGTCTGCTGCCTGCGTTATAACCTGCCGGGAGTCGGTGGCTGCGGTGAAGCCTGCCCGCTGCCGGATGGGCGTCATTAGAGCGGTTCAGCTTTTAACGCAAGCGCCGAACCGCCCTATCCTTTTGTGTTCTACGCAATTTCCTGACCTTCCGGGACATCGGCGAGCGGCTTGACCATGAACAGGCACGGATGGTCCTCGTGCCAGAGGTTTGCAAAGACCTCCGCGCGCACGAAGCCGTTCCGGTCATAGAAGCGCCGCGTCGCCTCGAATTGTGGCTCGTCGCAGCCGCGGGGGGCGAGCGTCTTGACCGTCAGCAGCCGGGCGCCCGATTCATGGCCGAAGCGTTCGGCCGCATCGATGAGATGGCGTCCGGCGCCGCGACCGTGGTGTTCGGGTCGTGTCGCAATCAGCGCGATCTCGACGGCACCGGGCGGGTGCGGCTTAAGCGCCATCAATGCCGTCACGACATCCGTTTCGATATAGCCGAACACCGGCAGGTCTTCGATCGCCCGGGCGCTCGCTTCGATCACCTCCGGTTCTGAAAACCAGTCGGGCAAAGCTCCCATGATCGATCGGCAGAGCTCCGCCTTGCCCGTCAGGATCTCCACTGTCCTTCCCATTTTTTCTCGCTTTCATCAGGTCGATTTAAACTTGACTCTTGTTATCACCTTAAAATAGACACTGCAATCAAATCGTGTAGTTTTTCTCGAAAAGGCCCGCCAAGACCGCACCCGACCAGCAACGACAGAGCCTGATTTTCCATTTGTAAAAGGGTACAGGACAATGCAAGCATTGCATCGTGATGTGAACGGAAATGCCGTTGTCAACGCCATGATCGAAAACAAGGACAAGCTCCTTAGAACGATTGAAAGCGTTGTCAAATCAAAGTTATATTCGGAAGATATCTTTCAGGATGGAGTCATTAAAGCCTATGGGGTCAAGACCGACGGCATTCGCTGCCCGATCGGTTACGCCTTCCGGATGGTCTATAATCTCGCACTCGACGAGAGCCGCCGCCGACGCCAGCAGATGAACAACTATAGGTCGATAGACCAGGTTCAGGAGATCACGGCTCCCATCCCCACCGTGCTCGACCAGCTGGTCGCCGCCGAGACCTTGCGCAATGTGCTTGCCTCGCTCGAGGCGCTGCCGAAGCGAACCAATGATGCCTTCGTTCGCCATCGCCTCAACGGCGTGCCGCAGAAGGACATCGCAGCCGAACTCGGCGTCTCAAGGACCCTCGTCAACTTCATGATCAAGGCGGCGGAGGAACATTGCCATCTGGCAATCACCGAACCTGCTTCCCGCCCCGATCATGCAAGCCGGCAGGATCCTACCGTTTCGCTGCGTGCAGCGCCTGCTGCAGATCGCTCCACAACAGTTCCGGCTCTTCCAGGCCAACGGCGAAACGAACCGTCTGCTCGCTCACGCCGAACCGGATGAAAGAGGTCATCCGGTCGGGGATCTGCAGCGCGACCTTGGCAGGGACCACCAGCGTTTCCGGTCCCCCCCAGCTGACGCCGAGGCGGATGTCGCGAAGGCTGTTTACGAAGCGCGCAACATCGATATCGGGATTGAGATCGAAGGCAAACAGCCCCGCGTAACCCGTGAGCGTTGCCCGGCCGGGATGGTCCTGAAACACCGGATGACGAACGCGTGCGATGGCGGAATGCTCCTTCAGCCGCCCGGCCAGCAAAAGCCCGCTGCGCTCATGCTCCTTGAGACGCACACGCAGCGTACGCATGCCGCGCAGCAACAGCCAGGCCTCGAAGGGTGAAAGCTTGGCGCCGACATAGGGGTAGGACGTTGCATTGATCCTGGCGATGGCCTCCTTCGAGCCGACGACGACGCCGGCGACCGTATCGCTGTGACCGCCGAGATATTTCGAGGCGGCGTGAATGACGATGTCGACGCCGTGCTGGATCGGTTTCTGAAAGAGCGGCGTCGCCCAGGAATTGTCGATGACGGTGGTAACGCCGGCCTCCTTTGCCATGGCCGACAGCGCCGCAATGTCCTGAAGCTCGAAGACGAAGGATGTGGGATTTTCGAGGTAGAGCAGCTTGGCGCCCGACAGCGCCTTGCGGACCTCATCGTGGTCGGCAGGATCCACGAAATCCACCGCGACCCCGAGCCTGCCGAGCAGCTTCACCAGAAGGCGGTAGACATCGTTGTAGAGGTGACGGACCGCAACGACCCGGTCTCCCGCCTGTACGAGGCTGAGAATTGTCGATGTGATGGCCGCCGTTCCGCTCGAGAAAGCGCGTCCGTCCTCTGCGCCCTCGAGGCGGGCGACCAGGAGTTCGAATTCGCGAACCGTCGGATTGTCGCCGCGCGAATAGATATAGTTGCGGGTACGGCCGGCAAAGACATCCTCCATCGCCTCGTAACTGTCGTAGGTGAAGAGGGACGTCTGGAAGATCGGCGGAGACACGGCGTTGAATGCCGCCGGATCGACAGGCGTAAAGAGATCGTCGGCGGTCGCATGGGCGCCAAGGTCGTGCGGGTTGATCGACTGGTTCATGGTCATCCTCTCATGGACAAAAGCTGGGATATGGACGGATGGAGGTCAGATGGTCGGCGGAGCGCCGCCGCAGCGCGCGAAGTGCGCTCATCAGGCAGACGGCCGACAGCAAGCCGGTCAGGGCCGAGGCCAGGGACATGGCTGCCAGCAAACCTGAAAAGCCGAAAAAGGGCGGCAGGAGCGCCATCAGCGGAAAAAGCAGATACCCATTCTGCGCCAGACCAATCGCAACCGCCGCTTTCGGTCTGCCCTGAGCCTGGAAGAGGATCAGCACCGTTTGCCGCAGGCCGAACAGCAGAAGCGGGAGATGGGTTGCGATGATCGCTTGCCCCGCAATACCAATCACCGTGGGATCGTCGGTGAAGAAGGAGGCAAGCTGTTCGGAGAAGGCG
Organism: Rhizobium sp. BK008; assembly: GCF_014197345.1. NCBI lineage: Bacteria > Pseudomonadati > Pseudomonadota > Alphaproteobacteria > Hyphomicrobiales > Rhizobiaceae > Rhizobium > Rhizobium sp. BK008. Next base: position 228,286 of record NZ_JACIFK010000009.1, on the reverse strand, counting down.
AGTGCGGTGAGCCCATAGGCGCCACTCACTGCACTGGTGACCACTGTCAGGATGCGGGTTGCCGACAGCACCCGGGCCATATCGCCTCGACCCCAGGCAAAGCTCAGGATCGACTGGGCCCCGAGCGAAATGCCGATGACGGGGAGCGTTCCCACAGCAAGCAGCCGCAAGGCAATGCCAATGCCGGCGATGCCGGCTTCTCCGTGATAGGTGCCGGCGAGCGACACCATTGCCGCAATCGCGCCTGCGGTTGCGAGACTCGTCAGCGTCGTCGGCGCGCCCACGGCAAGGACCGGCCTGAAAGAGCCGATATCCCTCCACCGCCAGCCAAATGTCAGCCGGATCGTCCCAAGCCGCCTGGCGTGGTAGGCGCCATAGATGCAAAGCGCGACGAACTGGGACAGGATGGTTGCGATTGCAACGCCCTGCAGGCCGAGACCGAAGCCGAAGATCATGATCGGGTCGAGGATCATATTCAGCGCAAAGCAGGCGACCAGCGTCCACATGCTGAAGCGGGCATTGCCTTCCGCGATCGCCAGGAAATCGAGAATGATCTGCGCCATCGTCAGCGGCACCGAGATCGCAATGATCATCAGATAATGCTGCGCGAGCGGCTGAAGGGCAGGCGTGGCGCCGACCAGCAGCAAATCCGGAAATGCGACGATCGCGATAGCGCTGGCCGCGCCGAAGGCAACACCGGCCGCAAGGCTGATCGAGGCGATGGCGCCGGCCCGGGATCGGTTGCCGGCGCCGAGCATCCGCCCGACCTCTGTTGCGACACCGACGCCGATCCCTTCGCCGAAGGCGGCGATGAGCATCAGGATCGGCAGGACGATCATGATCGCCGCGATCTGGTCTTCCCCGATCATTCCGACGAAGACCATGTTTATCGTATGATGGGTGGCGTTGATCGACAGGCCGAACATGGCCGGCAGTCCGAGCCGAAGCAGCAGCCTGAAAAGCTGGGGACTGGCAAGGTCCTCCGGTGCGAGGCGTTGCCGTCTCCGGAAGCTGCCGCTTGCGTCGCTCATGTCGTTCATGATGCAGGCACCCAGAGACGGTCACCGAAGAAACGCTCGCGGCCGAGCATCACGAGCAGCGCCCGCTTGTGCGGAAAATCGAAATGCTTGACCTTGGCAAAACCGGAGCGATCGAGGTTGCGGATCTGCTGCTCGTGACTGGCGCGCGGCTCGCCGACGATGCGCTTGGTGCGCGGATCGTCGAGGAAGATGAAATGCATCAGCGAGGGAAGCCAGGCGCTGATCCATTTCTTGCCGCGATAATCGGGCTCGCCGATAGCGACATGCCAACCGCGATCATAGTCGTCGGCATCGTAAAAGGGACCGAGCCGGTTCTCCTTGGCCCAGTAGACTTCGAAATAGCCGAAGGGGATATCTGCGAAACTGCCGATCAGCGGCAGGACATGTGGATCGGCGATCCTCTCTTCCAGGATCTCCCGATGTTTGTCGATCGAGCCGGCATCCTCCCAGATCGTGTTGACCTGTTCGTCGTTCATCCAGCGATGAAAGACTGCAAGATCGGTCTCGGGATCGGCCACCGTGAAGGTGATATCCCGCTCCAGCCAGGGGATGAACCGCCTGTAGATGGTGCCCTTCGGCTTTGCCGGCCGGCGCGGATGATAGCGGCCCGCAGTCATCTCCTGCACGGGCGGCAGGGGATAGGATAGCTGCGGCAGCCAGAGCGAGGGCCACTGCCACAGGATCGCCGAATCGAGCCCTCCGCCTGCGTCCGCAATGTGTCCGGGAAGGCTTGTCTGATGCCCTTCGAAGACGACTGAGGTGATCGAGCGATCTTCTGCCGTCACCGCTTCGGCCGCCGCCATCAGAAGCTCCGGCGATTGAACCGGATCCCCATGGTAGAAGGTCACCGACGCTACGCTGGCCTCCACCTCGAATGCGGCTTCGTGGTGGCCATAGGCGGTCTTGAGGTGAATGAGATTGGGCGCGAGACTGACGTAGCTGCGCGACTGCAGAGCGCGCCTTTGTTTGGCGGCGTCGAAATCCATGATGTTCTCCTTGCCGAGTCGGGCCTTTGGCGCTGTGAGCATGAAGCGAGCTCTTGCGCCGATTTGGTAGAATGACGATCCATCTCCCGCCGAATTTAGGGATAAGCGAAGAAAAAAATTCTCATCAATTTTCTAAACTGCGGCCTGCCGGATCCGTCATTTGCGCATGACCATCATCACCGCAGGAGCTGCGAATGAATAATCTTGAGCCCCACGACGATCTCTGGATCGCCGTTATCGACACCGAGCATCGCTACTCGGTCTGGCCGCAGGACAAGCGGATTCCCATCGGCTGGGAGCCCGCGGGTTTTGCCGGTTCGCGCCAGCAATGCCTGGCGCATATCCGCGAGGTCTGGGCGGATCCGCGCCCGCTCTCCTTGCGCTTGGCGATATCAGGCGATGCGCGTCTCTGAAACGGCTGGATGGCACGGATGAACAAGCAGATCACAAACTTCGCAGATGCCCACCCGACCGATGCGACAACGGATGCGGTCTTCGAGAGCTTTCCATTGACGATCGCGCAGAAGCGTATCTGGTCGCTGGAGCAGATCGGCAACTACACGGTCTTTCCCGATCAGGTCATTTCGCTGCGATTGAGCCCGGCGGTCGACGTCAAGACGATTGCCGGCGCCTGCCGGGCGCTCGTGGCGCAACATCCCTCCCTTGCCACCCGGTTCCGTCGGCTGGCGGGCGGCCGCGTCGAACAATATCGCGGCACCGTGAATGCTGTGCCGATCGAGATTGTCGGCGAAGGTGCCGCTCTTGACGAGCCGGATGCACTGGCCGCACAGAAAACCTTTCGCGGCAGACGCTTCGATCTTCTTGCCGGCCCGCCGGCGCGTGTTCAGATTGGCCTGCTGGCCGGCGGCCAGTCGCTTCTGACGATCGTGCTTCATCCGATTATCGCAGACGATCGCGAGAAGTCGGTTCTTGCCGGCTCCCTGACGCGAATTCTCGATGGCGGACCCGCCGGCGAAACGCAGCCGGCAGAAATCTTGGCCGGAACGCGGGAGGCTGAGTGGCTGCAGACGGAAGAGGCGCAGCAGTCCCTCTCCTATTGGCGGAACACGATCGGTCTCGACTACGCAGCCTCGACCTTTCCCACCCGCTTCAACAGTGGTGGACTGGCAGGCGTGGCACGTGCTCAGCACCCATTTTCGATCGCGCCGGATCTCTGGGAAAAGCTCGGGCGACATGCGCAGCAAAAAGGGTATCCGGTCGAGCGCGTGCTTCATGCCGCCTTTTGCGCGCTGCTGGCACGCTATAGCGGCAACTATGCCTTGCTGACCGGGCTGCTCGTCGCGCGGCCGCAGAAGGAGCACCTTGCGAACCTCGGCCGTGCCGAACAGGTCCTTCCCCTCATCCTGTCGCTGACGTCGAGAAATTCTCTCGACGATGTCATTGCTGCGATCTCATCGGCGACCGAGGAGGGGCTTCGCCGGCTCGTGCCGCTGGAGCGCATCACGCAGGAATTGGTGGTCGACGAAGCGGCTGCCCAGGAAGCCGTGGTCAAGGCCCTGTTCGAATTCCGCGAGCCGTATCCGATCCCCGCGCACGCAACAAATCTGGAGCCACTGGGTGCGCGCGCCGACAGCGAGCTTTCCCTGGTGATCGAGGCAGATCTGAATGGGGCCGCCTCCGGGCTGATCGATTATGCGCAGGATCTCTATGACAGCGCGCTGATTGCCCGTGTCTCCCGGCATTTCGGCCTTGTGCTCGAGCAGATCGTCGCGCGGGACAATGTGCGGATCAAGAATATCGAACTCGTCGGCAGCGGCGAGCTCGACTGGTTGTCTGCGCCCTACGAAGACGACGTCATCAACGATGACAGGCCGGTCCACGAGTTGATCGCAGCCCATTCGCGCCAGACGCCTGACAAGACGGCGATCGTCTACGGCGACGAGGAATGGAGCCATGGCTGGCTGGAAGCCAGCACCAACCGTCTCGCACATCGGTTGCGGCATCTCGGCGTTCGAGCCGAGGTGACGGTCGCCATCTTCATCAAACGCTCGCCGGAGGCCATCGTCGGGATTCTCGCGACGCTGAAGGCGGGCGGCGCCTATATCCCGGTCGAGCCCGACCACCCGCCGGTGCGCAACCATCACATTCTGCGCGACGGCGGCGTCAAGATCGTTCTGACCCACAGCTGGCTTCGCCATCGGCTGCCGGAAGAGCTCGACACCATTATCCTCGAACTCGACAAGATCGATCTCGACGGCGAGCCGGATACACCGCTTGATGTGCCGATCCACAAGGATCAACTCGCCTATGTCATGTACACCTCCGGATCGACGGGATTGCCGAAGGGCGTGGCCGTCGAGCACGGGCCGCTGACGCACCATCTGCAAAACACCTCACGTGTCTATGGCATGAGCTCGGCGTCCCGCGAGCTGCCGTTCCTGCCTTTCAGTTCGGATGGCGGGCACGAGCGATGGATGAACCCGCTGATGGAAGGCGGCAGTATCATTCTTCCCGATCAGCCGTTGTGGACGCCGGAAGAGACGTTGACGGCCATGCGCAAGCATGGCGCCAACAATGCCAGCATTCCCACAACCTATCTGCAGCAGCTGGCGGAGTGGGCCGATATAACAGATGGGGCGCCGCCGATGCGGCTTTACTCCTTCGGCGGCGAGGGGCTGGCGCAGCCAACCTTCGATCTATTGTCGCGGGCGCTGAAATCGGAATGGCTGATCAACGGCTACGGGCCGACCGAAACGATCATGACGCCGATGGTCTGGAAGGTGAGGGCCGGCACGAAATTCCAGGGGGTCTATGCTCCGCTCGGCCGTGCCGTCGGGCTAAGGCGGGTCTATGTGCTCGACCCCGACCTCAATCCGTGCCCGATCGGCGTCACCGGCGAGCTCTATATCGGCGGCGAGGGCGTCGCCCGCGGTTATCTCGGCAAGCCGGACACGACGGCGGACCGTTTCATTCCCGACCCGTTCTCCGCGGAGGGCGGCAGGCTTTATCGTTCCGGCGATCTGACGCGTTGGCGTGATGACGGAACCGTCGAATTCGTCGGTCGCGTCGACCATCAGGTCAAGCTTCGCGGCTACCGGATCGAGCTCGGCGAGATCGAAGCGGCGCTCCTGCAGCAACCCGGCGTCGGCGAGGCCCTTGTGGTTCTGCGCGATGACGATGCCGGCGGCGAAAAGGCGCTCGTTGCCTACGTCGTCCCGAAGAAGGACGAGACGCTTGACGTCGAGATGGTCCGCGCCGGCCTTGAACGCAGCCTGCCCTCCTATATGGTGCCGGCCGCGGTGGTCGAACTGGAAAAAATGCCGACCAATCCGAACAGCAAGCTCGACCGCTTTGCGCTGCCGGCGCCGCAACCGATCAAGCGCGCCATCGTGGAACCGGCATCGGCTCTCGAAGAGGAGGTGCTGGATGTGTGGCGTCAGGTTCTCAAGCTGGAAGCGATCAGCGTCGAGGACAATTTTTTCGCGATCGGCGGCAATTCGCTCGGGGCGATCCGCATCCTTTCGCTGCTCCGGCAGCGCCGGCCGAAAACCCCGCTCATCGTCGCCGATATCTTCAACAATCCGACCATTCGCTCCTTTGCCGGCGTGATGGAGCAGGGGGATCAGCGGGATCTGTCTGAGGTGATCGTGCTGCGCGCTTCCGGCGCCAAGCCGCGGCTTTATTGCTTCCCGGGGCTTCTCGTCAGCACCCGCGAATATGTGAAGCTCGTCGATTATCTCGGCGCCGATCAACCGGCGACCGGCTTCATTTGCCACTCGTTGTCCGAGAAGAAGGAAGTCGGCGCTCCGATCGAAGAGATTATCGAGAGCTACGTCGATTATATCAGGACGCATAACAAAGGCGCGCCCTGCTATTTCCTCGGCTGGTCGTGGGGCGGGCTTCTGGCCTACGAGGCCGCCCGCACCCTCGGCAACGAGGTCGACGTCAGGATGATGGCGATGGTCGACGTTTGCGACCTCGGATCGGAATTTGCGATCGGCGCCAAGCCGCGCTTCCGGCCGGGCGAGCGCGACGCGCTTCATAAAGATGTGCAGGCGTGGCTTGGACGAACCGCGATGCGTCCCGAATGGGACCGGCTGCTGTCGACGATGGATGCGGATACCTACGATCAGTTCCTGCGCTTCGTCGGCGACGAAAAGGATCCGCTTCCGAACGACGGGCCTGACATCAGTAGCCGCGAACATACGTTCTGGGTGCTGATCGACAATGCCCTAATCTTCCGCAAGCACCGGCTCGTTCCCCACGATGTGCCGATCTATCCCTGGGCTGCCGACGACAGCCTCAACCGCGGCCTCAACCTGATCGACTGGCGCCGCCTGTCGCCACGGGCGCGTGCCGCCGAAATCATCACAGGCACTAACCATCTGCATATGATCGGGTCTCCCGCCTTCCACTCAAGGCTTGCCCTGCGTCTCAAGGAAACAGAGAAGGATATCGCATGACCGTCGCTTTTGCCCGCAGGGATGTCATAAACGAGCCGCTCGATATCGCCGGCATTGGCATCGGCCCTTCCAATCTGAGCCTCGCCTGCCTGTTCGAGGCGGTGCCGGAGATCAGGAGCCGTTTCTTCGAACGGCGCGACTCCTTCGACTGGCATCCCGGCATGATGATGCCGGGCGTCGAGCTGCAATCGTCCTTTCTGAAGGACCTCGTCACCCCGGTCCTGCCGACCAGCCGCTGGTCGTTCGTCTCCTATCTGGTGGCGCACAAGAGGCTCTACGCCTTCCTGAACGCCAATTATGACGCCGTTCCCCGGCAGGAATTTGCACGTTATCTCGCCTGGGTCGCCAACGGCCTGGACGGACTGCGCTTTGGAACCGAGATTCGCGACGTCGAGCACCGCGACGACCGCTTCTTCCTGCGGTTCGACAATGGGCAGGAAGAAGCCCGCAATCTCGTGATCGGCACCGGATCTTCGCCCTTCGTGCCCGACTGGGCAAAACCGTTTCTGGGCGCCGATTGCTTTCACAACAGCGAGGCCAAATCGCGCCTCAGTGGTCTCGGTGCTGCCCGTATCGTCGTGGTCGGCGGCGGTCAAAGCGGCGGCGAGGTTGTCGAAGCCTTGCTTGCCGATCCCGGTTCCATGAATGAGCTGACATGGATCAGCCGGCGTCATAATTTCGAGCCGATCAACGACACCCCGTTTTCGAACCAGGTTTTCTCGCCGGAATACGTGCAGGCCTATCTGAAGCTCGGCGGCGAGCAGAAGCAGGCAGCCTTGAAGAACTCGATCCTGACCAGCGATGGCTTGTCGATTTCGACGATTCATTCGATCTACCGCCGCCTCTATGCGTTGCGCTATCTCGAGCCGGGCACGCTCAACGCATCTCTGGCGCCCAATCGCGATGTGATCCAGATGGAGAGGAACGGCAATGCCTACCGGCTCATCGTCAGGAACCAATTCGACGGCGGAATCGAGGTGCTGCATGCAGATGCGGTGGTTCTGGCAACCGGCTACCGGTTCCGCTTGCCGGAGGCTCTCGGCTCGCTGGGTGAACGGATAACGCTCGACAGAAACGGCTATCCCATTCTCAACGACGACTACACGATGCAGTGGACGGGTCCGAGGGCCAACCGGCTGTTTGCGCAGAATGCGGGCCGGTACTCGCACGGCATCGCCGACTCCCAGCTCAGCCTCATGGCCTGGCGCAGCGCAATGATCGTCAATACGCTTCTCGGCCGGCAGCATTTCGATGCGGAACCCGACAATGCGCAACTGGCCTGGGCGACGGAGACCGCTTCCGCAATGCCTCATCAGTTCCGGGCCGGTTATTCAGATGGCCTGCTATCGTCCTGAAATAGCCGTGTAGAAATGCCGGGGAGGCCGGATTGAGAGCAGGCAGCCAGCGCGACGACGTGCTGGCTGCCGCTTTCGATCAGACGGTGCTGCCATCGCCGATCGCGATCGCCGCCTGTTATGACAGGGATGCCATCTTTCCAGGAAAAGGCGATGTTGCAGGGATCCTCGCGCAGCCCGACGCCGAGTGCCTTCAGATGGCTCTCCTTGAGCGTCCAAAGTGCAATGGCCCCGCGCGCGCGTTCGTGCGCAGGCAATTGCGCGAGCCAGCGCCGTTCGTCTGCGCTGCAATAGCTATCCCATGCCGCCTCTTCGATCTCGGCGTCGGCGCGTTCGCAGTCTATTCCGACGCAATCACAACCTGACGCGACAGCGACCGTCACAAGCCCGTCGGCATTGGCGAGGCTGAATTGCAGCGTATCATGATCCTTAAGTCTCAGCTTGCCGTGCTTGTCCGAAGACAATGCGACCTTGCCCGGCGCTGTCCCGGTATGCACGCTCAACAGCCGCCGCAAGAGATAGCGGCCGGCAATGAACGAGGCGCTATCCCGCTCGAACCGGTAGGTTGCTGCGCGCTCCTGTTCATCCGGCGAAAGCGACTGCATCCAGCGGTTCCAGTCGCCTTCATTGCTGGAATACGGCCAGAGCGCGATTTCGATGCCGGCAGGTTGGTTTTCTGATTGCTGCATGGCTCCAATATCTGTCCCCCGGACCGATTGACAAGCAGTCAGGTGCTTGCCGACGTTGCCCCGCGGTTCGCCAATCCCTCAACTGCCCGAACTGAAGACTTTAGCGCAGCTTCTCAACGGCGATGGCAAGACATGTCTTGAACGCGGCAAGGTCCGTATAGAGTGCATCCGGCGGCGCGTCTCCGATGACGAGGACACCGCCGCGCCGCTCAATTCCGGCATGCAGCATCAGATTGTCGGCCAGGCCGAAATCCTCGATCGCAATCCCGTTCGGGTCTCGCAATCGGCCTTCCGCATCATAGGCGACGGCGCCGCCATAAAGATCGCTCACGCGTCCGCTGTGGTCGCGGGCCACATTCGTGTAGGCGAAGACCGGCTTACCGCTTGCGCACATAAAGCCGAGTTCGAAGGCCGTCCCCGTATCGGCGGCAACGCCGCGAAAGGGCGTCAGATTGGCGATGATCGCATCAGCCTGCATCATCATCTTCTCGTCCACCGCGTTGATCGCCGCGGCCCGCTCGCGCTTCGAGTTCGTCTGCGGGATTTCCAGATCGCCGGGCGAGAGCGGGAGAAGTCCCGCCTCACGGGCAAGTGCCGCTTTGCGGTCGAGGATTTCACGGGCATTGGGAAGGAAGACTTCCGGACCGGCGAGATAGACTTTTTTCGTCATGAAATTGCACCTGAAAGGGATGGGCTCGGCAACCAAAATATCTTCCCCGCTGTAGCGCGAAGAAGGATTTCAATCCAGTGGGCGAAACCGCCCATGCCCGGTTGCTTAAGCACACTCAGCGGAAAAGATCGGGAAGTTCCGAGCGTGCAATGTCCCGCAGCCTGATCGCTTCCGCCATGTCTATCGAGCGATAAGGAGACCGTAGACGGGTGCCCACGGGTCCCCAATTGCCGATGGCAGACAACAATTTGTCGATAGCGGCGTTCGAATAGCCGAATTCCTGGCGGAAGGGGACGATATGCACGTCCATGAACGCGCGGATGCGCCGTTCCAGATCGAGTGCGGCATCGATATTGGTTTGCATCGATGTCGTCCAGCTCTGCGCACCGCGGGGGCTAAGGCAGGCGACATTGGAAAAGGAACCGGCCGCGACGCCCTCTTTGATGCCGGTTGCGAGATGATGACCGGGAACGAAAAGCGACAGAGCGGAAAGATGCCGGCGCGCCTCTGCGTACCAGAGGCCGTCGCCGTCGGCGAGCTTGATGCCGATCACGTCAGGGGCGGCCGCACAGACCGCGCCGAGTTCCTTTGGCGTCAGCACGCGTTTCGCATGCGGCGGATTGTAGAGGATGAGCGGAATTCCGTCGGCAGCATTGGCAGCGCGATTCAAGAAGTCGATCGCTTCGGCATTGGTGAGCGGCCACCAGTCCGGCAATATGACCTGAATGGCGCGGGGGTCGAGCGAGGCGGCACGGCGGACTCGGTTGAGCATGATCGATGGGTCCGGTTGGCAGGCCCCGATCACGAAGGGGGTTGAGGATGCTTTGCAGCGTCCAGCCAGCATCTCCTGGATCCTGTCGAATTCCTCCTCCGTCTGATTGTGGAATTCTCCTGCTGTGCCGTTGGAATAGATGCCGTCGACGCCGGCCTCGATGAGGATGTCGATCTCCTCGGCGAGTTTGTCGAATTCGATGCTGTCACCGGCCGCAATCGGCAGAAGCAGGCTCGCCCAGTTTCCGCCGATGGCGGCACGCGGCATCTTTGCGTTCATCTGTTTTCCCCAATGAATGACGGATCAATCGAGGTCGTCGCGGATGCAGGCCTTGAAGTGGCCGGGCGCGACCTCACGCAATTGCGGAACGGCGCCGGCGCAGGCCTCGAGAGCACTCGGACAGCGCGTGCGAAAGACGCACCCGCTCGGCGGATTGGCCGGACTTGGAATATCGCCTTTCAGGATCTGCCTGTCGCGACGGGCATCCGGATCGGGCGATGGGATCGCCGAGAGCAGGGCGCGCGTATAGGGATGCTGTGGTCTCGCATAGAGATCGGCGCTCGGCGCGATCTCCATGATACGGCCGAGATAGAGTACGATCACCCGGTCACAGATATATTCGACGACGGCGAGGTCATGCGAGATGAACAGCATTGTAAGGCCAAGCCGCTGCTGCAGGTCGCGCAGCAGGTTGATCACCTGCGCCTGGATCGACACGTCGAGCGCCGAAACCGGCTCGTCGGCGACGATGAATTCGGGCGACAAGGTCAAAGCGCGGGCGATCCCGATGCGCTGGCGCTGACCACCGGAAAATTCATGCGCGTACCGATTGATCGCCTCGGCAGGCAAGTCGACCTGGGCCAAGGCCGACAGCGCCCGATCGAGCCTGTCGCCGACGCTGCCGATCCCCTGGATTTTCAGTCCCTCCGTCAGGATTTCGCCGATCGTCATGCGCGGCGACAGGCTGGCGAAGGGGTCCTGGAAAATATACTGCATGCGCGGCCTTTGCCGTCTGAGCGCCGAGGCCGAAAGCGTGGTGAGTTCCGTTCCGTCAAAGCGGACGCTGCCGGAAGACGGTTCGACGAGCCGCAGGACGGAACGCCCGATCGTGGTCTTTCCGCTGCCGGATTCGCCGACAAGCCCGACGACTTCACCCTTGCCGATGTCGAAGGAAATACCCTGAAGAATGTTCAGTCGCGTGCCGCGGGAGGTATAGTGTTTCGAAAGGTCGCGGACGGAGAGCAGCGGTGCGCTCATCTAGATCTCCTGCCACCTGATGCAGCGGCTGCGGTGCTGCGGATTGACCTGTTCGAGCCCAGGCACGACGGCGCGACAGGCGTCGATCGCGAATGTGCAGCGCGGGGAAAAGGCGCAGCCGCTCGGCATGTTCATCAGGCTCGGGACCATGCCAGGAATGGCGGCGAGCTTTTCGCCGGCCTGTTTCATCCGCGCGGCGTCGCCGAGGCGAGGCATGGAGGCGAGAAGACCCATGGTATAGGGATGCTTCGGATTGCGGAAAACCTCGCCGACCGGCCCTTCTTCGACGATGCGGCCGGCGTACATCACCGCGACGCGATGGGCGATTTCGGCGACGACGCCGAGATTGTGGGTGACGAAGAGCATGGCCATGCCGCGCTCACGCTGCAATTTGAGAAGCAGATCGAGAATCTGCGCCTGGATCGTCACGTCGAGCGCCGTGGTCGGCTCATCGGCGATCAGCAGCGCCGGATCGCAGGCGAGCGCCATGGCGATGGTGGCGCGTTGCCGCATGCCGCCCGAGAGTTCGTGCGGATATTGGCCGGCACGGCGTCGGGCGTCCGGAATGCCGACGCTTTCAAGGAGCGCGACGGCTGCGTCCATCGCCTTCTTGCGGTCCGCCCCGCGATGGACGCGGAGCGGCTCGGCGATCTGGTCGCCGATCGTGAAAACGGGATTGAGGCTCGACATCGGCTCCTGGAACACCATGCCGATGTCGTCGCCCCTGATCCTGCGCATGCTCTCTTCGTCGAGGCCAACAAGATCCTGGGCCGCGCCGCCGCGCGTCGTCAGGCGGATACTACCCGCTGCGATCGCACCGATGCCGCGGGTGAGCAGCCGCATGACCGACAGGCTGGTGACAGACTTGCCGGAGCCGGATTCGCCGACGAGTGCCAGCGTCTCGCCGGCGGCAATGCTGAGGTCAATATCGTTGACCGCCGTGATCTCGCCGCCGCGGACGCGGAAGATCGTTCGCAATCCCCTGATGTCGAGTACGGGTTCGGCGGTCTGTTCCATCAGCCGTCTCAGTTCAGCAGGCCGGTCGCACGCAGGATCTCGTCGATCCGTGCTGTTTCCGCATCGTTCAGGGAGGCACGCGGCCGCGGCATGACGGCGGTGTCGATGATGCCGAGGCTGCGCATGGCAGCCTTGAAGGCGCCGATGCCGGCGGCGCCGCCGCTGACGCGGCTCTGTGCAACCCAAACGATTTCGAAGAGGCGGCAGAGACGCTCCTGCTCCTTCCTCGCGGCGACCCAGTCGCCGCGCTGCGCAGCATCCCAAAGTCTGATATAGCCGTGCGGATCGACATTGGCGATGCCGGGAACGACGCCGTGGGCGCCCATCAGCAGGGCGTTGTCGACAACGATCTCGGAACCGGTCATCAGGAAGACGTCCTTGTGTTCGGCAAGGTCGAGAAGCGCATAGCGGAAGTTGCCGTCGTCGCCGCTGGAATCCTTGAGGCCGATGATGGCGCCTTCCCTGGCAAGCGTGACGACGGTCTGGCGCTGCAGCTTGACGTGAACGCAAACGGGAATGTCGTAGGCGACCAGTGGAACGTCCACCGCGTCTCTGACATAACGGAAATGATCGAGGATCTCGGATTGGCTGGTGACGGTATAAAATGGTGCCGTCACCACCACCGCGTCGGCGCCGGCGGCCTTTGCGACTTTCGCATGGGCGATGACGCGATCCGTGGTCGGGGCGATGACGCCGACGATGAGCGGCACGCGGCCATTCACCACCTTGGCCGAATGTTCGATGATTTCGCGCCGGGTCTTCTCGTCATGGAAGATCACCTCGCTCGTCGAGCCGAGGACGAATACGCCATGGCTGCCGGCACCGATCAGATGTTCGAGCACGCGCGTATAGGAAGGATAGTCGACGGTAAAATCCGGATTGAGCGGTGTTACGACGGGAGGGACGACCCCCTTGAATTTGGTCATTTTCGCTTCTCTCGATTGTCAGTTCAGTTCGGCACGCGGGTCGAAGGCATCTCTGAGGCCATCGCCAATGAAGTTGATCGCAAGCACCGCAAGGATCAGCGCGGCGCCGGGGAAGAGCCATTGCCACGGATATTGTTCGAGCACGGCCGTTGATCGGGCAGCGTTCAGCATGTTGCCCCAGCTTGCCGCCGGCGGAGCGATGCCGAGACCGAGGAAGGACAGGCCCGCCTCGAGCAGGATGGCATTGGCGATCTGCAGCGTCGCATAGACCACGAGGATATCAATCGAGTTCGGCAGGCCGTGGCGGAAGAGCAGATGTCCGATGCCGGCGCCCATGCCGCGGGCGGCCATGACGAAGTCGCGCTCACGCAATTCCAGCAGCCGGGAGCGGATCATGCGCGCAAGGAGCGGCCAGGAGAGCAGCGAGATGACGAGGACGGTCGGCCAGATGCCGGTGCCGGCAATCGAGGCGAGCACAAGCAGGAAGATGACAGGCGGCAGCGTCATCACCAGATCGACGAAGCGCATCGAGACGGCATCCGCCCAGCGCCCTGCAAGCGCCGAGATGGCCCCAAAGAGAAAGCCGATGATCGCAGAAAGAGCGGTCGATGCGACGGCGACCAGAAGCGAAATCCGACCGCCTTCGAGCACGCGCGCAAAGACATCGCGACCGACGCCGTCGGTTCCGAACCAGTGCTTTGCCGTCGGGCCGCTGTTCATCGCCAGAAGATCGATGTCGTTCGGGCGGAAAGCCCACCACAGCGGATAGGAAAGGATCAACAGCAGCATCGGAAGAGCAATGCCGACGCCGGCAACGGCGGCGCGGTTGAGCAGAAAGCGGTCGAAAGCGCGGGCAAGCGGCCCCGGGCTGCGGCGTTGCGGGGAGCGTGCCAGCATGCTCAGCCCACCTTGATGCGCGGATCGACGACCGCATAGGTGATGTCGGTCAGAAGATTGATGACGATAACGCAAGTGCCGATGACGAGCGTCGCCCCCATGATGACGGGGTAGTCGCGGGTCTGCACGGCATCGACGAGCAAAAGACCCATGCCCGGCCAGTTGAAGACGCTCTCGATGAAGATGGCGCCGCCGATGGCAAGCCCGATGGTGGAGCCGATCAGGGTGACGATCGGAAGCAGCGCATTGCGCAACGCGTGTTTGGTGATGACCCAGAATTCGCGCACGCCCTTGGCGCGGGCCGTGCGCACGTAATCCTGGTTCAGGACTTCGAGCAGCGAAGCGCGCATGTAGCGCATGATCAATGCAGCTTGCGCGACGGATAGAAGTGCCGCCGGCAGGATCAGATGGTGGAGGAGATCGCCCACCGAGAACGTCTCGCCCGGCGTCAGCATGCCGCCAGACGGCATCCAGTGCAGGCGGACGGAGAAAAGATAAAGGCCGAGCAGTGCGCTGAGGAATGCCGGGCTCGAAATGCCGGCAAGCGCAGCCACCGATAGGGAGAGGTCGGCGAGCGAATTGCGGCGAACGGCGCCGATCACCCCGCAGGCGATGCCGACGACAATGGCGAAGACAAGGGCTGTGCCCATCAGCAGCACTGTCGGCCCGATCCGCGATAGCACCAGACCCAGAACCGGCTGGTCGAGACGCTTGATCGAATAGCCGAGATTGCCCGTCACCGCCTGCTGCAGCCAGCCCAGATACTGAACGGGCAAGGGCTGATCGAGCCCGAGGCTTCTGCGCAGATCGGCAAGATCCGACGGTGACATCGGCAGGTTCGGATCGATATAGGCATCGATCGGATCGCCTGGCGTCAGGCGCAGCAGCAGGAAGATCAGCATGCTCAGGGCGACGAGCATGCCCATTCCCATGATCAGGCGTCTGAGACTGTATCGGAGCATCGGCAATCCGTATTGTCGGGCCGTTTGTCAGGCCGTCTTGTCAGGGTGGCCGAAGCCACCCTCAAGGCTTTGCGGAAAACGCCTATTCGGCGATCGACCATTTCTGCGGGTCGGCCTGGTAGGGGCCGCCGCCCGGAGCCGGCGTCCAGACGAAATCCTTCACCTTGGTCGAGACGATGCCGTAGCGGTTTGCCACCCAGAGCGTGGCCCAGGGCAGGTTCGTGTTCATCACCTTGCAGACGTCTTGGTAGGCCGTATTCCGCTTGGCGCTGTCAGGCTCGGCAAGCGCGCTATCGAGTGCCTTGGTGAGGTCGGGCATGCGAACCCTGGCAACGTTCGGTCCGGCCGGAGGGATCTGCTTCTCGTTGAGGCCGACGTTGATGCTGCCGGCATCCGGCCCGTTCTGCAGCCCGGCATAGACCATCTGGAACTGGGCGATATCCGGCGTCGCATTGAGCACGATGCTGTTATAGGTCGGGGCATCGACGGCGCGCGGGACGATGTTGATGCCGACCTGGGCAAGCATTGCCTGGACTGCCGCAAGGACGTTGGTCGCCAGCGGGGTGGTGTAATAGGTCAGAAGCGTGATCGGCTTGGCGCCGTTGATCTGATCCCAGCCGGCTTCCGTCAGCAACTGCTTGGCCTTCTCCGGATCATAGGCATAGGTGTCGATATCAGGCGGTATCAGCTGTTCGGCGACATAGGCGCAGTTGGCGGGCTTTGCCGCGCCGCCGTAGAGGCTCTGGATGATGGCATCGCGATTGATCGCGTGCATCACCGCCTTGCGGACACGCACGTCCTTCCAGAGCGGGGAATCGTGGTTGAAGCCGAGATAGTTGACGACGAAAGAGTCACCTTCGATGACCTTGAAGTCCTTGTTGTCCTTGAAGGTCGGCACATCGTTGGAATCGACGTAAGTGAACTGGATTTCACCGGATCTCAGCGCTGCGATCGCTGCGGCCGGGTTGGCGAAATAGCGATTGATGACGCGTTCCAGGGCGGGCTTGCCACCACGATAATCGGTGTTTGCGGCAAGTTCGACATACTGGTCCGAGACGTATTTGGTGAATTTGAACGGGCCGGTGCCGATCGGGGTGGTGGACCATGGATGTGAAATCCGGCTCGGTGCTCGCCGCCCGACTGAAGGGCATATCGTCCGTCGAGGCGCCGGACGATCACACCGTCGTCATCAAGCTCAGCGCACCCAGCAGCAGTCTTCTCGACACGATGACCAAGGTGATGATGCTGCCCGAGCATGCGCTCTCCTCCATACCGGCCGACCAGCTGGCGAAGAACACCTGGTCGCAAGGCCGATGGTGAACTTGGCGTCCTTGGCGGTGAAGGGCTTGCCGTCATGCCATTTGGCATCGGCGAGCTTGAACGTGTAGGTCATCTGATCCGGGCTGACCTCGTAGGAGCTTGCCAGTGCGCCAACCACCTTCTGCAGCGCCTCGTCATAGCTGACCAGCGGTTCGTAGTAGATGCTGAGCCAGGTGAAGCCGGCGGTCGCGGCAAGCGGATTGAAATTGCCCTGGAAGCCGCCGGGGCCGACATCGAAACCGCCGGACAGGGTGGCGGCCTGAGCCTCTGTTGCAGCGCCCGAGACGACAAGAGCCGGCACGGCAACCGTCGACAGCATGGCGCCAAGCGCGATGGCGGATAATCTAGACAGTCTTTTCATGTGTTCCTCCCATGTTTGAACTTGCCTTGTTGTTGGCAATCACCCGGGCAATGCCCTCGTAGTGACGATCCAGGCGTCTGCGCGCCTCCTCCAGATCCCTTGCCTCGATCGCATCGACGATCGCGGCGTGATCGCGCCACGTCGCCATCGGATCGGTATTTTCAAGGTTGACGAAATCCGATGCCTTGTAGAAGGCGAGCCAGAAGACATCGATCAGCCGCACGAGCGTCTCATTGTCCTGGCAGCGAAACAGCAGTCGGTGGAACAGCTGGTCGTCTGTCGCAAAGGTTTCACCGCGCTCGGCATGGGCGCGCATGCGGTTGACGGTGGCGCGCAGTTCGGCGATGTCCTCCTCTGCGATCACCTCGATCGTCTTGCCGATCAACCCCACTTCCAAGGTCCGCCGGATTTCGAGGACCTCCTCGATCTGCCGCAGGGCGCCGCCGAGGCCGTAAGCGAGATTGTCGAGAAGCGGCTCGAAGGAAAAGGCCTTGACGAAGATGCCGACGCCGCGCCGCGTCTCTAGCACGCCGACCGATTCCAGCGCCTTGATGCCTTCCCTCAGCGAATTGCGGCTGACGCCGAGCTGGGTGGCGAGCTCTCCTTCAGCCGGAAGCAGGGTTCCGGGCGCCAGGCCATTATCATTGATATAGGCGCGCAGGCTTTCCTGGACCGATACGTGCAACAGCGGGGCGCGCGTCAGCGGCTTCATCGATTTCAATGTCATTTACCCCGGTCTTCTTCTGGTTTCGCCCATCTGATGAAGTCTACATATCCACTTGTAGGATATCTGTCAAATGGGCAGGTTTGCATCGCAGCGCAGAACTGGTCCGCTGCCTGGCGATTGCCCTTTCATTCTAATACCAGTATAGATCCAGGCGTATTCCACAGAAAAAACTGAATGTGCCGCGGACGGTATCGGGAGAAATCATGGCGACAGATGAACTGATCGAAGCGATTGGTAAGGAATTGCAGGTGTCAGCATCCGGTCTGCCGCTCTACAAGCGGCTGAAAGCGGCGATCGAAACCGCGATCCTTTCGAATACGCTTAAGGCCGGCGCCGTTCTGCCTGGAGAGCGTGTTCTGGCCGAGACGCTGTCGCTTTCCCGGGTGACAATACGCAAGGCGCTGGCGCTGCTCGAGGAAGAGGGTTTCCTCAATCGCCGCCACGGCTTCAAGACGGAAGTCGGATCGCGCGTCGAAAAATCCCTTTCCACGCTCACCAGCTTTTCGGAAGACATCCTCGCGCGGGGGCTCGTTCCAGGATGTATATGGCTTTCCAAGCAGATAAGCCGCCCGTCTCCGACCGAGATGATGGCGCTCGGCATTGCTGGCAATAGCAATATCCTGCGCATGAAGCGTATCCGCACCGCCGATGGCGTGCCCATTGCGGTCGAGACCTCAACGGTGCCGGTTCGCTTCATACCTTCGGCCAACATGGTCGGCGACTCTCTCTACGAGACGCTGGAAACGCGGGGCTTCCTGCCGCAGCGCGCCGTGCAGCGCATGCGTTCACGCGCGGCCTCGGTGGAGGATGCGCAGCATCTCCACTGCGATGCCGGAGCGCCGTTGCTGATGACGGAGCGCCGTTGTTTCCTCGGCGACGGCCAGATCGTCGAATACTGCGAGAGCCGCTATAAGGGCGACGTTTACGACTTCGTCTTCGAACTGAGGCGATAATACCAGTTATAAACTGGTTGTAATCTGGTATTTTCTAACTATCGTGATGCCGAAATGGAGTGTCACGATTGCAGCGCGACGACATCAAAAAGAGCCTTATCGTTTCCTGCCAGCCGGTTCCGGGCGGTCCTACGGACACGGCTGAATTCGTGACGGGGTTCGCCAAGGCCGCCGTCGATGCCGGCGCAAGAGCGTTGCGGATCGAATCCATCGCCTATGTGAAGGCCGTTCGTCCGGCCGTGAACGTGCCGATCATCGGCATCGTCAAACGCGATCTCGATGACAGTCCGGTGCGTATCACGCCGTTCGTTGCCGATGCCGAAGCGCTGCTCGATGCGGGCGCCGATATCGTCGCCTTCGACGCCACGGATCGCCTGCGTCCCGTCTCCGTCCAGAAGCTGGTGCAGGCGATTAAGACAAGGGGCAAGCTGACGATGGCCGACTGTTCGAGCCTCGAAGATGCGCGCAACGCCCTGGCGGCCGGCGTCGATTTCGTCGGCACCACGCTGTCCGGCTATGTCGGCGGGCCTGAGCCTGTCGATCCGGATATCGGCCTGATCACAGCCATGCACACGCTGACGCCTTATGTCATAGCCGAGGGTCGTATCCGCACGGTGGAGCAGGCTGCCGCCGCAGCCAAGGCCGGGGCTTTTGCCGTCGTCGTAGGCTCGGCGATCACGCGCACCGAGCACGTGACGTCGTGGTTTCGCGACGCCGTCGCTGCGGCCTATGATGCCGACGATACCCAAACGGCGCTTGCAATCGATATCGGCGGCACGAAGACGATGGTGGCTCTGGTCAGGGGCGGCGAAGTGCTGGCTGAAATTACGGTGCCGACGGTGCGGGATACGGGCCCCGATGCCTGGCTTGCCATGATCGCCGACTCTATCCGATCATGGACGGATCGCTATTCGCGTGTCGGCATCGCGGTGACGGGCTTCATTCAGGATGGATGCTGGTCGGCGCTCAATCCGGCGACGCTCGGCATTCCCGATCGCTATCCGCTGGTCGATAAGGCGACGGCGACCTTCGGTAAACCGGTTTTTGCCGTCAACGATGCGCAGGCGGCCGCCTGGGGAGAATACAGGTTTGGTGCCGGCGATGGCGGCGATCTGGTGTTCCTCACCATCTCGACCGGCATCGGCGGCGGCATCATTGTCAACGGGCGCCCACTTGCCGGGCTTGCCGGTCATTTCGGGCTGATCCGTGGTCCGTCCGCCGGGCAGTCGCCTTTGGAAGACCAGACGTCGGGCCGCTGGATAGCGGCCGAGGCTGCAAAGGCCGGGCATCAGGCGACCGCCGCCGAGGTTTTCGAGCATGCCAACAGCGGTGAGGCCTGGGCCGAGGCGATCATCTCGCAATCGGCATTCCGCGCAGCGACGCTCTGCTGCGATATCCAAATGATGCTCGATCCCAAGCATATCGTCATCGGTGGCGGCATCGGCCTTGCAGTGGCCTACCTCGACCGGATTCGTGATTGCCTTGCGGGTATCGACGCCCGGCTGACGCCCGTTCTCGTACCCGCCAGGCTCGGCAGCCGTGCCGGCATCGTCGGCGTGGCGAGCCTGGCAGTGCGACGTGACTGAATAATTCCAGAAAACATGGATTCAGACGTAACAATAAGAGAAAGGGAACTACGATGACATTGAACAGAACGTCCTTATCAGCCCTTGCCCTGCTTCTCGCAAGCGTTGCTTTGCCGGGCACCTCGAATGCGACAGTGACCGTTCTTGGCTGGCCGGGTGGTTCGGAAGAAACGGCGCTTCGTGCGACCGTCGAAGCCTACAACGCCACTGCGGGCATCAGCGACGCCGACAAGGTCGAACTCTTATTCTTCAACCGGGAGGGCTTCTACGACAAGCTGCAGGCCGACATGGCAGCGGGGTCGACTGCCTTTGACATCAACCTCGTTGCCACCTACTCGATCGGCCGTTATGCACCGTACATGGAGCCAGTCGACCTCGGTAGCGATGCCGCAAAGACGTTTGGCGAATCCGTGCTGAAGACCATGCAGTTCGACGGCAAGCAATATGGAGTGCCGACAGATCTGTCGCTGCACTTCATGTATTATCGCAAGGATCTGATCGATGCGCTGATGAAGGACGATGCGGCAAAGGCGAAATATGCTGAAATCTCCAAGCAGTATCTCGGCAAGGAATTGCAGCCGAAGGACCCGGATAACTGGACCTGGGACGACTGGGCGGCAACGGCTCTCTACTTCTCGAAGCAGGTGAATTCCGAAAGCCCCGTGCGTTATGGCACCGTATTGCAGATGAAGAACCTGCTCTTCAACATGATGGTGTTCCAGTCGCTGCCGCGCTCCTATGGCGCAGACTGGACCGACAAGGACGGCAATGTCACCGTTGATTCCGATGCCTACAAGACTGGCCTTGAACTCTACAAGAAGCTTTACGACGCCGGTGCTTCGCCTAAGGATTCGCTGAGCTATGAATATGCCGAGACCAATGCCGCCTACGGTGCCGGGCAGGCTGCCACGGCACTTCAGTGGAATGCCGCTGCGGCGGATCTCACCAATGCCGAGAAAACCCCCGCAGTTGCCGACGTCACCGGTATTGTGGCACCGCCGGCCGGGCCGAACGGACGCGCCGACCATATTCACGGTCTTGGTCTCGGCCTCAACAAGAACGCCAAGAACAAGGACGGCGCCGTCAAATTCCTGAAGTGGCTGGCGACCGAGGATGCGGCCCTGCTCTATGCACGAAGCGGCGGCTCTCCGGCTCTTGCGCCCGACGTGGTGGCGAAAGTCGCCAAGGAACGTCCTGATCTC
This sequence comes from Rhizobium sp. BK008, assembly GCF_014197345.1. NCBI lineage: Bacteria > Pseudomonadati > Pseudomonadota > Alphaproteobacteria > Hyphomicrobiales > Rhizobiaceae > Rhizobium > Rhizobium sp. BK008. The sequence goes on along the minus strand of NZ_JACIFK010000009.1, from coordinate 207,142 downwards.
GTCAAACTCGGCGAGTTTGCCAGCAGGTACGGCTACGTGATGAACGGTGCGACTTCGGCTAACGCACTCTCCGTCTACGAATTGCAGGCGAAAGAGTTCACCGGCTACTGGTCGGGCCAGCAGAGCCTTGATGACGCGCTGGCTCATGCGAAGGCTGGCATGCAGGACCTCCTGAAGAAGTGATATTCGCCGGACGCCCTGTCTTTTGCAGGGCATCCGGCCCCAGCCGGCGGATCGAAATGGCCATAGTAAGACGTGCCGAGGGAAGAGCCTATCTCACGCCGCTCGTGGGTTTCCTGCTGCTGTTCCTCGGATTTCCCGCAGTCATCAACATCATCTATTCCGTCTCGACGGTCGATTTCCAGACACTGCGAAGTCCGACGCTGAGCGGCTTCGGCAATTACCTGGCGGTGCTTGCCGATCGGGATTTCTGGCGCGCCATTTTCTTTTCGCTGCGCTTCGGCATCTTGACGGCGCTTATCGAATGCCTGCTCGGCCTGTTTCTTGCGATTTTTCTGGCGCCTCTTCTGTCAAAGCGCTCGGTCCTTATGGCGCCCCTCATGCTGCCGCTCATGGTGGCGCCGGCCATGATCGGACTGATGTATCGCCTGGTGCTGCACGAATTTGCCGGGCCGGTGCCCTATTATCTCTTCGAGTGGTTCGGCGACAGCCCGGCCTTCCTCGACGTCGCTCACGCATTCTGGACGCTGACCGTGGTCGAAACGCTGCAATGGACGCCGTTTGCCTTTCTGCTGTTTTACATGGCCTATGTCGCCGTGCCGCTCGACGTGCGCGAGGCGGCCGCCCTCGACGGCGCGTCGGCAATCAAGCTGCTTTGGTTTATCGAACTGCCGCTGATGCTGCCGACGCTCATGATCGCCTTCTTCATTCGCTTCATCGACGGCTTTCGTGTTTTCGACAACGTCTACGCGTTGACCGGCAGCGGTGCGGGCGGCTCGACCATGTCGCTGTCGATCTATATCTATCAGGCATTTTTCAAGGAGGGTGCGATCGGCAAGGCGGTGGCGGCTTCCGTTGTTCTCTTCCTTGCCTCGCTGCTCGTGCTCTATAGCCTCAACTGGCTGGCCGGCCGCAGGAGGACGTGAGCGATGATGAACACGCTCCGCTGGATTGTTTTTGCAGCCGCAGCTCTTGCGATGAATTTTCCGATCATCGTCACACTCGTTACGTCGTTCAAAAGCGCGCGCGAACTGTCGGTCAATCCTGGTTTGTGGATCAGCCAGCCGACTCTCGAAAACTACCTGCGGGTTTTAACGCAGACGGACCGTTTCAATATCTATTCCTACCTCTGGAACAGCACCGTCGCTTCGTTGATCGGCACGGGGCTTGCGATCATGCTCGCCTTTCCCGCGGCCTATGCGATCGCCAGGAGCGAAGCGGGCAAGCACACGCTGCTGCCGATCATCGTCAATCTGCGCGCCGTGCCGCTGATCATTTTCGCCATCCCGCTCTACATGATGTACCAATGGCTCGGTTTGCTCGATACCCAGCTCGGTCTCGGCCTGATCCTGACCATCGTCAACACACCGCTGGCGCTTGTCATTCTCGTCAATGCAATTTCCGACGTCCCGCTCGAACTGGACGAAGCGGCAAAGGTGGACGGCGCGAATTCGTTTCAGATCATGATCCGCATCATTCGGCCGGTCGTGCGTCCTGCACTGGTGACGACCTTCATCTTCGGCTTTATCACCGCCTGGAACGAGTTCCTCTTCGGTCTGATGCTGACGACAAACAAGGCGGTGCCGATGACCGTTGGCGCTTCCTTCTTTTTTGCGGCAAGCGGCGGCGGCGTACAATGGGGGACGGCATCGGCCGTGATGATCCTCGGCGCGCTGCCTCCAGCCTTTCTAGGCCTCCTCATGTATCGGCAGATTTCCGGCTCGATGATCTCGGGTGCTGTCAAGGGCTAGTATCCGTTCAAGGCATTCATCCTGCCTTGTCACAAGACATAATGGGCGGTGGCGATATTCTCATATCCCGCCGCGTCCTGTAGGGTGCGGTATTTGCAGGCCTATGAGAAAATTTCAGAGCGATCGATGAAGAAGACCTTCAATCCGGCCTCGGTGCGCCGGCCTTTCGGGAATTACAATCACGGCCTGCTCGTGCCGCCCGGCGCATCGCTGTTGGTCACTTCGGGCCAGTTAGGTATCGGTCTCGACGATACTGTTCCGGGCGACGTGACCGCGCAGGCGGAACTCTGCTTCGAGGCGATCAAGGCCATTCTCGAAGAGGCGGAGATGAGTTTTGCCGATGTCATCCGCATTTCGGGGTTCGTCACCCGGCGCGAAGACTTTCCGGCCTATATGGCCGTGCGGGATCGCTATACCCTCGATCCGAAGCCGGTTTCCACCTTGATCGTCGTCGGCGGCTTTACGCGGCCGGAATTCTTCGTGGAGGTCGAGGTGACGGCGGCGAAGATTTTTTAAAAGCGCTCCATCGCGTCTCCGACGCGGGTGAGGAATTTTGCCCGCGTCTCCGGCGTGCAATTGTTCATGTCGTAATGGGCGAGGAAGGTCACCGGCCTCACCGGATTGATCTGCGCCCTCAGCACTCTCTTGACGATCTTCTTCGGCGGGTTGCCGGCGGCGAAAGCGCGGAAGGGCGTTGCGCCGTAGGTCAGGACGGCGGCGAGTTTGCGGATGTGGCGCAGCCGCGATTCCACCTTGCCATTGACCAGTTCGAAGGAAACGCCCGGCAGCCATACGCGGTCGAAATATCCCTTCAGGATTGCCGGAAAGCCGAAATTCCAGATCGGGGTGCAGATCACCAGCCCCTCGGCCGCCTTCAGCCGCTCGACATGCGATTCCACCAGTTTCAGATTTTCCGGATAGTCGTGATAGACGAGCCGGTCGCGGCGTGAGAGCACCGGATCGAACTGCTCTTCGTAAAGGTCGCAGCCATCCACCGTATGCCCGGCCTTCTCAAGGCTCTCGACGGTCTGCCGGTAGAGCGCCTTGCCGTAACTTTCCTCGACCGGGTGAGAGTGGAGGACGAGAACCCTCATGAAGCCTCCATCAGGGCCGCGAGACCGGGGAAGAGATAGTTCTTGCCGGCGTTGAAATCGAAATCGGGATTTTCCCAGGCAATCATCTTGCCGGGATTGAGCAGGCCTTTCGGATCGGTTTCCTGCTTGAAGGCAAGCTGCACCGTGTCGGTGCGCTTCATGCCGCCTTCCTCAAGCGTATAGCGGTGCGGGTTGAAGATCGGGCATCCATTGTCCTGGTGGATCTTGATGATCTCTTCCAGCCGCTCCTCGGTGGTATAGCGCACTAGCGGCAGGCCGGAGCACTGGATCTGACCGTCGAATTTGATGAATTCGAGATGACCCGGCACTTCGTCGCCGAAGATCTCCACCATCTTCCGCACCTTGGCGACATGGTCCGGTCCCGGATATTGCACCTGCAGATAGGTAAAGTTCGGGTCAACCTTAAGGGCGCGCAATGTCGTGTGGTTCCAGGCCAGCTCATAGGCATGCGGAATGCCGCGCATGCTTTCCACCGTGTCGGAGCGGAACATGATCTCGCCCTTCTGCGCCGCGGTGAAGGCAAGAAAGGCATCCAGGGAGTGCGGCGCGATCATCAGCACGACGATCGACTGGCCCTGACGGATGTAGGGCTTGTGGCGGGTGAAATAGTCGTAAGGAATGGGAGCCGCGATCGGCGCGATCTCTTTGACGAGGATGCCGTTGCATTTGGCCAGCGCGTCGGAAAAGCGCACCGCGTCCATGAAGTCGTCATAGCCGACCAGCACATCGACCCAGTCATAGGCAGGCGCAAGCGGCATCTCGATCTCGGTGATGATGCCGTTCGTGCCGTAGGCGTGGCTGACTTTCTGGAGATCCCAGCCGGTGAGATCGAGCACACGTGGCTCGGCCTCCATGGTGACGACGCGCAGGCGCAGGATGTTGCCAAGGTCGCGCAAGCCGCCCCAGGTGATCGAGCCGACGCCGCCCGAACCGCCGGCGATGAAGCCGCCGACCGTCGCCGTCTGGGCAGTGGAGGGGTGGAAGCGCAACTCCTGGCCGGAATGGGCCTTGGTCTGCTTGTCGAGCTGGGCAAGCACGATGCCGGGTTCGCAGACGACGCGGCCGGGATGGATCTCCTTGATCTTGTCCATGGCGGCAAGATTCAGCACGATGCCGCCGGAAAGCGGCATGGCCTGGCCGTAATTGCCGGTGCCGGCGCCGCGCGGCGTGACCGGCACGTCGTGGGCATAGGCGATCTTCAGCGTCCGGATGACCTCGTCCTCGGTCTTCGGCGTGACGACGAGATCGGCGGAAACATTGTCGAGCTGCGCCTTCAGGATTGGCGAGTACCAATAGAAATCCCGGCTCTTCTGGCGCACGAGCGCCGGATTGTCTTCGACGGCGATGCCTTCGAGTTCCTTTTTGATCTTCTGATAATCGGCCATGTCAGGCTCCAACGACGCTATCGAGTTCACGGTAATCCGGCAGGCTGCGGTCGATCACCTTGCCGCGACGAAGCACGACGCGGTCAGACTGCGGACGGGAAAGGAATTCACTCCAACGCCGCGCGCTGAAGAGCACGAGATCGGCCGGATCGCCGGCGGCGATGCGGCCCTTGTCCGGCCGTCCGACGATGGCGGCGGGCGAGGTGGTGACGACACGCGCCGTGGTATCGAGCGGGTGGTCGAGATGCAGAATCCGCACGGCCTCGCGGAAGACCTCCACCGGATCGAGATCGCCATAGGCATAGAAGGGGTCGCGGGTATTGTCGGAGGCGACCGCGGTCGCGACACCGGCGGCGGCCAGCTCGTGGAACAGGGTGACGCCGCGCCAGCGCGGGGTGCGGCCGGCATAGCGGTCCTGCAGATACATGTTGCACATCGGCAGCGCGATGACCGCTATGCCTGCCTTGGCGACCAGCTCGACGGTGCGCGCTGCGGTGTCTTCTTCCTGGCGGGCGAGCGAGCAGCAATGGCCGGCGGTCACCTTGCCCTCGAACCCGTTGCGCAGCACGGCCTCGGCGATCGCCTTCAGCGTCTCGGCGCCGCGATCATCCGTCTCGTCGACATGCAGATCGACATCCAACCCATGCTCTGCGGCAGTCCTGAAGAGCGTGTCGAGCTGCCAGATGAGCTCCGGCCCCATGCGCGTGACGCCGCCAAGCAGGCCGCCTGTTTGCCGGACGACGGTGACGAGATCGGTAAAAAAGGAGCTGTCCGCCATGGCGTCCAGCGGGAAGAGGGCGACGGCCTGCAGCGCGATCCTCTCCTTCCAGGCATCGCGGATTTCGGCAAAGACCTCGAAGGAGATGCGGTGCTGGGGCGCCAGCGAATCCAGATGGGTGCGGATCAGGCTGGTGCCGTGGGCATAGGCGGAGCGCAGCGAGAATTCCATGCGCCGTTTCACGTCCGCGGCCGACCAGTTGGCTTCCCGGTCGGCCCTGACGGCATCGAGCGCGCCCATGAAACTGCCGTCGGGATTAGCCTGACGCGGCCAGATATGGCCCTTGTCGAGATGGGTGTGGATATCGGCAAAACAGGGCCAGACCATGCCGTCCTTGAGATCGATCCTGGCATAATCGGCGGGTGCGGCGCCAGCCGGCCGGATGGCGGCAATCGTACCGTCGCTGATGACGATATCGACCGTGGCGAGTCCTTCCGTAACCGGCACGTCGACAGGCTCGACGGTGACGGCGGGCACCGTCGCATTGCTCAGCACGAAGCGGGCCGCATTTGGCGGGGATATGAAGGAATAGGTCATCAGTTTTCCCGTTTGATGCTGCTTTCATGCCAGCGGTGGAGGCTCAGCCAGGCGATGAGGGTGGTAAGGCCGAAAATGGCGACCCCAAGCATGGAGAGCATCAAGAGCGCAGCGAAGAGCCGCGGTATGTTCATCCGGTACTGCGCTTCCAGCAGGCGGAAAGCGAGGCCGGAGCCGGCGCCGGCGGAGCCCGCGGCAAATTCGGCGACGACGGCGGCGATCAGCGCAAGGCCGCCGCCGATGCGAAGACCGGTCATGAAATAGGGCTGGGCGGCTGGGATCTTCAGATGGATCAGCGTCTGCCAGCGCGAGGCGCCGTAGAGTTCGAAGAGGTTGATGAGGTTATGGTCGACGCTCTTCAGGCCCTGCACCATGTTTGACAGGATGGGGAAGAATGCGACGAGGAAGGCGCAGATGAGCAGCGCCACCTGCGTGGAGGGAGCGTAGATCAGGATCAGTGGCGAGATCGCCACGATCGGCGTCACCTGCAGGATCACGGCGAGCGGATAGAAGGCGATCTCGATCCAGCGTGATTGCACGAGAAAGATCGCAAACCCCACGCCGCCGATCAGCGCCAGTATCAGCGAGATGAAGGTAATCTGGGTCGTGACCCAGAGGGCAGGCGCAAGCGTACCCCAATCATTGACGAAGGCTGCCGCCACGGCGCCGGGGCCGGGCAGGATGTAAGGCGGTACGCCCGAGAGCACCACGTAAAGCTCCCAGATGATGATGAGCACGGTGATGACCAGGAAAGGCACGGCGATGCGCAGTGCCAGGTCGCGCCGCCCGACGTTCGCCGGTTTGGCGACGGGCAGGGATGCGACTTCGGCAGTTTGGATGCTTTCGACACTCATCAGTGCTCCTCCGATCCGCCGATCGCCTCGATCAACGAACGCGATGCCGTCTCGCAGGCCTGCCGATATTGTTCCGAGGTTCGATAATGCGAATCCCGCTCGAGGCTGGTCATCAGCGGAAAATCGGCATGCACGCGGCCGGGTCTCGCCTTCATCACCACGATCCGGTTGGAGAGGTAAGCGGATTCGAAGACCGAATGCGTCACGAAGATCACAGTGATACCCGTCGTCTGCCACAGCCGCAGCACGTCGTCGTTGAGCTTCTGGCGGGTGATTTCGTCGAGCGCCGCAAAAGGCTCGTCCATCAGCAGCAGCTTCGGCTTCGTCACCAGCGCACGGGCGATCGATACGCGCATCTTCATGCCGCCGGAAAGTTCTCGTGGATAGGCATCGGCAAAATCTTGAAGACCGACGGTCGCCAGCGCTTCCACAATCCGGTCACGGGCTTCCGCCTTTGAAATCCCCCGCAATTTCAACGGCAGGTAGACGTTGCCGAAGACGGTCTTCCACGGCATTAGCGTCGGCTCCTGGAAGACGAAGCCGATATCGCCCTCGGGCAGGCCTTTCGAATTGATGCGTGAACTCGGCCAATCGATCTTGCCCGCGGTGATGTCGCCAAGGCCGGCGATGATGCGCAACGCCGTAGACTTGCCGCAGCCGGAAGGGCCGAGCAGGCTAACGAACTCGCCGCTTTCGACCGTCAGCGACATGCCTGAAAGTGCTGTCGTGCCGCTGGAAAACACCTTCGACACCGATTGCATGACAACCAGCGGCCGCTTTTTCGTTTCCTTCGAAGGCGCCGCCTTGGTTTCGGCTAGGGACATATTCTCGCTCATTTGTCGAAGGGATGCGGTCCGCCGCCAGGCAGGCGGCGGACCTGGCCTGGGAGGCTTATTTCTTCAGCGCCATTCCGGTGCCCTTGCACACGAACTTCGTCGTAAAGGCCTTGGTATAGTCGGTATCGGTCTTGAACACCTTGATGGCGGTCATCTCGTCGAAGAACTTCTTGTAATGGGCGTCGGTAATGCAGCCGATGCCCTTGTCGAGGCTGTCGCCGGATTCGATGATGCCGTATTCCTTCATCTTGGCGATCGAATAGGCGATCTGGCCGTCGGTTATTTCAGGATTGTCCTTCTTGATCAGTTCGTTCGCCTTGGTGTTGTCGCCGTAGAGGTAGTTGTACCAGCCTTCGATCGAGGCATCGACAAAGCGCTGCACCACATCGGGCTTGCCGTCGATCATCGCCTGCGTCGTCGTGATCATCGTCGAATAGGGCGAATAGCCGTTGTCGGCGAGCAGGAAGACCTTCGGCTCGAAGCCTGCCTGTTTCTGGATCTCGTAGGGTTCTGATGTCAGGTAGCCCTGCTGGGCGGAGTCCTTGTCTGCGAGGAAGGGGGCGGGGCTGAAGTTATAGGGCTTGTACTGCTCGTCCTTGAAGCCTTTGAAGTTGGCCTTCATCCATTCGAAATAGGTGAGGTAGCCGTCCTTGCTGAGGTACAGCGTCTTCAGCTTGGCGAGGTCCTCGAACTTGTCGACACCGTTATCCGGATGGGCGATCAGCACCTGCGGATCCTTTTGGAAGATCGCGGCGACATCGACCAGCGGAATGCCCTGCTCGACGGCGGAAATTTCTCCCTGCGGACCGCCCATGTAGAAATCGAGCTTGCCGGAGATCAGGAGCGCGCTGTTTGCCGCATTCGGGCCGCCCTGGACGATGGTGACGTCGAGGCCGTATTTCGCATAGGTGCCGTCGGCGACGGCCTGGTAGAAGCCGCCATGTTCAGCTTGGGCAAGCCAGTTCGTCCCATAGCTCACCTTGTCGAGGGCAAGCGCCGGCGAGGCGGCGGCAAGCATCGCGGCAAGGCCGAGGCAACTCAGGAATTGCGTCTTCGTCAGTGCTTTCAACATGGTCGGCAGTTCCCCTTTTTAACCGAAGGAAGCCTTGGTCGGCTCCCTTTTAAGGGAATTTGAGCCATTGCGTTGCGCTTTGAAAAGCATCAAAATTCGTGCGCATTGATGCCTTTTCGGCATCTGTCGGAAAGCTGAAGATAATTTGTGCGCCCTGCGTAAAATTTATGCACCGGAGAGATCATGCTGCACTCCAGACGCCTTCTTTACATCAACGAGATCGCCCGTTCCGGTTCGATCCGCAAGGCGGCCGCGCGCCTCAATGTTGCGTCATCGGCGGTCAACAGGCAGATTCTGGCGCTGGAGGAAGAGATCGGGGCGCCGCTTTTCGAGCGGCTGCCGCGCGGTTTGCGGCTGACGGCTGCCGGTGAACTCTGCATCGAACATATCCGGGACGTGCTGAAGAATTACGAGCGCCTGGAGGGGCGCATCCGCAGCCTCAAGATGCAGCAGGCTGGGAAGGTGCGCATGGTGACGACCGTCGGCCTTGCCGCCGGGCCGCTGCCCGAAATCATCGCGCGCTTTCTTTCAGAGCATCCACGCGTCTTCGTCCAGCTGCGCAACGATACCGGCGGCACGACGGCCAGCCCCGTTGTATCAGGCGAGGTGGATATCGGTCTCGGCTTCAATATCCCGGCCATGCCGGGGATCCGCACGCTCGGAAATTTCGATATCCCGATCGGTGTCGTGCTGCCGCCGGGCCATCACCTGATCGGTCCCGGGCCGATCAACCTTGCCGATGTCACGCAGGAAAAACTGGTTCTGGCGCAACCGGGCACCAGCCTGCGCGAGGTGATCAACCTTGCCTTTGCGCGGCTGCCCATCCCTGTCGAGCCGGTGCTGGAAACCAATGCATCGGAGATGCTGAAGCAACTCGTCAAATGCGGCACCGGGCTGACGCTGCTCAATCCGCTCGACGTCATCACCGAATGCCGGCGCGGCGAACTCGTCTTCCGTCCGATCGCCGAGCCGCATGCGCGTTACCAGCAGATGAAGCTGTTTGCGCGCGCCAGGGCGCCGCTCGACGCGGCCACCAGCCTTTTCGTCGAATATCTGCTCGCCGAACTGCTCGGCCTGGTGCAGGAATTGCAGGCCAAGGGCCATATCCCACCTGATACGAGATCCGCGGCCGAGCCTATTTCACATAGAGATTCGAAAGTGGATAGGCCTTGAGGTCTTCAAGCAATTCAACAAACCCCGTGACCTGATGGCGGCAGATCGCTTCGCCCTTTTCGGCGGTGGCGATCGAGGCATCGCCGACCACGCCGAGGGGGTTGAGGTCATGCGCGATCCAGGCCAGCGAATGCGGCGGCAGGGGCTGAAGATATTTGGATTGCTGCCGCATCCGTTCGGCCTTCGAGGCGAAATTCTCTGCCTTGTCCATACGCACCAAGTCGGGGCGGAAGTGCAGCATCAACGATGTCTCGACATCGCCGCCGTGAATGCCGTATCTGCTCTCGTGATCGCTGACCATGCCTTCCGGGTGGCCGAACCGGCCCCATTGCGTGGAGACCACCGCCATTTGATGGCGCACGCGCAGTTCACGCGCGACGATGCTCATGATGTCGACATTGCCGCCGTGGGAATTGACGATCACCATCTTCCGCAGCCCGGCTTCCGCAACCTTTGCGCCAATCGCCGTCCAGACGGGGATGAGCAGTTCGGCGCTGAGAGACAACGTGCCGGGGCCGTAAATATGTTCGTTGGCCTTGCCGATCTCCTGTGTCGGAAGGACCAGGATGTCCAGATTCTCCGGCCGCTGCCTCTTCAGCTCCGCCAGCATGCCGGTCGCGATGGCGACATCGGTTGCGATCGGCAGATGCGGGCCGTGTTGTTCCGTCGAAGCGATGGGCAGAACGGCAATCGTGGTCTCGGGGGAAAGGCCGGCAAAATCATATGTGTTGAGCTCGTTCCAGTAAAACGGCGTCGCCATGCGGTCGTCCCCTTTTCGTCACCTGTCTTGACAGGAAGTAGGGAATAACGATGAGCGCGAAAAGCATCATTTTGTGTGCATGGCGCTGCCTTTTCGAGTGCGCCAATACTCCACTGCAGTTGTCTCCGGTGTGATGCTACCGGGATCTGAACCGGAAGGCCTCGACGAAGGCGCTGAAGGCCGGCGAGGAATGGCGGCGGCTGGGATAGTAGAGATGATAGCCTTGGAAGGTCGGGCACCAATCGACAAGGACCTCCCGGAGCAAACCGGTTTCAACGTATCGTCGGATGAGGTCCTTCGGCAAATAGGCGAGGCCGACGCCGTCGAGGGCGGCATCGATCGCCGATCCGATATGGCTTAGGATCAGCTGGCCGTCGACGCGGACGCTGAACTCGCGTGCGTCCTTCTTGAATTCCCAGGCATAGAGCGCGCCGGAGGTTGGCAGCCGCAGGTTGACGCAATTGTGGAGGGTCAGGTCTTGCGGGCTTGCCGGCACGGAACGGCGGGCGAAATAATCGGGTGATCCGACCACGGCATAGGAGACATCGGAGCCGATGCGAACGGCCACCATGTCGCGTGCAACCGCCTCGCCCAGCCGAACGCCGGCGTCGAACTGACGCTCGACGATGTTCGTGAATCCGTTGTCGACAATGAGTTCCACGATGATATCAGGATAATCTCGCAAGAAGGCTGACAGTCTTGGACGAAAAACCAACGCGATGGCGTCGTCGGGACATACGATGCGGACATGGCCCGAGGGCTTGTCGCGCAGGGCGCTGATTGCGCTGATCTCGGCGGCAATGCTTTCGAAATGGGGTTCGATGCTCTCCACCAGGCGCTCCCCGGCCGCCGTCGGCGCGACATCCCGTGTCGTACGGGAGAGGAGGCGGACGCCGAGCCGTTCTTCCAGTGCCCGGATCGTATGGCTGAGGGCCGAGCGGGTGACACCCAGCTTGGCGGCCGCGCGCGTGAAGCTCCGCTCTCTGGCCACTTCGAGAAACGCCCGCATCTCGGTGAATTCGTCGCGCCGCATTGGTGAATCTCCCTCATCACAACATGCAGATTATAGCCGCTAGTCTGTCAAAACCAATCCGGCTATCTCTTTCCGCAATGGACAGGAGAACGCGGAATGACCATCGAACTGACATTGGACGAGACTGTTCCGGCCGACAGCACCGTTACTCCATGGGCTGCGGTCACCTGCCTCTCGCTTCTGACCTTTCTCCTGGTGGGGCTGGAGTTCATGCCGGTGAGCCTTCTGACGCCGATCGCCCAGGATCTGGCCATTTCGGAAGGTCAGGCCGGACAAGCGATCGCTGTCTCTGGCCTTTTTGCGGTGATCACCAGTCTTTTCGGCAACGCGTTTTTGGCAAGGCTCGACCGGAAAACGGTCGTCCTGCTTTATACGGCGGTGCTGGTCGCTTCCAGTCTGGCCGTGGCTCTTGCTCCGAACTTCCTCGTCTTTCTGGTCGGGCGGGCGCTGGTCGGCATTTCGATCGGCGGCTTCTGGTCGCTGTCGACAGCCATCCTGGCACGCCTGGCTTCTGGAGCCGACCTGCCCAAGGCTATCGCCTTGCTCCAGGGCGGCACCGCATTTGCGGTCGTCATCGCTGCGCCCCTCGGTAGTTTCCTCGGCGGGCTGATCGGATGGCGTGGCACCTTCTTCATCACGGTTCCGATAGGTCTGGCTGCGCTCGTATGGCAATTGGCCGTCCTGCCGAAGATGCCGGCAACGGCAGCGGTCTCGGTTGCCAGAATCTTCGGACTGCTGCGCAATCGCAGATTCGCGATCGGAATGGCGGCGACCAGCCTCGCTTTCATCGGCCAGAACGCACTGTCGATCTATCTGCGCCCATTCCTCGAAAGCGTCACGGGCGTTGAATTGAACGGACTGTCGATGATGCTTCTCGGGCTCGGCATTGGCGGCCTGGCGGGAACATCCATTGTCGGCTTCGTCCTCCGGCGGCATCTTGCCGCCCTGCTGATCGGATTGCCGAGCGGGCTCGCGATGCTTGCCCTTCTGCTGATTGCCCTCGGTCCCTTCACGGCCGTCACAGCAGCCCTGCTGGTGCTGTGGGGGGTCTTCACCACCCCTATTCCGGTGGCCTGGAATACCTGGATGACACGCATCATTCCCGGCGAACTTGAAGCCGGCGGTGGGCTGCAGGTGGCATTGATCCAATTCGCCATCGCCGGTGGCGCCTTTGCGGGCGGGGTGCTGTTCGACACTGCCGGCTGGTGGAGCGCCTTCCTGCTCGCCGCCGTCCTGCTCGCGGGATCAGCCCTGCTCGCCGCTCTGGCGAGCCCTCGCACTTAACCTTCCGAATTCGACAAAGGAGATCGGCATGTCTCAGGGCATTGAAAACAAAGTCGTCGTCATCACAGGCGCAAGCAGCGGGCTTGGCGAGGCCACGGCACGCCATCTGGCCGAGCGCGGCGCTCTCGTCGTCCTCGGCGCGCGCCGAAGCGGGCGCATCGATGCGCTGGCGAGCGAGTTGACCGCTAGAGGCTATAAGGCCAAGGCCGTTTCCACCGACGTCACCGACCGGAACCAGGTCAAGAAACTGGTGGACACTGCGGTGGAGGAGTTCGGCCGCATCGACGTGATGCTGAACAATGCCGGTCTGATGCCGCTTGCACCACTCGAACGGCTCAAGATCGATGAGTGGGACCGTATGATCGACGTCAACATCAAGGGTGTACTTTATGGCATCGCCGCAGCGCTTCCGCACATGAAGGCCCGGAAATCCGGGCACATCATCAATGTCTCGTCCGTCTACGGTCATGTGGTCGACCCCGGTGCCACCGTCTATTGCGCCACCAAATTTGCCGTGCGCGCCCTGTCCGAAGGCCTGCGGAAGGAAGTAAAGCCCTACAATATCCGCACGACGATCATTTCTCCCGGCGCAGTCAGTACCGAACTGCTCGAGCATATCAGCGAGAAGGATATCCAGGCCGGCACGAGGGAATTCGTCAGCAAGATCGCGGTCGGTGCAGATACCTTCGCCCGCACCGTCGCGTTCGCGGTGAACGAACCCGACGACGTCGATATCAATGAGATCCTGTTTCGGCCGACTGCTCAGCCGGTCTGACGGAGTGCAGTCATGTCGACATCCTCATATCTGACGCGCCGTGCGCTCCTCGGCGCAACCTTCGCAACCGCAACCCTGCCGTATGCGGCCAAGGGACAGGAAGGCCGGGATCCAGCGAGCCAAGTACCGACCGATGTCAGAATCCGGATAATCTTCAACGGCATGACCATGACGGCGACGCTCTACGACAATCCGTCGGCGCTCGAACTCGCTTCGATGCTTCCCCTGGATCTCAAGATCGAAGACTACGGCAAAAACGAAAAGATCGTCTATCTCCCGCGCAAACTCACTGAGGAAGCCAGCGGCCCCTTCGATAACGAGCAGCCGGGTGATCTCTGCTACTTCAAGCCATGGGGTAACCTTGCGCTGTTTTATGCCGATTACAGCTGGGACGGGTTGATCCGGCTCGGTCGATTTGATAGCGGCTTCGACCCGCTGCTGGTACGCGGCGAATTCCCGGTCCGCATCGTACGGATATGACGAGGGTGTTCACGGCTGAGGACTTCGTTTCAGTTCCTTCCGCCGGCAGGCCACGTGTTCAGCCAGTTGCGCTTCTTCACAGGCACCGGTCGCGGCACGCCCGGTCGTGCTGACCCAGAACTGGTCCGACACTGGGATGCCGGGCACGCCCACAGATCCGTCGACACATTCAGGCGTGAGGTGTCGCGTGATGCCTGGCATCTATCCTGAAACGCTTCTTGATCCTATCGACGGGCGTCCCGTCTTGAAGCGGAACCTGGACCAGCCGGTCATAGGTCTCGAAGCCCATCTTGGCATAATAGGCAAGACCGCTGACATTGTCGGCCCGAATGGTGGCATTGATGAAGTCGAGCCCGAGTTCCTCCGCTGCGGCCCGGGTTGCGGGAAAGAGCGCGCTGCCGACGCCTGGAGTCTTTGGGTTCATGCGGGCGAAGGTCCCGATGTCGGCAAAGCCTTTCGGCGGATCGCCGTATAGGCTGAGCGACTGAAAGCCGATAAGCGACCGATCATGCTCCGCGACATGGCAGAGGAGAGGAAACTCGCCGTCGATGAACCAGTCCACGAACTCGGCAGCCGAAAGCGGTGTCTCGAGTGCTGTTGTTCCCCCAGCCCGGATGATCTCGTTGAGGAGCTCGCTCAGTTCCGCTGCGTCGGCAGAAACTGCCTTTCGAATATGCATGTTCTTGGCGACCTCCAGACTGACGGCGTATTGGCGAAGTTGGAGATTACAAATCGCCATTTCGTCCGCAAAGGCAATTGTGGTTCGACGGTTCCTCCGGCCTCTTATGTTCAGGCGTTCAAACGCTGTTGCGTCTGTCGGTCGAAGAAGTGAACCTTTGATGTTTCGAAGGAAAGCTTCACCTGCTGTTCGGGCGCCAGTTCGACACGTTCGCGAACGACCCATGTCAGCTCCCTGCCGTCGAGGTCCACGGCGACATGAGTTTCCGACCCGGTGGGTTCGACCACCTTGACCACCGCGTCCACGCCGTTCTCGCCACCGAAGCTGATATCTTCAGGACGAATACCCAGCGTCATCGGTCTGTTTGCCGAATTAACGGGAGCCCGCGAGAGCGGCACGCGGGAACCGCCCGGCAGCGACAATACCGGGTTGCCGGCATCTTCGATGGTCCCCTCGAGAAAATTCATCGCCGGGGAACCGAGGAAACCGGCGACGAAGATGTTGCGCGGTCTGTCGTAGAGTTCGAGCGGACTGCCGATCTGTTCGACGCGGCCGCCGTGCAGCACGACGATCTTGTCGGCCATGGTCATGGCCTCGATCTGGTCGTGGGTGACGTAAACGATGGTAGTCTTCAGGCGCTGGTGCAGGGCCTTGATCTCCGCCCGCATCTTCACCCGCAGTTTCGCGTCCAGATTGGAGAGCGGCTCGTCGAAGAGAAAGACTTTCGGATCGCGGACGATGGCGCGGCCCATGGCGACGCGCTGGCGCTGCCCGCCGGAAAGCTGGGCGGGCTTGCGGTCGAGAAGCGGCTGCAAGCCGAGAATGGCCGCAGCCTCGCCGACCTTCTTGTCGATCTCAGGCCGCTTGGCTCCGGCGAGCTCAAGGGCAAACCCCATGTTCTGGGAGACCGTCATCTGCGGGTACAATGCGTAGTTCTGGAAGACCATCGCGATATCGCGATCCTTCGGCTGCAGATTGTTCACCACCCGGCCGTCAATGCTGATCTGGCCGGCGGTGATGTCCTCGAGCCCGGCGATCATGCGCAGCAATGTCGACTTGCCGCAGCCGGAAGGGCCGACGAGAATGGTGAATTCACCATCGGCGATCTCGACGTCGACGCCGTGAATGATATCGACCGTGCCGAAGGATTTCTTGACGTTTCTGATGCTTAAACCTGACATCCCGAACCCTCTCGATTAGCGCTTCCTGCGCACACGCAAAGCCTGGTACGGCTTGCGCGGGATTTTCACGCCGAAGGCCGCGTCCGGCTTGCCGCCGCGCACGACCGAGCCATGGCGCGTCGGATGCGGAACGGGAGCCTCGACTTTCTCGGCCGGCGTGATCGTCATCTCCCAGGTGTCGATGATATCGACATCGTAGTCGTCACCGTCGACCGGCAGGCCGGTGGACCAGATCACCGGCTGATGCTCGCCGAAATAGATCAGGCGGAAATCGCCGTCGCCGTCACGCGCGCCGGAGACGCGCGACCACGGCCATTCGCCGATGATGCCGAGCGGTTCGAGACCGTGCTTGACGTCGGCCTCCAGGAGGTCCCGGAGGAAGCCGATGCGCTTCCACGCTTCGCCGCGCAATTCGCCACCCTTGGCCCACCAGATCAGATCCTCGGGGTGAGAATAGGTTTCGCCATGACCGGCATAGCCGCCGCGCGCCATGGTGATCCAGAAACGATGCACCAGCTCCCTCGGATGGAGATTGCCCCATGACTGCAAGATGTCGCCCTCATACTCGGGCTCGTCGTTGACGACGGGCTTGCCATAGGCATCGCGCCATTCCTGGGTCCGCTTGACGTCGGGGTTCTGGATGCAGGTGTGCGTCACCCACGGCTTGCGGTGATCGAAATTGGCGGTCACGTCGCCATTATGGATGGACCGCAGATGCTGGTAGGGGTCGTTTTCCTCCAGAATGTGGAAGTAGCGGTCCCACTGCTCCATCGGTTTCGTGTCGATCAGGAAATCATATTCATTGGCGAGCGACCACCAGACGTTCCGGTAGGCGGCAAGACGGGCGGCCAGATATTCGACATAGCGGAAATCCTGCGCGGCCGACATGTCGGCATAACCCCAGCGGTCATAGGGGTGGAAGATGATGATATCGGCCTCGATGCCGAGGTCGCAGAGTGCGGCGACCTGCTTTTCGAAGTGCTGGAAGGCCGCGGGGTTGGGCCGGTCGAAGTCTTCCTTGCCGTCGGAGCCGCGTTCGAAGCAGGCATGCAACGGCTCGTTGACGTTATAGGGATAATCCTTCGGAAACACGCCCATGCGCATCTTGTTGAAGCGCGCCGTCTTCAGCGTCTCCAGCGTCTGCTTCTGCATGTCGAACGGTTGATGCGTCCAGGCGTAGCAGGTCGTTCCGAAGGAGAGGAACGGCGTGCCGTCGGCATAGGCGAAATGGAATTTGTTGCGCACGCGCACCGGGCCGTGATTGCCGGCCGAAGGTGCGGTCGCGGCCAAAACACCGGTCTTGCCGTCGAGGGCCGCGGTCTTGGAGCGCGTCTGGAACGACCACTCGCCTTCGCTATCGGGCATGAAGCGAATGCGGTAGGTGCCGTTACCATCATAGAAGCCTGGCACGCGGACTTCGCGGCTCTTCTGGGTGAAGACGGCATCGAATGCTACGTCGAGATAGGGATTGCCGCCGGCAGGCCCTTCGAAGGAGGCCTCGAACACACCCCATTTTTCGACTGTTGCATCGGACATTCTGTCTCTCCTCGTAGAATGATTTTGTGATCAGCCTTTGACGGCGCCGGAGGTGAGGCCGGAGACGAAGTAGCGCTGGAACATGAGATAGACGATCGTCGCCGGCAGCACGGTCATGACGATCGCCGCGTTGAGCTGGCCGTAATTGCTGGAGAACTGCCCCTGAAACGACATCAGGCCGAGCGGCAGCGTCCACATGTGCTGGTCCTGAAGCAGCACCAGCGCCATGGCGAATTCGTTCCAGGTGGAAACGAAGTCGAGGATGAGCAGTGCGGCGAGGACGGGCAGGCATACCGGCAGAAAGATCCGCCGGAAGATGACGAAGTGGCTGGCGCCGTCGATCAGCGCTGCCTCCGATAGCTCCTTCGGAATGCCCTTGAAGAAGCCGTGCAGGATGAAAACCTGATAGGGAACGCCGAAGGCGATGTAGGGAAGGATGACGCCCGGATAGGTGTCGATGAGGCCGAAGGAATTGACCAGGGTGAAGAGCGGCGCAAGCATCACCTGGAAGGGGATCATCGTGCCGAACACGACGAGCAGCAGCAGCGCCTTGGTGATCTTCAACTTGATCTTGGCAAGGGCATAAGCGGCCATCGCCGACAGGAACAGGCCGAGCGGCACCTTGATGACGGTGATGATGACGCTGTTGAAGAAGGAGTTTGCGAAATTGCCGCGGCTCCATGCGGCGCCATAGTTTTCGAAGGCAAGCTCGGCCGGCGGCATGAAGGCGCCGGTGCTCGTCACCGCCGCCGGCGTCTTCAGCGAGGTGAAGACGATGAAGACGAATGGCGCGACCCAGACGAGCGCCACGATGACAAGCGTTATCCAGAGGCCGATCAGAACGGGATCGCGCTTCATCGACGATGGTTGGGCTTCGAGATGCACGGCGGCATGGTCGGTCGGCACTGCTGTCACGATTCGACCTCCTCGTGCTTCTGGGTCCATCTGAGATAGGGAATGACGACGGCCATGGTGATCAGCAGCAGCACGACGGATATTGCCGCACCTCGTCCGAAATCGAAGATCTGCATGGCCTGCGTGAACGCCCAGAGCGCCAGCATCTGCGTGGACTGGGCCGGACCGCCGCCCGTCAAACCGTAGACGATGTCGAAAGCCTTCAGCGACGAGATGACGGAGAGAACGAGGACGATGGTGATCGTCGGGCGCAACGCCGGCAATGTCACATGTTTGAACACCGCCCAGCGGCCGGCGCCATCGATGCGCGCCGCTTCGACGAGCGTCTGAGAGACGTTCTGCAGGCCGGCCAGGAATAGAACCATCGAAAAGCCGACCGTCTGCCAGAGATAGGCGACGAAGACGGAATAAAGCGCGATATCCTTATTGCCCAGCCAATCCTTGATCCAGACCTGCATGCCCCAGGAGGTCAGCAGCTGGGCGAACAGGCCGAAGAAGGGATCGTACATCCACTTCCACATGGTGGCGACGGCGATCGGCGCGATGATCACAGGCAGATAGAAGATGGCCCTGAGGCCATTGCGGCCGAATATTTTCTGGTTGAGGCTGAGCGCCAGCAGCAGTCCGACCAGCGGCGGAAAGATCAGGCTCATCACGGTCCAGATCACCGTGTTGCGGAACGCCACCCAGAAGACCGGATCTTTGGTGAAAATCGCCGAATAGTTCGCAAGGCCGACGAATTGCCGATTGGGATCGAGCCCGTTCCACTTCTGGAAACTCAGGATCACGACGTTGAGCATCGGGTAGAGCGCGAAGACCGCATAGATCGCCAGCGCCGGCACGAGCAGGATGAGCGCTTGCATGCGCGGATCATGTGTCGATTGTCGAAGTGACATGCTTTCCTCCTGGCAGTGAAAAGCCGCTGCCAGCTGATGAAAGAATGTGCCAGCCGATCAACTCAGAGGTCGATCGACTGGCGCTTGGGAGGGATCAGCTTCTGCTGGCGATGAAGCTCTGCAACTGCTTGGCCGCCTCGGCCGGCTCGGTGCTGCCGGAAGCGACATCATTGATGACGCGGAAATATTCCGTCGTGACATCGAGCGGGAAGGCTTGGTCGCCGTTCATGTAGACCTTGCCGTATTTCTGGAAGATGCCCAGCCATTCGGCTTCGAGCGGCTTCTGATTGGCATACTGGACGTTCTTGTTGACGGAGGTCGAGCTCAACTGGCCGAGCAGATCCTGCTGCACCTTCGTCGACAGGAAATAGTCGAGGAATTTCGCCGCTATGTCGGGGTTCTTGCTCTTGGTGCTGATGTAATTGTACTCGGCAAAGCCGTAGAGACGGTCGGTATTTGTGGGGAAGGGGAAGATGCCGTAATCGTCGAGATTGGCGCCGGAGCCGTTGAGTTGGCTGACCAGCCAGTCGCCTTCGAGCATCATCGCTGCACGACCGGCCGTGAAGAGGCTGTAGGACTGTTTGTTGTCGATGCCCATGAACGGCTGCAGCGTATAGTCCTTCGTCCACTTCGCAAACTCCGCGAAGGAATCCGTCGCGCAGGGTTCTTTGGTCCAGTCCAACGTCATCGCCTTCAGCGCGTCGTGCTTTTCGGCGCCGCACTTGGTTTCGAGGATAACGTCCATGAGGCGCATGACGTGCCAGTTGACCGTGCCGCCAAAGGTGAAGGCGGGGATGCCCGCGGCCTTCAGCTTATCGGCCGCGGCAAGGAGTTCCTCGTAGGTCTTCGGCTCTTCCTTGATGCCGGCCTGTTCGAAAAGCTTCTTATTGTAGTAGACGGCTTCGCCCTTGAAGGTGAAGGGAACACCGTGCTTGCCGCCCGTATAGAGGTCGGCGAAAGCGGCAGCCGACGGCAGCAATTCGTCGTTCCACTTATACTCGGTGTAATACTTGTCGAGTGGCAGCGACAGGCCGGCCTTCACATACTCGCCGCCGAGGCCGAGACCCGCCCAGCTGAAATAAATGTCGGGTCCTTTGTCCGAGCCTGCGGCGACGCGGAGCGCGGTCTTGTGTTCATCGACGGCGCGCTGAACGATCTCGACATGCGTCCCGGGATTTGCAGCTTCGAAGTCCGTCGCCACCTTCTTCAGGGCCGTATTGGCAGCATTATTGTCGAAGTTGAGGGTCCAGAGCGTGATGTCTTCAGCAAGAACCGGTGTTGCCGAAAGTGACGCCATGGCGATCGCAACGATGCTCGCAGTCTTCAATTTCGCAGAAAGGGTCAGCATTACCGTCCTCCTCTTGTAAGCCGGGACCCTTTTTGCAGATAGTCATTGACATGTCAACTGGTATGATGAGCTAACCATCGTGCCGTCGAGCAAATTTGGCCATCGCGGCGATGATGATGACCGCCGATGCCGCACCGGGATCGATGTGCCCGATAGCCCGGTCTCCCAGTCGCGAAGCCCGTCCTTTCGCTGCCGTCATGTCTTTGGTTGCGTCACAGCCGACGCGGGCTGCATGCACTGCCATGTCGAAGCATTCGGGAAGCGGCTTTCC
Organism: Rhizobium sp. BK008; assembly: GCF_014197345.1. NCBI lineage: Bacteria > Pseudomonadati > Pseudomonadota > Alphaproteobacteria > Hyphomicrobiales > Rhizobiaceae > Rhizobium > Rhizobium sp. BK008. Next base: position 186,303 of record NZ_JACIFK010000009.1, on the reverse strand, counting down.
TGTCCCCCACGCATCAAGTGTCGCGTCGGCCGCGGGCTTCCAGGCGTCGACCATCGTCTTTTCACCGGCTTCGGCCTTTCCGCGTTCCTGGATTCCCGTCGCCATGGCTGCGAAAACGCGGACGAAATCGTCATCGGTCAAGGTCTGCCTGTCCTTGGCTGCGGCCGCGGCGCGCATGAAGGCCGTGGCATATAAGGGGCCGGACGAAGCGCCGACCGCATTCAGGAATGCCTTTGCCGCAACGTTGAATAGCAGCGTCGGTGCTGTTTCCACATCGAGCGCGCCGACCGCCTTGGCGGCAGCCTGACAGCCTCCGTCCATGGCAAGGCCGTGATCGCCGTCGCCGATGGCGCCGTCGAGCTCGCAAAGATGGTCGCGCTCTGCCGCGATATCCTCGGCAATCCCGGCAAACAGCTGTTGCAGGTCTTTTGTGGTAATCGTCATCGATCACCTCGCAAACATCGCGCAATCGCACGGGTGGTCGATCAACCGCTGAAGCTCGTCGTCGAGATGCATGACGGTGATCGAGGCGCCGGCCATTTCGAGCGAGGTGCAATAGTTGCCGACGAGCGACGTGTGGATGACGAGCCCGGCATCGTCGAGTCGGGACTTCACGCGCCGCATCATGATATAGAGTTCCATCAGCGGAGTCGAACCCAGCGAGTTGACAAGCAGGGCGACACGATCGCCTGGGTCCGCCTTCATCTCCCGAAGCATGCTGTCCATCAGCTCGTCGGTCACGGCATCGGCCGACCTCAGCGGCTCGCGCGCCATGCCGGGCTCTCCATGGATTCCCATGCCGATCTCCATCTCGTCCTCGCCGATCAGGAAGTTCGGCCGGAGGGTCTGGGGCAGCGAACAGGGAGAGAGCGCCACACCCATCGTATAGGTTCGTGCATTGGCATGGCGGGCGGCGCGCTCGACATCGTCGAAAGAGTAGAGAAGATCGCAGGCCGCGCCGGCCGCCTTGAAGATGAAGACGTTGCCCGCCACGCCACGTCGCCTGTCCCTCTGATCGGCAGGAGCGGATGCCACGTCATCTGTGGTCAGGACGGTGCGGACCTCGATCTCGTCGAGCGCCAGCATCTCGGCGGCCATGTCGAAATTCATCACGTCGCCGGCATAATTGCCGTACATGAACAGGACGCCGGCGCCGCCGTCGACCGCCTTGGCGCAGGCGATGATCGGATCGGGCGGCGGCGAGGCGAAGACATTGCCGATCGCGGCGGCATCCGCCAGCCCCTTGCCGACAAACCCCAGAAAGGTCGGCTCATGCCCGGATCCGCCGCCGATGACCAGGCCGACCTTGCCTTTGCGCGGTCCGTTTCTGGCAATGATCGCGCGGGGCATGTCTTCGACTGCGTAAAGATGGCGTGGATGCGCCGCGAGGATCCCTTGCAGCATCTCATCGACGGCATCTGCGCCGGAATTGATAAGCTTCTTCGTCTTCACGCCGATCCTCCCCAGTGAGCTCCGATTGCATAGATGCGGCTGATGCGCCGGAGGTCAATCCGCCAGCGGCAAGACCGCGGTGGCGAAGGGTGCGAGCAGCAGTTCCTTCCCCGATGCGGGGTAATCGACTCTTCGCTCTCCGCTCGTCAGATTGACGACGTGGAGCCTGTTTCCTGCGGCGTCCCGCGCAACGAAAGACAGCACTTCGGAGGGCGAGGACGAGATGCATTCCTGCCAGAATGCACCAGCCAAGGCGGACAAAGTCCGCACCGCATTGAACAGCGGACGCCGCCCACCCTGCTCGATCGGCTCGGCCGGACCGGCAATCAGACCGAACGGACCGGTCAAGGCCGAGAGCGTCAGGCATTCGAGACCGGCATCCAGCACTCTGATTGCGTAACCGAGTGCGAAAGCTTCCGCGAAACGGCCGTTGTGGCGCGGGTCGCGGTTGGCCATGGGTATGCGTGCGCCCAAGGGATTATCCATCGTGCGGCTGCCATAGGGGTTCTGCCGCATCGGGATCGTCGACGGGCCGATCCGGTAGGGCTTGTCGCCGTAGATGGCACGAACGGAGCGGGTGATGAAGGGCAGCGCTTCCAATGTCTGCATGACGCTGAGATCGTCGGCCGCATGCACGATGGGGTTGGTGCAGTGGCTGACGAAGTCGAGCTGCCCATCCGGGACGCGCTTGCGGTTGAGTTCGGTGAAATAGCTCAGCATGCCGCCGCCGATGCGAATACCGGGAAAGGCGGCGCGGGCGGCGGCATAGACCGCGTCCAAAGGCGGACAATCCGGCCATGTGCTGCCGGGCGGCGTCGATTGCCGGTCGACGGATGGCGAGATCATGATCGCATCCGGCTTGAATGCCGCCAGCTGCATCTGGTGGGCGATCTCGGCCGCCTCGTTTGCCGGCGACGATTTGCAGGGGAGCGCGATCTCCAGCGTCGAGCGGCCGCGATGGACGGCGGCGATCGCGGCAAAAGTCTTCAGTGCTTCGGCGGCGTGCCCGGCATCCGGATCGAAATGAAAGAGGAGTTCCCGAGGCGCGATCTCCGACAGGACGGCCTTTGCCGTGAGCGTCGCATCGGCCTCCTCAGGCGTCACGATCACGCCGATATCGGGCATGATGCCGGTCCGCTCTCCAAGCTTGAGTTTTATCGCGCCGCCCAAGGTCGCAGGCGCGAAGCGCGGTGCGGAATGCCTGGTGTCTCTGATAACAAGCGACGTCTTTTGCCGGACAGGTTGGTTGGCAGAGATCTGGTAGGGCCAGGGCAAAGCGAGCGGCCTGACATATGTCTTATAGGATGCGTCCGACCAGTTTCTTTGATCTTCCATTTCAAAGGTGTCGCCCTCCATCCGGCATTCAGCCTGAACGTCAGGCATGACCCGGTGGGTGATGGCGCGCATGTCCTTGAATGGTTGCCAGGGTTCGATGACATCGGGGAACCGTGTCGTCACGATCTCCCCGTCGACATGCTCGACCTTGGCCGGCGAACCCGCCACGCCGACGACTGGATGCAGGATGCAGAAGCCGCAGCGGTTGGTCTCGAAGCCGGTCTCGGTCATGGCTTCGCCCTCGAAATCGAGCCGGTCCTGATATGCCGCGATGCGAACATCGATAACGAGCCTCGTGTCGCCGGGTCCCTCGCAGCGGGCCTGATAAGCGACTTCGAAACGGTCTTCCTTCTGCTCGATCCTGAGATCGACGATTTCAGGGCTGTAGGTGCCCCAGTCCCGGTCGCGAACGAGATAAGAAATCGCCCGTAGCACCTCGATGCCGTCGTAGCGGATCGCGCGGAGGTTGCCATCGGCGAGGTCGGCGGTCAGCTTTCCGGCCCTCAGCCGAACCGGCGGCCTCTCGACCAGGTGGGTGCCGTAGAGCTGGAACGCATTGATCGTCATCGCAGCATCGCTCTGACATCGATCGTCTGTCCCCTGGCAGCGCTGTCATAGGCGGCCTCGACGAGGGCGAAGGTCTTCAGATTATCGGCCCCCGAGGTCGAGTGCTCCGCGCCGCGCTTGATTTGATCGACCCAATGCTGCTGGATCGCATAGACGCTCTCCTGGATGTTGTGCCAAGGCCGCGAGGCCCAGGACAACAACTTCGGAGAGACATCCATTGTGGTGGTGCCCCTGCCGTGGGCGATTTCAAGGCGGTAGCCCTGGGTCAGGCGGATCGTGCCCTCGGAGCCGTCGAGCTCGATCAGCGTTTCGGGAAACGGCTCTTTTGAGAGCTTGGTGGCGTAGCTGACGTCGACGACCGACGTGGCGCCGTTTTCATGATCGAGCAGAATGGTTGCGACATCCTCGCCCTTGATCTTGGGATTGACCCGTTTGGTGCGGGCCGTGAGTGATCTGATATCGCCGAGGATATAGCGGGCGATATCGAGCGTATGAATGCCGAGATCTTCGATGATGAAGCGCTCGCCTTCAGCAAGGTACGGCTGGCCGGAGAAGACGTCGTAACCCGAGCGGAAGGAGAAGCGGCCCCAGAAGGGCGTGCCGATGGCGCCAGCATCGAGCGCCTTGCGGACCGCCTGGATCGGCGTCTGCCAGCGAAAATTCTCGTGCACCATCAGGGCCACGCCGGCATTGCGGCAAGCCTCGACCATCGCCTTTGCATCCGACAGCGTCTTGGCGAAGGGTTTCTGGCAGATGGCCGGCACCTTATTCACTGCAGCCATTTCCACCAGAGCGCGGTGACTCTGGACCGTCGTGGCGATGTCGACGAAATCGAAGCCGCCATCGGCAAACATGGCCTCGGCATCGCGGTAGCGGCGATCGATACCGAACTGGTCGCCGACGACCTTCAGCCGCTCCGGATCGCGATCGCAGATCGCGACGATGTCAGCACCTTCGACATCTTTCCAGGCGTGCATCTGGTTGATCGCGAAGAAACCGCAGCCGATCAAAGCCCCCTTCAACTCGGTCATCTCAGCCTGCCTTTGCCATCTGCATGAGGGTGACGCGCTGCTGCAGGCGCCGCTGGGCCTGATCGACCACGACGGCAATGATGATGACGAGGCCCTTGATGACCATCTGCCAGAAGGAGGAGACGCCCATCATGACAAGCCCGTCGGAGAGGATGCCGATGACGAAAGCGCCGATGATCGTGCCGCCGATCGTGCCGCGGCCACCCGACATCGAGGTGCCGCCGAGCACGGCTGCGGCAATCGCATTGAGCTCGAAGCTTTCGCCGGTCGCCGGATGGGCGGCCATCAGTTCGGAGGAAATGACGACGCCGACGATGGCGGCGCAAAGTCCGGAAAACATGTAGACGAAGATCTTCACCACATCGACCCGGATACCGGACATGCGCGCGGCCCGCTCATTGCCGCCGACGGCGAAGATATGACGGCCGATCGGCGTCGAGCGGGCGACATAGGCCGCCGCGAGTGCCAGCACGATCAGGATCCAGATCGACACCGGCAAGCCGAGAATGCGCCCCGCGCCGAAGAAGTCGAAACCGGTCGTGGCATATTCGGGCCGGCCGACGAGGTTCGGAAAGGTCTGGCCGTCCGATGACAGCAAGGCGAGACCGCGGGCGACATAGAGCGTGCCGAGCGTGGCGATGAAGGGCGCGACGTTGAGTTTGGTGATCAGCAGGCCGTTGATAAGGCCGATGACGAGACCGATCGACAGCGTGATCAGCACGATCTCGAAGAGGTTGAAATAGATCGTGTAGCCGATCGGCAATTCGATACCGTAAAGGATCAGGCCGCCGGCGACCATGCCGCACAACCCGACGATCGATCCGACGGAAAGGTCGATGCCGCCGGTGATGATGACGAAGGTCATGCCCATCGCCAGGAAGGCGTTCAGCGCCACATGCTTCGACATCAGGATCATGTTCGCCGTCGAGGTGAAGTTCGGCGCGAAGATCGCAAAGAAGATGATCACGGCGAAAAGCGCGATGAAGGTCCTGAGCTTCATCAGCGTCAGAAGCGCCGAGCCGTTGGCGCCTTTCGGCGCAAGAGTGGTTGACGTAGCCGCCATCATAACGCGAGTTTCCCTTGATGTCCGTGTCCCTTGGCCGAAGCCGCGATGATGGCTTCTTCCGTCGCCTCGTTCCGGTCGAAGACGGCGACCAGCTGGCCGTTGCTCAAGACCGCGATGCGATCGGAAAGCGCCATGACCTCCTCGAGGTCGGAGGTCGAAAACAGAATGGCGAGCCCGTTTGCCGCCAGCCGCCGCATGGTGCGGAAGACGTCGGCCTTGGCGCCGACATCGATGCCGCGGCTCGGCTCGTCCATCAGCAGCACTTTCGGATTGGTCATTAATGCCTTACCGATAACGACCTTCTGCTGGTTGCCGCCCGACATCGAGGTCACCTCGAAATCCGGGTTCGGCGCCTTGATCGAAAGATCGCGGATGGCCTCCTGGACGGCGCTCTTCTCGGCACCGCTGTCGATATGGAAGAGCCGGGCGAAGCGGCCAAGGCTCGCCAGCGTCAGGTTGGAAGCGATCGAGAGCACCTGGACCAGACCCTCGCGCTGCCGGTCTTCCGGAATGAGCGCAAGGCCGCGGCGGATGCGCCGGGTGGTGTCGCGGGCGCGAACCTGCTTGCCCTCGATGAAGATCTTGCCGGTCGAGTGTGCGTGGCGGCCGATCACACACTCGAAGAATTCGCTGCGTCCCGCACCCATCAGGCCGTATATGCCGAGGATTTCTCCCGCCTTGACCGACAGCGAGACATCGTTGACCGACAGCCCGCCCGTCGGTCTGGGAAGGCTGATGTTTTCGGCGCGAAAGACCTCGGCGCCAACGGCATGGGTGACGGATTTTGCAAAGTCCTTGGCATCCGAGCCGATCATCGAGCGAACGATCCAGCGCGTATCGATGTCGCGCACCATCGCCTCGCCGGTGACCTGGCCGTCACGCAGCACGGTGATATAGTCACCGATCCGCATCAGCTCTTCGAGCCGATGTGAGATATAGACGATCGCAACTCCTTGAGCCTTCAGTTCCGCGATCACCTTGAACAGGATGTCGACTTCAGCCGCCGAAAGCGCCGACGTCGGCTCGTCCATGATCAGGATCCGGGCATTTAGCGACATCGCCTTGGCGATTTCGACGAGTTGCTGCTGGCCGATCGGCAGATCCTCGACCATCGTGTCCGCCTCGATCCCGGCATCCAGGCGCTTGAGAAAGCCATTGGCCTTTTGCACCTGCGCCTTGTGGTCGATGCCGAGCAGGCCGCGGGTGATCTCGCGCCTGGCGAAGATGTTCTCGGCGACCGACATGTTGGCGAAGAGATTGAGCTCCTGGAAGATCATGCCGATGCCATGCGCCTGCGCTTCCGCTGGGCTGTCGAAGGAGACGGGTTCACCGTCGAGGATGATGCGGCCATGCGTCGGACGCTCGACGCCGGCGATGATCTTCATCAGCGTCGACTTGCCCGCGCCGTTTTCGCCGACGAGCACGTTCACCGCACCGCGGCGCAGTTCCATATTGGCGCGCTTGACGGCGACGATGCCCGAATAGACCTTCGACACGTCGTCAAGGCGCAGGATGACATCATCCTTTTGTGCCTCTGTCGCCGTCATGAGCCCACCCTCAATTCCGAAGGTGTCACGAGCGGCAGCTCGCCGCTTTTCGGCAGCGGAAAGGCGCCGATCACGGTCACCGTCTTGCCGGCGAGGTCCTCGCGCGGGACGGCCGACAGGAAGGCCGAGTTGGCCTTCTCGTTGAACGCCTTGCCGAACTGCGCCCATTCGATCTGGTTCTTGAATTCGTTGAAATTGACGAAGTCCAGCGTGTCGCGGAGCGCCGTGCCGCGGAGCGCCGGCCCGATCTGGACCTTTGCATCGGCCTTGCCGTCGCCATCGGCGTCGACATCGAGCGTTGCCGCGCGCGAGTCCGTATCGGCCGCCACGACCTTGCCGGTGATCTTCACCGCATAGGTCCATGGCGAACTGCTCTGCTTGCGGGGATTGCCGTATTTCTCGCCCGCGGCATCAGGGCTGGAGGCAGCCAGTTGCATGACGTCTTTCAGGTCGCCGGCGCGCTTTTCGAAATAAGGCACGACCTCGGGCTTCCAGATCGCCTCGACCTTTGCATTCGGGTCGAAGGCGGTCTTGGCCGCTGCCGCCGCCTTTTCCTCCGGCGTCGGCGTTTTGATGATCTTGCAACCGGGCAAGGCCGCCGCCACGACGGCAGCGATGAGGGCGCCCTTCATTCTCAACATGCTGTGAACCTCGACGTCTTGCGAAATGCATTGCAGAGGGCGCGGCCGTGCACCCTCTGCATCTCGCGGCTGATCAGTTCGTCAGCGCGAAGGTCTCGAGCTTGCCGGAGTTGTCGGCGTTGATGAGAACGCAATCCATCAACTGCTTCTCTTCCTTTGGCGCCGTCTTGGTCTTGATGTAGGCGTCTGCTTGTTCGACCGCGAGCTGGGCCTGGGCATAGGCGGGCTGCAGCACCGTCGCCTTGATGCCGCCCGACTTGATGGAGTCACGCACGTCGTTGGAGCCGTCGAAGCCGACGACGATCACGTCCTTGCGGCCGGCCGCCTGCAGTGCTGCGATCGCACCCATGGCCATGGTGTCGTTGCCCGAAATGACGCCCTTGATGTCGGGATTGGCCTGGAGGATGGTTTCCATCTTCGAATAGGCTTCCGTCTGGCTCCAGTTGGCCGACTGCTTGGCGACGGACTTCAGGTCCGGGTAGTCGTCGATGACGTCGTGGTAGCCTTGCGAGCGGATGCCGGCATTGGTGTCGGACTCCTTGCCGACCAGCTCGACGTAATTGCCCTTCTCGCCCATCAGCTTGACGAATTCCTGCGCCCCGAGCTGCGCGCCCTGATAGTTGTTCGAGACGATCTGGGCGACGGCCACGCCCGTCGCATTGATTTCGCGGTCGATCAGGAAGGAGGGGATGCCGGCATCCTTGGCCTTCTTGACGGCCGCGACGGAGGCGTCGGCTCCGGCATTGTCGAGGATGATCGCCTTGGCGCCGCGCCCGATCGCCGTGTCGATCATTTCCGACTGCTTGTTGGCGTCGTCATCATGGGTCATGAGCAGCGTCTCGTAGCCGAGTTCCTTCGCCTTGGCTTCGGCGCCGACGGCTTCGGCCTTGAAGAAGGGATTGTCATGCGCCGGTGTGATGATGGCGATGAGATCGGCCGCAAAGGCCGGCATGGCCGTTCCCAGCGCCAGGGCGCCGGCGAAAGCCGCAAGTGTCAGTCTGCGCGTCAGTTTCATTTTTTCCTCCCTGTTGTGAATGAAGCTCCGTCTCCTCGGAGCGGTTGCCCGGTCTCCCGGAGCAGTTGAGGAGGAGGGCTTGCCTCCTCCAAGCCGAATTCAGGTGATGCGCCGGATGCTCTCGGCGATCTCCTGTGGTTCGAATACTTTCTTCCAGTCGTCGCGCATCAGCGCCGGGATGCCGAACTCGATCGCCTTGTTGCAGGCATCCGAGAACACCCCATCGACTTCCTTGAAGATGACGGCGCCGAGCACGTTCATATGGCCGAGCAGGAAGTCGCGGGCGGCCTGTTCCGGCACGCCGCGGGCCACGCATTCGTCCATGGCCTGACGCATGATGACGAGCAGCGATGCGCAGACAGTTTCCGACAGGCCGGGTTCGAGCATGGCGAGCTGGTCGACCGTGACGCGGTGCGAGCGCATGACCGGAGCCCAGATGAGCTTGGCGATTTCCTCGCCAAGCGCATAGGCGCTGTCAGGCCCCTGCATCAGCGCCGAAACGATGTGCTGCTTGGCGAACAGGCCGCCGAAATGGTCCTTCTTGGCCTGCATGTCGGTCTCGTCGTTGAAGATCGGCGGATGGCAGGGATGAGTGACGAAATAGGTGAGGTCGTCACGCTTCGGCAGGTGGCCGGCAAAGGGAGCCGCAGCATCCAGCGCGACCACCATGGTGCCTGACCTGAGCTTGTCGACGATGCCTGCCGCGACTTTGCCGATCGCCGTGTCCGGCACGGCAAGGATCACCACATCGGCGCCATCGAGTGCGGCATCGACTGGCACGCAATCAAGACCGAGATCGTTCTTCAAGCGGGCCTTGCCCGCGTCGCTCACCTCGACATGGCGCACTTGGAATCGTGAGCCTTTGAGATTTTTGGCAAGCCGATATCCCATTTTTCCGCCTGCGCCGAAGAGGGCAATCTGAGTCATGTTTCCTCACCTTTTCCGTTTGGATAGGATCATATACTGGTATGATGAGTCAATCACCATATCACTTCTTAATCTGTCGCTATCAATTTTTTTCGGCATCGAGCCGGTCGATCGCCTGCACATTTCCGGCCGAGGGGCCGTCAGGGTCGAATTCGGATGCAAGCCAGACATCCACGATCGATTTCGCCAGCTCCGGTCCGATGACGCGCGCCCCCATCGTAATGATCTGGGCGTTGTTCGATTTCACCGCGCGCTCCGCCGAATAGGTGTCGTGCGTCAGCGCGGCACGGATGCCCGGAACCTTGTTGGCGGAAATGCAGACGCCGATGCCGGTTCCGCAGATCAGGATGCCGCGTTGATGTTCGCCGTTGACGATCGTCTGCGCGAGGCGCTGCGACAGATCGGCGTAGAAGCCGGACTGGCTGAGATCATGAACTTCCAGGTCGGTCTTGTGCGCGAGATGGGCGGCAATGACATCCAGCAGCGGTTTGCCTGCGCTGTCCGCGCCGATTGCGATCTTCATAGCAGTTTCCTTTCGCTCGCCTTCAGGCATGGAAATCACCCTTTGATCGCCGCGCTGACGCGGCGAAGAATGTCGAGGTAACCGTCGACGAACCAGGCGGAGCGGCCGATGAACAGGCCGTCGATATGTGGCTCGGTGATCAGTTCCTCGCAATTTTGCGGATTGACGCTGCCGCCGTAGAGCACCGGCACGGAACGGCCAAGAATGGCTTTGGCCACTTCGGCGATCCTTCCATGCCGCTCCGAGGCGTAGTCGGCGTTTGCCGGAATACCGTTGACGCCGATCGCCCAGACGGGTTCGTAGGCGAGCAGGACCGTAGCCTGTTCGGCGCCGGTATCGATGCCCCTCAAGGCTGCCTCGACCTGGCGCCGCAGCACGGCGTCGGCCTGACCTTCCCGGCGCTCCTGCAATGTCTCGCCGATGCAGATCAGCGGGATGAGGCCGTGGCGGATGGCGGCCGAAACCTTGAGGCCGACGGTTTCATCGATCTCCCCGAAATGCTCGCGCCGTTCGGAATGGCCGAGCTCGACCATGTCGAGCTCACAGTCCTTCAGCATGAGAGGCGAAATCTCGCCAGTCCAGGCGCCAGCGTCCTCCCAGTGCATGTTCTGGGCGCCGACCTTCACCGACGTATCGGCAAGCGCGCGCTTGACCTCGCGCACTGAGGTAAAGGAGGGAATGACGAAGCGCTGCACGTGGACGTCGCGTTCACGGTCTGCATGGGCGAGGCGGCGCGCGAAGGCGAGCGCTTCTTCCACGGTCTTGTTCATCTTGAAGCTGGTGCCGACCCAAAGGACCATTCAGCTCTTCCTCCCGTCACGGATCTGGGCGAAATAGCCGTCGGTGCCGACCTGGCCGCCTTTGAGGGCGATCTGCAGGCCGTTGGTCGGCGGATAGTCGCCATGGGCGAGGCAAAGCGGCGAACCCGGCGTTTGCGGCAACGGCAGAAGCGTCGTCAGCGCGTCGACCTTCAACTGCTTGAGGGCGTGACTGGACGTGTCGCCGCCGGCAACGACGGCACGTGACAGCCCTTCGCTTTCGATCAAGCGAAGCAAGATCGTGCCGAGCGCACTCCCAAGCCGGTGACGCGCGCCCGGAAACCTGTCGATGTCGGCGCCACGGTCCGCGGACGGTCCAAGTGCGGTGTGGAGGATGACGCTCCTGCCTTGCCGAAGCTTCTGGACACCGGCCTTGACCGCTGCATCCACCGTGGCTTGGCCATGCTCTCCGACCAGGGCGAGTGGGTCGAGCGCCATGCTCTCGAAGCCGTTCTCGACAGCGGTGCGGATCTGGCGCTCGGTGGTCGGCGAGACGCTGCCCGACACGACGGCGAGGCGGTCGACGGGGCCGATATCGGGAAATTCGGTCCTGCTGTCGTCGATGAAACCGCTCCGCCGCCATGCGCTGAGCAGGGCATATTCGATCCCCGACGAGCCGGCGACAAAGCTTGCCGAACGGCCGGTGACACGGAGCAGCTGCCGACCCGCCGCCTGCTGTGTCACCTCGGAGTCGACATCGATGAGCAGGATGCCTTCGGAACCCGACGCCAGATCGTCGATCCGTTGATCGGCGTCCGCCGCGGTGATCGCCACGAGATCGGCGACCAGGACGGGTAGACGGGTCTGCTTTGAGAGATGCACCGCAAGATCCGCCTCGTCCATCGGCGTCACCGGATGGCGGCTCATGACGGGATGGCGGTCGATGCGGAAGATCCGGCCCTGATAGGCGGCAAAGAGGTTGCCGAAGGCTGTGTAGCGTTTCAGTTGCGGCGCGCCGACGATGACGGGAACGACGGATTGGCCGAACACCGCGCCGCCGATTTCGATCGCCTTGCCGATGCTGCCGATCCCGGGGCTGGAATCGAAGGTCGAGCAGACCTTGTAGTGGCAGATCGCGGCACCAAGCGAATTCAGCCATTCGAAAGCGCGGGCAAGGTGCACCTGCATCCATGCCGGCGTCTCGCTGCGGCTCGTCCCGGCAAGGCCGATGGCGCGGCAATCGCTAAAACGCGCGAGCAGTTGCGGCGTGGGAACGTCGAGGAAGAGCGCGGTCGAGACACCGTTCGATGCCAGGGCCTCCATGACATCGGTGGAACCGGTAAAGTCATCGCCGTAATAGCTGACGAGAAGTCCATCCATCGCGATCACGCGCCCTTGCCGTCGCTGAATTTTGCAATCGAGGCGGCGAGCTCCGGATGTTCTCTCGCATAGATCTCCAGTGGTATGCCGGCGACGGCTGCCTGCCACGCCTGCTGCACGGCCCGAACGCCGGCCGCCGGACCATGGGGGTGACTGACGATGCCGCCGCCGCAGAGATAGAGAAGATCGACGGTGCGGCCGGTCCGCTGGTAGGTCTCCGGTGCCTGTCCGCCCCACTGGCCGGAGCCGGCAACCGGAAGCGGGCAATCGGCGGCATCAAACAGCGGCGCGCTGACGGCCTTGAAGGACGAGACGAAGCTGTCGTCCGGCTCCCAATATTTGACCCTGATGCCGTTGATCTGGAACTGATCGACCCCCAACAGCCGCCAGAATTGCTGGTAGACCTTGAAATCCATGCCGGCGCCCGGATCGCGGCTCAGCACGTCCCAGCCGTTTCGATGCGCATGCAGCACCAGATTGGAGCGCTTGCGCAGAAAGCTCATGCCGCCGAAGCCGATCGAGTTGATGTTGACGACGGCGCAGTTGCCCCCGGCCGCAGCGACGATATCGTGATTGCGCATCATCTCGTCGGGGTCGGCATGCGAGATGCCGAAGGCATACATCACCTTCTTGCCGCTCTTTTGTTCGTGATCGAGAATGCGCGGCATGATCGCCGCGACGCGATCCTTGAGCGGCGAATAGGCCGGGCTCATCAGCTTCTCGTCGTCTTTGATGAAGTCGACACCCGATGCGATCAGTTCGCCGACGAGCGCGGCCGTCTCCTGGGGTCTCAGCCCGAGCGCCGGCTTGACGATCGTTCCGATGATGGGGCGACCTTCGACGCCGGTGAGGCGGCGGCTTCCCGGGATGCCGAACTGTGGTCCTGGATGCGCGCTTCTGAAGGCGCCTGGCAGCTTCATGTCGACGATGCGGATGCCGGTCATGCCCTTGATGGAGTAGACGCCGCCGATTGCAATGGTCATCAAAGCCGAGAGGTCGGTCCCGATCGCCTCGAGGGGAAAGGCGATGTCGATATCGGCGCGATGGAGCAGCGTGCCGGGGGCGACCTCGGGCCAGCTCGGATGACGTGCATCTTCGAGCGGGCGGATCGCCAGGACGCGGGCGGCGACCCGCGACTTCAGCTCTTCGGTTTCACCGGGAACGGGCACGAAGGTTCCGGTCGACTGGTCGCTCGCGATCTTGTCCGCCATCGCCTCGACGCTTCCGGGCGTCTCGATGCGGTAGGTCAGGGTAATCATCATGAAACGGACGGTTGCTCCTCTCGCCACGCAGATTGTCATGGCGTCAACTTGTGATCTGGTATAATGAGTATTCCAACTAATGAAAAGCAGAATTTTCGGATGCGCAAATTTTCGTCGACAGCTTTGTTCTCGACATGGAAACTGCTAGGAGGAAACATTTTGAGCCAGCGAGATGTGATGACCCAGCCCCTCGAACAAATCGTCCGCCGCAAACTCTCTGACGAAGTGTTTGATCGACTTGAGCGTATGATCACCTCGGGCGAGCTTCAGCCTGGCGACGAAATGCCATCTGAACGCGTGTTGATGGAACGCTTCGGCGTCGGCCGGCCGGCGATCAGGGAGGCCATGCAGTCGCTTGCCAGCAAGGGTCTTGTCAGCATTTCGCACGGCGAGCGGGCGAAGGTTCTCAGGCTGACGGCGAAATCGATATTCCGCCAGGTTGATCTCACCGCCAAGATCATGCTGTCGCAATCGGCGGATTCGCTGGAGCATCTCAAGAGTGCCCGCATCTTCTTCGAACGAGGCATGGCGCGCGAGGCCGCGCAGCGCGCCTCTGCCAGCGATATCGCTGATCTCAGGAACATCATCGAACGTCAGCGCATGTCGCTTGGGCGGGCGGAAGAGTTCATTGACGCGGACATGGAATTCCACACCCGCATCGCCCAGATCTCAGGCAATCCGATCTACGTCGCCGTCAGCGAAGCGATGCTTGCCTGGCTGAAGGAATATCATACCGAGATGCTGATCTGGACCGGCAAGGAAAAATTCACGCTGGTCGAACACGACGAGATTGTCGACCGCCTTGAAGCAAACGACGTGGATGGCTCGGAAACGACCCTCCTCAAGCATCTCGAGCGCTCGCGTGCGCTTTACGCGAAGTAACCTTCACGAACGCGGTCGCCGCTGGCCGGCACGCCTGGCCATCACTCACTTCCTGACTCTGTCTCACCCTCGCCCTTGATCCTTGGTCGCGACCGGGCTCCAGAGCTTATGGGATGTTTGTAAGCAGGAAATGCGGAACAATGAGCTGTCGGCGAGGTTCTGCCTGATCACGCAAAGATCCCAAGGAGGACATCAGGATGCATATGAAACTCATAGCAGCTTCGCTTGTCGCCATCGGCATGGCCACGTCTGCTTTCGCACAGTCCAATCCGGCACCAGCCGGCGCCACGATCGATAAAAACCAGGCCGATCAAGGTGGCGGTGCAAGCGGCGATATGAAGGCCAAAAAGCCGATGGTGACCGATACCACCACGACCGGCTCCACGACCACCGGCACTATGAAAACCAACAGGCCCAAGTGCCCCAATCCGGTCAACAACTCCGACAATCTTCAGACGCAGGGCGGTACGAGCAACGCTACGCCGATGGATGAGGCCTGCGCCGCGCATAACAACTGATTATTCCTTTCGCAAAGAACCCCGCTTCGGCGGGGTTTTTTGTATGCCTGCTCGGCCTATGCCCTGAACTCTCCTTTTGAGTTTATGCGGCGGATTGACGCACAACTCCAGCGGTGATATCTATACCGAATTGGTCAGGCCAATTGACCAGCTGCGCGCTTGAGGAGAAGCCGCCGGAGGAGGCCACGATGTTTTCGCCTGTTGAATCCCGCCGTCTTTATCGGCAGGTCGCGGATCAGATTCGCTTGATGATCGCGAGCGGCGAGCTCGCCGTCGGTCAGCGGCTGCCGGCGGAGCGCGACCTGGCGGAGCAATTGTCGGTCTCACGTCCGACCGTCCGCGAAGCGCTGATCGTCCTGGAGGTCGAAGGCTTCGTCAATATTCGCATGGGATCCGGCATCTATGTCGTGCGCCAGCATGCCGCGACCGTCGCAGGCGCCGAGCGGGAACTGGTGGAAGGGCCTTTCGAGCTGCTGCAGGCGCGCGCCCTCATCGAATGCGCCATTGCCGAAGAAGCCGCAGGCCGCGCCAAGCCGGCGGATATCGCTCTGCTCGATGAAACGCTGCTGCGGATGAGCGGCGTGGTCAATGATGCGAGCGCGGTGCTTTCTGCCGATCGCGCCTTCCACACCGGCATTGCCGCAATCGTCGGCAATGCGACATTGATTCGCGTGACGGGCGAAATGTTCGACATGCGCATGACCCCTTACTTCGCGAGGCTCGCGAGCCATTTCGAGGGGCCGGGAACGTGGCGCAGCGCCGTGGACGAGCATCGGGCCATTCGCGACGCCATCGCCGCCGGCGATGCGGCGGGCGCCAAGGCGGCCATGCGCGCCCATCTCACCATGTCGCAGAAGAGGTTTTCCGAGAGTTTCGGGGAGGAGCTTTCGGGAGAGGAGGAGCGCGGCCGCAGCAAGGGCCCCGCGAAAGGAACGACCAAGATTTAACCGAGCTCGGAGGAGAGAGCGATGAAGAAGAGACTGGCAACGATACTTTGCACCGCAGCGGCGATCATGGCGAGCAGCGCGATTGCGCATGCCCAGACAGTGCTGAAATGGGCGCATGTCTATGAAACGTCCGAGCCCTTCCACACCGATTCCGTGTGGGCTGCGGAAGAGATCAACAAGCGAACCGACGGGCGTTATAAGATCGAGGTCTACCCGGCCTCGCAGCTCGGCAAGGAAGCCGACATCAACCAGGGCCTCAAGCTCGGGACGGTCGACATCATCATCTCGGGATCGAGCTTTGCGGCACGCGACTACAAGCCGATCGGCGTAACCTACTTCCCCTATATCTTCCGCGGTCCCGATCACCTGATCGCCTATACCAAGAGCGATGTCTTCAAGCGTCTTGCCAAAGGCTATGAAGACAAGACCGGCAACCACATCGCCGCCGTCAGCTATTACGGCACGCGCCATACGACTTCAAACAAGCCGATTGCCAAATGCGCCGATATGGCGGGCTTGAAGATCCGCGTGCCTGATGTTCCGGCCTATCTCGCCATGCCGCGCGCCTGCGGCGCCAACACCACGCCGATCGCCTTTGCCGAAGTCTATCTCGCTCTGCAGAACGGCACGGTCGAGGCGCAGGAAAACCCGCTGACGACGATCGAGGCGAAGAAGTTCTACGAAGTCCAGAAGAACATCATCCTCACCGGCCACATCGTCGATCACCTCAACACCGTGGTCTCGAAGACGCGGTGGGCGAGCCTTTCCGACGAGGACAAGAAGATCTTCGGCGAGGTCATGCAGGAGGCCGCCGAGCGCACGAGCAAGACGATCGCCGGCAAGGAAAACAGCCTTATCGCGACCTTCAAGGAAAAGGGCCTGAATGTCGCTGAGGTCGACAAGACCGATTTCGAAAAAACCGTGATGGAAAAGGTCAAGTTCGAAGATTTCGGTTACGAGAAGGCCGATTGGGAAGCAATCCGCGCGATCCAGTAAGACTCGCGGCGCGGCGCCGTAAGGCGCCGCGTTCCTTCATTCCGACTGGAACAAGGCCGATCATGTCGCAAGAAATCCATACGCAAATCACGGCCGAAGAAATCGGTCACGAGTTCGAAGGGCACGCGCCGACTGCAAACATCTCGGACTATGCCATTGAAGACTGGATCACGCTGATCGTCTTCTGGCTGATGGCGGGTTGCGTCTTCCTTCAGTTCTTCACGCGTTATGTGCTGAACGACAGCTACGCATGGACCGAGGAAATCGCCATCAACTGCCTGATCGGCGTCGTCTTTCTGGGTTCCGTCATGTGCGTGCGCACCTCGCGGCATATCCAGGTCGATGTGTTCTATCACTACATGCCTGCGGGTCTGGCGCGCGTGCTTGCCACCTTCGTCGATATCGTCCGCATCGGCTTTTTCGCCTATGGCTGCCACCTGATGTGGCGCTACGTCGATATCGTCGCCGACGAGCAGATGGTCACCATCGACCTGCCGCGCAACATCGTCTTCTACAGCGTTCTCATCGCCTTCGTGCTGATGTTGATCCGCGCGGTCATCGTCTTCATCGCCAACATCCGCCGCGGCTACTCCGTTCTGGAGCGCCCCGAAGAATTCCAGACCATCGAGGATTGATCCGATGCTACTGCTTCTTGGCTCGTTTCTGGTGCTGATGCTGGTCGGGGTGCCCGTTGCCATCTCGATGGCCGTCGCATCGGTGCTTTACATCGTCCTCTACGGCATCGCACCCGACATCATCGTCGCCCAGCGCATGATCGCTGGCGTTGAAAGCTTCCCGCTGCTCGCTGTCCCGTTCTTCATCCTTGCGGGCAACCTGATGAACTCGGCGGGCGTCACCGGCCGCATCTATTCCTTCGCCGTCGCTCTCGTCGGCTGGATGAAAGGTGGTCTCGCGCAGGTCAACATCATCGGTTCCGTGATCTTCTCCGGCATGTCCGGCACTGCGCTCGCCGATGCGGCGGGGATCGGCACGATCGAGATCAAGGCGATGAAGGATCATGGCTATCCGGTCGAGGCCGCAGTTGGCGTGACGGCGGCTTCGGCAACGCTCGGCCCGATCTTCCCGCCGTCGCTGCCTTTCGTGATCTACGGCATGATGGCGAACGTCTCGATCGGCGCTCTTTTCATGGCGGGCATCCTGCCCGGCATCGTCATGACGCTGCTGATGATGATCACTGTCGCCGCTTTTGCCTATTGGAAGCGGTGGGGCTCCGACGCGCCGTTCGATGTGAAGCAGCTCCTGTCGGCGGGGATGGAAATCGTCGTCGTCCTGGCGGTGCCGTTGGCCATCTATCTGCTGATGCGGGCGGGCGTATCGATGAATGTTGCGGCGGGCATTGCCCTTGCTCTGCTTCTCGCCCTCGACTGGTATTTCCGCTTTTCCGCCGTCATGGCGCTGATGACGCCCGTCATCCTGATCGGCGGCATGACGATGGGCTGGTTCACGCCGACGGAGGCCGCCGTCGCAGCCGTCCTTTGGTCTTTGTTCCTCGGTCTGGTGCGCTACCGTACGATGACACCCTCGACGCTCGCCAAGGCAAGCTTCGATACGATCGAGACGACGGCTTCCGTTCTCTTCATCGTCACTGCGGCATCGGTCTTTGCGTGGCTGCTGACGGTGAGCCAGGCGGCCCAGCTGCTGTCCGATGCGATCCTGTCGATCACCGACAACAAATGGGTTTTCCTGATCTTGGTGAACCTCTTGATGCTCTTCGTCGGCTGCTTCCTGGACACGATCGCGGCCATCACCATCCTCGTGCCGATCCTTCTGCCGATCGTCCTGAAATTCGGGATCGATCCCGTCCAGTTCGGTCTCATCATGACGTTGAACCTGATGATCGGTCTGCTGCATCCGCCGCTCGGCATGGTGCTTTTCGTGCTGTCGAGGGTCGCGAAACTATCCGTCGAACGCACGACCATGGCGATCTTGCCCTGGCTGGTGCCGCTCTTCCTGGCGCTGATCCTGATCACCTTCGTCCCGGCCATATCGCTGTGGCTGCCGCAGCAGCTTGGACTGCTGAGATAGGAGTGGAAGATGCGGACACGTGTGGCTCGGCTCTACCAAAAGGGCGATCTCAGAATCGAGACCGCCGCGGTTGCAGCTCTCGGTCCCGGCGAGGTGCTCCTCAAAATGGCGGCCGCAGGCATCTGCGGTTCCGACCTGCACTACTATCAGGACGGCGGCTTCGGGCCGGTCAGGGTTCGCGAGCCGATCATCCCGGGCCACGAGGCAGCGGGAACAGTGAGCCAAGCAGCCGAAGGCGTCGATCTGAAAGCCGGTACGCTGGTGGCGGTCAATCCCAGCCAACCTTGCGGACATTGCGAATATTGCCACAAGGCAATGCCGATCCACTGCCTGGAAATGCGCTTCATGGGCAGCGCAATGCGCCTGCCGCATGAGCAGGGCATGTTCCGGGAATGGCTGGTGGTGCCGGCCAGGCAGTGCTTTGCGGTCGGAGTTGCGACAACTGCCGCAGAGGCGGCCTGTAGCGAGCCGCTCTCCGTCTGCCTGCACGCCGCATCGCGTGCAGGAGATATCGCCGGCAAACGCGTCCTGATCACCGGAGCCGGCCCGATCGGCGCCCTGATGGTTGCCGTCGCCTGTTATCATGGTGCGAGCGAGGTTGTGGTCACCGATCTCGCGGATGCGGCGCTCACCAGGGCCAAGGCGATGGGCGCCAGCCGCACGTACAATGTTGCCAAGGATGCCCAGGCGCTTGCCGGATTCGAGGCGGGAAAGGGCTATTTCGATCTCGTCTTCGAATGCTCGGCCGCCGCCCCGGCAATCCGCAGCGCGATTGCCACCATCAGGCCGCGCGGAACGATCGTGCAGGTCGGCGTCTCGGGAGACGTCCCGATCCCTCTCAACGCCATCGTCGGCAAGGAGCTTCAACTCCACGGAACCCAGCGTTTCCACGAGGAATTTGCAACCGCCGTCGATCTGATCTCCAGCCGCAAGATCGATGTCCGGCCGATCATCAGCCACAGCCTGCCGCTCGAACAAGCCACCGCAGCCTTCATCCTCGCCGGCGACCGCGCGTCCGCCTGCAAGGTGCAGCTCACCTTTTAAGCGCGGCACGGCGTCCGTCGCGGACGACGATCTCGATCGAAGCCGAGCCGCCGAACCTCACAAGGTTGTTGCGGCAGCGGTCGAACGGTGCATGTTCTGTATGAGCCAATCTGCGAAAATTCGGGCCAGTCGCCGCTGCGTGCCGGTCTTCGGATAGGCAAGGTAATGTCCTATGTACCTGTTGTCGCGGGACCCTGCCGAAAAGGGCCGCACGAGCTTTCCACTTTCGAGCTCGCGAGCGGCGAGGATGTTGGATTCGAGCGCCACGCCCAGGCTGTTCACGGCAGCGTCCAGGGCAAGAAAGCTTCTGTCGAAACTCATCGCGGGCGGTGGCGGAGAGCCGATCTGATTGGCTTCGAACCAGTCGATCCACTGTATCCTTTTCAGGTCGCTTCTGATCAGGGGATGGCGCAGCAGGTCGCGCGGAGACTTGAGGCGCTGCGCTACCTCCGGTGAGCACATTGGAAAGACAAGCTCCTCACCCAACGGGATCACGATGAGATCGTCGCGGTTTTGCGGCTCGCCATAGACGATGTCCGCGTCGAACAGATTGTCGACGAAACGGGCATAGTTCGTACTGGCGGCCACCCTTACTTCGATGCCGGGATTCTCCTTGAGAAAACCCGGCAGACGCGGCGAAAGGACTTGTGCGGCGAAGCTCGGCGCACAGTGCAGTCGCAGGAGTTGAGCCTTTTTGGATGAAATGAGTTCAACACCGCGCCGCAGCTCTTCGAAGGCGTTCGACGCGTGCAGCAGCAGCGTCTGACCTGCAAGCGTCAGTGCAATGCTTCTTGTGTTGCGTTCGAAAAGACTCGCCCCCAGATCGCTTTCCAACCGCACGATAGCATGGCTGACAGCGCTCGGAGACAGGTTCAGCTCCTCTGCCGCACGGCGAAACGAACCGAGCCTGGCGGCTGCTTCGAATATTCGCATGGCGGAAAGCGAGATCGTATTGAGCATGCGATTAGTGAAACAGATTCACCTACTGATGTAAACTTGGCGTTTGATGACTCCTCTCCGTTCGGCCAGAACTATGGCCGTCGCAGTGACGATCGCTGCGGGGAAGAGAACCGGACGCCGGGAGAGCGTCAGGAGGAGATCATATGCTTTTGGAAGGAAAGACCGCGGTCATTTCGGGCGCGGCAAGCAGGCGCGGTATCGGCCGTGCAACCGCGCAGCTTTTCGCCGAACACGGGGCCAGAGTGGCAATCCTCGACATCGACGCTGGCGCAGCCAAGGAAGCTGCCGCCACCCTGCCGACCGTTGCCGGCGGTGACCACATCGGTCTGCGTTGCGATGTGGCCGACAAGGCGTCCTGCCAGGCTTCCGCCGACGCGGTGGTTGCAACGTTCGGACGCGTCGACGCTCTGATCAACAATGCCGGTATAACGCAGCCTGTCGCGACGCTGGAAATTTCCGAAGCGGATTGGCATCGCATCGTCGCGGTGAACATGACCGGCGTACTCTTTCTCAGCCAGGCCTTCATTCCGCAGATGCGCGACCAAGGCGGCGGCTCGATTGCATGCATGTCTTCCGTTTCGGCCCAACGCGGCGGCGGGATTTTTGGCGGGCCACATTATTCGGCGGCCAAGGCCGGTGTTCTCGGGCTCGCGAAGGCAATGGCTCGCGAATTCGGCCCTGCGGGCATCCGCGTGAACTCTGTCACACCGGGACTGATCCAGACCGATATCACCGGCGGAAAGCTTACTGACCAGATGCGGGTTGATATCATCAAGGGCATTCCTTTGAGCCGGCTCGGTGAAGCGAGCGACGTCGCCAACATCTATCTGTTCCTGGCATCCGACCTGTCCGCCTATGTCACCGGCGCCGTGATCGACGTCAATGGCGGCATGCTGATCCACTGATCGGCGAATGGAATTCCGGTGTCTTTGAAAGGCGTTTTTCAAGAATGAGCCAGATTGGTCATAACATCAGCCTTACCGAGCGCGCGCGACGAATTCGCCGCAACGCCCTGCGGATGGGCGAAGTCCAAGGCCAGGGTTACATCGCCCAAGCCCTCGGCGTGGCTGATGTGCTCGCCGTTGCCTACTTCCACGCCACAAACTACCGGTCGGAGGACCCGGAATGGGAGGGCCGCGACAGGTTCCTGCTTTCGATCGGACATTACGCGATCGCGCTCTATGCCGCCCTTATTGAGGCGAAGATCATCCCCGAGGACGAATTGGAGACATACGGCACCGACGAAAGCAGGCTGCCGATGTCTGGAATGGCCGCCTACACGCCGGGCATGGAAATCACCGGCGGCTCTCTTGGGCACGGGCTCGGCATCGCCGTCGGCATGTGCCTCGCCCTCAAACGCAAGAAGTCGCAATCCTTCGTATACAACCTCTTTTCCGACGGCGAGCTCGACGAAGGCTCGACCTGGGAGGCGGCGATGTCGGCCGGCTCTTACAAGCTCGACAACCTTATCGGGATCGTCGACGTCAACCAGATGCAGGCGGACGGCCCTTCGCTCGGCGTCCTGAATTTCGAGCCGCTCGCTCCAAAGTTCGAAGCCTTCGGTTGGTTCGTCCAACGGATCGACGGCAACGATATCAGCGCGCTGGTCAAGGCATTCGACGCCGCGCGCACTCACGCCGGGCCGGAGCCGCGCATCATCATATGCGACACGAAAATGGCGAAAGGTGTCCCGTTCCTCGAGGCTCGCGAGCGCAATCACTTCCTCCGGGTAGAGGCAGACGAGTGGGCCGAGGCAATCAGGATCATCGATGCGGGAGTTGAAGCATGAGGCGCTCGAAATACATACGCCCGACTCATCTTTCGCAGGGAAGCGACCGGCCGCGGCTGACGACCTCGGCGATGATCGCCTCGATCGCGAGCGCCGACCAGCCGACGAAGCCGGCTCCATTTGGAAAGACGCTGGCGGCGCTCGCGGAAAAGGATGAGCGGATCGTCGGCATGTCGGCGGACCTCGCAAAATACACCGATCTTCATGTCTTCCGAGCGGCGCATCCCGACCGCTTCTACCAGATGGGAATGGCCGAACAGCTGCTGATGATGTCGGCCGCGGGCATGGCGCGTGAAGGCTTTCAGCCATGGGTCACGACCTATGCGGTCTTCGCTTCCCGGCGCGCATATGACTTCATCTGCCTGGCGATCGCCGAGGAGATGCTCGACGTCAAGATCGTCTGCGCATTGCCTGGCTTGACCACGGGCTACGGGCCAAGCCATCAAGCCACCGAAGACATCGCCATGTTCCGCGGCATGCCGAACCTGACGATCATCGACCCCTGCGACGCGCTCGAGATCGAGCAGGCGGTGCCGGCGATCTCCGCCTACAAGGGGCCCGTCTATATGCGGCTCCTGCGCGGCAACGTTCCCCTCGTGCTGGACGAATATGATTACAAGTTCGAACTCGGAAAGGCGAAACTCCTGCGGGATGGCCGCGACACCCTGATCATATCGTCGGGGCTGATGACGATGCGCGCCCTCGAGGCGGCAAAGGAGCTTCGCAAGGACGGCGTCGACGCGGCGGTGCTTCACGTGCCGACCATCAAGCCTTTGGACGAGGAAGCCATTCTGACGGAGTGCCGCAAGAGCGGCCGCCTGGTCGTCGTGGCGGAGAACCACACTGTCATCGGGGGCCTAGGAGAGGCCGTGGCGGGCACGCTGCTGCGTGCCGGCGTCGCGCCTGCCGCATTCCGGCAGATCGCATTGCCGGACCAATTCCTGGAGGCCGGCGCGCTGCCGACGCTCCACGACCAATACGGTCTGGCGACCAGTCGCGTGACGTCGTCGATCAAGTCCTGGCTGGGAACATAGGGACGGGACTCGGTTCTTTCAGGAGGAGAGCCGAGTTCTGATGGGAGCACATAATGGAGGAGAAGATGAGCTTGCAGACCAACAGACGCAGATTTCTGGTAGCGACGGCGGCAGCCCTGGCTGCCCCCGCACTTCTTACGACCGTGCGTCCGGCGCAGGCAGGCACGGCACTGACATTGGGTCACGGCGCTGCTCCAGGCAATCCCCGGACAGTCGCCGCCGCCAAATTCGCCGAGCTCGTGGCTCAGAAGACCGACGGCCGTGTGAAGATCAACGTCGCGGGTGCTGAGACGCTCGGCAGCGACTCGGCGATGCTTACCAGCCTGCGCACCGGTGCACTGGATTTTACTGCAAACAGCCAGGGCGCCACCTCGGCAATCGTGCCGGAGCTTGCCGCGCTTGGTCTGCCGTTTCTTTTCGGCGATACCGAGAAAGCGATCCAAGTTCTCGGCGGTCCGGTCGGTGAGGATCTGAACAAGCGTTTCGAAGCCGTCGGCGTCGTACCGTTGGACTGGTGGGACAACGGAATTCGCCACCTGACGAATTCCAAACGCAAGGTCGCCGCCCCGAACGATCTCGCCGGCCTGAAGATACGCACGCCCGCGGATCCGATGACGATCGACATCTTCCAAGCTCTTGGAGCCGGCACGGAACAGATCGCGTTCGGCGAGTTGTATATCGCCCTGCAGCAAGGCGTGGTCGACGGACAGGAAAACCCGCTCGCCAACATCGAGAGCTCGAAGCTCCACGAGGTCAACAGGTTCATCAGCCTGACGGCACATAAGTGGGAGTCGACGCCCTTCCTGATGTCGAAGATCGCCGAGGCCCGGCTCGGCGCCGACCTCGACGCCGTCAAGGCGGCGGCGAAGGAGGCGGGAGCGCTGCAGCGGACGCTGTCGAATGAGAAGGCGTCCGAAGTTCTCGGCGCCTTCAGGAAGAACACGGCGATCGAAGTCGTGGACGTGGATCGGGAAGCCTTCGTGAAGGCGACCGCCGCTGTCGCCGAGAGCTGGAAGAAAAAGCCCTTCGGCGATTTCGTCAGCAAGGTTGAAGCGGAGGCAAAGGCCTGACCGGCCTTTGCCATGACGCGGAGTCATCTATGGAAAACGTGCTGAAGGCCGTCGACACGACGGCCGGCGCCATCGTTGCGCTGTCCCGTTTCATCATCATTGCCAGCGGCATTGCGCTGACCGTGGTGACGACTGCCAATGTGCTTGCCCGCTACACGCTGCAGAGCGGCGGCTTCTCTTTCGCCCAGGAACTGCCGCTGCTGATCTTCCCGCTCTTCATCCTGGCGGGAATCGTCATCGCCGCGCAGGCGGGTGGACACATGGCGGTCGAGTGGCTGTACGACCAGCTTGAGGGGCGCTCGCGGATCGCCGCCTTCGTGATCGCGAACGCAATCAGCGTGGCAGCCTTCCTCGTGCTCGGCTATCAGGCCGTCGTGGTCGCCGAGATCGCAGGCGTCGAGCACAGCCCGGTCCTGCAGCTGCCCAACAGTATCGGATATTACGCGCTCGCTATCGGTGCGCTTCTGGTGTCGATCGTGACCGTTTCGGCAACGCTACGTGTCTTGCGCCTCGGCTGGGGGCACCGGACGGTGATCGGATCCGGGGAGATGCCGCTATGACCCTTGTCATGATCATCTCCTTCTGCGTTCTCATGGTGCTGGCCGTTCCGGTCGGCTATGCCCTGATCATCGCGGCCGGCCTTGGAGTGCTGTTCAACGGCTACGTCCCTTTGTCGGTGGTGGCGCAACAGGTCTACGACCAGACGCAATCCTTTCCGATGCTTGCGCTGCCGTTCTTCATGCTCGCTGGAACCCTGATGCTCGGCGGCGAGCTCGGCCGCCAGCTTCTCGAACTGGCGTCCCGCGCCATGCAGCGCTGGCGCGGCGGGCCACTTTCGACCACCGTCGTCTCCTCCGTCGTCTTCGGTGGGGTGTCCGGTTCGGCGGTGGCCAATGCGAGCGCTCTCGGATCCGTCCTCATTCCCTGGCAGAAGCGCCAAGGCTTTCCGCCGGCCCTTTGCGCGGCCAACAACGCAACCTCCGCGGTCATCGACGTCCTCATCCCACCGTCGATCCCGATGATCCTTTATGCCCTGATCAGCGGCGTCAGCATCGGCGACCTGTTCATCTCCGGAATCCTGCCCGGGTTGATCATGGCGCTCAGCTTCATTTTCGTCTGCTGGTTCATTTCCGTGCGGCGGGGTTACGAAGCGCAGGCCGTCAAGGTTCGGAAGCGGGACCTGGCCAAGCTTGCCGTTCAGAGCTTCCCGGCGGTCGTCCTACCCATTCTGATTGTTGTCCTCCTGCGTTTCGGTTTTGCAACGCCGACGGAGGTCTCGGTCCTTTCAGTGGTCTACTCGCTGCTGCTCAGCCTGCTGTTCTACCGGGACCTCACCTGGAAGCGCTTCTGCGACAACATGGTGGAAGCCGGGGTCGCGACCGGCGTGGTCATGCTCGTCATCATGGGAAGTGCGGCCGTCGGCTGGGTGCTGACCTTCGACCAGGCGCCGCAGCAGATGGCCGAGTGGGTGGCGTCCCACATTTCCAGTCCCGTCGTCATCATCCTGATGATGAACATTCTGATGCTGATCGTCGGGATGCCTTTGGACATGCCGCCTGCCATACTGCTGCTGGGGCCGATCTTCGTGCCCCTTGCCGATGCGATCGGTCTCGACCGGGTGCAACTCGGCCTGATGATGGTGATCAATCTCGGCATCGGGCTCTACACCCCGCCCATCGGCACGACGCTCTTTATCTCGTCGTCGATCGCCAAGGCGCCGCTTGGGGCGACGACCAGCGAGCTGTGGCCGTATTTCGGGATGGCGATGCTGCTGCTGCTCGCCGTCAGCTTCATCCCGGCTCTGACGATCTACTGAGGGCGGGATCATGGTCGAGACGCGAAATCCGGTTGTCAGCGTCAAGGGACTGACGAAGTCGTATGGGGCGACGTCGGTTCTCAAGGGCGTCGACTTCTCCGTGGCGCGTGGCGAGATCCACGCGCTGCTCGGGGGAAACGGTGCCGGCAAGTCGACGATGATCCGCATCATCACGGGGTCGGCCTCGAAAGGGGACGGCGACATTAGCTTCTTCGATCCGAGTGGGGCGCCGCGCACCGATGCCGAGGGCCGCGCCAGGGTAGCGGTCGTCCATCAGGAGCTTGCCCTTCTTCCCCACCTTAGCGTCGCCGAGAACATCACCTTACCGCACTACCGCAGGGGTTTCGCGGCGGTGAAAAAAAGGCTGTCGATCGAGAAGGCGTTCGAAGCTTTGGCGATGATCGATCCGGAGTTCGCAGCCAGATCCCTGCACCGGCTCGTGGAAGACCTCAGCCTTCACGAAGGCCAGATGGTCGAGATTGCCCGAGCGCTTTCGTCAGGCGCCGAACTCATTCTTCTCGACGAGCCGACGGCGAACTTGACGGCCGCGGAGACGAGCCGCTTGTTTTCCGTGCTCCGCCGTTTGACCCGCGAGACAGGGCTGTCCGTCGTCTTCGTGTCGCACCGGATGAAGGAAATCCGTCAGATCGCGGACGTCTGCACGATCATCCGCGATGGCCGCACCATCGTCGACCGCTTGGCGCTTTCCGAACTTTCCGATGTCGCGATCATCGAGAAGATGGGGCAGGTCGCTGCGTCGCATTCTGCGTCGAGCGCGGCCGTGGACCGGAACGGAATGAAGGGAGAGCCGCTGTCGATCCGGGAGGCCGATCTCGAGATCACGCTTTCTCCCGGGACGATCCTTGGAGTGGCGGGCGCGCCCGCCGGTCCCGCGACGCTGATCTCGGCCCTGGTCGGAGCCGCTCAGGCGAAGCGTTGGACGGTGTCGCGCGCGGGTTGGCCAGAGCGCTTCGCCTCTCCTAGGAGGGCGGCTGCGGCCGGCGCCGGTTTTGTCACTGGCGACCGGACCCACAAGGGTATTCTTCACAGCCTTCCGATCATTGACAACGTGCTGGCGTCGCGCCGGGTTGTCCGGGGTGCCACGTTCATCTCAGGTCGCGAACGCCTGGAATGCGTGGACTTGCTGCAGGCTCTCAGTGTGAAAGCCGCCTCGATCTGGGATCTACCCGCAACGCTGAGCGGCGGTACCCAGCAGAAGTTGCTTCTGGCACGGTGGCTCGGCTTGCCGTCGAGCCTGCTTGTGCTCGAAGAGCCGACGCGGGGTGTCGATATCCGCACCAAGAAGGAAATCTACCAGCTTATCCGGCAGATGGCGTCGACGGGAACGATCATCGTGTGGTGGTCGACCGAGAATGCCGAGCTCCTCGAAGTATGCGACCGGATCGTTGCATTCGACACCGAGGGTTGCGCCTCCGGCATCATCGAACGGCAGGACATGAGCGAGGACAGGCTCGCAGAACTGACAGGAATGGCGACATGATTCCAACATCGACAGAAGAGGCACGCGCAGTGGAGCCGTCTCCACAGGCCACCAGAAATCGCGACAGTCTCCTCAGTGCATACCGGACGGAAATCGCGATCGCAGTGGCAATGGTCATCCTAGGTCTTGCCGTCGGGTCGCAGGTTCCCCAGGCGCTGAGCTGGGGGAATTTTTCGAACATCACCCAGGCGGGTGCGCCGCTGATCATCATGTCGCTCGGTGTCCTCCTGGTGGTCATAACCGGTGGCATCGATCTGTCCGTCGGCTCGGTCTTTTCGCTGACCGGCATGGTGACGGCGCAGGTCATGGCAAGCGGCTTCGGCGGGATCACCTCCAGCCTCGCCGGTCTCGCCGTCGGACTCCTCTTCGGCTCCATCAACGGCTTACTGGTCACGGTCGCGGGCCTTGCGCCGTTCGTGGTCACCCTGATCACCTTCGCCGTCGCGGGGTCGCTCGCCTTCATCGTCACCAATGGCCGCTCCATGCCGATCCCGGATCCCGATTACTGGCTGCTCAATGCCGGCAGCATCGTGCCTGGCATGCCGAACTACATCCTGTTCTGTGTCGTCCTGCTGGTCGCCATCGAGATCTTCCTGAAGAAGGTCGTCGCCGGGCGCTGGTTCTACGCCGTGGGCAGCAGCGCTGCGGCCGCCTATCTGCTGGGCATCCCGGTCAAACGCACAAAGTTCTTCGCCTATGTCGCTTCGTCCCTTCTGTCGTCCTTTTCGGGACTGCTGACGATTTCCTATATCCTGAACGCGGAATCGACGGCCGGCGCCAGTCTGATGCTTCAGGCGATCGCGGCCGTGGTGATCGGCGGGGCGAGCCTTCTCGGCGGCACGGGAACCGCGGTCGGCGCCGTCCTCGGCGCACTGATGATCACGGTGATCCAGAACGGCGTCAATCTCATCGGCATCAACAGTTTCTGGCAGGGCTCCGTCACCGGCCTTGCCATCCTGATCGCGGTCCTCATCGACCGCTTCGGCAAGGCCCGGCGCAGTGCGGGCTGACAACCAGCAGCCGGTTGTATACCGGCTCAATGAGGAGGAGGGAAAGACATGAAATCAATATCTGAAATGAGCCGCACCCTGGTGTTCGGTCTGGTCGCCGTCGGCATCGGACTGGCGGGTTCTGTCCACGCGCAGGATAAGAAGACCGTCGCCTATCTCGCGCCGTCGCTTGATATCTCCTATTGGCAGTGGGTCGGTTATGGCGTGAAGGAGAAGGCCAAGGAGCTCGGGATGGACTACGTCGAGTACACGTCCGAGAACTCCCCGGCCAAGCAGATGGACAATGCGCGCACCGCCGTCACCAAGGGCGTCAGCGCGGTCGTCATCGGCCCGGTGAGCTCGACCAGCACGCCGCCGCTGCTCGCCTATCTGAAGTCCCAGAACATTCCCGTTTCGTTTGCCGGTATCGGGCCTCAGCCCGGCCAGACCGACTACACCTCTGCAGTCACGGCGAACAACTATGAGACCGGCAAGGCGCAGGGCAGCTTCGTGTGCAAGCTTGCAAAGGAGCGAGGGGGAAACCAGGTGGGAGTGCTGTCGCTGCCGCAGGACCGAGAGAATGCTCAGAAGTACCTGAAAGGTGCCGAGGAGTCCTTCAAGGCCGACGGTTGCGAACTTGCGCAGATGCTGGAAACCCGCGGCCTGACGGTCAATGAGGCCGTCACGCAGGCGAACGATATGCTGACGGCCCATCCCGACATCAAGGCGATCTACGGCATGTATGACGAGGCCGGGACGGGTGCTGCGAAGGTTCTTCAAACCCGCGGACAGACCGGCAAGGTCGGCATCGCCGTCGCCGACGGGAGTCCGACCACGATCGCGCTGCTGAAGTCCAACGCCATCCAGGGCATCTTCTTCCAGGAAGCGGTGGGGCAGGGCATCGACGGGACCCAGCAGGTCTACAACGCGCTGACCGGTGCACCGGTATCCAAGGACCTTGCGCTGGTCATGCCGCTTGTGACGGCCGACAAGGTGGACTCTCCGGAAGCCAAGGCCGTCATCGCGCGCGTCTTCCCGCCGAGCAACTGACCAGACGGAGTGCCGCCCCGGCGGCACTCCTGCGCCAATCTCCAGCGACCATGGAAACGAACGAATGGACGACCTTCCCATCATCGATCCCCACTTCCATCTGTGGGACCTGAAAAACAACTACTATCCATGGCTGTCCGACGGTGTGAAGCCCTCGGCCTTCGGCGACTATACGGCAATCAACCAGACTTATCTGATCGGCGACTATCTCGCCGACGCCAAGAACCAGAACCTCGTGAAAGCGGTGCATCTCGACGTCGGCTACGACCCCAGGGATCCGGCTGGTGAAACGCGCTGGCTTCAGGGCGTTGCGGACCAACACGGCTTTCCCCATGGCATTGTCGGATATGCGGACCTGCGCAAACCCGACGTTGGCAGGCTGCTCGACGAGCACATGCAGTTTGCCAATTTCCGAGGCATTCGACAGTCGATGAACTTCCACGACGATCCCGCCAAGACCTATTTGACCGTGCCGGAAGTAAGCCGCACCCCGGAATGGCGGCGAGGATTCAAGGAACTGGCACGACGGGAACTCAGCTTCGATCTGCAGCTTTACTATTGGCAGATGGAGGAGTTCCTCGAACTTGCCCGCGACTTTCCTGATGTTCAGATCATCCTCAATCACACAGGCATGCAGGTAGACGGACCTGATCACTTCGAGGGCTGGCGGAAGGGGATGAAGGCCTTGTCTCAGGCGCCGAACATCGCATGCAAGATCTCTGGACTTGGGATGGGGGACTGGACCTGGACGACCAGCTCGATCCGACCCTATGTGGAGGAGGCGATCACTTTGTTCGGAACAGATCGATGCATGTTCGCGTCGAACTTTCCGGTCGACAAGCTGTTTTCAAGCTATGACAGGATCTGGAATGCGTTCAAGGAAATCACAAGGACTTATACGGAAGGGGAGCGCCGCGCTGTCTTTCACGACAATGCTGCGCGCTTTTATCGGATCTGAATTCAGCCCGAGAGCGCACTTCTCGATCCTGCTCATTCGTCCTTGAAGTCTCGTGCCGTCTTGCGGCTCTAAGGTCTCAGAGGCCTGACATGCGCTCACCATTGGATCGCCTTCTCGTTTCCGATGGTGTTTCCCCGAAAGCGGTCCTGTAGCTGGCAGCAAATCGGCCGAAATGAAAGAAACCCCATTTCAGGCATATGTCCCGCAGCAATTGTCGGTTGGAAGGGTCGAGAAGATCTTCTCGGGCCGCTCGCAAGCGCATCGCGCGCAAGTAGGCTGACGGGGTCGTTCCCTTGAACGTACGAAACCCTCCCTCAAGCGCACGAATGGAGACGCCTGAAGCCTCGGCTACATTCTGCATGGTAATGGGCTCGCCGACGTTCGCATGCATGAATTCAACGGCGCAGCGTATATGCCGCGGCGCGGGCAAATGCACTTTCCTCTCGAGCAGATGTGAGAACCGATGCGGGATAGAGCGCAAGACCAGATTGGCAAAGGCTTGGGTCAGGTGCGACACGGCAATCGGAGAATGAATGAGCGGCCCGTTGTTCCGCACCCCGTTGATGATCGTTTGAGCCAGTCCTCTGACGAGTTGGCCGGCCGGCGTCGAAAGATCGATGGTCGGCGCCAACCGCAATGTCCCGATCAGCGGCGTCTCCAATATTGCGGCGGCGGTCTGCGCAATCACTTTCCAATCCAGGCGAAGCACGTCGGACTGATGCGGCGTTCCCCGGACGGAAAAGCGGTCGGCCTCGCGATTATTCACCAACAGCAAGCGCCCAGCTGTTCCTTCGATGACGGTCCGGCCAAGCGCCAAATCGATAGCTCCGGAGCGCACAAGGATGACCGACAGCCATTCCGCCGTTTCGGGGGCCGCTTTTACGCTCCATTCGTACGAATATTGGCCACTGACAAGGGATAGCGTGCCATCGGTCCAGAAGCCCGTCTTCCAGCTGATAGCCTGCTCCCGACCGGTACGCCATGCATCAAAGGGACCGAAGCTCCCGGTGAAGGCTTCGACCATATATTCGAACGTCGAACCCTCAAAGCTCGGTGAAAAATCTACTGGCGTATTCTCTGGCATTCGAAATCAGTGGCCGATCAAATAATGAGCAAATGCAGAAAGAAACGGCATGGATTTGTCCCGGCCGTCTTCCGGGAGTTCGAGAGGCAAAATTTGTGCCGCGGACGCCAAGCTATCGGCGCGGCTGTCTGACCCACTCTTGCGCATCGCCGTGAGCTGCCGAATCTGAAGAAAATCGTCGGCTTAGCCTCCACCACGGCGTCAGCAATCCTTCCTGACCTGAAACTGCTCTATCGCCCACCCGGGCAGGTGGATTCGATGTGGAAGTCTCACGCTCCATCCTTGACGTCTATCAAATGTCTACATAATGTCTTCTAAAAATATGAGGTACCGATTTTGGATACTGAAGTCAATCCCGACCGCAAAGCCAAGCTTGGCCTTATGCTCCGCAGACGCATCCTGACGATGGAACTGCAGCCGGGGGCGGTGCTGGACGAAGTGGCGCTGAGTGAAGAGTTCGGGCTGTCCCGTCCGCCAGTTCGCGAGCTGATGCGCCAGATGGCCGGCGAAGGTTACATCGAGCTGGAAGCCAACCGCGCAGCGCGGGTCAGCTCCATGAGCTACCAGTCGCTGCGCGACTTCTTCCTTCTTGCGCCGATGATCTATATCACCGCCAACAGGCTGGCGGCCGAGAACGGAACTCGCGGGCAGCTCGACGTGCTGAAGCAGGTTCAGCGGTCATTTCGCAAGGCCGTCGACCACTGCGATGTCGAGGGACGCGTCTTCCACAACGACCAGTTCCACCGCCAGATCGGCGAGATGGCGCACAACGTCTATCTGGTTCCAAGCCTTCGGCGTCTGCAGATCGATCATGCGCGCATCGGCAAGGTCTTCTACAAGCACCCGAACACGCCGCGCATGCAGGAAGAGCTCGAGCTCGCCGCGCAACAGCATGACGAGATGATCGAAGCTATCGAGAAACGGGATGTCGATGCATGCGGAGAACTGGCGCGGCTTCACCTCGAACTTTCACGACGAAACATGGCCATGTACGCGGCCCCGGAGGGTCTGGAAACGCCGACCCTTTAAGGCCTGGCGTTTCGAAGAACACATCGAACCACTGCTGGCGGGACAACGGGCGAACGTCTGAGCAAGCAGGAATACACCCAGATCAAGACCATCTGGCTCAACCTTTCGGCAGCCTAACGCGGGACACCAAACGAATGTCTGACTTCCAGTTTCCAGGCCTGAATCTTGCTATCGCCACGCCGTTCGACGATGCCGGACGCATCGACTACGCAAGGCTCGAAGACAATGTCGAGCGTTACCTAGCCGCAGGCGTCAGAAGTTTTCTGTTCAGTTCCGGCACCGGCATGCATGTCTACCTTTCCAAGGAGGAATCCGAGGAACTGATCCGGCGCGGAGCCCGGATCGTCAACGGACGGGCGAAGGTGATCGCACAGACCTCCGCACTTCTGGTGGAAGACGTCGTCGAGCGCACTGTCCGGGCGCGAGACGCCGGCGCCGAGGGCGTCATGGTGCTTCCGCCCTTCTTCGAAGGGCCGACCGACGACCAGGGCATCCTCGATTTTTACAGCGAGGTCGCGAAGGCCGGTCTTCCGGTGATCGGCTATAACGTTCCCCAGGCGGTCGGCGTCGCCGTCACGCCCGAACTTCTGGACAAGCTGAGCGAAATCCCCGGCTTCTGTGCCGTCAAGGACAGCGGCGGAGATCTTGCCAAGCAGGCCGCGCTTATCCGCACCGGCCGCTTCGTCATGAACGGCGCCGACCCGCTCGTTCCCTATGCACTCTATGCCGGATGCGATGGCCTGATCTGGGGTGGGGCGAACTTCGCTCCGAAAACCTGCGTCGCCCTCGTCGAGGCTGCCGCCGGGCACAAGTGGGAGGAGGTTCGCGCGCTCTGGAAAATCCTGGAGCCGTCGATGGGGCTGATCTGGGAAGGCGATTACGTGCAATCCGTCTATGCGGCGGCGGATCTGGTGGGCTATGGCGCCGGCGCGCCGCGCAAGCCGCTGCGCGCGCTTGCCCCGGAAAAGCTTCCGGCCATCCGGCGCTCCCTCGAGACGCTCATGGAGCGGGAAGCGATCTGACGTGACCCAGGCCGGAAAGAACGTCTTCGTCGCATCCAGGCTTCCGAAACGCGCAGGCGTTTCGGGCTGGGTGGCCACGCTTGCGCCGCGCACGCCGCGGCCTGTGTTGAACGGACCGGTCGTTGCCGACGTTGCGATTATCGGCGGTGGTTTCGCCGGTCTTTCCGCGGCCCGGCGCATCTCCCGGCTGGATCCGAGCGTGCGGGTCGCCATCCTGGAAGCGGGTGTCGTCGGCGAGGGGCCGGCGGGCGCGAATTCTGGTTTCATCATCGACCTGCCGCACGAAGTCGCGTCAGACGATTTCAGCGGAGAGTCGGAGGCGAGGTTCAGGCAGTCTGTCCTCATACAGCGCTCGGCCATCGCTCTGGCGAGCGAGATGGCCGCGGAAAACGGCTGGGGCAAAGAAGTGTTCGATCCCTGTGGCCGATACAGCGTCGCCATCAGCGCGGAAGGCGACAGACATCTCGAGGACTATGCGCAACAGCTCACGAAAATGGGCGAAGCCCACCGGCTCCTGAACGGCAGGGAGATCGCGGCGGTGACGGGGTCGCCGGTCTATACCTCAGGTCTGTTCATGCCGGGTACGATCATCGTGCAGCCCGCCGCCTACATACGCGCTGTCGCCGACTGCCTGAAGGAGCCGGTCGCCCTTTACGAGCGGACGCCGGCACTCTCGTTCGAGCGCCTCGGCACGGGATGGCTCGTCAAGACGCCGCAGGGGTCGGTGCAGGCGGCAAAGATCATCATGGCGAACAATGGACATGCCGAAAGCTTCGGCTTCTTCCGCGGGCGCCTGCTCCACGTCTTCACCTACGCCTCCCTCACCGAGGAGTTCGACCCCTCGCGCCTCGATGGAGAGCGGAAGTGGGCCGCCACTCCGGCCCTGCCGATGGGAACAACCGTCCGTCGCATCGGCACGGCCGGCGGCGATCGAATCCTGGTGCGCTCCCGTTACAGCTACAATCCGGGCATCGAAATCAGCGACGCCGCGATCCGGCGGGCCGGCCGCCTGCACGACGGCAAATTCTCCAAACGTTTTCCCATGCTCAGCGGCGTCGGGATGCAGTATCGCTGGGCCGGCGCGATGGCGCTCACCCGCAATCATGTTCCGGCATTCGGTGAGATCGAGCCCGGCGTGTTCGCTGCATGCGGCTGCAACGGCCTTGGAGCGTCGAACTCGACGGCCTCAGGGATCGCAGCTGCCGAACTGGCGCTCGGTCACAGTTCCGAACTCGGCCGTATCTATGCGCGCCTGGCTGCTCCGACGGCATTGCCGCCGCAGCCCTTCACGACGATCGGAGCCAAAATGCATCTCGCCTATCGCGAGTGGAGTGCCGGACCCGAGTGATGCAAGCGATCTCCAATCTGCGCCAGCGGCACAGTTGACGACACGGCGAGGCCGACCATCTGGCGGCCTCGCTCCGTTTTATGACGCGCCGCTACATCCGTCAGCGAATGCCGCCATCGATCTCGAAATTTCGCCTCGGCAAAGAGAGCCCGCGCCGCGGCGAGGGGCGACGGCATCGATATGGCCGATGGCCTGTCCGGCGAGGAAGGCGAACAACACCCGCAATGCCGAATAGATCGGTTCGCTATAAATAAACGCTATAGCGGCAGAATGGAGTTGTGTTGGCCAGCGACGCTTTCCTGAACCTACTGTGACGGTGTCGGCGCTGGGCTGACGCCATAAGAACCGCGGAAAGCGGTCAGGAGTACGCTGGGCCATAAGCCCAAGCGTTTGCACCCGAGAACATGGAGTGGGAACATGAAACTTACCGTAAGCCGCAGAGCATTTTTCCTTTCTACCGCAGTCCTTTCGCTGGCGGTTGCCGTTTCCGGCCGGCCGGCCGGGGCGCTGGCCGCGGACGGGACGATCAAACTCGGACTCGTTGCGCCGATGAGCGGCCCGAATGCGCGCTACGGCGCATTTTCGATGCACGGCGCCGAACTCGCCGTCAAAGACATCAATGATGCCGGCGGCGTCAATGGGATGAAAATCGAACTCCTCAATGCCGACAGCCAGGGTACGCCCGTCGAAGGTGTTTCGGCCGCCCGCCGCCTGATCGACCAGGATGGCGTCGACTTCATCATCGGCGACGTTTCCAGTTCGGTGACGCTCGCCATCCAGCCCGTCGCTGAAGACGCTGAAGTGCTTCTGCTGAATGCGGCGTCGTCCAATCCGAAAATCACCTACCAGGCCGGTGTCGGCGGGTTCAAATGGACCTATCGCAACTATCCGACAGATGAGAACCGGGCGCTGATCGTCGCCAAATATGCAGCAGAGCAGCGCGGCTTTACCAAGTTTGCCGTGCTCTCCGTCGACAGCGATTATGGCCGCTCGGCGATTACATTCACGAAGAAATACCTGCCTGACTTCAAGGGCGAGATTCTCAGCGAGGACTATTACAAGGAAGGCGAAGTCGACTTCCGCAGCGTTCTCGCCAAGATACGCGACAATGGCGCCCAGGCCATCATCATGTACGGCCTCGCCGATACGACACCCATCATCGCCCGCCAGATGGTCGAACTCGGAATAGCCGGCAAGGTGACGCTGATCGGCAATGGCGAGTTCAACACGGAAAAGACCGTCAAATCAGCCCCGTCGGCGCTCGAAGGCGCCGTTGAAGCCGCCGCATGGCTGCCGCAGTTCGACTCGCCCGAAAGCAAGGCTTTCGTCGACAAGTTCACGGCCACCTATGACGAAGCCCCGAACAACCACGCCTATGTTCACTGGGACACCGTCAATCTCCTCGCAGCGGCGATCAAGCAGGCCGGCAGCGCCGACAAGGTGAAGGTTCGCGACGCACTCTCCAAAATCAAGTACAAGAGCCCGGTTGGCGAGGTCACGTTCGACGACCACAACCAGGCCCGCCTGCCGATGATCCTGCTGCAGATCGAGAACGGCAAGCCGAGCATCAAGGGTGCCTATACGGCGGACATTCAATATCCTGCCAAGTAATCTGCCGGGAGGAATACGCCCATGCTCTCGACCATAGTTGAGCAAACTGTGAATGGAATCGTCACGGGTTCTGTTTACGCAATCGTCGCCGTCGGCATGACCATGATTTTCGGCGTGCTGAGAGCCATCAACTTTGCTCACGGCGAATACTACATGCTCGGCACGTTCGGGGCCTGGTTTGCGATCGACTATCTCGGACTGTCCTACGAAGCGTCGATTGTCGTGGGGGTTCTTGCAACGATTGCCGTTGCCTATGTGGTCGGGCAACTCGTCATGCGCCGGATGGTCGGCGCGCCCGCGGAATCGGGCGTGCTTGCCACCCTCGGCATCGCGCTGATCCTGCAGAACACCATCATTCTCGTCTTCGGCGGAGGCTACAAGTTCTTCGCCGGAGGTTATATCGAGCCGGTTTCCATCTTCGGCTTCAGCCTGGCCCAACAGCGCATTCTCATTCTCGTCGTCTGCTTGCTGGTGTTCATCGGCCTCGAACTGATGGTCAGCTACACCCGCTTGGGAATGGCAATGCGCGCCGTTTCCCAGAACGTCGAGTGCTGCAGCGTCGTCGGCATCGATGTGCCGCAGGTGGTGCTTCGAACCTTCATGCTGGGGGCGGCGCTGGCCGCACTCTCCGGGGTTCTGACGGCGCCGGTCAATGTCAGCGTCTATGGCGGCATGGGCGAGCTGATCACCTTCAAGACGCTGCCGATCATCATCATGGGCGGTTTGGGCAATGTGCGCGGTACTTTCGTCGCGGCGATGATCCTTGGCGTGGCCGAGAGCCTGGTCGCCACCTATGTCGGCCTGCAATTCCGCGACACCGTCGGCTTCGCCACGCTGATCCTGATGCTGATGTGGCGGCCGCATGGTCTCTTTTCGACGCAGGCGCGCTTCTAGCAGCCGCGCCCGCCGACCTTTCTCGAACGACCGAGGACTCGACATGTCTCTGACGGAAACCGCTCAACAGGTACGCAGGCGCGATCTTCGCATACCGCTCGCCGCGGTCCTGATCGTCCTAGCGCTCGCCGCGCCGTTCATCGGCAGCCGTTACATCACCCATTCCCTGATCATCGCCCTGATTTTCATGCTGCCGGCACATGGGCTCAATCTGCTTGTCGGCTACACCGGTCTGCTGTCATTGGCCCAGGCCGCGTTTTTCGGCATCGGCGCCTATACGGCAGGTCTTCTCGCCGTCACCTACGGCACGCCGTTTTACGTCAATCTCATCGCGGCAGGCGCCGTCTCCGGAGCCCTTGCTCTTCCGCTCGGCATTCCCGCCCTGCGTCTGCGCTCGACGTCCTTCGTGATGTGTACGCTCGGTTTCGTGATCATCGGCCAGGCCATTGCCAAGAACTGGATCTCGCTGACCCGCGGTGACATGGGGCTTTCGGGCATTCCCAAACCATACTTCGAGCTGGGCCCGCTGTCGTTCACGGTGTCCGGCACGACGAACTTCTACTATCTCGCCCTGATCATCGGGGTCCTCGCCACCTTCGCCGTCTGGGCGATCGTCCGCTCGCCCGCCGGGCGCAACATGGTGGCGATCCGTGAGAACGAGACGCTCGCCGAATCTCTCGGCGTCCCGACCTGGCGCTACAAGCTGATCGTCTTCATGATCAGCGCGGTGTTTGCCGGTATCGGCGGTTGCCTTTACGCCTATTACCTGACGGTCGTCAGCCCGCTGACCTTCCAGATGTATTATTCGACGACGATGCTGATCATCGTGCTGGGCGGCGGGGCGGGCATGATTTCCGGCACCGTCTTCGGAAGCCTGCTTTTCGTCGGGCTGACCGAGGCGCTGCGCATCACCCCCGAATTGCGCATGATCGCCTACGGCTTCTGCCTTCTCGTCCTGGTCTTCTGGTTCAAGAACGGGTTTGCGCCGCTGATCAATCGCTTCTGGAATGCGATCGGAGGTGCGAAATGACCGGTCATCTTCCGCTTCTCGCGATCAAGAACCTCAGCAAGTCCTACGGCGCGGTGAAGGCCGTCAACGATGTCAGCATTCACATCGATCGGGGTGAGATCGCGGGCCTGATCGGACCGAACGGCTCGGGCAAATCGACCTTCTTCGATTGCAGCACAGGCCTTGCGAAGCCGGACACCGGCACGGTTGTCCTCGACGGACAGGACATCACCGGCTGGTCCCTGAACCGCATCGCCAGGGAAGGCCGCATGCTGCGCTCTTTCCAGAAGACCGTCACTTTCAAGTCGCTCGATGTCGAGGAGAACCTGGTCATCGCCGGTCAGATGTTCACCTTCCCGTCCATTGCATCGACCTTCGGCTTGGGAAAGATGTCCCGTCGGCGCATCGATGGTCTCAGGGAGAGAGCCCGCGAGCTGATCAAGATGGCGGGTCTTTGGGATGTGCGCCACCAGCCGGCGGGCAATCTGTCGGGCGGACAGCAGAAGCTCATCCAGTTCGCATCCATGCTGATGCCCGAACCGAAGCTCATCCTGCTGGACGAGCCGATGGCCGGGATCAATCCGAAGATCATCGAACGCGTCGTCGATACCATCCTGTATGCCAACAAGTCGCTCGGCGTGAGCTTCCTGGTGATCGAACACAATATCGATGTCGTCACCAGCATCTGCCAGCGCGTCATCGTGCTCGACCAGGGAGCCAAGCTCGTGGAAGGCTTGCCGGGCGACATCATTCAGGATCAGCGCGTCAGGGAGGCCTATCTTGGCGGGTAATTCGAACCTTTCGATCCGCGACCTGCGCGCAGGTTACGGCAATCTGGACATCCTCAACGGCGTCGATCTCGACGTGCCGGCGGGACAGTTCGTGGCGCTGATGGGGCCGAACGGGGCGGGCAAATCAACGCTCCTCAAGACGCTCTACGGCATGACGACCATCAAGCAGGGGAATGTCGACTGGCGCGGCAAGAATATTGCCGGCAGCAAGTCGCGGGCCATTCTGGGCGAGGGGATTTCCTTCGTGCCGCAGGGGCGCTGCAACTTCCCCGTCATGACCGTCGACGAAAATCTTCAGATGGCGGCCTATACTATCCGCGACGCCAAGGTGAAGGCCGACCGCGACTACGTCTACGACCTCTTTCCGATCCTCAAGAAACGTCGCGCGACGCTGGCAGGCAACATGTCCGGCGGCGAGCAGCAATTGCTCGAAGTGGCGATGGCGGTGCTGCAGCGGCCGAAGGTGCTGCTGGTCGACGAGCCGTCCGTCGGGCTGTCGCCGGCGGCGATCGGCATCGTCTTCGACGAGCTTCTTCGCCTTCACGCCGACGGCATGACGATCCTGCTCGTCGAGCAGAACACCAAGAAGGCCATGGAAGTCGCCCAGCGCGCAGTCATCCTGAGACTTGGCAAAGTCATCTGGGACGGCCTGCCGAAAGACATCACCCATGACGAACTCGGCGAACTTTTCCTGACCGGGAAAATGCGCGGCGAAACCGAGGCCGTTCACTGAAGGCGATCTCTTGCCTCTTATAAAATAAGCGAGGAAATTCCCATGAGCACCTTTGTGCCTGCATCACGTGTGTCCAGAATCAAGGTTTCGCCAAGCACGGCTGCGGCCGCCCGGGCGCGCGAGCTGAAGGCGGCGGGTCGCGACAT
Organism: Rhizobium sp. BK008; assembly: GCF_014197345.1. Classification (NCBI taxonomy): domain Bacteria; kingdom Pseudomonadati; phylum Pseudomonadota; class Alphaproteobacteria; order Hyphomicrobiales; family Rhizobiaceae; genus Rhizobium; species Rhizobium sp. BK008. The sequence goes on along the minus strand of NZ_JACIFK010000009.1, from coordinate 145,532 downwards.
CGTCGACCTGACGGTCGGCGAGCCGGACTTCGACACGCCTGACAACATCAAGGCCGCAGCGCACGCCGCCATCGACAGGGGCGAAACGAAATACACCGCCGTCAACGGCACGCCGGCGCTGCGCAAGGCAATCATTGGCGATTTCAAGCGCCGGCTCGGCCTCAGCTATGCCGACGACGAAATTTGCGTCGGCGGCGGCGCCAAGCAGATTCTGTTTCTCGCGCTGATGGCGAGCGTCGAAAACGACGCCGAGGTGATCATTCCCGCACCCTACTGGGTTTCCTATCCCGATATGGTCATCGCCAACGAAGGCAAACCGGTCATCGTCGAATGCCCGCAGGAAACCGGCTTCAAGCTGACGCCCGAAGCTTTGGAAAAGGCGATCACGCCGAAGACCCTATGGCTGGTCCTCAACGCGCCGTCCAATCCGACGGGTGCCGCCTATGACCGGCGCGAACTCGAAGCCCTCGGCGAGGTGCTGCTGCGCCATCCCCATGTCTTCGTGCTGTCAGACGATATCTACGACCAGGTCTGGTTCAAGGACGAGCCGATGACGACGCTGGTTGCCGCCGTCCCGGAACTGAAGGAGCGTGTTCTGCTCACCAACGGCGTCTCCAAGTCCTACGCCATGACCGGATGGCGTATTGGCTACGGGGCGGGTCCGGCCGCATTGATCGCCGCCATCAACAAGCTGCAGTCGCAGATGTCGTCCTGCCCGTCGTCGGTCAGTCAGGCGGCCGCCGCCTATGCGCTGTCTTCGGACCAGGCATTCGTCGCCGAAAGCGTCAAGGTCTATAAGGAACGCCGGGATTATGCGTGCGCACGGCTGAATGCCGTGCCCGGCCTCTCCTGCCTCGTGCCGGACGGGGCCTTCTATCTGTTTCCGAACTGCGCCGGCGTCATCGGCAAGAAGACTCCTGAAGGCAAGACGATCGAGACGGATCTCGATTTTGTGCTCTATCTGCTCGACGGCGTCGGGGTCGCGGCGCTGCAGGGGGCTGCCTACGGCGTATCGCCGCATTTCCGCCTGTCGATTGCGACGTCGATGGAGACGATCACCCAAGCATGCGACCGCATCGAACGGGCTGTTGCCGAGCTGCGTTAACCGCGAAAGGCCAGTGGGACTTGTGACTGGGACTTGCGTCCCTCCGGCTGCAGGCTTTACGTTTTGCATGAAACAACAAGCCGGTGACCATGAGCGTCGATTTCCGCAAACTGAAGAGCTTCGTAAAGATCGTCGATACGGGCAGCGTATCGCGCGCGGCAAGCCTTCTGAGGACGGCCCAGCCGGCGTTGTCGCAGCAGATCGCCGCTCTGGAGGCGCACTTCAAGCACAAGCTTCTCATCCGCAGCAATGTCGGCATTGCGCCGACGGAGGCAGGGCTCATCCTCTATCGGCATGCGCAACTGATGTTGAAGCAGATCGAGCAGGCTCAGGTCGACATCGATCAGTCCGCCAAATCGGTGGCGGGCCGCGTCTCGATCGGCCTTGCGACCTATTCCTCGTCAAGCGCCTTGTCGCTGCCGATCCTCAAGGAGATGAAGGCGAGGCATCCCCATATCGTCGTCCACATCAATGACAGTTTCGGCCAGATCCTCAGCGAACTGATCATGACGGGCAAGATGGATATGGCGCTGATCTATGCTGCTGCGCCGATCAAAGGCGTTACCCTGCAGCCATTGTTCCGCGAGGAAATGTTCCTCGTCTCGCCGCCGGGCATCGAACTCCCCGGGGATAGCAGCGCGCCGCTTCCGCTTGCCGCCCTCCAGGAGATCCCGCTGCTTCTTCCCAGCAAGGCCCATCTGCTGCGCCGGCTGATCGACGACGCGCTGGCGAGAGCCAGAGCGACACCTGAGGTCGTCTCGGAAATCGAGTCCGTTCCGGCCCTCAGCGCGGCTGTGCTCGAAGGGCTTGGATCGACCATTCTCCCGGCTTCGGTGGTGACGGAGACGGCGATCTTCTCAGGCGCGCAGGTGCGGGCACTGACCAAGCCGGTGATCGACGCGACCGTGTCGCTCTGCGTCGCAGATCATCTTCCCTTGTCGGAGCCCGCCATCGCCGCACGGTCGGTTCTGCTTGATGTCGTCGGCAAACTGATGAGCAGTCATCACCAGGGAATCAAGCCCGCCTAGCCCGAGCTGCTCCTCGCAGCGGCAGTCCGACGGCTGACCGCCGCCCGCCATAAGCAAACCCTATAGCGGCAGACTGTAGTTGTGTTAGCCAACGCGCCGGGCATTCCCCTAACCTTCAAGCAGACATCGGGTCCGGGCATCGGATCCGCATAGCGGCGCCTGCCGCGCCGAACAGTCGCTTCGAGGACAACATGGCAAAACTGGCTTTCGACACGGGTGGTACCTTTACCGACTTCGCGCTCCTGGATGACAGGGGCGACCTCCACCTTCACAAGGTCCTGAGCACGCCGAAGAACCCGGCTGAAGCCGTCGTGCAGGGTGTGTCCGAATTGCTGGAAAAATTCGCCGGCACCATCGCCATCGACCAACTGCAGGTGCTGGGCGCCACCACCGTCGTCACCAACGCCGTGCTCGAGCGCAAGGGCGTCGAGACCGGCTTCGTCACCACCGACGGTTTCCAGGACATGCTGCGAATCCGTAACGAAGGGCGCTACGACCTCTACGACCTGAACATCAAATATCCCGACCCGCTGGTCACCCGCGCAAACAGCTTCGGCGCCAAGGAGCGGATCGCCGGCGACGGTTCCGTCATGACCGAACTCAAGGAAGAGACGGTGCGCGAGATTGCCGGTCGCCTGAAGGAGAAGGGCATTCGCTCCGTCGCCGTCTGCCTTCTCCATGCCTATAAATATCCGCAGCACGAGCAGCGCGTCGCAGCGCTGCTGCGCGAAGAAGACCCCGATATCTTCGTCTCGCTCTCCTCCGAAGTCTGCCCTGAAATGCGCGAGTTCGACCGCGCGTCGACGACTGTCGTCAATGCCTATACGAGGCCGCAAATGGCCGGCCACGTCGCCCATCTGCAGCGTGAATTCGCAGCGAAGGGCATCGACCGCCAGGTCCTGTGGATGACATCCTCGGGCGGACTGGTGCCGAGCCGGCGTGCCGCGGAACTGCCGGTGCGCCTGATCGAGTCAGGCCCGGCGGCGGGTGCGGTGGCTGCCGCAGAGTTCGGCCGCACGGCAGGCGAGGCGAGCGTCCTGTCCTTCGACATGGGCGGCACGACCGCAAAGCTCTGCCTGATCCCGGACGGTGAGCCAAATGTCGGGACCGATCTCGAGGTCGCCCATTATCAGCGTTTCCGCAAGGGATCCGGTTTCCCGCTGAAGATCCAGTCAATCCAGATGATCGAGATCGGCGCGGGTGGCGGCTCGATCGCGGCCAAGAACCCTCTCGGCCTGCTCGATGTCGGCCCTCACTCCGCAGGCGCCATGCCTGGACCGGCCGCCTACCAGCGCGGCGGCACCCAGCCGACCGTCACGGATGCCGACATCCTGCTTGGATATATGGGCACCGAATCCTTCGTCGGCGGGTCGTTCAAGGTTTCCAGAGAAGCAGCTCACGAGGCGATGGCCAAACTTGCCGCCTCGCTCGAGGTCTCGGTCGAGCGCTGCGCATGGGGCATCCATGACCTCGTCAACGAATCCATGAGCAAGGCGGCCGCCATGCATGCGACCGATCTCGGCGTCGATCCCCGTTCGCTGCCGATGGTCGCCTTCGGTGGCGCCGGCCCGGTGCACGCCTATGGCATCGCCCGCAAGCTTGGCATTTCCCGCATCATCTGCCCGACCGGTGCTGGCGTCAGTTCGGCGATCGGCCTGTTGATCGCGCCCGTGGCCGTCGATCTTTCCGCAAGCCATCCGATGGTGCTCGACGCCTGGGATGTCGGCGCCATGAACCGCCTGCTGGACGAGCTATCGGCCCAGGGCGCCGAAGTCGTGTCGGCAGCGGGCGTCCCGAAGGATACGATCAGCAACCGCTACACCGTCGACATGCGCCATGTCGGCCAGGGCCATGAAATCACCGTGGCTCTGCCCGACCGGACCCTGCCGAAGGAGGAATTCCTTAGCGAGCTTCGCGGCAACTTCTTCAAGCTCTACCGCGAACTGTTCGGCCGTACCGTTGCCGCTCCGCTGGAGGTCATCACCTGGCGGCTGCGCGCCGGCGGCGAAAAGGATCAGGTCACGCGCCCGCACGAGACCGTCGTTGCCGACGCGAAGAAGGGCAGCCGAAAGGTCTATTTCCAGGAGATCGGCGGCTTTGCCGAGACTGCGGTCTACGACCATTACAAGCTTCCCGTCGGCGAAGAGGTCAAGGGTCCGGCAATCGTCGAGCAGCGTGAATCGACCGCGATCGTCGGCCCGAGCGGCGTCTTCCATGTGGATGCCCATGGCAACCTCGTGATCAACATTCACTAAGGGGTACTCTGATGTCGAAATCCGCCACCGATTTCAACGACCCGATCAATCTTCAGGTCATGTGGAACCGCCTGATCTTCATCGCGGACCAGGCCGACAACGTTCTCGGCAAGACGGCATTCTCGCCGATCGTCCGCGAGAACCACGATTACGTCACCGTGCTCCTCGACAGCAAGGGACGGGCGCTGGCGCAATGCACCTGGTCGATCCCGGTCTTCATCACCTCGCTGCCGGCTGCTGCCCAGAACTATTTCCTGCCGAAATTTCCGGCAGACAGGCTCGAAGAGGGCGACGTGCTGGCGACCAACGATCCGGAGATCGGCACCGGCCATCTTCCCGATGTCACGATGATCACGCCGATCTTCAAGAACGGCAAGGTCGTCGCCTATGCCGGCTCCATCGCCCATCTTCCCGATATCGGCGGCGCGCCTCTGCATTCCGAAGCGAGCGACATTTATGAGGAAGGTATCCGCTTTCCGATCGTCAAGCTGCTGAAATCAGGCGTTCCGAACCAGGACGTCTTCGATATTATCGAAGCCTCGGTCCGCCTTCCGACAGAGGTGCGGGGCGACCTTGAATCGATGATCGCCGCCAACAACGTCATGGGCCGCGAACTCGTCAAATTCCTGGACGAATACGGGCTCGACGATGTCGAAGGCCTGGCCGCCGCCATTCATTCGCGCTCCGAAGCACAGACCCGCAAGGCGATCCGCGAATGGCCGAACGGCACTTACGCAGCCGAGGTTCTGCTCGACGGTTACGATGTCGACGTGACACTGAAGGCTTCGGTCATCATCAGGGACGACTCTGTTCATGTCGACTACACCGGCACGTCAGACCAGGTTCTGCACTCGATCAACTGCCGGACGAACTATCGCTACGCCCATTCCGTCTATGCTCTGAAGTGCCTGCTCGATCCCGAGACGCCGAACAACGAGGGCTGCATCGTCCCGATCACCGACGAGGCGCCGCTCGGCTGCATCCTCAATCCGCAGCAATGGACGGCGGGCAATTCGCGAAACCTGATCGGGCACGTCATTCCCTCGCTGATCTTCAAGGCGCTCGAAGGCGTCGTGCCCGAGAAGGTGATGGGCGACAGCGGCGGCGCTCCGATCTGGGCTGCCAATTGCGTCGGTCAGCGCAATGACGGTACGCAATATGGATCCGTTCAGAATTTCCATGGCGGCCAGGGTGCGCGCGCAGAGCTCGATGGTCTGGATACGCTGAGCTTCCCGTCGAACTGCAAGGTAACGGCCATCGAGATGTTCGAGGTTGCCGTGCCGGTCCTGACCGAGCGGAAGGAACTGATCGCCGACTCCGGCGGCGCAGGCAAACATCGCGGCGGTCTCGGCCAGCGTGTCGTGCTCCGCAACCTCGGCAGGAGCCCGATGAACATCTATCTCGCCTCCGAGCGTGTCCGACATCCCTGCTTCGGTGTCGTCGAAGGGCAGAGCGGATCGGCCGGAAAGGTCTCGAAGGACGGCAAGCCTCAGTTCCCAAAGGGCAAGGTGGTCCTGAAGACCGGCCAGCGCCTCGAGGTAGAGACGCCTGGCGGCGGCGGTTGGGGATTGGCGAGTGATCGTTCGCGGGCGCTCATCGAGCAGGATCTTGCCGAGAACCTGATCACAGCGAAGGCCGCGCGGGAAATTTACGGCTATTCTGGCCCGATCGCTGCTGCGGCCGAATAGGGGAAAGATATGGGACGTCTTCACGGAAAAATCGCTCTGGTGACGGGAGCCGGCTCCGGGATCGGTCGCGAGACCGCCCTGCTGCTGGCCAAGGACGGGGCCACCGTCGTGCTGACCGGGCGGCGGATCGAACCGCTGCGCGAGGTGGCGGCCTTGATCGAAGAGGCGGGTGGCAAGGCCGTCACGCGCGCACTCGATATCGAGACGCGTGAAGAGATCTTTGCGGCCGTGAAGTGGATCAAGGATAGCGTCGGACCCGTCGACATCCTGGTGAACAATGCCGGCAGCGCAAGCAAGGTGCTGAACGCGCGGTTCTTGAGCGAGGCCGAGTGGACCTCCACCATCAACGTCAATCTGACGGCCGTCTTCAACCTGACCCAGGCGGTCCTTCCGGACATGATCGCCAACGGCGAGGGGACGATCATCACGGTCTCGTCGCTTGCCGTGATCAACCCCAACCTGCTCGGCGGCGCGGCCTATGGTGCGGCCAAGGCCGGCGTGAAGAACTTCATGACCTTCCTGCACAACACCTATCGCAATCAGGGGATCCGGGCGACGACGATCCTGCCCGGCGAGACGAATACGCCGATCATGGACAATCGCGCGCGCCCACCTCTGCAGGAGGAACGTGCCGTCATGATGGATCCGCATGACGTCGCCCGTGCGATCGTCCTCTGCGCCAGCCTGAACAAGAGCGCTGTGATCCCCGAGCTTCACATCTGCCCGACATTCATGCGGGACACGTCAGCGGATATCGAAATTGCGCGGTGGGTCGGAGCGCCGGCCGACATGCCGGATATGCCGAAAAAGTAGAATTGGGAGACATCGATGAACGGAGCGAAGTTGCGCGCGCGGCTGCTGGCCGGCGAGGCAGTCACCATGTATACGCCGCATCACGTATCGTCGGGCCTGGCAGCCCGGCTGGTGGAGCTCGGCGCCGATTCCGTCTTCGTCGACTGCGAGCACGGAAGCTGGAGTTTCGAGGATGTGCGCATGACCGCGCAGATCGTCCGCTCCGTCGGCGGGGCGGCGATCATTCGGCCGCATTCGCACGAGCGCCCGATCATTATCCGCTACCTGAATGCGGGCGCCGATGGGATCATGGTCCCGATGGTGGACACGGCCGAACAGGCGCGCGCCATCGTCGATACCGTTCGTTACGCTCTTCCGTCCGACTTCGACAAGCGCCTGGTGGTGGCGATGATCGAGACGGTGGATGCCATCGACAATCTCGACGAAATGCTGAAGGTCGATGGCATTGACGTCTTCTTCATCGGCCCCGGCGATCTCTCGCAGAATATGGGTTATCCGCCGGCTCCGCCCTTCGGCGAGCCGCGTCCCGAAGCAGTGATGGATAAGGTCGCGGTCGCCGTCGACAAGATTCGTGCAGCAGGCAAGATTGCAGGCACGCTCGCCACCGCCGACGAATTGCCTCATTGGCTGCAGAAGGGGGTCCAGTTGTTCTACGTCCACACCGATCCCTTCCTGCGCCGCGGGATTGCCGGCATCAGGCAGACACTCACGCGATAGCGGGCGGAATTGGGCTTCCACCATTCGATCTTTTGCTACTGAGATGCTATCGGACGGTTCACCGCAGGTCAGCGTCCAAGGCTGCCAGCGGCCGCGATGATCTCTGCCGCGGTCGGGAAGATGGAGAGGCTGTTCGGTCCGTCGAGCGCCTCGATTTGTGCCCAGCCGATGGTGCCGTTCGCATTGACCAGGAAGTGCCCGACGAGTTGGGTCGCGTGGTTCGCGAAGATCTCATTGTCGGCTTCGTCAAGCTCAAACCGATCCTTGGCGTTGAGTATCGTGTTGGCCTCCATCGGGTGCAGCGGTTCCGGCAATTCGTCCGTGGGGTTGATGCGTGCCGCCAGGAACTGTTCCATCGTTGTACGATAGGGCCATTCGGGCTGCTCGCAACTCCCATCGGGCAGGAACTCGGCATGCGGCACACCGTAGGCCCGATGCGTGCGGCAATCCGGGTCGCATAGAAGTGTTATTGGCGTTGGCCGGTGGCGGAAATACAGGCGGGCACGTTCCACCGGCGTGTTGATAACGGCGACGGTCTCCACCCCGGCGGCGCGTAGCGTCGGCTGTACGCCGGCAAGCTGTTCCAACTGACGCCGGCAGAACGGGCAGTGCAGCCCGCGAAAGAACCCGATCACGAACGGGCGACCGCTCAAGTCGGCGAAAGAGACCGTTCCGTCGAAGTTGGCCGTGGCGAGCGCGAATGCGGGAGCGGTTTCTCCAGGTTGCAGCGGGCGTTTCTGGTCTCCCATGGAACAGTTCCTTTGTCGTATCGTCTAGGTCGGACGACCGAAATTGAACTATACCACTTGTGGCCAGAAGGCCCAGCGCTCGATGTTGAGGTCACCGAAGGTGGTTAGGCATGCCATCTGCCGTTCCGCCCACTAAAGCGCTGAACTCTCCTATGCCCATTCTAATTTGCTTTCCAGTTCGCATTGTCGGGGATCGATCGCTGCGGCACGACGACCTGGATGATGGACGGACTGTTCAGGTTTTCTTTGGCGCCGTTTATGGCCTCCCTCAGTTCGCCATAGGTGCCCACTTTCCAGCCTTGGCAGCCAAAGACCTCTGCCAGCTTGCTGTAATTCCACTGGTGCAGGATGCAGGAATTGTAGAACGGTTTGTCGCCATGGAAAACCGATGCGTCGGCAAGCCATTGCTCCACGCCATAAATGCCGTTGTCCATCACAAAGATGATCGGGTTGAGATTGAAACGGGTTTGTGTCGAGAGGCATTGAGCGGTCATCTGAAACCCGCCATCCCCCGCAAAGACCAGTAGCCTTTGTTGATTTTGCTTCGCCAGCGAAACCCCGGTTGCGGCCGGACCGATATAACCGATCGCCGAATAGGATGATTGCACGATGAAACCGCGGCGAGCACCCACTTCAAGAAGCAGGCTCCCGAAATAATTCAAACTCGCGTCGGCACCAACGATGGTATTTCCGTCGATCTGCGGCTGAATGAAATCGTAGAAGCCCTGATAGGTAATTTCGCCTGCCGGATTGACGACCGGCAGTTGCCGGGCCGGTTTCACCGGAAGACTTTGGCCTTTGCACGTCAGCCTTTTGTCAATCAAGCCGTTGACGAGATCCGCCAGCGAAACCTGTGCGTTGAAGATCGTGCCATATTTCACGGTCTCCCAGGAGGCGAATGCGGTTTTATCGAGATCGATAGGCCAGCCCAAATCATTGATATCAGTCAACCAGACGCCCAGTGCCAATACGAAGTCGGAGTCTTTGACCAAAGACTGGACATAGGGTGATGACGATTTGCCATCGAACACCCCGGCAAATTGTACATCGTCTTCCGATAGAATGGCCTTGCTCAAAAGCTCGGTCACGTAGGGAATTTTGAGGTCCCGGATGAGCCGCTCCGCCTGGTCGTGAAGGCCAAACCGGTCGATCTCGACACCGACCCAGATCAGCGGTCGGGTGGCGTTTTGCAATCTTTCGCTGATTTGCGCGATCGACTGATTGAGACTGTTCTCGTCGGATATAACAGGCGCCGCTTTTAAGGCATTCGACGGGCGCGTACATCCCAGGTCCACCATATCCTCCAGCAACTCGATATAGACCGGACGTCTTTCCGTGATGCACTGCGTCAGCGCATAATCTATGAGCATTGGCGCAAGATGAGGGCTGTCGATGCGGACGGCAGCGGCGGTGATGTATTCGAATACCTGAAGATCCGTTTCCCGGCCGCTGATGAAGTGATGCGAACTGTAGCCGGTTTGTTCGAACGTCAGCGTTTTCTTGATGCTGGGCGCACCGTTGATCAGAACGACCGGCACTTTCTCGACGTAGGATCCGGCGATCGCATTTGTTGCGCAAAGCGAGCCTGCGGAATAGGTGACGCACAGAGCGCCAATTCCTTTCAGTCTGGCATAGCCGTCAGCCGCATAACCGGCATTCAGTTCATTCGCCTCTTCGATGACCTTTATATCGCTTTTCTCGACATAACTGTTCACCCATTCGATCGAATAATCGCCTGCTACGGAAAACAGGTGCCCCAGGCCCAGTTCGCGAAGTCTGTCGACCAGATATTGTCCAACCGTGTATGTGTCGCCCATGTTCCAACGGCTCCCCTGTTGACGACAATTGACGGATATTAGAGTGCCGTGCGTCCTTTCGGACGCACAAAGGACAGCTCTAACACTTTGAATCTACGCATCGTTCTTTCCGAAAATCGATTCCGATTTTCGGGCCGATGCGCTAGAACTCGCTCGCGTTATCGAATAAGCGCGGTACGTATATGTCGAATATGCCGGGGCATTTCCGCTCGGGAAATCTTTCCAGCAGGAAGCGCTTGAAAGCGTCATTGGTGAGTCCGTTGCCGGCGGCCTCCAGGGCGACGGACAAATACTCTATATTTTTGGCAACCTCGTTTTTGTCAGCCGGAAAGCCGTGACCGGGAAGGAACAGGTCATAGTCGGACAGCAGCATACCCTGCAAAATCCCAATCCAATGCTCCATGTATTTCGTCAGATAAAGGTGCGTTCCGCTGTAGATCAGGTCTTGCGCAATAAAAACGCCCACGTCCGGAAGACCTATGGTGAGAAGAAAATCGATCTCCGTATCGACGACTTCATCAAATAGGTATTTGACTCCGTCGATGATTTCCTCGCCGGCGCGGACAGCTCTTTCGGGAATGATCAAGCTCTTCGGAGCGAGATTGCCCAATTTCCAGTGGTCATTCAGGGAATCTTCCCCATGCTGCTGCAGGAACTCTATCGTTTTCGGCAATGCATAAATCGGAATATCGCTGAATGCGGCTCCCAGGCCGAACCAATGGTCGGGGTGTCTGTGCGACAGATAGATCCGGTCGATCTTCTTGCCGATACTGTTGGCATATTCCCTGAATTGCAGGGCATAGGGAACGAGGAATTGCCCATCGACGAGAACAAGCTTGTTCCTGCTTTCGATGATGTGCGTTGCATTGGCGATATTGTCAGCCGTGAAAGCTGAAATGAAAGTATGAATACGGACATCGCCTGCTCGCCTGACGATTTTAATGGGATCCGGCAATTGCGTGACCATCGGTATCTCCCTGATTGAAAGGTCGTTTGCTGAGATTTGAAGTTCACTCGGGCACAACATCTGCGCCCGAGCGCCATCACGGATGAGATCAACGGCCGCGGGACGCGAGTTTCTCCTCCAATGTCTTCAGGGCCGCGCGCGCAACGTCGTAGGCGCTGTCGACGTCTGCCTCCGGCGCGTCCTCACCGGGCCGCCAGAAGCGTCTGCGCGTCATTCGCATCGAACTCTCGAAGGGTGGAATCGCGTTGAAGACTTCAACGAGATAGGGGCCGGAATAGACCGGCTCGATTTCGTCCAGCATGATCTCCCAGGGAATCCAGCTATCTCTGACAGCGCCCCGGTCCGGCGCCGAGATGTGAACGTAATTCAGCCGACTCTGCTGTACGGCACGGGCGACATTTTTCCTGAAGATGGCCGGTCCCTGGCTTTCCATGACGACCTGGGCTGTATCGATCGTGACGCCCCCGACCGGAATGTCGGCGCTTTCGAGAAAGTCCAGCGCTTCCGAGACCATGGTCGGCCCGGGCGTTTCCCAATTCTTGACCGGTTCGATGGCGAGCTTCACCCGCTTCTCCGCAGAATATTGCGCCAATTCCCGGAAGATGGAGGCGGCCGCCGCGTATCGTGGCTTCATCCAATCCTGAAGCACGTCGCTCCAGATCCCTTCGCCGTCATCCGTCAGTGGAAAGATGCCATAGGGGTACAGGAACGGCCCCGACATGATCGTATTCTCCCCGCCCAGCACCGAGGTGATGTCGACGCGGGATTTGAGATAGGACAGCGCCTGCCTGCGCTGGTCCTCATAGGGCGAGGTCGGATCGAAGGTTCGCGTGGTCCCCACATTGGTTGTGAACTTCACATCCCGGAAACCGGCCCGATCGAACGCCCTCTTGAGGCTGATATAGCTTTCGACCTCAGCGTGATGACCGACGTTGGCAGGTCCTGGGGCGATATGCACATCGAAGCCGGTGTAGCCGATCTCGGTCAGCGCTTTCAGATGTCGGACAAGAACCTGGGTATAGCCGGCGTCGTTCGGCCTCAAATCGGCTGTAAACATAAAGAAGCTGAAATATATCTCTCGTCTGCGTGCCTCTTCCATCTTCATCGCTCCAGCTGTCGCTATCCAGTCATGCGTGGTTCAGGATGATGTCCCGCCCGACACCGTCACGAAGCGAGATCCCTGCCCGCCTCCTTCACATCGCCATCGGGCTGAAACAAGCGGTCCGCGCCGGGCTACCATCCGAGCAGCTTGCGCAGATATTCGCGGCCCATTTTCGCGTATTGCAGCGGATTGGCCTTGGCTGGGTCCTGCTCTGCCTCGACGCAGATCCAACCGGCGAAATCCGCCTCGGCCAACGCATCGAGGATTTCTGGAAAGGTCCCTATGGAGCCGTCACCCGGGACGGTGAAGATCCCCGCCTCGATCCCTTGCTGGAAGGACAATCCTTCTTTGTGAATCTTCGTAACCACCTCGGCGCGAATGTCCTTCAGATGAACATGCTTGATGCGGTGGGCATATTTTCTGGCCAGCGCCAGCGGATCGACACCGGCAGCCGCCTGGTGCGCAGTATCGAGAAGCATGTTGACCAGGCGAGGATCCGTCTCGTCCATGAGCCGGTGGATTGCTTCCGTATTCATCACCCCGGTCCCTAGATGCGGGTGATAGCAGAGCCGGCGGTTACGCGCTCTGGCTTTCTCTCCGGCCTCATGCAGGCCTTCGATCAGCCGTTTCCACTGGTCATCGGAGAAATCGGGGCAATTCGGAAACAGGGCGACAGGAAGCGGATTGACCGCTCCGCCAAACTCGGAAACGACCAGGTCGGCCCTGCGCGGATCGTCGCTGCCTCCTTCCATGGCTTCGAGGAAGTCGAGCTGAGCATCGACATTATCAAGCGTATGACGCTTCATCGCATTGATGGTGAAGTAGGTGCTCACCCAGGGCTCGGAAATCCGCAATCCCCTGAGTTCGAGGACAGGCCGCAATATTTTCGGGTCCGTCGGATATTTGTGGCCGACGCCGCATCCGACATAGCCGGCGAGCGCCATTTCACTCAGAGCCTGCTCGTAGGGGATGCCGATGTCGATATTGATGAAATCGTCATTCCACCAGAGCGTGGGGATGACACCGAGCCAGACTTTAGCAGGTGTCAGTCGATGCAGATGTGTCGTCATGGCAATGATCCAGTTCTTGAAGACAAACGGAAGTGGCGTCAGGTCAGGTTTTGGAATCGAGAGCCGGAAAAAGCCGGAATTTTCGGCGGAAAGGCCCAGGAGCCGAAACCCGGCCCCTTGGCGCCTGCAGGGTGGGCTCCGATCGCCTTCCAGAGCAGACCCTCGACATAGGCATCGGGAGAAACGACGAAGGTGATATTCGCAGGCCTGGGGCCAAAGCGCTCCGTCCAGGCGGAGGACAGCTCGAACCAGGTGCCGGAATACCAGAGCTTGATCAGCGCACGGGCCACGTCTCCGAGCAATTCATTGCCCAGAATGGTCGTGCGCACCGCCTGGATGCGGACCTCACCTTCCGGGGGTGGCAGGGCGGCGAAGGCGGCCAGCAGCGCGTCGACGATCTCGCCGCCGACCACCTTGTCGAGCGTGACGAGATAGCGGTCCGCCAGGCCTGTTCCCAGGAGATCAAAGTGGGAGAAGGCCGTCAATTCGCCGGAAAGACCCAGAAATGCCTCGAAACGGTTGCTCATGCGTTTACCTCCGCCTGCCGGGTGGTGGCTGGCTGTTTGATGGCGCCGGGGATCTCATAGGTGGGGCTGCCGTTCTTACCGGGATGTTGCGGCAGGGGATTGCGGATGAGTTCGAGGATCATGTTGCGGAATTCGAACATCATCGGAACGGCTTCCAGCAGCAGGGTCGGCTGGCCGTTATAGGCACGCGTCAAAAGCTGGAGAAATTCGCCGTAGCGCGTGTTGAAGGCGATCGCCGCCCCACGCAGTTCCGAGCCTTCGAGTATGTCCCCCACTTTTAGGTTCTTTTTTATGGGATACGCGCCTTCCCAATCGACCTGCAACTCAGGACCTGTGGGGTGGCCGGGCTGGTCGCCCTTCTGGTAGTAGCGGCCTTTGACCAGTTCCTCGAAACGATAGTAATGGGCCAGTTCGTGGTCGTCATCGTCGTAGATACCGCCACCGTCGCCCTCGCCCTGTTCGATGATGAGATCGATGGCTTCCAACGCGCTTTTCAGATCGGTCACCGGAAACAGCTCGCCGCCGCCGGAGTAATAATATTCCGAGGTGATCTGGCGCGATCTGTCGCCGGTAAATATGGTTGTGCCCGCCCCATGCGCTTCGGCTTCCAGGTATTTGATGCCGTCCGCGATGGCTGAGTAGAACTCGCCAATACTGAAGAAATGTAGGTCCTCATGGCTCGGATGGCTGGCAAGCGCGGTGATATCAGGAGGAGTTTTGCGATATATCAGGCCCTTGCCGACGAGATGTTCAGGACGCTGGGCCGGCCGCTCGATTTTCAGGAAAGTCGCCAGCGCCTCACGGCCGAAAGCCTGGATGCCGACCTTGAAATCCGTCTCGCCGTCCGGCAGGGCGGCGGGATAGCGGGCTACGAAGTCCGGCCTGACAAGATCCGGCGTGCCGCCGATGGCGTTGAGAATATTGGCCGCGATGGTCAGATGCAGCATTTCTTCCACGACGATCACGCGCAGAACCTGGGTCGCATCCTGATTGACGCCGGGCTTGATCGAGTAAAGCGCCGTCAGATAAGGCGGAATCGTCGCATGTTCGAGCTGCATCGCCCGGTAGAGAAATTCTTTCAGCTCATCGAGCGTCTTAATACTGGCGGAATACATCTCAAGCTCCATGAAAGATAAGTTGGGTTCACAGGCCGGCTTCGTGTCGCTTGCGAGGCCATCTGTTCGTTCCGCACAGCGGATGCCGGTCTTCGTTCAATGCAGAGACTTCAGAATGTCGCGGCCGCTTCGGAAGCACATGGCGGCCAGCGTCAAGGTGACATTGGCCGTGCCGATCGTCGGCATGCTGCCGCCGCCCACGAGATA
Organism: Rhizobium sp. BK008; assembly: GCF_014197345.1. Taxonomy (NCBI): domain Bacteria; kingdom Pseudomonadati; phylum Pseudomonadota; class Alphaproteobacteria; order Hyphomicrobiales; family Rhizobiaceae; genus Rhizobium; species Rhizobium sp. BK008. The sequence continues at coordinate 130,372 of NZ_JACIFK010000009.1, read as the reverse complement.
GAGGTTTTCGTGGTCCCAGCTGCGCTGGTTCTTGTCCACGACGGAATTGGTCTTCGTCGTTCCCATGATATGGGTCCCGGCCAGATGATTGCCGCCGCGGATCGCATAGCCTTGCCCCTCATAGGCCACATAGCCGAAATCGCTGGGGTCGTATTGGGTATGATCCTGCGCGCCCAGACGCGTGAAGACGGTGCGCGCAAACTGGCGGCCATAGGCGGCACCCTTCATGGTATATTCCGGAACCGTGAAGGACAGGATGGGCCGCATATTGCCCAGAGCATCGGTATATTGCGGATCCACCGCGATGCGGTTGCTTTCGACGGGCATGACCTCGATCATGAATGCCAGCAGCAACTGCCGCGAAACCTGGTCGATCATGCCGCGCCGAAGATCCGCCCCGTAGAGGTTGCGATCATCCACCAGTTTGAGAAGGTCGGAAGTCGGCGCACCCGTGGCCCAGCCCCAGCCGTCGTTATGGATATCGATGGCGAAGGCGGCTTGCCTTTCCCGGAAAGGGCCGTCGCGCAGGTCCACGATACCGCCCGTCGAACTGGTTCCGCGCATCGTGCCGCAGATTTCCGGCATCAGCGCCCAGTTCAGCAGATAGGCGTGGTCCATCAGATTGCGTCCGACAAGACCGCTGGTGCTGCGCAGGCCGGAGGCAAGCATGAGACGCGCCGTTTCGATGGCGCCTGCCGCAAGCACGAAAACCTTGCCCTTCACGGTGATGGTCTCGTGAGCAGGTGAGGCCGGATCCTTGTAAATCTTGACCTCGAGAGAGTGGACTTTCCCGCTATCCGGATCGATGTTGACCTTCGATGCGACCGCCTGCGGCAATAGTTCGACAAGCCGCTCGCCGCTTTTCCCGTTTACTGCGAACGCCTTGGCAAGCGTTTTGCCGGAGTGGTAACGCGCTTGCACGGGACAGAGCGGTACGCAGTTGGTGTTGCCCTGGCAGCGACCGCCCTCTTCGACCTGATGCGTATCGACGGCTCCGATGGGACGGTAGCCTTTCCCGCCGTCATAGGCCGGGTTTGGTATGCTGTTACGCCCCTGCGGATAGGGCCTGACCTTCAGGGGATAGGTCTTGTCGTAAAGTTCGACACTGGTGCCTTCGATGCCCTTGTTGACCTGCTGATCCAGATAGGAAAGCGGCAGGCCGCGCATGGGAAAGACATAGTCGTCCGGGAAGGTCTGCCCCAGATATTGCTGATCTTCGACATCTGCCGATACACCGATTTCCCGCTCGGCCAGGCGGTAATCATCTTCGACTTCCTCAAAGCTCAGCGGCCAGTCCAACCCTTGGCCGAAAATGGTGCGCGTCTTGAAGTCCGAGCGAAGCAGGCGAGGCGTTTTCGCCTCCCAGTGCATGGTCGTTCCGCCGAAAATACGGGTATATGTCGTATCGCTGACATAAGGGCCGGATTGAACGATATAGGTCGAGCTATCGGTTTCCCCCGCCCGCAGCTTGCGAAGCTGCGGGCTGCGGGGCATGGCCGCGTTCGCATTCAGCGGAAAGGGCGACTGGTTGTCCTTGGAGGCTGCCGAATAGAAAGTCGTCAGCAGATTGTCATAGCCTGACAGTGTGCTGTTGGCACCGGTTCCGGCTTCAAGGATAAGGACACGCTTGCCCGCTTCGGCAGCCTGCTTGGCAATGATTGCTCCGGAAATGCCACTGCCGACAATCACGATATCGTAGTCGCCAGACGCTGCGACGGTCTTGGCATCGGCTTTTATCGCGGATTCAAGGGGAAAAAGCACTTTGGTCCTCCATTATTCCCGGAAAGCCGCATCAGGCTTTGCGGATCATGCGGTTCTGCACTCAATCGAGATTTCAGACCGGACAGCCTGACGTCGTCATGATCTCGGGCCGCGGGAGTTTCGGGGTTTGGACTTGGCGGCGGGGGCGGCGGCGGAGCGGGCTCTGACCGCCGAGAGAAAGGAGGCGTAGCTCCAGGTCAGGTTCCGGACGCTTTTCTCGTAGCCAACGGTTCCATCGAACTGTTCGCTCAGTTCATAGTGATCGCTGTGGTAGACGATGGCGCGCAGCATGACGTCAGACGAAGCCCGCAAGGCAGCTGAGGCGTCGGCGGCGCTGCTGGATGCGCCAAGTCCCAGTTCCGCGAAGAAGGGTTCGGAGAACTGATCGAGGGGGATGGCGCCGCTGGCCTCGATGGCATTGGCAAGCCGATATTGAAACTCGGCGAAGTTGGCGGTGCACAGAGCCCAGGGATGCCCGCCGACCACCGGGGCCGCCACATCGCCATCGTAATGATCGCCTGGATAGCGCCCGAAGAGTGGTCCAAGCCCTTTGGCCGCGTCGGCGCCATTGATCGGGTAATAGTTCGAAGACGAAGGATCGGCCCACTGGCGCCGCAGGATGGCCGCCGTTGCCAGAAGCTTGGTATCGGTCGGCTCGATCCCGCCATAGCAGACCGCAGAGACGATATCGATGTTCGCGTCGTAACCGGCTTGCTCCGCGGCATCCAGAATGCTCACATAGAGCTGCCCGTTCCAGTGGGTGGCCAGCTGGCTTTCCAGCCAGGAGATGGCATCGGCCACCCCGGCAGGCACGGCAATAGAGATCGTGTTTGCGAAAATTTCCCGGAAAAAGCGCAGCTGTACGGCCCTTGCGAAAAAGGAATAGCCCTCATATTCCTCCCAGAGATTGGTGGTCTTGTTCTGGTAAACTTCGAGAAGATAAGAGAGGTTGGTCTCGACCAATTGTTTGGCGATCGTCTGCGTGGCGCCATCCAGCTGATTGAACAAGGTCAGGATCGCAATCGACTGAATGGCCGGTCCGTCATTCTGCTCCGACCACGGACGAACCTCGCCGGTAATGGTGAAGCAGGCGTGACCAAGTGTGACGGTCGCGGAATTCTGCGCATTCGCCTGGCAGAGCGCGGCGAAATTCACGTAGTCGACCAGGCTCGGCAAAACCCCGCCCGGAACGGGCAGCAAGCCAGCAAGCGCGATTTCGATGGCCGTAATGGCCCCGTCGCGGACCCAATTGAAAACATAGTCCTGGTCGACACCCGGCGTGTTCGCGGGATAGGAGGGTGCGGCGATGACGCAGCCCGGGGCCGAAAAGACGCCCGGCGATGCCGGATCCTCGATGACATAGCCATCGCTTGTGATGTTGCGCATCATCAGCAGAGAAAAATAGCGCGACAATGCGACCAGATCGGTCTGCGCGAACGCAGGCCGCGGTTTGACCGTAGGCGCATTGGCCCCGATATGGGCCGGGTTGGCACCTGTCATTGACTGACTCCAAAGCGCAACTGTCATTGACTGACTCCAAAATCGGGTGAGACTGCCGGGACCAGATCCAAAAATGTTCCGGACCGGTGGCGATGCGGTTTTTCGATAATTTTCGGGCTGCGTATTTACGGTTTCACGTCAAAAGCCGACGCCAACGACCCTTCTGCATTGAGAGTGAAAACAAGGTCTCTGCGGCAGCGAGGGCAGGGCGGGCTGGGCGCCCTGTTGTGTCGCCGCCGAAGCTTTAACTAGAAAGATCGTCGACGATCTGCTTTTTATCAACCTAAACGTGTTGATCTCAGGTCAAAAATTCGCGCAGAATTGCGCTTGGCGTTACGGGTGCTCCGGAGGGATGGATTCGACCAGCCCAGCGAGATTGGACCGTGTTGCCGCAGACCGGTTGCGCAACGCCAGAACCATTTGCAATTCGGTGGCGGAGATCGCGCTGTTCCTATGCCAGTCCATGGTGCCTCGCCCGAGCAGCAGCCAGTCGAGGGAGACATCCAGCAGGTCGGCGAGCGCGCAGGCGCTTTCCAGCGAGGTATGGCCGCCATTCTGCCAGCGTGAGACGGCGGCGACAGACACGTCCAGTTCGGCCGCCAGGGCGTGAACTTTCCGGAACTTGCCCCGGGATATCGCCTCTCGAATACGTTTGCCGCGGGCCATGTCGTGGGTCATCAGAATCCTCCCGTTGGTTGCGTTAAAATTGGCAATTACCAAGAGCTTTCGATCGACGAACATCAGAAACTTCTTATGAAAGGGGAAGGCAAAGCGAAGCACCGGTCAACCTGGTGAAATATCCAGATTGCTCCCGGTCGGCCTCCTGTTGTGAAACGTCAGAACATCAGGAGGGACGGATATGTTGCGGATACTCACCAAAGACATGCTCGATACCGATCGACGTGCTTTCGATGAAATGTTTCGGGCTCGCGCCGCCGTTTTTCGCGATCGGCTGGGATGGCAGGTCGATGTCCGGGACCAATGGGAGAGGGACCGATACGACGAGGCCGAGGATCCCGTATATCTCGTCACGCAACGACCTTCCGGCACACTGACGGGTTCGCTGCGCCTGCTACCGACGACGGGAGCGACGATGCTCAAAAGCGAGTTCCGGCATTTCTTCGATCAGCCTATCGACGTCGATAGCCCAACGACTTGGGAATGTACCCGCTTTTGCGTTCACCCGCTTGCCGGGCACATGGAGCAATCGCGCACGGTCGCCACGGAGCTGCTCTCAGGGCTTTGCGACCTTGCGCTCGACACCGGTATCGAAAGCATCGTCGGCGTCTATGATGGCGCCATGGTCGGAGTGTATCGCAGGATCGGCTGGAGACCGACGCCACTTGCCCGATCCCTGCCCGAGATCGGCAAGCTGTATGTCGGCCTATGGGATGTGACGGCGGACAATTGCCGGGCACTTCGGGCCAACCTGTCCCGACTGCTGGAGCGAGCTTCGCCCAATCGTCCCAGAACCTTTGCCGATGGCGGCATGCGGTAAGGCTCGCCCACCAGCGGGATATGCTCTCGCTAAGCCTTAACCCATTTTTCACCGCACCCATGGTTGTATTAGAATAAGCTGTTCCCCGATCCCGTGAAATGTTACCGATACGGGTAGTCAATGAAACGCACAACCACGAGTCCATCTCATGCTGAGCAGTTCTCGTTTTTTCTATTGTCTGGATCGGATCTCCGCAGCGCCGACATTGCGGGATCTGGAAACGACGCTGGACGAAGTCCGCCACATCTATGCGATATCGCACATGGTTTTGCATGTGATCCGCTCCTCGGGGGCGGCGGCCAGCAATCCGTTGCTGATGCTGACCTACCCGCCCGAGTGGGTGAAACAATATCTTGACCGGGACTACTTCAGCATCGATCCCGTCGTCCGTCTCGGCCGGCGCGGCTTCCTGCCCGTGGAATGGTCGGCGTCAAAATGGGATTCGGGCCGGGCTTATGGCTTCTTCAAGGAGGCCATGGCCTTCGGTATCGGCCGGCAGGGCGTGACTCTGCCGGTGCGGGGACCTCAAGGGGAGCGGTCGCTGTTTACGGTCACGTCCAATCACCCCGACGCCTACTGGCGGCATTTCCGCATGGACAGCATGCGCGACCTCCAGTTTCTCGCCCACCATCTCCACGACAGGGCCATGGTTCTGTCGGGCCTGAGAAAAACGGCGGATTTTCCGCAATTGTCGCGCCGCGAACTGCAATGTCTTGAAATGACGGCCAGCGGCCTGATGGCAAAGCAGATCTGCGCCCGTCTGTCCATTTCGGTGAGCGCGGTGCAACTCTATCTCGCCTCGGCACGCCGGAAGCTGACCGTCGCCACGACGAGTGAAGCGGTCGCCAAGGCTACGGCGCTCGAATTGATCTAGAGCCTGACGAAAACCTGCTCCGGCAGAATGCTTCAATCTAACCCGGAAAGGCTCTAAGCGTGGGGATCGCGGTTCAGCGCCTGCCCCTCGTGCGTGTCGCAAGAACATTGCGAATCGAGAAGCTGGAATGAATCCTGAGGACACCCGGCAAGGTCGACAGTATCTCCTTGTGAATCCGCTCGAACTCGCCGGCATTCGCGACCTCCACGCGCAACAGATAGTCCGAACCGCCCGTCATCAGAAAACATTCCCGGATCTCGGGATGCCGGCGAACCGCCGCTTCGAGGCGGTCGAGATAATCCTCTGTTTGTCGTTCCAGGGTGATGTTGATGATCACGGCGATCATCTCATCCGCATTGCCAGTGTCGATCAGCGCCGTATAGCCGCGGATCACGCCTGATTTTTCCATGATTTTGATGCGCCTGAGACAGGCCGATGGAGAGAGACCGATCTCCGCGGCGAGCTTGGCATTGCTCATGCGGGCATCGAGGCGCAGCAATCTCAGGATATTGCGATCGATCGCGTCAAGAGCGGGCATGAGATATCGTTCCAAATATTCGTTGATTATGCGGCTAATAAGCAAATCACACAATAATCAACTACTGAATGATAGGCAATTTCGCTCATTATTTCATAAACTCCTTGAAATCGACAAGGGGTGGACATGGATAGCGATATTTTGGTTTCCCGCACACGCACCGTTACTCCAGCGCAGGGAGCCACGGGCTATCTGACGATCGATCTTGCCGCCCTCGGCCGCAACTATCGCAAGCTCGTGTCGATGCTCTCACCGGTCCGCGCGGGCGCCGTCGTCAAGGCAGACGCCTATGGCCTCGGCGCCGAGCGGGTCTCAAGAGCGCTCTACAGGGAAGGTTGCAGGCATTTCTTCGTCGCCCAGTTCGTCGAGGCCCTGAGGCTCCGGCCGGCCCTTGCGCACGATGCCCAGATTTTCGTGCTGAACGGCTTGCAGCCCGGAAACGAGATCGCCTGCGCCGAGATGGGCATCGTTCCGGTTCTCAATTCGCTGGCGCAGTGGCGGCAATGGTCGGCGGCTGCACATATCCTGAATCGCTGCCTGCCCGCCGTCCTGCAGTTCGACACCGGCATGTCGCGGCTCGGCTTTCCCCAGGAAGAGCGAGCGGTGCTGGCGGCAGCCCTTCGGGACGGCGCCAATGTCGAAATCCTGTTCATCATGAGCCATCTGGCTTCGGCCGATGACATGGACAGCGAGCAGAACGGCGATCAATTTGCCGAGATGTCCCGCATCGCCGACGAATTTCCCGGCTTCGACATCTCCTTCGCCAATTCCGGCGGGGTTTTCCTGGGGGACGCCTATCACGGCGTGCTTGCCCGCCCCGGCATCGCGCTTTATGGCGGCGCTCCGAACGCCGGCGAGAAGAACCCGATGGAACCGGTCGTCAGCCTCGATGTCGCCGTCGTGCAGACGCGCATCGTGCCGGCGGGTGCCAAAGTCGGCTATGGCGGCGCGCATGTCACGCAGCGGGAAACGCGTCTCGCCACCATTGCCGCCGGCTATGCCGATGGTCTGCCGCGGTGCCTGGGCGACCGCGGCGCGGTCTATTTCAACGGCGTACGCCTGCCGATCGTCGGCCGTGTGTCGATGGACAGCGCGACCGTCGACATCACAGCACTGCCCGAAGGCGCGCTGACCTTCGGCAGCCTTGTCGAAGTGCTTGGCCGCCATCAGACGCTCGAGGACATCGCCGGCGACGCCGGCACCATTTCTTACGAAATCCTAACCGGCCTGGGCGATCGTTATCACAGGCAATATCGCTGAGAGCCGGCGGCTCCATCATTGGGAACATCATGAAGGTCATCGTTCTAGGAGCCGGCATCGTCGGCGTCACATCCGCTTATCAACTGGCCAAATCAGGCCATGACGTCACGGTCGTCGACCGGCAGTCGGGTCCGGCGCTGGAGACGAGCTTTGCCAATGCCGGCGAAGTCTCCTTCGGCTATTGCTCGCCATGGGCGGCGCCCGGCATTCCTATGAAGGCCATGAAGTGGCTGTTCATGAAGCACGCGCCGCTCATCCTGCGCCCGAAATTGGACATGGCCATGCTTGCCTGGATGGCGAGGATGCTGTCGAACTGTACCTCCGAGCGCTATGCGATCAATAAGAGCCGCATGCTGCGCCTTGCCGATTACAGCCGCATAGCGCTGGCCGACCTTCGCGCCGAGACCGGCATCGCCTATGACGAACGCATGCAGGGAACCCTGCAGCTGTTCCGCACGCAGCAACAGCTCGAGGCTTCGGCAAAGGATGTCAAGGCACTGGCTGCCGACGGCATTCCCTATGAGGTGCTGGACCGGGACGGCTGTGTCCGCTTCGAACCGGCGCTGAAGCACGTGCGCGACAAGATCGTCGGCGGTCTGCTGACACCGAAGGACGAAACCGGCGACTGCTTCAAGTTCACCAATGCGCTGGCGGCCAAAGCCGCGGCGCTCGGTGTCCGTTTTGCTTACGGCACGACGATCAAGGCGTTGGATGTCGAGGCCGGCCGGGTGCGCGGGGTCATCACCGATCGTGAGCGGATGAGCGCGGAGGCGGTGGTGGTCGCGCTCGGCAGCTATTCGCCGCTGCTGCTCAAGCCGCTCGGCATCCGGCTGCCGGTCTATCCCGTCAAGGGCTATTCGCTCACCATCCCCATCACCGATGCGTCGCGCGCGCCGGAATCGACCGTCATGGACGAGACCTACAAGATCGCGATCACCCGGCTCGGCGACCGCATTCGCGTCGGCGGCATGGCTGAAATCTCAGGCTATACCAACGACCTCGGCCTGGCCCGTCGCAGCACGCTGGAACACTCGGTCACCGATCTCTTCCCCGGCGGCGATATTTCCAAGGCTTCCTTCTGGTCCGGCCTGCGCCCGATGACGCCTGATGGCACGCCGGTCATCGGCGCGACAAAGGTCGCCGGCCTCTTCCTCAATACCGGCCACGGCACGCTCGGCTGGACGATGAGCACCGGTTCGGCGCGGCTCATCGGCGATCTCGTCGGCGGCCGCCAGCCGGAAATCGATGCGAGGGATCTCGCAATCAGCCGCTACGGCTGAAAGCGCCCAGGGGGCAACACAAAAGAGGGATGAACATGATTGCACAAATCCAGTGTCGCTTGTGCGCCTCGTCTTTCGAGGTCCAGAATGTCCATTAGTTCTCAAACATATAACAATGCCGGCCTCACCCGGCAGCTGGCAATGCAGAGCATGTCGTTTCGGGAGACGGCGCATAGCGGAACAGACCCGGACGCGCTTTCGGAAGTATTGTCGACGCCAAACTCCCCGATCAAAGTTGTGGCGGAAGGCAATATGCCCATAGCGTACCGCTGCAATTTCGTGTCCGTGGGAGACGAGGTGACCGTAGCCGACTGCACCTACGAAGGCACGATCCTGATCAGGCGGGAGGCGACCAGCGACAGGATGATCGTTTTTCTGCCGATGGAGGGAAACGCGTTCTTCGACGGCATGCGGGAGCAAATATACTCGGTCCCCGCGCGTGGTACGATCCTTGAGGCAGGTCGTGCCGCAGGCGCCCGCCTGTTTGGGCCTCGCCGTCATTTCGGCCTGTTCGTCGATCAGGCGAAGATCATCAGCCACCTCACGCAGATGTTCGAACGAACGATCAGCGGCGACATCGATTTTCATCCTCACATCGATCTGACGACCGGTCCGGGGCTTGTATTGCAGCAACTTGTCTCGAACCTCCATCGCGGGCTCAGCGGCAACGGACCGCTGCAACGGTCGCCGCTGGCCGCCGGCTCGCTCTGCGACGCCGCAATCTATCTGCTTCTGGAGGCCTGTCCCAATCGCTATTCGAACGAGCTTGCGCTCCCTGCACCGACACCGGCCCCACGCCATGTGAAGTGGGCGATCGACTTCATGCACGAACACATCGCCGAGCCGATTTCGCTCAACGACATCGCGATTGCAGCCAAGGTCAGCGTTCGGACTTTGCAACAGGGTTTCCGGCAGTTCAGGGATACGACCCCGATGGCCTACCTGCAGGAACTTCGGATGGTTGCCGCCCATCGCGATTTGCTCGAATCCGACGCCAGGCAGGGCATTGCGGACATCGCGCTGAGATGGGGCTTCACGCATCTGGGGCGATTTGCAGCCGAATACAGGAAGCGCTTCGGCCAGTTGCCGTCTCAGACCTTGAAGCGCTGAGCGCTCACCCGGTCTCACAGATCAGCCTGTGTGGAGCCGTCGACGAACAATCCCTGCGTGAAAGTTTGCTCCATGCGAGAGGCCGGCGTCGTTGAAGTCATAGGTCGGGTTATGGAGCGGCGGCGAGTGCACGCCATTGCCCAGGAATACGAAACAGCCCGGCACGCGCGAGAGGAACTGCGCGAAGTCTTCGGATCCGGTCATCGGCTTACTCGCGATGGCGACGTTCGAAACACCGTAGAGATCACGTGCCACGGTCAGGGCTTCCTCCGTCAAGACAGGGTCGTTCATGAGAGGCACGAATTCCCTGGTGTAGATCACATCGGCCTTGACGTTGTAGGTCATGGCCGTGCCCTCGGCGATCAGGCGCATCTGCTTCTCGATCGTCTCGCTGATCTCCGAACGGAAGCTGCGGGCATCGCCCAGAATGCGAGCGAGGCCGGGGAGCGCATTCCTCGTGCCGTCGGTGATCAGTTCCGTGACGGACACGACGCCGATATCGGCCGGATCCAGCCGCCTGGAGACGATGGTCTGCAGATTGGTCACGAGCGCACATGCCGCGACGAGCACCTCGTTGCCCCAGTGCGGCCTTGCGGCATGGCCGCCGATGCCCGTCAGCGTAATCTCGAAATTGTCCTCGGCCGACATGATCGCGTCAGGGCGCGTTTGGAAGCTGCCGACGCCGATCCCCGGCAGGTTGTGGATGCCGTAGATCTCGTCGAAGGGAAATCTTTCGAAGAGCCCGTCGGCGATCATCGCCAGCGCCCCCTTGCCCCATTCTTCGGCCGGTTGGAAGATGAAGCGCACGGTGCCGTCGAAGCCGCCTTCACCAGCCAGGATCTTTGCGGCGCCGAGCAGCATCGTGGTGTGGCCGTCGTGACCGCAGGCATGCATGACGCCCGGGTTTTGAGATCGGTGCGGGACGGTCGTCTGTTCGCTGATCCTGAGTGCATCCATGTCGGCGCGCAGCGCGATGGCGCGGTTGCCGCTGCCGCGCTTCAGCGTTGCGACGACTCCTGTGCCGCCGACGCCCTCGACGATCTCGTCGAATCCGAATTCCCGCAGCTTTGCGGCGACGAAGGCGGAGGTCCGCTGCTCCTCGAAGCCGAATTCGGGGTACGTGTGAAGATTGTGTCTCCACGCCGTCATCTCTGCATGTAAAGCGTCCTTGTCGGTGGTCATGCCGGCAATCCTTCCGTGGCAAGCCGGCGAACGACATCGAGCAGGATGTTTGCGCCTGCGACGAGATCCTCGTCGTCGGTATATTCCTTCGGATTATGGCTGATACCGCCGATGCTTGGCACGAAGATCATCGCCGACGGGGCGATCCCGGCGATCATCTGCGCATCGTGGCCGGCACCGGAGGTCATCCGCCGGCAGGCGAGGCCCCGTTCCCGCGCCGCCTCTTCGATCAGCCTCACGATGTTCTGATCGAACTTGACTGGTTCGAACCGGGCAAGCCTCTCCACCGATACGCCGACCTGCTCCTCGGCCGATAGCCTGTCCAGGAACGTCGCGAGCGCGGCTTCCTCTTCTCTCAACCGTTCTTCGTCCGGGTCACGGAGATCGACCGTGAACGTCGCCCGCGACGGGATCACGTTGATGACATCCGGTTCGAACCGCATGCAGCCGACCGTGGCGACCGTCGGCGTGTTCGATGCCTGCGCCCGGTCACGCAGGAAGGTCACGACCCGTGCGGCCGCATGACCCGCGTCGCGGCGCATGGAGATCGGTGTCGTTCCCGCGTGATTGGCGTCTCCCGTGATAACAACTTTCTGCCAGGAGATGCCTTGCAGATGTTCCACGGCACCGAGGCGAATGCCCTCGCGCTCAAGCACCGGCCCTTGCTCGATGTGGAGTTCGATATAGGCATGCGGCCTAGGGAATCCTGGTTGACGCTCGCCGGCATAGCCGATCCGCTCGAGTTCGTCGCCGAGGATCGTTCCATCGGTGCCGATGGTGGCAAGCGCCGTATCGACATCCAGGCCGCCGGCATAGACCAGCGACCCCATCATATCGGGCGTGTAGCGCACGCCTTCCTCGTTGGTGAAGGCCGCGACGACAATCGGACGAGACGGCGTCAAGCCTTCTGCCCTCAGCGTTTCGATCACTTCAAGCCCGGAAAGCGTGCCGTAGCAGCCGTCGTAAATGCCGGCACCGATGACCGTGTCGATATGCGAGCCTAGCATGAGGGGTGCGTTGTCGGTCACGCTATCGGGCTTCCAGATGCCGAAGATATTGCCGATGCGATCGACGGCGACTTGAAGTCCCGCGCCCTCGATCCAGGCGACGAACCGGTCGCGGCCGAGTTTCTCCGTATCGGAGGCCGCCAGCCGGATCAGTCGGCCGTCGGCATCCCGGCCGATCTCGCCGAGCGTCCGGATCCGGCCGAGGAGACGCGCGGCATCGATCGATTGTCCGGTCATGTCAGGGCTCCTTTACGGTTCCTGGCGGCGACTGCTGCGGGCGACAGTCCGACGATCTCTTGATATTTGCCGGGATCGGTTGCGCCTTCGGTATTCACCACGAAGATACGGGAGCGGCCGTCGATCGAGAGCGCTGCCCTGAGCGCCGGGTCGGCGACGGCCTTGATGGCGCCTGCGAGGCCGACACCGCCGCTTTCGCCGGCAACGACGGCGGGGTCGCCGGAGACCGGGTTGGCAAGACGCTTCATGATGTCGGTCGCATCCGCCTCATCCACCGTCATGAAGGCGTCGGCGGCGCGGGCAAGAATCCGCCATGCGACAAGGGAGGGTTCGTAGCATTCGAGCATCGCCATGACGGTCGGTTCGCCATGGGCGACCGTCACCGGACGCCCGGCCCGCGCCGTCTCGAACAGGCATGCCGCGCGGGCGGGATCGACTACCGTAAAGACCGGACGATTTTTGCCGAACTCGATGGCCAGATGGCCGGCGACCGCTGCGGCAATTCCCCCGACGCCGGACTGGATAAACACATGAGTCGGCGGTTCCTGCATCTGTCGGAGCGCTTCCCTGACAAGGGCGGTATAGCCTTGCATCACCAGACCGGGGATCCGCTCATAGCCCGGCCAGGACGTATCCGAAACGATGATCCAGCCGTTCGCCTCGGCCACGCGGGCCGCTTCGCGGACGGCGTCGTCATAGGTTCCCTCGACGCGGATCATCTCCGCGCCGAAGCGGGCGATGGCGGCGATGCGTTCGCCGCTGACGCCTGCGTGGACGAAGATTGCGGCGCGCGCACCGACCAACTGCGCACCCTGGGCAACCGAACGGCCATGATTGCCATCGGTCGCACAGGCGACCGTCATCGTCTGCGCAATGGCGCGAACCTCGGACGAATGCAGCTCCGCCATATCGACGACGCGGCCAAGCTGCTGCTCGGCCTGTTTGAGGACGAGGCGGATCACCGCATAGGCTCCCCCGAGCGCCTTGAAACTTCCAAGCCCGAGGCGGTGGCCTTCGTCCTTGACGTGGATTGCGGCGACGCCGATTTCGCTCGCCAATCCGGGCAAAGCCACGAGCGGCGTTACCGCATGGTCCTTCCGGAAAGCCAGGTGGCGTTCCACCTCCACGGCGGCGGAGGCGTCGAGCGTTTTCTCATCTCTCGGGTCAAGTGCCAGACGATAGTCTGCCGTGCTGTTCAAAAGAAACATCGCGCACCTTTATGTGGGTTTCGTTGAACTCTATTGCAGCGAACACGAAAAAGGCGCTGATATTTGGCCGTTCATTTGCAATTTTGTTTCATTGGAGCATCGGTTTGCGCAACCCCGTTCATCCGCCGCATCTCGACGATTTCGACCGGAAAATCCTCGCCATTCTTCAGCGGGACAATATGACCCCGCAGCGAACGATCGGCGATGCGGTGAACCTTTCCGCACCGGCCGTTCAGCGTCGGATCAAGCGAATGCGGGAGGAGGGCGTCATCCGGGCGGATGTCTCGGTCGTCGAGCCGGACGCGGTCGGACAATCCATCACGATCTTCGTCGAAGTGGAGGTCATCAGCGAAACCGCCGAGCAGATCGAGCAGGCAAAGCGTGAATTCACGGCCGCGGCCGAGATCCAGCAATGCTACTACGTCACCGGCGAAGCGGATTTCATCCTGGTCATCATCGTGCCGTCGATGGCCGACTACGAGGCTCTGACGCGCAGGCTCTTCTTCGGCAACAACAACGTCAAACGCTTCCGGACCTTCGTCGCAATGGATCGGGTCAAGGTCGGGCTTGGGGTGCCGGTGGGATAGCAGGATGCGGCGGCCCGTTTGCCGCCGCATCGGGAGAAGGTCATGCGGCGCGCTTCAACGCATCGCTGAGCGTCGAGACGATCGTGTCGATCTGAGCCTTCTCGATGATCAGCGGCGGCGAGAGGGCGATGATGTCGCCGGTCACGCGGATCAGCAGGCCCTTGTTGAAGCAGTCGACGAAGACGTCGTAGGCGCGGGTTCCTGGCGCCGCGGCTCTCGGCGCCAATTCCACCGCGCCGACCAGGCCGAGATTGCGGATGTCCACCACGTTGGGCGAGCCTCTCAGCGAATGGAGAGCTTCCTGCCAGTATTCGGCGAGATCGGACGCGCGGGTCAGCAGGCCCTCTTCCTCGTAGATCTCGAGCGTCGCGAGCCCGGCTGCGCAGGCGACCGGATGGCCGGAATAGGTGTAGCCGTGGAAGAGTTCGATCGCATTATCAGGTCCGACCATCAGGCCGTCATAGACCTTGCGGCTGGCAAAGACCGCCCCCATCGGGATCGTGCCGTTGGTGATGCCCTTTGCCGTGGTGATCAGGTCGGGCACGACGCCGAAATAGTCGGTCGCGAAAGGAGCGCCCAGACGCCCGAAGCCGGTGATGACCTCGTCGAAGATTAGTAGGATTCCGTGCTTGTCGGCAGTCGCGCGCAGCTTTTCCAGATAACCCTTCGCAGGCAGGACCACGCCCGCCGATCCCGACATCGGCTCGACGATGACGGCGGCGATGGTTTCGGCGCCGTGCAGTTGCACCAGCCGCTCGAGATCATCCGCCAGTTCGACGCCATGAGCGGGAAGGCCCTTCGAAAACGCGTTGCGCTCAATGTCGAGCGTATGGCGCATATGGTCGGCCGGTATTTGCGGGAAAACCCGGCGATTGTTGACCAGGCCGCCGACGGAAATGCCGCCGAAGCCGACGCCGTGATAGCCCTTTTCGCGCCCGATGATCCGCGTGCGGGTGCCCTGGCCGATGGCGCGCTGGTAGGCGATGGCGATCTTCAGCGCCGTATCGACCGATTCCGAACCCGAGCCGGTGAAGAACACCCTGTCGAGCTTGGCTTTCGGACCACCCGGCGCATTCGCGGCCAGTTTCGCGGCGAAGTCGAAGGCGATCGGATGCCCCATCTGAAAGGTCGGCGCATAGTCCAGCGTTGCAAGCTGCCGCTCGACCGCTTGCGCGATCTTCTTTCGGCCGTGGCCGGCATTGCAGCACCAGAGGCCGGCCGTGCCGTCAAGCACCTGATGTCCATCGACGTCGGTGTAGTACATGCCCTCTGCAGCCGCGAGAAGCCGCGGCGTCGCCTTGAACTGCCGGTTCGCGGTGAACGGCATCCAGAAATTGTCGAGTACGGGCGCGTTCGTCTTGTTGAGCTGGTCCATCCTGGCCTCCTTGGAATGCGCCGAGAATGGCGATTTCTCCTTTTCAAACAAGTCCTTTTCTTCGCCGATATAACCCATTGAAATATAACAGGTGAAGGGATACATTTTCGATATTCTGAACAAGACAAACGAACACATCATGTCCGTCGATATCGGCAACCGCCTTCGCCATCTCCGCATCGCCCATAAGCTTTCCCAGCGCGAGCTCGCCAAACGCACCGGCGTTCCCAATTCGACGATCTCGCTGATCGAATCGAACGCCTCCAATCCGTCGGTCGGGGCCTTGAAGCGGATTCTCGACGGCATTCCCATCGGTCTGGCGGAATTCTTCGCCTTCGAGCCCGAACGTCCAAAGAAGGCTTTTTATGCGGCCGAGGAACTGGTGGAGATCGGCAAGGGTGCCATCTCCTACAGGCAGGTTGGGGAAAACCTGTTCGGACGCAGCCTGCAAATCCTCAAGGAATGCTACCAGCCGGGCGCCGACACCGGAAAGGTTCCGCTTGTTCACGAGGGGGAGGAGGGCGGGATCGTGCTCTCGGGAAGGCTCGAGGTCACGGTCGACGACGAGCGGCGCATCCTTGGACCGGGTGACGCCTACTATTTCGAAAGCAGGCGCCCGCACCGTTTCCGCTGCGTCGGGCCCGTGCCCTGCGAGGTTATCAGCGCCTGCACGCCGCCGACTTTTTAGTTCCTGCCCTCGATGCGGGCAAGCACGCCGTCGAGTGCGGCGGTCAGAGCGGCAAGGCCGCCCTTCTTCTCGAAGTCGGAAAAAACCTGCTCGTTCAGTCCGCCCTTGGTCGCGAATTCGCGGCTCAGCGCGCTGAACGGTTCGTTGCCGGGCCTGTTCGCTTTCTGCGCGAGGCTTGCAAAGAGCTGGGCGATATAGGCCTGTCCCTTCGCCTTTTCGAGGCCGCTTCTTTCCAGCCAGACCGCAACCTGCTCCATGATGCCGAAATAGGTCGACATCATTGCGCTCGCTGCCGCGAGAAGATCGTATTCCTTCCTCGACTGGCATTGGACAGCCGTTCCGAGCATATCGAAAAGCGCTGCGACGGCGGTATCTGGCGGATAGATGGCGGTGACGCCTTGCCGGCCGGCGACGAAGGGCAGGGGGATCGCCTGCACGAGGTGCACGTCGGCGCCGATCCATTCGGAGAGGGCCTGGCGCTCCGTCGCCGCAACGAGGCTGACGACCATCTGGCCATCCCTGAACGACAGCGCGCGCACGACCTCCTCGGCGACCTGCGGCCGTATCGCCAGGAACACCATGTCGCTGCGATCGACGACGTCCTGGTTGTCCTTGGCAATTCTGACGGCGGCGAATTCGTCGGCGAGCGTCGCGGCGATGTGAGCGCTTCGTGGAGAGACGTGAATCTCGGAGGCATAGGCCGGTTCTGCGAGAAGCCCGCGAACCATCGCTTCGGTAATCGCGCCGGTGCCGACGAATCCAATAGGCTTGACTGTCACGTGATTACTCCGCGGCCCGCAGCGGGCCCAACGCGACATCCGTCGTGTAGTTCTCGCGCATGAAATTGATGAAATTGTCCTGGAACTGGCGGGTATGGGCATGGGCGAGTTCGTCGGCGAGCTCCACGTCCTTGTCCCTGATGGCATTCAGCATGAGTGAGTGCTCGTCGGTCAGGAGGTAGCCCTCGTGGGTCCGCTCCAGATATTCGAAATGCAGGTGGAGCATGCGCTGCCCCTGCGACAGCAGTTTCTCGTAGAACGAGGCCAGATACTGGTTTTTTCCGGCATGGGCGATCGCCATGTGGAATTCCTTGTTAGCTTCCGACATGGCCAGATGATTGCCGGTTTTAACAGCCGCTTCGAACGACTTCAGCCGCTTGGTGATGATCTTCAGGTCGGCCTCGGTCCTCAATGCTGCGGCAAGCCGCGTATTCATGCGCTGCGCGATGTCGAGCGCTTCCACATATTTCGGAAACGTCGCCACTTCGATCGGCGCCACGATCGTGCTTCGGTTCGAAAGCGTCACCACCAGTTCGTCGGCGCCGAGCCGGATCAGGGCCTCGCGGACCGGCGAGCGCGACATGTCGAAACGCTCGGCAAGCGTCATCTCATCGAGAAGCTGACCGGGCGGCAAAGTGAGTGCCAGGATCTCGTTGCGAAGCGTTTCGTAGACGTTCTTCCAGCCGGTCCCGCGGATTCGTTTCACTTCCGATTCATCAGACACTTAGGTCCCTTTCTCTCGACGCGGATGCCATTGGGCCAGAAAAACAGCGTGTCGGCAATGTAATTTTTCCACTTGACTTTGTCGACACGCTGTTGACTTAATATTCTCAGTCGACACGGAGCCGACAAAAAAATAACAGAAACGGCTACAGCCGACGAGTGGAACCGCGCGCTTCGCGCACAGCAAAAGAGGAATGCCGATGCTTTCGAAGTTGATGACGTCCGCCTTGCGGGCGCTGCCCGCGCTCGCCCTGATGGGAGGCCTTTCCGCAACCGCCGCACGGGCTGAGACCGCCGAGGGATATTGGCAGGGCGTGCAGAAGGCGGGTGTGCTGCGCTGCGGTGCGGCTGTCGCGCCGCCCTATGTCATGCGTGATCCGGCGACCGGCGAATATTCCGGCTTCTTCGCCGATCTGTGCAAGGAATTTGCCGATGTGCTGAAGGTGAAGCCCGAATTCGTCGATACGACCTGGGACAATATCGTCGCCGGCCTGCAGGCGGGCAAATGGGATCTGTCGCTGGCGCTGAACCGGACGCCGACGCGCGCCATGGCGGTGCAGTTCTCGATCCCGGCGATGGAGTACCAGATCTCGCTCGCCTATAACAAAAACAATCCGAAGATTACGGCTGGTGCTGCTTCGGTCACCGATATCGACAAAGCAGGCGTGACGCTCGCCGTCATGTCGGGCACGGCGCAGGACAAGGCCATTTCCGCAGCGGTGAAGAACGCCACGATCATGCGTCTTCCCGGCAATGACGAGACCCGCCTGGCGGTAACCTCGAAGCGTGCCGACATCCTGGTCGACGCCTCCGACACCAACCAGCTCTTCACCCAGTCGAACCCGGATTGGGCGGTGGCGCTCAATCCGACGCCGGCGCTCGCCAAGCAGGGCGTCGCCTTCGGCCTGCCGCACAATCTCTCGGCTGCCGACGTCGAGGTGGTCGATATCTTCCTCGAAGAGAAGGTCGCGACCGGTCACGTCGACGAACTGATCAAGAAGGCGGTCGACGAAGTCCTCAAGGGCGCAAAGTAACCTCGCCGGGCCGGTGCGAAGATCGCGCCGGCCCTCTCCAGCTTCGATCATCGGAGATTGGCATGACCACGTCCTTCAGCCTTCCCCTCGTGAAAATGCAGGCGCTCCACAAAAGCTACGGCAACGGAGCCATTCAGGTGCTGAAAGGCATCGACATCGAAATGAAGCCCGGCGAACGCGTCGTCGTCATCGGTCCCAGCGGCGGCGGCAAGAGCACGCTGCTGAGAGTGATGATGGGGCTCGAGCAGATCGACAGCGGGTCGGTCAATTTCGATGGAAAGCCTTATATTTCTTCCGACGGGGCAGGGAGGAAGACCCAGATCGACACCAATGTCCGCCGTTCGATCGGCATGGTCTTTCAGCATTACACGCTGTTTCCGCATCTCAACGTCCTTCAGAACCTGATCCTCGCTCCCTGCAAAGTGCGTGGAGAAGCCAAGGCGAAGGCCGCGGCCCGCGCTCAGGCGCTGCTCGAGCGGTTCGGGCTCGGCGCCAAGTCCAAGGCCTACCCGGCCCAACTTTCTGGCGGCCAGAAGCAGCGTGTCGCCATCGCCCGCGCACTCATGCTCGACCCGAAGCTGATGCTTTTCGACGAAGTCACGTCGGCCCTCGACCCCGAGCTCATCAGCGAGGTGGAGCAGGTGATCCTGCAACTCGCCGCCCAGGACATGCCGATGATGATCGTCACCCATGACATGTGGTTCGCCAAGAACATCGCCTCCCGCGTGATCTTCTGCGCCGGTGGCGTGGTCGTCGAGGACGGCCCTCCCGAGCAGGTGCTCGGCGCCCCGCGCGAGGAGCGCACCAAGGAATTCATCGACCGCGTCTTCCATATCAAGCAGTAGGGAGGGGCACCCATGAACTACACGTTCGACTTCAACGCGGTTTCGCTGGCGCCGCTTCTGCAGGGGTTGTGGGTTTCGCTGGAACTGACGGCTGCGGCGAATGTCATCGGTATCGTCTTCGGCTTCGCGCTCGCTTTGCTGATCATGAGCCCTTACCGGATCGTCCGGCTGCCGTTCATGCTGTTCGTCGAATTCTTCCGCTGCACGCCGGCCATCGTCCAGATCGTCTGGATATTCTATTGCGTACCGATGCTGTTCGACGTCTTCCTCGACCCGGTGACGATGGGCATCATGGCGCTCGGCCTCAATCTGATGGCGTTCAACGCCGAGGCGTACCGGGCGTCCATCCAGGCGGTGCCGCGCGAACAGCTCGACGCCGGCATCGCGCTCGGCCTCAATCCGCTGCAGCGTGTTCTCCACATCGTCTTCCCGACGGCCTTCCGCGCCTCGATCCCGGTGCTTCTGACCAACGGCATCGTCATCTTCCAGCAGAGCGCGCTGGTTGCGATCGTGGCGATCCAGGACCTGATGTACCAGGGCAAGACGCTGGCCACCGAGACCTATCGCCCGATCGAGACCTTCACCGTCGTCGCTCTCATTTATTTCACCGTGTCCTTCCCGATAACCCAGATCGTCGGCCTGCTCGAACGCCGCCGCCAGATCCTCGTCAGCTAGGAGGCCCGGATGACTCTCGACTTTTCGATCCTGCTGCGTTTCGAAAACGCCCTTCTGCTCGGCCTGTGGATGACGATCAAGCTGACGGTCATCTGCATCGTGCTCGGATGCACCCTCGGCTTTCTCGTCGGCCTGATGAGGACGTCGCGCAACCTCGCGCTTCGCGCGGTCTCGGGCGCCTATGTCGAATTCTTCCGCGGCACGCCGGTGCTTATCCAGCTCTTCTGGATCTTCTTCTGCCTGCCGCTGCTCCTCGGCATCGAGCTCTCGAACCTGGCGTCCGGCGTCATCGCGCTGACGCTCTATATGGGGGCGATCACCAGCGAGACCTTTCGGGCGAGCCTCAAGTCGATCGGCCGGGAGCAACTGGACGCCTGCGTCGCCCTCGGTCTGCCGAAAAGGGCCCAGGTCGTCAACGTCGTGCTGCCGCAGGCGGTGCTGCGCGCAATCCCAACGCTGTTGTCGAACTGCGTCAGCCTCTTCAAGGAGAGCGCCCTGGTCTCGGCCGTCGGCATGGCGGACCTGATGTTCGTCGGCCAGAACATCTCCAACAACACCGCCCGTCCCGTCGAAGTGCTGACGGTCGTCGCCCTCATCTACTTCGTCATCGCCTTCCCACTCACGCGGGCCGTCTCCCTCATAGAGGGGCGCATTCTCAAGAAGCTCGCAATCTAATCAGTCTTTCCCAGGACAGGAGAAATCCCATGAAACTTTCCGGCGTCATGCCCGCGCTCATCACTCCCTTCGACGCGAACAACAGGATCGACTTCAAGGCGCTCGAAAGGCTTCTGACGCATCTGCGCGAGGCAGGCGTCACCGGCTGGGTTCCAAACGGCTCGACCGGAGAGTATTTCAGCCAATCCAGGGAAGAGCGCCGCGACGTGCTGCAGTTCGTCAAGGATTTTGCCAGGCCGGGCGAAATTCTGATCGCCGGCACCAACGCGCCCGCCACCCGCGAGGTGATCGAGCAGACGGCGATGGCGAGGGATATCGGTTATGACACGGTCCTGCTGGCGCCGCCATTTTATACCCGTCCGACACAAACGGAGCTCATCAAGCACTATGAAGCCGTCCTCGGCGCCGTCGATGTGAGCCTCGTCCTCTATTCCTATCCGGCCAAGGATGGTTCGGACATCAGTTTCGAGCTGATGGATCATTTTGCCGATAATCCGCGCGTGATCGGGATCAAGGAAAGCTCGGGCGTGCTGCAGCGCGCGGTCGACATCGCCAGCCGCTATGACGGCAAGATCCAGCTTGTCAGCGGCTCAGACGATATCGCGCTCGACTTCATGTTCTGGGGCGCCGAAAGCTGGATCTGCGGACCGTCGAACTGCATGGCCAAGGCCTGCTGTGACCTCGACCGCACGTTCCGATCCGGCGATCTGGATAAGGCGCGCGAGCAGATGAAAACGCTCTACCGGGCGATGAACATCCTCGAAAGCGGCAAGTTCGTGCAGAAGATCAAGTATGGCTGCGAGCTTCAGGGCTTGCCCGTGGGTATATGCCGCGCGCCGCTCGGCGAACTGACACCGCAGGAAAAGGCCGAATTCAAGGCCGCGATGCAGCCGATCCTCAATTGGTAACAGATCTGGAGCGGCCAAGCCGCGCCAGGGACCACTGAAATTATGAGGTTCGCCGTGTCATCCATCGTGGTCGTCGGCGCCGGCATTATCGGCGTCACCATCGCCTATGAACTCCAGCGCCGCGGGCTTTCCGTGACGCTTGTCGATCGCGACGCGCCGGGCCTCGGCGCTTCCTACGGCAACATGGCAAGTATCGCAGTCACCGAGTTCATGCCGGCCTCGCGGCCCGGCATCTGGGCGCAGATGCCGAAATGGCTGCTCGACCCGGAGGGGCCGGTACGAATCCGGCCTGGCTACCTGCCGAAGCTGGTGCCCTGGTTCCTCAGGTTCCTGGCCGCCAGCCGTCCCTCCAAGCTGAGGGCGCTGGAGGCGGCCGGCGCCGCGCTCTGCGGCCGCGTCTACGACGATCTGGACGCGCTGCTGAAGGAAACCGGCCTGACGCACATGCTGACGGTGGAGGGCTGCCTCAGCCTCTATACCGACGAGGCCGAATTCAAGGCCGATCGCGAGCATATCGAAATCCTGGAACGGTTCGGTTTCAGGTACGAAATTCTCGGCGGCAACGCCATCCGGGATCTCGAGCCTTTTTTGACGACGAAGATCGGCAAGGCGGTGCTCTTTCCCGACAACCGGTCGATCACCGACCCCTACAGGCTTGTCACCGCCCTTGCCGAAAGGTTCGAGGCGCTCGGCGGCAGGACCGTCCGTGGTGAGATCGCCGGCTTAGAGCAGGGCGAGGCCGGTGTTTCCGCTCTCCGGCTGGCGGACGGGCGCAGCCTTACGACCGAGAACGTCGTGCTGGCTGCCGGCGCCTTCACCGCCCGGCTTTCCGCTCTGCTGCGCGAACATATCCCGCTCGAAACCGAGCGCGGCTACCACACGCAGATCATGGAGCCCGGTATCTCGATGCGCCATTCCATCATCTGGCCGGCGCGCGCCTTCATGGTCACGCCGACGGCGGGCGGCATCCGCGTCGGCGGCACGGTCGAGATGGCCGGCCTCGACGCGTCCCCGGATTATCGGCGCGCGAAGATTCTGGTGAAGCGGGCTCAGGAGGCGTTGCCGGATCTGCAGGTCCGGCAGGCGACGGAGTGGATGGGGCATCGCCCGGCGCTGCCTGACACCGTTCCGGTCATGGGTCCATCAGCCAAGCGCCGCAACGTCTGGTACGCAACCGGCCACGGACATCTCGGCCTTACCTATGCGGCCACGACCGGCCGTCTGATGGCCGACCTCATCACCGGCGTTCAGCCGCCCGTGGATATGCAACCCTATCGCGTCGATCGCTTCTGAGAGCGGTGCCGTCGCAAGGAGAAAGGGAGTGAACATGCGAAGCGAACTCTATATCGACGGAAAATGGGTGAAGCCGGTCAAGGGCGGCGCCTGCGAGGTGACCAACCCCGCGACGGAGGAGGTGATCCAGACGATCGGAGCCGCAACAGCCGAAGATGTCGATCTCGCCGTCAAAGCGGCTCGCCGGGCCTTCGACAAGGGCGGCTGGCCGAAGCTGACGGGCGCCCAGCGCGCCGGATATCTTCGCGCGATTGCCAACGGAATCCGCGCCCGTCAGGCCGAGATCGCCCGCCTCGAAGTTCTTGACAACGGCAAGCCGTTTCCGGAGGCCGACTGGGACATCGCCGACGCGGCCGGCTGCTTCGATTTCTATGCGGGTCTGGCCGAACAGCTCGACAACAATCCCGAGGAGGCGATCGCGCTTCCCGACCAGCGCTTCACCTCCAAGGCGGTGCGCGAACCGATCGGCGTGGCCGGCGCCATCATTCCCTGGAACTACCCGCTGCTGATGGCGGCATGGAAGGTTGCCCCCGCACTCGCCGCCGGCTGCACCGTGGTGCTGAAGCCCGCCGAACTGACATCGCTGACGGCGCTCGAACTGGCTGATGTCGCCGATCAAGCCGGGTTGCCTCCAGGTGTCCTCAACATCGTAACCGGCGCCGGATCGGTTGCCGGCCAGGCGATCATCGATCACAAGCAAGTGGATAAACTCGCCTTTACCGGCTCCGGCCCGGTCGGCTCGAAAATCATGGCGGCCGCCGCCCGCGATATCAAGCGCGTCAGCCTGGAGCTCGGCGGCAAGTCGCCCTTCGTCGTCTTCGAGGACGCCGATATCGACAAGGCCGTCGAATGGATCATGTTCGGCATCTTCTGGAACCAGGGTCAGGTCTGCTCGGCGACGTCAAGAGTCCTCGTGCAGGACACCATCTACGAAGGTTTGCTAGCGCGTCTGGTCGAGGAAACCAACAAGATCAAGATCGGCAATGGCCTGGACGAGGGCGTGCTGCTTGGGCCGCTGGTTTCCAAGCGTCAGCACGAGCAGGTCGTCGCGGCGATCGAGGAGGCGCGGCGGGCCGGCGCGACCGTCGCCTGCGGCGGCGTCCGCCCCGAAGGATTCGACAAGGGTCACTACCTCCAGCCGACCGTTCTGACCGACGTTCCGCTCGACAGCGCCGCCTGGGTGGAGGAGATCTTCGGGCCTGTTGTCTGCATCCGGCCGTTCAAGTCAGAAGAGGAGGCGGTCGAACTCGCCAATGATTCCCGCTTCGGTCTGGCGGCCGCCGTCATGTCGAAGGACGACATCCGGGCTGAGCGCGTCGCGGCCGCCTTCCGCGCCGGGATCGTCTGGATCAACTGCTCGCAGCCGACATTCACCGAGGCGCCCTGGGGCGGCTACAAGGAATCCGGCATCGGCCGCGAACTCGGACGCTGGGGTCTCGACAACTATCTCGAGACCAAGCAGATCACCCGCTTCGCCAGCGAGGATTCCTGGGGCTGGTACATCAAGCCGGAGGCGGCCGAATGAACTGGAACCGGACCCTCGATCTGCTGCAGGTCCACTGCCAGGGCGAGATCGGCAAGGTCATTATGTCGGGAGCGCCTGAAATACCCGGCGCCACGATGCTCGACAAAATGGACCACATCAACACGGTCGACGACAGCCTGCGCCGCTTCGTCACCTTCGAGCCACGCGCCAATGTCGCCATGTCGGTGAACCTGCTGGTCGAGCCGACACGCAGCGATGCGGACGCCGGCTTCATCGTCCTCCAGGCCGATCGCGCCCACGCCATGTCCGGCAGCAACTGTATCTGCGTGGTCACCGCACTTCTCGAAAGCGGGCAGGTGGCGATGTCGGAACCGGAGACGATCGTCCGCCTGGATACGCCGGCCGGCCTCATCGTCGCGCGCGCCGCCTGCCGCGACGGCCGCTGCCTGTCCGTCAGCCTCGACAACGTGCCGAGCTTTGCCGAAGCGCTGGACAGGGAGGTGGACACGCCGAAATGGGGCCGCATCAAGATCGACGTCGCCTTCGGCGGCGTCTACTATGCGCTGGTGGATGTCGAGCAGTTCGGCTTCGATATTGCGCCTGCCAATGCGCGGCTGCTGGCGGAAGCCGGCATCGAGCTGAAGTTGCTTCTATCAGGCCAGGTCTCGGTCGCTCATCCTGTCCTCAGCGGTATCGACGAGATCGCCTATGTGATGTTTCGCGGATGCGAAGCCGACGGCGCGGTGCGGACCTGCACGACGCTGCAGCCCGGCCGCGTCGATCGTTCGCCGTGCGGGACCGGCAGCTCGGCGAATCTTGCCGTGCTGCATGCGCGCGGCGAGGTCGCCGTCGGCGACCGCAGGACGTCCCGGTCGATCATCGGCGGTGAGTTTCTCGCGGAGGCGATCGGCGAGACCGAGGTGGGCGGCCGCCGCGCCGTTCTGCCGAGAATAA
Source organism: Rhizobium sp. BK008 (assembly GCF_014197345.1). Lineage (NCBI taxonomy): Bacteria > Pseudomonadati > Pseudomonadota > Alphaproteobacteria > Hyphomicrobiales > Rhizobiaceae > Rhizobium > Rhizobium sp. BK008. Next base: position 104,895 of record NZ_JACIFK010000009.1, on the reverse strand, counting down.
CCGGCCGGGCCTACGTCTATGGCCGGGAGCAGTTGCGTATCTCCGACGACGATCCCTTCGCAGCAGGATTTGCCCTGTCCGACACCTGGGGTCCCCAGGTCGGCCTGCTCGGTTAGGAGCCAAAGATGTCTCACGTTACACCACTGGCCGGCCAGACGGTCCTCATCACCGGGGCGTCGGGCGGCATCGGCGCAGCCATCGCCGAGCGCCTGTCTGCCGAAGGTGCGCGGCCTGTCATCCAATACGGGCGCGACAGGGAAGGGGCGGAAGCCCTGCATCGCAGGCTCGGTGGCGACGGCCTGATCGTCCAGGCCGATCTCTCCGGTCCGGACGGCGCCTTTGCACTCTGGCGCGACGCGCTCGCGGCGGCGGGGCGGATCCATGCCGTCGTCAACAATGCCGGTATCCGCAACGAGATTTCGATCGACGCCGATCCGTCCGATTGGCGGGCCGCCTGGCAGAAGGAGTTTCAGGTGAACTTCTTCGCGGCAGCGGACCTCTGCAAGGAGGCTCTGGTGCATTTCAGGCAACATGGCGGAGGGCGGATCGTCAACATGGCAAGCCGGGCGGGCCAGCGCGGTTACGCGGCCGATGCCATGCCCTACGGGGCGACGAAGGCGGCGCTGATCAATCTCACAAAGTCGATTGCGCGTAGCTTCGGGCGCGACGGCGTCGTCGCCGTCTCCATCGCGCCGGGATGGGTGCGCACCGACATGGCCGAGGATTTCGTGGCGAAGCATGGCAAGGATGCGGCGGTCGGCGATATCCCGATCGGCGAGATGGCCGAGACGGCGGAGATCGCCGAGCTGGTAGCCTTCCTGCTGCGCCCTTCGCAGGTCTCGGTCAATGGCGCGACGTTCGACGTCAACGGCGGCAGCTACATCAGATAGGGAGGTTCGATATGAAAAGATTTGTGGGTAAGGTCGCGGTGGTCACGGGCGGTGGCGGCGGTATAGGGTCGGCCATATCGAAGAGGTTGGCCGACGAAGGCGCCCTGGTGGTGGTGACCGATGCCAATGCACAGGCTGCAGGCGACGTCGCCTCGCTCATCGAGGCGGCGGGCGGATCGGCGATCGCCATCGGGGCCGACATCTCCCGGAAATCGGAATGCGTCGACCTGATCGAGAAAGCCTTCGCGATCAAGGGGCAGCTGGATGTGCTGGTCAACAATGCCGGCATCAACCGGCGCGGAAACCTGCTGTCGCTTTCGGATGAAGACTGGCAGCTGAGTTTCGCAGTCAACCTGGATTCGATGTTCCATCTCTGCCGCGCGGTCCTGCCGCACATGATTGCGGCGGGCGGCGGCGCGATCGTCAACACCGCCTCGCAATGGGGCCTTTACCCCGCGCCGAACCATATCGCCTATAACACGACAAAGGCGGCGGTTGCCGCCTTCACCCAGAATCTGGCTCGCGACTATGCGCCCGACAAGGTCCGGGTCAATGCCGTCTGCCCCGGCGAGATCCATACGCCGATGCTCGAAGCCGGCGTTACGCGCGCCGGCCGGACGATCGCCGATCTCGACAAGCTCGTCCCCTACGGCCGCATCGGCAAGCCTGAGGAGGTGGCAGCGCTCGTTGCCTTCCTGGCATCGGATGAAGCGGCCTTCATGTGCGGCTCGCTGGTTGAAATCACCGGCGCGCAAGCCGTGGCGTGAAAGGACGGCCGAGTGCGCCGACACCGAGCCAGGGGTGGATGCCAGTCCTGCCCTGGTGGCCTTCGGCGCTCTGCGGCGGTTGGTTCGCCGCCGCCGCGGGCGTGCTGGCGCTAGACATGGCCGACAGTCCTGCCCATAGGCCCGCCAGAAAGGATCGCCGTTGCAGCCTCTCGCTCATGCTCAATCCGTCTGCTGTTCCAGTGTCTTGGCAAGCTCTTCACAAATGTGGGCAGATCCCGCATTGTTCTCGGCGGCATAATGGGCGCTGACCGACCGCGCGGCCTCGGCCGCAATACGAAAGGCATCTATCCGATTCTGCGGCTCAGGCTCAGCTTGCCCGCCGATATCGCCGTCGCGGAAACTGCCGGCTCTGTATCCCTCGGCCAGATCGATGACACCGATCTCAGGAATCCCCTCCTTCATCCGGCCGAAGAAGGCAGGCCCGGCCTGGCCGCCATCCCGGCGACGCAGCATCCCTTCTCCGGACGCCTTGCCGTCGATACAGGAGCCGATCCAGAAGGTGGGGCCGCTGGTCAAGGACGCTGGCGCGACGAATTTGCAATGAGTGCCTGGATCCTGGGACCAATGAAGATCGGTCGGTGCTGCCCCGCCAGTGCCATTCGAATACAAAATCACCACCAGGGCAATCGGGACGATAACCGGCAGCCGCCCTATGCCGCCGAAAACTCGTCTTGCCATGATGTCGCCCCTTGTTGAAGGACCTTCCATATCGTCCGCAATCGCCGTTGTCATGGCTTATTGGTTGACAATCCGGCGGACCTCCCAGCCGATTGCGGCAGACCTTACGGCTCAATTATAGGTGATCTTGTCGGTAACCCGCGGGCGATTGAAGAAATGGTGATCGAAGCTGTAGCCATTCATTCCGGTAAAGTTCGAAAAGAACGCCGAGACCGGTGTCGTCAATGTGTATTGCACCCGGGTCAGCACGACCTGCACGTCCGTTTCCTGTATCTCTGAAGGTATCGCGATCGCGCTCGCGGTGCCTGAGTTGAGCGCGGTGGTGTTGAGTGCGGCGGACCAGTTGACGGTCGCGCTGCCGCTGCTGCTGACATCGTTGACCGTAAGCGTGATCGTCAGCCCCGTCGTGTCATAGGGCTGTAGGATGAAGCTCGCGCCGGTGAGAAGCTTGGCAACGTCGGACTTTGTCCAGGAACTTTGCTGTGAAATCATATCGCCTGTGGAGGAGGCGATCTCATCGATCTTTCGGCTGACCGTGAGCGCGTGGCCGAGATCGACGGTGCCGAACAGCAGCATCACCAGGATCGGCAGAACGAGCGCGAATTCCACGCCCGAGGCAGCCGACCGGTCGTGCGTGAGGCGGCGGATCGCGGATAGGGTACACCGGAAAAAGGACAGGCTCCGTTTCATGGTCAGAAAGGCTCGTTGCGGAACAGAACGGCAGAGCCGAGCAGGTAGCGGCCATCGGAAAGCTTGGCGCTCGACAGGCTGAAGAAATTGACGACGGCCGTCCAGGGCAGGAACGTCTGAACCAGGATGTAGTCGCTGCCCTTGCCGACATCAAAGCTCTCGGTGACGGTGAGATTGCCGCTGTCGTCGATGGGGTCGGCGCTGGCGGCGGACGAGATGTCGGAGAGCACGTTCACCTTGACCAGGAGATCGCTGGAACAATTGAACGAGAGAAGCATGTCGCTGCAAATTTTGGCCTTGAAATCGGCCAAAGTCATATTGGAGGACGCGACCTCGCCGGTGCGGATCATCCGGGAGATCTTGTGCACCGAAGCATCCAGGGAAGAGTTGACGAAAAACATCAGCGACACTTCGATAATGCCGAATATCATGATGAAGAGCGGCAGAGCCAGGATCGCAAATTCGATCGCAGCCACGCCGTCTCGATCGGCGAGCAGGCGGCGCGGCGATGCAAAGAATTTCCTGCGGCTCATTGGGTCAGCCGAACGGATGCAAGATACTGGCTAAAGAGCGCCGACAGGCCGGCCGTGATCTCGGCCGATGATGACGCTGATATAAACAGGCTTGTGGACGATGCGCAGTCCGAAAGCGCATAGGGGATGTAGTCGCGCCTCGTGATGCTGGTCGACACGCCGCTATCCATGGTGCCGCCCCAGGTGCTCTTCCAGTTGGCGCTTGCCATTGTCGCGCCGACGGTGGCGTTGTAACCCCAGTCCGTGGTGATCGGCAGATATTCCGTGTAAAGCACGGCCATGGTGTCGGATTGATCTTTCAGATAGCCGCACCAGTCCGGATTGAGCGGCGCGACTTTGTTCCAATATGCCCCGGAGATCGCCTGTTTGTTGCTCCATGTGACCTTGTCAGTCACCCATTCGCGCTTCGACTGGACGCCGTCCGTCAACAGGAGAACCAGCTTGAGCGGTGAACCCGAGGAGGTTCCGTCCCCTCCGGCGCCGACCTTTTGCTTGAGCGTCGCCAAGGAGACGTCGAAATAGGTGGCTGCCTTCGAGGTCGCGCTGGTGAGGCCGTAACTTGCGTCCGCGAGGCGGGTGCGCGCCGTGTCCGTGCTGAGCGTCGGGCTTAGAACTTCTGTCAGGGTGTCGCCCAGGCTATACAATCCGACCTTGATCCGTTCATGACTGCTGTCGGACGTGTCGATCATGTCGAGCACTTCTTCGACGGCGTCGCCGGCGACATCGGCGCGCAGCTTTATGTTCTTGGCCGTGCTGTATTCATAGTTGTTGCTGTATGTCTTGTTGCCGATTTTGTGTGAATCGCCCGTGTGGCAGGCGAATTGGCATCCGATGCCGGCATACATGGTCGACTGCCCCGACGTCGTTGCCGCCAGCAGCATCGATGGGGATGTGTCGATGACGATATAGACATTGAGATAGGACGTGGTTGGTCCCTTGACGGCGCTTGCCACGCTGACGTCGACTGTGTCGATATTGGCGATCTTCATCAAGGTCGTCGGAACCGTGCCGCTGGCCGTCGCGGTGATCTTGTGGTTTGACGTATCGATGTCGATGTCGCCAAGCGTATAGCTGTTTTCCACTTGTGCGTGGAACCAGTCGGAAACCTTTTCCTCGAGGGCGTCCTTGTCCGAGGTGTCGATCTGCTTGACGGCGGCGATCAGGGCCGCGTCAAGGTCGCTCTGCATCCGCTGCCTGACATTGTAAGCGCGAATATAGTCAAAGCTCGCGCCGACCGCGACGATCATCGGCACCAGGGTGAGGGCAACGACAATCGCGACATTGCCGCTCCTATCTCTGCCGAGACCGCGGAGGGCTTTGAAGAGCCGAGCAAATGAACAGGAAAGACCCGAGCGCAAAAACCACCATCACATAAGTCATGAAAATTACTCATGTGCGAGATGTATCCAAGGTGCTTAAGTCTTTGTTAATTCCTGCACTTTTCGACATGAAGCAGGCTGCCGACGCGCTATTTGCTGCGCAGATTGTACATGTTTGCGAATTATGGATATCCGCGGGATGGCATATCGTCGTCTTTCACGTCGAGAGGACCCACATCCGTGGGGTGTCAGCGTTCGGCTGACAGGGGCTGACCAAGCGCGGCGATCAGCGCGTCGGCAGCAATTTCTGCTCTTTCCTGCTGCTGTTGTGTCGAAGGACCGGGAAGTCCCATCAGCACGCCGAGCATATGGGTGCCAAGCAGCCGGTCGATGAATTGCACGGCGAGTTCGCTTCGGCGCTCGGCGCTGATGCCGAGAGTCTCCTGTTTGAGCCCGAGCATGAAGGCAACCATGCCTTCGAGATTGCCGACGAGGCTGGTATGAGCCATCTCCGCCAGACCGGGAAACCGGCTGGTCCCGGCGATCACGGTGCGCATGAGGGCGATCGTGTCGGGATCCATCAGGCGGCTTTGCGCCGTCATCCCGGCCCAGAGCAGGACGTCTCTCAGAGGTTTTTCAAGGAGCGCCTCCATCTGCGCCCGCTCGGCCTCGTCGTCCGGGTCGCAGGCATTGGAGATCACGGCTGAAAACAGGTCATCCTTGCTCTCAGCATGCCGGTAGAGCGTCATGATCGAGACGTTTGCCGACTTGGCGATGCTTTCCATGCTCGTTCCCTCGTAACCGGTATCGAGGAATGATGCTTTGGCCGCCGCGAGGATGTCGGCCCGCTTGCTCGCCATCAACTTCGCTTTCGGATGGTCTGATGACCATGATTTCATGCGCTTGACTCCATGCGATAGTCAATCATATCGTATCAACGATAGTGAACGTTATCGTATCTCTACATCAGGTTATACAAAGGTGCCGACACATGAAAGCTGCCCGTCTCAAATCCTATGGCGACATTGACCAGTTCACAATCGATGACGTCGGCAGGCCCACGCCTCAGGCCGGTGAAGTCCTGATCAAGATCGAGGCTTCCGCCGTCAACCACTTCGATCTCATGATCCGCCAGGGCTATGTGGCTCAATACATTCCCCTGGAACTTCCCGCGGTGCTGGGCGGTGACGCTGCCGGAAGCATCGTCGAGATCGGCTCCAGTGTGACCGGATTTGCGATCGGCGATCGCGTTATCGCCGATTTCGCACCGAACGGTAAAGGCGCGCATGCGGAGTACGGCGTCGTTCCGGTCTCGGCGATTGCCAAACTCCCCGCCAATCTCAGCTTCGAGCAGGGCGCTGCTCTGCCCAAGGCGGGTCTTACCGGCCGGCAATCGGTCGACGCTCTTGGCGTCAAGGCGGGTGACCGCGTGCTGGTGTCAGGCGGTCTCGGGGCTGTCGGCCGTGCCGCCATCCAATATCTTCAGGAGATCGGCGCCAATCCGGTGGCCGGCGTCCGGGCGGATCGGCTCGACGAGGCGGCCCGGCTTGCGGGAGAAGCACTCGACATTGCCGAGCCTCCGGCTGCCACGACCTTCGATTACGCGATCAGTGCTGCTGCCCCTGTCGCGGCCAATCTCATCGGGCATGTCAGGGACGGCGGCCAAGTCGCCAGCATCGTTCCCGTACCGGAGGGTGCCAATATCGGCAATCGGGTGATCATCCACGAACTCTATCACCGCGCCGATGCGGCCACGCTCGAAGCCGTGGCCGACGCTGCCTCGCGTGGCGTTTTGATCGTTCCGATCGCCAAGACTTTCCCGCTGAGTGAGATCGGTGCGGCCCACAGCGCCGTCGCTGCCGGTATCCAGGGCAAGGTCGTCTTGAAACATTGAACGAGCGGAGCAGGCGATTGTGGAGGGGCCAGTTGCGCCGTCCCGCAATCGCCTGCCGGCAGGAGCCCTCCCGCCACAGGGAATCTGACTTAATCCCGCCTTCAGCGCTGCATCAGGAGATCATGCAGGCGTTTTTGAACGTATTGTGCAGTCATGTTTCGATTGTTGAAGAAGTCGCCAACCACGGCAATCCAGCCCTCAGACATCTGGGTCGGCATGGCCTGGGATTGGGCGCTGACTTCGCCCTTCCTCGCCTTGATCATCTCCAATCCAAGCTTGCCGCAACGATCAAGCCCGGACGGATCGACATCGGTGCGGACGGGCAACGACCCCTTGATCCGGCTGAAGGCAACCTGATTGTCGCGATCGAGCACCATGCGCGCGAAGGCCTGCTGCGCCTCTGCCGTGCCTTCCCGATTGGTCAGCGGAAAGGCAAAGGCATCGATCACCATGAAGTATGCGATGGATGTGCCCGGAACGAGGCTGCAATTGAAATCCTTGTCGACGCTGTAGCCGCGCGCCGCAAGCTCGCCCTTGGCCCAGTCGCCCATGAACTGCATGCCGGCCTTGCCCTGGCCCACGGCCACCGTGGCATCAGCCCATGTCTTGTCCTTTCGCTGTTCGATCGGTTCCACATAATTGGCCAGGCGCGACAGCATATCCAGGGCTTCGATCATCCGCGGGTCCTGCACCAAGTCGGCATCGCCGCTCATGAGACGGGCATAACCTTCCGGGCCGAACTTGTGATAGATGATGTCGTTGAAAATGAGCGACACTTCCCATCGCGCCCCGCCAAGCGCAATCGGCAGACGCCCCGTCGCCTTGATTTTTTCGGCCGCGTCGAAAAGTTCGTCCCAGGTCTGTGGCGTCTTCACACCCGCTTCGGCCAAGGCCGCTGCGCTTGTCCACAGCCAGTTTTCGGCATGGATATTGGTCGGCGCAAAGTAGACTTTCCCCTTGTAGGAGATCCGGTTGAGAACCGTTGCCGGGATGACGTCCTGCCAATGATCCGCCTGCGCGACATCATCTATATCTTGCACGATGCCCATTTCCGGCAGTTCGCGCGATCCCTCGTTTGCATTCCATTGCATCACCGCCGGCGCGTATCCATTGGCAATACGATCACTCACCACGCGCTGGACGGCGACCTTGTTCTCTGCCGGCATGTCCACCCACTGGTTGCCGGCGGCTGCCCAGGCCCGGCGGAAAACATCGAGTGCGGCAGACTCGCTTTTCGACACCCAGAAATGCACGACGTCGACGGCCATGTCCTGCCCCGCCAAAACCTGTGTCGCAGGACCTGCGGCCGCCAGAGCCGCGGCGAGCCATGTGCATATGATTCCCCGTTTCATTCGTTCCCCTCTTTCTTTGATAAACTCTGCCGCACCGTCCCTTGTGCGGCGCCTCTCTCAGGAGACAGTTTCAACCCGCAATTTGCGCGACCGGCCTGATATCCCGCGCAGAACCGCCCGGCGAGCCAATCGGTCGACCGCTACGGCCGCCGGTTCCGGCTTGGCATAGAAATAACCTTGGCCGATCTCGCAGCCGGCGTTCAAAAGGAAATCACGCTGGCTCTCGTCCTCGATGCCTTCCGCGACGCACCGTTTGCCGAGGTTGCGGGCCAGATCGATGATTGCCCTGATGATCTGTTCCGAGCGGATATCCTTGCCGATCTCGGCAACGAAGCTGCGGTCGATCTTCAGCTCATCGAAGGGGAAGTCGCGCAGATGCACAAGCGACGCAAAACCGGTGCCGAAATCATCGAGCGAGACCGACACGCCATGTTTGCGAAAACGGGAAATGGTTTCGATAATCTGATTGGCGCCGCGATTGAGGAAGACGTCTTCCGTGACCTCGATGGAAAAATCGAGCCAGTCGAGATGGTTTGCTTCGACCGCCGCAGCGATGAGGGCGTAACCGTCGTCGCCGACCAACAGGGCCTCCGGCAGATTGATGGCAATCGACCCCACCCTGAGCCCTGCTGCTTTCCAGGTCCTCAGATCACGCGCGACGATATTGACGATACAGCGCGTCATGCCTTGTATGATATGGCCTTCCATGAGCGGCAGGAAGCGGCCGGGCGGAAGGATGCCGAGCTGAGGATGGCGCCAGCGCACCAGTGCCTCGAAACCGAGATGCTTGCCGGTCTGCAGATTGACCTTCTGCTGGTAGTAGACGACAAACTCGTCGCGGTCGGCCGCGACGGCGAGGGCCGCAGCAAGCCGGTTCTGTTCCAGACGTTGGGCAAAGGATGCTTCATCGAAGATGACGGCTGTGTTGCGCTTGGCCTTGGCGGCATAGAGTGCCAGATCGGCGATGCGCATGAGCGTCGCCTCATCTGACGCGTGGCCGGGCACGACCGCGCCGCCGATGCTCGCCGAAACCGGTAGCAACCGGCCCTCGAAATGACATTCCGCTGCAATGGCTGCCACCGCGCGCCCGGCAATTCCTTCCAGCGTTGCCGCATCTGAAATTCCAGGAAGGAGAGCGGCAAACTCGTCGCCACCAAGCCTTGCGACGACGTCGCCGGTGCGGAAGGTCTTCTGCAGCGCACTCGCGACATGGCTCAAAACCGCATCGCCGGCAGGATGGCCAAAGCTGTCGTTGGTGGCCTTGAAGTGGTCGAGATCGACCAGCAGCATGGAAAAACCTGAGCCTGTCCGATCGAGCGAACCGAACAGCCCGTTTAGGGCCTCATTGAACGAAGATCGGTTGCCAAGGCCTGTCAGCGTGTCGGTATGCGCCAGATGCGTCAGTTTGATCTCGAAATCGAGAGTCCGGCGGTGCTCGGTGCGCAGTTTTATCAGCAGCGGTATGAAAAGGATGAGGGTCGCCAGTATCAGCGTGGCTGCGGTGAGGCTGAGGAGCACGGCGCTGATCAGGCGGGTATGATCGATGCTCACATCGCTTCGGTCATGCGCGCTCTCGATCAGGGCGCTGAACTGACGCATGAGCATGCTGTCGGAGGAAACGGCGAAGTCGATTGGTCCCCAGAAGCTGTAACGCTCCCGCCGATCCAGCAATTTCGCGGACACGACGCGTTCAGCTCTTTCAAGAAAATCCTCCAGCCGCCCGTCGAGTTCCAGCCGTAATTTTTCAGATGCGGCATCCCGCCCGTTCAGCTTTTCGAGAAGATTTGCTTCGACCTCGATATTCAACGCGTTCAACTCTGCGCTCATGGCGCGGATGTCGTTAATCGCTTTTTGAACGTCTTCGACCATTGGCCTGACGATATATTCCGGCATATTCGGATCGGCCGAAGCGCGCATGATCGCTCGCGTCTGATTGGCAAGCTGCTGGAAGCGAATGAACTGGCGCCCGATCAGATAGCTGATGTTCTGCTGCAGGGAATGGCGATCAAGCGCCACCTTGACCGTCAGGAAGGTTGCCCCGATCAGCACCGTCATCACGACGACGGCGACGATGTAGTGTCGCCCGATGGAGCGGATATATTTCGCCACGGAGGAATGGGACTCGCCGGGCGGCATCACCGTGTTTTTCAAATCCGATCCCACCACCATTCGCGCTCCATCAGAAAGATACAAGCCGGCTGAGCAGCCGCCGGCATGCGGACGGTTGCATCACGATCATTTATTTAGAGATCGGCCATCATGGCCCTGTCCGCACCTCGAGCACTGGCGCCGGAAATAGAAGGGTCACGTCGTGCGCTCCCCGGACCGCTGTCGCGATCGGATTTGCTGTCAACACTGCCAAGGGGAGGCTTTCAGCGAACCAACGCCGGTGCGGCTTTGCTCATCAACAACTGCTACCCGGAATGCTCCGGAGTTTCAGAGCCGGCGCGATCGCGCCATCTGCGCTGCACTTGGAATAGAGGCCGTCATATGCATGCCGATTATTGAACATTCCCACCTCTGATAGACGCGATCGATTGACGACAGCGCGGATTTTTGGCTCGTCCCTGAACCCGTCATCATGGCGGAGAAGTACAAGCAGCACCTCATTCGAATGACTCGAAATTGTGGACCACCTGGTTGAAGAAGCGTAAACACTTTTGTGAAAAGGCAATAAAACCAGTTCCTTGCGAAGAATTCGGTACAAAATCGTCGTGATTTGGCCATGGGATTCGGATTTCGGATAAGGCGCCCACCCTTGCTTTTCCGATCGATTGGCTTTGGCTTGTCAGTGTGCCTGGTTTGGACATCGGCAGCGTCGGCTGGGCGATGAAAGCCAAAGGACGCGCAGGTTGGGATCTGCGCGAGAGGCGAGGATGTCCATATTGCGCGGCCCGATCCGTTTCGCGCGTTGAAAGTTGCCGCGGCGCAAGAGAGGGCAGCGATCTCTTAATTTTCTGACCGCAATATTCAGGCCAAGCCGACATGCTCGGTCGCAGCGGCCGATGCCTTTGCGATCGGAAACTTCGGGCCTTCGTTTTCGCCTCAAATGACTTGGGCGGCCTTCTTGGAAGAATTCTCGACTGGATGGATGATGCATTCGGTTGCCCATGGTGAGGAAGATCCATGATGACGTTGTCTCAATCGCTTCGGCAGCCGGCCCTTTTCACGGAAGGGGACGAGCAGAGGCGAGACGGATCGCAGCATCAGGACGCCGCCGTCGACCGGGAAGCCCTTCTCGAAGCGTTGCTCGGCGCATTTCCCCTGCCGGTTTTCTATAAGAACTCCGAGGGGCGCTACGCCGGCTGCAACAAGGCTTTCGAAGACTTGCTTGGCCACAGGCGCGAGGAGATCATCGGGAAAACCGAGTTCGATCTCAATCCGGAGCACCCGGCTGAACTCCAGTTCACGTGGGATGAGAGATTTCTCGAAGGGCGCGGAGGCCGAGGCTTCGAGAAGAAGATGACTGCCGCGAGCCAGACGGTGCGGGATGTCGTCGTCAACAAGGCGGTGTTCACCGGGCACAACGGCGATCCGGCCGGGGTGATCGGCGCCATCGTGGACATTACAGAGCACAAGCAGGCCGAGCGGGAGCTCAAGAAAGCGCTTGAATTCGCAGAGGGGATCATCACCGCCATTCCCGATGTCCTCTTCGAGGTGGACGAGGACGGCCGCTACCTTCAGGTCTGGACAAGAAACCCAGAACTTCTGGCTCAGCAGAAGGAGATGCTGCTCGGCAAGACGGTCAACGAGGTTCTCGCGCCTGACCAGGCGGCCATCGCGATGGAGGCTCTCGCGGCTGCCGGCAAAGAGGGTGTTGCCTATGGCCGATGCATTCGGATCTCCTTGCCAAACGGCGAGACCCGATGGTTCGAACTCTCCGTCGCCAAACGGCCGAGCGCCGATCCGACGATCACCACGCTCCTCGCACTTTCGCGTGACATTACCGAGCGAAAACAGGCGGAGGAAGCCGTCAATTCCATGCGGACGCAGCTGCTCAGCGTGCTTCAGACCATTCCTGATATGGTCTGGGTGAAGGATATGGGCGGCGTCTATCTGTTGTGCAACCACGCGTTCGAACGACTGACAGGTAAGGCGGAGTCCGAGGTTGTCGGCAAATCGGATCTCGAACTGTTTGGTGCTGAAAGGGCTCAGGTCTTTCTGGAGTCGGACAAAGCCGCGATCCAGGCCGGAGGTACTCTGGCCTCCGAGGAATGGGTCATCTCCCAGGAAAACGGTCAATCCGTTCTTCTTGAGACACGCAAGGTTCCGGTGCTGGGCGCGGGAGGAGACGTCGTCGGGGTTCTCGGTGTGTCGCGGGATGTGACTGAGTTGAATGTCTCGCGCCAAAAAATCCACCAGATGGCCTTCTACGATCCTCTGACCTCGCTGCCGAACCGATCGCTGTTCAGCGATCGACTGCGGCAGATGATCACCGCTGCCGTATCGCGTGGCCAACGCGCCGGCGTGATGCTGATCGACATCGATCATTTCAAGGCGGTCAATGATACGATGGGACATCCCGTCGGTGATCAGTTGCTCTGCCAGGCCGCCGCGCGGCTGAACGAAAGCGTTCGCGACTATGACACCGTTGCGCGCCTCGGCGGCGATGAATTCGCGATCCTGTTGCCGGATATCCGGCAAGGTGACGATCTCGGCCGGATGGCCAACACGATCCTTGAAAAGTTCAAGGAACGTTTCCTGCTGGACGGCCAGGAGCTGTTTATTTCTTGCAGCGTCGGCATCGCGCTCTATCCCGATGACAGCGCTGACGCCAACGACCTCGTGAAATACGCCGACTCGGCGATGTATCTCGCCAAACGCTCGGGGCGAAACAGTTTTCGCTTCTACTCGAAGGACCTGACGGCGAGCGCCGAAGAGCGCATGCGGCTGGAATCGGAATTGCGCCGCGCGATCGAGCGCGGAGAGTTGGAATTGCACTACCAGCCCAAGGTGCTTTTGGACAGCGGCGCCATAGTCGGCTGCGAGGCCTTGTTAAGATGGCGTCACCCCGAAATGGGCATGATCCCTCCCTCGAGCTTCATTCCGGTTGCCGAAGAGACAGGGCTGATCGTGGAGCTCGGACGATGGGTGCTGCGCGAGGCTTGCCAGACAGCGGCCGAATTCAACGCCGATAGCCGGTCACCGCACAAGGTGGCGATCAACCTGTCGGTCAAACAGTTCCAGTCCGCCGGCCTGGTAAGGTCGATCGCCGAGATTCTCGAGGAGACCGGCTGCCGCGCGGAATGGGTTGAAATCGAAATAACGGAAAGCCTGCTGCTGGATCAGAAAGACGAAACGCTGCAGATGCTTTCTGAACTTCGAAACATGGGATTTTCGATCGCCATCGATGATTTCGGCACCGGCTATTCGGCGCTGAACTATCTCGCGCGCTTTCCGATCGACACGCTGAAGATCGACCGGTCTTTCATCAACAGCGCGGATAAACGCAACGAGGAACTTGTGAAGGCAATCCTGTCCATCGCCCGTTGTCTCGGACAGAATGTGGTGGCGGAAGGCGTCGAGACCGCCGAGCAGGCAGCCTTCCTGGTGGCAAATGGATGCGGTTCGGCGCAAGGCTTCCTTTACAGCAAAGCTCTGCCCAAGACGGAAATCATCGCTCTGTGGCTGCGTTCCCTGGCCAACGGCTGCTCCCCACGCGAGGAGCGGCCTTGCATTTGAATTCCATCACGCAGGGAACATCGTCGAACTGAGTGCAACGTGGCGATCACCCGTCTCCAGGCGACGCCGCCCTGACGCGGGTAACATCCATGTTGCCGTCAGCTATCGGCTTCCATGAGGCCGGGTTCGACATCCTCCTCCGACGGCTCTCGGCTTCCAACCCCGCCTGAAAGCCTCGCCTGGAACGTCGCCGTCAGCCATCTCGCAGCGGGGCCCGGCGGGTTTGCAACATTGCGGACCGCATGGATGGGAAGCTCGCCCTGGTCGAAGGCAGAAAACTGGAGACGGACGAGGCGGCCTGCAGCGAGATCGTCCTTGACCACGGATGCGGGAAGGCCGCCCCATCCCAATCCGCCGAGGATGAACAGATGTTTCGTCGCGTTGTCGCTGACCCGCCAGGTCTTGAGAGAGAATACATTGAAATCCCGGCCCTTCGCCGTTCCCGAAGCATCGAAGACCACCAACTGGGTTTCGTCTCGCACGTCGGCAAGGGTCAATGGCCGGCGCAGCGTGGCAAGAAGATGATCCGGGGCTGCAACGGGGACCATCGCCGTCTGGCCGATCCGCTCGAAAACGATCTGATCGTTTTTGACTGCCATAGTGCCGCCAAAGCCGACGACGGCCCTGCCATGAATTACCTCGTCCATGACGATCACAGGTGTCCCCGCCGTTACTTTCAAGGAGACGGTGGGATAGTGGTTGCGGAAGGCACGCAGCACCTCGACGACGACGTCCGAGGGGACAATGGAGCTCATCGCAACGTTGAGCTCTGCCTCCAGGCCGTCGCTCAAGGCCTGCACGCGAGCCCGCATCAGATCGAGATCGCCAAGCAAGCGGCGAGCATCCTCGACGACGGATCTGCCGGCATCTGTCAGCTCCGGTCGTCTGGTGCCGGAACGGCTGAAAAGCGCCACCCGCAGCTGCGCCTCCAGGTTGGCGATCGTATAGCTGACGACCGATTGCGTTCGGTTAAGGGCGCGGGATGCAGCGGAGAAGCTGCCTTTCTCCACCACGGTCAGGAACACCTGAAGCTGATCCAAAGTCGGGTGGGGCTGCATATCTCATCGATCCTATCGATAACTTTTCTCGAAAGTTTAGCGGTTTTCGCGATGAGCTTCCAGCTTTATCTATCCCGCGCGACGCACCGCATTTTGCTCCAGAGGTTCGCATGCCCAACACCACGACTGTCTTGCCTGCACCTGCCGGAAAATGGCTCCAGATTGGGCTGTGGGCCGCGCAGGTGCTGATCTTTGCCGCCTTCACCCTGTTCGGCTGCATGAAATTTTTCATGCCGGTCGATCAATTGGCGGCGATGTGGGTATGGCCCGGCGACGTTCCCGTGTGGTTTTTGCGTCTGATGGGTATTATCGATTTTGCGGGCGGAGTGGGCGTGCTGCTGCCTGCGTTGACCCGCATCCAGCCTCGCCTGACGGTGCTGGCGGCGCTCGGCTGCGTGCTGCTGCAAATCGCCGCGATGATCTTTCATCTCTCCCGCGGCGAAGCCCCCGCCGTGCCGCTCAACGTCATCCTGCTTGCTCTTTCGGCGTTCATCCTGTGGGGCCGCGGCAGGCGGGCGCCGATCGCGCCACGCCGATGAGGATGGCGGCCGAGCGGGGAGCCCCCTCGGCTCTCAGCAAACGCAGACATTCATCATTGGCCAGAGGTAACCGGGAGTGCCGGACGTAAGTTGGAACACCTTCGACCATCTGTCGTTTGCCGGGGCGGATCTGCAGGAATTCTCAACGTCGCTTTCCCGTTTGCACAGCGGAATCCAAGTGAGATCGGAAAGTCAGCGGAATACGAAATATCAGGTCAATATGGTTCGCACGCGGGGGATCTCGGTCATCGCGAGCCGCTATGACGGCGATTTCTCGATCCACTTTCCCGCATCGATCGACACAGCCATGGTTCTCATTCCGCTGACCGGGAGCGCGATGGTCGCGGTAGCCGACCGTAATTTGCCGTCCATCCAAAACAAGGGCGTCTTCGTCGATCGGCTGTCTGACAATCAGCTGCGCATTGCGGGCCCCAGAACGCATCTTTGCCTTAGGCTGCCCCACTTCGAACTGACCCGGCGTATCGAAGCCCGGTTGAATGCCTCGTTGAGGGAGCGTCTCCAATTCGCAACCGAGATCGATCTGTCGCAAGGGCCTGGATTGGACCTAGCACGGCTCGCTATGGCCATCCATCACGGCCTGGCGGGTGAAACCCTCCATAAATCGCCTGCGGCGCTTGGTCATGTCCTGGGAGCAATGCTCGAGCTTCTCATCGACGCCCTACCGCACAACTATTCCCAGGAGTTTTCCCGCGACAGGGAGGCTCCTGTTCCATGGCACGTTAAGCGCGCGATCCACTACATGCATGGCAATATTTCCCGGGCGATGACTCTCAAGGAAATTGCTGAAGCATGCGGCGTCAGTGCCCGGACCCTGCAGGATGGCTTTCGAAAATTTCGCATGACGACGCCGATGGCCTATCTGGAGCATATGCGTCTTGATGTCGTTCGCCAGGAACTTTCATCGGCCGATCCCGAGCAATCGGTGAGAGTCATTGCGCAAAAATGGGGCTTTGCCCATGTTGGCCGGTTCTCAGGCCAATATCGAAAGCGCTTCGGCGAACTGCCATCGCAAACCCTTCGCAGGATTGTCGAAATTCCAGCCGATGTCGGGACGGCGGATTCAGGCCGCTCCCGACCAAGGGCGCTTGCCAAAGGATAAAGGAGCCGGCCTTCTCCTTTTGATCTGGCTTGCCGCTGTCCTCGATATGCAGTGGTAGAATTTGCAATCTATAAATGTGAAAAAATCACAACCTATGATATTTATAAAATCTTTGGTTGCGGTATCCGATTGTCGCATCTCTGTCCGTTTGACGCAGCAAAGCCGGCAAGCGCGCCGCTGTGCGCGCTAAAGTAAGAGTTTGTTAAGGCTGACACGGCGTTTACTAGCCATACGAACAGGCGCAACTCACTGAAATGAATAGCGAAGATGTTCCGGTTGATCGGCGAATGAAGCATGCCGGATCCTCGAGCCGTCGGACTTGGAGACATGAGAGTTTCCGATCCTCCCAGATTGTCAAGAATAGCGAATGCTCATGGCTGAAATCATCCCATTTCCAAACCCGGCCCCCAACACCTCGATCGAGATTCACGACCTCAACGTCGCAGGCGTATCGTCCGGAGATCCGGATATGGACCAAATGCTCCAGGCGCGTGCCCGGATCCAAAAGGTTCTGGATGAACTCGACAGATTAAGCGGAGCGCTGCAGACCGGTTCTGCATCGACAGGCGCCGCAGGGTAACCGCCCTTTCACTCGGACGATTTCTCGGCAAGACGGAGCGGGATGCAACGCGGCATTCTCGCCGCAACCCTGATGCTCGATATCGAGAAGATATACGGGCTGCTGCCTCACGTTAAGCGCTGAACCACCTCGACCAAGGTGCAGCTCTACAGGCTGCCTGACATCATGGCGTCTTGTGACGAAGGGCAGCGATCACACGATCGGCCATGAAAGCGCACCGCGCGCCATCGAACGGAAACAGCGCCGAGAATGCACCGGAGAGCTGGTTTTCGATCGACTGCCGCATCAGCTTTCGCGCCCGGTGCAGCCGGGTCTTGGCCGTTTCCGGTCTTATGCCAAGGTAAGATGCGGCCTCGTCCGTGCCCATGCCTTCGACATCCCGCAGCACGAATATAGCGCGAAAATCATCCGGCAGTTCGTCGACAGCATTTTCGAGGAGATGTCGCGCCTGGCTCCTGGCGAGTTCGGTTTCCGGATCAGTCGCCGACAGGGAGGACGGAAACTGCAATACGTCGCCGCCCCATCTCGTCTGCATGTCGATTTCCTCAAGTCCGGTGGTGTTCTTTTGCCGCCGCACGCGCGCCAGCGCCTCGTTGAGGGCAATGCGGGTCAGCCATGTCGAAAACTGTGCATCGCCCCGGAACGCGGCCAGATTGCTGAACGCCTTGATATAGGCGGCCTGGACGACGTCTTCGGCCTCCGCATCATTGCGGATGATGGCGCGCGCCGTCCGGAACAGGCGCCGATTGTGACGCTGAATGATGGCGCGGATGGCAGGTTCGTCGCCCATTCTTGCCAGGGGTACGAGCTCGGCGTCGGACAGTGTCGATACCTCCTGCCGGTGTCGCTCGGCCGGAACCGGAATGGCTGTCATGGAAATTCTCCCCTGCTTGCCGTCCTTCGATCGGAGCCCGGCCCTAAAGCCTTTTGTTTCTGCATGCCGGTATCCCGGAACCGCTGCACACTTCCGGGCGACATGCATTAGGGCCGAACATCCAGTTTGCCCGCCATGGCGGGATGAAAACGACAATAGAAATCAACGGCTCCCGCCTGGCTGAGCGTCATGCGGCCTTCCGATTTTGGCGGCAGGTCGAGATCGAAGCTTTTGTCGCGTGCGGTTGCCGTGTGCCGGAATATATCATCGTTTCGCCAGACGATCACATCGCCGACATGCAGCTCGGCAGATGGCGAGCCGAATTTCATGCCGGCGATGGTGACCTGATATTCCGCCGCCGAGGCGACGCCGTTGCCTGCCCAAAGCAGCGCAGACAGCAGCGGGAGCCGCAGCGATTTGACCAGCGAGCCCATCGCCATGTCTACTTGATCATCGAAGCCAGATGCTCGGCATGTATCTGGTGCTCCTTGAACAGGATCAGGCCCGTTTCCAGCAGTGACTTGAGCTCCTTATTCTCAGCCGACGGGATCAGGATCTTGGCAAGCGCTGAGTTGACCGACTTGTGATAAGCGACTTCGTTTTCGACATAAGCCTTGTCGAATGCCGCGCCGTCGAGCGCCTCCAGCGTTTTCAGTTCCTTCGCTGCCTGTGTCGACAATGATTGGCTGACGGCGTTGCCTTCGGGCGTCACGTTCAGCTTCTTGACGAGAGCGAGCGCCTGGTCGTTGACGGCCTTGTGGTCGCGCTCCATGGTCTTGGCGAATTCGATGACTTCGGCGTTCTTGCTTTTCTTCAGCGCCTGCTCCGCGGCGGTGACATCGATCTGCCCAGCCGTATAGGCGATGTGGGCGATCTGAGGATCGGTGGGCTTGGAGTCTGCGGCGATCGAAGCCGTGCTTATGGATGCCGCCATGAGGGCGGCGCCGAGAATTTCTTTCAACATGGTCTGTCTCCCTTGTGTCGATATGACGATGCCTCCCGGCAGCAGCGGTGTGCGCCTTTGAAGCGGACATTGGATGCAGGTCCGTCGAAAAGGTTCCCGGAAATTTCGGAGACGAAGAAACGGCTTGTTGCCGGTGTCAGTCCTTGCCGATGAAACGCTGGAGGACGATCGCGTGATTGTGGCGCAGATCTTTCGCAGCGTAGAGAAGTGTCGCGTCCGATTGCCGGATCTGGCGTTTCAATTCTTCGACGGCCGATGAATTTTCTTCCAGTTCGTCCCGGTAGCGGCGCTGGAACTCCGTCCATTTGGCGGGGTCATGGCCAAACCATCGGCGCAGCGCCGGGCTTGGCGCGATATCCTTCAACCAGATATCGACTGCCGCATCCTGCTTGCTCAATCCGCGCGGCCATAACCTGTCGACCAGGATGCGGGTGCCATCACTGTCTTCCTTCGGCTCGTAGATTCGTTTGATGCGCAAAGCCATTTGCTCATTCGCCATGAGTCGACGCCAACTTCGACCGAAAAGACGGGCGAAGGATTTGGTTCCACCGAGGGGCTGATGGTTGCCAATTAGTCACACATGCCTACCTCTGGACTGTCATAATTGATTTTTCGCGTGCAACTGGTATTGCTCGGTCGCATGCCGCTGATATTTTCCGATTCTCTCAATATTGCCAAAAGGATACTTGATGCGAAAGTTGGCGCCGCTCGTCCTTGTCGCAGTTCTCAGTGCCTGCGCCCGGCCATCGGATGGCCCAACCGCCGGTGGTTTTTATAATGCCACGGCCCCTCAAAGTAATGAGCGGATCCCGGTGGTCAGGCTCTCTGAAGCGCCGATGGGTCCGGTTGCGGTCACCCCGCTGGCCTATGCGGCCACGGATCCCGGGCTCAGCCTTATGCGCTCGGGCGGATTTGCCGATACGAAGCTGAGGCGCGGCGACGTCATCGAGGTGACGATCCTCGATCCCGGCGAAGATGGACTTTTCTCCTCGACCCAGAGCAAGACCCTCAATCTCGGCCGGTTCACCGTCGATTCGACGGGGAATGTGACGCTTCCCTTCATCGGCAAGCAGCGGGTGGTGGATTCCTCGCCGGAAGCCCTGCAGACCCGCATCGTCACCGGCCTCAAGGGCTCGGCGGTCAATCCGCAGGCCGTCGTCACCGTTGTCGACAGGCCCTCCAGCGGTTTCACCGTCAATGGTGATGTACGCTCCGCCGGCCGTTTCCCGCTCAGCGCACGCAAGGAGCGCGTGCTCGATGCGGTCGCTCTTGCCGGCGGTGCATCGTCGGCGCCAGGATCGGCGACCGTCACGCTGATGCGCGGCAAGCAGCGCGCCACCGTGCCGCTCCAGCGCGTCATCGATGACAGCAAACAGAATGTCTACCTGCTGCCTGATGATCAGATCTATGTCGACAAGGACTCGCCGACCTTCACCGCTTTCGGCGCCTTCAAGAGTGTCGGCGAGTTCGAATTCGAACCGGGCAAGCTGACGTTAGCCCAGGCGCTCGGGCGCGCCGGCGGCCTGCTCGACGATCGTGCCGATGCAAGCAATTTCTATGTGCTGCGCAACCAGCCGGTCTATACGCAGGTTGCAGCCGCAAATGGCAAGAATGCCGCGCCGCCTGTCGTGCGCACCAAGCCGGTGATTTACCGGGTCAATCTGAAGGACGTTTCCAATCTGGCGTTGATGCAGCGATTCCAGATGATGGATGGCGATATCATCTACGCCAGCAACGCCAGCCTGGTGGATTTTGCCAAGCTCTTCAACGTCTACCAGAAGAGCGTGCCGACGGCCGCAGCGCCGATCCCCGGATCGAGCGGCAACTAAGCGCCGACTGGACGTTTCGCGAGGCCGCCGAGCAGATGCAAGGCGGCCTTCGCATTCTCGGGCCTGTCTTCAGGATTGTGCTGTGACAGGCAGATCGCCAACGCCTCTAAAGCCTGAAGCTCTTCGCCTTCCTCGCCGCAATGATGCAGGAGCAGGGACAGCAGAAGTCCAGCGGCATAGAGATCGGATCGGCCGTCGAGCGATTCACCGGCCATTTGTTCCGGAGACACGAAATCCGGTTGGCCGGCGAACGCGAGATCGAGTTGCCCGTGCCGGCACCCGACCTCGATCGCGATGCCGAAATCGGCGATCTTCAAATGGGAGAGGTCGCCATCGGCAACGAGAAGATTGAGCGGCGACAGGTCGCAATGCACGGTGCCGGCGGCATGGATGGCGTCCAGCCCGGACAGCGCCGAAATCATGATCGAGATGACCTCATCCGGAGATAACGGTTGTTCCTGCAAGCGATC
Source organism: Rhizobium sp. BK008 (assembly GCF_014197345.1). Taxonomy (NCBI): domain Bacteria; kingdom Pseudomonadati; phylum Pseudomonadota; class Alphaproteobacteria; order Hyphomicrobiales; family Rhizobiaceae; genus Rhizobium; species Rhizobium sp. BK008. The sequence continues at coordinate 83,635 of NZ_JACIFK010000009.1, read as the reverse complement.
CGCAAGCCGTCTCCCGAGCCATTCCATCACCAGGGCCGGGCGTCCGTCGGCGAGGCGCAGAACCGCTTGTGTTCCAGCGATATGAGGGTGACGGAGCGTTATGCCGATCTCGGCTTCACGCAGCATGAGCTTCCTCAGCACGGGGTCATCGGCGTGCTCGGGCCGCGGCATCTTGATGGCATGAAGCGTTCCGAGATCACGATGGCGGGCACGATAGATTTGGGTCAGCGCGCCGTCATGGACCAGCGCCTCGAGCGCGAAGCTGTTGGCGATGACCCCGGGATCGGTATCGCTGAGGCGGGCCTCGCCTCGATCGAGCGCATCCCGGACCCGGTCGACCAGCATCTGCCGGGTCTCGAGCGGATACGGACTGTCCGCCCTGGCATTCAAGGCCTGCCAGAGATGGGAGAAACGTCGCGCGATCTCCTCGAAATCCGCGTCCGGAGGTTCACGGCTCATCGGTCTTCACATCGATCACGATGGCGCTGAGATTGTCACGGCAATTGGCGATCAGCCCCTCGTGGACGAGGATGTCGGCCGCCTTTTCGATCTTTGCGGAAAGCAGGATTTCGGCGATGCCGCGTTCAGGGATCGCATTCGGCAGCGGCGCGCTGCAGAGCAGCAGCCGGTCGCCGGCCTGCAGTCCGCCGAAACGGACTTCGGGGATGAGATGTCCCCGCATGCCGATCGCGCGCGAGAGCGTGCGCCGCAGGCCGATCTCAACATGGTCGCGGGTGAGGCAGCGCATCATGCCGTCCCGTAAGAGATAGCAGCGGGCATCGCCGACCCAGAGCAAGGCGCAGCTGTCCCCAAGCGTGGCCAGCACGACGATGCTGGCGGCCGACGGCTCGCGATCGGAGGAATGATAGGCCGATTGAAGCAGGCCGTGGGCACGGCCGAGCTTACCCTTGACCTCCTGCACCAGCGCTTCGATCGTCTGCTGCTTCGCCGTTTCGGCCAGCACGTGAACGGCGATCTTGCCGACTTCGGCCGCGGTGTTGCCGTCACCCACGCCATCGGCGATGGCAAAGAGCGAGGGCGTTTCCGAAACGAGCAGCGCATCGGCGTTGACGGCAAGCCTTGTTCCGGCATGCGTGGCATGGCTGTGCCGGAGCACCAGAGGAGGATGCGGTTCGACGACAACAGGAGGCGGTGTCGCGACTGTTTCTGGCTGCGGCGCCGTTGAAACCACACTGGCACTCTCGCGCAGCAGCTTTGCGAAGTGAGCAGGTTCCGGGGCACCAGTGACGCCAAATCCCTTGGCCCGCCGCTCCTCGGGGTCGATCCGCCACCAGATCGTGCCGCGGCTGGACGCTCTGTCCTGCAGCGTCTCGTTTTCCGCGAGATCGGCCGGCCGCAAGCTCCTCAGCCGCTTCAGGCTTGCGGTGAAATGGTTGATCTCGAAATCCCGCTTGGCCGAGCTTTCGGCGATCGCCTCGGCCGCCGTAAACCACGTATCGTCCAGATAGAGTTGGCGCGGATGCTCGGAAAAGCCGTGAAGCTGTGCCGCGATAACAAGCGGAAAGCTGCGCCCGACGCGGTCGAGACTGGGAAGCAGGACGCCGGCGACGGTTGCCGGTCCCCAGAGGCCGCGCTCGATGATGAAACGCCATGCCGGCATGAGGCGAAACCGGCGTTCCCAATCCTCGCCGAGGTCCTGCTGCGCTGCCTGCAATCCCGATTGCAGCCAGGCGTCAAGTGCTGTTTGCAGGCCGCGGCCGAGCCCCATCGAGACGAAATCGCCGTGGCTCGGCAGCTTGCCGAAGAAGCCGATCCTGTCGGTTTCGCTCGGGCTTCGGTCCAGGGCGGCGCGCTCGTTCATATCAGACCGGTCAGAATTGTGCCGGGCATGAGAAGGCGCCGAGCGCCTCCAGCCGGAATGGATTGAGCACCGAACCGAACTGCACGTCGAATTCCGCCGCTTGGCCGTCCTGCTGGAATTTCGCCCGGAAGAGGTCGTCGCCCTGTATGGCGATGTCGGCATCGTCGAACAGCCGGAAGGGCGACCAATCGCCATTTTCCGTCAAGGCCTGCTGCCAGCCACCCGGCTGGAAGGCGAGGCGGGACGCATTGCTTGCTTCCGTCGACGGCCAAGTGATCGATTTCGATTGGATCGGGCCGTGGAAATAGACCACGCGTTCGCCTTCGATCTCCAGCATCACGGCGCTGGCCGCCTCGGTCAGTGATACCGGCTTGACGTTGATCGTAATCGACGGGTTGTCGCTACCGGCCGGGAAGAAGGCGCGGTTGATCTTGTCGGCATTTTCGAACTGGGCGATCGCCGTGCTTGGAATGCTCGCTGCGCCGAAGGTGCCCTTCCAGCCCCATGGCGACGCGCTGGTGTCGACGAAGGCTTCGAGCTTTTCCTTGAAGAAGGTCTTGAACAGTCCCTCCGGCCCGAAAAGCCTGATGAAGTCGCTCATCGCCACGTCGCGCGGTGATTTCCGCTCGAAGGGATAACGGCCGGTGACGACGTTCGAGCAGAAGCCTGCGCCTTCGGCCGCCCATGCGTCGCTGATGCGTGAGCGTGCGGATTTGACCGCCAGCGATCCGACATCCGCAGCCAGCCCGGCCATCCAGGTGTCGACCGGCGCCGGCAGCTTGCGGGCCTGCTGCAGCAGGTCCTGATTGGCGTTTGTCAGCTGACTGTCGACGTCGAAGACTTTCGCGACTTCGGCGGTGGAGGTCGTGGCGCGCGAGAGCTGCTCCTGCACTCTCTGCAGGATCGGCTCGAGCTGCCCGATCTCCGATCGCGGTGCATCCTTCGGCTGCTCGGCAAGCGGCGACTGGCCGGCAGGCGCCTTCAGCGCTTCGCGCAGACGGCCGAACGGGTCGGGTGCATTCGCCGCGCTGGCAAGCGCGGTGGTCGACGCGGGCAGGCTGTCGCTGGCGGCCGAGGCGATTTCCGCGCCGGGTCCACGCAGATCGGTGGTGGCGACGATCGATTTGGTGATCGTCTCGACCGGACCGGGCTTGCCCGCCAGGATGCGGGTGGTTTCTGCCGCATCGCCGATCGTCTGGGAAGGTTTTACCCTGATATCGGCCAGGATCGTCGACCAGCGCTGCTCGAAAGTGTCGAAATAAAGCTGCAGCGTCGCCTGGGCGACCGTATCGACCGTGACGCCGGCTGGATTGGGATCGCCGCGGACCCATTGCTCGTCGAGCGCCGCGCGTGCGGCGTCGGTAATCCCGGTGAGAACGACGGTGCGGTAGCCGGTCGCGGAGAAAAGGCCGGGAATGCCTTCGCTGAGCGGCGCCTTGGAGGTTCTCTCGAAAGCCTGTTCGCCGAGCGGCCCGAGCGCGCCTGCCGGGCTCCAGGCGGGAAGGGCGCGGGACTCGCGATATTCCGCCAGGATGTCATAGGCGCGGCTGGCGATGTTCTGCGAGCGGATGATGTCGCGCGCCTTGGCGATCAGCGTCTTGTCCAGCTCGATCGGCGGCAGTGCGCCGCGCGCCATCACATTGGCATGGGCGATCAACGCCTGCCGGGCCGCGGCCCTGCCTTCGTCGGGGTAGAGTTTCGTGAACATGTCCTCCGCCTCAAGCGAGGCGAAGTCTGCATCCATGGGACCGAGCCCGCCGAGCATGCCGTAGAGCTTCAATGCGTCGAAGGTTCGGGTGACGTCGGTGGTTTCGCCCATGTCCTTCTGGAGCTGCACCAGCATGCGCGGCAGGAGCAGCGCGTTCAGAGCCCGCTGATAGGCCTCGCGCTGGCGGCTGGCGACCTTGCCTTCCTGGTCGAGGCCGAGGCTGACCGGCCAGACGCGGGTCTTCGAAAAGTCGGTGGTGACGGCGGCGAGATTGTCGAGCGCCGGCAGGATACGCAGGAAATCCGCATCCGAAACGTCGCGAACCGGCACGCCGCGCGCCAGTTGCTCATAGGCGTCTATGCGCCTTTCGGCGGCGGCGAGCGCGGTGGTGTTCTGGATATAGGTGGCCGTCCAGCTTGTCAGCACGACGGCCAGCAACAGAACCGCGCTCGCATAGGCGGCGCGGCGGAAGAGGATTTGCCGGCCGGAAAGCCGCTTGTCGCGGGCGACCAGCGAGGCTTCGCCGAAGATCACCTCCTTGAAGAGACGCGGGAGGAAATAGCTGCGTCGCATGCGGGGAACGGCGACCGTCTCCTCCCTCTGGGTACCGGAAGCGAAATAGATGCCGCGCAAGAGCGGCGCCTCCACCAGTTTCGAACCCGAGCAAAGCTCGGTGACGACCTCGTGCAGACGCTCCTTCAAAGAGGTGAGTTCGGCCGGAAAGCGGAAGATGCGGCCGCGCAGCTCCGGATTGGGTTCCTGCTGCAAGCGTTCGATCAGCATGGCGTCGACGCGCTGCTGCAGCAGGGTGAATTCCTCCATGAAGCGTTCCGGCAGATTTGCCGCCTTGTAGCTTTCGTCGAGGCCGAAGGTCGTGCCCCAGACCTGTTCGCGGTCGCTTTTGTTGAAACCGTCGAAGAATTCCACGAAGCCGGTCAGGAGATCGGCCTTGGTCAAAAGCAGATAGACCGGCACGCGGGCATGCAGGAGTTCGTCGAGCTCGGAAAGCCGCTGGCGGATCGCCCTGACCTCCTCGCGCTGTGCCTCCGGATCGCGCGTCAGGAGATCGCCGATCGACAGCGTCACCAGCGCGCCGTTGATCGGCTGCGAACGCCGGTATTTGCGTAGCAGGCCGAGAAATCCTTCCCAGCCGGCCTTGGCGGCGCCATTCAGATCGTCCTGCGTCGTATAGCGGCCAGCCGTGTCGATGAGGATGGCCTCGTCGGTGAACCACCAATTGCAGTTGCGCGTGCCGCCGATCCCCTGCACCGAATTGCTGCCGAGCGCATCGCCGAGGGGGAATTTGAGGCCGGAATTGGTGAGCGCCGTCGTCTTGCCGGAACCCGGCGCGCCGAAGATGACGTACCATGGCAGCTCGTAGATATAGCCGAAACGCTTCTTGGTGATGCGGCGCAGCAGCTGCAGCGCTTCCTTGAGCCGATTGTGGATCTCACCCACTTCGGCTTGCTGGCTGGCCGCCGCTTCGGCTTCCGCGTCCCGCTCTATGCCTTCGACGAGCTTTTTGTCGCGGCGGCGGTCGCGGATGGTGGTGAAGACGAGATAAGCAAACCAGGCGGCGATGATGATGCCGATCAGCGTCAGCCGCACACTGGCGCTCGCCAGCGGCTTGAAATCGCCATAGGCGGCGAGATAGCCGTAGAACCAGATGACGACGCAGATTGCCGCCACCCAGATGATCGAGATGAAGCGCCGGCCGAGGAGGCCGGCATAGGCCTCCACATAGGAGCGCAGCGTATAGAAATAACTGAGCGGGTTCATCGCGAACCACCTCCTACAGCAGGCGCCGTCGGGTCATCCGGCATGTCGGCCTGGCGCGGTGTCGTCATACCCGCATCGCTCAGCCGCTCGCTCGGATCGGTCAGCACCAGGATCTCAGTGCGACGGTTCATCTCCCGGCCCTCCGGCGTATCGTTGCCGGCGATCGGATCGGTGTCGGCACGCCCCTCGGTCAGGATCGCGCCCGGCCCGGTGAACGAACTGAGGATTTCGCCCACCGCCTTGGCGCGGGCTTCGGAAAGGTGCCAGTTGGAGGGGAACTGGACGGTGCGGATCGGCACATTGTCCGTGTAGCCCACCACCACGGCGCGGAAATTCTCTGCGGCCAGCGCGCCGCCGATCCGCTGGAGAAGATCGTGGAATTTCTGGCTGACCTCCGCGCTGCCGGTGGCAAACAGGCCGGAATTGCTGATCCGGACCAACAGCCTGCCATTCGAATCCGAAAGCGTGACCAGTTTCTTCTCGACCTCCGGCTGAAGGAAGGCGAGCAGATTGTCGAGCCGGCTCGGCGGTTTCACTTGTGGCGGCGGCGGGGGTGGCGGCGGGGTTTCGGCGACGACAACAGGCGGCGGCTGCCGGGGCGCTTCGGGCACCTTGACCAGCACGCTCGGCATATCACGCGGCGGCAGCTTGGCGAGCCGCTCGAAGGTTCCGTCGGAGGCGCGATTGAGCGAGAGCGTGAAGAACAGATAGCCGAACGCCAGGATCAGGGTCAGAAGCGAAAGCAGCGTCCAGATCGCGGCCGCGGTGCGCAGCGGCTGATGCCGGGCCGAAACACCCTTCCAATGGGGAGACAGCTCCCGTTCGAACACGCCGTACTGGCCGAGCAACGTCTTGTAGAGACTGTCGCGGATGCGGCCGAGCTCCAGCCCGCCGCGCGCCGAGACGCGGGTGCGGCCCTCGAAGGCAAGCGACAGGCAGAGATAGATGAGCAGCAGCAGGTCCTTGTTGGCGCCGGGGCTCTGCTGGAAATGATCGAGCAGGTCGAATACCCGTTCGCCGCCGGTCACGTCCATATGGAAGGTGGAAACGAGACCCGAGCGGGCCCAGCCGGCGCGAACGCCCCAGGCCTTGCTGAGCACGACATCGTCGACCGTCGCGCAGACGACGTAGTGGGCGGCGCGCGCGCGTTCGGGGCTGATGCGGGCGCTCGCCAGATCGCGCTCGTAGCGGCCGACGGCTTCGATCGCCAGCTGGCGCAAAGCGTCGATCTCGGGCTGTTCTTCCGTGTAGCGCAGGGCATGGGCGAGGTTGAGCAGCGGTGCGGCCGAGCGTACCAGCGTCGGCACGTCGTCGGCGCCGAAGCGAAAATCCCGGACGAGGGTTTCGATGGACGCGGCGCTCTTCGGAGGTGATCCCACCGGCGGCTTTCCTGCCTCACTTTCGGGAAAGTCGAGGACGTCATCCAGCATCTCCGCCATCTTGCGGGCGGATTGCTTTTTCCGAGTGCCATCCTCGGTGAGTTCGACGATGGTCGGCAGGTTCTGCCAGGTGGAGGCGGGTTCGGTCTTCATTCTCTGAGGGCCCACAATTCTATTTCAAGCCCGGGGAAATCGCCGGCAAGATGCACGGCGATGGCGCCCGAAGTGTCGAGTTGTTTCCAAAGCGGGTTTTTGGTGTCGAGTTCGAAATAGATGGTGCCGGAGCGATAGGGGAGCTGGCGCGGCAGCACCGGCAGCGGCCGCACGGGAATGCCCGGCAGCGCCACGTTGACGAGGTCGGCGATGCGCTCGACCGGGCCGACCTTGATCTGCGCCGGCAGCTTGCGGCGCACGTCTTCGGCCGGCATCTCGGCCCGGACCGCCAGCACGAATCCGGCATCTCTGAGCAGCGAACGGTCGTTGATCGTGCCGATCCTGACACCATGCCGGCGTTCGGCCAGCTCGATTGCCACGGCCGCCTGTTCGAGCACGGAGGACAGCGAAGCGCGCAGATCGTCGAAGACGGCGGCGAAGGTCGCCTTCAGGTCGTCGTGCCGGTAGGGCGGGAAGTCGCTGGCGCGTTTGCGGTCTGTCGTGAAGGTGGCGAGCTCGCCGGCAAGCTGGATGCAGTTTTCGTAGAAGACGATGGGGTGGATCCGCGTCGCATTCGCCGAAATATGTTTCAGCATCGGGTCGGCGCGGTTGAGGATCTGCAAGAGCAGGTAGTCGCCGACCTCCGCCGTTCCTCGAATGGTGGGGTCGCCGATCCGTTCGGCGATCGCCTCAGCGCGGTGGCGCACGATGCCGAGCAGTTCGGTGATCAATTCGTTCAGCCGTCCCGCGGCCGTGCAGTTGAGACTCGGCACGATATAGTCCGGATCGAGGATCACGGCCCGGTCGGAGCGCACCTCGATGATGCGGGCAAGTCCGATGAGCTCGTAACCGGCAAGCTCGTCGCCGGTCCGGAGATAACGCAGGCTGAGGCGGCCGACATCGATCGGCGCCATGAAGTCGGTCTCGACATTGGCATCGGGCGCTTCGTAGGGCGAGGCGACGAGACGGACGCTGTTGCGTGCGGCGCCACCGTTCAGCGCCACGTCGGCCTTGCCCGGCTGGCGGGCGGGAAGCGCCAGATAGACGATCGCATTCTTGGTGTTCTCGTCGAGATCGAGCGGCGGCGGCAGATCGGTATCGATGGGGGCTTCGAACGGCGTTCCGTCGGGCAAGACGCCGCGCAGGTTCGACAGCGCGAATTGGCCGATCGCCAATGCGCCGCGGTCGATGCCGATCTCGGCCACACCCCAGGGGTAGGGCGACAGGCCGTGCGTCGCGGTGCGCACGAGCCGCTCCGTCCAGCGGTCCGCCTGCTGAAAATGCTGCACGCGAAGGAACATGCCTTCGCTCCAGGCCACCCGGTTCTCATTCCTCATGATGTGTGTCTTTTCCTTCCTGCCTGTCTTGCGGACGAGGCGGTGCCTGCGTGTCGTCCACCGCGCCGGACATCGCATCGCGGAACACGTCATGGATCGAGCGGCTCTCGCCGTCCTTTTCGAATAGTGCCCGGTAAGCCTGCCAATAGGCCTGGTCCCGGCGCCAGGGCAGGCGCCAGGCGCCGGTCTCGACCCGCGCCTCGATGATGCGCGGCTCCAGCCGGCCTGCCGCCTGAACGAGAGCCTCGAGCGCGGAATTGAGTTTGAGCTGCTGCCCGAGCATGGTCTCGAAGCGGGCAAGGAGCGCTTCCTCTCTGCCGCCGGCCAGGAAATCCTGCTCGCCGTCGGAGGATGGCGCGTTGATCTCGAAAACCGCATAACTATTCTCGATGGCTTGCTCGAGCCGGACAAGCAGCGGCTCCAGCCGATCGGCGAAGGCGTCGGGCCGGCCGATCGCCAGCGCCGGAAATTCCTCGGGCTCCGGTTCGGGCCGCGGATCGTTGTCGTTGACGATCCCGATCACCGGCGCCGGCCGGCGCTGGGCGATCGGCACGGAGACATGGGTGGCGGCCCCATGTTCCAGGTGGCTGCCGTATTCGGTCTCCTCCACATTCCAGTCTTCCGGCAGAAGCTGGGTGGCTGACCGGATCTCCGGAGGGCCGCTCCAGCCGATCTCGACACTGCGGGATGAGGCCGCTCCGATTTTCCCGGCCTTTTCGGGAAGACCCCAATCATCGACCGCACGCTCGCCAAGGACGCCGTTTGCGGTATGGCCGCCCGGAGCGATATCGGCCAGGATTGCGGAGATGGTCAGCGGTTCGTCGCTCAGCACGAGGGCGGCATCGGGATCCTCGATCTCGCGGTCCTTGTCGCCTGATATGTGGACGGAAAAGGCAAGCCCGCCCATCTCCAGCCGCGACCTGTCGGAAAGCCGCACGATCTGGCCTTCATGCACGGCGATGCCGTTGACCCGGGAGCCGTTTGCGCTCTGGTCACGCAGCAGGAAGCCTTCGCGGTCGCGCTCGATGATGCAATGGAGCTTGGAGATGGAGCGCCGATCCTCAGGCAGCCGCCAATCGCAATCGGGCGCCCGGCCGAGCGTTCGCCGGCCGCGTTCGAAGAACCATTTCGGCTGGCCTGGCGCCATCGCGTCGCTGGTGATCTCTTTCAGTTCAAGCCGCATCTTCGTCTCCTCACCGCGCCTGGACCGACAGGCGCTCGACGATCACCGCATCGCCGCTGTCCTTTGCCGCCGGCGCGACCCTCGCCCAGCTGTTCCAGCCCAAGCGCGGCGGATCGCCTACCTGTCCGAGCTGGCAGAAGGGGACGTCCTCCTTTTTCAGGATGGCCTGTATGTCGAATTCGAGTGCGGCGCCGACATAGAGCCGCGTCAGGGCGAAGAGCTCGGTGATGGCGCGGCCGCCCGGCGCGAGCTGCAGGTAATCGGCATAGCCGAGCGGACCGATGACGATGCGAAAGCCGCCGCTGAAATCGTGGATGGCTGCACCCGCCGTCGCATTGATCCCAAGCTGGACGCCCTGCGGCTGGCCCATGCGGCTGCGCTCCTCCACCGGGATGGTCAGCCAGCGGCCGCGGAACAATTCGATCTCCACCGGCAGGCCGCTGAATTCGCGCAGCATGGCGCGCAGATTGGAAGCATTGCGGTTGCGCGCGGCGAAAAAGCCGGAGAAACGCAGGATCAGCTCTTCGTCGACGCCGCTCTTTTCGACGAGACGCTTGGTGCCGAAACCGGTGAGCGACAGGAGCGTGGTGACGAAGGCGTTGTTTGCCCACGTGCCGCCCCAGCGCAGCCGCCGGGCGATGCGGTATTTCTCGCAGGCGTCGGTGAAGAGTTCCGCCATCCGCGCACCGAACAGGTCGAAAAAGCCGGCCAGCGCCCGTGACCTGTTGCGCTCCTCGCGCATGACAAGTTCGTTATAGGCCGACGGCATCGAGCCGAGCGCGCCGACGAGACCGGCAAGCGCGCTGCGGATGACGGCCCGGCCGGCCTTGCGGCTGTATCCGCTGACCGCAAGCGGCGCCGGCGAGACGCCGACATGGGCGGCGACATCGAGCCGCCCTTCCTCCACCGAAGCCTGCGCAACACGGAAAGCCGTCACCGGCTCGAAGCGGCCGGGGTCGCGTTCGAGCAGATCGGCAAGGGCGTCTGGTTGGCGGGCGACGGGGAGATCCATGATTTGAGAGCGATCCTTCCTCAGAGCAGCGGGCGTTCGGCGGCGCGTGCCGGCCATCGGGCGATCGGCCTCGACTGCCCCTTCATCCCGATGGTCAGCCGGGTGAAGCTGTTGACCGAGGTATAGAGACTGAAGAAACGGTCGAGCACGCTGCCGAACAGGAAGGCCGAAGGCCGGTCGATGGCGGCCGGATCGAATTCGAGCGCGATCTCGGTGCCGGGCACCATGCCGCCGCTGCCGAGACGGGCAGTCGAGTTGCCCGCCTTGATCCGGACGAGCGCATCGCCGAACTGCTTGGTCTCGGGACTGTCCCGGAAGGCGTAGAGCGACAGGATGTCCTTCAGCGCCGCGCCGTCATTGTCGAAGAGCGACAGGTGATTGAGAATGAGATGCGACATCAGCCGCCAGTTTCGGCCCTCCTGATCGTTCATCCTGACCGACGGCGTCGGCGGGATCAGCGCTTCGACACTTGCGACCGCTTCATGGCCGGAGGCGAGCTGCAGGAAAGGATGGCCGCCGCCGAAGGGGAGCTGTTCCGGCAGGTCGCGATTGAGGCAGAGCGTATCGACGCTCGCGACCGCATCGACGGGACCGGCGGAGCGGCGCTGGCGATCGACGAAGGCGATGTCCATGTCGCTGGTCCTGTCGTCTTCGTCGAAACGGCGATAGGCCTGCCAATAGGTCGGGCTCGCGCCTGCCCGTTGCGAGCGTCCGAAGAACGGCTGGCAGAATTCCTCCTGGCCGCGCGATCCGGTCAGGAGAACGCGATCGATCGAATAGATCTCGCGGGTCTTCTGGCGCCGCGCGTCCGGCAGGAGACGGTATTCGGTGCGGGTGCCGTCGATGGCAATCGGCTCGCAGACCTGGCGGAAGAGGTTGACGACAGGCGTCGCATTGAGCGCGAAGTCGCGGACCGACACCGCTCGCTCGAGTTTGGCGTCGCTGTCCCTCAGGTAGACGAAGAGCTCCAGCGTCTCGCCGCGCCAGGCATCGAGTCCCTCGATGTCGAGAAAAAGAAACTTCCGTGGCAGAGCGAAAAATTCGGTCAGCAGCCGGTAGCCGACAAAGCTCGGCGCCGGATAGGGCAGCATGGCCTCTTCGGGCTCGAAGCCGACCGGTTTGAGATTCCCCGCCGGCAGGAATACCGGCGACCGGTCGTCCGCATGTTTGGCGAGCGCAATGCCGAGCGTGTGATTGGCAAGCAGTTCGTAGATCGCCACCGCCTGCTGCCAGGGGGAGGGAATGTGCAGGCGCAGCCGGTTCACGCCGAGGCTGCCGAGGGGCTTTCGGGCATCGAGGCTGCGGATGGAGAGCCTGAGGCAGCCGGCAACGCCGACATAGGGCGAAAGCGGCGCATTGATCGGCTGGCCGGAAAGTGCTGCACCGGTGATCTCGATCGGCGCCATCTCGACATCCTGCGTGGTGCGGAAACGGCAGGCCTCCCCTCGCACTGGCTCGGCCAGGATTTCCGTATGACGCGGCACTGTCTGGACCGAGGCGAGCGTATCGCTCGGTCGGAACCTGACGATGCTCATCGAGGGCAGCGGCGAGAGGTAGTGGGGATAGAGCGTTTCGAGCAGGCTGTCGGTCAGTTCGGGAAACTCGTCGTCCAGCTTCTGGCGGACCCGGGCGGCCGAATAGGCGAAACTCTGGATCAGGCGCTCCACATGCGGGTCGTCGGCGACGTCTCCCGTCATGCGCAGGCGGCCGGCGATCTTCGGGAAGGCGTCGGCAAAACGTGCGGCCCGGCGGCGCAGCGCCAGCAACTCCTCATTGTAACGGTGCAGAAAACCTTCAGCCATGCGCTGCCTCCACGAGGAAGCGCTGGGTCGAGGGATCGATGGTCGACTCGAAGCTGATCGGCGGCATGCCTTCATGCAGACGGAAGGTCGCCTGGATGCGCATGCGCAGCGCTCGTTCGGTCATCGTCCGGCTTTTCAGGATCGTCACCCTGACATCGGAAAGGCGCGTTTCGAAAAGCGCGATCCGCCGCTCGATCGCTTGCGCCAGCTTGAGCTTGGCCTGGTCGGTCATCAGATTTGCCGAGACGACGCCGTCGACGCCATAGCTCACCAGGGCGTCCTTGAGTTCGGAAAGTGCCGTCGGCGGCGTGGTCGGGCAGCGCCGCGTGTTGAGCAGCGCTTCGAGATCGCGGCGGATCGCCTCCCTGACGTCGCGGACCTGATCGACGAGGCTCATCGGCGGATCGACGGCGCGATCCGGAGCCTCGTCGATCAACCTGTCGAGGATCGAGCGGGCAAGGACGCGGTCGCGCAGCCGGTAGCGTTCGAGCGGATCAGCCATGCGCAACCTGCCTGCCGGCAGCCGTTGCCGGCACGATCTCCAGACTTTGGGTGTCATGGAAGGAAACCAGTTCGTCGCCGGCGAGGTAGCAGCGCTGGCCGCGGCCGGTGGTGATGCCCGTGGGTTCCTCGATCCATTCGGTCTCACGGCCAAGCCTGAGCGTCGCATCCTTGCCGGTGCCATGATAAACCGCAGGCAGAAGCACCGACGCGGCCGCGCCGTCGATCAGCGAGAGCTCGGCGCGGCGGAAGGCGAGATCCCGCGGACGGGCAATTGGCTCTATCGACAGAGCTGCGATCTTGGCGAAATCGATCCAGAGATAGGCGCCGCCGGTCATGATGACTTCGAGAGCGTGCGGCGTGCGGTCGTCGAGATCGCGGAAATCAGAGACCGCCCTGCCGTTCCAGATCAGTGGGCGCTCGCCCCTCAGGTTCTCGAGCGCAGCGAGCGCGGTCCTCGCCTCATCCGCATCCCCGCCGCGATGGGCGATGCCGAGGCGGACGGCGAGCTTGTCGAGCTCGCTCGGCCCCTGCGGAAATTCCGGCAGGGCGCTGCTCGTAAACCAGGCGTCACGCGCCGCCATTGCCCGAAGCTCATTACGCAGCAAGGCGAATCCCATCGTCGCGTCGGGAGAGAGGGTGGCCGCAAGGCTGCACTGATTGTCCGCACGCTGATAATCCCCGGCAAGCACGAGAAGATCGATATAGAGATGCCGCGCCTCCTGATCCGAGGGCTTGATCTTCAGATGCGCCTTGACCTCCTCGATCGCGTCATCGAGGGCGTCGTCGCTGAGCGATTGGGCGATGCTGGCGGAAAGCGTCATGCGGACATCCTCTCGGGTATGGCAATGGGGCGGCTCGGGGTCTGGCCGGTGGTCGCGGTCTCGGCGACGAGATGGAAGCTGGTGGCAACGTCATCGAGCTGGAAATGCGGCTGCAGCCGGACGGTGCAGGAGAAGCTGCCGGGCTTGCCCGGAATCTCGGCGACGCTGATGCCGGCCGAGCGCAGGGGAAAGCGGGTGCGCAACGCGATGTCGGCATCGTCATTGCCGAGCGTATAGGCGGTCAGCCAGTCCGCCAGCGTCCGCTCGATCGAGATCGCATCCGAAAGCTGGCCGATTTCGTCGCGCATGATGACCTTGAGATAATGCGAGAAGCGCGACGCGCAGAGCACATATTGCAGCATGGCGGCGAGGCGGGCGTTCTGGCGGGCATGTTCGTTGGAATAGTGCGGCGGCGCATGCAGCGACTGATTGGAATTGAAAATCGCCGAAGCGGAGAGATAGGTGGTGGCGGCGGGGATGATGCCGAGATCGCAAAGCTGCTGCTCCTGGCCGCTGGTCAGTTGGATTTCCACCGGCGGCTGGGCTGATAGTCCGTTGCTTTCGGTGCCAAAATCATAAGGCGGCAGGTCGGCTGCACTCAGCAGGCCGCCGTCGACAGCATCCTGCGTGACGCCGCGGATATCCGCGAACCAGCCTGAGACGATGAAATTTCGGATGACGACAGTGGCAAAGGCGAAAGCGGCATTGCCCCACAGAAGCGAACTGCCGTCGGCGGCGATGCTTTCGCGGAAGGGAAAGCCGTCGTTGCGATCGCGCGCATGAGGCGTCAGCGGCGAGCGCATCAGGATGCGCGGTGCGACAAGCCCGAGGAAACGCGAATCCTCCCGTGCACGCAGACCGTTCCAGCGGATGCGGGCCGTCTCATGGGCAAGCCAGGAAAAGTCGTTGACCCGGTTCAACTCGTGAAAGTCTTCAAGCCCGATCGCCTGCGGCGCTGCACCCGCAATAAAGGGGCAGAAGGCGGCCGCCGCCACCATGCCGATCTGCGACAGCGTGCCGACCGGATCGCCACCGGCCGGGTCGGCGGGAGAAAGATGATAGTCGCCGACCAGCAGGCCGAAGGGCTCGCCGCCCGCCATGCCGAACTCGCGGCTATAGATCAGTTCAAAGAGATGGCTTTGGTCGAAATCGCTGGCACGCTCCATGCTTCGCGCGAGCTCGCTCCAGCTGACGCTGAGAAGCTTGACCTTCACCTCGCCGCTGCGGCTTGCCTCGCGCACGAGCATGGCAAGGCCTCGCCATCTCGCCTCCATCGCCTGAAAATCGGGATGGTGGAGGATGGCATTGACTTGCCTGTTCAGCGCTTCGTCGATCAGCGTAATCAGCTGATCCGCCCGGCGCCGCCATTCAGTGCTGGAACCCATCGTCAACCTGACACAGATGTTCGAACGCAAGGGTCAGGCGCGGCGGCGAACCCACCACGCCCGACCCTGCTTTCATCAGTTCTTCGAGGGAATCCGGGCGACCATGCGCAGCGAGGTGGTCAATTCCTCCATCTGCAACCACGGACGCATCCAGGCCACGGCATTGTAAGCGCCCGGCCTGCCGGGGATCTCCTGTACGGTGACCTTTGCCTCGCGCAGCGGATATTTCGCCCGCGATTCCTCGCCGGCGTCGTCATTGGCATTGACATAGTTGGAGATCCAGCGATTGAGCCAGGCCTCGCAATCTTCCGCCTCCATGAAGGAGCCGATCTTATCGCGGCCCATCACTTTGAGATAATGGGCAAAGCGCGAGGTCGCCATCATATAGGGCAGACGGGCTGAAACGGCGGCATTGGCTGTTGCTTCGGGCCGGTCGTAGAGCTTCGGCTTATGCGCGGTCTGCGCCCCGAAGAACACGGCATAGTCCGTATTCTTGTAGTGGCAGAGCGGCAGGAAGCCGAGCTTGCCGAGCTCGGCGTCGCGGCGGTCGGTGATGCCGACTTCCGTCGGGCATTTCAGGTCCAGATCGCCGTCGTCGCTCGAGAAGATATGCATCGGCAACCCTTCGACCTTGCCGCCGTTTTCCGCCCCTCGGATGGCGGTGCACCAGCCGTTCTTGGCGAAGGCTTCGGTCAGACGCGTGCCCATCACATAGGCTGCGTTCATCCAGCAGTAGGAATCGTGCGACAGTTCGCCGGTCTTGGAGCCGCCGGTTTCATCGAAGTTGAACTCTTCGATGGGGCTGGTCTTCGGGCCGTAGGGCATGCGGGCGAGCACGCGCGGCATGGCGAGCGTCACGAAGCGTGAATCGTCGCTGTCGCGCAGGCTGCGCCACTTGGCGTATTCCACCGTCTCGAAGATCTTCTCGAGATCGCGGGGTTTGGCCAGTTCGCGGAAATCCTCGAAGCCGAACATACGCGGGCTGGCGGCCGAGATGAACGGCGCGAAAGCGGCTGCGGCGATCATCGAGACGCCCTGCAGAAGCTGGACGTCGTCGAAGGAATTGTCGAATTCGTAGTCGCCGATCAGCGCGCCCATCGGTTCGCCGCCGGGTGTGCCGAACTCGTCTTCATAGACCGACTTGAAGAGCCGCGACTGGTCGAACTCGACGGCCTTTGCCAGATCCTTGGCGACATCGCGCTTGGATGCGTTGAGCACGCGGATCTTCAGATTGGCGCTGGTCTCGGTGTTCTTGACGAGATAATTCAAGCCGCGCCAGGCGCCTTCGAGTTTGGTGAACTCGGGCGACTGCATGATGGCCGCGAGCTGGCTTGAAATCGCCTTGTCGATCTCGGCAATGGCATTGTTCAGTGTGATCGTCAGGTTGCGATCATAGCTGACCGTACCCTTCAGGGCTTGATCGGTCAGCGTGCGCAGAAGGTCCTGGGCACGGTCGGGCTCGGTCTGGCGGGTTGCCGCAACGACCTTCGAGAGCAGGTTCTCATCAGGCGCGAACCCGGCTTCTTCCTTTGTTTGCAATTGCGTTTCGGCGGTCATCTATCGATCCTTTTTGCGAAAGCGGCGGCCCTCGAAGCATGAGGGGTTCCCTTCGAGAGGGGCGGCTGCCGGACAACGACTTTTCAGGAATTGAACGCGCGGGCCGCTATCGGTCCGCGATCCCAGGCACTCAGTTCAACACGTCCTTCGCCTCTTCGGCTTTGCCGCCGCCAAGCTGGGCCACCAGCTGCGAGAGATCGGCCTTGTTCTGCAGGATATCCTCGAGCAGGCGCTCGAGTTCCTCGGAGCGGTCCGCCTTGCTCATCAGGTCGCGCAGCTGGTTGCGGGCGTTGAGCAGGGCCTTCAGCGCCGGTACCTGATCGACGACAGAGCCGGGTTCGAAATCGGCCATGCTTTCGAATTTCAGCGAAACCGGAATCTCGGTTCCATCTTTCTCGAGGGTGTTCTCGACCGACAGGGTGAGGCCTGGCGTCATGCGGCGCATGACGTCATCGAAGTTGTCGCGGTCGATCTGCACGAATTTGCGCTCGCCGAAAGGCTTGAGCGCCTGCGTGGGATTGCCGGAGAAGTCGCCGAGCACGCCGACGACGAAAGGCAGTTCCTTCACCACCATCGCGCCTTCGGTTTCGACTTCGTATTTGATGTGGACCCGCGGCTTGCGAACCCGTTCCAGTTTTTCATGCACACTTGCCATCGAGATTCTCCTTCGTCTCATCGGCGGATTGTCAATTGAGATGCTGCGGCCTGCCGCTAGCCTCCCTTGTCGGTGACGGGCTGGATGCCGGCTGCCGTCAGCACCGCGTTGCGGGTGTGTTGTTCGGGCAGCAGTTCGGCAAGAAGCTCGAAAAAGTCCATGCGGCCGCGACGCACCAGCGTCTCGATCGACATGGAGATCGGTGAATGGGGCTCGGTACGGCGGAAATAGCGGGCAACGGCGATCAGAAGTTCGAAGGCCTCTTCCCGCGAACGAATCGTCTCGGCGCTGACCGGTGGCATGCGAATGGCCTCGGCTTCGGTGCCATTGCTTGCCTGCAACGGCTCGGATCCCTGCGGGACAAGGGCTTCAGGAGCGGTGAGCGGCTCTTCGATCCCGGCGAGCATCCGGATTGCAGAAGCGGCCTCCTGCAAAACATTGCGTGTATTCGAACTCGGTGGCGCCTGGTCGCCGCAGTGTCTGTCAAGTATTTCGACCATGCGATCGAAAGCGGCGATGCACTCGGTCAGCACGCCGAGATGGGCTGACATCTGAGCGACACCGGCTTCTGCCGCCGCCTGCTGCAATTCCTTGCGCCGTTCGGCTTCGTTCGGCCGCTGTGCAAGCTGAAAATCCCAAAGCGAAAACTGGGCGAACTTTCCGCCGGGGATCAACGATGTCAAACGAATAGCCTGGATCAGCGTTCCTTCGCCGCCGACGCCGTTCAGGCCCGCGAAGGGCGCGAACCGTTCCTCGATATCGCCGTCTCCGATCGAATGCAAAGCGTCGAAATACTTGTCCAAAAGCGACACGGTTGCGACGTAAACGTCATGCAATCCTGAGAAGCCGCGCAGCCGTAACTGCGCTTCCGCCAGCCAGGCCAATACTTCGATGTCCTTGCTTCTGGAAGAAAGGATCTGCAATCCAAGATTGCTAACATCATGCCAGGCAGGTGCAAGCGCAATAGTGTCGCCTGGAGAAATACTACGTTCGGCTGTACGCGCGGCGTTTCTCGCGTCCTTAATTCTATAGTATATTTCACGTGATGAAGTATTAATCCGAACGTTTTCTCCGCACGGATGATTTTGTTCAAATGGATCTATAATTTCGCGAACGTTCACGCGGTTAAATTCCTCAAAAAGCAGAGCATACTGCGAAGAACGGTCATTTTGGGCGGCTCATATTGGCTTGTCAACCATCGAAGGATGATGACGGATTTATGACGACTTTCGATATGCTCGTTTTTCAAAATAGAGTCGTTTTTCTTCTGGACAAGGGTTTATGAGCGCCCTAGTTGTTTCTTCGCGTTAGGAGAGCATACTGAATTTCGACGTAAACACAGGACTGGTGGATGTCCCATATCGATCTCAATCGTCTGATAAGAACGCTTGAGCCCAATTTACGTGTCGGTCTTGAGACAGCGGCTTCGCTTGCCGTACGGCATCAGCACGCCGTCGTCGATATCGCCCACTGGCTTCGCTCCCTTCTTGATATCGCAGGATTTTCTGCCGTTTTCGAAGAGCTCAAGCTCTCCTCCGAAATGCTGAGGACAGAGCTCGACGCGGCGATCGCCGACATGCCGCGGGAGGATGGCGCCTCGCTCGCGCTCTCTCCGAACCTGCTTGCCCTTGGGAGGGAATCCTTTCTGGTTGCATCGCTGCAATGCGGGCGGAATGTCGTGCTGCTGGCCGATCTGCTGGCCGCGCTGATCAATGATTCGACATTGCGGGCCGTGATGCGGGGCATTGCCCCATCGATGCGCAATCTCGACAGGGCGACGCTCGACAGGTTGCTGGAGAAAGCGTCGTCCGGTTCGTCGGAACCGCTTTCCATGCCCGCCACCCCGTCTCCGAACCTCTCTGGGGACAATGAATTCCTGCGGCTCTACACCCACGACATGACGGCGGATGCCCGCGCCGGCCGGATCGACCCGGTCATCGGCCGTGATGGCGAATTGCGGCAGTTGATCGATATCCTGATGCGCCGGCGCCAGAACAATCCGATCCTGGTCGGCGAGGCGGGAGTCGGCAAGACCGCGGTGGCCGAAGCGCTTGCCCTGGAGATCGCCGCCGGCAACGTGCCGACCCGGTTGAAGGACGTGAAGCTGCTGCTGCTGGACCTGAGCCTGCTGCAGGCTGGCGCCGGCGTCAAAGGCGAGTTCGAACGGCGCTTGCATGGCGTGGTCGATGCGGTGAAGACCTCGCCCGAGCCGATCATCCTGTTCATAGACGAGGCGCATGGGCTGATCGGCGCCGGCGGGCAGGCGGGACAGGGTGATGCCGCCAATATCCTGAAGCCCGCTTTGGCGCGGGGAGAACTGCGGACGATCGCGGCGACGACCTGGGGTGAATACAAGCGCTTCATCGAAAAGGATGCCGCACTCACCCGCCGCTTCCAGACAGTGCATGTCCGCGAGCCGGACGAAGAAGCCGCAATCCGCATGCTGCGCGGCGTGGCGGAAGGCCTGAAAACCCATCACAAGGTCCGCATCCGCGACGAGGCGATCATCGCCGCCGTCCGGCTTTCGGCGCGATATCTGCCGGACCGGCAGCTTCCCGACAAGGCGATCAGCCTGATCGACACGGCCGCTGCTGCGGTGGCGCTGGCGCGCCAGACGACGCCGGAGGCGCTGAAGTTGCTCGCCGACGAGCGCGATCTTCTGGAAACCGAGGCGAACTGGCTCGCACGCGAACCGGAGACGCCGGAAAAGCGCGCCCGGCTTGAGGAGATCGCCGGCAAGCAGAAGCAGATCGTTCTGGAGATCGAGACGCTCCAGTCGAAATTCGACGAAGAAAACCGGCTCGTCCGGGAAGCGGACCGGCTGGAGGAGTTCTTCTCGCCCGACGACGCCGTCGTCCCGCTGGCGCCGGCCGACAAGACGGGCGACGGCACGAATGTCGCGCCTTTCCCATCGCAAGCCATGACCGCGGAAAGCGCACGCGCCGCACTTGCCGTCACGGAACGCAGCCTGGCGGCAGTCGTGGATCAAACGCCGCTGCTACCGCGCGTCGTCGACAAGGAAATCGTTGCCGCCGTCGTCGCTCGCTGGACCGGCATTCCGGTCGGCAAGCTGCTGTCGGACCAGATCGAGACCGTCAAGACGCTCGATGCCCGCCTGAAGGAGCGAGTGCTTGGCCAGGACGCGGCGATCGAGCGCATCGCATCAGCGATGCGGGCGGCCCGCGCCGGGCTTTCCGATCCGCGCCGGCCGCCGGCCGTCTTCCTGCTGGTCGGCATGTCCGGCACCGGCAAGACCGAAACCGCGCTTTCGCTCGCCGACATGCTGTATGGCGGCAGCCGGTACCTCACGACCATCAACATGTCCGAATTCAAGGAGGAGCATAAGATTTCCATGCTCCTCGGCTCGCCGCCCGGTTATGTCGGGTACGGCGAAGGCGGCGTGCTCACCGAGGCGGTGAGGCGCAGGCCCTATGGGGTGCTGCTGCTCGACGAGATCGACAAGGCGCATCCGGGCGTTCAGGAAATCTTCTACCAGGTGTTCGACAAGGGAACCCTGCGCGACGGCGAAGGCCGGGACATCGACTTCAAGAACACCACCATCGTCATGACGGCGAATACCGGTTCGGAGATGATCGCCGCACTGGCCGCCGACCCCGACACGATGCCCGAGGCCGACGCGCTCGAAGCGCTGCTGACGCCGGAATTGCAGAAGCATTTCAAGCCGGCCTTCCTGGGCCGTACGACCGTGCTGCCCTTCATGCCGCTCGGCAACCAGACCCTCTCGGGCATCGTCGATATCCAGATCGGCCGCATCCGCGAGCGGGTCGAGGCCACCTACGGGACCAGGCTTTCACTCTCGCCGGGAGCCCGCGACGCGCTGATTTCGCGCGCCCGCGCCAGCGAGGTGGGCGCCCGCGCGATCGAGGTCATGATTGCCCGCGACCTCTTGCCTGATCTTTCGACATTTTTCCTCGATGCCGTTGGCCAGGGGAAGAAAATTCACGGGGTCACCATCGGTTACGACGGCCACCGTTTCGGCCTCGATGCCGAAGAGGCCGCCCCGCAGGAATTCGACACGCCGGGAGAAAACCGGTTGTCGGATGAAGTAGCCCCGAGCCGCAAGCGCACTCGGGGAGCAGCGAGAAGAAAGGCAACTACGCCTTAGACGCAACTAGGCACTCAACCGCCAATAGGAGAGCTGACAGCATGCCGATTTATCTTCAGATCGACGGTATCCAGGGGGATGCGACCCACGAGCAGCATCGCAAGTGGATGGACATCGAAGCCATTCACTGGAACGTCGCCCGCAACATGAACACCTCCGCCGGTTCGGCGGCAAACCGCGAAGCTTCCGAGCCGACCGTTTCGGAAGTGATCCTCACCAAGGTCAGCGACTCCTCGTCGACCAAGCTCTTCCAGGAGGCCTGCTCGGGCCGCACCGGCAAGCGCTCCGTCATCCATCTCGTCACCACGGGCAACCCCGGCGACACTTACATCGAGTATTCCCTCGAGAACACGCTGATCGCCAGCTACTCGATCGATTCCAACGGTGACCGCCCGGTCGAGACGATCAAGCTGAACTTCACCAAGATGGAAGTGAAGTACACGCCTTACGACGACAAGCACTCGCCGCAGTCGCCGATGATCGCCTCTTACGATCTCGCGACCACCAAGGCCGCCTGAGGCTTCTCAACATCGGCAGTGCCAGCCTTGCTGCTGGCACTGCAGCCGACGATTCGAGCGCCTTTTCCATCACAGGGAAGGGCGCTGAAATAGACTGTTTTCGCAGATGAATTGAGAGACATCCTTGCGCTTTAGACAATGGAGATGATCGTGTCGGCTGCAACTGATCGTTTGAACGATATTCTTGTAGAATTGCCCAAATACAAATCCCAATGGGAGACGAATGTCGCCAATCCCTATGTGCGGGCTTACGATCTCGCCGTCGACAATTACCAGAAGACCACGAAAGCCCAGGAAGCCCGCGACCGGATGCTGGCCGAGCTCTTCGTGTTTTCCGCTTCGGTCCTGACGGGCAGCATCATGATGGCCGCCTTTGCCACGACCTCGGTGCGTGTGCTGGCGGGGCGCACGGCGCTTCGGGTGATCTGCAACAACAATCTCAACCGCACCTTCGACCTGATGCATGCCGCGGCCAATAGCAAGCCGGTGATGTTTGCGCTCGGCGGCGTGCTCGACGAGGCCAAGAAGCTCGCCAACAAGCAGGTGACCAGCGCTGCGGAAAAGCTGACGAGCAGCGCGCCGATCGCTTCCGCGCCGACCGCCCTCAATTTCATGACGCGGATCGCCGATTTCATCGATACCAACCACATCTGCGTGCATGATTTGGTCAGGGGCGTGCAGCAGGACAATTCGATCAGCGAGGCCAACAAATCCAGGCTTGCCGATCTGGTTGGCAAGACGCCGTTCTGCAATCCGCCGGAGAGCCGGCGCGTCGACGAAAACCGGCTGTCCCAGAAGATGGAGCTCTTGTTCTACATGAGCGCGGTTCTGGATTCCGACAAGCTGGTGACCTATGTGCCGGCCACCGGCGGCACTGTCGGTGGCATGGGCCGGGATATCGAATACAGCAAGAACGCCATTCCGCAGATGCCCTCGGCATCGGATTATCCGAAGGCCACTTCGCCCCGCTTTATCGGCCGGCCGCTCCAGCCTTTCGAACCCGGTCAGCGTGTCGAATACGACAATATCGGATCGGTCGTACGGGATCGCATCAACACGCTCAGCCGTCTTACCGGCAATTCATCCTTCTATCCCGAGCAAAATTTTGCCGAAAAGCTTCTGATAGACCCCACAGGCCGCGCCCAACTGGCGAAGGCGGAGCAGATCATCAACCGACTTTCCACCGACGCGCGGCCCAAGCAGCTCACCGACGTCAGGATGATCTGAGGGGTGTCGATGCTGTTGACGGATCTCCTGAAGCCGCACGGATTGATGGGGCGCATGCGCTGGCCGCTGGTTGCGGCCGCTCTCGTCTGCGCCATGGCCGCAAGTGCGTCCGGCATGGTCGGTGCCTCTGACACCACCGATCAGTCCCTGCTTCAGATCGAAGAGGTGGCGTCGCGCCTTTCCGGCACGACCGCCGCTGTCGACAATGTCGCCAAGGCTGCGGCCGATCGGGGCATTTCGGCGACTTCGGATGCGCAGCCGCTGCTTGAAACGGCGGCGCGGTCTTCCTTCAAGGCCGACAGCATGCTGGCCGAAATATCGAAAGCCGTCGGTGAGGCCGGCGACGATGGCGTCGATCCGAAAGCCTTCGCCAGAGCGGCAGCGGCTTTGGAAGAGGGGCAGGCGAAGGTCGCGCGCATGTATGAAGCGCAGGACCAGACCGCGGCGAAGGATATCGAAACGCGTCTTGCCGACCCGGTCAACGGGCCGCGTATCAACCGGCTTGCCGATCTAATGGCCGGCCCGGATCTTGCCGTGGAAACGGCTTTCACCGCCCAGCTCATGTATCTGTCCCTGGAGACCCTCTCCAACTCCGATGCCGGGACACTGGCGTCCGCTCCGCAGGACAAGCTGCAATCCGAGATGAAGAGCGTGATCTCGTCGCTGCGTTCGAAAAGCGAGAACGAGAAGCCGCTTCCCAAGGACATGGCACGGGCGAATGAAAAGGCGCGGCTTACCTTCGTGCTCGCCACCCTGTCTCCGGAAGATCTGTCGGTGCTGACGGATTTCTATGAGAGCCCGGGTGGAAAGGCCAAGCGCGACGCGCTCATCGAAAGTTATAAGCAGGTCTCCGATCAGGCCAATACCGAAATGCTGGGGCAGTATTTCCAAGCACTGGCGGATTACCTCAAAACCCATCCTCGGCCGCAACAGCAGCAGTAATTCGGCTCCCAAGACGGAACGTGATGTTATGGACGATTTGCAATCCCTCGCCGCCGATTTCATCCAGGCGAACCGTATTCTGAAGATCGTCTCGCCGCTCGGTGAGGACCAGCTTCTGCCGGAGCGGGTGACGATCGAGGAAGGCATTTCTTCGCTCTTCGAGATCAAGCTGTCGGCGCGCGCCAAGAAGCCATCCGTCAAGCCGGAGGAGTTGATCGGCCGGCTGATGGATGTCTCCGTCGAGGTGCAGCAGGGCGAGGATAGCGGCGGCGTGCGCCGGCCGTTCAACGGGCTGGTGACCGAACTCAACGAGGGGCCGCCGATCACCCGCGGCCTCAGATCCTATTCCATGGTGCTGCGCCCGCAGATGTGGCTGCTGTCGCGCCGTTCCGACTGCCGCATCTGGATGGACAAGACCTCGGTCGATATCGTCGAAACGCTGTTTTCCGAGCACGGCATCCCGGCGCCCGATACGTCAGGCGTGATCACGCCACCACCGCCGCAGCATTATTCGGTGCAGTGGAACGAAACCGACCTTGCCTTCCTCACCCGCCGTTTCGAGGAGGACGGACTGTTCTACTGGTTCTCCCATGAGGACGGCAAACACAAGCTGCATGTGGCCGACAGCGCCCGGTCTTGGCTCGGCCCGTCGCCCTCGGCGCAGGGCGAGGGGCAGGTCCGCCTGGCGCAGGGCTCGGCCGACCGCAACCATATCACCGAGTGGAGCCGGCGCTATTCCTATGTGCCGGGGCAGCGGGCCGGTGCCGACTGGAACTTCGAGACGCCGCGCATGGTGCCCGGCACGATGACGCCGTCGCTGGTGCAGATGCCGGAAGCGACCAAGCGCGAGCTCTACGAATATCCGGCGCGCATCTCCTCGGTGGCCGAGGCGGAGCGGGCGGAAAAACTGAGGATGCAGGCCTCCGAAGCCGATCACGACCGGGTCTTCGGCGGCTCGACATCCCGCATCCTGGAGGCGGGGCGCCGCTTCACCCCCTATGAAGTCGCCCATCCCGACCATGCCTATGAGGAGCATGTGGTGGTCAAGGCGGTGCATACCGTCGTCGACCGCTCTTACGAGACGAACAGCAACGAGCCGGAATACACGAACACATTCGAGGCGGTGCCGTCACGGGTGGCGATGACGCCGCACCGCGAGACCAAGCGGCCTCGGATAGAGGGCACGCAAGTGGCAATCGTCGCCGGCCCCTCCGGCGAGGAGATCCATCCCGACCAGTACGGTCGCATCAAGCTGTGGTTCCCCTGGGACCGCAAGGCCAAGAAAGACGGTTCCGACACCTGCTGGGTGCGCGTCAGCCAGGTCTGGGGAGGCGGGACCTGGGGCGCCCAAGTCATCCCGCGCATCGGCATGGAGGTGATGGTCGCCTTCGTCGACGGCGACCCCGACCGGCCGCTGGTCACCGGCGTGGTGCCGAATCCTTCCAATTCGGTTCCTTACGACTTGCCGGCCAACAAGACGCGCATGGTCATGCGGTCCAACACCCATAAGGGCACCGGTTTCAATGAGATGACCTTCGAAGACGAGGCCGGCCAGGAGAACATGTTCTTCCACGCCCAGAAGGACCAGACGACGCGGGTGCTGAACGACCGCACCAAACGCATCGACCGGCACGAGGTTTCGGCGATCGGCGCGAACCGGACGGTCGAAGTCGGCGGCAACCAGAAGCACGAGGTCGGCGGCTCGATGAACACCGTCGTCGGCGGCACCGGGCCGATGGCCATGGCGCTGATGGGGGCTGTCAGCGGTCTCTCTGGACATACGGCCGGACTGCTGGCCCAGGCCGGGCAAATTGCGGGCGGCGGTGGGCCGGGGCTTGCGGCCTTTGCCGGCACGCTGGCGTCTTCAGCGCTGGGTTTCCTTGGTGCAGGCGGACTGGGAAGCCGCGAGGGCGTTGTGTCCGGGCCGTCACCGAGAGCGGATGCGGGTACGGCGCTGGCTGGTTCCGGCACGGGTGTCGGCGACGCGGCCTCCAGCCTTTTTCCGCTGCCCGGCATCATGAACACGATTGTCGGCTCGTTCAAATCGGACACGATCGGCATTGCCCGTGCCGAGCAGGTCGGCGTGAGCAAGGTGACCAATGTCGGCCAGACATCGCTGGAGAGCGTCGGCAAATTCAAGAAGATCGCCGTCGGCGAGGAATTCGTCATCGAGTGCGGCGATTCCAAATTCATCATGAAAGCCAATGGCGAAGTGATCATTCTCGGCAAGACGTTCAACTTCGTCGCCACCGAACACTTCCAGATGCGCGGCAAGCCGATCGATCTGAACTGAGGAGGTTCGCTTGGAACTGATCAACCGGCTTCCCTTTCCGGCTATGGCCTTTCGGCAGTTCGATGCGAACGGGGACTTGGATTGTGTCGTGTCGGTTCGTGGCACGTTCGAACATGTTCAAAACGACAGATTGCGGTTACGTCGCGAGCAGGAAGACTTCCAATGGGAGGACGCCTATGAAGGTGATCCCCATGCCGGCCCTCTCCTGCGTCAGACCGATCTCACACCAGAGAAGGTCGGCACCGACATCACTTTCCTCGGCAATGCCTATGCGCCGGGCAGCACTCCAGCATCGTCATGGCAGGTCGGTCTGCGCGTCGGACAGCTCTCCAAAAGGCTTGAAGTCCATGGCGCGCGCTTCTGGCGCCCCGTCATCAAGGAAAAATGGGCCGGCTTTTCGGCAAGGGAAGCCAAGCGGGTGCTGGCGGATTGGCATCTGAGCGAAGCAGAACCGGCATCTTCGGTGCCGATCTGCTGGAGCAAGGCTTATGGCGGTCAAATTCCCGGTACGGGCGACCCGGAAACCGAAACACCCGCCGATGTCGAAGCGCGCAATCCGCTCGGCTGCGGCATCGTCAATCTCGACATGCCGTGGGATCATGCCCCTGTCGCTGCACCGCAAATCACGTTGCCGGGACAGACGCTGAACTGGCGCGCGCCGACCGAGCCCCAGGGACTGGGTCTGGTATCGCCCTGGTGGCGGTTCCGCCAGCAACATGCCGGCACCTATGACGATGTCTGGCTCAATGAGCGCCACCCGCTTCTGCCTAGGGATTTCGACGCACGCTTCTGGCAAAGCGCTCATCCGGATCTCGTTGCGGCCCCCTATCTGACCGGGGACGAAGACTACCAATTGGATCATCTCCACCCTAGCTTCGCCCAAGCCGCAGGGCGACTGCCGGGGATCACGCTGGGCGTCCGATGTGTCGGCCAGGAGCGCGATGAGTGGTATCTGCTCTCGCTGGACGGCGTGCATTTCGACTGGCGGAACGACAATCGAGTGATGCTGACCTGGCGGACGCGCTTTCCGCTTCAGGAGGCAGGCCAAACATCGCTTACGTTGACGCGGGTTCAAGTCAAAGCGGCGGCTGATGCTCATCCCGACGGAGCAGCGGCATGAGCATCCCGCGCGACAACTATGTCGGCGAGCCCGACTACCCCACGCCCTGGACGACGAAGCAGCCGCGCGAAGGGCTCCGCGATATCGATGAGGCACGGATCGTTTCGCTGTCGCCGGATGTATGCCTGACGCCGATAGGTTCTTCGGTCGTTCCCATACCATACCCGATCGTCGACTATTGTGGGCACGACAAGGGCTATACGCCATCCGTCCGCTTCACTGGCAAGAAAGCCATGGTCATGCGCTCCTGCACCACGCATGTCCATGGCGACGCTCCGGGCAATCGCAAGGGCGTTAAGTCAGGCGCGGTGGAAGACATCTGCGAGCCGATCGAGCATGCGGATCAGGTTCGAGCCGAGGGATCTCATGTCATCCGCCATCTTGACCGCTTCTGGATGAACAATCGCAATACGCAGGGCGAGGCGAATTTTGTGCGTGGTACCGAGACATTCGCACCGCCTGAAGACGATGATCCCATTCCCGGCTCACTGCGCTGGAAGGGTAGTGACGAAGGCAAGGTCGTGAGCGACGCGTCACCCGAACCGCTGATAATGGGGGCTCAATACGCGGATGCTGGGAGCGCTCTTCGCAAGGTAGCGCCGCAGCAATCGGCAGGAAATGCGCAACCGGCAACCCAGCCCAAGCCGCTGCCGCAGCCACAGCGGCCGCAAACGACCCGACCTTTTCCTCCCGCCGCGAATGACAACGTTTATCAGCGCCGCGGAACCTTCGGACGCCCTTTGCCGACAGGAGCGGGCCGGGTGCTCGGTTTGCTCGGCCTTGCGCAAGCCGGCTACCAACTCGGCGACATGGCGGGACGATGGTATGTCGGACCGGATGGTGTCATGGCTCGGGCGATCGGCGACCATTTGCGCGGGCAAGTCCCTATTACGTCGCCGCAAGCGCAGGAAATCAGCAATTTGCCCTGGCATATGCGGGAATGGTTTTCCGGGAATGCGACCATCCTCAATGCCAATGACATTCTGTCGTTGAAGGCCGGTGTGCCGCTCGATTTTCGCACGATGGACCCCGATGATCTCGCCGACCTGCTCGAGGCGCCGTGGCCCAGCGCCGAGCAGTTGCGGAAAAACGCAGAGCGCATCGGTGAGCGTCGGGCGCCTGCAGCACTGCCCGTGCCGGAAAACGTCCGCGTGGAGCAGGAGCGTGAAAAGCGAAGATGCCGGATCGACACCTACGAAAAGATGGAGCCGATCTGCAAGAGCATCGGCATGCAGGCCCATCATATCGTACCTGATTGGACCTTGCGCTATGGCACCCGCAAGGAAGCGATCGTCGGTGAAAAACGAATTCCGAATATGCCCGGTTTCTGGCAGGGGCAAAGCATGTGCGTCGTCGGGCAGGCAAGGACGCAGAGAACCGAACATAACGATGCTCATCTGGCCGATGGGGCGATCGAGGCGCTCGGTAGAAATTCCAATCCGCCGTTCACCGCAACTTTGGATGATGTTAAGGATGCCTCTATTGACGCGATGACGTCCGTCCGGCCGGATTGTGCCGCGCAGATCATCGCTGCAGTCAATGGCGAGTTCGCCGGGAGAGACCCCAACCAACTATTGCGAGCCAAACAGTATCCGCCTTTGCCCAGCGACACGCTCAATGCGTTGCAGACGGGTGCCAAGAGAGGTGCAAATGCAAGACCTTAAGAGTGCGAGCAGCATGATAGAATTCACTCGCGCCTGTGCCCGCTCCGATGATGTCGTCGTGATCAATGCCGTCATGACAGGATCTGACGTCTATGCTCCAGAATCCCGCATCTTTCGCTTCGAACACGACGCCCGGATCGGAGAACAATGGTATTACGACGACTTCGATTTCCATATGCAGGACATCACCTTATTCAGCAATCCGGAAATCGACGCTACGACCGACTATCTCACCTATCTGTCTTCTGAGGGGGATGTTTATCACGCTTGGTGGAAAGGAAACTTTCGCGAAAAGATCCCGGGCGCGGGAACCTGGGTGGCAGACGCTAAAGGACATGGACGAATGTCAGCAATTACCCAGGTCGGAGGCAAACTTTATGCATGCGGACAGGGTGGGCAAATCTATCGGCGACACGGTCGGGACAGTTGGAGCCTTCTGACTGATAGATTGCTGTTCGACATGGCCAGCTATCAGAAGAAAAAAGAAGGAAGGCCTCGCACAGATGATCCGGACTACCTTTCCTGGCTGAGGGACTTTCAGAAGCAAGCGCCCAAAAACATTTCTTTGAACGCTATCAAAGGCTTTTCGGAGGATGCGATATATCTATGCGGATCAGAGGGGCCCCGGCCCGTCCTCTATTTCTGGGACGGTTCGGAGCTGCATGAGCTGAAGGTCTATCTTGAGGAAGCAGCGCTGACGGGCATCCACATTGAGCACGTGGATAGCGTCTGGATCTGCGGACGGGAGGGCGTGCTGCTGCACGGCAGCTATGCACGCGGGTTCACGCCAGTCAATCTGCGTCAACAGCTCAATCTTTTTCATATGATTACGCCCTATCGAGGCAAGCTGATATTGCCGTCGAGCGTTCGCCCGGGCGGCCTGTTCGAACTCGCGCCCGGCACGTCCGATCTGCGCCGGTTTTCCCCCGCTCTCCCTAAGCTGCGCGGTGAATACATTTTCTATGCGGGGGCTGTCGGTGATGTTCTTTGGGTTGTCGGTCAGAAGGATATTTTCCGCTTCGATGGGAATGAGTGGGAGCGGATTGAGCATCCTGATCTTTAGAACAAGGCATCTGTTGCCCACCGGTGTGGCTGATGCTCGTCCCGATGGAGCAGCGGCATGAGCATCCCGCGCGACAATTATGTTGGCGAGCCCGACTATCCCACGCCCTGGACGACGAAGCAGCCGCGCGAAGGTTTGCGTGATCTTGACGAGGCAAAGATCGTCTCGCTATCGCCGGATGTATGCCTGACGCCGGTCGGCTCCTCGGTTGTTTCCATCCCGTACCCGATCGTCGACTATTGCGGGCACGACAAAGACTACACGCCATCTGTCCGCTTTACCGGCAAGAAGGCAATGGCCCTGCGGTCCTGTACGACCCACGTCCACGGCGATGCACCGGGAACGAAAAAGGGATTCAAATCCGGTACTGTGGGAAATGTCTGCGAGCCGATCGGGCATGCCGACCAGGTGCGCGCCGAGGGTTCTCACGTCATCCGGCATCTCGACCGCTTCTGGATGAACAATCGGAATACCCAGGGCGAAGCGATCTTCGTGCGTGGGACTGAGACCTATGATCCGCCTGCGGATGACGATCCTATAATGGGATCATTGGCAGCCCAGAAGCCGATACAGCTTGCGTTTGATGCCACTTCCCCTGAAGGGCAGAGGTTGTTACGTGAATTCATGGCGCGGCAGGCAGAGCAAGGCGCGACACAGCCTAAAAGCGGTTCCTCGCTTGGACGCAAAGGTAATTTTGGCCGTCCCATTCCGGGCGGTGGATTAGCTGGAGCCGCAATTGCTCTCGGAGAGATACAAAATCAATATTACGCTGGCAGCAGACTTTGGCGCTTGCGAAATAGCCTTGAAGAACAAGGTACAGTGGTCGATCCGAGCAATCGCCGTGAACTTCAGGCGCTGTCAAATTATTCCGAAAATCTTGGTGGAACCAGCTTCATAAAGCGAAATTTCTTCGCGCCGATGACGGAGGACGAGGCTCTCAATCAACTGAAAATGGAGCTGCAAGAAGTTAGGAAACAAGAAGCGCGAGAAGCGACAGAAGCCGTCCTGAACTCTAAAAGGCTTGAAGCGGCCGTTGGTCAAGGTGTCCGGGTAGATGTCGATGAGGGTGAATGGCCATGTATTGTTGGCCCCTACAAATATGTCGAGACGATCTGCCCGGGCGAGGCGCATCATATCATTCCGGATATGGTATATCGTCTGGGCACGGCTCCGGAAACGCAGACAGAAAAAGAGTCCACCGCCGGGCGTATTCCCAATTCGCCTACCTATAATCAGGGACAGGCTATTTGCCTGTCGCCAGGCATGCACAGAACGGACGACGATGCCGTTCACAAGTCGCTCAATCCGGCTCTCGCGAGTTTGGGACAGAACTATAACCCTCAGGGAACGGCTCCGCTTGGTAAAATCAGAGATGAGGCACACAAGGCGATTGATCGGATCGAGGGGCTGCCCGAGAAATGTAAAAAAATGGCAAAGGATGCGGCGGACGCGCAAGTTAATATCAAATTTAGGCAACCTGGCCGCACTACGCTACGACCTCCCCGATTGCCGGGCGGACAAGGTGTAATCGATGTCCTAAAAGCCGGCACTTATTGAGGTAAGAAATATGAAACCGTACGATCCCCTACGCCTTGATCGAGCCCTTGCTCTGGGGAAAGACACGTTCTGCGTCGTGTTCAGCGGCAAGGATTATGAGGATATGTATTCCTACGTCCTGGTTCACGAAGGTGGGTTGGAACAGCCATGGTCCCGTTCCGACGTCCCGCGTAAGATCGATGATCTTGCCGGTAGAATTGGAGAGAATGGACGGCCGATCATCTATGCTCTCAGCGATGAAGGCGATGTTTATACGCTGCCCATGGGCAAGGACTCCTCGCATCGTAAAATAGTCGGCGCTGGCGTCTATTCCGACGATGCGACCGATCTTGGATACGTCAATTCCATCGCCCTGATTGGGGATGCGCTGTTCATAACCGGCTATCACTCGCAGCTTTATCGTCTGGTCGAGAACGACATAGCCTGGTTCCACAAGGAAAAGCTGCCGCAAGCACCAGAAACATACGATTACCTCGTTTTCGGCAATCTGAATGGCTGGACCGAGAGCGATCTCTATATGAATGTGACCTATTCGCCGACAAGCACAAACAGGGAATTAACGGACGAAGAAGAGGAGGAGATGGGGCGCCTCTACCTAGCCGGCCGAAATGAAGAGGCCGCAGCCATTCGACGAGCCTCGGAGGGCTCAAGCCGTGTCCTGGAAGGCCGTCTTTATCATTGGAACGGGCAAGAATGGCGGATCATAGTCAAACCGCGCTCGGGGAAGTATTATCCAGAGCCAGCTACGCTTTCGGACATTTTCATCGAGTCCCCAGAGAAGGTCTGGGCCGTCGGCGGTAATGGCGTCATTTTGTGCGGGAATGCCGAACATGGCTTTCGGGATGTTTCTTTCAAGGGAAACAATGAAAAGCTGCATTCGATTACGAAATTCAAGGATCGGATGGTGATAGCCTCAGACTACGCTTTGCATTGGTTCGACGGACATCTGCTGTCGCCTTTGAAACCCGTCATTGATCCGAGCATCAATCGCAACATTCCGAACCCGCTCAAAGTCCAGGCCGTCGATGATGTCTTGTATTACTTCGATTCAAAACATGGCGTTCACACCTTCGACGGTGATCGCTGGACAGATATCGAAATTCCGCCTGAGTTGCTGGAACGCGATTTCAAAGGGGTGCCGCCTAAATCTCGATGACCGACGCCCCTGACGACGACGAAGATCTCGAGGAGCTTTACGGAGCAGGGAAGCCGTCGCTTTACGCTGCAGGCATGGCGGATGACCGGTATTTTGCGCTTTTGGTCGGCGGTCCGCGCTGGGCAAAGATGGCGGCGACAAAGGATCGCCCTGACCATATCGAGCGGCTGATGAGCATCTGGAGCCAATATGTCTGCTACACCTCGGCGCCCCTTACAGGAAATACTGGATGAATTCGGACCACTTAAAGATGGTATGACGGTTTCTGCTT
Organism: Rhizobium sp. BK008; assembly: GCF_014197345.1. Classification (NCBI taxonomy): domain Bacteria; kingdom Pseudomonadati; phylum Pseudomonadota; class Alphaproteobacteria; order Hyphomicrobiales; family Rhizobiaceae; genus Rhizobium; species Rhizobium sp. BK008. Next base: position 50,601 of record NZ_JACIFK010000009.1, on the reverse strand, counting down.
CGCAGGCCGTGGGCTATCGCGGGAAGCTGCCTGATGCCATGGTTGATTTCTGGGTTGAGCATGGTCGCGGGCAATGGCGCGACGGACTTTTCTGGATCTGCGATCCCGAGCCGATCATGCCTGTTCTGCATACGCTGTTTGCAGGCGATCCGGAATTCGACGTCGCGAGAATGGTGCCCTTCATGCGGGATGCATTCGGCGAAGTCAGCGTCTGGCATCCGAAATTCAAGCTGATCACGCTCAAGATGAATCTCGGCACCGTCACGACCACCGACATTACCATCCACGTCATTGAGGGCATACCCCCCCTTCGACGATGATATGGCGGTAGCTGCCGCCGTGGACGCCAGCGTTTTCGATGGTCGTGGCTGGGTGGATGCTACATCAGGCAAGCCCGTTTTCGATGCGGTGCGTCGGCGTCTCGGGCCGATCAGCGCTGATCAGGTCTACACCATGGTCCCGCATTTCCGCCTTGGCGGCGATGGCGCTGCCAAGGATTTTTCAATCGGCGGCTTCATCGAATATCTGGGCGTGCTGTCGCAGATAGGATCCTTTACGCTCGAACGCTATATCGATCCGAAGCAGGGTGGTCGAGGACCCTTTGGACATCTCGAAGCTGTTCGTACGATCGGACATGAATTTCTGATCAACAGGAACACACCATGACCGACACCGAGGCAAAGCTCTTGCGAACATTCATCGCCGACGAAAACGAAGCCTTTGCCGATCGGCGGCAGGGGAAGTTCTGGCCTGCCAATCATCATCGGATCAGGCCCTTGGCGACCAAAGCTTCCGGGCTGCTCGATCCGAACGAGCAAATCGATTTCTATTTTCATTTCATGCGCGTTGCCGGCGGAGCCCCTTCGGTCGGAGAGAAGGACATGCCGCTGCTGGTCGAGGCCTACCGGCGCATGCTGCCCTTTCTCGATCTTGGCGGCGTCATTGCGATGTCGCGGCGGCATCAACTGCTGTTCGTCTTCGGTTTCGACGATGCCGGCGTCCTGCCGAGCGGCGAGACGATCTCGGCCAAGGCGCTGAAGGCGCGCCTCAGGCTCATTGCGCAGGTCGGCAATTATACGACGATGCCCGCCCAGCGCGACAAGAAGGCAAAGTTTGTTCCCTTCGCTGATGAGGCGGTGCGCATTCTCGAAACTTTCCGGCATCTGGGCTATCGCCACGATCGGCGCTACGGCGAAGATCTCTACGACGTCACCAATCTTCGCTTCTGGGGCATGGCGTTCATCTGCCTGCTCAACAAGGCGACCCGTGCCGATCTCGTTGCCGATATGGTCGAGGGCAAATACGATCTTATGCGGCGGGTCGAGCAGCTGGCGATCCTGCACCGCTATGTCGAGGCGGTTCTGCCGGATGCGGAGGCCGACGAGGAGCGTTTTCGTTTGCTGGCGCAGCAGCTCAACGACATCGAGCTTGCGCGCCGCAATGCCACCGAATCCGTCGCTCTGGCGCAGAGGCTGGAGCTGCCGTTCAGCGACGATGAGGACTGGGAGATCCATATTGCGGTGCCACTGCGCGGCGCCGAAGGCCATCCGCTGATCGCCAAGAACGTTGTGCGATTGCATATCCGCCCGAACCCTGACTGGCAGTGGGAGCTGAACGCGCGCATCGCCGAGCGCGGAGAATTCTCGGAAAGCGAAAAGAAGAACTACCGGAACGATCTCGGTTTTCCCCTTCTTGGGCGCGGAAATCTGCATGCCTTTCCGACATGGCTGAGACAGCTGCGTGAGCAGAACGGCCTGGATTTCGACACCGGCGCTGCCGACATTCGTGTGGGCCGCAAGCGGGCGGCGGCCAAACGGATCACCCAATGGTTGGTGAACTGAACTCGCATCGATCGCGATAGTGGCAACTGCAAGGATGACCCATCGTAGCGCTTTTCAACGAGAGTGGCGGAGGGGGCTCACCGGACCCAACTTGCGCTGGACAGTCGCAAATAACATGACTATGGAGCTCATGTTATTTATCCTGCCACCTCCGGCGCTCCGAGTGCCAAGGGGCCGGAGTGCCAGTCAAAGGAGTGATCCATGTCCAGCCGTCTCAAGGCTTTTTCCGCCTTGGCAATGTCCCTGTCGTTTTTCCTGCCGGCAACGCTGCATGCCGAAAGTTCGTTAGTCGATCACCGCGGAAAAACCATCACTTTCGAGAAACCACCGGAACGGGTGGTCACGATCGTTCGCTCCGCGCCGATCATCTATCGCGCCGTGGATGAGAAGGCGGACAATATCGCCGGCATGAACAAGGATTCGCTCACGCGTTATTTCACCAAGGGCATCTATGCCGAGATGCTGCCCGAAATGGCGAAGATCAATGCCAGCGCCGCCCAGGATGGTTTCGTGCCGAATGTCGAGGCGATCCTGGCGCAGAAGCCGGACGCGGTCATTCAGTGGAACCATAGTGAAAAGCTCATTGAGCCCCTGGAGCGCGCCGGCCTCACCGTCGTCGCCTGGCGGTGCTGCACCGAGCAGGACCGGCTCGACTATATCTCGCTGACCGGCGCCATGACCGGCCGCAACGACCGCGCCCAGGCGATCCTGAAGGCGCAGGCCGACACGTTGAAGACACTCGACGGCAAGGTCGCCAAGCTCGACAAATCGGCCTTTCCCTCCGTCCTGCATATCGACAAGGTGGCCGATCAGATCCAGGTCATCGCCAACGGTTCGCAGAACCTCTCGCTCAGCGGCGTGACCAATCCGGCGGCCGACAAATCGGGTGAATGGTGGCGCACCGTCGATTTCGAACAGCTGCTGGTCTGGAACCCCGACATCATAGTCATTCCCGCCTATGCGACCGACCTCAATCCGAAGGATTTCTTCGACAACCCGGTCCTTGCCAATCTCAAGGCGGTCAAGGAGAAGCGCGTCTACAAACAGCCGGTCTTTGCCCGCACGCCCGATGCGCCGGAGATCTTCCTGACGTCTGAATGGCTGGCCGCCGTTGCTCATGGCGCCGATTTCGCGCCGGATTTTCGAAAGCAGATCCGCGACGTCTACCAGCTGATCTACGGCGCCGAACTGACGGACGATCAGTTGAAGGCGATCATTGAATCCGAAAGCAATGCGCCGGCGGACAAGTATGTCGAACTCTTCGGCTGAGCCCCGCGCCAGCGTGGCCGCGCTAGGCTTGGCAGGGCGGAAACTGGCTTCGGTTTCCGTCCTTCCCGTTCTGATCGGCCTGCTGGTCGCAACCGTGCTCTATTCGGTAACGATCGGCCGCTACGACCTGTCGGTCCGGGATGTCGCCTATATCCTGATCGACAACGTCCACCCGCTGGTCACGCCCTATTGGGATCCGGTGCAGGAGGTGGTGGTCGAGCAGGTCCGCCTACCGCGCATCATAGCGGCCGTCATCATCGGCTTCGGCCTGTCCATTTCGGGCGCGGCGCTACAGGGCCTCTTCCGCAATCCGCTGGTGGATCCCGGCATCATCGGCGTGACGTCGGGGGCCGGTTTCGGCGGGACGCTGGCGATCCTCATCGGATTGCAGGGCTATCTTCTGTTGAGCATGGCGTTCCTCTTCGGCATCGCCAGCATTTTTCTCGTCAAGCTGTTGTCGACGGTGCGCGGGCGCACGAGCATGCTGACGCTGGTTCTGGCGGGCGTCGTCATATCGGCCTTCTTTTCGGCGGCGATCTCAATTGCCAAGCTGCTGGCCGATCCCTTCCAGAAACTGCCGGCCATCACCTATTGGCTGATGGGCAGCATCGCCTCCAGCAGCTATTGGGACGTTCTTCTGATGACGGTGGCGGTGGTGCCGTCCGCCATGGCGATCTATCTCCTGCGCTTCCAGATCAACATCATGTCGCTCGGCGAGGAAAAGGCGAGGGCGCTCGGCACGAAGGTGGTGCTGGTGCAATGGATCATCCTGCTTGCGTCGGCGCTGATTTCGGCGGGCGTGGTTGCGACATCGGGCATCATCGGCTGGGTCGGCCTCGTCATCCCGCATGTCGCCCGCGCGCTCGTCGGCGCCGATCATCAACGGCTGCTGCCGGTCTCCGGCGTCATCGGCGCGATCTATCTGCTGATGGTCGACAATCTCGCGCGCACGGTGAGCACGGCCGAGATCCCGCTCGGCATCATCACCGCGCTGATCGGGGTTCCCGTTTTCGCGGTGATCCTGCGCCGCCTGCATGCCAAGGGAGGCTGGTCCAGTGATTGAGGCAAGCGATCTCACCGTCGAGCGCGGCGGCAAAACCATCCTCAGCAATTACAGCCTCAGCCTGGAGCGCGGGCGGATTCTGGCCGTGCTCGGCGCCAATGGCGTCGGCAAGACGACGCTGATCAATACGCTGATCGGCGTCATCAAGCCGAAGTCGGGGCGGCTTTCGATCGGCGGGCAGGTGGGTTTCGTGCCGCAGCTCTTCGAAGTGCCGTTTTCCTATTCCGCTCTCGATATCGTCCTGATGGGAAGGGCGCGCCACCTCGGCCTGTTCGGTTCGCCGGGCAGGAGGGATTATGAGCTGGCGCGGCACTATTTCCACATGCTCGCTATCGAACATCTCGAACCGCAGGCCTTCAATTCGTTGAGCGGCGGCCAGCGCCAGCTTGTCATGATCGCTCAGGCGTTGGCATCGGAATGTGAGCTCCTGATTCTCGACGAACCCTGCGCGGCACTCGACTACAAGAACCAGGACAAGGTTCTGTGCCTGCTCGAGCAGCTCAGGGACAGGCATGGCATGACCATCGCCTTTTCCACCCACATGCCGCAGCACGCGGTGGAGATTGCCAGCGATGTCCTGCTGATGACCAGCGGCAGCAGCTATGTCTGCGGCCCGACTGCGGATGCGCTCAGCGCCGGAAATCTGAGCGACCTCTACGACCTGCCGATCGCGCGCGCCGATTTCGATGGGCTCGCCAAACACACCTATGCGCCCGTGTTCCGGCATGAGGGAGCCCGTTTCGATGGCTGAAGCAATAAGGCCCGGAAAAGGCATCGCCTATATCCATTGGGGCAATAGCTGGCAGCTGCGCAGCTTCCAGGATTTCCGTCACTATATCGACGATCTCATCTACATCAACGATCTGCCCAGGCTCGACCTGTCGTCCTACGCCGCCGTGGTCATGCCGGATGCGATGGATGCGGCGGCACCGCAGCCGCATGCAGAGCAGCTGAACGCCTATCTCCACGGCGGCGGTTTTCTCGTCGTCTGCCTGCAGGGGCATGCCGACTGGATCGATATTCCAGGGTTGGAATGGACGCCGGGAAATTGCCGCGATTGGCTGTGGTGGACGAAGGGCGAAAGACTGGAGGTCAGCCTCTCCGAGCCGCACCACCCGATCACCGAAAGCATGCCGCTCTCGCATATGAGCTGGCACTGGGGCGGCTCCTACAATGTTCCTGAAGGCGCGCGCTCGATCCTCGAGATCGACGATGGGCGCGGCAGCCTGTTTCTCGATTTTCCCGCGCTGCCGGGCGGCGGGCGTTTGCTGCTCGCAACGCTGGACCCCCATTCGCACAACGGCCAGCGCTTCATGCCGGCGACCACGCGTTTTCTGCGCTCCTTCTATCCCTGGCTGAACCGCGAGCTCGGCATCGAGCGGCCCGCGAGAAATCGCTTCACCTATCTGCAATGCTCGCACGTCCCGTCGGAGTGGCATCCCGACGGGCTGGAGGAAAGCCTCCGGCACACCGGTTTCGAGACATTGTTCGCTCCGCTTTATCAGCTCGGTCCCGACCTTCTCGACGGCACGGATACGCTCTACATTCCAAGCAGCCATGACGAGTTCTTCCTCAAGAGCCGGGCGAACGATCTCCTGGCATTTCTGGAGCGCGGTGGAGACCTGATCATCGCGGCCGAACCGTGCCAGCCGTGGCTGCCCTTCATGGCGCCGTTCCATGCCGTGCCGCCGCGTCCCTTCGCCAACATCAAAGTCCGCCTGCGCGACGACCGCTTCGGCATCTTCTCCGATCTCGGCGACGGCTTCGACGCGTGGAAGGGAATTTTCGGCCAATATGCGCGCGGCTGGACCGACCCGCCGCCCGGAGCGATCTGGCTGACCGATATCGGCCCCGAGCACGATCCGAAGCCGGCGGACTGGATATGGCAATATCCGACCCGGACCGGCCGCGGCGGATATGTCTTCATGCACAATGGCGACAACATGACCCGCTATCCCGACCGTGGCCCGAAAAAGGAAGCGCTGCTTGCCAATATCGCCGTCGCCCTGAGAAAGCTCTCCATCGGCGAGCTTCTCTTTTAGCAGCAGTGGGGAGAAGGCACGAAAGCCGGCCTGCGCGCTGCAAGCGACCGGCCAATAGTCAAAACACGTCTATTCTGTCCGTTCTGCGCGAGAAAATACGGGGGCTGCGGGGTGCCGAAGGATTTTCTTAAACGTTGCCGCCTTGGATGGGATCGCTGTCTGTCAACGGATGATACCGGCTCGGTCACAGGCGGCAGCGGCGCAATTGTTCGGCATGCAAACGGGAATAAGACATGATCCATGGCATTTGCGCTCTGATGATTCACCACGGGTCTCATGCCCGTGGCGCGTTGCGCTAAGGTTCGGTGCGCATGGTCGAGACAACCAACAGCTCCGGACGGAATAAAGCGCATCAGGATCGAGCTGATCATCCCGACACCGGCGAGGCGGTCACGGATTTCGCAGATCAGAAAGCCAGATTCTGCGCCGAAATCGCGGCATTGGCCAATGCTGCCATGAACGGGGATCTCCGACGGCGAATGAACGCCGACTACGCGGATCCGGATCTTCGTCGTTCGGCTGTCATCCTCAATGAGCTGATTTCGTCGATCGACGGCAACCTGTCCGATTTCAACGATGCAATGGCCGCTTTTGCCCAGGGAGATCTCCGCATCAGCGTGCGGGCCAAGCACCGCGGCGCATTTGGACAATTGCAGAAGAACTTCAATCTGGCCGTGGCCACGATCCGCTCGGTGCTGGGAGAGCAAGGTTCAGAACGGTTCACGGATAAGGCGACAAAATTCGGCCGGATGCTGACCGCTTTCCGATCGAAGGGGGGTGCTTTCGGAGTGCGGATCCCCGACGAAGATGCGCAGCCAATTCCCTCGCCGCCCCACGATCTCTGGCTGAAGCTTGCCGACGCCCTGGACGACTTCTCGATCTGAACGGTCGCCGTGGCGCCGGTATGCCGACCGTTCGCCGGGCTGACCGCACCGCAATGCAATAGAGCGTCGCGTCTCCGACAGGACGCTCTATCGCTTCGCCGGTGATGCCTCTCAGCCTCAGAAAGGATAGTGCTGGGCGGAATCCTCTACCGTGATCCAGCGCAGGTCGGTGAATTCGGCGATTGCCGCCTTGCCGCCGAAGCGGCCGTAGCCGCTGCCTTTGACGCCGCCGAAGGGCATTTGCGCCTCGTCATGCAGCGTCGGGCCGTTGACGTGGCAGATGCCGGATTCGATGCGCGCCGCAACCGACATTGCCCGCTGGATGTCACGGCTGAAGACGGCGGAGGACAGGCCGTACTCGGTGTCGTTGGCGATGCGGATGGCTTCCTCCTCACCGGCAACACGAATGATCGGCTTGACCGGACCGAAGGATTCCTCCGCATAGACCCGCATCTCGGGCGTGACGTGATCGAGCAGCGTCGCCTCGACCACGGTGCCCGAACGCTTGCCGCCGGCCACGAGCTTGGCCCCCTTGGCCGTCGCGTCGGCGATCAGCTCCTCCATTTTCTTGGCTGCATCGAGGCTGATCAGCGAGCCGAGAACGACGTGGCCCCGCGGATCGCCGGCCGGTAGCTGGCTGGCGCGGGCGGCCAGTTTGGCGACGAACTGATCGGCGATCGTCTCGTCGACGATGATCCGCTCCGTCGACATGCAGATCTGCCCCTGATGCATGAAGGCGCCGAAAATGGCGGCATTGACGGCACCGTCGATATCGGCGTCGTCGAGGATGACGAGCGGCGCCTTGCCGCCGAGCTCGAGAAGGGCGGGTTTGAGATATCTGCCGCAGGTCTCGGCGATGATCTTGCCAACCTTGGTCGAGCCGGTGAAGTTCACGCGCTTGACGGCCGGATGGGCAATCAGCGCGGCGACGATCTCAGGCGCATCTTCCGGCGCGTTGGTGAGGACGTTGATGACGCCGGCGGGCAGCCCTGCTTCCGTCAGCGCGGTGGCAATCAGCCGATGCGTGCCGGGGCATTGTTCGGATGCCTTGAGGATGACGGTGTTGCCGCAGGCGATCGGCATGGCGATGGCGCGGGTGGCGAGGATGACGGGCGCGTTCCAGGGGGCAATTGCCAGGCAGACGCCGGCCGCCTGGCGAACACCCATGGCGAGCGTGCCGGGCTTGTCGGAAGGGATGATTTCGCCGGTGATCTGCGTCGTCATGGCGCCGGCCTCGCGCAGGATATTGGCGGCGAGCATGACATTGAAGCCGGCCCAGGGCGCGGTTGCGCCCGTCTCCTCGATCATCAGCCGGGTAAATTCGCCGACTTTGGAATCCATGATGTCGGCAGCCTTCATCAGGATGGCGCGGCGCTGGCCGGGGCCGGTCTTCGACCAGGCGCCGAAGGCAGCGGAGGCGGCACTGACGGCTGCGGCAACGTCGTCCAGGTCCGCCGCTGCGGCACGGGTTGCGAGCTTCTCGGTGAAGGGATCGATACGATCATAGGTCCGGCCGGTGGAGGCTGCGCGGTCGGCGCCGTTTATGAGGAGGGAAATATTCATCGGAGATCTCCTGGGAACAAGAACTAGAAGCCGAGGACTTCGGCGTTGATGGACGCTTCAAGGCCGCCGTCGACGGCAATGTTGGTGCCGTTGACCCAGCGCGCGCCATCCGAGCAGAGGAAGAGTACGGCGGGGGCGATATCGGCTGAGGTGCCGGCCCGGCCGACGCGGGTGATGTCGCTATCGACCCTGGCATCGCCGAGAACGGCGCGGAACTGTTTGAGGATCGGCGTTTCCACCGGCCCGGGGCTGACCGCATTGACCCGGATGCCGCGGTTTTTGAACAGCGGCTGATGGGCGGCGCGCATGGTCCAAAGCAGCAGCAGTTCCTTGGAGAGCGGGTAGCCCTCTTCGTCCTTGAGGCCGTGTTCGGCCACAACCGCCGCCACGTCGGGAAAGCCTTCGACTGATGTAAGTGATTTTGCCCGCTCGAGATTGGCGCGCCAGCCATAGCCGGCGATCGAGGCGACGTTGACGATGGCGCCGCCTTCGCGCAGGCGGGGTGCCACGGCTTCGGACAGGGCGCGAAGGCCGTAGAAATTGACGGCGAGCGTCGAGGCGACACCGGTGCTGCCGGAAAGGCCGGCGACATTGGCAAGCGCGTCGAGGCGCGCCGGCAACTGCGCGACGATGTCGGCAACGCCTGATGGGGTGGACAGATCGCCCTTGATGAAGGCTGCACTTCCACCCGCCGGCTCGCGCACATCGACGCCGATGACCTCGGCACCCATCTGGCCGGCCAACTCGGCCGTGCGGGCGCCGATGCCGGAAGCCACGCCGGTCACCAGGATTGTTTTACCAAAAAGCATGAACGTCACCTTTCGCAAGAGAGTCGGGACATAAGCCGGCTCATTCTTCCCATTTGATTTTATGCGGACCGGGCAATTTCAGCCGGTAGCCGACGGGCAGAAGTTGAAAATCGTAGCGGCGCTCGATTTCGCCCCAGAGGCCGCGCGGCAGGTAGAGGGAGAAAATCAGGGCAGTGGCGCCGAGGCCGATCAGGTACCAGACGCCGGCTGCGCCGAAGAAGGTCTCGATCACGAAGAACAGGATGGCGCCGAGGATGGCGCCTTCGAACTTGCCGATGCCGCCGACCAGCACCATGAAGATCATGTAGGCCGTCCACTGGACGCTGAAATAGGTCTTCGGCTGGAAGGTGGTGGCGGTTGCCAGCCACAGGCCTCCGGCGACCGCGATGCCGAAGGCGGCGAGCACGAAGAGCAGCCTCTTGGTCGCGATCACGCGCACGCCGACCGAGGTCGCCGCCTCCTCATTGTCGCGGATCGCCTGCATGGCAGCGCCCGCGCGGCTGCGCATCAGGATGAACAGCGCGCCGAGCAGGGCGGCCATGGCCGTCAGTGCGAGCCAGTAGATCGTCGCCCGCCGTGTGCCGCTGTCATAGACGTTGAGCGAAATCAGCGAGGTTCCGGTTTCTCCCTGGATCAGCCCGTCGAGGTTGACGAGCAGGTGGGCGAGTGTGGCCACCACCCACATGCCGATCGCAAACTCGCCGCCCTTCAGGCGCAGCATGAACAGCGAAAGCGGGATCGACAGGGCGCCGGTGACGATTGCGGCGGCAAAGACCGAGACGAAGGGATTGAGCCCCGCATCGGCAAGCCGGATGGTGAAATAGGCGCCGAGGCCGAAGAATACCTGCTGGCCGACCGAGACGAGCCCGCCGAACCCGGCAAGCGCATTCCACATGGCGGCAAGGATCACATAGATGAACAGGGCCGTCATCCGGTCGATCGCGCCGGCGCCGAGCACGGCGGGGGCGAATGTCAGCAGGACAAGCACCGCGGCCATGGAGCCGAGCGCCACCCGAGACGATTTCGTCCAGCGCTCTATCGATATTCCGTTGGCGGCAAAGGTTGTTTTGGAGGTCATGTCGGGCTCCGGAGACGGGCGCGCAGTTTGAGAGAGGCGCCAAATTTGTCGAGAACCGGCATGCCGAACCGGGACAGCCTGACGAAAAGCACCAGCAGGAACACGGCATGGCCGCCGATCAGGAAACCTTGCGGATGCAATTGCGCGCCGAGCGATTGGGCAAGGCCGAGAATGATGCCGCCGGCAAGCGTGCCCCACAGCGATCCCGCTCCCCCGATCACGGCCGCCTCGAAGGCGAAGAGAAGCTGCGGGCCGCCGGCATAGGGGCTGAAGGTCGCCCGCATCCCGAGAAAGGCGCCGGCGATGCCAACCGTGACCATGGTGATCGCGGTGGCGACGGCGTTGACCCTGCGGGCATCGATGCCGACCAGTCCCGCCGTATCGGGATCTTCCGCCGTGGCGCGGATGGCGCGGCCGAGAGCAAAGCGGCTCAGGAAAAACTGCAGGGCGCCGAGAATGACGACTGCCGTCACCATCATCAGGACGGCAAGCTTGCCGACGAAGATGTGGCCCGGCAATTGCCAGGAGGCATAGGACAGGTTGCCGATGAAGGGTGCCAGCGACCGTGTGTCGGCGCCGAACTGCTCGAACAGCAGGTTGTCGATGACGATCGACAGGCCGAAGGTCGTCAGAATCGGCAGCAGCGTGCCGCCGCGGGCGCTGCGTTCCAGAATGAAGCGCTGCAGCAGCCAGCCGACGGCGGCCATCACAGGCAGCACGATCAGCAGGCCGGCGAAAGGCGGAATGCTGGCTTTGGCGGCGAGCAGCCACAGGCCGTAGGCGGCTGCGACCGCCAGGCTGCCATGCGCGAGATTGATGATCCGCATGACGGAGAACATGAAGGACAGGCCGCAGGCGATGACGGCGTAGTAACCGCCGAGCAGAATGCCCTGGAGCAGGGTGTTGATCACGATGCGCTCCTTTCGCCGGTTGCCCGGTGCAATCCGAAATAGGCTTGGGTGACATGTTCGCGCGTGACGGCCGCCGCCGGCCTGTCGAGGACGATGCGTCCCTCGAGCATGCAGATGACACGGCTTGCCACGCTCATGGCGCGGGCGAGATCCTGCTCGACGAGCACGATGGTTGTTCCCGAGGTGAGCAGCGCCTGCAGCTGGGCGTAGACGCGATCGACGACCAGAGGCGAAAGTCCGAGCGAAACCTCGTCCAGGAGAAGAATATCGGGATTGCTCATCAGCGCCCGGCCGATGGCGGTCGCCTGCTGCTCCCCGCCCGAGAGGTGCCCGGTCTTGGCGTGACGGCGGGGTTTCAGGTTGGGAAAGGCGTCGAGGACGCGATCGATGCTCCACTCGCCCTTGCGGCCGGAGCTCTTTCCGAGAAGCAGGTTCTCTTCCACCGTCATCTGTGAAAACAGACGCCGGCCTTCCGGCACCAGGGCGATGCCCTTGGCGATGCGCTTGTGGGACGGAACGGAGGCTAGATCTTCATCGTCGAGAAGCACGCGGCCGGAGGACGGAAGGTGGGCGCCGGCGATCGATCTGAGCAGCGTCGTCTTGCCGGCGCCGTTCGCACCGACCAGCGCCAGCACTTCGCCCCTGGCAATATCGAAACTGACCCCGCGCACCGCCTGCAGCAGGCCGTGGCGGACGTCGAGGTCACGGATGGAGAGGTGGTTCATGCGGGTGTCCCTCCGAGATAGGCCTTGACCACCTCCGCATTGCTCATAACCATTTTCGGTTCGCCATCAGCGATGATCCTGCCGGCGTCCATGCAGATCAGCCGTTCCGCCACCTGCAGCAGGATATGAACGATATGCTCGATCCAGACGATGCCGATGCCGCGGCGGCGCAATTCGAGGATGGTTTCGACAAGCTCGCTCGCTTCGCCATCGGTCAGGCCGCCGCCGATCTCGTCGAGCAGCAATAGTCTCGGCTGCGTGGCCAGCGCGCGGGCAAGCTCCAGCCGTTTGCGATCCAGAAGGCCGAGCGTGTCGGCTTGGCGGTTGGCGACATCAAGCATGCCGCAGAGCGAAAGCGAGTCCACCACGCGCTCATAGGCCTCGTCGCGGCTTGCGGCATTGCCGTGCGATGCGGCGACGAAAACATTTTCGAAGGTCGTCATGCCGCTGAAGGGTTTGGGAATCTGATGGGTCCGGACGAGCCCGGAGCGGCAGCGTTCCGCCGCCGTCCGGTTCGTGACGTCGTTGCCGTCGAAGGTGATGCTTCCCTCACTCGGCGGGAAGGCGCCGGCGAGCACGCTGAGCAGGGTCGTCTTGCCCGCGCCGTTCGGCCCGACAATACCGATCGCCTCGCCTTCGCCCATGGAAAAATCCAGATTCTCCAGGACCACCAGCGCGCCGAACCGCTTGTGGATCCCTTTGGCCGAGAGAAAGGCTTCCCCCGGCCGTCTTTGCGCTTGCTGTCGCTGCACTTGGTTATCCATTGTAAGCGGTGAGCTTGGCGCCGACCGGAACGTTCGGGTCGGTGGCGTTTTCGGTGACGACGTAGTCGAGCGCGAATTTCGAGCCCTCCGGCGCTTTCACCCATTGCGTGCCGATGATCGGTCCGGGAGAAACATTGGCGACGGGACCGCTGGTGAAGTCGACCTTACCGGCGATCGTAGTGGTCTTCAGCGTGCTGAGCGCCTTGGCGACGGCCTCCTTGCTCTTGACGTCGGCGCTGGCCTTCAGCGCATCGAAGCCGGCGTCGAGAAGCGCAAGGCTGGCGCCGAGCTGCTGCGTCCACTGCTTGCCGCTTGCCGTTTCATAACCGTCGGCGAGTTCGGTTCCGGAGACACCGGTCAGCGTCGATTTGTAAGGGAAGGCCTTGTGCCAATAGGCGGCGCTGCCGATGTTCAGGCCAAGGTCGCCGAGCGCCTCGATGTCGGAGGGAAACAGGCCCGTCTTGGCGATCTGGCAGATTTTGATCTGCTGGGTGAGGCCCTGCTGTGCGGCCTGTCGCCAGAAGGCGGCGAAGTCGGGCGGGATCGGGAACGAATTGAAGATCTCCACGCCCTCCTGCCTGAAGAGAGCGATCTGCGCGGTAAAGTCGGTGGTGCCGGTTTCATAGGCGCCGGGATCGACGATGGTGAAGCCCTCCTTGGCGAGTGCCGGCGCCAGATGGGCACGGATCGCATTGCCGTCGGCATCGTTGGGATACATGACGCCGACCTTCTTGTTGGTCTCGATCAGGTTCCATTGCGAAACATAGGCCTTGTGGAATTCTTCGACGCCGAAGCCGAAATGATAGGTCCACTTGAACGGCGAGGGCGCTCCGGGCTTGGCGCCGCGGCCGAAATACCAGGCTTCCCAGGGCATGACCGTCGAGAGGCAGGGAATGCCTGATGCTTCGCAGGCGTCGGCCACCGGGTTGATGGTTTCGGGCGTCGAGACGGCGAGCATCAGGTCGATCGACTGGTTGTTGATCAGATCCTTCGCCAGCTGGCCGGCGCGCGAGGGATCGGATTGGGTATCCTGGTCGAGAATCTCCACCTTCCAGGTCTTGCCGCCCGCCTGCAGGCCGTTCGCCAGCGCCTTGCGCGCCAGGTCGAGCACATAACCGTCCGTCTCGCCGAAGCCGCCGAGCGGGCCGGTGCGCGGGCTGATGAAGCCGACCTTCAGCGTGTCGCTGCTTTGAGCAAAGGCGGTGCGGCCGGAAAGCGCCAGCGCCGCGCCTCCCGCCACGGTCGATGCGATGAAAGAGCGGCGGCTCAGCGATGCCGCGTTGAATTTTCCGCTGCGGAAAATGCCGTTCATGAAATCATTCCTCCCTCTTGATGGGGCCTCCCAGCCCGTTCCCAATGTTCATTTCGGCCGATCTCAGTTCAGATCGGGTAGTGCCGTTTTCCCGATGCGATGGTCACCCATCGGAGCTCGGTGAATTCATCGATCGCCGCCTTGCCGCCGAAGCGGCCGTAGCCGCTTGATTTGACGCCCCCGAAGGGCATTTGCGGCTCGTCGGAAACTGTCGCCTCGTTGATGTGGCAGATGCCGGATTCGAGCCGCATGGCGACGGCAAGCGCGGCATTGACGTCGGCGCCGAAAACGGCGGCCGACAGCCCGTATTCATTGTCGTTGGCAACCGTCACGGCCTCGTCGACGCTGCCGACCCGGATGATCGCGGCGACCGGCCCAAAGCTCTCCTCGCGGTAGATGCGCATGGCGGGTGTGACGTGATCGATGACGGTCGCGTCCATCAGCGTGCCGTTGGCGTGACCGCCGCAGACGAGCACCGCGCCTTTCTGCAGGGCGTCGTCGATGAGCGACCTGACCCGCCGGATGGCCTCGGCGTTGATCAGCGTGCCGAGCGGCGTGTTGCCGTCCTTCGGGTTGCCGGCGACGAGGGTTGCGGCCTTCGTCCGGAACTTGCCGACGAAGCCGTCGGCGATCTCGTCCATCAGGATGATCCGTTCGGTCGACATGCAGATCTGGCCCTGGTTCATGAAGGCGCCGAAGGCGGCAGCACTGACGGCCTCGTCGATATCGGCGTCGGCCAGAACGATGAACGGCGCCTTGCCGCCGAGTTCGAGCAGGCAGCGCTTGAGATGCCTTGCCGCGGATTCGGCGATGATCCGGCCGACACGGGTCGAGCCGGTGAAATTGATGCGGCGCACGGCCGGATGGGCGATCAGGGCGTCGACGACGGCGGCGGCATCGCTCGGCGCATTGGAAACGACATTGACGACGCCGCGCGGAAAGCCGGCGTCACACAGGACGTCGCCGATCAGGCCATGGGTTTTCGGGCAGAGTTCGGAGGCTTTCAGGATGACCGTGTTGCCGCAGGCAAGCGGCATGGCGACGGCCCGGGTGCCGAGGATGATGGGCGCATTCCAGGGGGCAATGCCGACGCAGACGCCTGCCGGCTGGCGGACCGCCATGGCAAGGTTTCCAGGAATTCCTGAAGGAATGAGCTCGCCCGAGATTTGCGTGGTCATCGCCGCCGCTTCCCGGAGAATATCCGCGCCGAGCCCGCAATTGATCGCGGCCCATTGCGCGGTGGCGCCGGTTTCGCCGGTCATGGCGGCGATGAGTTCCGGTGCGCGGGCGTCCAGTATATCGGCGGCGGCATTCAGCAGCCTGCGCCGTTCGCCCGGCCCGGTCTGCGACCAGTCCGGAAAGGCTGCCGCGGCCGCATTGGCCGCCCTTGTCATGTCGGCAACGGATCCTGCCGAGGCAATCGTCGCGACATCGCCAGTCAGCGGATCGATGCGTTCGAAGGTGGCCCCTTCGGAAGCATCCATCGCCTCGTTGTTGATCATCAGCTTTGCCGCGAACACTGTTCCACCCAATTCGTCACGTGTTGGCGCCAAGTGCCGGCGCCTGCTTTAGTGCCATGGGGAGAAAACGAGCGGACGCGGCGCCACGAAGGTCGCCTGACGATTCCTGCATCTGCTAAAGAGCCTCCTCCCAAAGGCTGATGAGAAAAGGTTACGCCGATCCGGCGTGGATGGAATGCGATTTATTGGGTTAATATTGTAATTATCCGGTGATATCAGCATTGTTTGACGCGGGAATGGAGGAGAGGCGGTGGCAACGGACGGCGGGATTCATCACTATGCCAGGGGCGAGTGGCACGGGCCGTCGCTGTCGCACCGGCGCATCCGTTTCCAAAAAGGGCTGTATGCCGATTTCTACCATTTCCTTCTGCTGGGGGAGGGAAGTGGAGAGCTTCATTTCGACAATGGCGACCATCGGCCGCTGCACGGACCGCTGCTTGCCTTCCTGCCGCCGCAGGCGCGATGCGACCTGTCGATATCAGCCGGAACCGCGGCCCATCTGGTCGGCGCCTCGCCGCAGATCATGGTCGATGCGATCGGCGACAAGGTGGAATCCTATTCGCTGCGCATCTTCACCGAGCAGCGCAAGCTGGTCGAGGCACTGGATCCCTCCGCGGTGGCCGAAATCAGCCCGCTGATTTCGGGCTTCGTGCGGGAACTGGGCGATCCCGCCCGCTCCTCCTGGATGGTCGCCTCCGCCTATATCAGGCTCATTCTGATGGCGCTGTGGCGCGGCTCCGACGGCGAGAGAAGCGAGCAGCGCGGGCAGGGCGAAACCGGATCGATCCTGCAGAGATACCGGCAACTGGTCGAGGCCGGTTTCCGCCAGCACCGGCCGATCAGCGATTATGCCGCGGAGTTGGGCGTCACGGCCGACCGGCTGCATTCCATCTGCCAAAGGGCGCTCGGCCGCTCGCCGATCCAGCTTCTGCATGAGCGCGTGGTGCAGGAGGCAAAACTGAGATTGGAGCGATCGGCTCGCAATATCCAGGAAATCTCCGACAGCCTCGGCTTCCGCGACCCGACCTATTTCAGCCATTTCTTCAAACGCAAAACCGGCCTTTCGCCCGCCGGCTACCGCGAGATCGCCCGCGCTTCCGCCGGCTCGGAAAACAGCATGCTGTCCTCGGGCTATGCTGATTGGCCTTAGGCTCGGGGCCATTGGTCGAAGTAATAGCTTGCCAATCTTGAGTCACAAATCATGCTGAACTCGGAATCCCAGGCCGCGTAGCACTGCGATGTGCCAGGGGTAGTCGTTGTCCCGGATTGAAGGAATGACCGATGTGGGGCCGTCAGCCGACAGACGGCTTTTGGGTGCAGATGCTGACTTCACGTCCAAGCTCGAGGAACGCGCACCATCCTGCGCAGCTCTTCGCCGTACTGTTCGTGGGCGGCCACGCTAACGTTGCTTGAGGCCCCCGCCGGCGGCAAACCGCGGCGATGCTAAGGCCGCTGCACAGGTCTAAAGCGGAAAGCCGCTCCGTTGCTGTTAAGTTTCCTGATGATTTCGATTTCCTCCCCGCGCTTGACCGTCGACTGCCTTTTCAGAACCTCAAGAAGGCTCGCATATTCATTGCGGAGGCTCGTTGCAAAAATGCCGGTGTCGTCACTCCCCACGCAAATCGGCGGAACGGAAGAGAATTCCTCACCGGTTAGATTAAGCCAACGGAACAGATGATGTTCCTTGAGACTGTCGTAGGCGCTGATTCGCACATTGCTGGTTGGAAGCGTTTCGATAACAACGCCCTTTGAGGCTAGATTCGCAAGTGCGTCGGCTTGCAGGACAACGAGAGCATTCGGAGAAAGCCAAGC
This sequence comes from Rhizobium sp. BK008, assembly GCF_014197345.1. Lineage (NCBI taxonomy): Bacteria > Pseudomonadati > Pseudomonadota > Alphaproteobacteria > Hyphomicrobiales > Rhizobiaceae > Rhizobium > Rhizobium sp. BK008. The sequence continues at coordinate 33,008 of NZ_JACIFK010000009.1, read as the reverse complement.
CGTCGTCACCTCTTCGAAAACGCCAAGCTGTTTTATGCGTCTGTGCCTTTCGCGGAAAAGTTCATAGGCTGCCGGATATAGCCTAGCTGCCGCTTCGATCCGTTCAAGCTCGGCTCGGCTTGTTGCGGATCGGGCAACTTTAGCCTGGATACCCGCCGCAAGAGCCATACCGGCCGCATCGACCGAATGCGACGAACTCCTCTCAAGATTCGATATCTCAAGAACATCGAGCTCGCGCAGTTTCCAAGACTGATGAAGAAGTGTGGGGGTACATTCCTTGCCGTAAATCTTCGCAGAAAAAACGGCAATCTGTTCCTCTAGCATCATTGCCTCGTGAGTTGTATCCGGGTGGACAACGAGGCGGTTGTAGGCATAGACAAGATTATCCAGATGTTCGCCGGCCGCCATCATCAGCCTAGGCCCGGTTCTTTCCAACCAGAAACCAGGCCGGATTCCCAGAGCAGTGGCATGCCCCATGCGATCTCCGTTTGTCAGCGGTAAAAAGGAGAGCGCTTCGAAGCATGCACGGATCCCCGACACGAGATGAACGAAATCTTCGCCAACATGATATGTCGCCCGCTCGATGCCGCTGTACCGCATATTCCTAAAGACAGGGGCGAAGACCTCCGGTGCAGCATGAAGCTCGTTTGCGGCCGCATCAATGCCGCGGATCAGTTCACGCACTAGCCGATGCCTCTTCATTGCGTTTTGCACCACTTTCGCTTGCTGGCGGAGCTGGGAACGAAGCTGCAGATCGAGCACCTGCGACGCGCTATCTTGCCGAAATTGCCGTTTTATAAAATGAACGACCAGCGAAAGTTCGCCATTTGCGTGACCCGATTTGGCCGCATGGCAGGCCTCCGCGCACCCTCCCGTCATGCAGCCTGGTGCGGCTCCACGAAGGCCTCTCAGCGAAATCCGACTTGGGCAACCGCGGAAACGAAGATATCCGTCCACGACGCCTTCTACCAATCCAAGGAAGGCTGCTACGTCCTTTTTGGGCGCGATTCGCCCCTCAAGATGTTTGATCGTGTCATAGGGTGGCCTCTGGTTCAATTGTCGAAAACGAGCCTCGTAGCGACGTTCAAGGCTCTCGCGCACACCCACGAATGTGTATTTTTGAAATTGATCGAAGCCAAATTCGTCGATCTGCTGGACGGAGATGCGTGCAAACTGCGTAAGAACAAGCAGATTGAAATAAAGTGCCGTGCCAAGTCCGTCTTTTTGTGCCGTGGGCAAGCGCAAAGCCTGAAACCAGGTATAGAGGAATGCTGCTTCGGCAACGATCGGCTTACAGGCCGCTGCAGGAAATATGCTTGTGATGGGGTAACCGCCCAGTGGAAGGCCTGACGTGTGTGGGCAATCGTAGTCGAATACATCTGCCCGCGCTGTTTCCTTTAACTGAGAGGGAGACAACGTATGCTTGCCTCCCTGAACCAGGCTTCCGAGAACTTTAGCGACAAGGTGTCTAACGCGCCTGGCCGAACGAAGTCTTTGGAATATCTCTTTCGGCTTCATGCCGAATTCCATCTGGTCGTATAGTTCAGATATTGACTGGCGCTGACCAGTATCATTCTGGGCTTCGCTCAGCGCTCGGTAGTACATATCGGGTGATCGAACTGCATCTGGCCAAAGGATGTCGAGTTCTGTCGAACCATTTAGATGCATATGCATCTCGTTAAGGCCGTCTGTTTCGATCAGAAGCTGCAGCTCGGGCTGGAGCGGAGAAACGAGAGCAGTATCGCCGAGAAGCGCAGCCAGATAACTGCATGGATCAGACCCGAATGCGGGACCTCGCCCTTCGTTGACCAGAAAGGCGACGACGACGGCCAAGGGGGAGATTGAAGGTAGAAGTTCCTGCCAATCTTCAAAGGCTTCATTGCGGACATGGATGCCGTTTGCCGAGCGGACAAGAAATCGCTTGGCCAGCGCCGAAAGCACCACGAGAGGCAATTCGTGCAGCATCGCCACATCGCCAATTCTAGCGTGGAGATAGTTCTTATAGAAGTGATCTGGTCGGCCCGTATCGCTTCGTCGTTCGGTAACAAAAATGCGCCGGCGGATATCCTCGATGTCAGGAATTACGCCTTCCAAGAACTGTTTCAGCCCAAAGCTGTCGCTAAATGCTCGCCGATAGATAAGGGCGCTCATGCCGTGCTTTCATCCGGAGCCGCGGAGTTTGGGTTGTCCTCAACTGGTACATCTGAGAGTCGGACGCGCCTCTTTTTGGCGGCGCTAGGCTGCCGCCCGACCGGACTATCTTGTCCCTGGAGCTGGACGGTATTTAGCAGAAAATACAGACCTTCGAACGTTGCATCCTCGCTATTGCCAGGAGAGCGCAATGTAACGACAGCTATCTTATCCTCAAGCCAGTACTTTGCAGTGCGCTTGGAATATCGCGCAAAAATGCTTTCGTTAGGAGAAAGCCGGCGGGGCTGCGTAACCTCATCCTGTTCTCTTCGCGCGAGAAAATATCCCCACAGCGGGCAAGTGAAGATCAGATCGAAAAAGGCGAACTCCCCTGTCCTATGGAACCCGCTGTCGTGCTTTTCATCGTAAATTTCGTCGAGCAGACGAACAAAGAACTCGCCTGACGTGACAGGGTTGTTCGCAAGGCTGGCCGACACGTCGACGTTGGCAGCACGCAATGCTTCATATCCCACTGAATGCAGGAACGAAATCAACATGCGATGTGTAAGAACGCCGAGATATCGAGACTCACCATGCACCATCCCCTCGCGGATTTTCTGAAAGGAGTAGGTAAACCGAGTCCACACACGGGAAAGCACGATCGGCGCCAAGGTATGGCGCTGGCCTTCCTTTCTGCTGTGATGCTCTAGCCACTTCGCCAAGACGGTCTCAATTTTTATCCCATCAAGATCAGCGTCATCCAACGGATCACCATCCACTTCGAGATCAGACCCGTCGGTGATGCCCAGGCGCAGCCCCTCAACAGCAACCGGCGTCGGATAGCTGCGCATCATCCCCGCTGACCCAAGAATCTCCGACAAAGAAAATTCACGATCTTCACTTGGTTTTTCCATCAGATCTATCATTTCTCCCACTACGGCGAGGATTCGGAGAAATGAGAAATTGCCTTGTCCAGATGCCTGGCCGGAGATGATCTCGTGGATCGGCAGGTGAGCGATTAATCGAGCATTGCGGTCCAGATTATCGGACAAATCCTCAAGGCCGTTAATATAGTAGAGCTTAATGCCCTTTGTGGCGCGGTAAGACTGATAGTCGAAACCGGCCGCCTTCAAACGATCATGATAGCCTTTCAACGCAGGTGGCAGAGAGCCACCTCCACCCTTCGAGCTGCCGTTTATGAAATCAGAGAGCGTGACTTTGGCATCGTTAGAGTTTTCGAAATCAAAGCCGTACAGCTCTTTTATGGCTGCCTTCCATTCGCGGATGCGCTTCATCGGAACTGTGGCCCCACTGAAGCGAATGTCCGCAACAATCTGACGAGTTCCTTCCTTCCCGCCTTCAATTGCCTCCCACGACGCGAGCCGACTGACAAACTGATAGCTGCTTTCGGACGTATCCGCGGCCAGATGCTTGAGGAGCTGTGGTACGCCCTCGTCTGAACTCGCTGAGATTTCACCACGGTCGATCTTCTCGCGGATGGTCGAGATCTTCAGCCAATAATCAATCATTTTGCCAGGCGATTTGACGAAGAACCCGTTCAGGATGGCCGTCAGGTAAATTGCCACCAAGTTCCTGTCATCTGCATCAACAGCATCCGGGTAAAGACGCGCAAGGCTCTCCCACAGTTTTCGCCGGGTCAGCCATTCACTCAAGATGCCCAATATTTGGTCTGGGGCAGCATCCCGTGTCTTATCGACGTCGAGACCAAGGTTCATCAAAGCAGTCCAGGCCACATGACGAAGGGCGTCTTCGGCCTGGCTTTGGGCTTCATCGAATGAAGAGTAAGAGGCGGAACATGCCAACCTCGCACCCGCCAGAATCTGAAGGGCGCTGCGCAACGGAAGCTGGAGCAGTTTTAGCCGGATCAGGTCAGTGTCGGATTTCTGCCGAATGCCAAGAACTCTTTCAGAAAGCAGTTGAACGAAGTTCTCTAGTGTTGCTTCTGTTGTCGGATCGCCCCATTTAAGCGTGATCTTGCGCCCTGGCGGTTGAGATCCAAGGGGTCGCAGATTGATCCGTGATTCAGGTGGCGCGACCTTGACAAGATACTGATCTTGAAGGGTTCCTACCATCGCTCCAATTTCGCGGATCTGCGAAGTCCCATTAGCCTTTTCCAGCATTTTCTCCGCGTTGAGAAATTCTTTGCGCATCTGCGCCCATTGCTGTTGGCGAACAAGCAAAGCGTAAAGGTTGAGGTCGCCGGAAAGAATTATGCGTACCTGCGGTGTTGCGAGATATTTACGCATCGCTTCAAGCACCGGCCAGCCTCGTTCGAACCATGTATCCACATCGTCAATGGCGAGAACGAAGGCGTTTATATTCAGGAAATCGGCTGCGACCTTAACGTAATTGCGGAACCGGCGTTCGAAATCATGCGCAGCAGAAGCCTCCTCCAATCCGCGTTCAAGCACATATTCCGGATCGAGCCAGTCCTTGCCAGAATACAGATCACCGCCAATACCATCCAGCAACGACAGACCCTCGGCCAATTTGTGCAGCGCGCGATCAACAACTTTATATTCTTCATCAGCGCCGTTGTGTTTCCGCTTGTGTTGTGTCGCGATGCGAATGCGATCGATTACGACAATCATGATATTTTGCTTGGTTTCGATCAGCGTTGGATCGATTAGACCAAGACTGTAAAGGCGAGGCGGATCCTTCAAGCCTTGTGCTGAGCCCAGCAAATCCTTCCAATCTTTGTATTTTTCAATCTCAGCGAGGATTCTGGTAAGAAAGGTTGTTTTCCCTTCTCCGCGCCTTGCCGAGACGAGGATGGCGTCGTGACGCCGCTCTCGAAGGACGTTTAAGGCGGTAGGCCGCAGACCTCCTGCGTCTTCGTCTGCTGGGGCATGCACCGTCTTCGCAAGCGCCCTAAGGAGGCGCTGTCGCGCTTCCTGCTGGATGAAGTCGTTTACGCTTGGATCAACATTTGGATTACCGATCGTATCCAGATCGATTATAATGTTATCGCTCAAAAACTTGTTCTCCACATCAGCGGCTGCGATCGTAAACTCTTCAAGATCATGTCGGGCGTCCCGAACATCCATGTTTTTAAGAGCTACGGGAAAACAACTAAAGAACGGTTAGTCCGCCCACCTTGCAACCCATAGCAAACGGCCGGAATTGGGCGCTGAAGAGATGTCTAAGCGCAAAAGAGAAGCATGAACTGGCTACCCGTGCCCGTATCGTCAGGGGCGTTTGATCCGCCCAGATTGATCGACGGCAGCTTTTGGGACGGCCGGAATGAAGAATCGACGTCCGACATGAGGGCGCAAAGCAGCCTTATCCTTCGACAATGAAAAAAAGTCCGCTTCGGCCCCCTTAGTAGAAACCGCTCAAGTTGACTTGACGTCGAAGATCAGACCACCCTCACGACAGCGCAAAAATCCTCACTTCCCGTCCGATGCCCTGAAGCTCCGCCAGCCGGGAGACCGATGAGATGCCGCCGTCGCGCAGGATCTCTGAAACCTGGGCATCCCCGACGATCGCCTCCGTCGTCATGATCACATTGGGATCGGCAAGGCCCTGGACGCGGGAAGCGATATTGACGGTCTGACCGAAATAGTCCTGTCGGTCGTTCAGGTTGACGGCGAGGCATGGTCCCTCATGAATGCCGATCTTCAGCAGAAGATCGTCGCTGCCGTGTTCGGCATTCAGCCGAAGCATCGCCTCGCGCATCCTGAGTGCTGCGGCCACCGCCCGGTCCGGGCTGGGGAAGGTCGCCATCACGGCATCGCCGATGGTCTTGACCACGGCTCCGGCCTCTGTGGCGACGATCTCGTGAAGAACCCTGAAATGCGCCCGCACCAGATCGAAGGCGGCGAGATCTCCGACGCGCTCGTAGAGCGCGGTCGAGCCCCTCAAATCGGTGAAGAGGAAGGTCAGGCTGGTGATCTTCAGCCGCTGATCGACGTCAAGCGTGTCGGTCCGATAGATGTCCCGGAAGCTCTGGTTCGTCAGCAGTCGCTTGGCTGTCAGAAAAGGCCGCCTGCGGCCCAGGAGGTCGTGCAGTTCGTCTCCGGCGATGCAGACATTCGGCACCACTCGGCGATCGGTGTGGTTCTCGAGGGTGAGCCGCAGCAGGCCGGGACGCAGGGTCAGCGTTTCGTTCAGCGCATGCGTCCGGCTGATGATCATCGACAGGGTTTGACGTTCGTCGGTGGGCTCGCCCTGCACGTCGATGAACTGCGCCGAGTGTGTGACCGCATCGAAGATGATGACGAACTGCGCCGGCAGTTGCAGCGAGACGAAAGCCTTCTCGCCCGGCGCCAACTCGATCATCTCCAGCTGGATGCGATCGAACTTCGCCTCCAGGTCCTGCGGCAGGTCGACGCCGGAGCTGAAGAAGATCTGGCGGTAGTATTCAAGCGGAGGCAGCCGATCGGGGTCGTGGGCGGCAATCCTGCGCACTCTTGGACTAACGGTGAAGGTTACCTCGACCATCTCGTCGAGGGTCGGTTCGTATCCGGCCGCGCAGAGCGCGCAATGGTAAGTGTCCTGGACGACCCCTTTCAGGGTTGCGCCGCTGTCGAGGACGCCGCCGCATCCCGGGCAAAGGACGTTCCAGGTCATTTCGAAGACGCCGATGCGGGCGGCATGCAGAAGTGCCGCGATGGTTTTCTCTTCATCGAGATGATGCGTGTCGGCAAAGGCGAGCGCATTGATGCGATTGAGATCGCGATCCGAGCCATGTTTGACGACGTTTTCGATGCACTCAACAGTCTGCGGGTCAGCCGCCTGTCGCAGGGTGGCAAAAAGCACGTCCATTTCACTCATGAGACAAGTCTCCGTGTGCAGAACCCACGGCGGACGACGCCAGGGCCGGGATCATAACACGGGACTTTCCCAAGCGAAATCTATCAGCTTGGATGCGGCTTACTTCCCAAGCGCGCGGGGATTTCAGTTCCCCTTGTATATCCGTTTCAGCGCCATCAGCAGCGCGTCCATTTCGTCGCGCGAAAACAGCTCAAGGAAACGCTGTTCGTGCTTGTCGATCAGCTCACGCGCCCGCGCGAGCACCGCGCGTCCCGCCTTCGTCAGATGCAATTCCTGGCGGCGGCGGTCGGCCGCGGAGGGGCGGCGTTCGATCAGGTCGCGGGCGGCCAGCCGGTTGACGAGGGCCATCATCGTCGCCCGGTCGGTGCCGAGCGTGTTGGCAAGGTCGATCTGCGAGGCGCCGGGATTGCCGGCGACGAGTTCCATCACGGCGAGCTGCTTCTGCGTCAGCGCCAGCTCCTCCATGGTTTCGGCAAAGTCGCGATAGATTGCGACATGCGCCATGCGCAGATGGAAGCCGAGCAGATCGCCAAGGCGGCCGACGTCGAGCGCCGGCGTCGCGGGGGCATCTTCGCCCTCGACATCGTCCTGCGGTGATTTTGTGCCCATGGTTCGCTCTCGCCTCGTTCGGGGTCATAACCATCAAAATCAGCGGGTTAGTCAATATCGGCATCGCGGATTTCCCCGCGCCCATTCGAACGGTCGGATTTGCCTTGAACAGCCTCTTGCATCTCAGCTGAAAAATATTAGTATGTGTTACATACAAATTTGATGCCGGCTGCAGAGGAGCGGCGGGCATGGGAGGAGAACATGGCGCATTCCTTTTCCGGGATGGTTTCGTCGGCAGATTGCGGACTGGTGACGGATGATCCGATCCTTTACCGCGCGCGCGTCGCACCGGACCGTCCGGCTCTGTTCGAGATCGCCACCGGCCGGCAGCTTACCTATGTCGGGCTCGATGCGCGGATCGCCCGCTGCGCCGGCTTGCTCAACGATATGCTCGGGGCGCGGCGGGATGGGGCGCGTGTCGCCATGCTGGCGCGCAATTCGGTGGATTCGATCGTGCTTGCCTTTGCCTGCCAGCGCGCCGGCGCCATCTACGTGCCGCTCAACTGGCGCCTCAACGCCGCGGAGTTGCGGCCGATCCTTGCCGATTGCACGCCGGCTCTGCTCGTTCACGACGAGGAGTTCGCGGCAACGGCGGTAAGCGTCGCGGGCGTCGATCCCGAAATGGCGCTGATATCGACGGCCGATGGCCCGGCCGGGCTCGCCGCGCGGATCGAGGCGAGCCGTCCGGCCGGCCCGGTGACTATCGATGCCGATGAACCTTGCGTGCTTCTCTACACATCGGGCACGACGGGGCAGCCGAAGGGCGTCGTCATCACCCGCCGCAACGCCTTTTTCGCCGCCATCAATTTTTCCATGGTCGGAGAGATCGGGCGAGGTTCCGTCGCATTGTGCGACCTGCCGTTCTTTCACACGATCGGGCTGATCGCGGTGGCGCGCACCACGTTGATGCTGGGCGGCACGCTTGTCATTTCCGACCGCTTCACGCCGGCGCGCACGCTTGCAGCCCTTGCCGACCGGCAGCGCGGCATCACCCATTATTTCGCCGTGCCGCAGATCGCGCTCGCCTTGCGCAACGACCCCGCCTATAGCGCCGCGGCGCTTTCCGGCCTGCATGCGCTCTTCGTCGGCGGCGCGCCGCTGACGCGGGCGCTGATCGAAAGCTATCTCGACGACGGCGTTGCGCTGGTCAACGGTTACGGCATGAGCGAGGCCGGAACGGTGCTGCATGTGCCGATCGACCGGCGCGCCGTGCAGGACAATCCCGGCAGCGTCGGTCTTCCCGCACCGTTGCTCGACATTCGCATCGTCGGCGAGGACGGCCGCGACGTTGACGAAGGCGAGATTGGCGAACTCTGGCTGCGCGGGCCGGCGGTAACGCCGGGTTACTGGAACAAGCCGCGGGAAACCGCGGCCGCTTTCACCGACGGCTGGTACCGCACCGGCGATCTCGGCCGGCGCGAAGCGAACGGCTTCTATCGCATCGTCGACCGGCTGAAGGATATGTATATCAGCGGCGGCGAGAATGTTTACCCCGCCGAGGTCGAAGCGGCGCTCGCAAGCCATCCCGATATTCTCGATGCCGCGGTCGTCGGCATTCCCGACCTCAGGTGGGGCGAATGCGGCGTCGCCTATATCGTGCTGCGGCCGGGTGCCGTGGCAACGGGTGATGAGATCGCCGGCCATTGCGCGGCAAGGCTTGCCGCCTTCAAGCGTCCGGCCCGCATCCTCTTCGTCGAGAGCATTCCCCGCACCGCCTCCGGCAAGGTGCAGAAACATGTTCTGCGCCAGTTCCATTCCGACGAAACCCTTCAACGACAGGCCTTGTGACGCGGCTTGCGCCTTCACGCCGAAACCAATGGAGTAAACCATGACTGAAATGAAATCGCCGGTTCTGGTCGAATTCGATAGTGGCATCGCTTTCGTGACCCTCAACCGTCCGGAAAAGCGCAATGCGATGAATCCGGCCCTGAATGTCCGGATGCTCGAGGTGCTCGACGAACTCGAGGGCGACGAGCGCTGCGGCGTCCTCGTCCTGCGCGGCGCCGGCGAATCCTGGTCGGCCGGCATGGATCTGAAGGAATATTTCCGCGACAATGACGGCAAGCCGCGTGACGCCACGCTGAAGGCGCGGCGCCAGTCCGGCAACTGGTGGAGCCGGCTGATGTATTTCGAAAAGCCGACCATCGCCATGGTCAACGGCTGGTGCTTCGGCGGCGCCTTCACGCCGCTGGTGTCTTGCGATCTCGCCATCGCCGCCGAGGAGGCGAAATTCGGCCTCTCCGAGATCAACTGGGGCATTTTGCCGGGCGGCAACGTCACCCGTGCTGTCGCCGAAGTGATGCGCCATCGCGACGCGCTCTACTACATCATGACCGGCGAACTGTTCGATGGGCGCAAGGCCGCGGAAATGGGTCTCGTCAACGAGGCGGTGCCTTTGGCCGAGCTTGAAACCCGGGTCCGCAAGATCTGCGCCAGCCTGCTCGAAAAGAACCCGGTGACGCTGAAGGCCGCCAAGGACACCTACAAGCGGGTGCGCAACCTGCCATGGGATCTCGCCGACGATTACATCTACGCCAAGCTGGAGCAGATGCTGTTTCTCGACAAGACCAAGGGGCGCGACGAGGGGCTGAAACAGTTCCTCGACGACAAGACCTATCAGCCGGGGCTCGGCGCTTACAAGCGCGGCTGAGGGCGCAGATTGATCTCGGGAGGAGGATAGAATGAAAATCCATGCCGCGGTGGCGCGTGCGCCGCATATGCCGTTTTCGCTGGAAAGGCTCGATCTGGAGGAGCCGCGCGAGGGCGAGATCCTGGTTCGCGTCGTGGCGACAGGGGTCTGCCACACCGATATCGTCATGCGTGACCAGCACCTGCCGGTGCCGCAGCCGGTCGTGCTCGGCCACGAGGGCGCCGGCATCGTCGAGCGGGTCGGGCCGGGTGTCGCCAAGGTCAAGCCCGGCGATCATGTGGTCATGACCTTCAACTCCTGTGGCCATTGCCCGAGCTGCAATGATCACGAGGAAACCTATTGCCACGAATTCTTCCCGCGCAATTTCTTCGGTGCGCGTGCCGATGGTTCGAGCGGGCTCTCATGCGAGGGGGAGCGGGTTCACGGCAATATTTTCGGGCAATCCTCCTTTGCCAGCCATGCGCTGTGCCATGAACGCAATATCGTGAAAGTGCCTGGAGATGCCGATCTGGCGCTGCTCGGGCCGCTCGCCTGCGGCATCCAGACCGGCGCCGGCGCGGTCATGAACGCGCTCAAGGTCGAACCGGGAAAAGTGCTCGCGGTTTTCGGCATGGGCTCCGTCGGTCTTGCCGCGGTGATGGCGGCGCGGGTCGTCGGCGCTTCGCGGATCATCGCCGTCGACGTCAACGAGACGCGGCTGGCGCTTGCGGCGGAACTCGGCGCCACCGATATCGTCAACGGCAAGACAAGCGACGCGGTTGCCGCGATCATGGCGCTGACCGGCGCCGGCGTTGATTATGCGATCGATGCCTCCGGCGTGCCCGCCGTCATCGACCAGTGTGTGCGGGTGCTGGCGCCGCGCGGCACCTGCGGCATCGTCGGGGCCTCGCCGCACGGCGCGACGCTGACGCTGGATCTCACCCATATCCTCTCCGGCGGACGCCGCGTCCGCGGCATCGTCGAGGGCGATTCCAATCCCGATGTGCTGATCCCGCTGTTGATCGATCTGCATCGGCAGGGGCGCTTCCCCTTCGACAGGCTCGTCACCTTCTATGATTTCGCCGACATCAACCAGGCGGTGGAGGATTCGGAAAAGGGCATCGTGCTGAAACCGATCGTACGCCAGCCGGCCGTCTGACATCGTTCAAGGGAGGAAACAATGAACACCGTCACCCCGATCGCCACCGATACCAGTGCCGATGCCATGAAGGCGCTGCTGGACCGGCAAAAGACGTCTTTCCTGAGGGAAGGGCCGCCAAGCATCGAGACCCGCATCGATCGCATCGACCGCGTCATCGCCCTTCTGGTCGATCATAAGGATGCGATCGCCGCGGCCCTCTCGGACGATTTCGGCAGCCGCAGCGTCGAGGCGAGCCTGCTTCTCGACGTCTTCACCTGCGTCGGTTCGCTCAAATATGCCAAGGCCCATCTTGCCGAATGGCTGAAGCCGGAAGAGCACGAGGCACTGTTTCCGGATGCGGTCGCTGAAGTGGTCTATCAGCCGAAGGGGGTTGTCGGAATCCTGAGCCCCTGGAATTTCCCCTATCAGCTCGCCCTTGCGCCGCTTGCCGGCATTCTCGCCGCCGGCAACCGCGCCATGATCAAGCCCTCGGAGGTGACGCCGGCTTCATCAGCCTTGATGGCGAAGCTCATCGCCGGCGCCTTCGACGAAACGGAAATCTCAGTCGTTCAGGGCGGACCCGCGACGGGCACTGCCTTCACGTCACTGGCCTTCGACCACCTGATCTTCACTGGCGGGACCGCGATCGCCCATCATGTCATGCGCGCGGCGGCGGAAAACCTGACGCCGCTGACGCTAGAACTCGGCGGCAAGTCGCCCGTCATCGTCGGCCGCTCGGCCGATCTCGCCGACGCGGCGCGCCGCGTCATGACGGTCAAGACGCTGAATGCCGGCCAGATCTGCCTTGCGCCCGATCATGTCTATGTGCCCGAGGAAAGCGTCGAAGCCTTTGCCGGACACGCGGTCGCGGCGGTTGGCGCGATGTATCCGGCGTTGAAGGAAAATCCCGATTACACCTCGATCGTCAATGCCCGCCATCACGCCCGCGTCCAGGGCCTGATCGACGATGCCAGGGCCAAGGGCGCTGGGATCGTCGAGATCAACCCGGCGGCGGAGAATTTCTCCCAGCAATCGGCCCATCGCATACCCCCGACCCTGATCCTCGACCCGACGGAAGACATGCGCGTGCTGCAGGAGGAAATCTTCGGACCGGTGCTGCCCGTCATTGCCTATCGCGATATCGCCGACGTCATCGATCGTATCAATGCCAGGCCGCGCCCCCTCGCTCTCTACTATTTCAGCCAGGATCGGCAGGAGGAACGCCGTGTCCTCGACAATACGACCTCCGGCGGCGTGACGGTCAACGACTGCATGAGCCACGTCACGGCGGAAGGCCTGCCTTTCGGCGGCGTCGGCCATTCGGGCATGGGAGCCTATCACGGCAAATTCGGCTTCCTCACTTTCTCGCATCCGCGCGCCGTCTATCACCAGAGCAAGATGGTGGAAGCGGAATACATGATGCGGCCGCCCTATGGCGAGGCGATGCGTGGCTTTTTGGCTGCGGCGATCTGCAAGTAGTGAAAGAGCCGGGATCGTGACCGCGGGTGCGTTATGAACAGCAGCGGCGCGATCTCTCTCGTAGCTTCACGAGCGCTTTGGTGCGCAACACGATAGTCCAAATGCGCATGCTTATCCGGATAGCGCAACTATTGCGCTATCCGGATAGATGTCCCGAGGCCCAGGATGCAGTTGTTAAGCATGCCTTATCGCATCGGGCGCTATCCGTTGAACTGCAGCGCATTGCGGACATGATGTCTCCTGCCGTCTTCGGGCATGACCTTTCAATCCGGTTCAGCGTCTTTCTCATGTCGTCAAATCTGGCAGCAAGGCCCTGCGCATACTTCACCGTCTCCAGCACTCGCTTCGGCCCGGAGACGCATCTGCAAATGAAATAGCCTGATGGGTCTCCGATTTAACTAAGCTCAAACCAGTGTTGCCCTATGATCAGTTCGGTACATGTATTGGAAGGTGGATCCAACGCAGTGAGTGGCATCTGGACGCAATTCGGTGGCAACCTTTCTTTCGTGTGCCTGGCCATTTCGCTCTGGGCGCATTTTTCGATCCAGTTTCAGCGCAGTTCGGCCAGGCAGGAGAAAATCGCCTTCGGAATCGTAGCCGGCGCGGCCTCGATCGGATCGATATTGCTGGCCGTCGAATTCAATCCCGGCCTCTATATCGACTTGCGCTTCTCGCCGCTTGCTTTGGCGGGCATGTTCGGCGGGCCGATCGCGGCGGCTTTTGCGGCGTCGCTGGCGATGGCCTTTCGCTTCTGGGTCGGCGGCACGGCAATGATCGACGGTCTCGTCGCGATTGCTGTCGCGACCGGCATCGGCCTGATTGGCAATTTCTGGATCCGCAAGAGATCTCCCCGGCTCATGGACGTTGGCCTGCTGGGCCTCGCGCTCGGCGCCTCTCTTGTCGTGTTGATGGCGACGCTTCCCACCCTGGTGCACGCCCGTGTGCTGGCCATGATCGGTCTGCCCATGACCGTATTGAACTGCCTGGCGACTGCGCTGTGTGGTTTCATTCTGTTGAAGACCCAACAATGGGCGCTGGAGCGAAGCATATTGGTGACCGCATTTTCGCAGTCGCCCGACTATCTCTACGTGAAGGATCGAAACAGCCGGTTCATCACCGTCAACGAAAATATGATCCGCCTTTATCGTTTCAAGACGACGGCGGAGATGACCGGATTGTCAGATTTTAATCTCCTGTCGCGCCCGCTCGCTGAAGAATTGTATTATCTCGAACAGCAGCTTATGGACACCGGGGTGCCTCTGATCGACTCTACCGAGCATATCGAAGGCAGATCCCTGCTCGCCTCCAAGGTGCCGCTGCGCGATAGGCAGGGGCGGGTGATCGGCCTTGCGGGCGTAACACGTGACATTACGGAGCGTACCGTCCTGGAGCGGGAATTGCGCGAAAGCAAGAACCTGCTGTCGCATGCGATGGCCGGCATGTCCGACGGTATCGCCATGTACGACAGCAAGGGTTTCCTTGTTTTCTGCAACGAGCAGTATCGCACCGCCTTTCCGCTATCCGGGGATGCGCGCGTGGTTGGCGCCCATATCAGCGACATTCTCCGCCGCGTCGCCGAAACAAACGAGCGCACCGGTATTCCGGACAATGACCTCGAAGAATGGATCAAGGTCGCCAGTGCTGCGCTGCACAGCAACAAGGACGAAGAGGTCCAGCTTTATAACGGCGACTGGCGCAGCATCCGGACAAGGCTTGCCGAAGACGGCACGGCGATGGCCGTCGTCTCGGACGTCACCGCGACGAAGCAGGCGGAAATCGCGCTCAGGCTGTCGGCGGAGCAACTGAAGTCCCTTGCCGAGACCGACGGGCTCACCGGCATCGTCAATCGTCGGGCCTTCGACGAAGCTTTCGCACGCGAGACCACCGGCAGCGCCAGGAAGAACACGCCGTTCAGCCTGCTGATGGTCGATATCGACCGCTTCAAGGCCTATAACGACACCTACGGTCATCCCGCCGGAGACCAATGCCTGCGTGTCGTCAGCAAGTGCCTTCGCCAGTCCGTCAGCCGGCCGGCAGACATCGTCGCACGTTACGGCGGAGAGGAATTCGTGGTTCTGCTTCCGGCGACCAGTGCGAAAGGGGCAATGATCGTTGCCGAGCAATTCGCACGTCTCCTAAACCAGGAGAATATCGTTCATTCCGGCAGCGAATTCGGACGAGTGACCGCCAGTATCGGCATATCCTGCGCGACCGGCGCCACCTTGAGGGTCAACCCGAACCGTCTCCTGACGGAGGCCGATGCGGCGCTCTACGACGCCAAGACGCAAGGCCGCAATCGCATCCTGGCACATTCGCCCGACGAACGGCATGCCATGAAGGACGTTGGTTGATTGAATCCTTGATAGGTTTTTCCTATCGATCCATCGCTCCTGCGGCCTTGATGTTTTCCTCGCTTCGACAATACAGGGCGCATGGACAAAAAATTCATTGGCAAGAAATCGGCGGCAGCCGGCGGCTGGGGCGCGTTGAAGAGCTGCGGGAAGCAGTTGCTTCAAAGCGGCATGCCGATTTCCGGGGCGCGGACGATGCTGAAGGCGAACCAGCCGGATGGGTTCGATTGCCCGGGTTGCGCCTGGGGCGATCCGGAACACGGATCGTCGTTCGAGTTCTGCGAAAACGGTGTGAAGGCCGTCGCCTGGGAGGCGACGGAGAAGCGGGCAACGCCCGCTTTCTTCGCTGACAATACGGTATCGCAGCTTCGCCGGCTGACGGATTATGAGCTGGAACTCAACGGCCGCCTGACGCATCCGATGCGCTACGATGCGGCGAGCGACCGTTATCTGCCGGTCGCGTGGGGGGATGCCTTCGCCGAAATCGGAGCCATTCTTAAGGGTCTCGATCATCCCAACCGGGCGGAATTCTATACGTCCGGCCGGGCGAGCAACGAGGCGGCCTTCCTCTACCAGCTCTTCGTGCGCGTCTATGGCACGAACAATTTTCCCGACTGCTCCAACATGTGCCACGAGGCAAGCGGCATCGCCATGCGCCAGGCGGTCGGTGTGGGCAAGGGCACGGTGCTTCTGGAGGATTTCGAAGAGGCCGATGCGATCTTCGTGATCGGACAGAACCCGGGCACCAACCATCCCCGCATGCTCGGCGACTTGCGCCGGGCGGCGATCCGCGGCGCGCGCATCGTCGTCTTCAATCCGATCCGCGAACGCGGCCTGGAGCGCTTCTCCGATCCTCAGGACAAGATCGAGATGCTGCGCGGCGGTTCGACCGACATCGCCAGCCTTTATCTCCAGCCGCAACTCGGCGGCGACATGGCCGCGGTGCGCGGGATGGCGAAGGCCGTGCTGGCTGCGGAAGAGGCAGCGGTCGCCGCCGGTCTGCCCTCCGTTCTCGACCATGCATTTCTCGCCGAACACTGCGCGGGTTTTGCGGAATATCGGGCAGCGGTCGAGGCAACGAGTTGGGCTGAGATCGAGGATCAATCGGGACTGAGCCGGCAGGAGATCGAACGGGCGGCCGATGTCTATATCAACGCCGAGAAGGTCATCTGCACCTGGGCGATGGGCGTGACCCAGCATCTGCATTCGGTCGCGACGATCCGCGAGATCGCCAATTTCATGTTCCTGCGCGGCAATATCGGCCGGCCGGGTGCCGGCCTTTGCCCGGTTCGCGGGCATTCCAACGTGCAGGGCGACCGCACCGTCGGCATCAACGAAAAGCCGTCGGACGATTTCCTCGATGCGCTGGAGAAACACTTCCGCTTCGCCGTTCCCCGCGAACATGGCCACAATGTCCTTGCCGCCATCGGCGCGATGCTCGACGGCTCGGCCGAGGCCTTCATCGGGCTTGGCGGCAATTTCGCCCGCGCCACCCCCGACAGCGCCCTTGTCGAAAAGGCGCTGCGGCGGCTGAAGCTGACGGTGCACATCGCCACCAAACCCAATCATTCGCATCTCATGCCCGGTGAGGCCGCCTTCATCCTGCCGTGCCTCGGGCGCACCGAGATGGATATGAACGCGGCGGGCAACTCCCAGCTCGTCAGCGTCGAGGATTCGATGAGCATGGTGC
Organism: Rhizobium sp. BK008; assembly: GCF_014197345.1. NCBI lineage: Bacteria > Pseudomonadati > Pseudomonadota > Alphaproteobacteria > Hyphomicrobiales > Rhizobiaceae > Rhizobium > Rhizobium sp. BK008. The sequence goes on along the minus strand of NZ_JACIFK010000009.1, from coordinate 16,182 downwards.
ACGGTTCCGCCGGCATCAATCGCCCTGCCTCACCGCATCTCCTCTCGGAAGTCGCCATCATTGCCGGCATTGCGCAAGCGACGGTCGGCGCCGCCGTGGTCGACTGGACAGAGCTCGCCGGCGACCACGACCGCATTCGCGATCATATCGCGGCGACTATCCCGGGCTTCGAAAATTACAATGCGCGCCTGCGCAAGCCGCGCGGTTTCCACCTGCGCAACACGGCCGCCCATCGGGAGTGGGATACGCCGGCAGGCAAGGCGTCATTCTCTGCCGAGCCGCTTCCGGAAGAGACGGTGCATCAGCGGGCGCGAAAGGGTGAGGGGCGTTTCGCCCTGCAGACCTTCCGGTCGCACGATCAATACAATACGACGGTCTATGGCCTCGATGACCGATATCGCGGCGTTTACGGGGAGCGGCAGGTCATCTTCATTCACCCGGCGGATCTGCAGGCGATGCATGCCGAGGCCGGCGACCGGGTCGACGTGGTCGGCGAGCATGAGGACGGTATCGAGCGCATCGCTGAGAATTTCCGCTTTGTGCCCTATGACATCCCCCGGGGAAGCATAGCGGGTTATTACCCCGAACTGAACGTGCTCGTGCCGCTTGGCAGCGCCGGCAGGGAAAGCGATACGCCCACTTCGAAATCGATCATGGTGTCCTTCCGCCGGCGAAAAGCCGCGTGAGCGTAGAGGCAGCCGAGGTCGATCGCTTTCTTGCCCTCGTCGCGGCGGCGCAAGGCAGAGATGCCCAATTGACGTCGATACAAGCCGGCCTGCTCGTCGCCGCGGAGCTGGGGATTGCGCGTGACAGCCGCACCTTTGCGCGCATGCTGGGGATAGCGCATTCTCTCGTGCTGAGGGAACTCAACGCCCTGGCGGAACGCGAGGGCGTGCTGCAGATCGTCAAGCGCGATCCAAGGACGATGAGAGTGCATTACACATTGCCGCCGAGGGACGAGGCGTAGCCCCTTGCGTCGGCCGCGGGCTGCCCGCTTACTCGCCGCAAGCCGAGGCCATCATCGCCGGATCACGCGCTTCCTGGTGTCGGAAGGGTATTCTCCGTAGGTGTTTTTATAGACCGCGGAAAACCGGCCGAAATGAAAGAAGCCCCATTTGAGACAGATGGCCTTCATGGTGTCCTTGCTCTCGGGATCGAGCAGATCCTGGCGCGCCGCACGCAGACGAAGGGTCAAGAGGTAGGCGGCGGGAGAGGTTCCCCTGAAGGCACGAAAACCGGTTTCGAGCGCCCGGCTGGATACGCCGGCCGCTTCGGCGACCTTCGGCATGGTGATCGGCTGATCGATATTGGCGTGCATGAATTCAATCGCCCGGCGGACATGCCGGGGAGCGATCAGGGCCGGGCCATTCTCCAGGAAATGCGACAGCCGGTGCGGCACCAGGCGCACGACCAGATCGGCCAGCGCCTGCGTCATATGCGCCATGGCGATCGGCGACTGCAGCAAGGGACCATCGTCGCGCATGCCCGCGATGATCGTTTCCGTGAGATTGCTGATCAACCGGCCTTCCGGCTTGGACAGATCCAGTTCGGGCAGCAGGTCGAGAGAGCCGCTGAACGGCATCTCGAAAGTCTGGCCGATCGTCTGGAGGATGAGCGGCCAGTTGATCAGCAACTCGTCGATGACGTTCGATCGCCCATGCATGATGACGCTGTTGGGCTCGAAATTATTGTAAAGAAGCAATTTTCCTTGCCCGGCCTCGGCGACGCGCGACCCATAGGTGACCCCCATGCCGCCGCTGCGCGGCACGACGATCGACAGATATTCGGCCGTATCGACGGTCGGCTCGATATTGAACTGAAATTCCGCCTCATGATAACCGGTGAGCAGGACGGCACTGTCACATGCCGAGAAATCCAATCCCCAATGGAAGTCCTGGCTGCGGCCGACAGGCTCGGCATCAAATGCGCCAAAGGCGCCGCCCAGCGTTTCGACCATGTTGTCGAAGGACGAACCGCTAAATCGAAATGAGAATGGGGCAGTGCTATTTTCCGTCATGCCGCTCCTATCGTTTCAATGGGGCTGTGTTGACTTGTCCTTCTCCGTCGCTCGCCGATGCCGGCGCAATCCATGATAGCGCTGACATATTGATGCGCGTACCTCCAATCGCTTCGCCTGATACCATCGACCATCCTCCTCCGCTTCGTCAGGGCCTGTGGACGTGATTGATTGCTGAGGCGTGGCTATATATTAGCCGATCGGAGCATGCAGCGCAGCAGGTCTCAGCGGAGCAGGGGAATCTGCACGTGGTGTCGGCATCGGGATCGGTGGTTTGCGTAAGCCGATGCAGACGAAACGCGGGCGTGACAAGCGTCAATAAAACCAACCCGTTAAATGCATTGCCAAGAGTTCCCATCGCATCCGTTTTTCGCAGCCTGACGGCAGGAACTGGCAGAACTCGGAACAGTTGGCAAGCCATCGGGCTGATGATGAAACGATTACGCAGAAGGGTAAATTTATCGCCTGTATCCGCCAGGCCACTATACAGCGCATCGCGCCAATGCGAATTCATGCGACGCGTTTTAGGATTTTGATTCAAAGTGATAGAGCGGCCTTGGCACGTCCGAGAAAAACGCGGCCGCGCTCGGCGGGCTCAAATGCAGCGGGTCTTGCCGAGAGGAGCGATATCTGAAGCTTATCGAGTGGGCCCCCGATTTCGCAAGTCGCGCAGTCGCCTGCCGAAGGTTCTATAGTGGACCGCTTAAAGAGGGCCTTCGGCAGGCTGACAGGCATGCAGGCATACGCACGGGATGCAGTGCGTATGTATGATCCCTTCCATCCTTTTGGGGGTGATGGATGAACGGGTTTGGTTTTAGGACCGCAAACCATAATGGCATTGGTCGGGATTGATCTTACTGTTCCTCAGCTATGGAGCAATTGTCCGGTCCCGATATTGTCGGCCGAGCGGCTTTTCGTGACGCAGTCTGGACTGATCTTGCGCAAAATGTATATGAAGCCGCTCCCCTGAAGCCGTCTGTTCTGCGCAATGCGCTGCGCAAAGTGGATAGAGATCTTTAGTTTCTCAATTAGCCGAACGAGGACATTGTCGCCATGGTTGCGCACTGGTCCGCAGTGCGCGCGCTTCTTCGGCTTGGTAATGATTTGCTTTCACTGAAGGCACAAGCGGCGGATCGTTTCGAGCACCGCTGCGTCGACTTCGAGGCTATCGGTTTCCGCGGTACATGCGGACATCGCTCTGTCGCCGGGGATGCGAACTCCCTTGGCGCGCAGCCGCTCCAATTGGGCCGTGGCTCGCGCCTGAAAATCCGGATCTACTGCTGCGGGAAAGAGCGCGATCACGGTCATTCCGGCATTGACCGGATGCTCGCCCGAGAGAAAGTGGCCTGCATCGAGCGACCATGCGGCCCCGGAAAGACCCGCGGAAAGCATCTCGACGACAAGGGCGATATTGGCGCCCTTGTAGCCGCCGAAGGGCAGGAGCGCGCCGAGCATCGCCTTGACCGGATCAGTGGTGATTGCGCCGGTCTCATCGATGGCGATGCCGTGAGCGATCGGCGACTGCGCCTTGGCCGCCTCGGCAAGGGTGACGAAGGCCGTAGCGCTCGTCGCCTGGTCGATGACGAGAGGCGGCAAAGGGGCCGGCATGGGCGCGCCGAAGGCCAGCGGATTTGTGCAGTAAACGCGCTCACCGCCCTCGGCGGCGGCCATCAATGGTGGGCCGTTGGCAGCGGCGATGGAGATCAATCCGTCCTGAGCCAGGCGCCTGATGTAATATCCCAGTTCCCCGGCGGTATAGCTGTTTTTCTGCGTGAAGACTGAAATGCCGAAGGTTTTCACGCGTTTCGTGAAGTCGTCGTAAATGAGGTCAAAGCCGAGCTGCGCTATGCCGCCATCCGCATCGGCCTGGATCAGGGCCGGCAGCACATGGTTGAAGCCGGGCTTGGCGTCTCCGTTGATCCGCCCCTCGCGCAGGCTGGCGAGATAATCGACGAAATGCGGAAAACCCAGCTCGGGGCGCCCGAAACGGGCAGCCGACAGCGTTGCATCGACGAGCGCCTTCGCCATGGCCTGGCTGGCACCGCAGGCGAGGCAGGCTTCGAGCGCCAGTTGGCGGAGCTCGTCGATCGGCATTCTGATCCTCTGCCCGGTCATCACAGCTCCAATGCGGCTCGCCTGCCCTCATAGAAGGCATAGGGCGCCTGGCGCGGGGCGGCGCAGTCTCCGATCTCCACGATATGGCGACCGCTCGAGCGCAGTTCTTCGCCGAGCCAGTTGGCGGCTGCATTGGTTGTGGCGAGCACCAGGCTGTCGCCTTCCTCGAAGAAATGCTCGCCGGTATTGTGATCCAGCAGGGTGACGCCGTTGCCGTGCCACGCCAGCACGCTGACCTCCAGACGCCATTGGACACCCAGCCTCTTCAAGGTCCGACGCAGCGGTACGTCGGCGGTGGTGCGCTGAAGTTCCTTGCCGATGAAGGGGTCGGGCGAGAGCATGGTCACCAGGTGCCCATCTTCGGCGAGCTTCCAGGCGGTTCCGCAGCCGCGCCAGCCGCCACCCTCGTCGAGCAGCAGGACCCTTTTGCCCGGCCTTGCCTGCCGCGCCATGACAGCCTCGATCGTGAAGACGTTTCCCCTTTCGATGCCGGGCAGCGTCTCGACCGAAGGCAGAGCCTTCTGGAAGCCGGTGTCGGGAGAATAGGAACCTGTCGCCAGGATGACGGCATCCGCGCCGATCGCTTCGACATCCGATGCCTCGACATAAGAGTTGAGCCGGATCTCGACACCGAGTTTCGTCAGCTGCCGCTCGTACCAGCCGATGAGGTCGAGGATCTGCGCGCGGCGAGGCTGCAGTCCGGCCAGCAGGAAATTGCCGCCGAGCCGGCTGGAGGCTTCCGCGAGGATGACCCGGTGGCCTCTCTCCGCGGCTGCGCGGGCGGCTTCCAGACCGGCAGGCCCGCCGCCGACGACCAGCACCGTTCTCGGCTGGCCGGCCGGGCTGAAGCGGTCGCCGCCCCATTGGTATTCCCGTCCGGCCGACGGGTTGATGAGGCAGCTTATCCAATAATCACGCGAGCGCCGGCCCCAGCACATCTGGTTGCACGAAATGCAGCCGCGAACATCGTCGGGGCGGTCTTCGCCGGCTTTTCGGGCGAGATGGGGATCAGCGATCTGGCCGCGGACGATCGAGACGAGGTCCGCCGCTCTTTCTCCCAGAACGGTTTCGGCATTCTCCGGCGTTCTGATGTGGCTTTCGGCGATGACGAGCGCATGCTTGACGGACCGCCTGATCGTCGCAGCGAGATCGGCGCCGAGCTTCTCCGGGTAAAGGAATGTCGGCATCAGCTTGTGGAAGTCGAGATAGCCGCCCGAGCCGCAGGTGACGTAATCGACGAGGCCGAGATCGTCATGGAGGGCGACGATCTCGGCAAGCTCGTCCCGCGTCAGCGCGACGCTATGATCGGGCTCATCGCTGATCGCAAGCCCGATGATGAAATCCTGACCGCAGACCGCCCGGATGCGGCTCGTGATCTCGCGCGAGAAACGTGTCCTATTTTCGAGCGAACCGCCCCATTGATCCTCTCGCCGGTTCGACCAGGGCGTCCAGAACTGCTCGATGAGGCCGAGATAGGCCGCCCAGACCTCCACGCCATCGAAACCGGCCTCATGACAGCGGCGCGCCGCCTGCACGAATCCGTCGATGGTTTCTGAGATTTCCGCCTCGCTCATGGCATGCGAGCCGTCGCTGTCGTGATAACTGGGCAGACCGGACGGCGACCAATGCGGGTGGTATGAATTATCGGAATCTCCATGCGCGCCAACATGGTAGAGCTGCTGGATCGCGACCGCGCCGTTTTCCCTGATCGCCGTCGTGACCTTCCTGAAATGAGGGACGACACTATCGTCGCCGGGAAGAAAATTCCCGCGCGTCAACACGGCGGCGGGATGGACCGGCATCGGTTCGACCACGATCATTCCGGCGCCGCCGATCGCACGCTCGGCATAATAGGCAACATGCCGGTCGCCGGGCACGCCGTTGTTCGCCATGTTTGCCGTATGCGCGCCGAAGACGATCCTGTTGCGCAAAATGTGTCCGCGCAGACTGACGGGCGAAAACAGACGCGGGAAGAGTTTCGACATGGTGATCCCCAAGCGTCAGGCGGCCGACTTTCCATTTCCTGCGATGGCGTGCCCGATATCGGTATCGCCAACGAAACGGAGAGACGGCCGCATTTGAGCTTCAGAGTGCGACCGAGAGGGCGCTATCGCGTCGGGGAGCCACCTCCTGCGAGTTCACCATCGCGCCTGCGAGCTGGCGGAAGGTGACGAGACCCAATGCTTCGCCTGATGGTGAAATCACCCTGGCATCGTCGTCCGGCGCCGATGCCAGGATCCGGACGGCCTCTTCGACTGTCGTGCCTGACGCAATCGTCAATCCGCCGGGTACTGCGCCGGAATGCAGGGGGGTCATGACGGCTTCGACATGGATGACGCGGCCGCGATTAACCTCCTTGACGAAGTTGGCGATGTAATCGTCCGCCGGACGCAGGACGATGTCCTGGCTGGTGCCCTGCTGGATGACTTCGCCGTCGCGCAGGATCGCAATCTGGTCGCCCAGGCGAAGGGCTTCATCGAGATCGTGGGTGATGAAGACGATGGTTTTCTTGATCTCCCTCTGAATGTCGAGAAGGACCGTCTGCATATCCGTGCGGATCAAGGGATCGAGCGCCGAATAGGCTTCGTCCATCAAAAGGACCGGCGCATCGTTGGAAAGGGCGCGCGCCAGGCCGACACGCTGTTGCATGCCGCCGGAGAGCTGGTTGGGATATTTCTGCTCGAAGCCCTTGAGACCGACCCGCTCCAGCCAGCGCATGGCGACGTCGACGGCTTTCGAACGCTCCATGCCCTGCACTTCGAGGCCGAAGATGGTATTGTCGAGAACATTCCGGTGCGGCAGAAGCGCGAACTTCTGAAACACCATGGCCGTCTGGTGCCGGCGAAACGCCCGCAATTCGGTCTCGTTCATTTTCACGACATCGACGCCGTCGACAAGCACTTCGCCGGCGGTTGGATCGATCAGACGATTGATGTGGCGGATGAGGGTCGATTTGCCCGAACCCGAAAGGCCCATGATGACCTGGATGCGGCCCGAAGGTATCTCGATATTGATATTGCTCAAGCCCAGCACGTGGCCATGCTTTTGGTTGAGCTCGGTCTTCGACAATCCTTTTTGGACGGCATCGACGTAAGCGGCAGGATTGGGACCGAAGATCTTGTAGAGATGGCGGATCTTGATGCCGCCGAAACGTTGATCAGCCATGGACGATCTCCCGATGCTTCTGGAGCCTCTTGCCATATGCCTGGCTGACCCGGTCGAAGATGATGGCGATGCCGACGATGGCAAGGCCGTTGAAAATGCCCAGAGTGAAGTACTGGTTGGCGATCGCCTTCAGAACCGGCTGGCCAAGACCCTGGACACCGATCATCGAGGCGACGACGACCATGGCGAGCGCCATCATGATGGTCTGGTTGATGCCGGCCATGATGGTGGGAAGCGCCAGCGGCAACTGGACCTTGAACAGTTTCTGCGAGCTCGATGTCCCGAAGGCGTCGGCCGCCTCCAGCACGTCCTTGTCGACCAGGCGGATACCGAGGTCGGTCAGCCTGATCATCGGCGGGATGGCGTAGATGACGACGGCGATCAGTCCCGGCACCTTGCCGATGCCGAGCAGCATGACGACAGGGATCAGGTAGACGAAGCTCGGCATGGTCTGCATGACGTCGAGGATCGGGTTGATGACGCGCTGCAGCCGGTCGGAACGCGCCATCAGGATCCCCATCGGGATGCCGATGGCGATCGAGAGCACGGTACAGACGAAGATCATCGAGACCGTCCGCATCGTATCGTCCCACATGTCGAAATAGCCGATCAGCAGCAGTGTCACGAGACAGCCGAAGACGATCTTCAGGCTGCGGCTCGCAAACCATGCGATCACAAGGATGATGGATGTGATGATCGGCCACGGCGTCTGCGTCATGAAGCGGTCGGCGGCGATGAGAAAATGCTGCAGCGGGGAGAAGAGGCTTTCGATCGCGTCGCCATAGCTGCGAGTAAAGGCGCGAAAGCCGTCATCGATCGCCTTCTTCAGATTGCGAAGGGCATCATCATCCATATGCGGGAATTTATAAAACCATTCCATTCGGTTCCCCTTTTTCTTCAAAGAGCCGCGGCAGTCTTTTTGATTTTATCGGCAGCGAGAGGCGGTGCGCTTTGAGCGCACCGCAATAGTCGGCGTTAAAGCGCAGCTTCGATCTTCGCGGCTGCCTCAGGCGAGACCCACTTTGTCCAGAGGTCCTTGTTTTCCTTCAGGAAGTGCTTTGCGCCATCTTCGCCGGTTGCCTGGTTGTCGGTCATCCACGCCATCAGCTTGTTGACCGTGTCATTGCTCCAGGAGCGCTTCGTCAGATAGTCCATGACCTCAGGCCCGACCTTTTCCGAGAAGGGCTTGGCAACCAAGGTCACGACGTGATCGACCGGCCATGCGTTCGGCTTCGGATCGGGGCAATCGGCGACGGTGATGCAGCGCTTCCATTCGGCTGCATCCTGCGGCACACCGGCTTCGAGCTTGACCATCTGATACTTGCCGAGCAGCGCGGTCGGCGCCCAGTAATAGCCGGCCCAGCCTTCCTTGCGTTCGTAAGCCTTGGCGATAGAACCATCGAGGCCGGCGGCTGAGCCGGTATCGACGAGGGTGAAGCCGGCCTTCTCGGCTTCGAAGGCCTTGTAGAGCTGCGTGGTCACGACGGTGCCGCCCCAGCCCTGCGGCCCGTTGTAGATGGCGCCCTTCTTCGGATCTTCCGGATCGGGGAAGAGTTCCGGATGCTTCAGCACGTCGCCGATGGTCTTGATATCGGGATGGGCATCGGCAACATATTTGGGAATCCACCAGCCCTGTACGCCGCCATCGGGCAGCGGAGAGCCGACCTGGACGATCCGGCCTTCATCCGTTCCCTTCTTGACGACATCGGGAAGCAGGTCGATCCAGGCTTCCGGCGCGATATCGGGCTGGCCCTTTTCGGCCATGGAGGTGATCGTCGGGACGGTGTCGCCGACGGTGATGTCGGCCTCGCAGCCATAACCTTCGTTCAGGATGAACTTGTCGAGGTTAGAGAGAACCTCTGCACTCTGCCAGTTCATGCTGGCGATGGTCACACTGCCGCATTCGGCGGCGCTGGCGAAAGACGCCCCGCCGATCAGGCCGAATGTCAGGCATGTCGATGCAAGTAGTTTTTTCATTTCGTTCCCTCTGCTTAGCGGCCGATTTTGACGAGCGGGGCGCCGCAGGAACCCGCTCCAACGGTTGTCAGGAAGCGTCTCCCATACTCACCGATTTCTTGAATGCCGCCGACAGTCCCTTGGCGACGGAAGCGTTGAACCCGGCAGCGCGCATGCCTTCGATGGCTGCTGCGGTGGTGCCGCGATAGGCGAGAAAGGTTTGAACGACGTCGTCAGGACATTCGTCACGGCGCTCCAGCAGGCGGCCGGCGCCTGTCATCACCGTGTTGACGGCCCGCTGCGCAATCTCCGCCGGCAGGCCATGGGCGACGGCGTCGCTCATCATGGCGGCTGCGAGCAGCGCCGGGAATGCCGGTCCGGATCCGGAAAGGCCGGTGAGATAGTCGATGTCGCTTTCCCTTCCGACCTCGTCCTCAGATCCGCATGCCTGGAAAATGGCGCGGACGACTGCTCGATCGTCTTCCGTGACGTCGCTTGTGCCAGTCCAGGGCGTATAGGATCTGGTTACTTCGGCAGCGGCATTCGGCAGAGCGCGGACGACGCGAGCGGTGTTGTGGCGTTCCGAAAGTGCGCCCAAGCGGATGCCCGCCATGACAGAGATGACGAGCCTGCCGCCGGCATCGAACTCCAGGGCCTGCCAGTCGGCCGGACGAACGGAGAGAAGGATCACATCCGAGCGGTCGGCAAGCTCCTGATTGTCGGTGGTCAGGAAAGAATTCGGGAAACGGCGCGGCGGCTCGCTGCGATAGGAGAGGGAGAGATTTCGAGGACCGACCAGGCCGGCATCGAGGATCGAGCCGGCGATTGCTCCGCCAAGCCATCCGCCGCCGCCAATGATACCGATCCTCAAGGAAACGCTCATCTCGGCCTTCCCTAACCGGGCCTATGGCCATGCCGGGAGAAGAAGCGATCGAGCTCCCTCTGCTGCGGCACTTCGCCGGTGTAGATCGCAATATACTCTGGAATCCGTTTCATGCGGACGGCGAGTTCCTCCCTGGACTGCATGGAGATATAGCCGATCTGAACGAGGTAAGTTGTTCGCGCTCTGACATCTGATGTCGTTTCTGGTAGTCCGAACCGGATGAACATGCGCTTGAGCGCTTCCAGGCGAAGCTGATCGGCTTGCCGGACTTCGGCGAGAATCTCGTCGGACTGCAGCGCCCAGCTGCGCACGGCGAATTCAAACCTGGCGTCGAACAGATCATTGTTGAGCCAGCAATCGAAGACGTTGAGCATCGCCTCGGCAAGCGATTCCGCGTAAGCTTCCGACTGCTTGACGATGTTGCCGGTGTTTTTATCGCGCCAGCGCGCCACAAGCGCGGCCAACAGCTCCTCCCGATCCTTGAAGAACCAGTAGAAGCTCGTGCGAGAGAGATTGAGCTTCTTCGCCAGCGGCAGAATCTTCACCGAATCCACCCCGGAATCCAGCAGGGAGTGATACGCTGCTTCCAGCCATCCCTCCTGTGATCCGCGCCAGCCAGTGTCGTTCAAAGCCTGATCCATGGGGTGTTTCCTATCAAATTATCAAACCACGCACAAGAAAAATGTACATCAGTGTCGAAAATAACGACCCGTTTGTTTTCCTCGTTGACACTTATGTACATTATGCTTAGCGTCTCCTCTGACGTTTTTAATCCGGAACCACGGCCCATGTCGAATGACCCCCTTCTTCAGCCCTATCAGCTCAAGCATTTGAAGCTGCGCAACCGTCTCATCGTGACCTCCCACGAGCCTGCCTATCCGGAAGACGGCATGCCGAAGGAGAGGTATCGCGCCTATACGGTGGAGCGGGCAAAGGGCGGCGTGGCGCTGACGATGACCGCAGGCTCGGCCGCGGTGTCCAGGGACAGTCCGCCGGTTTTCAACAACCTGCTCGCCTATAAGGACGAGATCGTCCCGTGGATCAGGGAAATGACCGACGCTGTGCATGAAGAGGGGGCGGCGATCATGATCCAGCTCACCCATCTCGGCCGGCGCACGCGCTGGGACAAGGGCGACTGGCTGCCGGTCGTGGCGCCGTCGCATCATCGCGAGGCATCCCACCGCGCCTTCCCGAAGAAGATGGAAGATTGGGACATCGAGCGCATCATCAAGGATTTCGCCGATGCTGCGGAGCGCATGAAGGCGGGCGGCATGGACGGTGTCGAGCTGGAGGCCTACGGCCATCTGATCGACCAGTTCGCGTCGCCGCTGACCAACGAACTCGATGGTGCCTATGGCGGCTCTCTCGAAAACCGCATGCGCTTCTGTCTCGATGTGTTCAAGGCGATCCGGCAAAGGGTGGGTGACGACTTCATCCTCGGCGTTCGTTATACCGCCGACGAATGTCTTCCCGGCGGTACCGGCAAGGCCGAAGGCATGGAGATTTCCAAGCGGCTCCGCGATAGCGGCCTCATCGACTATCTGAACGTCATTCGGGGCCACATCGATACCGATGCGGGTTTGACGGATGTCATTCCGATCCAGGGCATGGCAAACTCTCCGCACCTGGATTTTGCCGGTGAAATCCGGGCCGCGACCAATTTTCCGACGTTCCACGCTGCCAAGATACCGGACGTCGCGACCGCGCGTCACGCGATCGCGGCCGGGAAAGTCGACATGATCGGCATGACCCGCGCCCACATGACCGATCCGCACATCGTCCGCAAGATCATCGAAAAACGGGAAGAGGATATCCGCCCCTGCGTCGGCGCCAATTACTGTCTCGATCGCATCTACCAGGGCGGCGCCGCCTTCTGCATCCACAATGCCGCCACCGGCCGCGAACTGACGATGCCGCATATCGTGGCGAAGGCCGACGCCAGGAAAAAAGTCGTCATCGTCGGCGCCGGCCCGGCCGGTCTGGAAGCGGCGCGCGTCGCCGGGGAACGCGGCCATCAGGTCGTCGTTTTCGAGGCGGCGAACAATCCCGGCGGTCAGATCCGGCTCACCGCCCAGAGTGAGCGCCGCAGGGAGATGATCAGCATCATCGACTGGCGCATGAGCCAGTGCGAGAAATACGACGTCACCTTCCACTTCAACACCTGGGCGGAAGCCGACACCATCGAGGCCGAAAATCCCGATGTCGTCATCATTGCGACCGGCGGCCTGCCGCATACCGAGGTTCTCACGAGCGGCAACGAGCTGGTGGTCTCTTCGTGGGACATCATTTCCGGCGACGTGAAGCCTGGAACCAACGTGCTGATCTTCGACGATGCCGGCGACCATGCCGGCCTGCAGGCGGCGGAGTTCATCGCCAAGGCAGGCGCCAAGGTCGAGATCATGACGCCGGACCGGTCCTTCGCGCCTGAGGTCATGGCCATGAACCTGGTGCCCTATATGCGTTCTCTTCAGAAGCACGACGTGACCTTCACCGTCACCTACCGTCTGGAAGCCGTCGAGAAGAGCGGCAACCAGCTGGTCGCTCATATCGGCAGCGATTACGGCGGGATTGCCAGGCAGCACAGCTTCGACCAGATCGTCGTCAATCATGGGACCATCCCGCTCGATGAGCTCTATTTCGAACTGAAACCCAATTCGAGCAATCTCGGTGAGATGTCGCACGACCAGCTTCTGTCTGGAGAACCCCAGTCCATCGTCCGCAATCCCGACGGCAGGTTCCAGCTGTTCCGGATCGGCGATGCCGTGGCCGCACGCAACACGCATGCCGCCGTCTATGACGGACTGCGCATCGCAAAAGATATCTGATCGCAAGATCAGCCGCCTGTCGGCGGGTCGTTTCGGGAGGTGATGACATGAGTTTGCGCAATGAAAGCCTCCAGATTTTCGTGGATGCGGCTTTCGTGGCTTTCGACCAATTTGCCAGGGCGCCGGAAGCCCGTCGCTCGATTCGTCAGATTTCTACGGCGCTGGAATGCCCGGGAGATGCACGCGCAGGGGAAGGAAGTCGATTGCCCGTGTGTGCGCTCCTTGATGTGGCGCTCTCGATCGATCCGTCCTATCCTTCGCTGGCGCGTTTGATCGAGGGGTTCAAAGGCATCGAGCCAATGCTTGAATGGCGTCGGCGCACCAAGTATGACCACACGGCCAGCGACAATTTTGTCGATGGCCATGCCAATGCGATGATCATCGGCCCGGGAGGATTGGAGGAGCGGAGCGACCTGTGGATCGGCGTGACGTTGATGGCGCCTCACATGCGCTACCCCGATCACGACCATGCACCGGAGGAAGTCTACCTCGTGCTTTCCGAGGGAGAATTCCAGCAGGGGGAAGGGGACTGGTTTTCGCCTGGTATCGGCGGATCCTTCTACAATCTCCCTGGCATCAAACATGCCATGAGGTCGCTCGACACGCCGCTCTTCGCCTTCTGGGCATTGCTTGCCGAACGGCCGCACTGACGGCCGGTAGTCTAGAAATAAAGGGGGTCACCCATGAAGATACTCGTGCCCGTCAAACGGGTTGTCGACTACAACGTGAAGATCCGGGTTCGTCCGGATGGCACGGGTGTCGAGCTTGCCAATGTGAAAATGTCGATGAACCCGTTCGACGAGATCTCGGTGGAAGAGGCGCTGCGGCTGAAGGAAGCCGGCAAGGCCGAAGAGGTGGTCGTGGTGTCGATCGGTCCTGCCAAGGCCGAGGAGACGCTGAGGACGGCACTCGCCATGGGCGCCGACCGGGCGATCCTGGTCGAGACCGACGATGCGGTCGAGCCGCTGGCGGTTGCCAAGATCCTCAAGGCTGTCGCCGATGCCGAACAGCCCGGCCTTGTTATCGTCGGCAAGCAGGCGATCGACGACGATTCGAACCAGACCGGCCAGATGCTGGCGGCACTGCTTGGGTTTGCCCAGGCGACCTTCGCCTCGAAGATCGAGATTGACGATGGCAAGGCGACCGTCACCCGCGAAGTCGATGGCGGCCTGCAGACGATCGAGATCAAGCTGCCGGCGGTGGTCACCTCGGACCTGCGCCTGAACGAACCGCGTTATGCCTCGCTGCCTAATATCATGAAGGCGAAGAAGAAGCCGCTCGACAAGAAGTCTCCTGCCGATTTCGGTGTTGCCACCACACCGCGCCTCAAGGTGTTGAAGACCGAGGAGCCATCCGGCCGCAAGGCCGGCGTCAAGGTCAAGTCGGTCGCCGAGCTGGTCGACAAGCTCAAGAACGAAGCCGGCGTGCTTTAAGCCAGAACCAGGGAGCCCTCATCATGACCATTCTTCTTCTGGCCGACCACGACAATGCAAGCCTTTCCGACCAGACCGCCAAGGCGCTGACGGCAGCGTCCAAGATCGGCGGCGACGTGCATGTGCTGGTCGCTGGCAAGGGCGCAAAGGCTGCTGCCGATGCGGCGGCCAAGCTTGCCGGCGTCTCCAAGGTGCTGCTGGCCGAAAGCGATGCGCTGGCCAACAATCTGGCCGAACCGCTGGCCGAGCTGATCGTCTCGCTGGCCGGCAGCTATGACACGATCCTCTCGGCTGCGACGTCGGTCGGCAAGAATGTGCTGCCGCGCGTCGCTGCCCTGCTCGATGTCGCCCAGCTCTCCGAGATCATCGAGGTGATCTCTGCCGATACCTTCAAGCGGCCGATCTATGCCGGCAATGCCATCCAGACGGTGCAGGCAACCGATGCCAAGAAGGTCATCACCGTACGCACCGCCTCCTTCGCCTCTGCAGCCGAAGGCGGCTCCGCGCCGATCGAGACGGTTGCAGCGGTTTCCGATCCCGCTCTGTCGCGCTTCGTCGCCGATGCGCTGTCGGCCTCCGATCGTCCGGAACTGACCTCGGCGAAGATCATCATCTCCGGCGGCCGGGCGCTCGGTTCGGCGGAAAAATTCCGGGAGGTCATCCTGCCGCTTGCCGACAAGCTCGGGGCTGCCGTCGGGGCAAGCCGCGCGGCCGTCGATGCCGGTTATGCGCCGAACGACTGGCAGGTCGGCCAGACCGGCAAGGTGGTGGCGCCGCAGCTCTATATCGCCTGCGGCATTTCAGGCGCCATCCAGCATCTGGCCGGGATGAAGGATAGTAAGGTGATCGTCGCCATCAACAAGGACGAGGAGGCGCCGATCTTCCAGGTCGCCGACTACGGACTGGTCGCCGATCTCTTCGACGTCCTGCCGGAATTGCAAAAGGCGCTTTAGCGGGGAGACCGAACGTGGCGCGCACGGTGGGACGTCCAATCAAACCTGGTGCCGACCTTCTCCTGAACGATGACGAGAAGCCGGCATATATACGGCTCCACGACATCGGAAGGGAAAGGCGTTCTCGGCCGTTGCAGGAATTCCTCAACGATGTCGGCGGGCTGATGTTGTCGGCGGAGGCTCCCGCCGTCGCCAGCTTCGTCGCGGGCAAGGTTCTCCAGAGGCTGCTCAAGACCGGCAAGGTGCGCCCGGAGGGCGGGTCCCTTCCCGGCACGCCGGAAGGGCTTGATGACGCCATCGCCCATCTTGCGAAATCGGGACGGAAATATGAGGCGATCGCCAGCCAGTTCCATAGTCTCGCCGACAAGCTGCTCTGGAGACGCGGCCGTTCCGGTCCGTTTGCAAGCCTGAATTTTGGCGATACGCATTCCCATGCGGTTGTCGTCGGCCCGGGCGGCATGGAGGAACGCGCCGATCTCAGGGTCGGCGTGATCTACATGGATCGCTACACCCGTTTCCCCGATCATGTTCAGACGCAGCCCCGTGCCTTCCTCCTGCTTTCGCCCGCTGAAATCTCCCTTGGCGATTCCCAATGGTTTTCTGCCGCTACCGGCACAGTCTTCGCGAACGATGCCGGGCAATCCTTCGCGATAAGATGCACGGCCCGGCCGCTTCTCGCGGTCTGGTGCCAGATCGAGCCGGAGACGAAATAGATGACCGAGACGACCGAGTTGCCCGAACGCGAGAGCATGGAATTCGACGTTGTGATCGTCGGCGCCGGTCCGGCCGGTCTTGCGGCGGCGATCCGGCTGAAGCAGGTCAATCCGGAGCTCTC